>NZ_JBCGVL010000005.1:0-381933 GCF_047310725.1 Bacteroides sp. 90-K9/2
TTTCTGTTATACAAGTAGCCCCCCTGCAGTCGCTACAGCCTCATTCAAAGGAACCACCCCACAAAAAGAGCAAAGAATTAAGGAATTCTCGAAATAAATTTTATTTCGAGAATTGATATTCATGTGGTGTCATTCCTGTCATTCGCTTAAAGAACTTCGAGAAAAAAGAAGGATTAGGGAAGTTCAATTCATCAGAAATTTGATAAACAAGCAGATTGCTATGTTTTAGCAATACTTTAGCTTCTAATATAATGGACTGGTTTATCCAGTCCATTACTGTTTGTTGACTGGTTTGGCGGATGATAGTGTTAAGATAGCGGGGAGTGAGACATAGCTTATCCGCATAAAAACTAACATTACGTTCTCTCTTGCTATAAGCATTGACTAAAGAAATGAAACGCTGGAAAATCTCTTCCTGATGTGTCTGGCAGCTCTGTTCTTTTTGATTGCTGTTTTTGACAAGATATTCTATATTGCACAGAATACTGATCAGTAGATATTGAATAGCTTCCCGTCGGAATGTCGGTTCTTGTAATATATTCCGTATTAAAGCAAAGTAACTCTTAAACAAGTCGTACTCATGTGAGGTCAGAGATAATATGAGGTTTTTCTGTAACTGTGAAAGATGAGTGAAGAAATTGTCTTTTCCGGCTATAGAAAGAAATTCTGCGTCCATGGCTACCATCTGCATATCAAAATCCGGAGAGACTTCTATAATCTGAAGAATGGAATTCGGAACAATTAATAGTAGCTTGTCCCGCTGAAAGGTTTCTTCTATCAGGTTGATTAAAACGCGTGCATATCCCTGTTTGATGACTGCGATGCGTCCTTCTTTGATACGATAAGGCTGGCCCAGTATGATAAGATTGGATTCTAATTGGGCGAAGCTATTTACGAATCCAAAATGCGGAGATATGTAACGGAATTCGTTATGTCGGACGACATCCGGATTTTCTAAGATTTCGAGACCTATATTCAATGGTATTTTCTTTTCCATCTCTATCTGTTTTTTCCGTCAAAGATAATAAAAATCAGCAAATAGCCTTTTATTCTTTCTCTTTATCGAACTATTGGGATATTTTTACTAACTATCGGAATGTGAATGTATCTTTGAAATCTCTATCTTTGTCTTTTGAAGAAATTAAAGAAATGATGTGTATGAAAAGAATGTTTTTCAGTTTCTCCTTTTTATTGTTTGTATCGGGAATAAATGCGCAGATAACGTTGGAAGAATGCCAACGGAAGACGCAGGAAAATTATCCGTTGGTACATCAGTATGGTCTGGTGGAGAAAACAAAGGAATATAATCTTGAGAATGCGGCAAAAGGATATTTGCCACAGCTTGCCCTTTCGGCTAAAGCTTCTTATCAGAGTGAGGTAACAGAAATTCCGGTGAAGCTCCCCGGAGTGGATTTGAAAGGACTGCCAAAAGATCAGTATCAGGTGATGTTGGAGTTACAACAGAAAATCTGGGATGGCGGAGGAATCCGGATGCAGAAGAAACAAACGACTGCGGAAGCGGAGATAGAGAAAGAAAAGCTGAATGTGGATATGTATGCGCTGAATAGTCGTGTAAATGACCTTTATTTTGGAATTCTTTTGTTGGATGAGCAGTTGAAACAGAATGCATTGTTGCAAGATGAACTGGAGAGAAATTATCGCCAGATTGCTGCCTACGTAGAAAATGGCATTGCCAATCAGGCCGATTTGGATGCTGTGAAAGTGGAACAGCTGAACACAAAGCAGAAAAGAGTAGAACTGGTTTCATCGCGTATGGCATATTTGAAGATGCTTTCACTTCTGGTAGGAGAGAAGTTGCCACAGGAAACGGTTTTGGAGAAACCTGTTCCTCAAGATGAGGTTTCGGCTGTCAGTGAGATTCGTCGCCCGGAATTGTCTTTGTTTAATGCGCAAGGAGTCGGATTACAAGTACAGGAGAAAGCTTTGAATGTGCGTCATCTTCCACAGTTCGGATTGTTTGTGCAGGGAGCCTATGGAAACCCCGGACTGAATATGCTGAAAAATGAATTTTCTCCTTACTATATTGCGGGTGTTCGCCTTTCATGGAATTTCGGTAGTTTATACACCTTGAAGAATGACCGGAAGGTAATTGAAAATAAACGCCGGCAATTGGATAATAACCGGGATGTATTTCTTTTTAATACAAGATTGGAGATGACACAACAGGATCAGGCTATCCAATCATTGGAAAAGCAAATGCAGGATGATGATGAGATTATCCGTTTGCGTACCAATATTCGTAAATCGGCAGAAGCCAAAGTGGCGAATGGAACATTGACGGTGACCGAGATGCTTCGGGAATTGACCAATGAGAGTTTGGCACGTCAGTCGAAAGCGTTGCATGAAATTCAACGGTTAATGGGAATTTATCAATTGAAATATACTACGAATGATTAATATAACTTCTTTAGATATGGAACGAATGACAAAAATAGGAATGTATGGAGTGGCATTGATAATGTTGGCTGCTTGTGGTAAGGGAATACCCAGCTATGATGCAACCGGTACGTTTGAAGCCACGGAAGTGATAGTCTCTGCCGAAGCTGCCGGAAAGTTGTTGCGACTGGAGGTAGAAGAGGGGACAAGGCTGAAAGCAGGTGAGGAGATTGGACTGGTGGATACGGTGCAATTGTATTTGAAGAAACTACAACTGGAAGCCAATATGAAATCAGTGGAAAGCCAACGTCCGGATCTTGCTAAACAGATAGCTGCTACCAAACAGCAAATAGCAACGGCTGAACGTGAAAAGAAACGCGTGGAAAATCTGCTTGCTGCAGGAGCGGCGAATCAGAAACAGCTGGACGATTGGGATGCACAAGTCAAATTGCTTGAAAGGCAGCTTGTCGCACAGGAATCATCATTGCAGAATAGTACAAATAGCCTGATAGAACAAGGAAATTCGGTTGCCATACAGGTTGCACAGATGGAGGATCAGTTAGCTAAATGTCATGTCCAGTCGCCTATCGAAGGTACAGTATTGGCAAAATATGCAGAAGCCGGTGAATTGGCGGCAATAGGCAAACCTTTGTTTAAAGTGGCTGAAGTGGATCGCATGTATTTGAGGGCTTACATTACCTCCGAACAGTTGTCGCAAGTGAAATTGGGAGATAAGGTAACTGTGTATGCTGATTATGGAAACTCGGAGCAGAAAGCTTATCCGGGGGTAGTGACATGGATTTCCGACCGTTCGGAGTTCACTCCCAAAACGATTTTGACGAAAAATGAACGTGCTAATCTGGTATATGCAGTGAAAATTGCCGTGAAGAATGACGGAGCATTGAAGATTGGTATGTACGGAGGAGTGACATTGAAAAATTAATGATTAAAAATTAAACGCAAGGAGATGGAAAAGGGAGAACCCATAGTGGTTGTGAAAGAAGTCGGCAAGAACTATGGAAAGGTGGAGGCGCTGAAAGAAGTTTCTTTCGTTGTGGAACGGGGAGAAATCTTTGGCCTGATAGGGCCTGACGGTGCCGGTAAGAGTACCTTATTCCGTATTCTGACTACTTTGTTGCTGGCGGATAAAGGAACGGCCATGGTTACCGGACTGGATGTGGTAGCGGATTATAAACAGATTCGTACGAAAGTGGGATATATGCCCGGTCGTTTTTCACTTTACCAGGATCTTTCTGTAGAAGAGAATCTGGAGTTTTTTGCTACCGTGTTCCATACGACAGTTCAGGAGAATTATGATTTAATTAAAGATATCTATCAGCAGATAGAACCGTTCAGGAAAAGAAGGGCAGGAGCTTTGTCAGGTGGTATGAAGCAGAAACTGGCATTGAGCTGCGCTTTGATTCATAAACCGGATATTTTATTTCTGGATGAACCCACTACCGGAGTGGATCCTGTGTCACGTAAGGAATTTTGGCAAATGCTCCGAAATTTGCGTGAACAGGGTATTACCATTGTCGTTTCTACTCCCATTATGGATGAGGCTCGGCAATGTGACCGGATTGCTTTCATCAATCATGGACAGATTCATGGCATTGATACTCCCGAACGTATTCTTCATCAATTTGCGTCTATCCTTTGCCCTCCTTCCTTGGAGCGGGAGGAAGTGAAGCATGAAGTAGCTCCGGTCATTGAAGTGAAGCAGTTGACAAAGTGTTTTGGAGATTTTACCGCAGTAGATCATATCTCCTTTCAGGTGAACCGGGGCGAGATATTTGGCTTTCTGGGTGCTAATGGAGCAGGAAAGACGACAGCTATGCGTATGCTTTGCGGATTAAGTAAACCGACATCAGGCATCGGAAAGGTGGCAGGATATGACATTTACCGGGAGGCCGAACAAGTAAAGAAAAATATCGGCTATATGAGCCAAAAGTTTTCGCTATATGAAGACCTGAAAGTGTGGGAGAATATCCGTCTGTTTGCCGGAATTTATGGCATGAAGGAACAGGAGATAGAACGGAAGACAGAAGAATTGTTGGATCGTTTGGAGCTTACAGCCGAACGGGATACTCTGGTGAAGAGCCTTCCGGTGGGATGGAAACAGAAATTGGCTTTTTCAGTATCAATATTCCATGAACCGAGAATCGTTTTTCTGGATGAGCCGACCGGCGGAGTAGACCCTGCTACGAGAAGGCAGTTCTGGGAATTGATCTATCAGGCAGCCGATCAGGGTATTACCGTATTTGTCACTACCCATTATATGGATGAAGCGGAATATTGCAACCGGATATCTATCATGGTAGACGGTCAGATAAAAGCACTTGATACACCTGCCCGTCTGAAACAACAATTCGGTGCGGAAACGATGGATGACGTTTTTCAGAAATTAGCCCGCGGTGCGGTGCGCAAAGCAGATTGATTATGAGACAGTTTATAGCTTTTATAAAGAAAGAGTTTTATCATATTTTCCGTGACCGGCGAACCATGTTGATTTTGTTGGGGATGCCGGTCGTGCAAATTATTTTATTCGGTTTTGCTATCACTACGGAAGTGAAAAATGTTCGGTTGGCGGTACTCGATCCTTCGAATGATGTGGCAACACGAAAAATAATTGATCGTTTGGATGCCAGTGAGTATTTCACCGTTACTGCACGTTTTCATTCGCCCCGGGAAATGGAAGCTGCTTTCTTAAAGAATGAAGTTGATATGGCGATTGTCTTTAGCGAACGGTTTGCGGATGATCTCTATACGGGTGATGCTCGTGTACAGCTGATAGTAGATGCAACAGATCCCAATATGTCGACTTCGCAAGTTAATTATGCGACAGGAATCGTTTCTATGGTAGGCCAGGAGATGATTCCCCCGAATATGTCGGCTGCCCGCCTGACTCCTGATATCAAATTGCTCTACAACCCGCAGATGAAGAGTGCTTATAACTTTGTTCCGGGAGTGATGGGCTTGATACTGATGCTGATTTGCGCCATGATGACCTCGATTTCCATTGTTCGTGAGAAAGAAACAGGCACGATGGAAGTATTATTAGTTTCACCTGTGAAGCCGCTATTTATTATTTTGGCAAAGGCTGTACCTTATTTTGTGCTGTCGTTCGTCAATCTGATAACGATCCTTTTGCTTTCGGTCTTTGTATTGGATGTTCCGGTGGTAGGAAGTTTGTTCTGGTTAATCACGGTATCTTTGCTGTTTATCTTCGTATCCTTGGCATTGGGCTTATTGATTTCATCAGTCACACGTACACAGGTTGCCGCCATGCTGGTTTCCGGATTGATGCTGATGATGCCCACGATGCTTCTATCGGGTATGATTTTCCCTATAGAGAGTATGCCGGTGATACTTCAATGGATTTCGGATATACTTCCAGCACGTTGGTATATACAGGCTGTGCGTAAACTGATGATTGAAGGAGTACCAGTTGCATTGGTGTATAAAGAGATTGGTATCTTGTTATTGATGGCGGCGGTACTTATTACGATCAGTATCAAGAAATTTAAGTATAGATTGGAATAATATGTCGATATGCCAATTGATTGTATGAATATTATACAAGTGTGCTAATGGGCAGATTGATAAATGGAAGATTATTTATGATAAAGTTCCTGATAGAAAAAGAGTTTAAACAATTGCTTCGCAATTCGTTTCTTCCGAAATTGATTCTTGTATTTCCATGCATGATTATGCTGCTGATGCCTTGGGCGGTAAATCTGGAAATCAAGAATATACAGCTGAATATTGTGGATAATGACCATTCGGCTATTTCACAACGTTTGGTCAATAAGATTGCCGCCTCTACCTATTTCCGTCTGGTGGAAGTGCCGGCTTCGTATGAAGAAGGTCTACGGAATATTGAAATTGGAACGGCGGATATTGTGATGGAAATTCCGAGGCATCTGGAACGGGATTGGATGAATGGAGAAGATACCCACATACTGATAGCAGCCAATGCCGTGAATGGAACAAAAGGAGGGCTGGGGAGTTCGTATCTATCTTCTATTGTTAATGATTATGCAGCCGAACTGCGTTCTGAATATCCTGCGACTGCTACAGTCTCCGGTGCTTTCCCTTCGATAGGCATTGATACGCAAGGGGTGTTTAATCCGAATCTGAATTATAAACTCTATATGATTCCGGCATTGATGGTCATGTTATTGACTCTGATTTGTGGTTTCTTACCTGCATTGAATATAGTTAGTGAGAAGGAAGTAGGAACAATCGAGCAGATTAATGTGACTCCGGTTTCGAAATTTGTCTTTATTTTGGCAAAGCTCTTGCCTTACTGGTTGATTGGTTTTGTCGTGCTGACTGTATGTTTCATATTAGCTTGGTTAATTTATGGCATAGTGCCAGTCGGTCATTTTCTATTGATTTACTTTTTCGCAGTTCTTTTCGTTTTGGTAATGTCCGGTTTCGGACTTGTTATTTCCAACTACTCGGCAACGATGCAACAATCTATGTTTGTTATGTGGTTCTGTTTGTTGGTTGTAATTTTGATGAGTGGTTTGTTTACTCCTATTAGCAGTATGCCGGAATGGGCTCAACTAATTACCAGGCTCAATCCTTTGAGGTATTTTATGGAAGTGATGCGAATGGTGTATTTGAAGGGGAGTGGTTTCTTTGATTTACTGCCGCAGTTTGGAGTATTGTTGTTTTTTGCAGTAGTGTTTAATAGTTGGGCAGTGATTAGTTATCGGAAGAATAACTAAGGGCGATAAGGAGGCGTTGTCTGCAATAATAATATAAAAACAGCTCGTTTCCCTTTCAGGGAAAGAGCTGTTTTATTACTTCTCATCACCGCTTCCGGTGAACAGCAAGTGGTTACCGTATTACTTTATTTCGATTTGCCGATTTGGCTTCTTCACTTCTTCTTCAGAGAGTTTAGGAAGTTCGATGTTTAAAACGCCATGTTCTACAGATGCAGCAATTTTTTCTTTGTCCACATTGTCCGGTAGAATCATTGTTTGCTGGAACTTAGAGTATGAGAATTCGCGACGCAGATAGCGACCGTCTTTCTTTTCCTCCTTGTTTTCAGTCTTCTTCTCCATGCTGATAACGAGGTTGTTGTCTTCATCAATGCGAACATTGAAATCATCCTTCGTCATACCAGGAGCAGCCAATTCCACTTTGTATTCTTTTTCTGTTTCCAAAACATTAATTGCAGGTGCAGTAGCATTTGCTTTTACCATCCAATCGTTATCAAAGAAATCATTAAAGATACTTGGTAACCAACCTTGAGTTCTTCTAACAGGCATCATAATTTTAGTCTCCTATCTTTAAGTTAAACATTCAATTAATAAATCTTGAACTTCGGCGTTTTCACTTCCGATGGTATCGGTTATCCCGCCTTCCATCGTCCGCTCTCGAACCGTTGTTCGCTTCTATAAATGCAAACCTTATGCCAAGAGATTTTGGAGACTAAAATTGTCTATTTGTCATTGTAATAGTGCCAAATTTGCAATACAGGTGACAAAATGTATTCTGTTTTTATTTATTTTATATAAGATAGATATTAATTTGATAACCTGTTTACTTCTTCTCGATCAGTTTGAATCTTATTCTTAGTGTTTGCCTTTCTTCGTCATAATCATGACTAATGATTTTGAAGGTACCCACTTCAGAAGTATTGGATACATGCAATCCGATGCAGGCGCAGGTGTCATAATCTCCAATGCGGACAATGCGAAGAGTTTCGCTTGCATCGGCAGGTAGTTTACTTAAATCTACGATGTTTTTGGCCTGTTCATGAGTCATAAACTCAACAGTCACAGGTAGGTTCTGACTGATAACCTCGTTCACTTTATCTTCAATAGACTGGATTTGTTCCGCTGTCGGACATGACGAAAGTATATAGTCACATTTGCTCTTTTTCCTTTCGATGTGGGCATTGCGAGAACGTGAGCAGCCAAAGGTTTTCACCATGGTGGCATTGAGTAAATGCTCTGCTGTATGCATAGGAGGGTATTCCTGCTTGTTGTGATCGTTGAGCTGAATTTGCTGTTGCATAATTTAATAAGTTATTTCAAGTTTATTATTCAAAGCATAATTATCTGCACTATTTTCTGATTTGTAGTTTACTGTTTTATTATAAACTGACCATGTATTGACACAATGTCCGATTTCATGCATTAATAAACGTTCAAGATAATATCTTCTTGCACTTTCTTCTGTGAATTCAATATACCAGTTACCTCGTTCTTTTACAGGTTCAGACGCATAGCCTTTATACCATGTCAGTAGTTTGTGACTGGGTTTGCTTTTTCCTATGGAGATTTTGTTGTTTTTAGGAAATGGATATAATATAATGGCATATACTCCACTACCCGTAGTAAAATAACCTTGGCAATTTACTTTAGAATTAGGTTTGCGTAGCCATATGTGTGTTATACATGATACATCTTTTTCGGGTAATTGATTCAATACACTTTCAATATGGTCTATTGTTATTGGAAAATAGAAATCTCTGGACGGATTTTCCATTATATAAATGGGGCATTTATCAAATTCTGTTGGTTTTAATAAAGAGTGTTCTCTTTTCACTATATTGTCCTTTAATTTGATTCGCATTCTTCCTCCTTTAATGTCACCAAAGGTGCGACTTTTCTTCCAGGCTGTTTTTTTCTTATTTTGTTGATGTCTCATAGGTTTTATCTTTTGTGTTTATTCATGGCATTTTATATTTAGTCATTTATTGTTTTCAATAATGATTTTCTCTCCCAAGAAATGAGGTTGTTTATCTGTTCCTAAATCTATGAACATTTTGACTCTTGCGAGTAATTCCCGGATGTTAGTTTTCAGTCCGGCATAAGCATTTACATTTTGGGCGTTGTACCCGATGGCGTCTATTCCATTTTTCTCTGCAAGATAGATCGCTCGTTCGTTATGGAAACGTTGGGAGATGATGGTCAGATGATTTTGTCCAAACACTTCTTTGGCACGTACAACAGAGTCGAGAGTCCGGAATCCCGCATAATCTAAATAAATGGATTTTTCAGGAATACCTTTTTGCATGAGTGCTTTCTTCATTTCTTCCGGTTCATTGTAATCCTCTTTACGGTTATCGCCGCTGATGAGGATATATTTAATTTTCCCGGCTTTATATAACTCTACTGTTGCAAGAATCCGATAATCGAAATATAAATTGTTATTTCCATTTTTCAACTTGGGAGAAGTTCCGAGAAGTAATCCTACATTGTTGGAGGGGATAGTATTTACTTCCGTATATAGTTTGGAGACTGTGTGTTTCTTGATTGTCCTGTTACATACAATTATGCTGATTACACACAGGATAGCTATTATTAGAGTGGTATAAAGTAGTTTGCGTTTCATGTTTCGGATAATAATTGTGACTTTACAAAAATACCATTCTTTTTTAGGAAATCAAGCATATAGACATAAAAAAAGGAGCAACGCCTTGCTCCAACCTTTGTTAACCTTAAATCTAATACTATGAAAAACACAGTGCAAAGATACGGACTGCTATGGAATTAGCAAATAATCCAAGAAAAAACGCATGTTATATAACATAGATTAAGAAAAAACTCCTTCGACTTAACGGTTATTTGTTGTTTTGGATGCCTATATATGGAGTTTTTTTTATCTTTGCATAAAATATTATATTACTAATACTTAATATAAACATGGATAAAAGAAGATGGGGCCAATGGATATTATTGGCTGTTGTTTGCTTGAGTTTCTCGATAGGAGAAAGCTATGCACAGAAAAATGATTTTGCTAATCTACGTCGTTATTCAAAAGAAAATGCTGCACTTCCACAAGCGACCAAGAAAGACAAACGGGTTATTTTCATGGGAAATTCCATTACGGAAGGATGGGTAAGGACTCATCCGGATTTTTTCAAATCAAACGGTTATATTGGCCGTGGAATCAGTGGGCAGACTTCCTATCAATTCTTGTTACGTTTTCGGGAAGATGTGATTAATCTTTCTCCTGCTTTAGTGGTGATTAATGCCGGAACAAATGATGTCGCTGAAAATACACAAGCTTATAATGAAGATTATACATTCGGAAACATCGTTTCTATGGCGGAACTGGCGAAAGCAAATAAAATAAAAGTAATTTTGACTTCCGTATTGCCTGCTGCAGCATTTAAGTGGAGAATGGAAATAAAAGATGCTCCGCAGAAAATTAAATCTTTAAATGACCGGATAGAGGCTTATGCAAAAGCAAATAAAATTCCGTTTGTTAATTATTACAAAGCAATGGTGGTTGACGAAAACCAGGCCTTGAATCCTCAATATACTAAAGATGGAGTTCATCCGACGAGCGAGGGATATGATATTATGGAACCGTTGATTAAAAATGCCATAGAGAAGGCGCTTTGATTTATCATCACTTGAAGTAGGAGTAATCCAACTATAAAAAATGGGGAGGATTGCAGGGATAGATTCAGTCGTAATGAACGATCAGTCTATATCTGCAATCCTCCTTATTTATTCTTTAGAGAGTTTCCGTTATGTCTTTCCAGCTGATGGCCTATAGACATAAAAAAAGGAGCAACGCCTTGCTCCAACCTTTGTTAACCTTAAATCTAATACTATGAAAAACACAGTGCAAAGATACGGGATTCCGGTAACTTTGCAAATTATCAGCCCTTAACAGGTGTTTTTATAACACTAATTAATAGACTAAATGCGAAGTTACAGGTTTGTTAAGAGTTTCAACCCTTAACAATCAGGCTATGATAGGTGAACAATGGGGGAATTTTATCCCCATTTCTCTTTCATCAAGTCCTCCAGTTTCAATAATTCGTCACGATATTGTGCGGCTTCGATAAATTCGAGTTTCTTGGCTGCTTCCTGCATCAGTTTGCGGGTACGCTCGATACTCTTTTCCATTTGCGCTTTACTCATATACTGCACTACCGGATCTGCGGCGATATTCGGAGTAGAAGGTTCTATATAAGCATATCTTTCTTTTAACAGTTCATCTGCCTCTTTTGCATTGCCGAATACAGACAAGTTTCTGGCCTTTTTAATCTGTTGCGGGGTAATTCCGTTTGCCTCATTATATGCCAACTGCTTTTCGCGGCGACGGTTCGTTTCATCAATCGTCAGTTTCATACTATCCGTCATCTTATCAGCATACATGATTACCTTACCGTTCACATTACGCGCGGCACGTCCCGCAGTTTGTGTCAACGAACGGTGTGAGCGGAGGAATCCTTCTTTGTCTGCATCGAGGATAGCGACGAGAGACACTTCCGGAAGGTCGAGACCCTCACGAAGCAGGTTCACCCCGATAAGTACGTCATAAACTCCTTGCCGGAGATCATCCATAATCTTCACACGTTCCAGTGTGTCGACATCGCTATGGATATAGGTGCATCTCACATTATTATTAAGAAGATATTCTGCCAGTTCTTCTGCCATTCGTTTGGTTAGTGTAGTGACGAGTACGCGTTCTTCCTTTTCAATACGGAGCTGGATTTCTTCCATTAAATCGTCAATCTGATTGAGGCTCGGACGCACTTCGATGACAGGATCAAGCAGACCGGTAGGACGAATCACCTGTTCCACGACGATTCCTTCCGATTGAATCAATTCATAATCCGCCGGTGTAGCACTGACGTAGATTACTTGTTTTGCCATCTCCTGAAACTCTTCGAATTTCAACGGACGGTTGTCCATAGCGGCAGGCAATCGGAAACCATATTCCACAAGATTGATTTTTCGCGCACGGTCTCCTCCATACATTGCACGGATTTGGGGTACGCTTACGTGGCTTTCGTCGATAACGATCAGGAAATCATCCGGAAAGAAATCGAGCAAACAATAGGGGCGGGTACCGGCAGCACGGCCGTCGAAATAACGGGAGTAATTCTCAATTCCGGAACAATGTCCCAATTCCCGGATCATCTCCATATCGTAAGTTACTCGCTCATACAATCGCTTGGCCTCGTATTCTTTGCCGATAGATTCGAAGAAAGCTACTTGCTTGGTCAAATCATCCTCTATTTCATGAATAGCGCGGAGAGTAGCCTCTTTGGTAGTCATGAACAGGTTGGCCGGATAAATCTTATAGGCGTCAAATGGCGCGATAGTGACTCCTGTGATGGGGTCTACCTCTTCGATACCGTCAATCTCATCTCCCCAGAAGGTGATACGGAGCAGGTTGTCGGTATAAGCCAGATAAATATCCACCGTGTCGCCCTTGACCCGGAAATTTCCACGGTTCAAGTCAATATCATTGCGGACATACAAACTGTCTACCAAACGACGTAGAAACACATTGCGGTCCATCATCCGTCCCCGTTCTATTTCGATGACATTTTTGTAGAAGTCCGAAGGATTTCCCATACCGTAGATACAAGATACCGAAGAAACCACTACCACGTCTTTTCGCCCGGAAAGCAGGGCGGAAGTGGTAGCGAGTCGGAGCTTGTCGATTTCGTCATTGATGGCGAGGTCCTTTTCTATATATGTATCACTGCTCGGCAGATAAGCTTCCGGCTGGTAATAATCATAGTAAGAAACGTAATATTCTACCGCATTATTGGGGAAAAATCCTTTAAACTCACTGTAGAGCTGGGCAGCCAGTGTTTTGTTATGGCTCAAAATCAAGGTGGGTTTATTGATATTGGCGATCACATTGGCAATGGTAAATGTTTTTCCCGACCCGGTCACTCCCAATAAAGTTTGTGCGGGAACTCCCTGAAGTACCCCTTCAGTAAGTTGTGCTATAGCTTCCGGCTGATCTCCGGTAGGTTTGTAAGCTGATGTTAGTTCATAATTCATAGTTAAATCCTAAAAAGTGGAGCAATATTCGGTAAAATAATCGAGATAACAAATCATTTTTCCAAATAAATCCTTTACTTTGCAACATATTAATATCAAAAAACAGATTCATACAACTAGTAATACCGGAAACACATGATTTGGAATGAGAGCATTGAGTGTATGGACCGCGAAAGTCTTCGCAAGATTCAAAGCATACGACTCAAGAAAATTGTAGATTACGTCTATCACAATACACCTTTCTATCGAAAGAAGATGCAGGAAATGGGGATTACTCCCGATGACATCAATACGATTGATGATATTGTAAAACTGCCGTTTACCACGAAACATGATTTAAGAGATAATTATCCGTTCGGACTTTGTGCCGTGCCGATGAGCCAGATTGTACGTATTCATGCTTCTTCCGGAACAACCGGAAAACCCACGGTTGTCGGATATACCCGTAAGGACTTGGCTTCATGGGCGGAATGTATATCGCGTGCTTTTACCGCTTATGGAGCGGGACGTTCTGATATTTTTCAGGTATCTTATGGATACGGACTGTTTACGGGAGGATTGGGAGCACATGCAGGAGCCGAAAATATCGGTGCTTCTGTTATTCCGATGTCCAGTGGCAACACGGAAAAACAGATAACCTTGATGCACGATTTCGGATCGACAGTGCTTTGTTGTACTCCTTCCTATGCGCTTTATCTGGCAGATGCTATCAAAGATTCCGGTTTACCACGTGAAGAATTCAAACTGAAAGTCGGTGCTTTCGGTGCAGAACCCTGGACGGAAAATATGCGTCATGAGATAGAAGAAAAGTTGGGAATCAAAGCATACGATATTTATGGATTGAGTGAGATTGCCGGACCGGGTGTCGGGTACGAGTGCGAATGTCAGCACGGGACTCACTTGAATGAAGACCATTACTTCCCGGAAATCATCGACCCGAATACATTGCAACCGGTGGAATCCGGTCAAACGGGCGAACTGGTATTCACTCATTTAACCAAAGAGGGTATGCCGTTGCTTCGTTACCGTACGCGTGATTTGACGGCTTTGCATCATGATAAATGCTCCTGTGGCCGTACATTGGTACGTATGGATCGTATTTTGGGACGTAGTGATGATATGTTGATTATCCGCGGTGTGAATGTATTCCCGACGCAGATTGAATCAGTCATTCTTGAAATGGAAGAGTTTGAACCGCATTATTTGTTGATAGTGGGTCGTGAAAACAATACCGATACAATGGAACTCCAGGTTGAAGTACGTCCGGAATTCTATTCGGATGAGATCAACAAAATGCTGGCTTTGAAGAAGAAACTGGGAGGACGTTTGCAAAGCGTACTCGGACTGGGAGTCAACGTGAAACTGGTAGAGCCTCGCAGCATTGAACGCAGCGTAGGTAAAGCGAAACGTGTAATTGATAACAGAAAAATGTAAATAAGTATTGGGAAACAAGTATTAAGTATCAAGTATTATCGCAGCCATTGGCATATGTCTGCATAGCTAATACTTAAAACTTAAAACTTGATACTTGATGCCAATACTTAAAACTTAATACTTAATACTTAACAATGATGGTAGCAAAACAACTTTCTATTTTTTTGGAAAATAAGTCAGGCCGTTTGACGGAAGTGACTGAAGTGCTGGCGAAAGAAAATATCAACCTTTCTGCCTTGTGCATTGCCGAAAATGCTGATTTTGGTATTTTGCGTGGAATTGTATCTGATCCGGATAGAGCATACAAAGCTTTAAAAGATAATCATTTTGCAGTGAATGTGACTGATGTAGTAGGTATAAGCTGTCCCAATGTGCCGGGTGCTTTGGCAAAAGTGCTGGGATATTTATCAGAAGAGGGCGTATTTATTGAATATATGTATTCGTTTGCCAATAACCATATTGCAAATGTAGTGATCCGCCCCAGCAACCTGGATAAATGTATCGAGGTACTGAAAGATAAGAAAGTCGATCTATTGGCTGCAAGTGACTTGTATAAACTGTAAATATAACAGTGAGCAATAAATAATGAACGGTAAACAGTTGTGTTATCCAACTCAAGGACAACGCAACTGCTTACCGTTTTTACTATAAATATAGTGACGCTATCCAGTGAAGATAGCGACGGTATATGCTAACGATACCGTCACTATCCCGAACACATACCGTCACTATTGCGAGTCGTTTATAATCTGCTGTTTATAGTTTGTCGTTTGCAATTCGACGTCATTTTCTCTCCTTTTGTCGATGTTTAACGCCTTTTATGTATTAAAAAACACAGATTAATTGCTAAATTCCCAGCGAATAAGTAACTTTGCGCATTATTTTAAAATAGGATGAAGAAAAATATCATTATAACTTTGCTTGCGGCGGCTACTCTTACATCATGTGGAGAGTATAATAAATTGCTGAAAAGCACCGATTACGAATACAAGTACGAAGCCGCCAAAAACTATTTTGCGAAGGGACAGTATAATCGTTCAGCCACGTTGTTGAATGAGTTGATAACCATTCTGAAAGGAACTGATAAAGCGGAAGAATCTTTGTATATGTTGGGAATGAGCTACTATAATCAGAAAGATTATCAGACAGCTGCCCAGACATTTATCACCTATTTCAATACATATCCTCGTGGTACTTTTACCGAACTGGCACGTTTCCATGCAGGTAAGGCTTTATTCCTGGATACTCCGGAACCACGTTTGGATCAGTCAAGCACTTATCAGGCTATCCAGCAGCTGCAGATGTTCATGGAGTATTTCCCGAACAGCACAAAGAAGCAGGAAGCACAGGATATGATTTTTGCTTTACAGGATAAACTGGTTTTGAAAGAGCTTTATTCAGCAAGGCTATATTATAATCTGGGTAATTATTTGGGCAATAACTATGAGTCTTGTGTAATCACAGCTCAAAATGCATTGAAGGATTATCCTTATACTGATTATCGTGAAGAACTTTCCATTTTGGTTCTGCGTGCAAGACACGAAATGGCTATCTATAGCGTTGAGGACAAGAAGATGGATCGTTACCGCGAAACGATTGATGAATATTACGCTTTTAAGAATGAATTTCCTGAAAGTAAATATTTGAAAGAAGCCGAGAAGATATTCAATGAATCACAAAAAGTAATTAAAGACTAAATTTAAATAGATTTATGGACTACAAAAAAACGAATGCTCCTGCTACAACAGTAACCCGTGACATGATGGAACTCTGTGCTGATACAGGTAATGTTTATGAAACAGTTGCCATTATTGGTAAGCGTGCTAATCAGATCAGTGTAGAAATCAAAAACGATCTTTCTAAGAAACTGGCAGAGTTTGCTTCTTACAATGACAATTTGGAAGAAGTGTTTGAAAATAGAGAGCAAATCGAAATTTCTCGTTATTATGAGAAATTGCCGAAACCGGACTTGATTGCTACGCAAGAATACATCGAAGGGAAAATATATTATAGAAATCCGGCTAAGGAGAAAGAAAAACTTCAGTAATTTATTTTCTGACGAAGAATTTGATAGTCAAGTAGTAAGTGGGATGATTATCCCTACTCCTTATTGCTTGGCTATTATTGTTTAACTCAACTACTATTTAGAATACTTATGATTCAACGAATTCAAACTGTTTATTTATTGATTGTTGCAGGATTGCTGATTACAGCCATGTGTTTGCCGATGGGCTACTTCATTGATGCAATGGGAGAACATCCTTTTAAGGCATTAGGATTGGAAGTAAACGGTGCTATTCAGTCTACATGGGGCTTATTCGGAATTTTGATGGTTAGCACCATCGTAGCTGTGGCTACTATCTTTTTGTACAAGAACCGTATGTTGCAGATTCGCATGACAATTTTCAATAGCTTATTATTGGTAGGTTATTACATTGCTGCCCTTGCTTTTTATTTTGCATTGAAGAATGATGAAAATATGTTCCGTATAGGCTGGGCATTGTGTTTGCCGCTTGTTTCTATCATCCTGAATATACTGGCTATCCGTGCTATCGGACGGGATGAGGTGATGGTAAAGGCTGCGGATAGATTACGATAAAAAGGACTAAAGCTCCCAGAAATAGAAATCCCCGCTAATTCGTTTAGAGTTAGTGGGGATTTTTTTTAGTTCGTTGTGAATGGGATTTTGTTTATAAATAAGAGGTTTTAATCTCTTCCTCCTTGAAAGAGGGGTTATTTCTTCAAATCAAATAAATATGTGAGCTTTATGGTAATTGTACCATGTGCTGCACGGGCGAAATAATCTTTCTTAGTAGTGCTGTAAAAATCAGACAGGGCAAAGTAATAGCGGCCTTCAACGATGAAGCTACCGGCTTTCTTTGTTCTAAGTTCTACACCACCGCCACCGGCAATACCATAGTCAAATTTATTTTGAATCTTAACTCCGTATAGGGCTTTCTGTGTATCAGATAAGCTATTCATGTCAATACCTTTTATTGTTTCCGATTCACTGATTAGAAAGCTGATTTGAGGACCTGCATGGACAAAGAATTGCAATCCTCTGTCTCGTCCGAAAGCGAGGTGAGCGAGGAAAGGAATATCTATATAAGTCATTTTGCGGGTGTAAGTTTTAGTAGGGTCCTTCGAAGTGACTTCATATCCGTTGGCGTCCAGTGATATTGTTTCAAATAATTGGTCCCAACCTCGTTGCGAAACATTCAACTCGACTTGTGCACCACAAATCATGGCAAAATACTTCTCGGATATATAACGTGCTGTCAAACCTCCGGTAATTCCCATCAAGCTATTTTGTTTGATGGTGGGGGTAAAAGAAACACTGTTTAAATTGACACCTCCATTGATACCTACCGATAAATTGCTTCGTGCTTCCCCGATTTGGGCAGCGGCAGGAAGGGTAAATCCTGTAAGTAGGAGTGTTGCGATCAAAAATGGTTTTATCTTTATCATTTTCGTATTATTCGAAGTCAAGTTTTACTAATTCAAAATTCTTAGTGAAACGTATGAAGAACACCTTTTTATTAATAAATCCTCCCCAGTTATTCACACGTTGGAATTTGAATCCCGTCTGGATAGGAGTCAGGTTCATTTTAGGCAGATTGTTTTCCAGTTCCGAGCCGTAAAGTGATAATCCTTTCAGAAAGAAGAAGCCGGTGTCAAAACCCAGCATTGCGTAATTAGGGTATTTGCTTGCCAAGTCTTTGCTATACCATTTATGGTAAGCGTTGGTAAACTGCACAGCTGCCGGGAACAACGTATTTGTATAGAATGAAGAATAGAAATATACATCCAACTCAAAGAAATTTTCCAGATGATCTCTGGTATAGGTCTGCCATTCCGGATAGCCAAACAGATGAATATTCTCTGCAGGATTCTCTCTGACTAACAGCGTCAGTTGAGGAAGTATCTTAATCAGTAAGACGTTGTTGCCTGATGTCGGAATAAAGATGTTTTCTTTATCACTGCGGAGCGCTGCTTTCAGCGTTTCTTTCGTTGCGCTTTCGCTGACAGTTTTCATAGAGATGCCTTTGCTTTTCAACTCTTGTTTCAAGCCGCTGATAAATTCCGCTTTCTCCTTGTCAACGCTCACCGGTTCTATGAAGATAACGTTTGCATTGGGAAATTGACGGGTGAAGTGTTCATAAACCTCTGAATATAAGTAAGATTGAGGTGTGTTGATCTGATAAACTGCCGGATTGTTGAATACCTCTTCTCCTTTTTGAGAGAAAGGAATCACCAGGCGTATGTCGTTCTTCTCTGCGAAGTCGGACAATGGCTTTATTTGATTCTGATGCATCGGACCGAAGATGATATTCATACTTTTCATCTCGTTCTTGGCAAGAATCGTATTTAATGTAGAAAGGTCTTTTCCGCAATCATATACATATAGATCAAGAGAAATACCTGTACGCTTCAGACTGTCTACTGCCATCAGGAAACCTTCGTAATATTCCACCATGCGTCTGTCTTCCTGGAAAGGCAACAATAAAGCGGCCTTAATGGTAGACAGCTTTTGGGGAGTCTCTTTACTTTTGCGGAAAAGCTCGCTATTGCTGGGAGGAATAGCGTAAGGATCTTCCTTCTGTGTAGGTTGTACGGTTGTTGCTGCCGGGTAAGGGATGCAAAGGAATTGTCCCTTTTTCATGCCTTTTTTCAGTTCCGGGTTAGCCGCAATTAACTCCTGTTCGCTGATTCCATATTCACGGCTCACGCTAAAAATAGTCTCTTTGCGCTTTACCTTATGCATATCCTTGCATCTCGGAACAACAGGGCCTTGAATGGTGGTCTGTTCAGTAGGCGTTGGAGTGGCAGTTTGCTCTTCTTTTTTCCGCGGAATCAGGATAACCTGTCCGATGCGGAAATTTTCGGCACTCAAACCGGGGTTTGCTTCACAAATATCTTTGGCGGATACATTATACATGGTTGTCAGTTTGTATAGTGTTTCTCCGGCTTGAATCGTATGGAATGTTTCTCCCTTCTGACTCTCTTTCCCCGTAGGAATTTTGATTGTCTGTCCGGCATAGATCTTTTCGTCACAGCCCGGATTCAGACGTATGATGTCTGATGTAGTGACATTATACATCTTGGAGATGGAGTATAAACTTTGTCCTTTTTCGATGGTATGCAAGAAATAGGATTGGTTTTCTTGTGCATAACTGATAGCATATGAAACGCTTATAAAAAGCAAAAATAAGAATATACGGTTTATCGGTTTCATCAAATTATAACTATTGGTTCTTGAAATCAAGGAACAAAGGTACAAATAATGCCCTATATCTTCATAAGATTTGAGTTAAGAAAATAATATTGTGCTTTTTTAGGAGCATATTTCGGGCGGAAACATTAATTTTGCAACATTTATGGAAGGATATGAATATGCAGGAAACAGAATATATTAATGTGTACGGTGCGCGCGTGCACAATTTGAAGGATATTGATGCCGAAATTCCCCGTAACAGTTTGACTGTTATCACCGGATTGAGCGGTAGTGGAAAATCTTCTTTAGCCTTCGATACGATTTTTGCCGAAGGACAGCGTCGCTATATCGAAACTTTTTCAGCGTATGCCCGTAACTTCTTGGGCAATCTGGAGCGTCCGGATGTCGATAAGATAACTGGTTTGAGTCCGGTTATCTCCATTGAGCAGAAAACAACGAATAAAAATCCCCGTTCTACTGTAGGAACGACTACGGAGATATATGATTATCTCCGTTTGCTGTATGCCCGTGCGGGAGTGGCTTATTCGTATCTGTCGGGTGAGGAGATGGTGAAATATACCGAAGAGCAGATTCTGGACTTGATTCTGAAAGATTATAAAGGAAAGAAAATATATCTGCTGGCTCCGCTAGTTCGTTCACGTAAGGGACATTACAGGGAACTTTTCGAACAAATACGTAAAAAAGGATACCTGTATGTACGGGTGGATGGTGAAGTGCGTGAAATAACGCATGGCATGAAACTCGACCGTTATAAGAATCACGATGTAGAAGTGGTTATTGATAAATTAGTGGTAGCGGAGAAAGATGACCGGCGCTTGAAACAGAGTGTGGCAACCGCTATGCGTCAGGGAGACGGGTTGATGATGATTCTGGATGCCCAGTCTGAAAGCATCCGTCATTATAGTAAACGGCTCATGTGTCCCGTCACCGGATTGTCTTATCGTGAACCGGCTCCGCATAACTTCTCATTCAATTCACCGCAAGGAGCATGTCCGAAGTGTAAGGGATTGGGAGTAGTCAATCAGATTGATGTGGACAAAGTGATTCCCGATCGTGAACTTTCCATTTATGAAGGAGCGATAGCACCTTTGGGAAAATATAAGAATGCGATGATTTTCTGGCAAATCGGTGCTTTGCTCGAAAAGTACGACGCAACACTGAAAACTCCGATAAAGGAGTTGCCGGACGATGCGATTGATGAAGTCTTGTACGGTTCTGATGAACGGATTAAAATCAAGAGTTCGTTGATCGGTACTTCCTCCGATTACTTTGTTACTTACGAAGGAGTGGTGAAGTATATTCAGATGTTACAGGAAAAGGATGCTTCTGCAACAGCACAGAAATGGGCGGAACAATTTGCCAAAACAACGGTTTGTCCCGAATGTAAAGGGGCTCGTTTGAATAAGGAAGCTTTGCATTTCCGTATCCATGATAAGAATATCAATGAGTTGGCGAATATGGACATCAACGAGTTGTACGACTGGTTGATGAAGGTGGATGAGTTCCTTTCCGATAAGCAGAAGAAAATATCGGTGGAGATTCTGAAAGAGATTCGCACCCGTTTGAAGTTCTTGCTGGACGTGGGGTTGGATTATCTGGCATTGAATCGTAGCTCTGTTAGTCTTTCCGGTGGTGAGAGTCAGCGTATCCGTTTGGCTACACAGATTGGTTCGCAATTAGTGAATGTACTTTATATTCTCGACGAGCCGAGTATCGGTCTGCATCAGCGTGATAATCTGCGTCTTATCAACTCATTGAAAGAACTCCGCGACATGGGGAACTCCGTGATTGTAGTGGAACATGATAAGGATATGATGCTGGCTGCCGATTATGTCATCGATATGGGTCCGAAAGCCGGACGTCTCGGAGGCGAAGTCGTTTTCGCCGGAACCCCGCAGGAAATGCTGAATACAGATACGATGACTTCGCAATATCTGAATGGGAAGATGAAGATAGAAATCCCTGCCAAGCGTAGAAAAGGAAACGGGAAATCTATCTGGCTGAAAGGAGCGAAGGGGAATAACCTGAAGAATGTAGATGTTGAATTTCCGTTAGGTAAACTGATTTGCGTAACTGGTGTATCAGGAAGTGGAAAATCCACCTTGATTAATGAAACTTTGCAGCCGATTCTTTCACAGAAGTTCTATCGTTCCTTACAAGATCCTTTGGAATACGATTCGATTGAAGGGCTGGAAAATATAGATAAGGTAGTAGATGTGGATCAATCACCTTTGGGACGTACGCCACGCTCCAATCCTGCGACTTATACCGGTGTGTTTTCTGATATCCGTAACCTGTTTGTAGGTCTGCCGGAAGCTAAAATTCGCGGTTATAAACCGGGACGTTTCTCCTTTAATGTTGCAGGTGGGCGTTGTGAAGCATGTACGGGAAATGGTTATAAGACGATTGAAATGAATTTCCTTCCTGATGTATATGTGCCTTGTGAGGTTTGTCACGGTAAACGTTATAACCGGGAAACACTGGAAGTACGTTTCAAGGGAAAATCAATTGCCGATGTACTTGACATGACGATCAACCGTGCTGTGGAATTCTTTGAAAATGTGCCGCAAATCTTGAATAAGATTAAAGTCTTGCAGGATGTCGGACTCGGATATATAAAACTGGGACAATCTTCTACCACTCTTTCCGGTGGAGAAAGCCAGCGTGTGAAACTGGCAACGGAGCTATCAAAAAGAGATACGGGCAAAACTCTTTATATCCTTGACGAACCGACTACCGGACTTCATTTTGAAGATATCCGTGTATTGATGGGAGTATTGAATAAGCTGGTAGATAAAGGTAATACTGTTATCGTCATCGAGCACAATCTGGATGTGATTAAAATGGCGGATTATATTATCGATATGGGCCCTGAAGGTGGTAAGGGCGGGGGAGAACTCCTTAGTCACGGAACACCGGAAGAAGTTGCGAAGAGCCATAAAGGATATACACCTAAGTTTCTTCGCGAAGAGCTGGGGCTCTAATTTAAATCATAGAGTGCCAACTTATCGGACAATCTTCGATGAGTTGGCACTTATCATATCATATTCTTTATTTATCAGATACAGAACTTATAAATACAACGAAAATGAAAATCAATAAAACAAATGCCGCACGGCTGTTAGATAAGGCTAAGATAGCCTATGAGTTAATTCCCTACGAAGTAGATGAAAACGACTTGAGTGCTGTTCATGTGGCAGCAAGTTTAGGAGAGAACATCGAGCAGGTATTTAAAACGCTTGTTCTGCACGGCGATAAAAGCGGATATTTTGTCTGTGTCATTCCGGGGGAACATGAAGTTGATTTGAAACTGGCGGCTAAAGCTTCGGGTAACAAGAAGTGCGAGCTGATTCCCGTAAAAGAGCTTCTGCCACTTACCGGATATATCCGCGGAGGTTGTTCGCCGATCGGTATGAAAAAGCATTTTCCTACTTATATTCATGAAACCAGTCAACAATTTCCGTATATTTATGTAAGTGCCGGTGTACGGGGACTTCAGATAAAAATAGCACCGGAAGATTTGATTCGTGAATCCAGAGCGGAAATTTGTCGTTTATTTGAGGAGTAAGTCTTATTATTTGTAGAGTAAATATGACTACATATTCTTTGAATGAATTAAAAAAAGTATATATTTGCAGAAAATATCAATTTTATTAATCTAATATTCTTGTTTATATGTTTGAAGGACAACCGAAAGGGCTATACGCTTTAGCCTTGGCTAACACGGGCGAGCGTTTTGGCTACTACACGATGCTTGCTATTTTTACACTTTTCTTACAAGCGAAGTTTGGTTACACGGCAGCAGAAACTTCTACTATTTTTGGCTCATTTCTGGCAGCAGTTTATTTTATGCCTCTTATAGGTGGTATTTTGGCTGATAAATGTGGTTATGGTAAGATGGTAACAACGGGTATCGTTGTTATGTTTATTGGTTATTTGCTTTTGGCTATTCCTACAGCAGCGAATCTTACAGGCAAGATGATGATGTTTGGTTCACTGTTTCTGATCGCTTGCGGGACCGGCTTATTTAAAGGAAACCTGCAAGTAATGGTAGGTAATCTTTATGATTCTCCGGAATATAGCTCAAAGCGTGATACTGCTTTCAGTTTGTTTTATATGGCAATCAATGTGGGGGCTTTATTTGCTCCGACAGCTGCTACCAAAGTGACTAATTATATCTTAAGTGGCGCAGGATTTACCTATAATGCTCAAATACCTTCATTGGCGCATCAATTTCTTGGTGGGACTATTACTCCGGAAGGTAATGTTACCCTTAGTGGATTACAGGCGGCACAAGGCTTTGCCGGTGATACAGCTGCATTCTGTAGTACTTATATCGAGAAACTGTCAGAGGCATATAACTATGGCTTTGCCGTAGCTTGTATTTCTTTGATTATTTCAATGGCAATTTATATTTGTTGCCGTTCCATGTTTAAGCATGCAGACTATAACTCAAAACAAGCTAAGGCTGTAAATAACTATAATGAGCCGGAATTGACTCCGGCACAAACAAAAGAACGTATTGTTGCTTTGTTGCTTGTGTTTGCTGTGGTTATCTTTTTCTGGATGGCGTTCCACCAGAACGGTTTGACTATGACATTCTTTGCACGTGACTACACTACTCAATCTGTGACAGGAATTGATCGTATTGGATTCGATGTTTGGAATCTGGTTCTTGTTATCATTGCTGTTTATGGCGCATTCTCTCTATTCCAGTCAAAAACTGGTCGTGGAAAAGCCATTGCCGGTGTTGTCGTATTGGCTTCTCTTGCTATATTAGTGTGGAGCTATTGCTCTATGGATTCAACCGTAGAAATTCTTCCTCAAATATTCCAGCAGTTTAATCCATTTTTTGTAGTGGCTCTGACTCCGGTGTCTTTGGCTGTCTTTGGTTATTTGGCTAAAAAGAAAAAAGAACCTTCCGCACCGCGCAAAATCGGTATTGGTATGGTGATTGCAGCGTGTGGCTTCTTGATTTTAGCCATTGGTTCCATGGGTCTTCCTACTCCGAAAGCAGTAGAAACGGCTGGTATTAATCCGGATGTTCTTGTTTCTCCCAACTGGTTGATTTCTACTTATCTGGTATTGACTTTTGCAGAGTTGTTACTTTCACCAATGGGTATTTCTTTTGTATCAAAAGTAGCGCCACCCAAGTATAAAGGTATGATGATGGGAGGCTGGTTTGTAGCTACAGCTATTGGAAATTATCTGGTTGCTATTATTGGTTATTTGTGGGGTGATATGCAACTGTGGATGGTATGGAGCGTATTGATTGCTTGTTGTCTGTTATCAGCTCTATTCATATTCTCTATCATGAAGAAGCTTGAAAAAGTTGCTTAAAATAAGGCAGGTATTTGCCTGAGATCTAATAATAAATTAGGGTAATAAACGGTTTGTATAAAAACCGTTTATTACCCTAATTTTTAAATATCCAATCCCATAATATAATCATTCATGTAATATCCGTTACCAATCGGGAAATCACCCTCCCGTAACTTTCTCATTCCCATGTGTTCGTAAAACTGCAAAGCCTTATTATTACGATTTACGTTGAGCTCCATCAAACAAGGTTCCGGGTGTATCTCTTTGATACACTTGATGGCTTCCCTAAATAAAAAACTGCCGCAATGCGTGCCTTGAAAACGGGGGAGAACATATATCTTCTGAAGATGGAATACATCTTTTTCCTGTGGTTGAATGGAAACATATCCGCATGGTTCATTCTCCTTATAAGCAATGGAGTACACATGTCCCTCTTCCTCCATTTGTTTGCGCACATTGGAAGGAGCATACATCCAGTCCATCATATAATCCAGTTGTTCGGGAGATAAAATTTCCTTGTAGGTGGCGGGGAATACCTCCTTTGCCATCTTATGAATAAGCTCGCAATCGGCTACTGTTGCTTTTCGAATTGTAAACATATCTATTATCTATTCTTGGTTTAATAGGCACAAATATAGCCATTATTTCTTTTTATAATAAGGAGTACACTCTCTAATGTTTTAATTATTATTAATTTATAGTACTTTGCAATGCAAGGTACTAAAGTAATGCATATATTTGTGCCATCTAAAAGAAGTGAATAATGAAAGTAGACAATGTAAAATCACAGATGAGGAAAGGCATGCTTGAATATTGCATCATGCTTTTGCTACACAAGGAACCCTCTTATGCTTCTGATATCATTCAAAAGTTGAAAGAAGCCCAACTGATTGTAGTGGAAGGCACCTTGTATCCATTGCTTACCCGTCTGAAAAATGACGATTTGTTAAGTTATGAATGGGTAGAATCCACCCAAGGACCTCCCCGCAAATACTATAAATTGACCGAACAGGGAGAAGTCTTTTTGGGAGAACTTGAAATTTCCTGGAAGGAACTTAATGAAACAGTGAATCATATTGCCAATAGATAATCCGAAAAAGAAGAAATAAAAATGAAAAAGACATTGACCATAAATTTAGGAGGAATTGTCTATCATATAGATGATGACGCCTACCGATTGTTAGACAATTATCTGTCTAACCTCAAACATTACTTTCGTAAACAGGAGGGTGCGGAAGAAATCGTAAACGATATTGAAATGCGTATTGCCGAACTGTTTGCCGAAAAAGTAAATGAAGGGAAACAGGTCATCACAGTTTCGGATGTGGAAGAAATCATCGCCCGCGTCGGCAAACCGGAAGACTTTGGAATTGCTGATGAGGATATGGACTCACAGAAAAGAACGGAACAAACATCGTCTGCTAATCAAGGCGGTACACAAACCTCTGCTCAACGCCGTTGGTTCCGTGATCCGGATAATAAATTGTTGGGAGGTGTAGCGGCAGGATTGGCAGCTTACTTTGGTTGGGACATTACATTGGTACGTATACTGATGATTATCCTGGTGTTTGTACCTTATTGCCCGATGATTATACTTTATATTATCGGATGGCTTGTTATTCCGGAAGCCCGTACTGCTGCAGAAAAATTGAGTATGCGTGGAGAAGCGGTGACCATTGAGAATATTGGCAAAACAGTGACAGACGGTTTCGAACGCGTAGCGGACGGAGTCAATAACTATATGAATTCCGGCAAACCTCGTACCTTTCTTCAAAAGATAGGTGATGTATTTGTTTCCATTGCTGCCGTTCTCTTTAAAATATTTCTGGTAGCTCTTGTCATTCTCTGCTGTCCTGTCTTGTTTGTATTGGCCGTTGTACTGGTAGCGCTGGTGTTTGCAGCAATTGCCGTGGCAGTTAGCGGAGGAGCATTACTTTACCAGATGCTGCCTGCCATTGACTGGATGCCGGTTACTTCTTTATCGCCAATGATGACACTACTGGGTACGATTGCCGGAGTTGCCCTCATCGGTATTCCATTAGGAGCTTTCTTGTATACTATCTTGCGGCAGTTATTCCATTGGTCGCCGATGGGAGCAGGCTTGAAATGGTCGCTATTGATTCTATGGATATTGGGTGCAGTCATAATGATTATTAATCTTTCAGCTCTTGGCTGGCAACTGCCTTTGTATGGCTTGCACTGCTCTTAACGAAGTCTCATTCTATATAAAAAAGGATAATATTTATTCTTTTATAAGTAAATGTACCCCGATAGTGTGTCCGGGGTACATTTTTTGTTTACTCTAATTCATCGTAAATCGAGAAATTATTAGTAAGTTTGTAAATACGTATTCAGGAAATAAAAATGGGTGAACATATATGTTTTAGGAGAAACGAACGTTTAGCGACAGTCAACCCTTATTGGAGAGGAAATCCGATGGTGCGCGGGCGTTTTTTTAATCGGCAGCATCGCTTCCGTCCGGGGATGGGGAGTGTACTGAAATGGCGTCTTTCGCCCAACCCCCAACGCAAGGAGAAGAAAACGGTGAAATGGGATCCGAAAGTTTGTTATCTCCGTTCATTGGATGCGGTGGTAGGAGATTCCCTGATATGGCTCGGACATAATTCTTTCTTTCTGCAATTAGCAGGTAAACGAATCATGTTCGATCCTGTGTTCGGAAGTATTCCTTTTGTGAAGAGGCAGAGCGAGTTTCCCGCTAATCCTGACATATTTACAGGGATTGATTATCTACTTGTCAGCCATGACCATTTCGATCATCTGGACAAGCAGAGTATAGCCCGCCTATTGAGGAATAACCCGCAAATGAAACTCTTTTGTGGATTGGGAACCGGTGAACTGATTCAGGGATGGTTTCCTGAAATGAAGGTGATTGAAGCCGGATGGTATCAACAAATGAAAGATGAGGGATTGAAGATAACTTTTCTACCGGCACAACACTGGAGC
The DNA here is from genome assembly GCF_047310725.1 of Bacteroides sp. 90-K9/2. Lineage (NCBI taxonomy): Bacteria > Pseudomonadati > Bacteroidota > Bacteroidia > Bacteroidales > Bacteroidaceae > Bacteroides > Bacteroides sp. 90-K9/2. Next base: position 28,138 of record NZ_JBCGVL010000005.1, read on the forward strand.
AAACGTTCCGTACGCGATGGCGGCCAGCGACTGTGGGGAGCCTTCATGCTGCAAGGAGATGGAATCTCCCTTTATTATAGTGGTGACACTGGTTATTCCAGCCACTTTCGTGAGATTCCCGATCTGTTCGGAGCACCGGATTACGCTTTGTTGGGTATCGGGGCATATAAACCTCGCTGGTTTATGCGTCCCAATCATATATCGCCTCACGAGTCTTTGACTGCTGCCGAAGAAATGCATGCAGGACTTACTATCCCCATGCATTATGGCACATTCGATTTGTCTGACGAGCCTTTGCATGATCCCCCGAAAGTCTTTGCAACAGAAGCAAAGAAACGGAAGATCTCTGTGGAAATTCCTTATTTGGGAGAGATCGTGAAATTGAGGAAACAGAAATAAGAATATTTAGATACGAATAAAGAGATGAAGAAATTAGAAGTAAAAGATCTGAAAGAAAACTTTTTCGAAGCAATCGGAAAAGAGTGGATGCTCGTAACGGCGGGAACAAAAGAGAAGTTTAACACCATGACAGCAAGTTGGGGTGGCATCGGCTGGTTGTGGAATAAACCGGTTGCTTTCGTTTTTATCCGTCCTGAACGGTATACATACGAGTTTGTAGAGGAGAACGATCACCTGACACTTTCTTTCTTAGGAGAAGAAAATAAGAAGATTCATGCGGTTTGTGGTTCCAAGTCGGGACGTAATATAGATAAAGTAAAAGAAACCGGATTGAAACCTGTATTTACAGAAAAAGGTAATGTCCTGTTCGAACAGGCACGTTTGAGCTTGGAATGTAAGAAACTTTATGCTGACGCTATCAAACCGGAATGTTTTCTGGATAAAGAATCAATAGAAAAGTGGTATGGTGGTGCTCATGGAGGTTTCCATAAGATGTATATTGTAGAAATTGAAAATATTTACTCAAGGTAAAATTTAGCGGATTTTGGTTGAATGTAATGGAGAAGGCTCTGAACTCAAGTAGATTGAGAACAGAGCCTTCTTTTTACTTTATAGGAATATGTACCGTTTTTATTTGGACGGCGCTTTCTTTACCCATTTATCCAACCACTCAAAGAATGTGCGTTGCCATAAAACTCCATTCTGTGGCTTCAATACCCAGTGGTTTTCATCCGGATAAATCAGCAACTCTGCGGGAACACCACGCATCACGGCAGCATCAAAAGCAGCCATTGCCTGATTAGCCAGAATACGGTAGTCTTTTTCTCCATGAATACAGAGAATAGGAGTATCCCATTTCTCTACGAATAGGTGAGGAGAGTTGGCGAATGTACGCTGTGCCACCGGATTCTGTTTTTCCCAGTATGCGCCTCCCATATCCCAGTTGGCGAACCATTTTTCTTCAGTTTCCAGATACTGCATTTCCATGTTGAAGATACCATCATGAGCAATGAACGCTTTGAACCGTTTGTCGTGATGTCCGGCCAACCAATATACGGAGAATCCTCCGAAACTGGCACCTACGCATCCCAGACGATCTTTGTCCACATACGGCTCTTTTGCCATTTCATCAATAGCAGTGAAGTAATCCTTCATACACTGGCCACCGTAATCGCCGCTGATCTGTTCGTTCCATTCCACACCGAATCCCGGCAAACCGCGACGGTTCGGAGCGACGATGATATAATCATTAGCTGCCATAATCTGGAAGTTCCAGCGATAAGACCAGAACTGGCTTACCGGACTCTGCGGACCTCCTTCACAGAACAGCAAAGTCGGATATTTCTTGTTCGGATCAAACTGTGGAGGATAAATCACCCATGTCAACATCTGTTTGCCATCTGTTGTTTTCATCCAGCGACCTTCCACTTTACCCATTTCCAGCTGGTCATAGATTTGTTTATTCTCCTGTGTCAGTTGAGTGGTAGAACCATCCAGTGCCACAGAGTAAATCTCATCACCCATACTCATTGAATGACGTTTCGCGATCAGCTTATCTCCGAAAAGAGCTACCCCTTCGTAATCGTACATTCCTGAAGTAATAGCCTTTACCGAATCATTTGTCAGGTCAAGCGCATAAATCTGCGACTCTCCATGCCATACACCTGTGAAATAGATCACTTTTGCATCTGCTCCCCAGACAAAAGCATCTACATTCGATTCGAATGCCTTGCTCACAAAACGCTTCTCGCCGGTTTCCAGGTTCATGATGAACAGACGGTTCAGATCCGCTTCGTATCCATCCCGTTCCATGCTTTGCCAGGCAATATACTTGCCGTCCGGTGAGTATTGCGGATTGGTATCATATCCTTTATTCTCTTCAGTAATATTTTCCGTTTTCTTGGTGTTCAGGTCATATATATAAATATCCGAGTTGGTAGAAATCGCATATTCCAGTCCCGTCTTTTTGCGGCAAGTATAAGCCACTTTGTCCGAGGTTGTATTCCAGGCAAGTTGTTCGATGCCACCCCAAGGTTTCATCGGACTTTCATACGGTTCGTCGTTCAGGATATCCACGATATTGGAAATACCGTTACCATCAAAGTCAGCAATGAAAGGATGCGGAGCGGTCGTCACCCATTCATCCCAATGCTTGTACATCAGGTCGGTAACGATGATACCGGTGGCTTTCGGCAGGTCCGGATACTTATCAGCGGTGCTTTCTTTCGTCTTTACTTGTGAAATAAATAGCAGTTTTTTGCCATCCGGTGAGATGGAATATCCTTCGATATCTCCGTCGTAGCTGGTCAGCTGCTTGCGTCCGCTACCATCCGGATTCATTTCATAAAGCTGGCTGCTTCCGTTGTCATTGCTTAAGAATGCAAGTTTGGTGCCTCCCTTAATCCAAGTCACCTCATTTTCCTGATACGGGGTACGAGTGATTTGCTGGTTTTCGCTTCCGTCTGCGTTCATCACGAAAACTTCGCGGTTACTCTTGTTTTCCGGTACGCTGTAATACGCTACCGTATACGCAATTTTCTTTCCGTCGGGCGATACGGCGAATCCGCCGATACGTCCCATAGCCCAAAGTGCTTCGGGAGTCATGCGCTTCCCTTCGATCTTTATGTCCGATTTCTCGATAAGCACCTGATCTGTCTTGCCTGCGTCTTTGGTTCCTCCGCAGGCAGCTAATAACATTGCTGCCGACATCATAAATAAATTAGCTTGTCTCATATTTTAAATGATTGTTTAGTAGATTTTTGTTAGAATAACCGGACAAATATACGATAATAAAACGATTTTACTTATCTTTGTTCATTATAAAATATCCAGTATTGAATCATGAATGTATATAAACCGGAGATAGCGGAACTTTTATTGCTGGTCGAAAAGAAATATGGAAGGGCTTTGCGGACGACTACCGATTTTGAGGAGTTTTCTTTTTATTTGCAGAAGCACTCATTAGGGAGGATTTCGACTTCTACATTGAAGCGTTTGTGGGGATATGTAAATGATATGCATATGCCACGTATGCAGACGCTTGATTTATTATCCCGTTTTATCGGTTTTGATTTTTTCAGTTCTTTCTGTAGCTACCTGAAGAGTAGTAGTGCATACAATTCTTCATTTTTCTCTGCTTGTCAGGTGATGGCAAGTGAGCTTGCTCCCGGGGCGGAAGTCGAAATTGGCTGGTCGCCCAATCGCTATCTGCGTCTGCTTTATAGAGGTAAGGCTTTGTTTGAAGTGTGTGAGGCGCGGCAGTCTAAATTGCAAAAAGGAGATTGTTTTGAGACTTCCGCTTTTTTGAAAGGACAGCCTTTGTTTTTGCCATACATTTTACGTAACGGAGTTCGTACTTCTCCATTTATTGCGGGACGTAACGGAGGTCTTACTTTATTGAACTGTATTGGCAATGAATGACGACACTTTTACTTCCGGTTTTATAGGGGAAACAACGCCTCCTGTTGACGTGGCTTTTACTGATATTCAGGAAATATATACTTCCCGTTCGGGGTGGAACCGCTTGTTTCGTTGCCATCGGCATGGTAAATTGCATGTGTTGAAAGCTTTGCAGCCGATGTATGAAGGAACGGTTTTCTACGAGCAGGCTCTTAAAAAAGAATTCAATATCGGCTATCAATTGGAACATCCTCATATTTGCCGTACATTGGGATGGGAGAGTGTACCGTCTATAGGGTGCTGTATCCTGTTGGAATATGTCGACGGAGTCACTTTGAAAGAGTTTATGCAGCATGGCAAGCTGACTCGTCCGGTGGCGGTCAAGATTATCAACGAACTATGTAGTGCTTTGCAGTATATCCATAGCAAGCAGATTGTCCACCGTGATTTGAAGCCGGACAATATTCTGATTACGCACAACGGTAACAATGTGAAACTGATTGATTTCAGCCTTTCCGATTGTGATGATTACGATGTGCTGAAGCTTCCTGCCGGCACACGTTATTATCTTGCCCCCGAGATGTTGCAACCGGATGTGTCGTTGGATTTGCGTGCTGATATTTATTCGCTTGGGGTAATTATCGGTGAGATGGCTACAGTATTGAAAGACAAACAGCTGGCAGCAGTTTCGCGCAAGTGTACCCGTAGGAAGCGGGAGAAGCGTTATGCGTCTGTTGTGGAGGTGGCAAACGCCGTCACTGCGCCTCGCAGGAAAAGGTTTTATGTGGGGATGGCTGCTGCAGTGTTGGCAGGAGCAGTCTGTGTGGGTGTTTATGCTGTTGCAGGTGACTTGTTGCCGTCTTTCTCTTCTTCTTCCTCTTTTTATCCAGTCTACGGAAATCAGGTCTGTAGCGAGAATTGTTTTCGCCTGCTTGCATCTGAACGGATGCGAATGATACATGCTGTCGATTCATTAGCGGACGAACGTAATTGGAAAGCAGATAGCCTGCAATTGATGCAGCAATTGAAAGCTGCGCTGGATGCTGAATATCCATTGCCCGAGTTGCGAGAGTCTGCAGCTTATAAGTGCCGGTGGGAAGGGTTGCAACAAGAGGCGGAACGCCAGTTAAAGCAGATTAAGTCGCTGGTGCGACAACATTAAGATCCCCTCATACATTTATGTGTAATAAATAACTGTGCCACCGCATTGGCACAACCGTGCCACAATGATGTCACTGTTGTGCCAATGCGGTGGCACAGCTGTGACATCAAGATGTGACAATCATATACTTGTAGCTTCGATAATTTTAATGTGTTGAAACAGTTTCCATGTAGAGTGGTTTCTATATATAGGCAAGCTCTCCGCAGGGACATGTAGGATACAGTCGGCAAAAATATTTCTTGCTCCGCTGAACGTGTTCGATTGGCAGACAGGAGGAATGACTGCATTTACGTATAGATGCTGGAGCGGGCATCCGTCGAAACAATAATCCGAGAGCGTTTCACAGTCACTACCTAGTGTGACACTCGTGAGATTCTGGCATTGCTGGAATATTCCGAGCGGCATACTCCGTAATCCGTCCGGTAGTACGATCGATTCTATTTCGGAAGCATAGAAAGCCAACTTTCCGATACTTATGACTGAACCGGGCAATACGATAGAACGGATTTTGCATTTTTGTAATGCGTATTCTCCGATACTCTTCAGAGTGGGAGAGAGACGAAGCTCCTCTTTCTCCATTCCTTCGGGAAACCATACAAGTGCTTCACCGTTTTTGCTGTATACCACTCCGTCTATGCTGCTATATTCGGAATTTCCCGTAGTCACGGACAGGTGTTCGAGATGGCAGCATCCGCTGGAAGGAGTCAGTTCTTTTGTACTTCCAGGAATGGAAAGTGCCGTCAGTGACGTGCAGTTGCGGAAGGCATTCTGTTCAATCACCAACGTGTTTTCCGGAAGTTTGATTTCCGTCGGTATATCCAGTTCGCCGAACATTCCGTTGCCGATTGTATACTCTGTTGTATATCGCGATTCATCGTAAGACAATCCGCCTGCAACGATGAGTGCGTCCGTCAAATCCAACTTCTGCAACTGCCCCTGTGTCCGGTTGCCACGTACGTCTTTTCCGCACATTTCCCGGATGAACCGGATATCCGTTCCGTTCAGCGGACCTGTGATACTCAGTTGTGTATAGTCGTCTTTTCCGTCTTCTCCGATAATTTCGGGCAGCGTGCCTGCATCAATGAGGGTTACTGCATCACTGGTGCAAAAGCGGTATGGTTCGCTGTAAGTTCTTCCGTTTCTGTTTTCGGCAAAAGCCTTTACGGTATATTCAGTGTACTTTTCCAAGTGGTTGATATGAAGTCGCCATTGATTGTCGTTTGTCAGGAATGCGCTTGCTTCCAGCTCTTGTCCATCGGCAGAGGTATAACGGAAGCCGCAGGCTGTCACAGGGTCACCGCCATCGTCCGTGACAGCACATAACAGGATGATACTGATAGGGCCTTGTCCCAGAAAAGTGATGGGGTCTATTCGGGGCCGTTCGTTGGGAAAGGTGGTGAAATGATAGGTGGGACTTTGCCGCATATACATTTCGTTTCCTGCTTCCAGACAGTAATAGTAGGTGGTTCCCGGTGTCAGGTTTTGTAGTTCGGTAGTGACAAGACCATTTGGCTGGAGGTATTCTTCACTTTTCACCATATCCGGTGAAGTCCCGTAGCGGAAACGGTAACGGTCGGTATGGCTATGGGGCGGGACATTCACTGTACCAGTGAGACGGGCACTCGTACGGGTGATGTCCTGTGCTTCGTGCAGGATGATTTCCGGCGTCGGATTATTAGGGCGGTTCTCGTCACTGCATCCTGTCGGGAGCAGGCAACAAGCGAAGAGAGTCAGGAAACAAATGATTCTTGTGTACATATGTCAATCTGTATGTCTTTTGTGCAATTCTACATTCTTAATAAAGAAGGCGGTCATAAACGAATACCCAGCCCGAGGTTTACCATCCAGTATTTTCCGTCTGTGGTGATGGCACCGACGGAAAAAGCAAGCTTTCGTAATCGCAGCATGGCACCCGCTTCAGCGGCGAGTCCTTGGGATGAATAATCGCTGTTGCGCAGGTAAGTCCCTTCGTCCGTTTGCCAGACAACCGTGCGTGTTCCGTAGCCGATGCCTTCGTAAAGGCAGAAGTTACCGATGATACGATGTATCCCTCCTGCGGTGAAAGCGTAGTATGACTTTTCAGTCTTTCCGGTGTAGTAGGGCGGTAGATCGCTACCTGGTAGTAACCCGTTCTTGTCACATTCTTGTCCGTTGGTGTCGGGGGTGGTGCGGAAATCACTCAATACATGTAGGTATATTCCGTGTCGCCGCATCCAGGCAAGGCGTATACCACCTGCTACCTCCTGACGATGAAATCCGATGCTTGGTATAATCAGCCATGCAGCTTTCTCTTTCGGTCGTCGGGGACGTTGCCATTCAGGTGTGGGAAGTTGTTGCAAAGGCATTTCGTATGTACGCAGATAACTGACGGCAGTATTCTCGATCGGGGGAATTCTTTTCCGGGGCATGGTGACGGGAGCGTTCAATACCAGCTCGTAGGTCAGGCGTGATTCTAAGGGAGAAGGGAAGCGATAATCGCGAAGTACGCCCCATTGCGGGTGTTTGATGGTGATTTGTGTAGTACCGCGTGGGACGTATATCCATGTTTCTCCAACATCGTTTTTCCTTTTCACCACTCCCAAGGGGGTAGAGAATACGAAATCACGGCTACCCACTATCTTGATGAGTGCACAGGCTTCGTCGTTCAGGTCTTTCACAGGCTGGATGTAGGCACTGATGTCATTGGGCAGTTGCCGGAAACTTTGCACGGAAAAACGTTGTGCGTGCAAAGCGGAAAAGACAAGAAGTATGGCAGTTGTCAACACGAATCTTTTCGCGTTCAACAAGTTAGTTTCCACGTTGGGAGTTGATATAGAAACGTTCATTGCAAATTGAAATTACGTATATTGAATATCTCTTCTTCCGGCAGTAGTGTCCGGTCGTCCAGCATGCGGGGTTGCCACGTGCGTACATGAATCAACGGGGTGGCTTCATCTCTGAAATCCCACAGTAGGAACAGATAACCGTCGTCCGAATAAAGATCAGAACTGTATTTTTGGCGTAATGTCACTCCGTATAATCCCTCTTGTGTGGGATGCCGCATTATTTTGAAGTCACTGAATTGCAGGTTGATTTCTTTATTTTGCCTGAACAGTATTTTGAGGCGTTCCAGATAGGTGCGTTTACTCTTGATGTTATATTCCACTTGGTGTTGTGGCAGGTATTTCCCGTCTGTTTGGGGAGTACTGCGGATGACTTTGCCGACAATAATCAGTGCTTCTTCGCTGAATAGTTGCGTCAGGAAGTCGATGTCTTTGGTGGTATACGATGTGCGCAGGTGTTCCACATAGTTGAGTATCACTTGTCTGTTCTCTGCATCCGTTTCGGTTAGTTTGCCGGACAATATTTTACTTGCTTCGGCATAGAACGGGTTTTGTTTTCCGATGTTTTTCCATTCATCATTGTTAACGATGCAGGTGGTGTGGGAGTTTCCTGCGGATGGCAGGGTACTTTTAGCTTTTTCTTCTGATGTTGAAGAGGAAACTTTTTCCGTCTTTTCAGGTATATTCTTTGAAATCCTTTTTTCGTTTTCTGTCTTAGTGTTTTTTCGGACGAAGACTTGCGGAGCAAGTTGCAATGCGGAAAGGTCTTCTGCGATGCAGTGGTAGGTCCGGCTATCGGTGGACTTTCCTTGTCGGTCTATCCATTGGCATTGAGTTCCGGAACTGGCGATGGCAAGTCCCGAAGGATAGAAAGTGGATATTCGTTCGTAACTTTTGCCTGTTTCTCCTAATATGTTTCCTTCGAAGTCGGTGAGCCGCCATTCGTTGCCGATGCGCAGGCACACACGGTCATTGCCGGCGATGAATCCTTCTTCGTATGTGGGGGCAATCAGTAATTTTCCTTGGCGGTCGATAAGTCCTGCGCCGTGGTCGGTGTGGATAATAGCAGCGTTATGGCGGAAGCGGAAGGCTTCACGGATACTGTCCGGCAGGAAGAGTCCTTCTTTTCCCGTAGTGCTTAGATAACAACATTGTCCGCTTTGGCAGTTATTATATTTCATCAGTCCGCATGAGGGTTGTGGGTCAAGGAGAGCAGGTGTGTCTTGAATTTGTATACGTACGTTACCTGATAAGTCGATAAGCTGGTAACAGGTTTCTCCTTTGTCGTTTGTGTTACCGGTCAGTGCCAAGCCTTCGTGGAAGTCATATGCTTGGTCGTATATAGGAGGGATGAGGATGTTTCCTCGGGTGTCCATGTAGCCGTATTTCCCTTTTCGGGTACAGAACAAGGCTCTGCCTTCGGCAAAGTTGTGTGCTAAGACGATGTCGTAGTGCAGGCTTATCCCGATGTTATTGATACTTTGTCCTTTCCGGTCGATAATAAGGATTGGAGAGTCAGGAAATTCCTGTGCCAGTGTGACGTCCTCAAAGAAATGCCCGACTTGTGCAAATCGCCTTGCACTGGTGGGCTGTTCCGGATGTTGCAATTCATAGAGTTGGTAATATCCTTTTTCGTCCGGGAGACTGAACATTCCATTGACTACTGCCGACGGTTGGCGACTGAAGCTTCCGGAAGGGATTTCAATCTTTCCACTGGTAGAGATAAGTCCCCAGTGGTCTCCTTCATTTTCCTGAAAGGGCAGTGCATTGATTTCTAAATTGCCCGGTTTGCATCCGGTATATAACAGCGCAAACAGGCTTGAAAGAATAGTAGAAGAGACGATATACTTCAGTTTGTCGTTCATTGATAGTTAACTTTTAAGAACCCCCGTTGCAAATATAAACATATTGCAAGAAAATTCACCACAGATTACACGGATTTCCACAGATTATCTATATTCTACATGATTGGAGGGCAAAGCCAATAGTAACTTCAACTCTTTTCCTTCCGAAAAGAAGGGAACCCATGTGGGTGAATGTGTGATATCAAACCTATAGAAAAATATTGTAATCTGTGGAAACCCGTGTAATCTGTGGTGAAACCAGAATTATTATTCCTCGGTTGTTTCCCAATTCTCAATTTCACCGCCAATCTCAATTTTCACTTGTTCAGGGTTTTTCGTGATGGTCAGTGAAATAATATGGTGCATTCCCGGCTTGAAGACGAATGTGCTTTCCATCAGGTATGACACTCCTCTCATCACTACCTCCACCAGTGGACGACGGTTGGTGATTCGTTGTGGAACGACAATAGCGGTGTATCTGTTGTTTCCTGCTGCCTTTGCTTTTAGTGTGGCTTCCGTACCGTAGAGTGTTTTGGTGGCTATCCCTGCAGCAAGGTCGATGGTAGCATTGGGTACAGTGTTGTGGATAAACACTTCGGCATCCTGCGGAAGTTCGTCGCCTTCGTAGTCTTCGCCTTTGATAAGCCGTACGGTAAGTTTGCTCATGCAATGCTTGAATTTCAGTGCCACGGCATCATTGCCGGCAGTCTGTTTCTTTGCCGATGCCCACAGGAAGTCGCTGGCTTCATATCCTCCCACTGCGTCAGCTGTGCCTGCTGTGCTTTGGTCAGCTGCCACGCGGAATTCCATTTCGTCTGTCGATAGAATGGGAGAGTGGTAGGGATAGTAGGCGTACACATCATAACTGCCATCGTTCCAGTAGATAGGACGGGTGGGAGTCCATTCCGTTCCATTGTAGGTCAGAGAAGCATTGTTAACGTAGTTACCTCCTACTTGTAGGGGCTCATTTTCTTCGCAGACAAACAGACCGATGCGGTCGTTTGTCTCGAAACTTGTTTCTGTGGCGCGGCTAACAGGAGCGGCTTGTTGTTGTGAAGGATGCGCAATCCGGAACTGCATTACGTTGTTCTGTTTCGTTTCCATGCTTGCCGTTTCTTCCTGTCCGCAGCTTGCCATAGTCATACATGACAGTAGGTAGATGCAAGCAGCGTAGATGGTATGAATCGTTGATTTCATGTTTTTTCCTTTTTAATTCCTTTTTCTGTTTTAGTATTACACATACTTTAATTATTTCAGCGGGCTGCCTTTATGAATCTTAGGAGGATATTGGAATGTATGTACGCGGCTTCCAGCATAAGGAACATCCATGGCACGTGTCTTGATATCTACGGTTCCTTTGTCGTGCTTTACAAACTCCTCGAATGAATACTCTTCACCGGCATATCGCTTGATACGTTTCACAATAGATTCACGGCTGATGGCACTGTAATACGGAATATCATTGTTCATACAACTGTTTAGCTCCGAACGGAATACACCACGATTGTGCATGAATCCGCCTTCGTAGATGTCTACCCGATCGCTGTAACGTTCGTCAAATATCAGGTGACTCCAAGGTACTTCGTGCATTTTGCCTGTTAGTGAGAGGTTGTCATACCAGCCCAATGCCTTAGCACAGTTAAATTCGAATGTGTGTGCGCAGCAAGTACATGTACAGAAATCAATAAACTCATTGTGGTATATATATTCATCACCCAGCTTACCGAATCCGTGTCCACCGGCTTCATGCTGAATCACTCCGCGTGTGTCGAGTGGATAGCCGTAGGTACTTCTTGGACAGAAGGCGATGGCAGAACCGTCGTCCCACATTTGGCAGATGCCACCATAATCGGTAGAGTTAGGTGTGATAATAATCAGACTTTGGTTTAGATTTGCTTTTGTCACTGTGGGGATACGCAGTGCATAATTGAATACAGCGTTATAATCGCATTTCAGTCCTACACCACCTGTATAGGTTGTCTCAAACTTGGCGTAACGGATGGTATTGATAGTACCGATTCCTGTTTCGGGAGAAACGGCAATGGCGGTATATATGTTGAAATAATCACGATAGGTTTTGTAAGGCTCGATGCCGAAGAAATTGTCTACTTGCTCCCTCATGGCTTTCATGTATTCACCTTCGGAGATGTCTTTCGCATTGTATCCGTCACCTAGGAATACGAGGTTAATGCCTCCATTGTTTCCTTTAGTAGCTTTTTGTATAGTAATGATTTCGTCTTCGCCATATTCATAGTCATATTGAGAGACGGAACATTTAGTAGTATAATCCTTGTCTTTCAGCTTGAATACGATTTCACCTGTACGTCCTTGGGTAGTGCCTTTGGCCATTTCGTTGATGGTCAAGGTTAGTTCCGTTTTCTTTGAGCCGCTGTTTTGCGACAGGCTACACCAGTCAGGCATGCTTTCCACTTCCCAGTCTCCTTCGGCATTCAAGACCAGTCGGCGTGTGCATCGGGTGTTAATGGCATTGGCGATAGAAGGACGGCAGACCAGTTCGCGGTGGGCAGAGATACGTTTGAAGTCGCTCCAGCCTACTGCGGTTTGGTAGTCGGTGATGGCGGATTCGGGAACTTCGAGCGTGAAGTTGTCTTTAGCTACGCCGTTGAAAGCTCCTGTTTGTACGTAGGGTGGGATGGTTCCTTTGCAGACGATGGAGCCAATGCCGAAACAGTTGGAGAAGGCACCACCTTCATCGCCCCATACAGATTCCCAACGGATGTTTTCCAATCCTTCGGGAAAAACCACTCCTTCGATACTGCGGCAGTTGGCAAATGCTCCTGCGCCGATACTTTGTACATTTTCCGGTATTTCGAGGACACCCATAAGACGCCAGTTGTTTTTGAAGGCATTCTCACCGATGGTTGTTAATTCTTGTGGGAGTTTAAGTTCACCGGAGAAATCACAACCATTGAACACATTGTCATTGATGACAGTTAAATTTCTAGGTAGATTAAGTTCTCCTTTGAAATGGCAATTGCTAAAAGCGTATTCTCCAATTGTTGCTATTCCATCATGCAAATTTAGCGTACCGTCAAAGCTACAACCGCTAAAAGATTCTTTAGGAATATCTACTATTCCTTGTGGAATAGATAGAGAACCTGTTAGATTTTTACATTGGAAGAAAGTACGATCTCCTAATCTTTTTAATTTTGAAGGAAGTTTTAAATTACCATATAATCCCTTACAGTTCTCAAAAGCATAGCCTCTGATTAATTCTACACCCTCCGGAATAATGAGTTCACATACAAAACCACATTCTTGGAAAGATCCGTTATAATAATCAACATCTTCATTACATGTTTCATGGTTGGGTTTGCTTCCACTGTTTCCTATATATTTTAATGTAGAAGGTAAGGACAGAGTTCCTGTTAATGATTTACACCCTTTGAATGCTCCCTGTTGTATTTCGGTGACTCCTTCCGGTATGATTAAAGAACCACCTAAATAGCGGCATCCGTAAAATGCTCGTCTACCGATAGATTTTAATTTGTCTGGTAATACCAAACGAAGCAAAGATTGTTTTCCGCTGTTTGTGGCATGGGTATAGAATGCATCTGCTGGAATTTGATTATCTTCGCATTCTACTATGCCATAGCTTTCTTGTTTGTCCAAAGCTTTAATGATTACTTCTTTTAGATTGAGTGATTGTAGCATTTCCATCGAATCTCTCATAAAGTTGAAGTCTGCTGAATTAATTTCTCCTGTAATCTTCAAATTCTGCAACTTCGTATAATCCTTATTTGCAGCCGTGATACACTCTTTCAGCGTCCCCGCCTTTTCCACATCAATCACGATATACTCTTTGGCGGTAGCCTCATGTGAAGCCATATCATTTTCCCAGGCAGTGATAGACTCATCAATGAGTTTGAACTCATATTGTCCGCTTGCTTCCTTCTTATTCACCTGAATAGTGAAGTTGTGCATTTTTCCCGCCATGTACGTGAACTTCTCTTCCTTTTTGAATGTGTAAGGGGTGCCGTCTACCGTAATACTGAAAAGCACTTTTCCTGCTTCCACAGTCTGCGGAACCACAATAGCACGGAATTCATTGTCTTTACAGAATGGGATAGTTCCTGTCTTGGCAACTTCGCCCGTAGCCGTCACATTACCCGTGGCGAGGTTAATCACTGAACTACGCTTGGTGTTCAGAACCAGCACTTGTTTCTCCAGTTCCGTCCAGGCGCCTTCAGCGAATCCCTCGCCCTCTTTCAAGGTAATGCGGGCATTACTCATCTTGTGCCGCAATGGCAGTCGAATCACTTTTTCCGTAGGTGCTACGTCCGCTGCCTTTCCCCAAAGGAAGTCACTTGCTTCGTAACTTCCCATTTCATCCCCATTATTTTTCGTTTGATCTTTTTGTACTTCAAATGCATATTCGTTTACATCCGTCGGTGTACCATATGGGTAATACCCATAGATATCAACGTGTGTCCGATCATCCTTCCAGTAAATATCATAAGCAGAGTTCCACTTATAAGCTGCTTCGTCAAAAGTGTGTGGCACATTTGTACCCCGGTTACCTTTAGTTGCCAGCGTTCCCGGTGTGTTACCATTGTAGTCTACAATGTAAACACCCATAATGTCACCATCGCAGAAACCATTATCATTGACACGAGTCACTGCTACTTGGTCTATTTCTCCCGACAAGGATATGACATTCGAATCCTGTCCCCGTGAAACGCCTTCCGTTATTTCATTGTCGTTGCACGACATAAGCATCAATGCCGATACAGCACTGAATACTATATATTTATGCCATTCTCTTCTCATACGTATGTCTGTTTTATTCGGCTACACCACCATTGTCTATATCGTCATCTTCCCAAGCCCCAATGCCGACATTAATGCCATTGCTAGTCTTACTTACCGTCACAGAGAAAGTATGTCTTTTCCCTCCGACGAAAGTAAATTCCTTGTTAAGATTGAAATCTCTGCCATCAATATTGACGGTGATGAAATTATTGCCCGAAGCCGTTTGAGGTACAATCAGTGCCTTATAAGAACGGTTATTTCCGTTTTCGAGCGGAAGGATTGTTTTGGCTGTTCCCGTTGCCGTAGCTATACCGTTGGTGAGGTTGATGATTGCTTCGGTCTTTATTCCGTTCATCTTTACACCTATTGTTGATTGTGCTAGAATTTCATCCGTGAATCCGTTACCTGCCTTGACATTGATAACCGCACAGCTGAAAATGTGCTTGGTTGTAATGCTAACAGCTTCTTCCGTGGGTGACACTCCCGCAGTTTTACCGTACAGAAATTCACTTGCCGTATAAGCCTGTTCGGTAGACTGATCTTCTTTTACAGAGAAAGAATGTGCAGAAATGTCGGAAAGTGTACTATACGGGAAATAACAGTAGAAATCTGCTTTGGTACTTTCATCTTTCCAATAGATTTCCTTGTCAGGGGTCCATGTCCCGTCGTACGTGAAACGCATATTGTCTACATGATTGCCGCTGTTTTGCAAGGTTCCCGGCGTTGTGCCGTTGTAGTTTACCACATATAGTCCGATTTTGTCCTGATTTTCATAGCCCCAGTCGGTAACACGAGTATGAACACCTTCTATGGCGTTGACATTTGTATTACTTGCCATACAGTTCAATGTGATGGGTATCCGTTTTACAGACGGCGTTTCGGGTTGTTTGGGTTGTTCCTCTTCCCCTGCTGAACAAGCACATAACAGTACTAAAATGCAGCTTCCCACTAATAAATGCAATTTCATAATGATTAGTTTTTTTATGTTTGTTGCAAAGGTAGGAGGTTGTCCTATTAAAATCAAGTTCATAATGGTTCATAAGGAATAAATTTTTTAAATCCTCTTTTTTTGCCAGTTTCCTTTCTTCATGTACCAGTAGCAGAATATCAGTATAAAAGTACCGTACACACATTCCGTCGTCCAGGCAAATGCGATATCCATTCGTAGGTGCAGGATAAAATATGCAGAATATGCCACATAAATAACCAATACACAAAGTTCCATAGCCAGTGCTGTTCGAGTATTTCCCGTACCTGATACCGACTGGAAATAAACATTGGCAGGCACCAACACCAGGTAAGCGGAACACAATACCCATAGTGAAGATACGGATGCAGCCCTTAAATCCGGCATATCCGTATAGATACGCAGAATCAGATCCGGAAACAGGCAGAAGAATACCAGAATCGGCAATACAAATAGATATCCGATCCGAATGTGCTGCCTGATAGTTCCCCGTACACAATCCTGTTCGCCTGCACCGATCAGGTTACTTACCAGTGAGCCACAAGTAGCTGCAAATGCCATCGCAATCATGAACGGGATACCCGACACGTTACGGATAATGTTGGCGATTGCCAGAGAACGTTCTCCCAAATGTTCCACGAACAGAAAGAACATAAACCAGGTAGATAAGGAAACAAAGTTCTGAATCATGGTCCATACGGAGACGTTCAGTATTCGTTTCAATGTTTTCCCTTGGAATTTGGGCAGTATATTCAATGCATACTTCTTGCAGTCAATCCGTTTCCACGTATAGATAATGAAGAAAATCACCGATACCATTTCGGCCAGTGAAGAACCGATGGCAGCACCGGCAATACCCAGTTGCGGGAAACCGAATTTACCGAAGATCAGGATATAGTTGAACACCACGTTTGAAAGTACCATCACAATCGAGTTCAACGTCAATGTTTTGGTTTGCGTCGTGCCTACAAAGAAAGCGCGGAACATCACCATGACAAAGGAGAAGAAGAACCCATACACACGCCACTGAATATAACTTTCGGCTGCATCATAAATATGAGGAGACGAAATTATATTTTTGAGGATATGGGGTGAGAATACAATGGAGAGCGTAAATAAGATCACAGCCATTACAAGCAGGAAATAAACGCCCTGATAGAAAATCGGGCCGATTTCCTTGTAGTTTCCTTCTCCGTTGCGACGGGCTATTAATATCTGTGCACCGATGCTGAAACCGAATGCCATCATAAAGATGGCAAGATAATATACACCTGCAATAGCAGAAGCACCCAGCTCAATTTCACCTACACGTCCCAGAAAGGCCGTGTCCGTCATACCGATCATCTGCTCCATAATCAGGCTGATTAGGATAGGGTAGGCAATCGTCCAGATTTGTTTATACGAATATTTAGTTTTCATCCTATTTTATTTTTTAGAGAAAGAAAGCCGGGCAACCAAAATTGGGTGTCCGGCTTTCTTAGAATAGATTTCGGGAATTACTCCTTATTTTTTATTCTGTCTTTGCTGCTGCAATTGCTCTTGTTGCTTTTGCATCGCCTCCAGGCGGGCAGCAAATCCGGTCTTTTTCATTTGTTTCGGGTCTTTCTTTTTCGCTTCAAGAATAGACAATAATTTGACCTCGTCGGTCGTTCTACGAAGCAGAATCATAGTCCCCACACTAATCAGCGTTGACACGAAGTAGTAATAGTTCAAACCTGACGGATAGTCGTTCAAGACGAACAAGAACATAATCGGCATCAGATACATCATCCATTTCATAGCTGCCATTTGTGGCTGCGCTCCGGTATCCTGCATAGACATTGTGTACTTTGTGTTCAGGATATTGGTCACCGTCATCAGCAAGCAGAACAAGCTAAGATGGTTACCCAGGAACGGAATATGGAACGGGAACGTGATGAACGCATCATAAGTAGAAAGGTCGTCCGCCCACAAGAAGCTCTGTTGACGCAGCTCGATAGCACTCGGCACGAACATAAACAAAGCCATCAGGATAGGGAACTGCAATAACATCGGCAGACAGCCGCCCATCGGGCTTACCCCGTACTGGCTGTAAAGGCCCATCACCTCCTGCTGTTTCTTCATTGCATCTTCCTGCTTCGGGTATTTCTTGTTGATTTCGTCAATTTTCGGTTTCAATACACGCATCTTGGCAGAAGACATATATGTTTTCCAGGTAGCCGGATAAACCAGCACTTTTACCATAATAGTCAGAATCAACAGAACGATACCCATGCTCAATCCCCAACCGGACAACCAGTCGAATACGTTGATCGTGATAAACTGGTTAATCCAGCGAATCAACGGCCAACCCAAGTAAACGAGTCGGTGAAGCTCCCATTTCTCGTCACGGCCTTTATCCAACGCTTTCAACGTCTTGAAGTGGTTCGGACCGAAGTAGAAATACATCTCTGTCGGTTCCTTACCTGACGGATCAAAGAAAGTATTCATTTCAGCAGAATAATCTTTGATATATCCGCTTCCCTGTTGTTCCATTTTTGACTTAACGGAAACCTTGTCGAAATCCTGTTCAGCGATAAATACAGACGAGAAGAACTGATTCTTGAAAGCTACCCAATCAATGCGTCCCGGCAAATCCTGACTGTCATCTTTGGCAGCAGACAAGTTGTCTACATTGTCACCTGTTACTTTATAAGTCAGTTCCGACAGACGATTCTCATAAGTGAATCCTTTTTCCAGTTGGCGGGCACGTTGTGACCAGTCGATGTCCACATACTTAGTGCTTGCCAACTTGTCTTCCATGCCTGTCGCTTTGATTTCAAAGTTCATCAGGTAGCTATCCGGTTTCAGCGTATAGATGAAATCGATATAGCTTGCGCTATCCGCAGCCAGACGCATTGTAACACTACTGTCCGTCTTGTTCACCGCTTCAAAGAAATAATCTTTGGTCTGGATGGCTCCTGCTTTGTTGTAGAAGTTGAAGTTCATCGAAGCATCGTCACCGTCGAACAACATGACCGGCGTCTTTTTGTCCTGTGCCATATAATCTTTCAGCATGGCTGAATAGACGCGTCCGCCTTTGGTTGTGAAAGTGATTTCCGCTACATTATTCCGGATGCTGATTTTAGAGTCAGTTCCATGCAAGGCATTGAAAAACAAAGCAGAAGAATCGGCAGCCGTTGCCACCTCTTTTTGGCTGTTAGCCAGTGCAGCTTTCGTTTTAGCCTTCAACGCTTCCTCCTGCTGCTGTACCACGGCAATAGAATCGTAGTATTTCTTTTGTGCAGCTATCTGTTCCTCGCTTGGACGGCTCAAAAAACTGAATCCTACCAATAATATACCTATCAGAACGAGACCTGTGATGGTGTTTTTATCCATTCTTATTTTAATTACAAATTATATAAATTACAAACTACCGGTTGTTTACCACATATCGTTAGCCGTTCACCGTTGCTTTTTCGTTTTCGATGGCAGCTTTCACAAAGGCGACGAACAACGGATGAGGGTTCAGTACCGTACTACCATATTCCGGATGGAACTGTGTGCCGACAAACCATTTCAAAGCCGGGATTTCAACAATTTCTACCAGATCCGATTCCGGGTTGATACCTACACATTTCATGCCGGCAGCTTCATATCGGTCTTTATAATCATTGTTGAACTCATAGCGATGACGGTGACGTTCTTGAATATGTTCCTGTCCGTAAGCCTGATATGCTTTAGAACCTTTCTGCAAAACACATTCGTAAGCACCCAGACGCATGGTACCACCCATGTTGGTGATTGCCTTCTGTTCTTCCATGATATCAATCACGTTATGCGGAGTTTTTTCATCCATTTCACGTGAGTTGGCATCAGCGTATCCCAGTACGTTGCGGGCAAACTCGATAGCAATACATTGCATACCCAGACAAATACCAAAAGTCGGGATGTCATGTGTACGTGTATATTTGATAGCGACAAACTTGCCGTCGATACCCCGTTGACCGAATCCCGGACCAATCATTACACCCGCCATACCTTTCAGAGCTTCACATACATTTTCGTCTGTCAACTTCTCGCTGTTTACGAAATGAACTTCCACTTTGCGGTCATTGTACGTTCCTGCCTGTGATAAAGCCTCACGGATAGACTTATAAGCATCTTGCAAGTCATATTTTCCAACCAGTGCAATATTGATCGGATCTTTTGTCTCTGCGGCGTGACGGCGTTCCAGGAACTTACGCCATGGGCCGAGTCCCGGAGTTTCTCCTACCGGCAGTCCCATCTTTTCGAGGATAGTGCTGTCCAGTCCTTGTGCCTGCATCAGGATAGGTACTTCGTAGATTGTTTCCGCGTCGATAGACTGCACAACAGCCTTATCGTCTACATTACAGAATTGTGCCACTTTCTTACGCAATCCGTCACTTAGCGGATGCTCGGCACGCAGAACCAGTACATCCGGCTGAATACCCACACTTTGGAGTTCCTTTACAGAATGTTGCGTCGGTTTTGTTTTCAATTCTCCGGCAGCAGCAAGATAAGGAACATAAGTCAAGTGTACGCAAAGAGCGTTCTTACCGAGTTCCCATTTCAACTGACGGATACTTTCGAGGTAGGGGAGTGATTCGATGTCACCTACCGTACCACCGATTTCAGTAATCACAAAATCAAACTTGTATTTATTACCAAGCAGTTTAACATTCCGTTTGATCTCGTCTGTGATGTGAGGAATCACTTGGATGGTTTTACCCAGATAGTCTCCACGGCGTTCCTTGTCAATGACGCTCTTGTAGATACGTCCCGTAGTAATGTTGTTCGCCTTTGTCGTTTGTATTCCCAGGAATCTCTCATAGTGTCCCAGATCGAGGTCGGCTTCGTGTCCGTCTACGGTTACATAGCACTCCCCGTGCTCATAAGGATTTAATGTTCCCGGGTCGATGTTAATATACGGGTCAAACTTCTGGATGGTTACATTATAACCTCTTGCTTGCAGCAACTTACCGATGGATGATGAGATGATCCCTTTTCCTAAAGAAGAGGCAACACCACCGGTGACGAAAATATACTTTGTTTCTCCCACAGCTATAACTGTTTTAATAATTGTTACTTAGTAGTATTCTTACGAACTTAAAAAGCGCAAAATTATAAAAAAAAGAGGAAGATTGCAGACTTTCGTCTCTACAATTTTATTAAAAAATGCAATTTTGAAAGAATCCTATGATTTCTAAACAAAATAATGTAGCTTTGCAGCCTAAACCATAGACAAATATGATGAGAATTACTACTTTATGTTCAGCGTTTATCCTGTCAATCTTATCGTTATCGCTTTTTGCACAGGAGCCTGTCGAATCCGCTTCACTTCCGACTGACTCTCTGCAGCCTGCTCCTGCAGCGATCAAACCTGCCAAAACGGTTAAATCTTCAACAGTGGTGGCAAAAGCCAGAGTCGTGAGGGCAGATACCCTTTCTGCAGAACTTCAGAAATATTTGATGCTAAAACTTAATCTGTCTGGTCCGACTCCGAAACTGGATACCGTTTCTTATTTATATAATAAGTATGTTGCACAATTAGATTATTTGAACGACTTGTCCGTTCCGCCACGTTATATTCCGTCTGATCCCGATTATTTCCGCTTATTTACACCTGTGGCGTATTATTATGCCCCGATGGCGCAATATTCGAAATTGGAATGGAAACCCATACAATTGGATGCTACTCCTCAACTGACAACAGAACTTCTGCCATACGATACCTTGGCATTTACCAAAACCCAGCGTGCCGGTAAAATAGTGAACAGTGCGTTGATGGATCTGTATCTGGCACATCCGGATTTGGTTGTAACTACAGAAGATCGCATCATGAGCCGTGATGTGTTCCGTCACGATGTGAAGCCGAAAATATCTCCGAAAGCAACTGTTGTTCATCTGTTTCAACCGGAAAATATGGATGATAATGTAGGAAAGGCCAATATGAAGATTAGTCGACCTAACTGGTGGGTTACGGGAGGTAACGGGTCGTTGCAGATCAGTCAGAACCACCTGTCGGACAACTGGTATAAGGGAGGGGAAAGCAACTTTTCCGGATTAGCGACTTTTCAGGTTTTTGCCAACTATAATGACAATGAAAAAGTACTGTTTGAAAACCAGTTGGAAGCTAAAGTCGGTATGACTTCCACTCCGTCAGATGAATACCATAAATATCTTTTTAATACCGACCAATTTCGCTTGTATAATAAATTAGGTCTGAGAGCTTTCAAGAACTGGTATTATACCATTTCTTCCGAGTTCAAGACGCAGTTCTTTAATGGTTATAAAGCTAATAGTGAAGAATTGGTTTCGGCTTTCATGTCTCCGGCAGATTTGGCGGTCAGTGTCGGTATGGACTACAAACTGACTAAGAAGAAATTTAATCTTTCCGTGTTTATGGCACCGTTAACTTATAATTTACGTTATATTGGTAGCTCGGAAGTGGATGAAACAAAATTCGGTTTGGACAAAGGCAAATGTTCTAAAAATGACTTCGGTTCCCAGCTGCAATCGACATTCAACTGGACCATCATCTCTGCAGTGACTTTAGAATCCCGTCTCAATTGTCTGACCAACTACCATTGGGCACGTATAGAGTGGGAGAATACATTCAATTTTGTGTTGAACCGTTATCTTTCTACTAAGCTCTATATACATACCCGTTTTGACGACAGTTCGAAACCGACTGAAGGAGACAGCTTCTTCCAGTTGAAAGAATTGCTTAGTTTCGGTATTAATTATAAGTGGTAAGAAATTTAAAGTTTCCCCAAAGAAATAAAAGAGGCTGTTTAACAATAAAATGTTATTCAGTCTCTTTTTTTGATCCATATATTTGTTATATCACTAATTTATAATTCAAAATATAACTTATATGGCAACAGTAAAAGTGAAATTTCGTCCTTCTTCAGTTTGTAAAAAAGAGGGGACTTTATTTTATCAAGTGACTCATAATAGAGTCGTGAAGCGGATAAGCACGTGTTACAAGATTTTCCCGTCGGAATGGGATAACCGGTTTTCTTCGGTTATTACCTTCACTGATAACGAAGTTCGTGCACGTCATCTTGTTACATTAAGAAAATGCATTTTAGAAGATCAATCCCGGCTTAAAGAAATTATTCGACGGTTTGAGCGGTCGGCGGATACTTTTACGTCAGACGATGTAGTGAAGGCCTATAAAGTACCTCTTGTTGACGGTTTCCTGTCATTTGGGCGGAATCTTATTGTGCAGTTGGAGCAAATAGGTAAAGAACGTACCGCTGAAACCTATAGGGCAACCTTAAATAGTTTCGAACGTTTCATGGGAAGCCGTGGTGATATTCTTATTGAAGGAGTGGATTCTGCTTTTATGGTTGAGTATGAAACATTTTTAAAATCAACTGGAGTATGCCCCAACAGTTCTTCGTATTATATGAGAAATTTGCGTGCGATATATAACCGTGCTGTTGACAAGGGGTTGACGGTACAGCGTAGTCCGTTCAAACATGTGTATACTGGGATTGACAAGACAATGAAGCGTGCTGTGTCAATGACAGTTATTCGCCAGATAAGAGATTTGGAACTGGGATTTTCATCTTCAATGGAGTATGCTCGGGATATCTTTATGTTTTCGTTTTATACTCGTGGAATGTCGTTTATAGATATAGCATTCCTTAAAAAGAAAGATATTCAGAATGGCATCTTGTCATATCGGCGTCACAAGACGAATCAGCAGCTTTTTATCAAATGGGAAAAGCCTATGCAAGAAATCGTTAACAAGTATAATACGGTAGATACGCCTTATCTGTTACCGATAATAAAAGATATAGGTAAAAATGAAAGGCGGCAATATATAAATGCGGCACATTTGATAAACAGGAAATTAAAAATGATTGGAGAACTGTTGAATTTGAATGTGACACTGACAACATACGTTGCCCGCCATGCTTGGGCCAGTATAGCCCGAAGCAAAAATATTTCTATTTCTGTTATTAGCGAGGCTATGGGACACGACTCGGAGAATACTACAAAAATTTATCTTGCATCATTGGATACTTCAGCTGTGGATAATGCTAATAATCTTATTATCAATTCTTTATAATGATAAAAAAAGAAATGAGTGTATATTATTGAGCCGGTACTTTTCTTATCAAGAAAAGTATTAATTTGATGCAAAATTATAAAAAAACGGCCATACAGCATTATATCCAACAACTTTTTTTATTCTGTAACAAAAAATATTAGCATTT
Organism: Bacteroides sp. 90-K9/2; assembly: GCF_047310725.1. Taxonomy (NCBI): domain Bacteria; kingdom Pseudomonadati; phylum Bacteroidota; class Bacteroidia; order Bacteroidales; family Bacteroidaceae; genus Bacteroides; species Bacteroides sp. 90-K9/2. The sequence continues at coordinate 51,717 of NZ_JBCGVL010000005.1, forward strand.
TTTGTAAAATGTTAATTGAAACAGCACTTTAATATAATCCAAAAGTATCAGTATCAGATAGTATTGTTGTCGGTACTTTTCTTGATAAGAGAAGTATTGGATTAAGCCATAAAGCAAATAGAATTGGGGTATAAACATATTTGCAGGGGAAATAAAGATCAAGATATATTTTTAGAATATCAGTAAATGCTAATTTGTTTATTGCTGTTTGTTTGGGGTAATGCTTAAAGAGAAATAGTAACAATTATTTGGCATAGGAACACACATAAATGATGAAACTAAGGATTCTTTTTCTGATAGTAGCCATGAATGGCGTGGCTTATACAATTAATGCGCAGAAAGTGGCGCTAAAGACCAATATCCTGTCCGATGTTTTCATGAATGTAAATACCGGTTTCGAGGTAGGACTTGCACCTCGGTGGACATTGGATATTTCCGGAGATTTCAACGCATGGACCTTATCGCATAATCGCCGGTGGAAACACTGGGCGGTACAACCTGAAGCACGCTATTGGTTTTGCGATCGCTTTGCAGGTCATTTTGTCGGAGCTCATCTCCACGGTGGACAATATAATATAGGTGGTATTGACACTGATTTCAAATTACTGGGCACAGATTTTTCAACTCTTAAGGACACCCGCTATCAAGGATGGTTTGTTGGCGGCGGTGTTGCTTATGGTTATGCTTGGATCTTGGGGCGTCATTGGAATATCGAGGCTGAAATAGGTGTCGGTTATTCCTATACCCGATATGACCGTTTCAGGTGCGCCGGGTGTGGAAAGAAAGTGGAGGAGAGCAAGCCGCATAACTATTTTGGTCTCACTAAAGCGGCAGTGAATTTAGTTTATTTATTCTAAAAGCGTTTAGTTATGAAACGAACTATTTTTATTATAACAGCATTGCTGGGAGCTGGCTGTATGCTGAATGCCCAGCAAACAATTGGAGTGACAACAGATAACCTTAAAATTGAACGGAACGGTGAATATATAGTAGTCGATATGAATATGGGGCTGTCTCCTCTTGATGTGGAGAGCAATAGAGCAGTGCTGCTCACTCCTCGCTTTGTGTGCGCTACGGACACGTTGGAGCTTCCTTCGGTAGGAGTTTATGGGCGTCGTCGTTATTATTATTATGTGCGTAATGGTGAAAGTATGCTCTCCGGCAAAAAAGAGATGACATTCAAAGCACATTCCAGACCAGAAGATGTGGCGTATCATGCTATTATTCCTTATTACAAATGGATGAACGGTTCTGCACTGGAACTGTATCGTAGTGATTACGGATGTTGTAGCACACTATTAGCGGAATGTATCGAGCCGTTGGGCGGATATGCCGAAATAGAACCGCTTTCTCCACAGTTGCTCTATGTATACCCACAGGCAGAAACAGTCAAAAGTCGTTCGCTTTCCGGTTCGGCTTTTATCGATTTCCCGGTCGACAAGACGGTTATATATCCCGAGTATCGTCGGAATACTTCCGAGTTGGGTAAAATTCAAGCTTCTATTGACTCTGTCCGTAATGATAGAGATATAACTATCACTTCGGTATGGCTTAAAGGTTACGCTTCACCTGAAAGTCCATACTCCCATAACCGTGATTTGGCGATAGGTCGTACAGCGGCATTGAAAAGTTACATCAATCAACTGTACCATTTCAGGGATAGTGTAATAACTACCGCCTATGAACCGGAAGATTGGGGAGGATTGCGCCGGTATGTTGAGAAAACGAACCTTGCACATCGTACGGAAATATTGGCAATGATTGACAGTGACATGGAACCGGATGCTAAGGAAGCAAAAATCAAGCGGACTTATCCGGAAGAATACCGTTTCTTGTTACAAAACTGTTATCCGGCTTTACGCCACACTGACTATCGCATAGATTACATTATCCGCAGCTTCAGTGATGTAGAAGAAATCAAACGTATTATGCGGACACAACCGCAAAAACTTAGTCTTAATGAGTTCTATCTCGTGGCGCGGACATACGAACCGGGAAGCGCAGAGTTTAATGAGGTGTTCGAAACGGCCGTGAGAATGTATCCCGATGATGAGATTGCCAATTTGAATGCTGCAAACTCTGCTATGCAGCGTAAGGATTTTGAAAGCGCAGAGCGTTATCTTTCCAAAGCGGGAGATTCGTCACAGGCGGTATACGCTCGTGGGGTATATGCTTTTGGAGTAGGGAAGTATGATGATGCTCGAAGGTTCCTGAATGATGCGAAGGCGATGGGAGTAGAGGAAGCGGAGATAATTCTTATTGAGATAAATAAAATAGAGAAAGCAAAAAAAATAAATTATTAATCCATTAACATTAAATTTTATGAAGTTATCAAATTTATTTTGGGGCTTGCTTGGAGTAATGGCATTTAGTGCTTGTTCCAGCGATGAAATTGTGCCCGAAAACGGCGGTCAGGCATTTGATGGTCAAAGTCGTTTCTTGTCTGTTCAAATTGCAAATCCGGCTGCTATCAGAACACGTGCTACAGTGAATCCCGGTCAACAAGATCCGACTGGTGAGTTTGAAGAAGGATTGGCAAATGAAAATGCTGTGAAATCAATACGATTTTATTTCTTTAAAGCTGATGGCTCTGCTTGTCCGGTAAGACGCGACGGAAAGAGTTATTACGATTATTCCCTTGATGGTAGTGACGATCTGGGGAGTAGTGAAGGCAATATGTCTAATATTGAAGAAACGGTGAAAGCTGTACTTGTTATTGAAACAGATCAGGATGATAATGTAGATGGGCTTAAGTCTATGGTTGCCGTACTTAATGGTGGAGTAGGCGACGAATTTATCTGGGGCGATGATAACAAAACGTTGACTGCACTTCGTGCTACCATTGCAGAGTCAGGTTCCACAAGTTATACAACTTCTACAGATTCTAAAGACAATTTTTTCCTGATGACAAGTTCCGTATTTGGTTCCAAAGAGTTCTGTTGTGAAGTTGCGGTTTCAGCAGACAAGTTGAAAACTGCCCCGGATCTTGCCACTGCCGATCCGGTAGAGATCTATGTAGAACGTGTTTATGCGAAAGCAAGATTGTACACGGAATGGAGTGACGGTATCTCCCCCAAAACTGTAACATATAACAATAAAACTTGTACGGCTGTTCCATTGAAAAAGGCAAAAGACAGTGGAGAGTATTTGACTACTGGAGATAACGACGATGTTGTATATGCCATTTTTAATGGATGGGATGTGACGGGTACCATTGACCAAACATATCTCTTCAAAAAAGTTGATTCTAACTGGGAATTGGGTTGGACATGGAACAGACCGTCTCTTTACCGTTCTTATTGGGCACAGAATCCGGCAAATACTAAACTTAGTTACTTGTCTTATAATAAAATATCTAAAAAAATTGGTACCCAGGGAGTTGTAAATAATAACTCTACTTCATATGATGGGGAAAATGTATACTGTCTTGAAAATGCTGCTAATCAAAATGATGGTACGAGAGCATCTTATGATCCGGCTGATCCGGAAAATGGTCTAAGCAATCGTACCCAAGCAATTGTTGCAGCAGTATTGGTGACGATAGATGGTGACAATATTGCTACTCCTCTTAGTTTGGCAGAATTTGGTGGAACTCAATATACAGAAAAAAATGCGTTGAAAGCAATGCTGGGTTTTGTAAATCATGAAATTTATACAAAAGAAGGGGAAGGAGAAGAAGCGAAATTGGTATCGATTAAAGAGGATATGGTTAAATTTGTTTCCGGAGTAGAGGCAGGTGTAGCTGATATGACCTTTGAAGATAGCAAAAGATATTTGAGCTATTTGCAACTGAATGAAGAGAAGGCGAAAGATGTAACATTCTATAAGGCAGATGGAAGTGCGTATGCAGATCATACTGAAGTAAACAAGATGCTTGCCAATGACAAATCGGTAGGTGCAAGAGTGTGGTCATCCGGTCAAACATATTACTATACCGATATTAAGCACGAAGAAAATGCAGATGAGACAAAAGGTAAGTTTGGTGTAGTACGTAATCACATTTATGATATTGCTATTAACTCTGTCGCTGGTCTTGGAACTCCAGTTTTGAATCCTAATGAAGAAATCATTCCGCAGAAGCCGAAAGACGATGAAACTTATCTTGCCGCACAAATCAATATCCTTTCATGGAGAGTTGTGAAACAGAATATTGATTTGGGTTGGTGATTTTCATACTAAATAAAAATATAAAAACAATTATTAAGTAATCCTGATGGCGGGACATTTCCCGTCGGGAAGCGTCCCGCCATCTTTTTCAGTATAAAGAATGCGTTCCGGCATCGGCGCAAAGAGAGATGCCGCTTTGAAACCTGGCAGAAGATTTCGGGTTTCCACTTAATCAGAAATTTCTACTGTGGTTTTGCCACAGACTATATATATGATCATTAATAAGAAATGATAAATAATGAACACACTGTCTTATATCAAACATTTGAGAATAACAGTATTGGCAGTCGTTGCGAGTACCTTTTTGTTCATGTCGTGTGACGGTATGATATATAATGATGAGGGTGACTGCTCCGTACGTTACCGTCTGAAATTTCGTTATGACATGAATCTGAAGTTTGCCGACGCTTTTGCTCATGAAGTGAAATCCGTCAGACTTTACGCATTCAATTCCGATGGAGAGCTGGTATGGCAGTCCGCCGAACAGGGTAGTGTCCTTGCATCAGGAGACTATGTCATGCCTCTCGACCTTGCTCCCGGTGATTATCACCTTGTGGCATGGTGCGGACTTGACAATGAAGAATCCTTCGCTTTGCCTGACGCATCGTATGGATGCCATTTGGAAGATTTGCACTGTAAGTTGAAACGTCAATATGATGTGGCGACGGATGCGGTGACAGGTACGCAAAAAACTATTGCTTGTTCAAAAAAAGATTTACACCCCTTATTCCATGGTGTTCTTGATGTCAGTCTGCCTGTGAATGATGACGGGGGCGAATATACTTATGTCATGTCATTGACGAAAGATACAAATGTATTCCGTGTGGTGCTTCAGCATCTTTCCGGAGAAGATATAAACGCTGATGACTTTGTGTTCAGCATTGAAGATTGTAATGGTTGGGTGTCGCATAAAAACTCATTGATTGATGATGAACCGATTACGTACTGTGCCTGGGCTACTTATTCGGCTGATGCAGGTGTAGATGTGCTTACCAAAGCAGGTGTAGACGTAATGCCCGAAGTTGGAAATCGTGCTATATCAACAGTTAAAGCTGCCGTAGCGGAACTTACAGTAAGTAGACTGGTAGCAAGAGACTGGAGTCTGTATACACGCCCCATGTTGATTATCCGCACTATCGAAGGAAAACTCATCGTTTCTATTCCGGTGATTGACTATGCCTTGATGGTGAAAGGTGAATGTAACAAGAAGATGTCCGATCAGGAGTATCTTGATCGAGCAGATGAATACAACATGACATTCTTCCTTAATGAAAACAACAAGTGGGTGAGTACGATGATACAAGTCCTTTCATGGAAAGTCGTACGTTCTAATGTAGATCTAGACTGAACAATATCAGAAAGAAAAATAAAAGAAAAAAAGTATGGAAAAAATATTGCGACATATAGCATGGATGACAGCCTTTGTCAGTTGGGCTTTATTGTCGGCAGCGTGTGGCAAAGGGGAGGGTTGTATGGATGAAATACAATCAGACAACCGCACCGCTACACTCTTTTTGCGTACTGCCCTTTTAGACAAAAAACGTGCATTTGATGTCGATAAAGCAGATAGTTTTGTCGAATATATGTACACGTTGCGTATTGTTGTTCTCCATGCGGATGGCAGTGTGGAACACAATGTCTATGTTGATTTCGCCAACAATCCTCAATCCGAATATTTCAGAGTATTAGAGGTGTTGCGGAATGAAACCAAGAAAATATATCTGATAGCGAATGAAGAGAGTATATCTTCCGAACTTCACGGAAAATTGGAAACATTAGCAGCAGGTGATAATACTTTCTGTGGCATTGTTGACGAATGCTCTTTTACTCCTGATTATAAGAAACCCATTCCCATGAGTTCGGTGTATGAGGTTCAATTCAAAGAAGAGAGACTGGTAGAATGCCAGTTCTACTTAGTCCGTGCTGCTACCAAGTTCACTTTCCGCTTTACGAACGAACGTGAGAATGACATTAGTGTGGATGCAATTGCAATTTCCGGAATAGTTAGGAGCACCTATCTGATGCCTCATAAAAAGAATAAAGAGATGCTCTTTGAGGACGAGCCGCTTTTTTGGATCGACTGGTTGAAGAAAGTGGCGGATGAGTCGCAAGAACATCTGGATGATGTGACTTTGGCAGACAGGAGAGGATGGATACAAGATTATGATATTCCTTCCGGACAAACTCACGAGGAAGTCATTGTTCGTTTTCCGACACTTGTTTCCGGACTCACATATCATGTGAATGAAGCACCTACTCCCGGTAAGGAGATTTTCCCCGTGTTTTATTTGCCGGAAAGCAAAAAATTAAAAGAAGAAACACAAGATTATGGAGAGCAAGCCTATAAAATGACCCTTCACTTGACAGAGAAGAACCCGGAAAAGGAAGCCGGAGTTTCGGAAGAGAATGAAGTCTTGTTTACCGAGTCTTTTCCAAACCTGAAAGCCCTTTTCCGCAACACTCATGTACTGGTTGACGTCACTTTTCGGGAGAAAGGTATCAAAGTGGATGTAATGCCCTATAGTGAGGTTCTTCTTAATCCGGATTTTGGATTATAAATGCAGTGAAAATAACAAATAAGAAAGAATGATAATATAGTAAGATGATGAGACGCGATATATTATATATATTTTTGTGCATACTTATTTTCAGTATGACAAGCTGTGTAGATGATTGGTTTGAAAGGCCGGAATCTATCGGAGAAGGCAAGAGTACGGTGTCCGCCACTGTGGATTTCCGTCCTATGGCTTCCGGACTAACACAGGGTACAAGGGCGGCGGGAGATGCGATAAAGGCAATAGAGACGCTTTATGTCTTGCTATATGATGAAAACGGCAACCTTGCAGAGGGTCGCCAGATTCTTGATTTCGAAATCACAAATGAGCAACGTGTGAATGCGGACGCAGACAATAACGCATCAGCAGAGACGCAGACTCCGCGTGCCACTTTTAAGTTGAAAGAAATACCTTATGGCAGATACTATATCTATGCCGTTGCTAATATTCCCGATCTTCTTACCGAATATTCTGATTTTATCAAGACCAAAGATGGGCTTAAGCGTATACCGCTTGCTTGGAATAATCATCCCGCTGAAGTCGGTAAGAACAGTCAGATGCTTGGATATTTCACATCGACCAAGAAAAACCAGTCGGAAAACGAATTTATCACCATCAACAAGCCTAATATATATCTGCACTCATGGTTGCGTCGGGCTGCATCGAAGCTCACAATCACTTATGATGGCAGTAAACTGAAAGAAGGTGTCTTTGTATATCTTAAGTCGGTGCAGATAAAGGACATTCCGTCACATTGCTATTTGGGGAAGGAGAATAATGTAGGCGCTGAAGGATACGAACTAGGCGATGAGCTGCTAGATGGTGAAGAATTAAAATACTATAAAGGTAACCCACCGACAGATTTCGACCATGAATATGATGGCCCGCGCATAACAAGCGGAAAACCGTATTATGGCTCGCATCACGAAGACTCCGTTGCCGTTTACTTTTATGAGAACTTGCAGGGAGAAGGCAAAGATAAGCGGCAGGATGCTGATGGAAATCATGAGCTTGACGCTCCGGGATTACCGAAAGATCCCGGCTATATACATAAAGACAACAAACCATATGGTACATATATAGAGGTAGATGCCTATTATATATCCATCAATTCCGAAAAGATTGGCAACGGTTCTATAAAATATCGTTTTATGCTTGGGCAGGATATTTACAAAGATTACAACGCCAAGCGTAACTGTCATTACAAACTAACGTTGCAATTTAAAAATTTCGCCAATGACGTAGACTGGCATATCGAGTATGAAGAGCCGGAACCGGGTGTAGTAACTCCGGAGCCATATTATATTTCATATTTGTATAATCACTCTATGATGTATCCTATCAAGGTGAATACCGGCGGACGTGAAATTGAATACATAAAGGCGGAAATTGTGGATAACCGTTGGGCTCCGTACAATGCAGACAAATCGGTATATTACCATCAAATGGACATAGCAAATAGTAATCAATGGAATGGCTTTCTGTCATTGCATATGACAAGAGACCTGTATATTTCCAAAACGACAAGTTCGGTAGATGTAGAATCAAATAAAGCATATTATGAGCAAGCACCTAAAAGAGGTGAGCGTACATACACAGACATGAGTATAGGGGTACACACTACAGCAGGATCCGATTCGAAAGATACCTACCGTGTGGAAAAACATTCTACGGAAGCGAATACATACAATATCTTTATTCCTATGTATACACGCGCCAAACAGTTGATAAAAGAAACAGCTTATACTGGTAATAATCCTTATGTCGCATATCTTCGGAACGCAGAAGTTAAGATTACGACTAAGCTTAAAGGGATAGAAAAAACGTTTGAAAATATGGTGACCATTTATCAAGTACGTCGTATCGTAAATCCCAAGGGTATCTATCGCAGTAGCGAAAAAAGTGATCCCTTTCATGTGGTACTGAAACGCTTGCCTAAGGAAAACGCAACCAAATTTGAAACGTTTGCATCAGAAGGTCCTTGGAAGGCATATATTGTAAGGGCATGTAACAGTGATGGAAGTGCAGAGCGGGTTATTAGCCTTGATAAAGGAGGAGAGATGTCAGAATGTATAAAAGACACCATATATGGGAAGACAGGCTCCGAGATTGATTTTAATGTCAATTTCAATGGAACATGTGATGCTAATACTTCCCGTTATGCTATTATAAGGGTTGAATATCACAACTATACCTGCTATCATTTGATCTTTGTACGGCAAGGTGATAGTCCGGATGATTTGATAGCTGGTGGAACGAAATGGCATGCCAAGAATATGAGGACAAAAACGGACGAAGCAGAGTCTCCGTTAGACGAAGGCTCTCTGTTTGGGCGTGGTAATTGGGATTACCCTATTGATGCATTGGACAATAAGAATCCCAAAGAATATTGGATTAATGTCAAACCGGAAGATTTCAATCAATCCTATCCTGCAGATGGTCTTTTTACCATAGCCGGAAGTGGTGAAAAGAAGAAATGGAGTGATATAACAGGGGCTGCCAATTTCACAGAACCCAAAACTGGTTGGAAAGTTGCCGGTGCTGCAGACTATCAGGCGCTGTTTGATAGCGATAATATTAAACAGGGATATGGAGTATTATATGGAGATGGGGCAGAAGAGGCGGCCGATGATCTTAATGATGCGTATGGCTATGATTACACAACTTCAAAAATACGTGGGATGAGAGGATGCTTTGTTTATAACGAACAAACAGGGAAAAATCTTTTCTTTCCGATAGGTGCTTCCGGTTATGGTCATAGAAAAGACTCCCGGGGTGAATCAACTGAAAATCAATACAAGGGAATCTTGAGATACGCTGCCAGCAGAAATACATATTTCCCGACAGATAGTACAGCGCTTTATCATCATGGCGTTCAAGACTGTCCGTTGTTTTATGACATCTATATGCGTCCCGGTGCAATATACTGGTATGATAAGATCGGAAAGAATAAAATAAATAACGTAGAGGAAGATAATGTTGCATGGGATTTCAATTATTTTACATTTGATTTTTATCCTATAGGTAGTTGGGGGACAAGTGGTGGTAAAGATGCCTGTTTTGTTCGTTGTGTGGAAAAATAAAGCATTTTTCTTGTTTATTATTTATAATTTTATCTATCTTTGCCACCGAATTCAATCCATTGCCTAAAAGGTGATGGAAAATGAGGGGTAAAAATACATGATCATTAAGAAAAATGACGATCAAAGAACTCTGCCAACAGATGTGATTGGCAGCAGCGTAGCGCGCTCAAAACGTTGGTTGGTGGCCATTGTGCGCATCTGTCACGAGAAAAAAACGAGTGAGCGGCTTACGAAAATGGGTATCGAAAATTTCCTTCCAATTCAACAAGAAGTCCATCAATGGAGCGACCGTCGTAAGGTTGTCGACCGGGTACTACTTCCGATGATGATTTTTGTTCACGTTGATCTGCAAGAACAAAAAGAAGTCCTGACTTTATCTTCTATCAGCCGTTATATGGTATTACGTGGGGAGAGTACTCCGGCTGTTATTCCTGACCAACAAATGTTGCGATTTAAGTTTATGCTCGATTACTCGGATGAGACGATCAGCATGAGTACATCGCCATTAGCTCCGGGAGAAAAAATACGGGTAATCAAAGGACCATTGGCAGGACTGGAAGGGGAATTAGTAAATATGAATGGGAAATCGAAAGTTGCTGTTCGATTGACGATGTTGGGGTATGCATGTGTAGATATACCGGTGGGGTGTGTAGAGCCGGTGTTTGAAAATGGGGATTTAGATGATTGAATAATCAATCTATTTTATAGGGGGTATGGGGATTTTACTGCAAAAATGTAATGAAAGTCTGTAAAATAGCAGACAGTCTATCTGACATCGGTAACCAAACAGTGGATATATTTATCGATGACCTCTCTCAAAAAAATCCATAAAAGTATTATGAATTATATCTTGTAAAAGATATAGTGTAGAAATGTATGTACGTATCGAAAGATGAAAAGATTCTCTGTTGGGTTACACTGACATTGAAATCTTGCTCATTGCCTTTGTATTGATAGTAATCAATCAGATAAATCAAACTTCGAAATATTATTTTATTCATTTATACTATAATGGAAAAAACATTGAAGGGCATAGTACAATATGCCCGCAAAAACTATTTCAGTTATTGGGTTGTTTTAGGTATTGACACGGCACTTTCTGTATTGTGTTCATTGGTAGCTTATGCTGTAATTCATTATATGGCGCATGTGCCAATGACAGACTGGATGCTTTGTAAATTTGCTTGTGTTTCCTTGGTGTCAAGTGTTGCGGGCGCTTTGTTATTCCATACTTATCGTAATACGATTCGTTTTTCACAAGCTCGTGAACTTTGGCGTATCATGTGTGCCGTTTTATTCAAAATTGTCTGTTTGGCCATTATTTCTTTTGGGCTTATATATGAGATTCAATTGCCATACAATTATAAAATATCCTATCTTCTATTTGATGGCTTATTGACTCTGGTGATTCTGACATCTTTTCGCGTATCGTTAATAATCGTCTATGACCTCTTGTTGGATTGGGTGAATAAAAAGAATACCCGTATTCTTATTTATGGTACTGACGAAGAGAGCGTGGCCTTGAAATTACGTCTTAGGGATAGTGCACATTATAAGGTAGCAGGTTTTTATGTATATGGTAAAAATAACAGCCGACGCCGATTGGCAGATCTTCCCGTTTATTACTTTGAAAATGAGTCGGATGTTGATTATATCATGCGAAAGCGTGGAATTAAGGGGATCCTGTTTGCCCGTTATGAAGACACTCGCTTGGAAGAAAAACGCCTTTTGGAATATTGTAAAAGCAATGAACTTAAAACATTGATAGCTCCTACTATCAGTGAAGCGGATTCTGACGGCAATTTTCACCAATGGATACGTCCCATCAAGATTGAAGATTTGCTGGGACGTGCTGAAATCAACATCAATCTTCGTCAGGTTGCGGAAGAATTCAGGGGAAAAGTGGTGTTGGTGACCGGTGCGGCAGGCAGTATTGGCAGTGAACTTTGCCGTCAATTGGTGCAGATGGGAATTCAAAAACTTATCATGTTCGACTCTGCAGAGACTCCTTTACACAATGTCCGTCTTGAATTTGAGAAAAATTATCCAAATATAGATTTTATTCCTGTGATCGGTGACGTGCGTGTGAAAGAGCGTGTACGTATGGTGTTTGATCTTTATCATCCTCAAATCGTCTTTCATGCCGCCGCTTACAAACATGTACCGTTGATGGAAGAAAATCCTTGCGAGGCTGTCCTTGTCAATGTAACCGGTTCCCGACAGGTAGCTGACATGGCTGTGGAATATGGCGCAGAAAAAATGATTATGGTTTCTACAGATAAAGCCGTGAATCCTACCAATGTAATGGGGTGCTCCAAACGTTTGGCAGAAATCTATGTACAGAGTTTGGGATGTGCTATTCGTGAAGGGAAAGTGAAAGGTCATACCAAATTCATCACGACACGTTTCGGAAATGTATTGGGCAGTAATGGTTCTGTCATTCCTCGTTTTAGGGAACAAATTGAGAATGGCGGTCCTGTCACTGTTACTCATCCTGATATCATCCGGTTCTTCATGACTATTCCTGAAGCTTGCCGTTTGGTGATGGAGGCTGCCACGATGGGAGAGGGCAATGAGATCTTTGTTTTTGAAATGGGCAAAGCCGTGAAGATTGTTGATTTGGCTACCCGTATGATTGAATTGGCGGGTTATCGTCCGGGGGAAGACATAAAGATCGAATTTACAGGATTACGTCCGGGTGAAAAGCTTTATGAAGAGGTGTTGAGCGATAAAGAAAATACAATACCTACCGAAAACAAGAAAATTATGATAGCTAAAGTACGTCGGTATGAATATGCAGATATCCTTGATACTTATGCAGAGTTTGAGAAGTTGTCGCGTACGGTAAAGATTATGGATACCGTGCGGTTGATGAAGAAAGTCGTGCCGGAATTTAAGTCAAAGAATTCTCCGAAATTTGAGAGGTTGGATAAGGAATAATAAATTTATAATTTTATGAATAAATCATTTTACATGTATATGAGTATGCAAGGTATGGGACGTAATGTGTTTGCCTGTCTGATTGCGATATTTCTGCTCGCGTCTTGTCAGTCATACAAAAAGGTTCCTTACTTGCAGGATGTGGAAGTTGTGGAACAGACCGTCCAACAGGAAAATTTGTATGATGCCAAGATAATGCCTAAAGACCTGCTTACTATTGTGGTTTCATGTACCAGTCCCGAGTTGGCTATTCCATTCAATCTGACGGTAGCTAGTCCTGCTAGTGTGGCTGCTGGAAATTCGCAGTTGAGTGTCCAGCCGGTTCTGCAACCTTATTTGGTGGATAATGAAGGAAAGATCAATTTTCCGGTTTTAGGCGAATTAAAGGTGGGCGGTTTGACAAAGAAAGAGGCAGAACAATTAATTATAGAAAAGTTGAAACCTTATATCAAGGAGACTCCGATAGTAACCGTCCGCATGGTAAACTATAAAATTTCTGTACTGGGTGAAGTTGCACGTCCCGGTACCTTTACCATCAATAATGAGAAGGTGAATCTGTTGGAAGCCTTGGCCATGGCGGGTGATATGACTGTCTGGGGGCTTCGTGATAATGTAAAACTGATTCGTGAAGGTGCTGACGGCAAACAGCAGATTATAACGCTGGATCTGAACAGTGCGGAAACCATTCTTTCCCCTTATTATTGGTTGCAGCAGAATGATATTGTTTATGTGACTCCGAACAAGGCGAAAGCGCGTAACTCTGATATTGGTAACAGTACAAGCCTTTGGTTCTCAGCCACCTCTATCTTGGTGTCATTGGCAAGTTTATTAGTAACAATCTTCAAATAGTATCACTGTATGGTTGAGGAAAAAAAGGAAAAGTGTATGGAACATTCTGAAGAGCAGGTTAATATTCAGGAAATTTTTTTCCGTTGTCTGGTTCACTGGCCTTGGTTTGTGTTTTCAGTAATTGTATGTATCGCCTGTGCGTGGGGATACCTGCGACTGACAACGCCCGTTTATAATATTTCCGCCACAGTCTTGATTAAGGATGATAAGAAAGGCGGTGGTACAAGTATGTCTTCCGAACTGGAAAGGATGGGTTTGGACGGTTTTGTCTCTTCGTCCGGTAATGTCGATAATGAAATCGAAGTGCTCCGTTCGAAGTCTTTGTCCGGAGAGGTGGTAAACAATTTAGGACTGTTTGTTACCTATGTGGATGAAGACGAGTTCCCGAAAAAGGAACTTTATCAGACCTCTCCCGTATTGGTGAGCCTTACTCCGCAGGAGGCAGACAAGCTTCCTGGCAGGATGGAAGTCGCCATGACTCTTCAACCGACAGGTGTGATGGATGTACAAATGAAAGTGGGTGATAAAGAATACCGGAGACAGTTTGAAAAATTACCTGCCGTATTCCCGACAGATGAGGGTACGGTCGCATTTTTCGCAAATAATGATACCTTGTCTGCTGTTCGTCCGGAAAACGTGACGAAAGAACGTCATATTACGGCTTTCATTAACCGTCCTTTCTCTGTAGCAAAAGGATATGCCAACTCCTTGTCGATAGCTCCCACTTCAAAAACGACTTCTGTTGTTGTCATTTCATTGAAGAATACCAATTCCCGTCGTGGTAAGGATTTTATCAATAAACTGCTTGAGATGTACAACATCAATGCGAATAATGACAAGAATGAAGTGGCCCAGAAAACGGCAGAGTTTATAGATGAACGTATCGGTATTATTTCCAAAGAGTTGGGCAGTACTGAGCAAGATCTGGAAAATTTCAAACGTACAGCAGGTATTACGGATTTGAGTAGCGAGGCGCAGATCGCCTTGACGGGTAATGCGGAATACGAAAAGAAACGTGTGGAGAATCAGACTCAGATCAACCTTATTGTTGATTTGCAAAAATACCTTCAGGGTGATGAATATGAAGTGTTGCCTGCCAATGTCGGTTTGCAGGATGGTGGCCTGGTTGGAGCAATCTCGCGTTATAATGAGATGCTGATTGAACGCAACCGTCTGTTACGTACCTCAACGGAAAGTAACCCGGCGATTGTCAACCTTAATACCAGTATTCGTGCTATGCGTAGCAATGTGCAGGCCACTTTGGATGCTACCTTGAAAGGATTACAGATCACTAAAGCTGATTTGGATCGTGAAGCGAGTCGTTATTCCCGTCGTATCAGTGACGCCCCGACTCAGGAACGCCAGTTTGTAAGCATTGCCCGCCAGCAGGAAATCAAATCGGGACTGTATCTAATGCTGCTTCAGAAACGTGAGGAGAATGCTATTACTTTGGCAGCTACGGCAAATAATGCCCAGATAATTGATGCAGCGATTGCTGATGATAATCCCGTTTCCCCTAAAAGGATGATGGTCTATCTGGTTGCTTTGTTTTTGGGAATGGGAATCCCGGTAGGTATCATCTATCTGATAGGCTTGACCAAATTCAAGATTGAAGGACGTGCCGATATAGAAAAATTGACTTCACTTCCGGTTGTCGGTGATATTCCATTGGCGGATGAGAAATCCGGTTCAATTGCGGTCTTTGAGAATCAGAACAACCTGATGAGCGAGACTTTCCGTAATGTTCGTACCAATCTTCAGTTTATGCTTGAAAGAGATAAGAACGTAATTTTAGTAACTTCTACTATCAGTGGTGAAGGTAAGTCTTTTATTTCCGCCAATTTAGCAGTTAGCCTTTCTTTGTTAGGTAAGAAAGTTGTAATCGTTGGCCTTGACATTCGCAAGCCCGGTCTGAATAAAGTGTTCAATATCCCCAAGAAAGAGCATGGTATTACTCAGTTCCTGACTAACCCGAGTATGAACTTGATGGATCTGGTTCAACCTTCGGATATCAACAGAAATCTTTTTATTCTTCCGGGTGGAGCAGTTCCGCCCAATCCAACGGAATTATTGGCCCGTGAGGGATTGGAGAAAGCCATCGAAACATTGAAGACTAACTTTGATTATGTGATTCTGGATACCGCTCCTGTTGGTATGGTAACCGATACTTTGCTGATAGGTCGTACCGCTGATTTGTCTGTATACGTTTGTCGTGCTGATTATACTCGCAAAGCTGAATTTACTTTGATCAATGAGCTTTCTGAAAACAAGAAGCTGCCTAATCTCTGTATCGCTATAAACGGCTTGGATCTTCAGAAAAAGAAGTACGGCTATTACTATGGCTATGGCAAATACGGCAAGTATTATGGCTATGGCAAGCGTTACGGCTATGGCTATGGAGAGAAGCATGCAAGGTCGGGAAGGTAAATAACATTGATATCGATAAAACCAAATCAAACATAATATGCGTGATTTCAAAGAGATTCGGGTCGCAGTAGCCGGAACAGGCTATGTGGGGCTGAGCATAGCGACACTGCTATCACAACATCATCATGTAACCGCTGTGGATGTAGTTCCGGAAAAGGTGGAGAAACTGAACGGCAAGGTTTCTCCTATTCAGGATGATTATATCGAGAAGTATCTAGCTGAAAAGCCACTTGACCTTGTAGCCACTTTGGACGGAAGGGCAGCCTACGCTGACGCCGACTTTGTGGTAATAGCCGCTCCTACAAACTATGATCCTGTGAAGAATTACTTCGATACGAGCCGTGTGGAGGAGGTTATCGACCTTGTGCTTGAAGTGAATCCTGATGCTATAATGGTGATCAAATCGACGATTCCGGTGGGCTATACCCGTAACCTTTATGTGAAATATGCCAAAAAAGGAGTAAAGAAGTTCAACCTGCTGTTCTCACCGGAGTTCCTCCGTGAAAGCAAGGCTCTTTATGACAACCTCTATCCGAGCCGTATCATCGTAGGCTATCCGAAGATTATTGACGGTCCGGAGTTTGCGGAAGAAAATAAGGCGATTAAGTCCGTCACGAATGTCGATATGTTACAGGAAGCAGCCAGGACATTTGCCGCCCTTTTGCAGGAAGGGGCTGTCAAAGAAAACATCGATACGCTCTTCATGGGCATAAAAGAGGCGGAAGCTGTCAAACTCTTCGCCAACACCTATCTGGCTCTTCGTGTCAGCTACTTTAATGAACTTGATACATATGCGGAAATAAAGGGATTGGACAGCAAAGCGATCATTGAGGGCGTAGGCCTTGACCCCCGTATTGGGACACATTATAATAATCCTTCATTCGGTTATGGCGGTTATTGCCTGCCGAAAGATACCAAACAACTTCTTGCCAACTATCAGGATGTTCCCCAGAACATGATGTCCGCAATCGTGGAATCAAACAAAACCCGCAAGGATTATATAGCTGATGCAGTGCTCCGCAAGGCAGGCTATTATACAGGGAACGGACAATGGGATGCATCCAAGGAGCATACCTGCGTCATCGGTGTATACCGCCTGACCATGAAATCGAATTCTGACAATTTCCGCCAATCCGCCATTCAAGGTATAATGAAACGTATTAAGGCGAAGGGTGCGGAAGTGATCATATATGAACCCACGCTTGAGGACGGGACTACATTTTTCGGCAGCAGGGTCGTTAATGATCTTGTCGGATTCAAGGCGCAGAGCAAGGCTATTATAGCCAACCGCTTTGACAACAGTCTGGAAGATGTGGAAGCAAAGGTTTATACACGTGACATTTTTAGAAGAGACTGACCATGTTGCCATATAATGTAGAACTGGATGGAAAGACAGTGCTTGTAACGGGTGCTGCCGGTTTTATTGGGAGTAACCTTGTCATGCGTCTTTTCCATGATTTCCGAAATATCAAGGTAATCGGTATTGATTCCATCACCGATTATTACGATGTCAATATCAAGTATGAACGTCTCAAGGAAATAGAGTCGTTAAACCGTGGCTGGACTTTTGTTCGTGCCTCGATTGCTGACAAGGATGTGGTAGAGAGAATTTTCTCTGAAACCCAAATTTCCGTTGTCGTAAATCTTGCAGCCCAGGCTGGGGTTCGTTATAGTATCACCAATCCTGATGCCTATATCCAAAGTAATCTTATTGGTTTCTATAATATCCTTGAAGCCTGTCGTCATCATGAGGTAGAACACTTGATTTATGCATCTTCATCATCAGTCTATGGTAGTAACAAGAAAGTTCCGTATTCAACTGACGACAAGGTTGACAACCCAGTTAGTCTTTATGCGGCAACCAAGAAGAGTAACGAGTTGATGGCTCATGCATACTCAAAACTCTATAATATTCCATCAACAGGCTTGCGTTTCTTTACAGTTTATGGTCCTGCAGGTCGTCCGGACATGGCGTATTTCGGGTTCACCAATAAGCTTGTAAAAGGCGAAACTATCAAGATTTTCAATTATGGTAATTGCAAGCGTGATTTCACCTATGTGGATGATATTGTGGAGGGAGTAGTACGTGTTATGCAACACGCTCCGGAAAAACAGAACGGTGAGGATGGATTGCCAATTCCTCCATATAAAGTGTATAACATTGGCAATAACTCGCCAGAGAATCTGCTGGATTTTGTGACTATCCTTCAAGAAGAACTAATTACCGCTAAAGTTCTCCCTGCCGATTATGATTTTGAGGCTCATAAGGAACTCGTTCCGATGCAATCAGGGGATGTTCCTGTTACATTCGCCGATACCACACCTCTTGAGCAAGACTTTGGTTTCAAACCGTCAACACCACTTCGAGATGGTTTGAGAGCGTTCGCAGAGTGGTATGCAAAATACTATAGTACTAATGATTAAGAATGAAATGCGGGCAACTAGATCGATATAAATCATCGAATCGGTTGCCGCACTTGAAATAACAGAAATAGAATATATAACATACATTTATGGAACTCAGAACAGACTATTCAAACGTCAGTTTCCAGAATAATGGCAAACTAAAACTGCTGATTATTGTCGGTACACGTCCAGAGATTATCCGTCTTGCTGCCGTCATTAACAAGGCACGTCGGTATTTTGACGTTATCCTTGCTCATACTGGTCAGAACTATGACTATAACCTCAATGGCGTGTTCTTCAAGGACTTAAAACTCAAAGATCCTGAAGTTTATATGAATGCCGTAGGCGATGACCTCGGATCAACTTGTGGAAATATTATTAATGCCAGTTATAAGCTTATGGTAGCTACTAGACCTGATGCAGTTCTCGTTTTGGGTGATACAAACAGTTGTTTGAGTGTCATCGGAGCAAAGCGACTTCATATCCCTATTTTTCACATGGAGGCAGGTAATCGTTGTAAAGACGAATGCCTCCCAGAAGAGACCAACCGTCGCATAGTAGATATTATCTCAGATGTCAACCTTGCATATTCAGAACACGCACGTCGCTACCTTGCGGAGTGCGGACTTCCACGCGAGCGCACTTATGTTATAGGTTCGCCTATGGCTGAAGTGCTTCATCAGAACCTCGCCGAGATTGAGGCATCCGACGTTCACCAGCGCCTCGGATTGGAGAAGGGCAAGTACATTCTCCTATCTGCTCATCGTGAAGAGAATATTGACACCGAGAAGAACTTCCTCTCTCTTTTCAATGCTATCAATGCTATGGCTGAGAAATACGACATGCCTATCCTCTACAGCTGCCACCCTCGTTCACGTAACCGTCTCGTAGCTTCTGGCTTCCAACTCGATCCTCGCGTACAGGTACAGCAGCCTCTTGGGTTTCACGACTACAACTGTCTCCAGATGAAGGCTTATGCCGTGGTATCTGACTCCGGTACACTTCCAGAGGAGAGTAGTTTCTTCACTAGCGTAGGTTATCCATTCCCTGCTGTTTGCATCCGTACTTCTACCGAAAGACCAGAATCGCTCGACAAGGCGGGTTTCATCCTTTCTGGAATTGATACTAATGGCCTTCTCCAGTCAGTTGATACTGCAGTTGAACTTGTCAAGAACGGTGATTATGGAACTCCAGTACCAAACTATACTGATGAGAATGTCAGCACCAAGGTGGTTAAGATTATTCAGTCATACGTAGGTGTAGTCAACAAAATGGTTTGGCGTAAATTCTAAATCTCAGATTTATGAAAGTATTAGTAACAGGTGCCAAGGGGTTTGTGGGCAAAAATCTTTGTGCACAACTCAATAACATCAAGACCGGCAAAACAAAGTGTTATGAAGATCTTGTTATTGGTGAGGTTTATGAGTACGACATCGATTCTACTTTTGAGCAACTTGACGCATGGTGTAAAGATTGTGATTTTGTCTTCAATCTTGCTGGTGTCAACCGTCCACAAGACCCAAAGGAGTTTATGGAAGGTAATTTCGGCTTTGCTACCGTTCTTTTGAACACCCTCAAGAAGCATAAGAACAGCTGTCCAGTGATGATTAGTAGCTCTATCCAAGCCACCCTCGCAGGCCGTTTCGGCACCAGCGAGTATGGTAAGAGCAAGAAGGCTGGAGAGGAACTCATGTTCCAGTATGGCGAAGAGACTGGAGCAAAAGTATTGGTTTATCGTTTCCCTAATCTTTATGGCAAGTGGTGTCGGCCAAACTACAATAGTGCTATAGCCACGTTCTGTAATAACATAGCTAATGATCTACCAATCATAGTAAATGATCCTAACGTAGATATGGAGCTCCTCTACATTGATGACTTGGTAGAGGAAATGATCTGTACTTTGAAGGGAGAAGAGCATCATTGCGAGTTTGATGGAGTTAAAGCAGTCTTCACTCGGGAAGGTCGCTATTGTGCCGTACCAATCACTCATCATGTCAAGCTCGGAGAGATTGTCGACCTTCTTCACAAGTTTGCAGAGATGCCTAAAACTCTGATGATTCCTGAGATACCTGCCCACTCATTCGCAAGACGACTCTATAGCACTTTCCTCAGTTATCTCCCAAAGGAAAAGGCGATCTTCGATTTGAAGATGAACGTTGATAACAGAGGTAGTTTCACGGAACTTGTTCATACCTTAAATTGCGGTCAGGTCAGCATCAATATCTCCAAACCAGGAATTACCAAGGGAGAACATTGGCATCATACCAAATGGGAACAGTTTATCGTAGTTAGTGGTCATGGACTTATTCAGCTTCGTAATGAGAATGATCCAAATGGAGAGATTCTCGAATATGAAGTGTCAGGTGACAAAATCCAGAGCGTCATCATGCTTCCTGGCTATACCCACAACATCGTCAACCTCTCTGATACGCAAAACCTTATTACTGTCATGTATTGCAACGAGATTTTCAATCCAGAGAGACCTGATACATTTTTTGATAAGGTAGTAAAAGAATAACAAATAATAACATCATACAATTATGTCAATTTTTGCAGGTAAAACTCTTATGATTACTGGAGGCACAGGTTCATTTGGTAATGCTGTGTTGAATCGTTTCCTCCAGACCGACATCAAGGAGATTCGCATTTTTTCACGCGATGAGAAGAAGCAGGACGATATGCGTCATGAGTATCAGACTAAATATCCTGAGTACGCAGGCAAGATTAAGTTTTTCATTGGCGATGTTCGCAACCTTCAGTCTTGTAAGGACGCAATGCCTGGTGTAGACTACATCTTCCATGCAGCCGCCCTCAAGCAGGTTCCTTCTTGTGAGTTCTTCCCAATGGAAGCCGTCAAGACCAACGTCATCGGTACAGATAATGTCCTCACCGCAGCTATCGAAGCAGGCGTGAAGGCCGTCATCTGCCTCTCAACCGACAAGGCTGCATATCCTATTAACGCCATGGGTATCACTAAGGCTATTGAGGAGAAGATTGCAGTCGCAAAGTCACGCTACTCAGGTGAAACAAAAATCTGCTGTACACGCTATGGTAATGTGATGTGCTCTCGCGGTTCTGTTATTCCTCTCTGGATAGACCAAATTCGCAACGGCAACCCTATAACCCTCACCGAGTCCAAAATGACCCGCTTCATTATGTCACTCGAAGAGGCCGTCGATCTCGTTCTTTTCGCCTTCGAACATGGTCAAAATGGTGATATACTTGTTCAGAAAGCACCAGCCTGCACCATCCAGACCCAGGCCGAAGCCGTATGTGAGCTTTTTGGCGGCAAGAAAGAAGATATCAAGGTCATCGGCATCCGTCATGGAGAGAAGATGTACGAAACTCTCCTCACTAATGAGGAGTGCGCCAAGGCAGAGGATATGGGTGACTTCTATCGCGTGCCAGCTGATAACCGCAGTTTAAATTACGATAAGTATTTCACAGAAGGTGATGAGAAACGCTGTGAGTTAACTGAATTTAATTCAGATAACACCCGCCGCCTGAATCTCGAAGAAACCAAGGTCAAGATTGCAAGTCTTGAGTACATCCAGAACGAATTAGCTGGTATTCCTAACTTGGCTAAAAAGCTATTTTGACATGATTAAACAATAGATATTTATCTGTTTAGTCGGCTAATTGTAATTCTTACTAATGGAAGATGTCAAGGCGATTTAGCAATGTGGGTGAAAGACAGGTTCGGTGGGGAATTTGAAGTTGTTCTCAGTCCCCAAAGAAATTCAATGTCATTCCTAAAGGATAGATTGTGGAAAGAACGTCCTCTTGGTTTGAAAACTATAGGAGATATACCATTGACTACGAGTTTCCGACTGAAACAACAGAAACAGTGGTGGAGATAGCATTTATACAAATTGTCCTTAATCGATTTTTCTAATCATTTCAAAATAAGCTTCTAAGTAAAGGCCGATTCTTTCATCCAGATCATTAAAAGGATTTTTTCTTGATTTCTGAGTGAAGCAGAATCTCCAAACAATCGCCTTCCTCATTTCAGTAGCGATTTTCATTTGAATTTTAATAAGGTTAATCAGCACACAGGTGGAACAAAAGTTCGATATTTCCTACTAGTTCAAAAACAAAGTCAGTTAACAAGTTAACATTTAAGGCGTGTGGATCTATGGGTTCGATATTACTTCGCACGAAATATGACCCAATTTATAGTGATGTACGTCTTTTATATCCGATAATTTTAAATGTAATTAATATGAAAGTCGTTCTTCTCGCCGGAGGCTTCGGCTCCCGCATTTCTGAGGAATCTCAGTTTAAACCAAAGCCAATGATCGAGATTGGTGGTATGCCTATCCTTTGGCACATCATGAAAGAGTATGCCTACTACGGTCATACTGAGTTTATCATCTGTGCTGGTTATAAACAGGAGCACATCAAGGAGTGGTTTGCCAACTACTTCCTTTACAACTCCGATGTTACTTTCGATTACTGCAATGGTAAAAACGAGATGACCGTACACCAGACCAATATGGAGTCTTGGAAGGTAACGGTGGTTGATACAGGCTACAACACCATGACCGGTGGTCGCATCAAGCGTATCCAAGAGTATGTAGGTAATGAGCCTTTTCTCATGACCTATGGAGATGGTGTGTGTGATGTAGAGATTGATAAGCTCATTGAGTTCCACAAAAGCCATGGCAAGCTCGCAACTCTTACTGCTGTTAAGATGGTACAGGATAAGGGCGTGCTGGATATTAGCGAAAACAACTCTGTTCGTTCATTTCGTGAAAAGAATGCGAGCGATGGTGCTCCCATCAATGCAGGCTATATGGTTCTCGAACCACAGGTATTCGACCTTCTTGATGGTGATGCTTGTGTGTTTGAAAAAACTGCTCTTGTTGAATTAGCAAACAAGGGTGAATTGATGTCATATATCCACGAAGGCTTCTGGCAGTGTATGGACAACATCCGTGAGAAGAATATGCTTGAGAACCTTCTAGCTCAGGATAAAGCTCCTTGGAAGCGTTGGGATCGTCAGGTTCCTTCTATTGAAGCACGTAAAGTAACCGGCAATATTTAGTCTATGGTAATGGCAAAGCAGAGAGAATCGAACATAGAGTTACTGCGACTGGTTGTGATGGCATTTATTGTACTCCATCATTTCATATTTCACGGTTTAGGACAGTATAGATTCTTGTCATTCGGTGAAACTCCGTTATTGTCTTCTTCACAGATTGACTATGCTTTGATAGTTGACAGTTTCTTGATTGCAGCTGTAGATGTATTTATATTGATCTCAGGCTATTTCTCTATTAAGTTCAAAGCTGGCGGATTTGTTAAGCTATTCTCTGTTGTCTCATTTTTTGCAATGATGGGGTTTTGTAACTATTTATATACTAATGGTTTACAGGGGGGAGTGATTGGGTCGATTGGCAGAATAGCTCAGAGAGGTATTTTTGTAATATCCAATAAAACCTATTGGTTTATACAGTATTACTTCATACTGATGTTCTTGAGTAGCCCAATTAATAAGTATGTTGAGGTTGCAACAAAAAAATCATTGTTGACAACAATTCTTATATTGTTGTTTGTCAATGTCTATTTGGGATGGATGCAAGATGTAACATTTGTAACTGATGGTTATAATCTTACCAATTTTATAATGCTCTATTTGATTGGTCGCTACCTGAAGATATATTATCACAAACACATTGCTAGAAAATACGATTTGCTTTTGTTTGCAGGATCATCCACCATTACGGCAATTCTTGCAGTTGTTCTTCACCGCAGTGGAATAGATGCCTATCGTGTGTTTTGCTACAATAGTCCATTTGTGTTGATAAGTGCGATATCGTTGTTTATGTTGTTTACAAAGATTCAATACAGAAGTAATGTAATAAACTATTTGGCTGCATCTTGCTTGTCTATATACTTGATGCAAGAGGGCGGTATTCATTGCTATGGTCAAGTTCGAGAGTTATACTTGCGACATGGATTTACATTCAACTTTTGGATTTGGATATCTCTACTCTTTGTTCTTTCTATGACTATACCACTGGCAGTAGATAAGTTGCGTCTGTTGATATTTAGTCACGTAGAAAATAAGGTTTCACAACTATTGGATAAACACATATTCAAGAGATTTTTCGAATGAGAAAACTGCCGATTGTATCTGTTATTGCAAATATACTGCTTGTTGGCTATATATTGATTAATTTGGCTACTACTAACTCAAATAATTATCAATGGAAGGCAGAAGAGTGTTTGAAAGGATGGACAAATAGTTTGTATTCATTAAGAGACACTGTCGATATCGTATTCTTGGGGAATTCGATTACCTATGGAGGTCTTTTCGAAGCAGAATTTTCCGATAAGCGAATCTGTAATTTGGGTTATCCAAGTGATGATTTATGTGGAATGACAGAACGCATTAATCAGGTTATGGCACTACATCCTGCTAAGGTGTTTCTTATGGGAGGAATTAATGGTTTGACTAACCAAGATCTTAATGATTTCGAAAACGAGTACGAAACCTTGGTAAAATCACTGAAGGATTCAATGCCGTTAACTGTCATCTATTTACAATCCATCCTTCCTGTCAACAAGGCAATCAAGAATATCAATGTTCCTAGCTGCCAAAAGATAATCGAAGCGAACGGCATCATAGAACAAATTAGTAGAAAATACAAATGCAGATACATTAATTTATACCCACTTTATGCAGAGGATAATATTCTTCCCAACAGGTATACTGCCGATGGGGTTCACTTACTTCCTAATGCATATAAAATGTGGTTCCAAGTAATAAAAGATTACGTATATGAATAAACCTTTAAAAGAAAGGGCTACCATCATCCAGCGGCGGTTGATAGCAGATGATAGAGGTTGGTTCCTGAAAGCAATTACAGGAACAGAGGAGGGCATACCCACTTATACTGGTGAAGTTTATCTAACCATGGGCAAGCTTGGGCAGGCTAAGGGTGGACATTATCACCCGGAGGCTGTAGAGTGGTTTACCATCATTGAGGGAAGTGCTATTCTTAAACTGGAGGACATGGAGACTCATGAGCGTCTCGATATTGAAATGTCTTTGGTAAAGGCTATCACGGTATTCATTCCTAATAATGTGGCTCACGTTGTGGTGAACAATGGTGATAAGGACTTTATCCTTTTGGCTTATACGGATAAACTGTATGATCCAAAGGATACAATTGCATACGAGATAAAAGGTTAAAGATTTAATAATTTGAAAGTTAAAGAAATGAACATTGATATATATAATGGTTTCTTCAAAGGTAAGAAAGTGCTCGTAACGGGTCACACAGGTTTCAAGGGCTCTTGGCTTTGCATTTGGCTCCACGAACTTGGGGCTGAAGTAGTAGGTGTAAGTCTTGACCCATATTCAGAGCGCGATAACTTTGTGCTCTCTGGCATTGGCAACAAGATTAAAGCAGACATTCGTGCCGACATTCGCGATGGCGAGAAGATGAAGCAGATCTTTGTTGAATATCAGCCTGAAATAGTCTTTCATCTTGCTGCACAACCTCTCGTTCGTCTCTCATATGAGATTCCTGTGGAGACTTACGAAGTGAACGTGATGGGCACTATTTGCATCATGGAGGCCATTCGCGCTACCAAGAGCGTGAAGGTGGGTGTGATGATTACTACTGACAAGTGTTACGACAACTGCGAGCAGTTCGAAGGTTATGTCGAGACCGATCCATTCGGAGGTTACGACCCATACTCTTCATCCAAGGGTGCTTGTGAGGTGGCTATCCAGTCATGGAGACGTTCCTTTTTCAATCCTGCTGACTATGGCAAGAAGCATACCGTATCACTCGCCAGCGTACGTGCAGGTAATGTTATCGGTGGTGGTGATTGGGCAAAAGACCGCATCATTCCAGACTGCATTCGTGCTCTTGAGACTACCAAGGTTATTGACATTCGTTCACCAAAGGCAGTACGTCCTTGGGAGCATGTTCTTGAACCACTCTCAGGCTACATGCTTCTCGCTCAGAAGATGTGGAACGATCCAACCGGTTATTGCGAGGGCTGGAACTTCGGTCCTGAGGCAGAAAGCGTCCTGACCGTTTGGGAGGTAGCAACCGCCATCATCGAGAACTTCGGCTTTGGTGAGCTGAAGGACGTAAGCGATCCTAATGCCCTCCATGAGGCAAACCTCTTGATGCTCAACATCAACAAGGCAAAGACCCGTCTCGGTTGGAAGCCTCGTTTGAATGCCAAAGAGTGTGCAGTCCTCACTTCCGACTGGTACAAGCGCTATAAGACAGAAAATGTATATGACCTCTGTGTGGAGGAGATCAATAAGTTTATAGGATGAAGATTTCAATATTAGGAACAAATGGCTTCCTCTCAACAGCCATTGCTAAATATGCCAACGAAGCCGGGTGGGCTTTGGATATGTACGGACTTGATGAACCTGTTGGTCACAAGTATGACAATTTCTATAAGGTGAACCTCATGGATGCAGAGCTCGATTGTTCTGGTCTCATAGATTCTGATATAATCATTTATGCCATTGGTGCAGGTATTCAGGCAAATCTCAAGGAAGGTTTCAACCTCATTTATAACCTCAATGTAACTGCTCCTGTCACTATCTGTAACAAGTTGAAAGAACTCAACTACCAAGGTCGATTTGTTACCTTCGGTAGCGTATTCGAAATGGGAGAAACTAAGGAGGAACGCTTCTTCACAGAGGAAGACGTTCTTACCTCAATGTGTACTGCTCCTAACGACTATACCGTCAGCAAACGCATGTTGAGTAAGTTCGTTGCTTCTTATAAGCACGATTTCACTCACTGGCATTTCTATATTCCTACAATCTATGGAGCAGGTGAAAATCCAAAGCGTCTCATCCCATACGTTATCAATGCAATCCGTAATGGCGAAGAACTCCACTTTACAGCAGGTGACCAGACCCGTCAGTACATCCATGTGAATGAAGTTCCTCGTATGCTCGCATTGGCATTCGAGAAGAACCTTCCTTCCGGTCTCTATAACATCCAGGGCAAGGAAACTGTAACCGTCAAAGAGATTGTTACCGAGATCCATCATGCTATGGGGAAGGAAGTTCCAAAAGGCTGTTTCGGAAGTGTCCAGCGTGCCGATGTGGGTATGAAGTATTTGGCACTTGATGGTAAGAAACTCCATGAGGCTACAGGCTTTGAAGATACAATCAATATTGTTGACATAATTGAAACTTACTAATCCGATTGTTCATGTATCAAAACATAACATTCAATTCATATCTATATAAATTATTTATTGTAGCTGCTTTGTTTGTGGTATTGCCTATTGCACTTAGCCCATTTGCAACAGCAACGGTAAGTAGTTATTTAGCATCATGCATTTGTTTCTTTATTCTAACGATAGTATGTGTCAAATTAATACTTAAAGGCTCGTTCTATATTAGGTATTATGTATTTGCATTCATTGCCCAAATAATTATTGGATTAATGCACTATTTGTACTTTGTGGATCCTCATTATTTTGTAGGAACAGGACAGCCATCTAGTGCATTTTGGCATGAATATTTAACAACATTTGACGCTATAGAACGTTTGCAAGAAGCAAGAAGATCAAGTGGCATTTTTTACTGGATGGATGCTTATGAATTTCAAAATTCTCATTCTGAGATTTACCATTTTATAAGCTATCCTTTCTTTTTCCTACAGAATAAATGGATGAATTATTCGCCATTAAATGTATTTTCTTCGCTCTTTACTTCTGTAAATATCTATTTTTTGTGTTGTAGGTCTAGTAGCGTGAATGAAGAATCTAAGAAACTTGTATTAGGTTGGACATCGTTTTTCCCTTCATTCCTTCTAAATGATATGATATGGCGCGATCCTTTTGGAATCTGCCTTATTTCCATAGGTGTTGTCCTTATTTCATTGAGCAATTCAGCTATTGAAAAGTTCTTTTCTTTTATTGTAACTGCAATAGTCTCTTTTTATCAAAGAACGATGTATATCTTAATTGTAGGTATATCATCCTTTTGGGGCTATTTTAATAGGACGAAAAATATTGGATTAAAGCTCTTCTATGTCTTTTTAGGTATAATAGCATTTATTTATTTAAAGAATATTACAGATTCTGCCAATACTGAGGATTATAATGCTGGTTATGTAAATGCTATGTCTTATTTAGCACTTCCAATAAAAATAATATTTGGAATGATTGGTCCATTTCCCTGGGTTCAATTTTTCAAATCAGTAGAAGTCAATGTCGCATATTCTTGGCAGTTACAGGATTTTTTGATGGGTACTTTCCAGTTTGGATACCTTATTGCACTATTCCACAGCTGGAAATCTGTCTCTTTTAAAAATTTGGATACTATGACCATTTTGGGTTTTGGAATTATGCTAAGCGGTTTTTTGTCAAAACAGATGCATATTGGTTATATATCAGAAGGTCTGATATTTACACTGCCTTGGTTTTTTTACCAGGTGCGCGTTGGTTATGCGCGTTACTTTAAGTTATCATTAAGTATTCTTGTTTTCTTAAATATATTAATTCTAATGATCGGAAATGTAGGTTTTAGTAATTTATGGAAATAGTGTATGAGTATTTATAAAGCTTCTATATATAATTACTTCTTTAACTCCATTAATGCAATTATCGTAATCATCAACGGCATTGTGATGGTCCCGGTATATTTTCACTATATGTCGGTATCTACATATGGAGCATGGCTTGCAACAGGTAATATGGTAGCAATGTTGGGATTGCTTGAGAGTGGATTCTCTAGTGTGATTACGCAGAAGATGGCAGCAGCTATAGGTTCAGGTGACAAAGAGAGATATGGAAAACTTGCTGGTGCCAATATAGTGACAGCAATATTAATAGCTTTTGGAATCCTTTTTCTTGGTTTATGTATTGCCCCTTTCATAACGAATTGGATTAACGTTGAAGAATCTGTTTCTTATGAAATTCGTTTGTCTTATATCATAGCATTGTTTGCTTCTTCTGTCGCTATTTGTGTGTCCTTATTCGGGGCTTTTCCGCAGGTATGGCAAGACACTAAGGCGGTAGGTATGATCAATACATGTACTGGACTATTGGCTATTGCATCCTTAGTTGCTTTCCTTCTCCTCGGTTTAGGAGTTGTCGCTATCGCAATGAGCTATTTGGTTAGAGCCTTACTCAATCTCACTTGCCAAGGATGGTGGATTATACATAAACAGAATCGAGATTCTATTCAAAAACCAATTTATTCGATATCGGAGAGTAAGTCTTTAGCAAAGGATTGTATTTATCCTTTTTTTTCTAAGTTATCCAGTGTTTTAATGGGTAATTCTCAAAGCTTCATTATTGCCCACTTCATGAATCCGGCTTTGGCTGCAGTATACGATCTCACGTCAAAAGTTTGTTATGTAGCATGTGGATTTGTTTCCCAGACCAACGGTTCATTCTTTGCCCTTTTCTCTCTAACATTGTCTTCTGGCGATAAAGGGAAAATTAATAATATATTTCGAAATATAACACAATTTTTTGCTATTACGCTTGCTGTCGTTGGCCTATATTCCATTTGTTTTACGGAATCAGTCATTAACTATTGGGTTGGTCTTGATAAATATGGGGGAACCTGGTTGCTTATTGTGATTGTTGTAGCTAAGATTCTATTTCAGTTCCGAGCATATTGTAACAATATTCTTTACACAGGGGGTATGATTAACAAGTCGGCAAAGTTGGATATCTTATGTGCAATAGCTTATATTGGGATTCTTTTGACCATCATTAAAGCTACCCAGATTTACGCTATACCACTTGCAACACTTGCTGTGAGCCTTTTATTCATAGTTTGGTATTTAAAATTGATGCGAAAGTATCTATCTCTGGAAATCAAAATGCTTGTAATGGAGTTTTTGAAATCGATGGTTGTCATTGTTCCATTTATAATACTTCATTATGTTTTGAGTCCTGACTACCACAATATATATATGTATGTCGGATATTTTGTTGTATTCTCAATGGTTTATTTTACAACACTTTATCTCACAAACAGGTCTTTCTTTGGTTCATTTGTATCAAAATTCAGAAAAAGATAACATGTTAAATAAACGAGTTCTACTTATTCCAGATGCCTATCTTGGCGACTTCTCGGGAGCTTACGTTAGTCAGATAGCCAAGAAACTTCTCCTTGAACTTGGGTGTACAGTCGCAGTTTATTCTGACGAAGTGACTGAGGATAAGGTGGAAGAAGATGGTACAAAGTTATATTATCGCTATCCATGCAATTTCACTGCCAATTGGTTTCAAGGCAAACATAAGAAACAGTACACGCATGTACTAGACGATTTCAATCCAGATACAATCTTTACACTGGGATCAGTGACCAACAAGAATATAATCTATTGGTCAATGGCTCGTAAAAGGGGAATAAAAGTCATCTCCAAAATCTTCATGCAAGATTTCTTCTGCTATAATTATTATGCTAATGATGAGAGGGGCCTTTGCACTAAGTGCCTTGACCTTGGTTTTAAAGAAGCTCTATTCCGTAACTGTGTACGATCAAATGATAAAGGGCTGAAAGGGTTCATAAAGAAGCTCAATTCCACAATCAATCGCTATCGACTTCAGAGAGAATTAACTAAGGCTGGTGCTGTCATCACATCTTCTCAGCAGCAGGTTGGTTTCTATGTTAGATATGGTATCCATCGCGATCATTGCTATACTACCCCTCTTTACTTCAATGGCGACAAGCTTAAGAAATATAATCCCACTATGGGAGACTATTTTGTGTTTGTAGCTCAAAATCGAATAGATAAGGGTATTCATCTGTTGAAGGATGTGCTGGAGCATTGTAATTCGAACGTTAAGGTGGTCGCTGCATACGCATCTCAAAAGAGTATTGATTTTGCTTTGAATAATTATGGATTACAGACATACGTTGACGAAGGTATTCTCGAAATGCGCAATGAATGTACGTGGAAGACGAACCTTGGAGAAGTTATTGCAGCCAGTCGTGGTGTAATCAACCCATCCATTTGGCCATCTACAACAGAGTTCGTACTTCTCGAGGTTTTAGGCCTTAAGAAACCAGTATTCACATATAAAGTTGGTATTCATCCTGAGATTATTAAATCTGGTTATAATGGATTTGTTGCTGATACATCTGTTGCTATGGCTGCCCAAATAAATGAACTTGCTAATAATAAATGTTTATATAAAGACGTCTCTGATGGAGCCTATAAACTCTATCAACAGATGACTGATTGGGAAGGTTGGAAAAACACACTTAAAGAAATATTGGGAAAATGAAGCAAACTATAATACTATCTGGCGGTTTAGGCAATCAAATGTTTCAATATGCATTTTTTTTGAGTATGAAAGCAAAAGGGAAGAGTTGTTCTTTAGATACGACTCTTTTTCAAACTAACAAAATGCATAACGGATTTGAACTGAAGTCTGTATTCGATATTCCGGACTCCCCCAATCAGACATCAGCGTTGCATAGTCTATTGATCAAGATGCTAAGAAGGTATAAACCAAAGAGTATTCTTACAATAGACGAACCATATACCTTTTGTCCAGATGCATTAGAAAGTAAAAAATCATTTCTTATGGGCGATTGGTTATCGCCTAAATACTTCGAGTCCATAAAGGATGTCGTTGTTAATGCATATAGATTTCACAATATTGGTAATAAAAATGTTGATACAGCTAACGAAATGCATGGGAACAATTCTGTTAGTATACATATCCGCAGAGGTGATTACTTGAAACTTCCATATTACTGTGTTTGTAATGAGAATTATTATCGCCAAGCTATAGAACAGATAAAAGATAGAGTAGATAATCCTATTTTCTATGTATTTTCTAACGAACCATCTTGGTGCGATTCGTTTATGAAGGAATTTAGAGTTAATTTCAAGATTGTCAACTGGAACCAAGGCAAAGATAGCTATCAAGATATGTACCTCATGACCCAATGCAAGCATAATATCATTGCCAATAGTACTTTTTCTTGGTGGGGAGCATGGCTTAACAATAATACTGATAAGATCATTGTGGCACCAAGCAACTGGTTCAAAAATAGTGAGCATAATATTAACTGTAAAGAATGGCTTTTAATAGATACTTCAAAATAATATGGCAAATTATGTAATTCAGCATCTTACATCTAAAGATGCACTTCCATGGCTTTTGTATTATATCGTTGACCATACACCTCTTCGTCGATGGCTTTCGGATAAAGTCTATCTGAAGATTCAGTATCGATGTCTTTGTGGGAAACCTCTTAACCTGAAGAATCCACAGTCCTTTAACGAGAAGCTTCAATGGCTGAAGATTTACAACCGCAATCCCGAGTACTCAAAGATGGTTGATAAATACGAGGCGAAGAAATATGTGGCTTCCATCATAGGAGAGAAATATATAATTCCGACACTTGGAGTTTGGGATTCCGTAGATGACATTGATTGGGACTCTCTACCTAACCAGTTCGTATTGAAATGTACTCATGATAGTGGTGGTTTGGTTGTATGTCGTGATAAAAGCAAACTCGACAAAAAGGCTGCAATAAAAAAACTCAAAGCATCTTTTAAGGTCGAATTCTATTATTCAACTCGAGAGTGGCCATACAAGAATGTTAAACCTCGTGTAATTGCAGAAAAGTATATGGAAGATAATTCTGGTGAGCTCACAGATTACAAGTATTTCTGTTTCAATGGTGAGCCTAAAGCCATCTTTATTGCGTCAGATAGACTTGATCCAACTGTAGATACGAAGTTTGACTTCTTCGATATGGATTTCAATCATCTTGACTTTCGGAAAGGTCATCCAAACGCTACAAAGCCTGTTTTGAAGCCTGCTGGTTTTGAGCACATGAAGGAGTTGGCTAGAAAGCTGTCAAAGGATATTCCTCATGTTCGAGTTGACTTTTATGACATTGATGGTCAGGTATTTTTTGGAGAGCTAACATTTTATAGTGGAGGGGGGATGTCTCCATTTGATCCTGAAGAGTGGGATTACAAATTTGGTCAGTGGTTGACCTTGCCAAATAAAGAATAATAAATAATATTAATATGAAAGGTATAGTTCTCGCAGGCGGTAGTGGTACAAGATTGTATCCTATCACCAAAGGTATCAGCAAGCAGCTCATGCCTATTTACGACAAGCCAATGGTGTATTATCCTATAAGCGTTCTGATGTTGGCTGGTATCAGAGAAATACTCATTATCAGTACCCTATACGATCTCCCTGGGTTCAAGCGTCTTTTGGGTGATGGTTCGGATTATGGAGTAGAGTTCACTTATGCCGAGCAGCCATCACCAGACGGTCTTGCACAGGCATTCACCATTGGTAAGGACTTCATTGGTGATGATTCCGCTTGTCTTATTCTTGGCGATAACATCTTCCAGGGTGCCGGCTTCACCAAGATACTGAGGGAAGCTGTACGTACTGCTGACGAGGAGAAGAAAGCCACCGTCTTCGGATATTGGGTCAACGATCCTGAGCGCTATGGTGTAGCTGAGTTCGACCGTGAAGGTAACTGTCTCTCTATTGAAGAAAAACCTGCAAAGCCAAAGTCGAATTATGCAGTCGTTGGTCTTTACTTCTATCCAAACAAGGTTGTGGAAGTGGCTGCTAACATCAAGCCTTCCGCTCGTGGAGAGTACGAAATCACTACCGTAAATCAGAAGTTCCTTGAAGATGGAGAACTCAAAGTTCAGACTCTTGGGCGTGGATTCGCTTGGTTGGATACTGGTACACACGATTCGCTCTCTGAGGCATCAACATACATTGAGGTGCTGGAGAAACGTCAAGGCTTGAAGGTCGCATGTCTTGAGGGTATCGCATATCGCCAAGGCTGGATTACCGAGGAGCATATGCGTGAGCTCGCAAAGCCTATGCTCAAGAACCAGTATGGTCAGTACCTGCTAAAGGTTATTGTTGAGATGAAGGAAACAGGTAATCCTAATCTCGACTAAATAAGGATAACTGGCTGCACAGGTGGACAAGTATGTTTCCGTTCAATACGGACAGCCAGTACTAATAACAAAAATATATAATACAATGGATGTAATTAAAACCGAAATAGATGGTGTAGTCATCATCGAACCTAAGATATTTGGTGATGCTCGCGGATACTTCTTTGAGAGCTTTAGCCAACGTGAATTTGAAGAGAAGGTTCGCAAGATCAACTTTGTACAGGATAATGAGAGTATGTCCTCTTATGGTGTAATGAGAGGTCTGCACTTCCAGCGACCTCCCTTCACTCAGAGCAAGCTCGTTCGTTGCGTGAAGGGGACAGTACTCGATGTTGCAGTTGATATTCGCAAGGGCTCGCCTACATACGGTCAGCATGTAGCAGTAGAACTCACAGAAGACAATCATCGCCAGTTCTTTGTGCCAAGAGGATTTGCTCATGGCTTTGCTGTACTCTCAGAGACTGCAATCTTCCAGTACAAGTGCGATAACTTCTATGCACCTCAGGCAGATGGTGGCATCTCGATTAAGGATGAGAGCTTTGGCATAGATTGGAAGATTCCTACAGACAAAGCGTTGTTGAGCGAAAAGGATACTCTCCATGAGTGCTTGAAAGATTTCGATTCGCCTTTCTCTATTGATATGAACCTTTATCCCGAATTTTAGTGCAAACCAAATGCAATAAGCTCGTTTAATTGCTGAGGTGCAGCCTAAAATCGAAGAATTCAAATTGAATTATTAATATGAGCATACTTGTAGCAGGTGCCAACGGACAACTTGTAGTGGATCATGCTCGCGTTATCGATACCATCTTTCACAATGGAACAATAGCCGAGACTTACAATATTGGTGGCTTCAATGAGTGGAAGAATATCGATATCATCAAGACCGTTATCGCTATTGTAGATCATCTTCTTGGCTGCCCTGAGGGTGTAGACCTGGATCTGATTACATACGTAACAGACCGACTCGGTTATGATGCACGTTATGACATCGACTCGACTAAGTTGCAGAAGGAACTTGGCTGGGAGCCATCTTTACAGTTTGAGGAGGGAATTGAGAAAACAGTAAAGTGGTACTTGGAGAATGAAGCTTGGATGGATAATATCACATCAGGGGAGTACGAAAAGTATTATGAATCAATGTATAGCAACAGGTAATGAAGATACTCTTAGTTGGTTCCTTTGAACATCCCATGTATGCTCCAGCTTTTGAGTCTGGTTTCAAAGCTTTGGGGCATGAGGTGGTTACCGTAAAATATGATGATTATCTTTATGGTAGCGGTACAATCAATGCGTTACTTACAAGAGTTCAGAATCGCATTCACATAGGCTATAGGCTATCTGCATATAACAATGATATTATAAAAAAAGCAGAAGCCTTAAAAGCAGATTTTGTATTTCTGTATCGTTGCTATCGCATTTGGCCATCTACCGTTAAGAAGTTGAAAAAGAAAGGGTTCTTTGTGTTTACATACAACAACGATGATCCTTTCAGCGGCACGCCTAATCTGGGCTTTTATAGAAACTTTCATAGAATTCTAAGACTTACGGATGTTAATTATGTCTATCGCAAAAAAAACATAGCGGACTATGAATCTGTAGGTGCAAAGAATATAAAAGTATTACTTCCATATTACATTGAGAAGAATAATTTCCGTGAGGATTGTGAAGACACAATACCTGTAGCCTTTCTGGGACATTTCGAAAATGATGGTCGTGATAAATATATAAAGGCTCTAGTTGATGCTAATATACCAGTTACGGTATTTAATGGTTCTGAGTGGGAGGATGCACCCCTTTACGAAGATATTAAGGCCTGTGTAAAACCGGGAAAAAGAGGCAAAGAATACAATCACACTATTAACGAATGTCTGATAACAATTGTTTTCCTATCAAAGCTGAATAGCGATACATATACTCGTAGATGTTTTGAGATACCTGCTACCCAAACACTCATGCTTTCAGAATATACTGATGATTTGAATGAAATGTACCCTTCAGATGAATGTGCAGTATATTTTAGAAATGAGGATGAGATTGTAAAGAAGTGTAAGTGGTTGCTTGAAAATCCTTCGGAGATTAAGCGAATAGCAGAGAAAGGATACAGGAGACTGAAAGAATTGGGCGGCTCAGAAATAGATCGTTGCCGACAAATAGTAGAAACTTATAAAGAATTAAAATAATGGAAGAAAAACTCTTTTCCATCTGCATCCCAAGTTATAACAGGCCTGCAGAAATACGTCGTTTGCTCAATAGCATTGACACAACTCATGTAGATGAGGTTGAGATTGTAATTTGTGAAGATAAATCCCCTAAACGAGAAGAAATACGCAAACAGGTTCTTGATTTCAAGTCAAAGACACGATATGAGGTTAACTATATCGAAAATGAGGAAAATTGTGGTTATGACAAGAATCTCCGTAACCTTATTCGTGTAGCAAAGGGCCACTTTATCATGTTCATGGGTGATGATGACCTGTTTATGCCAGGTGCTTTTGATAAGTTCTTTGATTTCGCAAAAGAACATTCTGATTGTGGATATATCCTGAGATCATATCGCAATAATTTTGCGAACGGAGATCATGAGGATTTTAGGTACTACTCTGAGGATCGGGTCTTTCCACCTTGTAAAGAAACCTATATAGATTTATTTGGTAAGAGTGTATTTGTTTCTGGGTTTACAATTCGCAGAGACTGTGCTTTAGAATTTGAAAGCGAAAAATTTGATAGTTCTCTTCTTTATCAAATGTATTTGTTGGCAGAAACATGCTATAAATATCCTGCTGCATATTCTCGTGTAATTATCACCCAGGCTATAGAGGGCGGTACGCCATTTTTTGGAAGTAGTGAAAGTGAGAAGGCGATATACACACCTGGCACAATAACGATTGACAACTCCATTAATTTTATGGCTTGGTATATCAAGCTGCAAGATTATATTGCCAAAGAGCATAATGACGATTCCAATAAGATTTTAATGCTAAATCAATCTAAGTATTCATATCCAGTTCTTGAAATCCAGAGGAATAAAGGAATAAAAGTGTTTAGAGAGTATGCGCGAAGACTAAAAGAAATGGGCTATGCTCAGTCTTTCTATTTTTATATATACTACTACGCCTTGATAGTTTTGGGTGCAAAGAATTGTAGATTTATTATCAAAACATTAAAACATATAATTGGACATAGACC
The DNA here is from genome assembly GCF_047310725.1 of Bacteroides sp. 90-K9/2. Taxonomy (NCBI): domain Bacteria; kingdom Pseudomonadati; phylum Bacteroidota; class Bacteroidia; order Bacteroidales; family Bacteroidaceae; genus Bacteroides; species Bacteroides sp. 90-K9/2. Next base: position 89,256 of record NZ_JBCGVL010000005.1, read on the forward strand.
TCAGTTATAGAATATGCCAAAAATACTTCAAATAAATTCAGGTATTACTCGTTCTACAGGCTCCATTGCTCAAGCTATAGGTGAACAGGTATTGGCGTGTGGTTGGGATAGTTGGATTATGTATTCAGCACGCAATCCTGAGTCTCCTTGTAAATCCCAATACTATCGAATAGGGTCACCTTTAGTCAGCAAGATTCATGCTGTATTAACACGCCTTTTTGATATGCATGGATTAGGTTCATATTTTTCAACCCGAAATTTAATCAAGAAGATCAAAGAGCTAGATCCTGATATTATTCATTTGCACAACATACATGGATATTACATTAATTATTCATTGCTATTTACATACCTAAGTAGAGCAAACATACCCGTTGTATGGACGTTACACGATTGCTGGTCTATGACAGGTCACTGTTCTCATTTTGATGCAATAGGGTGTATGAAATGGAAAAAGGGTTGCTCAAAATGTGCTTTGAAGACAGATTATCCAAGTTCTGTTCTATTTGATAATTCAAGATGTAATTGGAACCAAAAAAATAAGATTTTTAACTCTGTTCCTAATCTCACAATAGTACCTGTTTCGACTTGGGTTGAGAGTGTAGTGAAAGAATCATATCTCAAGAAATACCCTACACATGTAATCCATAATGGTATCGATTTAGATATCTTTAAAATATCTGAGAATAGTATTGTGAGAGACCGTCATAACATAGGGAATCGTACTATCGTGCTTGGAGTTGCAACAGGTTGGTTCGAAGGTGGTGGCCTTAGACGGTTTAATGAGTTTATGAAACTCAGTTCAATATTGGACGATAACTATAGAATTATATTGATAGGTTTGGAGGAATCTCAGCTTCAAGGATTACCGAATAATGTAATTGGTCTTCAAAGAACTGCTAATCAGCAAGAACTTGCGGAATACTACTCTGCTGCAGATGTGTTTATTAATCCTACATATCAAGATTCTCTTCCAACAGTTAATATGGAGGCCTTGGCTTGTGGAACTCCTGTGATTACTTATAGAACAGGTGGATCCCCTGAAATATTGGACAAGGAAACCGGTTGGGTTACTGATAAAGGTAATGTAGAAGCCTTGGCTTTCTATGTACAAGATGTTCGTAAACAATCGAATAAAGAAAAGGTTGCTCAAAAAAATGCATGTCGCAAGAGAGCCGTATTGTATTTTAATAAGTACGACCGGTTTCATGATTATGTATACTTATATAAACAGATCTTACATTTGTAATATGCTAGATATGACAGTAATTATCCTCACGAAAAATGAGGAGGCAAACATCGAGAGATGTATCAACTCTGTAAAGGGTTGGGTAGAAAGAATAGTAGTCGTCGATAGCGGCAGCACGGATAGAACCGTGGAACTTGCCGAGAATTTGGGCGCAGAGATATATCATCACGAACCTTTTGTAGATTATGCAAAGCAGTTCAATTGGGCTATTGACAATACCGATATCAAAACCAATTGGGTGTTCCGTTTTGATGCTGACGAGTGCGTAACTCCAGAGTTGAAGCAGGAGATTCTAACCGAGTGTGAGAAGCATAAGGATGATGATGTATCAGGTATGATGATGCGCTTCAAGATTTTCTTTCTGGGCAAGTTTCTGAAACATGGAGGTGCTTATCCTTTCCTGAAGATAACTATCTTCAAGTATGGCAAAGGAAGATTTGAGGATCGTTCAATGGGCGAGCACATCGTGTTGAGCGAAGGTCGCTGTATTGACCTGAAAAAAGATTGTGAGCATTATGACTTTAAAAGTCTGAACGCCTTCATTGATAAGCACAATTGGTATGCAACCCGAGAGGTGGCTGACTATTTTGCTGTCAGGAGCGGACGAGAAAATGCTGTATTAGATGGCGAGCCCGAAAAAGCGAAGAAACTTCGAGATGGCTTATATTATCGACTCCCAAAATATTTTAGAGCTAAAATGTACTATTGGTACAAGTTTTACATTAAGTTGGGTTTCCTCGATGGTGAAGCAGGACATGTTTGGGCATTCCTTCAAGCATACTTCTACCGTTTCGTTGTTGATGCAAAGATTGCTGAACAGGAATTAATGAAAAATAAAAATTAATTTTGTTAGTTCTATGAATTTAATCGTAATATCTGAACTTTCCCCCCCCAGAAGAAACTTCAACGGCATATATAATGGGGGAAATTGCAAAAACTTTTTCGGACAAGTATAATGTGACTGTTGTTTGCGGGCCAGAGGCATACGACCAGAACAAATTAAAGGTTTTACCAAAATCATCATTGATAGCGGGCGTTACAACAATTCGAGTCAAAGGAATTAAGGAAAACAAAGCAAATAAGCTCTCTAGAATTCGTAAATTCCTATTAATGAGTTGGTGTCTACGTAAGGCATCAAAGAAGGTAATAAATAAAGGAGATAAAGTATTACTAGTTAGTAATCTATTCCCATTACTAATATAATGGCCTTTCATAGAAAAAAGATTATGAAATATCTTTTCTTGCTTACGATCTTTTTCCAGAACCTCTACTAATGAGGTTCAAATTTCCTAATTTAATATACAGACAGTGCCTCAACATCTTTAATAGATCGTATGCCCGTATGGATAAAATAATATCATTAGGGAGAGAGATGACTGATGTTCTGAGAGAAAAGACAATGCCATATAATCCTAATTTGGAAATTATCCAAATAGAAAATTTGGGAGACATTAATAGTATTTACCCTTTTGATATGTTTCGTTATGGAAAATGGAATGAGGCGGCAAAAGTGCCGGTAGGATTGAGTGGACCGGCAGCACTTTATGACTTTATCTATGGTGACCAGATCACAGATGAGAAAGAGTATATGGAAAAGGTATATCCTACACGTCGTGAATTTAGAATATACGTATGTTCGAGTGGGTCGGTCGTCTTACATTTCAACCATGCAGTTATATGGATAAAGTAGCACTTTTACCCTGTTTTATCTCTAAATAAATATTAAAAGATAGCTGAATTTTATTTTTGATATTTATGAAATTGCTTTGTAGAGAGGCTATTCGGGAGTGTTGTGGAAAAATAGATAGTTACATCGAAAATCAAACGTATTAATTAACAGATCCCTTAGTCTGGGCACTTTAAAGGTGACCAAACTAAGGGGGATGCCATTAATTGAATGCTTACAGGAGGGTGGATGGTATTAGGTGTTTACTCCTGTTTGTGAATAGAAAAAACTAAAAGGATATAAATAATGGGTAACATAACTCAACGACTTTGGATAGTAACCGAACTTTTCCCACCAGATGAAACTTCCACGAGCTACATCCTTGGCGAGATTGCCAATGCAATGGCACAGAAGTACAATGTGGGAGTAATTTGTGGTCCTGAGATATATGACAAGCGAAAGAAGCTTGACGCAAACAATAAGTTTAAACTTCACGAGAGCATTGAGGTACATCGTGCGTTAGGATCTGATTTGGATAAGAATACCACCAAGGGTAAGGCTCTTTCTTTCATTTTAATGAGTCGAAGAATGATAGCTCTGGTACGCAAGTATGTATGTACTGGAGATAAGGTGCTGATGGTGACGAATCCGGCTCCTATGATTCCATTAATGGCGAGACTAAAGAAAAAAAAAGGATTTGAACTGAACATCCTTGTACATGATGTATTTCCTGAAAATACTCGTCCCGCTGGCTTGAAACTACCCATGTACAGTCTGTTCAAATATATCTTTGATAAGGCTTATACGAAAGCCGATCAGCTGATTGTTCTTGGGCGTGATATGGCAAATGTGCTAGAGCAGAAGGTTGGTAAATGGGAAAATCCTAAGGTTACTATTATAGAAAATTGGGCAGATATCGGCAATATCAAACCACAGCCATTTCCGGAAGGTAAGATAATTCTTGAATATGCCGGTAACATTGGGCGTGTGCAAGGATTGGACAAGGTGATGGATATGTTACCAGAGGATGTGGAGTTGCATTTTTATGGTACGGGAGCGATGGAGAAAAAACTCAAGGAGAGAAAGCGGAAAAATGTTTTTTTTCATGGTCCTTATTTCCGTTCTCAGCAGAATGAGGTATTGGCTGCTTGTGATATTGCTCTCGTAACTCTTCAGGAGGGTATGTACGGCTTGGGTGTTCCAAGTAAGACTTACAACATTCTGGCATCAGGTCGTCCTATTTTATTCTTTGGACCTAAAGGTAGTGAGATAGATTTGCTGATTCGTGAGGAAGGTATTGGCTATTGTGGATGGCCTGAAAAATGGGACAGAACAACCTTGATTGAAATGGGCCGAAAGGCAAGAGCTCTGGCTGAGAGTGAATATTCTGAAAGTGTAATTTTGGATAAATTCTTGAAAGCTATATAATGGATAAATTATTGTTTACCGGTGGTACGGGTTTTCTTGGCAAGAATATCCGTCCGATATTGGACAAAATGTATGAGGTGACTACTTGCGGTATCACTCCTGATGATATGATTAAAACGAATTTGGCAAAGGAGGTTCCTCGGCTGGAGCAACATTATGATGTAGTATTGCATGCTTGTGGTAAGGCTCATGTCGTGCCTAAAACTGAAGCAGAGAAACAGGCTTTTTTTGATGTGAACTACACTGGTACAGTTCATTTGTGTAATGCACTAGAAAAAGTGGGTCCCCCTAAGGCTCTGGTTTTTATCAGTACTGTGGCGGTATATGGCTGTGAGTCTGGTGAGTTGATTACCGAAGATCATCCGCTGGAAGGGGACACTCCATATGCTAAAAGTAAGATTTTGGCAGAGGAGTATCTGACTAAATGGTGTGGGATGCATAATGTAGTTCTGGGAATTCTTCGTCCTTCACTTCTTGCTGGTAAGGATGCTCCGGGTAATCTTGGTACTATGGTAAATGGTGTGAAGAAAGGTTTTTACATGAATATTGCCGGAGGTAGGGTTGTGAAGAGTATTTTGATGGCAGAAGATATTGCTTGTATTATGCCTGCTTTGGTCAAGAAAGGAGGAGTTTATAATGTGTGTGATACATTCCAACCGACTTTTGGGCAGATTAGTAAGTCGATAGCAGAGCAACTAGGCAAAAGTAGACCTATCTGTATTCCAATGTGGATGGCTAAGTGTATGGCTTTAGTTGGTGATCTTTTAGGGACAAGAGCTCCTATCAACAGCTATAAATTAGAAAAGATGACCAAGAACCTCACTTTTAGTAATGAGAAAGCACGTAAGGAACTTGGTTGGGAACCGTTAGATGTACTAACGAATTATAAAATTTGAAGTAGAAGAAGAAACGAATTATTGGGTCTTATTTACTGTGTGCTACATAGAGATTTTTGAAAACTATAATTTTTTTATATGCACATGAGTTATAAATAAAGATAAGATCATTCCGGATATATTCAGACAAAACTAATTCATATGATAACATACATTATTATTTTTATTCTGCTTCTCATAGCAGAACTCCTCTATTTCCGTATTGCGGATAAATGCAACATTATTGACAAACCCAACGAACGCTCATCACACTCCACTATTGTATTGCGTGGCGGAGGTATAATCTTTTTGATTGGTATATGGATTTGGAGCGCCTTCTTCGGATTTCAATATCCTTGGTTTCTAGTGGGTCTGACACTTGTAGCAGGCATTAGCTTTGTAGATGACATCCATTCATTACCGGACTCTGTAAGATTGGTCGCTCAATTTGCAGCTGCCGCAATGGCGTTCTATCAGCTCGGCATATTGCATTGGTCAATGTGGTGGATTATACTGTTGGCACTAATAGTATATGTCGGTGCCACGAATGTAATAAACTTCATGGATGGAATCAATGGTATCACAGCAGGATACTCTTTGGCTGTATTGGTTCCATTGACGTTGGTGAATATGAATGGTGTTTTTGTAGAACAGAGTTTGATCATATCAACGATTCTTTCTTCATTGGTGTTTTGTATTTTCAATTTCTGTCCGAAGGGTAAAGCGAAATGCTTTGCAGGGGATGTCGGCTCTATCGGCATTGCTTTTATCATACTGTTTCTGTTAGGTAATGTGATGATCAAGACAACGGATATTACTTGGCTGATATTCTTGTTAGTATATGGTGTGGATGGCTGTCTGACTATTGTACATCGTATTATGTTGCACGAGAACTTGGGTGAGGCACATCGTAAGCATGCTTATCAGATTATGGCTAATGAGTTGAAAGTGGGTCATGTAAAAGTTTCATTGCTGTATACGGTTATGCAGTTAGTGATTTCCCTTGGATTTATCTATCTTTGTCCCGATACAGTGTTTGCTCATTGGTTATATTTGGTGGGTGTATTAGCTGTATTGGCTATCGTATACATATTGTTTATGAAAAAATACTATCATTTGCATGAAGAATATCTCATATCATTGAAACAATAACGATTATGGAATTTGATAAAGAGTTTTTGGGCAAGCTATTTGAACAAGCTATGGAGAATCCACGTTTGCGTCAGAACTTCGACCTACGCACCTCATCTGCCGATACTAGTCAACGTATGCTAAACGCATTGTTGCCAGAAACTAAAGTGCCTATCCATCGGCATGAAGATACCACAGAAACTGTAATTTGTTTGTGTGGTAAGTTGGATGAAGTTATTTACGAAGAAGTTATTTTGTATGAGAATAGTATATCTGGACTTCCACATAGTATGGATGTGCAGGATGTATCTCGTAAGGTGGAATATCGAGAAAGACAACGCATTCACCTCTGTCCTGCTGAGGCAAAATATGGTTGCCAAATCCCTAAAGGCGCATGGCATACTGTAGAGGTGATTGAGCCTTCTGTGATATTTGAGGCTAAAGATGGAGCGTATAAATCAGAGTAAGAAGGAGAGATAACTAGATGAGTGAAAATAACAACTGGGTATTATTGGAAAATAGCTATAACAAAGCGTGAAACCGAGTGGAATCACGCTTTGTTTTTAATTTTATGGTGCTTTTTAAAACTGCTTTTTAGGCTACTTTTGACAAGAAATTACCTGTGAATACTCTTTCACCGCATCAAAGCACGGACATCCTTTCATTGGATTCAAGTCCCGATGTCCCACAATCAACGCTTTCGGGAACTGCCTTTTCAACTCCCTCAACAAAGCAAGCAAAGCTCCTTTTTGCTCCACAGTACGCGTATCTTTCGGCTTTCCGCCCGCATCCAATCCTCCTTCATAACAAACACCTATCGAATGAGCATTATGATTCCGGCAGTGTGCTCCAATCTTTTCTAAAGCACGTCCCCGGTGGATCTCCCCGTCGCGAGTAATGTAAAAATGATAGCCAATATCACGGAAGCCACGGTGCAAGATATGATCCTGTCGGCAAGCCTCCGCCGAAAGGGATTTTCCTTCCGGCGTGGCACTGCAATGAATGATAATTAATGTAATAGTCCGCATGGGGTTACATACAACTCTGTACTCCGATCAAGCCTCCGATAGCGGTGGCAACGGTGATGATTACTTTGATAATGAAGCTCCATACGGAGCGGGGAGATGATGAATTACTCATAATAAGAAGTTTTAAATAAATTGATAATAGTTTTTTTATTCACCACGGAGGACACAGAGGACGCAGAGGAAAGAAATAATCTGTGGTGAAAAAACTCAGTGTCCTCCGTGTCCTCTGTGGTGAACCTTTTAGGCAGCCGGGTCAGGCGCTTCGCCGCCACCATCCGGTTTTGGATCAGGGTTATCACCCGAATCAGAACCTCCTCCGGCAGTTGTCGGTTTCTGATATTCCGCCTGCTGCTTCAACTGACTGTCGAGTTTCAGATTATTGGTCGACAGATTACCGGTGGCACGGGCTTTCAGACGCATACCGGTAATATTCTTCTCCAGCGAAAACTCTTCCAGCGTATCAGCCGCCTTACTGCGAATACCCACCCCAAAAATGGCAAGATCATCAATTTTCACACATTTGCCATCCAGCAACAATTCCTTGATGCAATCTACCATATCCGAAAGCACACCTTTGATGACACCACCGGAATACGGTGAATTGTGCTTCGACATATGCTCGGCAAGTTTTGCCAAATCAAACGTCTCGTCGCTTACTGCACGGGCGAACCACTTACCCGCATTCAAGCCTTTCTTCTGCTGGTTCTGATAAATCTTGTAACGAATCATAAAACAATAAATTAAAGGGTTAAACATCGTGTCCGGGGAATTATTTCCCTTTCGACGATACAAAGATACCACCCTCAAACTCCGGAAAATCAATAGTACACAGTTGCGTACGATTGTTGTCGGTTGTGTGCAATTATGATCGATTATTCAATGAAAAAGCGTTGGCTATGTAGAAATATTTTGCTATTTTTGTAACTGTAAATCAGAAACTTATCCATTATGAACGAATTCAAAATACGTGCCTACGGGCGCATGGAACTGGCTCAACTCTATTCTCCGGAACTTACCGATATTGCCGCTTATCGAAAAATGAAGAAATGGATCTCTCTATGTCCCGGACTTCTGCAACGCCTATACGACTTAGGCTATGAATCAAAGCGACGTTCATTCACACCGTTGGAAGTAAGAGTGATTGTAGATGCCCTGGGAGAGCCTTGAATAAAGCGCCGCTTTACGATGTCTAAAGCTTAGCTTTACACCTCCTAAAGCGATGCTTTATGCAGTAAAAACGGATGCGGTAATCAAAATGAATGTACCAGTCCAAACGATTACAGTAAGTAAGGTGGGTACAGTGGGGACACTTTTCCCCGTTTCACTCATACACACACGCACGCGCGTAAGCCCCTTTGCCGTCTACACTGATTAGCTTGCCTTGTCGGGTGAGACGTTTCAGCCAGGTGATGGCGGTGCTTTTGTTGATACCCAGAGCCGTTGCTTTTTCCAGCAACTCCGTGCGGGTAAATTCCTTACCCAGTTGCTGGAAGAGGAAATCCCGGTCGGCATTGGGGCGGTGGCTGACTTCCGTGTTGGGGAGGAACGACAGGATATGCATGGCGTGACAGTAGAGAGGTTCCGCCAAATTTAATACGGCGTGGAAGTCTTCCGCCGAGATGGATACGTTCCAGCGGGTGACGATGCCGTCCTTGCGGTTGTCCGAAGGAATGGACTTGTCGGGTGTGAAGGGGGAAGAGGAGGAAATTTGGAGGCTGTAGGGATTCGGGTGTTCGAGAGCGCGCAACACGGCTACTTCCGACATGATCCTGCACAAATTGATAGCCATACGCGCCACAAAGCTATACATTTCTCTGTCGTTGGCTATGCTCGAACGATCGAACAACTCCGAAAAGACGGTGTCAATTTCGTTTTTCTGCCCGCTCGTGAGCTGTAGCGTGTGAATGCCATGTTCCCTTATCACGTCCAGTTGATTTTTCCATTCCAGTCCCAGAGCGTTGAATACCTCTTCCCAGTCTGTTTCGTCGTCTACAAACTGGCTGACCCATTTGTCGATTCCGTACATGTAGTAGTACAACTGGCGGGAGGATCCTCCGTCTTCCGTTGTCGGGATGAAGGCTTTCACCTGGAGTGGGGTGCCCGACATCAGGAGCGAAAGGCAGACCTTTTTTGTTTCCCGATATTCTTGGTTACCGCGACGGTTGTAGGACAAAAAGTCGTGGTCGAACGCTTTGCGCAGCGTGTCGCTCCAATGGCCGTGCTCCGATCCGATGGCGGTGGACAGTGTGTCGGCTTCCGACTCGAAGATAAGTCCTGTACCTTCGGAGTCCATAATGTTTTGTAGGATGCCTGTGCCGGTGTTGTTGCCCGAAATCAAGAACATCTTGTTAGGGGGCATTTGCGGGACTTCCATTTTCGACCGCTCTTTTCCCATCGCGTCATATTCGGCCTTTTCTTTTTTATAGATCTTCATTTGCGCCGCCACTTTCGCGCGAATCTCGTCATGGATGGGTTGCACGAGCAGGCGGAGGTAGGAGAGGATGCCTTTGCCGGAAGCAGAGGGCGCTACGATGAAACATTGGAGGCTGGGATAATAGTATTTGCCGCCATAGAGGCATCGCACGTGGCGCGACATGCAAGCTCCCAGCGCGGTGAATGCTCCCATCAGCATGATGTCGCGTTGAATCTCACTTTTCGCTACCGTGATGATACGCTGCAGGAGTTTCGGCCAGTTTGCTTCCGGCAGAGTGGGTAGCGGGTGTTGCGGATCGCTACCGGATAGCAGTTCTTCTTTTTCTTCCGTGATCGTTTCTTCGTCTGTTTCCTCATTTGCCACCTTATTATACGCGCGTGCCTGTGTGAGAATTTGAGGGGCTGTCCTCACTGTCCCCACTGTCTCCACATAGCTGATGGCGACTCCCGTCGCTTCGGCAAGGTGGAAAGCCGTGCCTAGGTGCACTTCTCCACGTTGGGTGTGGAGCGCGTTGGAGAATACCCGTTCGGCATGTTCGCGCTGATACTTGGGAGAGACCCGGCATAGGCGGTGAAAAAACTCACGTCCTGCTTCACCGCAATCCGTTGCGATGGCGAATGACAATTGTACGTATTCAAGATAAGTGGGAGCAATGTCCGCTCCTGCCGTTTCGACTGCTTCGGTGAGACGGCGTAAAGATTCAATATCAGTCATGTCTTTTAATTGATAATTTATAATTTATAATTTCTTCTGAACAATGCTTCCGGGTCATAACTAAGGAAACAGGATCTCACGAGGTCTTTGCCGGAGAAATCTACTTTGGGTTTCGTTTCGGAAGAAACCGCTGTTACCGTATTGTATGCCGTCTCTACGTACCGCATCGCCCAACTCATGTTGTCTGTGATATTTTTGGCATCATCTGTCGTGGAGGAATAATGGCAAGGAACAAATGCCTTTACACCCAGTCCGCTGGGGCTGATAAAGGTGAGTACAGGTTGCAGGAGAGGATCGTCATAGAGCATACGGCGCATTTCCACTGCTTCCTGATAGGAGCAGAGACCGTCCACATCTACTATCACCAGATGAGACGGGGAGACGAAATCCTTACTGCTGCGGCGGGTGAATGTGCCGCAGGGAGTCACATACGGTAGTAATGACGCTTTGGCTGCTCGTATATCCGCGGCATTCCGTACTTGTTCGGTCAGGGTTTTGAGATTCTCGTTGCAGGTAATCATTTGGAAAACTTGTTCGAGGGAGACTTCGCAGAAAGGGATAAGTGTGGGAGGAGTCATCAGTCGGCCTTGTTTGTCTTTGATAGGAGCGATCGGTGGCATGAAATAGGACATTCTGTAGTTGTTTGATATCATTTTCTTTTTGTTGTAAGTTAAAATGTTTACTTTTGCAAAAAATATGAGTGTGTGCCAAAACACGGCATGAAAGTAGTAATAACAAAATAGACTCTACCCTGATATGTGAGGATAAAAGTTAAAATAATTAATTATTGAAGTGTGTATTTAACAACAAAAAACAAAGATGAAAAAGAAAACGGTTTGTTGCAGTGATTTGGGAGCTTATATTAATGAGTTGCTTAAACGTGCGAAATTGAGAAATGAGTATGTCTGCGAGACCCTAGGTATGGGACATGATGTTTTGAATGGCATAAAAAAGGGCTAAATCTCCCATTGAACGATTATATAAAAGTAATGAATCTCTGTTTGAATGCCTACAACGAAGAGGAGATTGAACAGATTTTGAATACGTTGGTGAGAATGTATCTGCGCTACTACAAGAAGAGGATAGTGGAGTAATCCGTGAAATAATTGATAGAAAATCCTGGCTGAATAAATAAAACGGCCGGGATTTTTTTGTTTAAGATGTCTATTTGTCATTTTTGAAATCTATCAAATAGTAGCCATACCTTTTTCGTGTGCGATAACGAAAACGCAAAAAATAACATTTTATTATGTAGAAAAAGTTTGAGGAATGCTTCGTAGTTCACAAATAATGATTAAATTTGCCGCGATTTGTAATGTGGAGTTTGCAGAATGACGAATAATACTATAAAGCATCTAGGTATTGTGGAAAACATACAGGGTTCTCATCTGTCGGTGAGGATTGTCCAGACATCGGCTTGTGCGGCTTGTGGCGCAAAGGGACATTGTTCTTCGGCGGATAGTAAGGACAAAATCATAGATATCATAGATACGGCGGCTTCTTCCTATCAGGTGGGAGAGAAAGTAATGGTGGTCGGCGAAACGTCGATGGGCATGATGGCGGTATTGTTGGCGTTTGTACTTCCTTTCGTACTTCTTATATTCTCATTGTTTCTTTTGATGGCTTTGATGGGGAATGAACTGTATGCGGCTCTTCTTTCTCTGGCTGTCCTTATACCTTATTATTTCGTTTTATGGCTCAACAAAACGCGACTCAAACAACAATTTTCATTTACTATAAAACCAATAAATAACTAAAAACATTATGAATTTGATTCTGATTGCAGTGATTTCATTGGGAGCTATAGCGCTCGTGCTAGCCGCTATTCTTTATGTGGCTTCCAAGAAATTTGCCGTGTATGAAGATCCGCGGATTGCCCAGGTGGGAGAAGTGCTTCCCCAGGCTAATTGCGGTGGATGTGGCTACCCCGGTTGTAGCGGATTTGCCGACGCTTGCGTCAAAGCCGGTTCGCTGGATGGCAAGTTCTGCCCCGTAGGCGGACAGCCCGTCATGGCACAGATTGCTGATATCCTTGGGCTTGCAGCCGGAGAAGCTGAACCGATGGTAGCAGTGGTGAGATGTAACGGAACGTGTGCGAATCGTCCGCGTATTAACCAATACGACGGTGCGAGGAGTTGTGCTATCGCTGCTTCGCTGTATGGCGGGGAAACGGGTTGCAGCTACGGCTGTCTGGGATGCGGCGACTGTGTGGCTGCCTGTCAGTTCGATGCCATCCACATGAATCCTGAAACAGGACTTCCGGAAGTGGATGAAACGAAATGTACCGCTTGTGGTGCCTGTGTAAAGGCTTGTCCGAAGGCGATTATTGAAATCCGTCCGCAAGGAAAGAAATCGCGCCGTGTGTATATCTCTTGTGTGAATAAAGACAAGGGAGCTGTGACACGCAAGGCTTGTGCGGTGGGCTGTATCGGCTGCGGCAAGTGTGTGAAGACTTGTCCGTTCGAAGCTATCACGCTGGAAAACAACTTGGCTTACATTGATCCGAACAAGTGCAAATCTTGCCGGAAATGTGTGGAAGTTTGTCCGCAGAATACCATTATCGAATTGAATTTCCCTCCGCGGAAACCGAAAGAAGAGGCTCCGGCTACTCCGAAACCTGCTGCTGCAAAGACAACAGAAGCTCCAAAAGTAACAGAATAATAACAGAATAAAATACAGAATTGTATGTTAAAGACATTTTCAATTGGTGGAGTTCATCCACACGAAAATAAATTGTCGGCACATCAACCCATTATCACAGCGGAAGTTCCTGCAAAGGCTGTTATTTTGCTGGGGCAGCACATCGGTGCACCTGCAAAACCGATCGTTGCGAAAGGGGATGTGGTAAAGGTGGGCACACGGATTGCCGAACCTGCCGGCTTTGTTTCGGCAGCAATTCACTCTTCAGTCAGCGGTAAAGTGGCGAAGATTGATACCATAGTCGATGCCAGCGGTTATGCGAAACCTGCTATCTTCATTGACGTGGAAGGCGACGAATGGGAAGAAACAATCGACCGTAGCACCACACTGGTGAAAGAGTGTGAACTTTCCGCAGAAGAGATCGTGAAGAAGATTGCCGATGCCGGAATCGTAGGGCTGGGCGGTGCTTGTTTCCCTACTCAAGTGAAACTTTGTCCTCCTCCTTCCTTCAAGGCGGAATGTGTGATAATCAATGCCGTAGAGTGTGAACCTTACCTGACTGCCGACCATCAGCTGATGCTGGAACACGCGGAAGAAATCATGGTAGGTGTTTCTATCCTGATGAAAGCGGTGAAAGTGAACAAGGCATTTATCGGAATCGAAAATAATAAGCCGGATGCTATCGAACTGATGACGAAAGTGGCTTCCAGCTATGCAGGCATCGAGGTCGTGCCCTTGAAGGTGAAATATCCGCAAGGAGGTGAAAAGCAACTGATCGATGCGATTACCAAACGTCAGGTGGCCAGCGGCGCGTTGCCTATCTCTACGGGAGCGGTCGTGCAGAACGTGGGAACAGCATTTGCCGTTTATGAAGCGGTACAGAAGAATAAGCCGTTGTTCGAACGGGTGATTACCGTGACAGGAAAGTCGGTTGCCAAACCGTCCAACTTCCTGGCTCGTATCGGTACGCCGATGAAGCAGTTGATCGACGCTTGCGGCGGCTTGCCCGAAGATACGGGTAAGGTGATCGGCGGCGGCCCGATGATGGGTAAGGCGTTGGTAAACATCGAGGTTCCTACTGCGAAGGGCAGTTCCGGTATCCTGATTATGAACCAAAAGGAAGCCAAACGTGGGGAGGCGCAGACCTGTATCCGTTGCGCGAAGTGTGTGAGTGCCTGTCCGATGGGACTGGAGCCGTACTTGCTCGGAGCTTTGTCCGAAAACGGAGATTTTGAAACAATGGAAAAAGAAAGAATCATGGATTGTATCGAGTGTGGCTCTTGCCAGTTCACTTGTCCCGCCAACCGTCCGCTGCTCGACTATTGTCGTCTGGGTAAAGGCAAAGTGGGAGCTATGATTCGTGCACGTCAAGCTAAAAAATAACGAATATGGAAAATAAATTAATCGTATCACTATCGCCCCACGTCCATGGCGGAGACAGCGTACAGAAAAATATGTATGGCGTGCTGATCGCACTGATTCCGGCTTTTCTGGTGTCTCTCTATTTCTTCGGACTGGGGGCTCTGATTGTCACGGCTACTTCCGTTGCGGCTTGTTTGTTCTTCGAATGGGCCATCGGAAAATATTTAATGAAGAAACCGACCACCACCATCTGCGACGGCTCTGCCATCATCACAGGTGTGTTGCTGGCATTTAACTTACCGTCTAACCTGCCTGTCTGGATTATCATCCTGGGCGCACTGTTTGCTATCGGTGTAGGCAAGATGTCTTTCGGCGGACTGGGTTGCAATCCTTTTAACCCTGCATTGGCAGGCCGCGTGTTCCTGTTGCTTTCTTTCCCGGTGCAGATGACCAGCTGGCCGGTAGTCGGACAGTTGACGGCATATACGGACGCTACCACCGGTGCTACTCCGCTGGCATTGATGAAACAGGCGATTCATGCTGCAGATAAGAGCGCGGCTATGGATGCTTTAAACCAGATTCCGGACGCATTGAGCTTGCTGATCGGACAGAACGGCGGATGCTTGGGTGAAGTGAGTGCACTGGCTCTGCTGATCGGGCTGGTTTATATGCTTTGGAAGAAGATTATCACCTGGCATATTCCTGTGTCTATCCTGGCTACCGTGTTTATCTTTGCCGGTATCATGCACCTTGCAGATCCGGAAAAATATGTATCTCCGGTATTGCAGTTGCTCTCCGGTGGTCTGATGCTGGGTGCCGTCTTTATGGCAACCGACTATGTGACTTCTCCGATGAGCAAGAAAGGGATGCTGATTTATGGTGTATGTATCGGTCTGCTGACAGTGGTTATCCGCTTGTTCGGTGCCTATCCCGAAGGTATGTCGTTCGCCATCCTGATTATGAATGCGTTCACTCCGCTGATTAACACCTATTGTAAACCTAAACGCTTTGGGGAGGTAGCGAAGAAGAAATGAAAAAGTTAGAATCATCTTTAAAGAATATGTTGCTGGTGCTTACGGGAGTGACTGCTATTTCCGTTGCGTTGCTGGCTTATGTAAATGAACTGACGAAAGGCCCTATCGCCGAAGCGAATGCAAAGACGCTGAACGAGGCCTTGAAAAAGGTTCTTCCTGAATTTACCAACAATCCGGTAGCGGAAAGTGATACGATCTTCAGCGAGAAAGACGGAAAGAAGATCGTTGACTTTATCGTTTATCCGGCCAAGAACGGGGAAGAACTGGTGGGCACGGCCGTTGAAGCTAAATCAATGGGATTTGGCGGTGAACTGAAAGTGCTGGTAGGTTTTAATGCCGAAGGGAAAATCTATAACTACTCCCTGTTGGCACATGCGGAAACTCCGGGATTGGGCTCTAAGGCCGACAAATGGTTCGGGGCTTATGATCCTGCAAAGGGAGAACAAGCGGTATCTCACGAAGAGAGTAAAAAATCTATTCTGGGTATGAATCCGGGTGAAGCTCCGTTGACTGTCAGCAAAGATGGGGGAGCGGTGGATGCCATCACAGCTTCTACCATTACTTCACGTGCTTTCCTCAATGCAGTGAATGCCGCTTATCAAGCCTATAAGGCCGAAGGCGGGGAAGTGAACGGTGTAACCGGTGCCTCTCAAAAAGCGAAAGGCGCGGACGCAGATGCTGCTGACGCTGCTACGGGAGCTACGATTAAAGTTGAACTAACTGATTCGGTCAGTGCTAAATAAGAAAGGAGACAGATATGAATAACTTTAAAGTAATGATGAACGGGATTATTAAAGAGAATCCTACGTTTGTACTCCTGCTCGGTATGTGTCCTACATTGGGTACCACGTCATCGGCTATCAATGGTATGGGTATGGGACTGGCTACCATGTTCGTATTGATCTGCTCGAATGTGGTGATCTCTTTGATAAAGAACCTGATTCCGGACATGGTGCGTATCCCATCGTTTATTGTGGTGATCGCATCCTTCGTGACCTTGCTTCAAATGGTGATGCAGGCTTACGTGCCGGGACTGTATGCTACACTCGGTCTTTTCATTCCGTTGATTGTAGTGAACTGTATTGTGCTGGGACGTGCCGAAGCCTTTGCTGCCAAGAATAACGCAGTTGCTTCCATGTTCGACGGTATCGGTATGGGACTTGGTTTCACCATCGCCCTGACTTTGCTGGGTGCTGTCCGCGAGTTTCTGGGGACCGGTAAAATCTTCGATCTGACCATCATGCCGGAAGAATATGGAATGTTGGTATTCGTATTGGCTCCGGGTGCTTTCATCGCTTTGGGATACCTCATTGCAATAATTAATAAATTGAGAACTGAAAATTGAGAATTGAGAAATAATAGATATGAACCATATTCTTAATTTCATTTTCACATTCTCTGATTTTTTAATTCTCAATTTTCAATTTTCAATTTAACAACTATGGAATATATATTGATATTTATTTCGGCAATCTTTGTAAACAACATCGTGTTGTCGCAGTTCTTGGGTATCTGTCCGTTCCTGGGCGTATCCAAGAAGGTGGAAACTGCGATGGGTATGAGTGCTGCGGTTGCTTTCGTGTTGACCATCGCTACCATCGTCACCTTCCTGATTCAGAAGTTTGTACTGGATGTTTTCGGACTGGGATATTTGCAGACGATTACGTTCATCCTGGTGATTGCCGGACTGGTGCAGATGGTGGAAATCATCCTGAAAAAGGTGTCTCCGGCTCTGTATCAGGCTTTGGGTGTGTTCTTGCCGCTGATTACAACGAACTGTTGTATTCTGGGTGTCGCTATTCTGGTGATTCAGAAAGACTATGACCTGCTGACAGGGGTTGTATACGCATTCTCTACGGCTATCGGCTTCGGTCTGGCACTGGTGCTTTTTGCCGGATTGCGCGAACAGATGAGCCTTGTGAAAATTCCGAAAGGAATGCAAGGAACTCCGATTGCTTTGATTACCGCCGGTTTGCTTGCTATGGCATTCATGGGATTCTCCGGCGTGGTGTAAGGTAAGGATTTACAGTTGATAATTAAATAGGGGATTGGAAGCTCTGCTGTGTGGCGACATACAGATTAGAGTTTCCAATTCTTTTTTATACCTAAATGCTACCAAATTGTACCTTAATTACTTTTTAGCAAATAAATTCGTGGCAAATTATTGCTATTCCATTTTATTTCCATACATTTGTAACTCAAACAATAATAAGCCGAGAAACTAACCATTTTATAAAGTATATGAAAGAAAGAATTTTAGTAACAGGCGGGACAGGATACATTGGGTCTCATACTGTTGTAGAACTACAAAACAGCGGATATGAAGTAATCATCATCGATAATTTATCAAATTCAAGTGCTGACGTTGTTGACAATATAGAGAAAGTTTCCGGTATTCGTCCAGTTTTTGAAAAGCTGGATTGCCTGGACTTTGCCGGTCTGGATGCAGTATTTACAAAATATAAAGGAATTAAGGCTATCATTCACTTTGCAGCTAGCAAAGCAGTAGGAGAATCGGTACAGAAACCGTTGCTTTACTACCGTAATAACCTGGTTTCTTTGATTAACCTTCTCGAACTGATGCCAAAGCATGGAGTAGAAGGTATTGTGTTCTCTTCTTCTTGTACAGTATACGGTCAGCCGGACGAGTTGCCGGTAACGGAAAAGGCTCCGATCAAGAAAGCGGAATCACCTTATGGAAATACCAAACAGATCAATGAAGAGATTATTCGTGACACGGTAGCTTCAGGTGCTCCGATCAATGCGATCATGTTGCGCTATTTCAACCCGATTGGTGCGCATCCTACTGCATTGCTGGGTGAACTGCCTAACGGGGTTCCTCAAAACCTGATTCCATATCTGACCCAGACAGCCATCGGTATCCGTGAGAAACTTAGCGTGTTTGGTGACGATTATGATACACCGGACGGTTCTTGTATCCGTGACTTTATCAATGTCGTTGACTTGGCTAAAGCACACGTGATTGCTATCCGTCGTATCTTGGAAAAGACACAAAAAGAAAAAGTAGAAGTATTCAATATTGGTACAGGACGTGGTGTTTCTGTATTGGAATTAATAAATGGCTTTGAAAAAGCCACGGGCGTAAAATTGAATTATCAGATTGTCGGACGTCGTGCAGGCGACATTGAAAAAGTTTGGGCTAACCCGGATTTTGCTAATAAAGAGCTGGGCTGGAAAGCCGTAGAAACTTTAGAAGATACTTTACGCTCTGCATGGAACTGGCAGCTGAAACTCCGTGAAAGAGGGATTCAATAAAAGGGAAACTTGTTTTAAATAACATAAAAGTTTAAACAAATCGTGCATGCGATTTGTTTAATTGATGCTAATCGACCTGAAGCTGTTTATGAGTATGCGAATATACGTAAATAGTACTTATGCCTCCCCGGCATAGACAGGAAAGATTGCATAGTAGTTTTGTCGTGTTTTATTTTGTGTTTGTGTTGTGACGGTACTACGACGTGAGTCGTGGTACCGTTTTTTGTACGCCCAGCATGGGCGTACGATTATATGGTTCTTTACTTTATAGCTTTCCTTTGAAGCAGAATACGTCAGTTCCCCAATTAATTTCCGGTAAGACGAATCCGGGAGCAAACAATCCGAATACCGAAGATCCGGAGCCGCTCATGGATGCGTAGATTGCTCCTTGATGATAGAGTTCTTCTTTGATTTCTCCAATGACGGGATGTTGCGGGAATACACTTGCTTCGAAATCATTGATTAACGTATCCTTCCATTCTTGTACAGGACGCTGGATTGCCTCCATAACCGGATATTTCGGACGATGGGGATGAATGTTTGAAAAGGCTTCCCGGGTGGAAACAAAAACATTCGGTTTTATAATCATGATTTGGTAGCCGTTTAATGAAAGTTCGACCGGGGAGAAGATGTTTCCAATTCCTTCGGCAAATATCGGTCTGTTTTTGATAAAGAAAGCGCAGTCTGCTCCCAAAGTGGCAGCGTATACTTCCAATTGTTCTTCGGATACTCCCAGCTGATAATGATCGTTGAGCAACTTCAGCATGAAAGCGGCATCCGATGATCCTCCTCCCAGTCCGGCTCCTGAAGGGATGTGCTTGTATAAGTGGATTTCGACAGGAGGGAGATGAAATTCCTTATCCATCAACAAATAGGCTTTTACTACCAGATTGTCTTCCGGGTTACCGGCTATTTCCATTCCGTGTTGGTGGAGAGTGAATTTTCGGTCAGCGTTAGGGGAGGTACGGATTTCCAGTGCGTCTTCCAGAGCTACCGGATAGAAAACGGTTTCCAGATTGTGATATCCGTCCGGGCGTTTTTCCGTGATGGAAAGTCCCAGGTTTATTTTGATATTAGGAAAAGCAAGCATAAGGTTATTTACTATTTTACTATTTACGATTTACTATTTGCAGTGCTGCACATGACAATTAATCATGTGTTGAATGTAATTCGGGAGCAAAGTTAGTAAAATCTTCATTTTTCCTTATCCATTCTTCATGATTATATTCTATCTTTGTCGTCCCGACTGGAAGAATTCCGTGATAAATGTGATAATAGAGTCTGTCCAGTCGTAAAATAGTAAATAGTAAATTGTAAAATAGTAAATACCTCGATGGCCGAACAGAAAAGAAATACCCGCAATTCAAAGTCTACTAAAATACAACCGGTAAATGATTATGGTCGTATTCAGCCGCAGGCGCCTGAACTGGAAGAAGCAGTTCTGGGAGCTTTAATGATTGAAAAGGATGCTTACTCGTTGGTGAGTGAGATTCTTCGTCCCGAATCTTTTTACGAACGACGGCATCAGTTGATTTATTCTGCTATCACCGATCTTGCGGTGAATCAGAAACCGGTGGATATTCTGACTGTAAAGGAACAACTTAGCAAACGCGGAGAATTGGAAGAGGTGGGAGGCCCGTTCTATATTACTCAATTGAGTAGTAAGGTGGCTTCATCAGCGCATATTGAGTATCACGCCCGTATTATTGCACAGAAATCTCTGGCGCGTGAGCTGATTACGTTTACAAGCAATATCCAGAGTAAGGCGTTTGATGAAACGCTGGATGTGGACGACTTGATGCAGGAAGCGGAAGGCAAGCTTTTTGAGATCTCACAGCAGAATATGAAAAAAGATTATACGCAGATCAATCCGGTGATTGACGAAGCCTATAAGCTGATTCAGAAGGCTGCGGCGCGAACCGACGGTTTGAGTGGTCTTGAGAGTGGTTTTACAAAGCTCGACAAGATGACTTCGGGTTGGCAGAATTCCGACCTTATTATTATAGCTGCCCGTCCTGCTATGGGTAAGACTGCTTTCGTCCTTTCAATGGCTAAGAATATTGCGGTGGATTACCGGAACCCGGTGGCATTGTTCTCTCTTGAAATGAGTAACGTTCAGCTGGTGAATCGTTTGATTGCCAATGTCTGCGAAATTGAAAGTGGAAAGATCAAGAGCGGACAGCTGGCGGGTTATGAGTGGCAACAGTTGGATTATAAACTGAAGAATCTGATGGATGCACCGCTTTACGTGGATGATACGCCGTCTCTGTCTGTGTTTGAACTTCGAACGAAAGCACGCCGTCTGGTACGCGAACATGGGGTGCGAATCATCATCATTGACTACCTTCAGTTGATGAATGCGAGTGGTATGGCGTTTGGTAGCCGTCAGGAAGAGGTTAGTACCATTTCCCGTTCGTTGAAAGGATTGGCAAAAGAGTTGAGTATTCCGATCATCGCACTGTCACAGTTGAATCGTGGTGTGGAAAGCCGTGAAGGTATTGACGGTAAACGACCGCAGTTGAGTGACCTTCGTGAATCGGGAGCCATCGAGCAGGATGCCGATATGGTGTGCTTTATCCACCGTCCGGAATATTATAAGATTTATCAGGATGACCGCGGAAATGACCTGCGCGGCATGGCGGAAATTGTAATCGCCAAGCACCGTAACGGTGCAGTAGGCGAGGTGTTGCTCCGCTTTAAGGGTGAGTTTACCCGTTTCTCTAATCCGGAGGACGATATGGTGATCCCGATGCCGGGCGAACCTGCCGGGGCTATGCTGGGATCGAAAATGAATGCGGGCAATGCGGGGTCTGTACCGCCGCCGCCGGCTCCTGATTTTTCGCCACAGACAGCGAATCCGTTCGGGGCGCCGGGGGATGGACCGTTACCGTTCTAGTTGTGCTTTGTTTCACCATAGAGGACACAGAGGACGCAGAGAATACAGAGTTCTTTCTTTTTATTAAGTACTCATGTTGAATTTGTTGGTAAATGAATTATATACATTTGCTTATTACGGATTTACACTTATTTTTCATTTTTCCGGTATCCTCTGCGTCCTCTGTGTCCTCTGTGGTGAAATAACGCGCAATTTTTTATCAAACCTTCTCGGTCAACCGAAAAATCTTATTAACTTTGCAAATCTTTTTGAGAAACAATAAAAAATTAATCATATGAATATCTCTTATAACTGGCTGAAAGAGTATGTCAACTTCGATCTGACGCCCGATGAAACGGCGGCTGCGTTGACTTCTATCGGCTTGGAAACAGGTGGTGTAGAAGAAGTGCAAACCATTAAAGGTGGTTTGGAAGGACTTGTGATTGGTGAAGTGCTGACCTGCACGGAACATCCTAATTCTGACCATTTGCATATTACTACTGTTAATCTGGGAGACGGTGAACCGGTACAGATTGTTTGTGGTGCCCCGAATGTGGCTGCCGGACAGAAAGTGGTGGTGGCTACTTTAGGTACAAAACTTTATGACGGTGACGAATGTTTTACCATCAAGAAATCAAAAATCCGTGGGGTGGAATCTATCGGTATGATTTGTGCTGAAGACGAAATAGGGATCGGTACGGATCATGCAGGTATTATCGTATTGCCGGAAAATGCTGTTCCGGGTACGCTTGCCAAGGATTATTATAATATCAAGAGCGACTATGTGCTTGAAGTGGATATCACGCCTAACCGTGCGGATGCCTGCTCTCACTATGGGGTGGCTCGTGACTTGTACGCTTATCTGATTCAGAACGGCAAACAGGCTACTTTGCAACGTCCGTCGGTGGACGGCTTTAAAGTGGAAAACCACGACTTGAATATTGAAGTGAAGGTGGAAAACAGCGAAGCTTGTCCGCATTATGCCGGTGTTACGGTGAAAGGTGTCACTGTGAAGGAAAGTCCGGAATGGCTGCAAAACAAATTGCGTCTGATCGGGGTGCGTCCTATTAATAATGTAGTGGATATTACCAATTATATCGTTCATGCTTTCGGTCAGCCGTTGCACTGCTTCGATGCCGGAAAGATCAAAGGCAATGAAGTAATTGTCAAGACAATGCCGGAAGGAACTCCGTTCGTTACGCTGGATGAAGTGGAGCGTAAATTGAGCGAACGCGACCTGATGATTTGTAACAAGGAAGAGGCCATGTGTATTGCCGGTGTATTCGGCGGACTGGACTCCGGTTCCACGGAAGCTACGACAGATGTATTCATCGAAAGTGCTTATTTCCATCCTACATGGGTGCGTAAGACAGCCCGCCGTCATGGCTTGAATACGGATGCTTCTTTCCGTTTCGAACGCGGTATTGATCCGAACGGAGTTATTTATTGCCTGAAGCTGGCTGCTTTGATGGTCAAAGAACTGGCGGGCGGTACGATTTCTTCTGAAATAAAAGACGTGTTCACTACTCCTGCACCCGATTTTATAGTCGATCTGGCTTATGAGAAAGTACATTCTTTGGTAGGAAAAGTAATCCCGGTAGAGACAATCAAGAGCATTGTGACCAGCCTGGAAATGAAGATCACTAATGAAACGGCAGAAGGGCTGACATTAGCTGTTCCTCCTTATCGTGTAGACGTGCAGCGTGATTGTGACGTGATTGAAGATATTCTTCGTATCTACGGATATAACAATGTTGAAATCCCGACTACGCTGAACTCCAGCCTGACTACTAAAGGTGAACATGATAAATCGAATAAATTGCAGAACCTGATTGCAGAGCAATTGGTGGGTTGCGGATTTAATGAGATCCTGAACAACTCATTGACGCGTGCTGCTTACTATGATGGTATGGAGACTTATCCGTCCAACCACCTGGTGATGTTGCTGAATCCGTTGAGTGCGGATTTGAACGCTATGCGCCAGACTTTGCTGTTCGGTGGACTGGAAAGTATTGCTCATAATGCAAATCGTAAGAATGCTGATTTGAAGTTCTTCGAATTCGGTAATTGCTATCATTTCGATGGTGACAAGAAGAACGAAGAGAAGGTATTGGCTCCTTACTCGGAAGATTATCACTTGGGTTTGTGGGTAACCGGTAAGAAGGTTTCCAATTCATGGGCACATGCGGATGAGAACAGTTCGGTATATGAGTTGAAGGCTTATGTAGAAAATATATTGAAGCGTCTGGGACTGGATTTGCACAATCTGGTTGTCGGTAATCTGACGGACGATATTTTTGCTGCCGCACTCTCTGTCAATACGAAGGGTGGTAAGCGTCTTGCTTCTTTCGGTATCGTGACTAAAAAACTGTTGAAAGCATTTGATATCGACAATGAAGTGTATTTTGCCGACTTGAACTGGAAGGAACTGATGAAGGCTATCCGTTCTGTGAAGATCAGCTACAAGGAAATCTCCAAGTTCCCTGCTGTGAAACGTGACCTGGCATTGTTGCTTGACAAGAATGTGCAGTTTGCCGAAATCGAAAAGATTGCTTACGAAACAGAGAAGAAGCTGCTGAAAGAAGTGGAACTTTTCGATGTGTACGAAGGTAAGAATCTGGAAGCAGGCAAGAAGTCGTATGCGGTGAGCTTCCTGCTTCAGGATGAGAGCCAGACTTTGAATGATAAGATGATTGATAAGATCATGTCCAAACTGGTGAAGAACTTGGAAGATAAGCTGGGTGCCAAACTTAGATAAACTTAAAATTTCAATCTAAAAATATAAACCAATGGGAAGAGCATTTGAATATAGAAAGGCCGCTAAACTGAAAAGATGGGGCCACATGGCTAAAACATTTACAAGACTGGGCAAACAAATCGCTATAGCTGTAAAGGCTGGCGGTCCGGAACCTGAAAACAACCCGACTTTGCGTTCGGTAATCGCTACTTGTAAGCGTGAGAATATGCCGAAGGATAATATTGAACGTGCTATCAAAAACGCAATGGGTAAAGACCAGAGTGACTACAAGAGCATGACTTACGAAGGGTACGGCCCTCACGGTATTGCTGTATTTGTAGATACCCTGACAGACAACACAACCCGTACAGTGGCTGACGTCCGTTCGGTATTTAATAAGTTTGGCGGTAATCTCGGCACAATGGGATCTCTCGCGTTCCTGTTCGACCACAAATGTGTATTTACTTTCAAGAAGAAAGACGGATTGGATATGGAAGAACTGATTCTGGATCTGATCGATTATGATGTGGAGGATGAATATGAAGAAGATGACGAAGAGGGAACAATCACTATCTATGGTAACCCCAAGAGCTATGCCGCTATTCAGAAACACTTGGAGGAGTGTGGTTTTGAAGATGTCGGTGGAGACTTCACTTATATCCCGAACGACATGAAAGAGGTGACTCCGGAACAACGCGAGACATTGGATAAGATGATCGAACGTCTGGAAGAATTTGATGACGTGCAGACTGTTTATACCAATATGCAGCCGGAAGGGGAAGAAGAGTAAGGCTGGTTATGGAATATGTGTATAAAACCCGGGGAACTTGCAGCACTAACATCGAGCTGAACGTGGAAGATGGAGTGGTGAAAGAGGTTGTTTTCTGGGGAGGATGCAATGGTAACCTTCAAGGTATTTCCCGTCTTGTGAGAGGAATGAAGGTAGCGGATGTTATCGCAAAACTTGAAGGAGTGCGGTGTGGTGGCAGGCCGACTTCATGTCCTGACCAGTTGTGTCGTGCATTGCACGAGATGGGATATTAATCGACGACATTTATTCGGGCACGGATTACACGGATTTCACGGTTTCAATAAAATAAGGACCGTGAAATCCGCGTAATCCGTGCCTAATTTTTGTATACTTACTTGTCGGTATTTTGAACTAAAATTGACCTTCACTCGTTATTTATAAGTATATTTGTAAGGTTAAAACTATTATGCAAAAATGAAGAATATTTTTCAAGACTTAAAACGCAAAGATCATAAACGCTATCTGGGTGGACTGGATGTTTTTAAGTATATTGGTCCGGGGCTTCTGGTTACTGTAGGATTTATTGATCCGGGAAACTGGGCTTCTAACTTCGCCGCCGGTTCCGAATTCGGCTATTCCTTATTGTGGGTGGTTACATTGTCTACTATTATGCTGATCGTTCTTCAGCACAACGTTGCCCACCTGGGGATTGTTACCGGACTTTGCCTTTCGGAGGCGGCCACCAAGTACACTCCCAAATGGGTGTCGCGACCTATTCTTGGTACGGCGGTACTGGCGTCGATATCTACTTCTTTAGCGGAAATTCTGGGAGGTGCCATTGCCTTGGAAATGCTCTTTGATATTCCTATTATATGGGGGGCTATATTGACTACGCTTTTTGTCTCTATCATGCTTTTCACTAATTCGTATAAGAAGATAGAGCGTTCCATCATTGCATTTGTCTCCGTTATCGGACTTTCGTTTATCTACGAATTGTTTCTGGTGGAAATAGACTGGCCGGCTGCGACAGCAGGGTGGGTGACTCCTTCTTTTCCGAAAGGAAGTATGCTGATTATCATGAGTGTGTTGGGAGCGGTAGTGATGCCTCATAATCTGTTCCTTCATTCGGAGGTGATACAGAGTCACGAATATAATAAGAAAGATGACGCTTCTATTAAGAAGGTCTTGAAATATGAGTTGTTTGATACTCTTTTTTCCATGATTGTCGGCTGGGCGATTAACAGTGCCATGATTCTGCTGGCTGCCGCTACTTTCTTTAAAAGCGGTATTCAGGTAGAGGAACTGCAACAGGCCAAGTCATTGCTCGAACCTTTGTTGGGAAGTAATGCGGCCATCGTATTTGCACTGGCATTGCTGATGGCGGGTATTTCATCCACCATTACGAGCGGAATGGCGGCGGGTTCTATCTTTGCTGGTATTTTCGGCGAATCGTATCATATCAAAGACAGCCACTCGCAGGTGGGAGTCCTTTTGTCTCTGGGAATTGCCTTATTGCTGATTTTCTTTATTGGAGATCCTTTCAAAGGACTGATTATTTCGCAGATGATACTTAGTATTCAATTACCTTTCACAGTGTTTCTGCAGGTGGGGCTGACGTCTTCCCGCAAGGTGATGGGAGATTATGTCAACAGTCGTTGGAGCACGTTTGTGTTGTATTCGATTGCTATTATTGTTTCGGCACTGAA
Organism: Bacteroides sp. 90-K9/2; assembly: GCF_047310725.1. NCBI lineage: Bacteria > Pseudomonadati > Bacteroidota > Bacteroidia > Bacteroidales > Bacteroidaceae > Bacteroides > Bacteroides sp. 90-K9/2. The sequence goes on from NZ_JBCGVL010000005.1 coordinate 116,162, forward strand.
CATCATGCTTTTGTTTTCATAAAATGAATATAAATCAATAAATATAGATCGATGAAGATTATTACTTATAATGTGAACGGACTGCGTGCTGCCGTATCTAAAGGCTTGCCGGAGTGGTTGGCGCAGGAGAATCCTGATATTCTTTGTCTGCAAGAGACGAAACTGCAACCGGACCAATATCCGGGAGAGGTGTTTGAAGCGTTGGGTTACAAGTCTTATTTGTATTCGGCACAGAAGAAAGGATACAGTGGAGTGGCCATACTTACCAAGCAGGAACCGGACCATGTGGAATATGGGATGGGAATGGAGGCTTATGATAATGAAGGACGTTTTATACGGGCGGACTTTGGAGATTTATCGGTAGTCAGTGTTTACCACCCTTCGGGAACGAGCGGGGACGAACGTCAGGCTTTTAAAATGGTGTGGCTGGAAGATTTTCAGAAGTATGTGACGGAGTTGCAGAAGTCCCGTCCCAATTTGATTCTTTGTGGTGATTATAATATTTGCCACGAACCGATTGATATTCATGATCCTGTCCGGAATGCGACAAACAGTGGCTTCCTTCCTGAAGAACGGGAGTGGATGACACGTTTCCTGTCTGCAGGGTATGTGGATTCTTTCCGTACGCTTTGTCCCGAAAAACAGGAATATACTTGGTGGAGCTATCGTTTTAATTCGCGTGCCAAGAATAAAGGTTGGAGAATTGACTATTGTATGGTCAGTGAGCCGGTACGCCCGCTGTTGAAACGGGCGTATATCCTGAATGAGGCCGTACATTCCGACCATTGTCCGATGGCGTTGGAAATATTATAGGATAGTAATACTCAATTTACGGGTGTCTTATATTTTTGTGCGAAATAAAAATGCAAAATAGTTTATGGAAGATAGAATACAGAAAGCAGTGGAGCTTTTTAAGAGCGGATATAACTGTTCGCAGTCGGTGGTAGCGGCCTTTGCAGATATGTATGGATTTACACAGGAACAGGCGTTACGTATGGGTGCTTCCTTTGGCGGGGGAATAGGACGAATGCGCGAAACGTGTGGAGCTGCCTGCGGCATGTTTTTGGTGGCGGGCTTGGAAACCGGCGCTACGGAAGCGACAGACCGGGAAGGAAAAGCTGCCAATTATGCGGTAGTGCAAGAACTGGCGGCTGAATTTAAGAAGCGTAACGGTTCGCTGATTTGTGGCGAATTGTTGGGATTAAAGAAAAAAGATCCCGTTTCAACCATTCCGGAAGAGCGTACTGCTCAATATTATAGCAAGCGTCCCTGTGCTAAAATGGTGGAAGAAGCGGCAAGAATTTGGTCGGAATATCTCGAAAAGCATCCTAAATGAGGTTCTAAAATGCTTTTTTATTACAAAAACGGTAAAAAAGTGCTCAATAAAGTGTTATATAACATAAAAATAACTATCTTTGCCTCCGAAATAAAATCTGAAAGTCTTTTGGACCGGATGATTTTAAGCATGTCTAACTAAAATTGCAAAGCAAATGTTGAAAGAAAAAGCTGGTGTAATTGCAGGTACTATCTGGAATGCACTGAACGAAACAGAAGGAATGACTGCCAAGCAGCTTAAAAAAGCAACTAAATTGGTTGACAAAGATCTGTTCCTCGGCCTTGGCTGGTTATTGAGAGAAGACAAAGTCTCTGTGGAAGAAGTTGAAGGTGAACTCTTCATCAAATTGATCTAAGCGAGTAACTCACTTAAGCAATAAAAAAAATGCGTTGGTACATGGTCATAATGTTATCAACGCATTTTTTTTTATTCCGCCATTTACGTATCTTTGCACACCAAAAAGCTAAAAATAATAAGAATTCAGAATGAAGAATATACGCAACTTTTGCATTATTGCTCATATTGACCACGGGAAATCGACTTTGGCCGACCGTTTGTTGGAGTTTACACACACTATTCAGGTGACTTCGGGGCAGATGCTTGATAATATGGATCTGGAGAAAGAAAGGGGGATCACTATCAAGAGCCATGCAATCCAGATGGAATATACTTATCAGGGGGAGAAGTATATCCTTAACCTGATTGACACTCCGGGACATGTGGACTTTTCGTATGAGGTGTCGCGCTCTATTGCTGCGTGTGAAGGTGCGTTGCTGATTGTCGATGCTTCGCAGGGAGTGCAGGCACAGACTATCTCGAATCTGTACATGGCAATTGAGCACGACCTTGAGATTATTCCGGTGATTAATAAATGCGATATGGCGAGTGCCAATCCTGAAGAAGTGGAGGACGAGATCATTGAATTGCTGGGCTGCAAGCGGGAGGAAGTGATCCGTGCATCCGGCAAAACGGGTATGGGAGTGGAAGAAATACTGGCGGCCGTGATCGAGCGTATTCCTCATCCGGAAGGAGATGAAGAGGCTCCGTTGCAAGCTTTGATTTTCGACTCTGTATTCAACTCTTTCCGTGGAATTATTGCTTATTTCAAGATTGAAAACGGTATGATTCGCAAGGGGGATAAGGTGAAATTCTTCAATACGGGAAAAGAGTATGATGCCGATGAAGTGGGAGTGCTGAAAATGGATATGGTACCTCGCAACGAACTTCGTACGGGGGATGTGGGATATATTATTTCCGGTATCAAGACTTCTAAAGAGGTGAAGGTGGGAGATACCATTACGCATATTGCCCGTCCGTGTGACAAGGCTATTGCCGGTTTTGAGGAAGTGAAGCCGATGGTGTTTGCCGGGGTTTATCCGATTGAGGCGGAGGATTTCGAAGATCTTCGCGCGTCTTTGGAAAAGTTGCAGCTGAATGATGCGTCGTTGACTTTCCAGCCGGAGTCTTCGCTGGCTTTGGGTTTTGGTTTCCGTTGTGGTTTCCTCGGATTGCTCCACATGGAGATTGTGCAGGAGCGTCTGGATCGTGAGTTTGACATGAATGTGATTACTACGGTGCCGAACGTGTCCTACCATATCTATGACAAGCAAGGTAATATGAAGGAGGTGCACAACCCCGGTGGTATGCCCGACCCGACGATGATTGACCATATCGAGGAACCGTATATCAAAGCATCTATTATTACAACCACCGATTATATCGGTCCTATTATGACGCTTTGCCTGGGTAAACGTGGTGAATTGATTAAACAGGAATATATCTCCGGTAATCGTGTGGAAATCTATTACAATATGCCTTTGGGAGAGATTGTGATTGATTTCTACGATAAGTTGAAGAGTATTTCCAAAGGGTATGCGTCGTTTGATTATCATCCGAATGGTTTCCGTACTTCCAAACTGGTGAAGCTGGATATCTTGTTGAACGGTGAGCCTGTGGATGCACTTTCTACTTTGACACATATTGACAATGCTTACGATATGGGACGACGGATGTGTGAGAAGCTGAAAGAGCTCATTCCGCGCCAGCAGTTTGATATTGCCATTCAGGCGGCTATCGGAGCGAAGATTATTTCGCGTGAAACCATTAAGGCGGTCCGTAAGGATGTGACAGCGAAGTGTTACGGGGGTGACGTGAGCCGTAAACGTAAACTGCTTGAGAAGCAGAAAAAAGGTAAGAAACGAATGAAACAGATCGGTAACGTGGAGGTGCCGCAAAAAGCCTTCCTCGCCGTACTGAAACTAGATTAAAATACTGCCGCAAGCAATTTTTCAGAGATATGTTCTGAACAAATTGACTTGCGGTTAGTTTTTAATACACAAACAACTATAAATATGAGAAAAGTTCTGTCTTTTTCGGGCTTCCTGATGTTGGGGCTCATCGTTTCGCAATTCCTGCCGGTGATGGCAGGGGATGGGTATGGAGCTGTTAAATCCATATCGAATGTACTGCTCTATGTATGCCTTAGTTTTATAATGATTAATGTAGGCCGTGAGTTTGTCCTTGATAAAACGAGGTGGAAAAGTTACGCTCAAGATTATTTTATTGCAATGGCGACGGCTGCTTTACCGTGGTTTATGATTGCTATTTATTATGTGTTTATTTTGCTTCCGCCCGATTTCTGGAATAGTTGGGAAGCATGGAAGGAGAATTTGCTGCTAAGCCGTTTTGCCGCACCTACATCGGCCGGTATTCTGTTTACAATGTTGGCGGCTATCGGACTGAAGTCCAGTTGGATTTATAAGAAAATACAGGTATTGGCAATTTTCGATGATTTGGATACGATTCTTTTGATGATTCCTCTTCAGATTATGATGATCGGACTGCGCTGGCAGTTGATTATTGTGGTGGTGATTGTATTCTTGTTATTGTCGATCGGCTGGCAAAGATTGAATAAGTATGATTGGCGTCAGGACTGGAAGGCTATCCTCTTTTATTCAGTGATTATATTTCTGGCTACTCAAATACTGTATCTGGGGAGTAAAGAATTGTATGGGGACGAGGGAAGTATTCATATTGAAGTCCTGTTGCCGGCATTTGTTTTGGGTATGATCATGAAACATAAGGAACATGATACACCGGTGGAACGAAAGGTGTCTACCGGAATTTCATTTTTCTTCATGTTTCTGGTGGGAATGAGCATGCCGCATTTTATCGGAGTGAACTTTGCGGAGACTCATGCAGGTTCTTATTCCGTAACCGGTTCGCAGGAGATGATGTCGTGGGGAATGATTCTGTTTCATGTGGTGATTGTCTCTTTATTGTCGAATATAGGAAAGCTTTGTCCGATGTTCTTCTATCGTGACCGGAAATTAAGTGAGCGGCTGGCTCTTTCCATCGGTATGTTTACCCGTGGCGAGGTAGGGGCCGGAATCATTTTCATTGCATTGGGATATAACTTGGGTGGCCCTGCATTGGTTATTTCAGTGCTTACTCTGGTATTGAATCTGATTCTGACGGGTATCTTCGTTCTTTGGGTGAAGAATCTGGCTTTGCGGAGTTATGTGGATTGACGTGATATGGAAATGTTGTGGAGTATTTTTTTAGGCACGGATTACACGGATTTCACGGTTTTTAGAAATACGATTGCATAAAGCAACAGTGTAATCCGTGTAATCCGTGCCTGAATAATATCAGTTAGTAATCTGTCGAATCGTCCTCTACGTCAATGGGGAGAATCTTTTGGCTTTCTTCATGCGGCAACTGTTCCACTTGCCGCAGTTTGCGTTCGATGGCACGTGTCCGTTTTCCCATGACTTCTTCGAGTTGGTCACCGGCGCTTTGTAGGTTCTTTTGTACTTTTTCAAGCAATCCTCCGAATTTACTGAATTCTGTTTTGACAGCTCCCAATACGGTCCAGACTTCTCCGGTACGTTTTTGGATAGCAAGCGTGCGGAATCCCATCTGAAGACTGTTGAGAATGGCGCCTAATGTTGTCGGTCCCGTAACTACAATCTTATACTCCTTTTGGAGTGTTTCGATGAGACTGGTACGACGGATTACTTCAGCATATATGCTTTCAAACGGCAGGAACATAATGGCAAAGTCTGTGGTAAACGGCGGGTCTACATATTTATCATGGATGTCTTTTGCCATCTTTTTGATTGTATTTTCCAATTGCTTGCCGCACGATTCCATCAATGCTGTGTCTCCCGCTTCGAATGCGTCGTAGTATTGTTCGTATACATCTTTGGGGAATTTGGCGTCGATGGGGAGGTAGACGGTGCTGTTGGCGTCATCTTTTCCCGGAAGTTTGATGGCAAACTCCACAAATTCGGTTCCGCTCTTTTTCGTTTTGACATTGGCGTCGTACTGTTCGGGGCTCATCATTTGTTCTAAGAGTGCACCCAGTTGGACTTCGCCGAACGTGCCTCTCATCTTTACGTTGCTCAATACCTTTTTCAGCCCACCGACATCTTGGGCGAGAGATTTCATTTCTCCCAGTCCTTTTTGTACGTTTTCAAGTTGCGAACGGACGATTTCGAATGATTGGCCGATACGTTCGTTAAGTGTTTTTTGTAACTTTTCCTCTACCATCAAACGCATATCGTCGAGACGTTTTTCGGTGGATTTCAGCAATGCTTCCTGCTGGCGGGCCATCATGTCGAATTTCTGTCGTTGCAGTTCTCCGGTAGTCATCATATTCTTGTGCAGAACATCTTGGAGCTGTTGCATATTCTGGTTCAGCGTTTGCGTCATTTCCATGCGAAGTTCCCGGATGCTGCGGTTCAGTTCTTCCCGGTTTTCCTGCATTTGCTGGCGCAAGGCTATTTGTAATTGTTCTGCTTGAGTTTGATTGTTGCCTTTGGTTAGTGATAATACAAGTAGGACTATCACTAACACGGCAATAACAATAAGTAGAATCAGTTCCATCAATATGTCAGAATTTCGTTTCCGGTTTCCGTTATCAGAATCATATTTTCCCATTGGGCGGAAGGCAGTCCGTCGTCGGTGCAGACAGTCCATCCGTCGGCTTCGTCTATGAATACTTCATAGGTTCCCATATTAATCATAGGTTCGATGGTGAAGGTCATGCCCGGCACAATCATCATGCCCGTACCCCGGCGTCCGAAATGTTCTACGTCCGGTTCTTCGTGGAATTGCATTCCTACGCCATGTCCGCAGAGATCACGGACTACGCTGAATCCGTTCTTTTCGGCATGTTCCTGAATGGCAGCGCCTACATCACCCAGCTGTTTCCAAGGTTGGGCGGCGGCAATGCCTATTTCCATACATTCTTTGGTTACCTGTACCAACTTTTGCATTTCAGGGCTGACGTCACCGATCATAAACATACGGGATGCATCGGAGAAATACCCTTTGTAAATGGTGGAAACATCCACATTGATAATATCTCCGCTTTTCAGAATCTCATTTTTATTGGGTATTCCGTGGCACACTACATCGTTGATGCTGGTGCAGACGCTTTTGGGAAATCCTTCGTAGTTGAGTGGGGCAGGGATAGCACCATGACTGGTAGTAAAATCATATACGAGCACATCAATTTCTTCGGTGGACATGCCTTCCCGGATATTTTCCGAAATATAGTCCAGCAGTGCAGTATTGATTTTGGCACTTTCACGAATCCCTTCCAGTTGTTCGGGAGTACGGAGTACTTTGCGCGGGGGGAGTTTGTAACCTTGCTTTCTGTATTTCTGTATTTTTGCTTCTACTTCAGCCGGATAATTAGAGGGAGTAAACCGGAATCCCTTGATAAAGTTCTTCATTATGATAGCATATTTAATCGTATGACAAATTTAGATAAAATCTCTGATTTTTAGGCCAGTTGTGATAAAAAGTCAAGCCCTTCGGCACAATTCCCCGTCTAATATTCGCGCTCTAAGCACACTGATTCGTATATTGCGGTTGTAACTTAAAACTCTTCATTATGAATAGACCAGACAGAACTGCGGGGATTAACGTTCACAAAGATAGTGTATTTATTTGTGTCATCGATCATTTACACCGGTCAAAAGTACAAATCTATATTCTTAATTAAAAGTCCGACAATCGATTGTCCCTTAGATAATCTTAATTAGAATTAGCCTCTAACCACTTCTTTATAGTCTTCTTCGTAGTTTGTTGTAACCCTTCAAATTGATGAGGATCCTCATTCGCATATCGTATTTTCTGATTCTGGTCATCTTGAAGATCTTCATACAATCTTATCGCAAAAAAGTTATCTTCTTCTGTCGCCATCTTCTCGATCAATAATGGTATAATTTCCCTTCCCATAGCCTTTAATTCTGCATATTGGGGCAATTGTCTTGTAGTAGCTGTATTACTACTAAAAGACCATGTCCATGCTTCTTTCCATTCATTAAACAAAGATTCAAACATTGACCTCTTACTAATTGCACGTGCCTTTTGGGAGATTATGGCCAGTTCACTCCGTGAAATAGTTATATTTTCTTGAGTAGCCTCATGCATTTTCCTGATTTCTTCAGCGTTAATATCTCCCTGACTACTATGCCATAACAGCCACGTTTGCCCCATCTTAGAGCGCTGGGAGTTACTATGTTTAAAATCACATAAACTTGCATGTAAAGGAGTGGGCCCCTGACTCCAAATTACCGGATATTTTTTTTCTGTTCCAAAGTCACTATCGCTATAATCATAATAAGCATGATACTTTGCTCTCGCATTGCCATATCCGAGATATAAATCGTCCCAGTTATAGAACTCTATCCACGAATAAATCCCCATCGAATATGCATAACAATTGTACAGTCCAGACCAGTTGTTCCAAACAACCGTATTAGTATAATCAACACAAGTAAATGCTTTTTGTAACTGAACTTTTTCTTGGGTAAAAAGTGGACGCGGCAAGCTGTTTCTAATAAGCTCTATCTGCTCTTCTATTAGTTGATAGTCCCATCCATCTTTTAAAAGATATCCTGTTACATGATCTCTAGTCTTTGGAAAAGAACTAATAATGCTATCAATATATTCCATAATTTCAAGGCTATCAAGTAAATTAACAGTTTGTGCAGTCAATTCATTAGCCGGCTTTGCAGATTCCTCAACGGTACTTACAATGTCTTCACTGCTACAAGCGAAAAGACACAACAGAAAACACATAAAGGTTAAATGTTTCATATCATAAGTGTTTATGTGAATACTATACGAATTTATATATATTTTTCGACATATCCCAATACCTCTCAACTTTTTTTATCACAATCTATGATATTTCATTTTTCCGATTTTGAGCAACATATTTAAAGGGCTCAAAACAACACTAAAGTTGCAGAATATGCGCTATTAGCATCAATCAACGTATTTTAAATGTACGCAACTGGTCAATAGTAGAATAGAAAGTGGGATTCTCCCAGTTACGGGAAATCATGGATATCATAGATTTTTACCATTCGTATGAAACGCTAACTTGAGGTATCCATTCCCATCTTTTTCGTATAGCATTATATTGGTATTGCATCCCTGTTTTGATTTTCCAGTTTTTATTTATTTTGAAAATGACATTACTTCCAAATTTGGTTGGTTCCACTTCGGAGGGGAGCCCGCGATATCTTCGGGTATCGAGGTTTTGTGAACCATATATGTCGAGAGACCATTTGGAGGACAATTTATATTCCATTTGGCTTTGGATATGAAAATGATTGGGATTTTCCGCAAAGTCGCTTTTACTATGCAGAATAAGATTCTTGTTTATTCTTAGCCAGGAATAAGTGGGTAAAAAGGTGGAACCTGGCTTTCGGAACATCTTGTATGTGTGAATAGAAGGTTTCGAAAAGATTGTGGAAGATTTTAAAGTGGGTAGTGTGGGATCAAAATCTACAAATGGTTTTCGAGAGTACATGTTTTGCTCTACTTTTTCGATGAACTTTCTATTTGTGTTGATCTCCTGATCGGATTCCAGCATTTGCTGAAGTTTCAATGAATCTTGTTGGTTCCATTCTTGTCCTGCTGCGGATAAGGGGAACAATAATAAACAAAGAATATTCAATTGATATTTTCGAATGTCCATACTGCGTTGTGCTAGTAGAGTTTATTGTATGGACGATGGAAAACAGGAAATGCTGCTCTAAACGATCAATGAATAGTAATTATTTCACATAATATGGGAATACTTCTCTTTTATTTATGATAGTTTTTTAGCTTTGAAAACCGGTTGTATCTTCTGAATCTCCGATTCAAAACCAAACCAGTAACCATGTCCTTCTTCATCGGTGGGAAGGAAACATAATCGTAGATTCTCGCGATATGCTCCATATTCTATTTCCCAGCTTTCAGGTGGTAGCTGTCTTTTGGTCCTTACTTTTTCTGCCGGAGCCTTTTTTAATGACATACCCGCTTCTATCCATGCAATGCTGACTTGTGCCAGGTAGTCGGGATAATGATTCTTGCAGAAATCATAGAGGATTAATCCTCTTTTTTCCAGACTAAGAGGGGTGTCAATGACATCAGTTTGAACTAAATGGTCGAGTAACTCATGTATAAAATGAGGGTTTTCCAGAATGAGTATCCGTGTGATGCTTCGCCAAGTGGGAGTATTATAGAAACCGTCTAACAGGCGGGACAGATAATGTGCTGTCTGTAGTTCATCTACGGTGATTTCACGAGTTTGAAGAACTTCGTATGGAGGGAGTGGGGAGTACTGTATGCCTAACTCGTCCGCTCTTCTTTTCATTTCGGTGCCCGGAAGTAATTTGAGGGATTCCAGTTGAATTTCTCCTGCGCCATACTCTGCTAAAGTACGGACATCATCGAAAATCTCTGATAGATGGTAGAGTGGGAGTCCTGCTATCAAGTCGGCATGAGTTTCCATGTTTTTAAGTGAACATAGATATTTAAGTCCGGCCAGAGCGTCGGAGAGTTTTCCTATTCTCCGGCTTTGTTCAAGCACGTTTTCCCGTAGGCTTTGGATTCCGGCTTCCAGATGCAGCAGTCCTTTAGGGAGGGTGGCTAATTCCTGTTTGAGTTCATCGGAAAGGAGTGCGGGATGAATTTCCAGATGGAAACAGATATCCGGGTATTCGCGGAATAGATTTAGTAATTCTTTTGCCCGTTTGTTGTTGTAATTGAACGTGCGGTCCAGTACCCTCACGTTCTTGATTCCGTGTTGGTGTATTACGTCGAGACGTTTCCGGGTTGCTTCAAGAGATAGGGTGCGAACTGGCTTTTCACCTCCACTGACACAAAAGGCACAGGTGTTAAAACATCCGCGGGTGGTTTCTAACTGTACAAAAGGTTTGCTCCAGTTGAAGAAACGGCTCTTTTCGGGGGGAACCAATTCGGAAAACTTCATAACGCGGGCGAGTCCGTTGTCATGATATCCTCCTGATTCGTCCAGATAACAGAGTCCTGTGATTGATTTCCATTCTTTTCTTGGCTGATTCCACACTTTTAACCATAAAGGAAATACTTCTTCGCCTTCTCCGCGAAACACTCCGCTTACAAATTTGTTCTTATATAAGAAAGCTTCATTATCTCCTAAAAATTCGGGGCCTCCGAGTATGGCACAACAGTGGGGTAGTAATGCTTTTGCGCGTGAAACGATGTGTAGGAGTTGCTCGTGATTAAATAGCCAGTTGGTAGCTGCGATGATGTCCGGTTGATGACGGTAGATTTGATTGACGACACTGCCCGTATTTTCATTGATAGTGGCGGAGACTACGCACCATTCAATAGTGGTATCGTCTGCTATTTGAGCATGGAGTGCAGGGAGTGCCAATGAGGAGTGTGCGTACGAACTATTTAAATCAAGCCAAAGAAGTTTCATGTGGAAAATTTAATATTATCTTTGCAAAGGTACAAAAAACTTGTGGCTTGTGATGTATAGTAAATATAAAATGCTAATTTTGTATTAATAAACGCAATAAACTAGAGAATTATGAAAATGATAAAAAGATATGCAGGTATCTTGATGATGCTGACTTTATTGGTTGGCTTTACTTCGTGTGAAGACGATGAAGATATTTATGACGATTTGATGGGACGCACCTGGGTGGGTGATTTGTGGTTCGGTTCTGATTATAATCCGATAGAAAGTGGTATTCGCTTGGATAATAATGGGCTGGGAATAGACTATCAGGTTTATGATTATAATGGTAAATCTGCAGGTGATTTGCCTTTCCGGTGGTGGGTTGATTATGGCACATTGTACCTTGATTATGGACGTGATTTTGCTTTACGTGAGATAAGGGGCGTTCGTGTCAGAGGGCGTTATTTGCAAGGTGACCTGTATCTTGATGGAGGATATATTGATTATATTGAGTTGCAAATGCAATAGAATAAGATCTGATTTTAATAGAAAAAGGAGTTAAATCAAAATCAATTGATCTAACTCCTTCTCTTTTTTTGAGTGTAGTTTTATTTTTTCAAAAACAACTTCTTGAACTCTGCCGGATAAGGCGTCTCGAACTCCATCAAATCTCCCGTTACCGGATGATAGAAACAAAGTTTGAAAGCATGGAGTGCCAGACGTCCGATAGGATTGGGGGAATCTTCTCTTCCATATCTTCCGTCACCGATAATGGGATGACCTAAATCCTGCATATGCACACGAATCTGGTTCTTCCGGCCGGTTTCCAGATCGAGCTCCAACAGGGAATATCCGTTGGCACGTTTGATTGTCCTGTAGTGGGTTATAGATTTTGAGCCGCCGTCATCATACTCGCTGGAACTTACATAAAGCGTTTTATCAGTCAGCCAGGAAACGACTGTATCATAATCTTTCTCCATATTACCTTCCACTACAGCTACATATCGGCGGTCGGTCACTATATCATGCCAGTTGTCGCGCAGGGTCCGCTGTGTTTTTTCGTCTTTGGCAAACATCATCAGACCGGAAGTGTCCCTGTCCAGGCGATGAACGATAAACACACGGAATTGACGTCCGGAGCGTTGCACATATTCATTGAGTATCGTGTAGGCCGTGCGCTCTTTCTGGCGTTCCGTATTGACTGATAAAAGTCCCTGCATCTTTTCGACAACAATGATATAGGCATCTTCATACACGATTTTCAGCAGTCTGTTATTAAATTCTTTCTTTCCTTTCTCTTTGCTGATTTGTACCTTCATGCCCGGTTCCAACGGGAAGTTGAATTGCGTGGTTATCACATTATCAACAAACACCACCCGCTTGCTTAGCAACGATTTCAATTTGGTGCGACTTGCGTCCGGCATCTTGGCAGCGAGGAACTCCATTAGTTCCATAGGTTCTTTCACTGCATAATTTGTATATTGAGCGCGTGCTTTTTCAGCAGGAGTTCTTCTGGGTCTTTTTTTCATTTCTTTTTCTTCTTTTGAGATTTTATTTTTCACCACAGATTACACACATTATAATAATCAATAATAAAAATCTGTGTTAACCTGTGTAATCTGCGGTGAACTTTTTATCGAAGTTCCAGTAACACAACATTTTCTACATGGTGAGTGTGAGGGAACATATCTACCGGTTGGACGGCTTTCACTTTATACTTCTCATCAAGCAACTGCAGATCCCGTGCTTGAGTGGCAGGGTTGCAGCTTACATAAACAATCCGTTTCGGTTCAGCAAACAAAATGACGTCAACCACATCCTGATGCATACCGGCACGGGGAGGGTCTGTGATAATTACATCCGGACGTCCATGCTGATTGATGAAATCCTGTGTCAGCATATCTTTCATGTCGCCGGCATAAAACAGTGCATTCTTGATATCATTGATTTCTGCATTTACCTTTGCGTCTTCAATAGCTTCCGGCACGTATTCGATACCGATCACCTGACGGGCTTGGCGTGAGACGAAGTTGGCGATTGTTCCTGTTCCTGTATAGAGGTCGTATACCAATTCGTTTCCTGTTAGTCCGGCAAAGTCACGGGCTACTTTATATAAATTATAAGCCTGTTCCGAGTTGGTCTGATAGAATGATTTCGGACCGACCTTGAAACGCAGTCCTTCCATCTCTTCAAAGATATGATCTTTCCCTTTAAATACGTGCACATCCAAATCATTGATGGTATCGTTGCACTTATTATTAATAATGTATAGAAGGGACGTGATTTCAGGGAAAGAGTCCGCTACGAATTGGAGTAACTGCTTGAACAGTTCCATTTCGTGCTCTTCCGTAATCTTACAAATAACGATCACCATCAGTTCCCCGGTTGAGGATGTGCGTACGATCATATTCCGCAGCATACCTTCCTGCGTGCGCAGATTGATGAAAGAGTAATCATGCTCGTAAGCATAGTCACGTATTGCATTCCGGATGCGGTTGGATATATCATCCTGCAACCAGCATTTCTCGATGGCCAGCACTTTGTCAAAGGCTCCCGGAATGTGGAAACCCACCGCATTCATCTGGTCATATTTCACATCCTGACGGACTTCCTCATTAGTCAGCCAGCGTTTGTTTGAAAAGGTGAACTCCAGTTTGTTTCTGTAGAATTCCGTTTTGGCAGAACCGAGAATCGGGGAAATTTCGGGAAGTTCGATCTTTCCGATACGTCTCAAATTATCTTCCACTTGCTTTTGCTTATACCTGATTTGCTCCGAATAGGGGAGCACTTGCCACTTGCAGCCACCGCATACGCCATAGTGTTGGCAGAAAGGAACAGCGCGATTGGGTGACAGCTCGTGAAACTTCACCGCTTCAGCTTCGGCATATTTATTCTTTTTACGCTTGATTTGCAGGTCTACCACATCACCCGGCACTACATAGGGAACAAAAATCACCAGGTCGTTTACTTTTGCGATGGCTTTTCCTTCGGCAGCCACATCCATGATTGTTACCTTCTCCAATAAGGGAAGCTCTTTTTTCTTTCTTGCCACTTTTACACCAGTCTAATAATTACTTTGCAAAAGTAGGTATTTTTTTTGGAAAAAATTCGGGTATATAGAAATATTCCGGATTGTAATGTCGAAATTGCATTTTGATAGAAAGTTTTTTCGCAAAAAGTTTTCAAGTTTGCGAAATATCCTTAGATTTGCGAAAAGATAATAGTCATAATGTAACTTTAAACACAATATTATGGATAAAAAAAGAGTTTATACCTTTGGTAATGGTCAGGCAGAAGGAAAAGCTGACATGAAGAATTTGCTCGGTGGTAAGGGAGCCAACCTTGCTGAAATGAATTTAATCGGAATTCCCGTCCCTCCCGGATTCACAATAACTACAGATGTTTGTACGGAATATAATACGCTAGGGCGTGATAAAGTGGTTGAGCTGCTGAAAGATGAAGTAGTAAAAGCGATCGCCCATGTGGAAGCGTTGATGAAATCTAAATTCGGTGACATTGAAAATCCTTTGTTGGTGTCTGTACGTTCCGGTGCACGCGCATCTATGCCGGGTATGATGGATACGATTTTGAATTTGGGATTGAATGATGAAGTGGTAGAAGGAATTATCCGTAAGACTGGTAATGCACGCTTTGCATGGGACTCTTATCGTCGTTTTGTACAGATGTACGGTGATGTGGTTCTGGGCATGAAGCCTACCAATAAAGATGATATCGACCCGTTTGAAGCCATTATCGAAGAGGTGAAGAAAGCGAAAGGGGTGGAACTGGATAACGAGCTGAAAGTGGAAGACTTGCAGGAACTCGTAAAGAAATTTAAAGCTGCCGTGAAGGAACAGACGGGAAAAGATTTCCCGACTTGTGCATACGAACAACTGTGGGGAGCTATCTGTGCCGTATTTGATTCATGGATGAATGAACGCGCTATTCTTTACCGTAAGATGGAAAGTATACCTGATGAATGGGGTACGGCTGTCAATGTACAGGCTATGGTATTCGGTAATATGGGTGATACTTCGGCTACAGGTGTGTGTTTCTCACGTGATGCCGGTACAGGTGAAGACCTTTTCAACGGTGAATACCTGATCAACGCGCAAGGTGAAGACGTTGTGGCCGGTATTCGTACTCCGCAACAGATCACCAAAATCGGTTCTCAACGTTGGGCTGTGTTGGCTGGCGTTACCGAAGATGTTCGCGCGGCGAAGTTCCCTTCCATGGAAGAGGCAATGCCGGAAATTTATAAAGAACTGGATGCTCTTCAGACCAAACTGGAAAATCACTATAAAGATATGCAGGACATGGAGTTCACCGTACAGGAAGGTAAACTTTGGTTCCTTCAGACGCGTAACGGTAAACGTACGGGTGCTGCCATGGTGAAGATTGCTATGGATTTGCTCCGTCAGGGCATGATTGACGAAAAAACTGCTTTGATGCGTGTGGAGCCGAATAAACTGGACGAACTGCTTCATCCTGTATTTGATAAAGATGCTTTGAAGAAAGCCAAAGTGCTGACTCGTGGTCTTCCGGCTTCTCCGGGTGCCGCAACCGGCCAGATTGTATTCTTCGCCGATGACGCTGCTGAATGGCATGCTGCCGGTAAACGCGTGGTGATGGTTCGCATCGAGACTTCTCCGGAAGACTTGGCGGGTATGGCAGTTGCCGAAGGTATTCTGACGGCTCGTGGCGGTATGACTTCTCATGCTGCTGTGGTGGCTCGTGGCATGGGTAAGTGCTGTGTATCGGGTGCGGGTGCATTGAATATTGATTATAAGAACCGTACTGTAGAAATCGACGGCGTTGTTTTGAAAGAAGGAGATTATATTTCTTTGAACGGAAGTACAGGTGTGGTATATAATGGCAAGGTGGAAACGAAAGCTGCAGAACTTTCCGGTGACTTTGCAGAATTGATGACATTGGCTGATAAATATACCCGTTTGCAGGTACGTACGAATGCGGATACTCCTCATGATGCGGAAGTCGCCCGTAACTTCGGTGCGGTAGGTATCGGTCTTTGCCGTACGGAGCATATGTTCTTCGAGGGTGAAAAGATCAAGGCAATGCGTGAAATGATTCTGGCAGAAAATGCGGAAGGACGTCGGAAAGCATTGGCTAAGATTCTTCCATACCAACAGGAAGATTTTAAGGGTATCTTTAAAGCAATGGCAGGTTGTCCGGTAACTGTCCGTTTGCTCGATCCTCCTTTGCACGAGTTCGTTCCTCACGATTTGAAAGGACAGCAGGAAATGGCAGATACTATGGGGGTGAGCTTGCAATATATCCAGCAGCGTGTAGAATCACTGTGTGAGCATAACCCGATGTTGGGTCACCGTGGTTGCCGTCTGGGAAATACTTATCCTGAAATTACACAGATGCAGACACGTGCCATCTTAGGTGCTGCATTGGAACTGAAGAAAGAAGGAGTGGAAACTCATCCGGAAATCATGGTTCCGTTGACTGGTATCCTGTATGAATTCAAGGAGCAGGAAAATGTAATCCGCTCGGAAGCAAAGAAGTTGTTTGAGGAAGTGGGAGATAGTATCGACTTCAAAGTTGGTACAATGATCGAAATCCCGCGTGCTGCTTTGACTGCCGACCGTATCGCTTCTTCTGCCGAGTTCTTCTCATTCGGTACAAATGACTTGACGCAGATGACTTTCGGTTATTCTCGTGATGATATAGCTTCTTTCCTTCCTGTTTATCTGGAAAAGAAGATTTTAAAAGTGGATCCGTTCCAGGTTCTCGACCAGAATGGTGTGGGACAATTGGTACGTATGGCTACAGAAAAGGGCCGTGCTATCCGTCCGGATCTGAAATGTGGTATTTGTGGTGAACATGGTGGTGAGCCTTCTTCTGTGAAGTTCTGCCACCGGGTAGGTTTGAACTACGTTAGTTGTTCTCCGTTCAGAGTGCCGATTGCCAGACTGGCGGCGGCGCAGGCTGCTATTGAGGAAGCATAAGCAATATAGGATAATATTTGATTTAGGCTGTAACGAACTGTTTATCAGGCGTTACAGCCTAAGTTGTTTTTAGGCGGTTCGTGCATTTGTCCGCAAAAAATGAGCCAAATAAACGGTACTTGCATACACCACGCATACACTTTTGAACAGTGGCGCATACACCAACGCATACACCATTTAATAACTTATAAATCAATCTGATATGGCAACATTTAAAGTAGTCGTAAGAAAAAAGAGAGCTGACGGATTTTATCCAGTGTACATTCGTGTTGTCCACCGTTCAAGAATGGGTTATATTAAAACCGATAAACTCATTACGGACAAGCAAATCACCAAGAATGGCGAAATCAAGGATATTGTGGTCAACGAATATTGTTCACGAGAAATCCTACGTTATAGCGATATGATAAACCGTAAGGATGTCTCAAATTATTCTGTTGCTGAACTAATTGAATTCCTTATCCATTCAGATGAAGAAATATGTTTTAGTGACTATGCTACAAAATTCATTAACCGTATGGCCTCTGAAGGACATGAACGTAATGCTAAAAACTATCGCCTGGCTGTAAACCACCTCGAAAGATATTTGGGAACAACCAGAGTAATGTTTACCTACTTGTCATCTTCTGTTTTGACAAGATGGATTAATAGCCTTTCGTTAACGAACAGGGCGAAAGAAATGTACCCTACTTGTTTAAGACAGATATTCAAAAGGGCACTTATAGAACTGAACGATGAAGAACGTGGTATCATGCGAATCAAATACAATCCTTGGTTAAAAGTATCCATTCCAAAATCTGACAGTACAGTTCAAAGAGCCATCAGTGCAGAGGCGTGTAGAGAGTTTTTCAATCGTCCCCTACCGGAAACCAAAATGATTTCCTCTCTTCCGGAACTGGGCAGAGACGTGGCACTTCTATCCTTGTGTTTGGGCGGAATAAACACCGTAGATATTTTTGAGCTTAAAAAAGAAAACTATAAGGATGGAGTTATCGGATATAAAAGAGCTAAGACAAAGCACAGCCGGAAAGACGAAGCCTATATTGAAATGCGTGTGGAACCGTTCATTCAGGCCACATTTGACAAGTATCTTTCAGACGAGAATGATGAATATCTTTTCAAATTCCATAAACGTTACAGCAATCCGGACAGTTTCAATGCCAACGTAAACATTGGAATCAGAAAGATATGTGCCGATATGGGAATGAAGAAGGAGGATTACTACTGTTATTATACTTTCCGTCATACATGGGCTACAATTGCCCAAAATGACTGTGATGCCAATCTGTATGAAGTTGCTTTCGGCATGAATCACAGTCATGGACTGAATATAACAAGAGGCTATGTTAAGATAGACTTCACTCCTGCCTGGGAACTAAATGCCAAAGTGATTGACTTCATTTTCTTCAGCAGCAAGAAGAGCAAGCAAGGCAAGGCACGTGACTTCGAGACACCGGCAGACAAGATGTTCCGCATCACAAAGAAGATGATGATCTATGGCCGTGCATATTTCAAAGGTGACGTAATCGGTGAAATAACAGACATTGGTTTCAGTAATGTGGACCAAGTTATCGACAGACTGGTTGAACAGTTACCCAAGGATATTCCTACCGGATGTATGGTTCAGTTCCGTCTTATGAATTGTGATTCCAAGAAGGAAGTTGTATATGAAAGAAGCAAGGGAAAAGGTTTCATGTAATCGGCAAAACTGAACAAGCAATTAACACAAAGGGAGGATTCTACTTATCTTTATCAGAACCGTACCATTTCTCATATTGGTGCGGTTCTTTCTATTTGTCCGGTTGATTCCAGGGCATAATTTCACGGCCTATAATTATAGCAAAGACAAGTACGATGAGCTTCCATATAAGTATAAAGGTTTTCTTAACCAGCCATACAGCCAGACGTATGGCAATCCTCAAAAGCCAGAATATCAACTTCAGGAGCAGTATACCGATAATAAGTACCGGCAGCAGATATATAATCAACAGCAGTTCAAACATAATGTGTAATATTTATGAGTATAAGAGCTTATTAATTATATAAATATACTAAAAATCAATGAGATACAGAAAATTGCACAACACTATTTTCTTGTTATTCGAGTAGATTTTTTACTGATTATCTGTGTTATATCACCATGATAACAAGGTATCTTCAGACTCTGATTACAGGGTTATTCTACCTGAATGTTTCTGCAATACAGTTCAGATAAAATAAGATTTCCTGATAGCCATTTCATCAGCTGAATTAGCTACATAATTATATTTTCCCTTTTATTGGGATTCCAATAACTTAGATAAGCAGGTTACTTTTATCATGCTATCATGGTATCGGGACTACATATTATATTGGATATAGGTTTTATGAGAACAATAGCCATTTATCCCAGATAACTACATCTTCTGTGTTTTTGAAACTTTGGTTTATCAAACCATATATATCGCAACATTATTTTCTGATTACTGAGATTCGTATTGTTCTAAAATTGAATAATACTTATAGCATCTATTTCTGAATACACGAAAATTAGTTTGATAAGTTTTAGGACTCTATACAACAATATTCCGCTATATGGATATTCCAAGACAACCGGATGCTACAGCACATGGTTAACAGGAATATGCCTCCAAAGAATTGTGTTGTTGATTTCGGTTTGCAACGGCTTTCTCTGGTAAATTTGGGTGTAATAATCATTCCCGGAAGGTATTGTTCTGACGTGCAGAGTTTTCCAAGCAAGTTGTACTTTTGTGGCCACAAAACTCCGTTTCGTACTCACAAAAGTAACTTGCCGAATGCTGGCGCATCGGAGCGGCAGGCCGCTGTTTCGCATGGCGAAAGATGGTCCGGGAAACCTAACCACCTTTGTATTCAAGCATGAAGAATCAGAGAAACAAGTACATCAAGGTAAGAATGACACCGGAGGAAGTACAACAGTTTAAGGAGAAATCTGCCACCTATTCATCTGTGAGCCATTATATACGCTCGGCATTGGCAGAGTATTCAAATATTGGTACCAAAAGGCAGCTCGAACTGATGAATGATTTGGGTTTGTTTTACCGGAAATATCAGAATGAACTTTCCTGGGCTGGAGGAAACCTTAATCAGTCGGTTAAACGTGCCAATGAGCTTGCGGTAGCCGGTTTACTCACACCCAGCTATATTCAGGAAGTTCTGTTACCGGTTATTCTTGAAACTCAGGAAACATTGAACCGAATAAAGAAAGACCTTGATTCTCTGACACAGAAAGCTGTCAGAATCTGAATTGCAGACTACACGATATTCAATCATTTCAGATATTATTATTGCGTAACCGTAGATTAATGAGCTTGAAGTATTTCGGTTACTCAGTCACTTAAACCTTGATAAATAAAGATTCAATATGATAGCAACCATATTACCGGGAAGCACGAACTTCCATGCTGTCGGTTACAATGAATATAAAGTATCGAAAGGTATTGCACGGCTTATCGAGATTCAGAATTTCGGTTCACTCGGAACTTTTCACAAACCTACCCCAAGTGAGTTGGTCGGTTATCTCCAGAAGTACAGTTCACAGAACAGCAGAATCAGGAAACCGCAGTTTCATGTGGCCATATCATGTAAAGGTCACGAAATGTCGGAAGATGAGTTGCTGGATTTTGCACACCAGTATCTCAAGGAAATGGGATACGGAGAATCCGGTCAGCCATTGCTTGTTTACTCCCATTATGACACAGAGAATACCCATCTTCATATTGTCACTTCAAGAGTGGCACCTGATGGAAGAAAGATTCAGCACAGTCATGAGCGCAGACGTTCTCAAGAAGTCATTGACCGTATTCTTGGTAACGACAGGAAGAAGAAAACGGAAGATGACATTAATTTGGCCAAGCAGTACACTTTCTCTTCATTTGCCCAATTCAAGTCTATAATGGTTTCCATGGGATATGAAGTCTATCAGAAAGATGGAAATGTATTCGTCAAGCATGGTGGAAAGGTTCAGAAGGAAATCCCTTTTACTGAAATAGAAAGTCTTTTCAAGAGCGGTTATCGGGAAAGGACACGTTGCCGTCAGCTCAGAAGTATATTAAAGAAGTACCGTGACGTAAGTTCCAACAAGGAGGAACTACAGAAGGAACTGAAAACGAAGTTCGGCATTGACATTGTATTCTTCGGCAAGAAGGATGCGCCATACGGGTATATGCTTGTTGATCATGCAAACAAGACCGTCATTCATGGTGCAAGAGTGCTGGCTGTAGAGGAACTCCTGGACTTCACTACTCCTGAAGAGCGGTTCAATCGGATAGAGGACTATATTGACCGATTACTGACACTTAACCCCAAAATTACCCAGAGTGAAATATACAGTAAAATCAAGAAACAGCGTGCCTATATCAAGAAAGGCATCATCTATTTTGATGGCCAAAGCCGATCGTTGAAACCTTTTATGGCAGAAGCTATCGACCGTAATAACCGTATAGACATGGTTGAAATGTTCAACCCGGCTACTGAGGCTGAACGGGATTTGCTTTGTATAATTTTTAATGTTTCCCGGACAGATCTGGTAGATATATCTCCGGAAAGAACACACTACTACACAGATGCAGTGAACCGTCTACGTGAGATATTCAATGATGAAACTATTTCATCCGTCAGGAGTAAACTATATGAAGAAGGTTTTACTGTCCGTCAGGAGGAAGATACAACTTATGCCATAAATTTCGGGCAGCATATCATTATAAATCTTACTGAAGAAAACTTCAATCTTGAACGGCTAAAGAAACAGTCTGTGAAGCAAATTGAACGGCAAAAATACCAGCAACAAACAAAGTCGACTTCACATTTCTCTGGCAAGACCAAGCTGCGTGATGTAGGTGGTGGCAGTCATAGCGAGAAACGTGAGTGGGAAGTTGGACAGAAAGGTAGCTATGATGATATCGATGATGGTAATTCAATGAAAAAGATAACATTATATTAAGTGACAATAGGAAAGACCTTACCACTCAACCCATTACTTTTGGACATGTTTTTGTGCAACTGTTATTGCATCATAACTTATTTCATCTTCAGCGCCTACCGCATCAAGAACTTTATCTGCTAACCACAATGTCAACATCTCTTTCACGTCTTGATGCAAGTATTCTGCAAGCTTAATCACCTGTTCACGCTTTGCTCGCCTATCACCTCGTTCAATCTTACTGAACATAGGTGTGTCTATCTCCAATAGTGCTGCCAATTGTCGTTGCAACACGCCCTGCTTATCTCTGAGTTCTCTAATCCTATTTCCAAATAACATAATGTTATGTTTAAGTTTCGATATTATATTGATTTACTACTCTGTCGTTAGTTTCGTCTAATTCAGACGGAATATTATTTGAGAAATTAAATCCGTCCATCTGTTTTGATTAGTTTATTTAATTTCATTTCTTTAAACAAATCAAACAAAAGCATAGAGACGTTACTTATCTGATCTCCCTCATTATGTCAATTATATTAAAGTTGACCATGGTTCGCAAAAAATATTCATTGCGATAGTGATACTGATATCCATACGTGGCAAGAGCCTTCTATAGAAGGTCAAGTATAAAGCAACTTCCATTGGTATAATACACAGATATCACTACTGTATTATTTTAGTTCTAATTCAAGCATATATTATAAATGAGCCTTTTACCCTCATGCTCAGGAGGTCTGCTTAGAGAAGAGATATCAGAAGTATCATAATTGATACCCAAATTAAATCAGCGAGTCGCTTACCCAATTGTTTCTAAAACTCTTCCCCAAAAGGAGATGTCTTTTTAGGAGCAGCCCCTTTGTTGCGAGACTGCTCAAACTATACATCACCATTGTTCAAAAAATAAAATTTATCGAACATAATTCTGTAAAATTTGATAGTTAGTGCATCACATGTTATCATCCCTGTTTGCTTCCGGGCTGGCATTCACTTACTCTCCCGCATTTGCAGTACCATCAGCATAAACGCATTTCACTTCTCTGTTCGGAATGGGAAGAGGTGGGACAACGTTTTGTTAACGCCTAATTATATATTGTTACTTTTACTATCTTTCTCAGAAAACCCCGAATCGAATGAGCGTTCCAGTTCCAATTCTGGACGAGTTAGCAGAATTGGCATTTCCATTCTATTTTCTAAGACAATCTCTTTAGAAGCATTTTTAGCTCTTGAAACAGCAAATTTTCTAAGATCAGTTATCTGTTTCTCCATAGTCTTAGAAAGAGGTACGGTATTTTTGATAGCATCCAAAATATGTATCATCTGTAATTTGGGAGCAATATTAGATTCTTGTGATTCTACATATGCAGTAAACATAGCTTCCTTTACACATTCTTCAATTTCTGCTCCATTAAATCCTTCAGCTTTTTGGGCTAAAATATCTAAAGCAAATGAAGATACATTTTGACGATTTTTTTGCAAATGTATGGAAAAAATATTCTCTTTTTCTTTCTGACTTGGAAGATCCACAAAAAAGATTTCGTCAAATCTGCCTTTTCTAAGTAGTTCTGGAGGTAGTTGATTAATATTATTAGCAGTTGCCACAACGAATACAGGTGCTGTCTTTTCCTGCATCCATGTTAATATTGTAGAAAATATTCTAGAAGTCACACCACCATCTGTAGCTCCACTTGATTGTACACCGCTAAGACCTTTTTCTATTTCGTCAATCCATAATACACATGGAGCAACAGCTTCGGCAGTTGCAATTGCTTTTCGAATATTATCTTCACTCGACCCTACAATACCCTGAAAGACTTTTCCTACATCTAACCGAAGTAAAGGCATATTCCAACTAGAAGCAATACTTTTAGCTATTAAGCTCTTTCCGCATCCTGGGACACCCAACAAAAGCAAGCCCTTAGGCTCTTTTAATCCCCAATCACGAGCTTCCTTGTCATATGCTAACTGCCTTTTTTTAAGCCACTCCTTTAAATTTTCCATACCTCCGACATCTTTTAGACTTTCATTTTTGGGAAAGTAATCCAAAATGCCCGATTTCCTAATAATCTGCTCCTTTTCAGAAGATACAGTAAAAGGAGACTTATCGTCAAAGCCATCCTTAACAGAGGCAAGGCAGTAAGCTAAATCTGCCTCCATTGATGTCATTCCTAACGCAGCATCTATCAGTCTATTTCTTAGGTTTGTTTTGAGTTCAACTTTTGACTGCTTCGCCACTATATCCAAAACTTCTCCCAATTCATTACGTTTAGGAAGTGGTATTTGTAATACAGTAATATACTTTTCCAATTCAGCAGGAAGTCTGTAAATTGACGATAGAATAATTGCATGGGTATTGTTATTTGTTGCTTCTGCAATTTTACGGAACATCAATTTAACTTCATCCCTTTCAATATGATTATTTATATCATCAAGAACAAATATATTTTTCTCCCCAGACTTTTTTGAGTTAAGAATATAAGCTAACACTTCAAGAGGGTTTTGCATACGCTCAATTCTTTTCTCTGTTTTATCAGGTAATATCTGAACAAGTCCATATACACAATCCCATTGATAGTAATTTACTTTCTTACCTTCTCTACGCAACAGCTCTACAATACCTTTAATCTTTTGTTTCGTTCTGTAGTATTCGTAACTATGAAGATATAATACAGGGTAGTATGCCCTAATCATTAGGATAAGTTTCTGAAAAACATCTTCCATACTATTATGAATTTTGATTTAAATTAATTGTTCTACGAGGCTTCATTTTACTTAAATATTTGGCAGGAACAGGCTTTTTTGTCATTACACGTTTGTTACCTAAATGCTGCTCCAATATATCCATAGCTTCATGAGCCTTTTCGTTTATATCATTTGGTAAATAGTCAGAATCTGTTATAATGGTCCCGTCTTTTAGTATAGTAAATTTAATAGAGGCAAAAGGTTCATCTTCTAGTGGGTCATACGATTTTGCCTCCATATAAAAACTAAACCTTTCTTCTTCTGTAGGTGTAAAAGTATAATTCGATCTATAGGTAAATCCGTATTTTTCAAATTCAGAGATTAAAGCATTTTTCGAGTATTCAGCATTGAGCTCTTGAAACTTTTCCTTTAATTCTTCTACTTTTACATATGCATTTGGCATATAATAAGTATTGTAAGTAACCTCGTTAGTTGACACATCTAATCTCAAGGCAAACTCACCATTGAAGTTAGAATCATTTCCAACTTCAGTAACCAATAATATATTGTTTTGCAAAGAATACTTCCATCCTAACGTCTCACATGCAGCCATTAAAACATTAGCATTCATTATTTGAGGGTTTCGTACAAACCTAGATGATTCAAATCTTGACATAATTATAATGAAAATAACAATTCTTCAATATTTTTTAATGGATCATGGTAATCATCTTTATTCAAAAAGATTTTATCTGGAAGCAATTGCTTTACCAATTTATTACCTAATCTGATATTATAAAAAGCATACAACTTTTCATCTATAGCTATAAATACACGAGAAGCTCCTTCTTGTTTATCTTTTAATATGTTGTATTTGAATAGTTTCCTTAATTCTGAGCTGCTCAATAAAGCAATCAACTTATCCTTCCACTTGTCCCCAATATTTGCTTTTATAGCATTATCGTATGACGACAAGTAAAAGAGAGCTGTGAGATGTTTTATAATAGATATTGAATCTGTGGGCTCTAGTTCATAGAAGGACATTGTTAAAGATAAAATCCTATCATAGGATTCTGTATTACCTACATCATTCTTCTTTTTAGGATTATATGAATCACTTGCATTATTCACCTTTGACTTCATTGTAGATGAATTAATTAGCTTCTGTAAGTGAATAATTACATTTTGAATATCATCACTTATGATAGAACCATCACATGCAGATGATAATTTAAACAATTTTGCCCTATAAAAACCAACCTCTTTTTGAGATAGGCCATTTGACATTTTACTCTCAATTTCATTCTTTAATGCCTCTATCTCTTTTGTAAGCAGTTCAGATTTTGCCAGTGCTCTACGTTCCTCAAGAATATTATCGTAATCAATAAATAATTCCTCAAGGTTAGCATCTTTTCTAAAATACTCAATCTTCTCATTTTTGTAGTTTTGTACATCACCTGAAGGCAATTTGGAAATCTCTTGCAATGCTTTTTCAATGTACTTTTCTGCAAATTGTTTCTTTGATAAATGATATTGATTAATTGCAGCTTGATAATGAGCTAGACACATCTCTTCTGTTCTAACATGAGTGATATTTTTAGGTGTCACAGAAAATGATAGAACGTTAAAACTCCCTGTAAACAATACACATTGACCATTTTTTACTTCAATAACATTCTTCTTATGGAATGCAGGAAGCTCAACATGAAAGAACTGCCTACCGTATTCAGTTTCCAAAGTTTCAAGTGCTTTTTGGGATTGGTTTCCTACCATTTTATCCTTGTGGCTATCAAGCCCTTCATCTGGAGAAGAGTATGATATGAATACTTTACCTCCTTGTTTAAGATAATTCTTGATTAAAGGAAGCCTATTGCGCATAAATGTACCATCTGCTACCCATGGACTGGATAACCAAATTTCATCAGGTTTGTCAGTTTGGAAGATATTATGCAATTCGGATTCAAATGCAATAGTATCATATAATGCACGTTTATGAAGCCTTTCTGAAAGGTCATTAGAATTAACCTCCTCTGTCTTTTTATTTTCTTCATTTGCTATAGATTGCTTATCCTCTTGCTCAATAAGTTTCTTTTCTGCCGTAATAATATTTGCCACATCTTCCTTTACCAAAGGATCAGACTTGGCAAGGTCTAAATCATTGTAAATCGTAAGGTCTTCACTCTCACTTGCAGCTTGAAGCATTTTGGAAAACAAAGTCTGTTTTAAATCTCCATCATCTTCAATTAATTGAGATAACTGAGGCAAAACACTCTGTGTAATATCGTCATAAACAATAGCCCTGACTTGTTTTGTTCTAATGCTCTGAACAAAACAAACTATCAATTCGTACTTATAAAAATTGTGATTTTGTGGGTCTGCATTCTGAAGAATAAATCTTCCCTTTGAACTCTGCATATTTGATGCTTGTATCTCAGAAAGCGCTTTTATTTCTTCAAAGCTTAGAGGGGTTAAAGATTCTTCCTCTTTTAAGAAATCTGATTCATTGATAAGTTGAATATCATCAGATGGGATACAGTCACGTAATCCTGCAAAAGAATGATTATTATTTAAATACCAAAGTTCAAAATCGGAACTAAATGATTTCATTCTCTCACCATGAGAGGCAAATTCTTGTCCCTGTTCCGTGATAAAATATGCGGACTCGTCGCCCGTCACAAGATTGTATCGAATCATAGAGTCAATAGCATTACGAATCATCTTTTGTTCAGCAATGTCATGCTCTATATCCAATCCTAATATTTTGCCAATATTGGAAAGTGATGTTTGTCCGTCAATACTAATTATTCCAACAATGGCTTTCTCAAATGCTGAAATTTTTTCCGGTTTGTTTGTAACTCCTTTATATAACTGAGCTACAAATTTAATAGTATATGGTATATATCCGATAATGAGTTCAGATATTGCTTTATTTTTATCAATGACATTATTGAGGCGTTGATCCAACGTCTCTTCAATAGTTTCCTTTTTGTCAAAATCCTCTTTTAGAGGTTGTGACTTAAACTTCTTAGACTTTGGGGTAAAATTTTTGTTTCGTCCCTTGTTATATGTATTTTGTTTCATCTTACCAAATGTTGAAGTTGTTTAATATCAAAATGGTCCATCTCATCAATTGATTTTTTATAATGAGCATTTTCTCTAAAGAAGTCTCTATTCCCAATGACAATTAGAAGTCTTCTTGCACGAGAGAAACCGACATTTATACGCCTAATATCTTCAGCAAATCCGTAATGCTTCTCTTTATTGCTTCTCACGGTTGAAATTATGATTATGTTACGCTCCATACCTTGGAACTTGTCCACTACATTAATTCTACAAGGAAGTGACTTGTCAATTTTTCCATCCTTGTACATTTCTTTAATTTTACCATATTGTGCTCCATAGAAAGTTATTATACCTATTTCTTTATCTTCTGGTTTTTCTTGAGAATCCATAAACTTTTGGAAACCGTCTGCTTTTTGCAAGGCTTTAATGACTGTTTTAATAGCATCTAGTTCACCGTAATTTACATATGATGTAGAGCCACTCGGCTGGCTTTCATATGTATTTACATTAACCCAAATAGCATGTGTTTGTGGTTCAATAAACCCAGGAATAGTAAGTCCATGATAACGACTTCCTCTAGCATTATATTGTTCATTATCCATGTCTTCATCAGCAAGTCCACATTTCAGACCTTCTTCAAGTTCTTCACTATAGAAATGACCAATCGTATCCATAATCTTTTTATGCATTCGGTATTGTGTATCCAAAGTTGCGACTATTGATGGTTTGAGTTTGAATGCTGTTCTAAATAATATTTCAAATTGTGACTCCTTGAAGCTTTCGATGGTTTCTGCCAATACTTTTTGATTTGCCTTTTTCAAGGATGTTATGATGTTATTTTCATTCATCATCGGTGGAAGCTGTTTATGGTCACCTATGATGATGATTTTCTTTCCCCATACCATAGGTACAGACATCTCCAATGGTGTAGCCTTACTTGCTTCATCCATAATAACAACATCAAAAGCATTCTCATTGTTACCAAACAAATATTTATATATTTCTTGAAGTTGTTTGGAGCCACATATACTACAAGTGGCAGCAACAAGATTTACATTACTCTTATATGCTTCATAGAAATACTCTCTTGTATTGCGATCTCTGACAGTAAGATCCCTCTTCCATTGATTTATAACAGATGCATACTTAGTATCATCTGTCATGCCTTTAAGAATGGAGTCTATCCAAATGTTTGTACCATTGTCTTCATTCTCAGCACTTGGTTTAATACACCAATCTTCCATAAAGTCCAACATGTACCTTTTTGCTTCTATTCCGATTTCTTTCTCCGTTGATGCATTCTGGATTCGTACAGGTCTAATACCTCTACGCCCCTGCAATCTTTCAAGAGCATTGTCAACTGCAAGGTTAGTTTGTGAAGTTAGAAGAATCTTCGAATCAGGTTTCTTAAGTATTTGTTGCCATATAATCTCTGCAATAACAGTTGTCTTACCTGTACCAGGAGGGCCTTGAATAATTGCAATATCAGGAGCAGAAACAGCTTTTGCTACAGCCTCCAATTGCTTATCATTAAGGAACTTTTCAATTTTTGTTTCTGTTATTCGTTTCTTAACCTCTTCAAGATTCTCATCAAATTCACCTGCATATCTGGGATCAAATAGGAAGTCACATAATCTTGGATTAGCAGGTGCAGGAATCCTTTTAGTTTTTGAATGTGGATAGAACTGGTTTGGATTGGTAATTCGCAACATTGAATCGGCCAATCTTTGTAACTCAGAAGATTTGCCAACCATTGGAAATTGCAAGTAGTCTCCAACATGTATAAATCTCTCAACTCGTCCTTGGGCATTGCGATCCTCCATGTATTCAATAAATTCTGAGCTAATTTCAAATTTAATACTATTGAGTTTTCTTCCAATGCATTTTCCTAGCTTCAAAGCATTTTTCAGCATTTGAGTTCTGTTATTTCTCAGTTCTTTAATTTCATCATAATCCTGATACTCTTCCTCATATGCCAAATCTATCGCTTCATTAATAGCATCATATTCATTAGCCTTGATGAGATTTACGTTCTCATTTATATAACCATTTCTAAGATTCTTTTCAAATTTTATATTTAATTGATGGTCAAACTCAAAAGACAATATAGTTTTACCTTCATCATTTAAATCATATTCATTTGTAAGCAAAGATGGGTATAAAGTTATACTAGAGTTGATAGCATCATGAAATGAAGCTAATTCTTCCAACTCAGTATACTCAATAGTGTAATTGAGAACCTGACATGTTTCATCATTTTCAAAAGAGGCTGTAAAAGAAGGAGCAATCTCAGTTATTTTTTCCGCTACCTCCTTATAAACTTTCTTACAATAGCTAATATCATCACTTAATAATTTGATAGCAACAGAAGGATGATATTCCGGTTCTTGAATACTTAAAGATTCACCACAATGTTGGCGAACTTGAGAAAGTAATTCTATATAGTTGTTATAATCAGCTGGATAAAATTCAACCAATCCTGATGCTGCTTTAACTCTAATCCGTTTGTTAGAAACAAATTTTAACTGCATTTCACGCAACAATCCCTTATTCGGAATTACAAAACAGCCATAGTCGTATTCTTTTTTTATGAAGGTCTTATTATCATATGCAGCAATAACCTTCTGGTGCATCTCGTATGCAGTGTTGAAAAAAGAATAAGAATCATTAGAAGTAAAAATATATGAATTCCCACTTACAGAAAGACCTTCAATTTGCACATCTGGTCTAAAATCTGTAGGTGTAAAGATAGCTCTGCAAGCAGCAATTCTTATACTTTGTATTGCTTGAGAGTTAAAGTTAAGATAACTTTTTCCCTGAGTTTTTATAAGTAGTTGACCACTAACAGAATCAAGTACATCTATCACTCCTGGCATTTCTTTAATCTCAGATATAATTGAAGCTATATTTTGGTTGCTTTTAAACGATGCGACTATAACAGTCCTGCGTTCAGTTGTCAATGTTTCAGGATAATCAGATTTTATTAATTCTTCTAGATATAACGCTTGACTATCATTGTTAAAGGTATATACCCCATCTGCATAGCTATAGTTCGGATCATAATCATTTAGGTTTGAATTTATACTCTCCAACAAATCATCAAGATTTTCTGACGACTTAAGTGTTAAACTACCAGAAAGAATATGCTTTACATCTTCAGCTACTTTATAGCAGTTATCAGCAGCTACATTTGATAACTCTTCAAGAATTTCTTCTGTTATATCAACGTAACCGACAAATGATATTTCTCCTTTATTATTTGTTACAAAATCTATATTAGGATTACGGTATTTTGTAGCTTGAACACTTTTTATAGCTGAAGTCAATCTTTCCTGAAGAGTTGGAGCTTTAACTTTTAATGTTAATGTATTATACGTGCGGTCATTATAGTGCTCTTTCTCTATGCTTCCGACTTCTTCTACAATAAATAATTCCTTCTTATCTGTATTTAAAGCTCTTTCACCATCAATATATGCTTTCCACATTTTTCGAGATTGTTCTCTATTTATCTCTCTTACTGGTTCTTTCAAGGAAAGAAGACTAGTACAGAAATCCTTGATTTCACGATATGATGTCATAAGGTCATTGCGATCGAGGAAATCCATTAGATTGTGATTAATATATTCTTCAGCCATGAATTTCAGATTCATGCTCTTATATTCAGAAGAATCAGTTGGGACAACAAATTCCTCGTCTGAGATATAGTTTAACGAGAATTCAGTTAGATTTTGTCTTGGCGTAACATATATAGATAACTTCAATTCTTCGATAATAAACTGATATTTTCGAAAGTCTTTCTTGTTCTTTCCTTTATAAATAATTTTGCATTGATGGACACCAAGAATAGATTCGAAGATTTCTTTTGCTGTCTGAGTTGTAGATTTAAGATAATTCTTGCTACACTCAAAGGCTTGTTGAGAGTATACAATAATACATGGTGTTGACTCCAATACCTCTGTAAATAATTCTTCCGTGAATGTTCTATCTAATTCAGCCATATTATTTTATTTTAGATAAACTATACTTATGTTTCGGTCGTACATATTTAATTGAGCACGTATAATTTCTTCATTTTCAATAAGTAAAACTACGCCATAATCCGCAAATGAAGTTCCCATGCTATCATACCCATAACCACGAAGTTGAACTATATTGTCGCTAACATTAGTAATGCGCATACGTTTTGGAGACATCTGTATATTGTTCTGCCACAAAGGATGTATACCGTCTAAGTTAAACATAGTGACTGTATATCCTTCTCCATCTTCAATATTTTTTTCTATGACTAATCTTCTGTTTGCTCCATAGTTATGGCCAGATATATCTTGATTATTTTGAAATCTTACGTGATCTGAAGAGGTGAAAGCAACAGAACCTTTTGGTGGGAAATTATTGCCTTCTATGAGATTTTTAATGAATTTATCCATTGTTATTTATTTTGGGTACAAAGTTAATTAAATGTCCAAAAAGTGACAAGTTTATATTTGTACAATGTATGAGTATTGTTACACGAAATCACACGACATAAACAACTATTGTACAATGTAATGTACTATTGTAACTTTTATAGTTAAATAAAACATGCTATTCAAATTTCATCTATCTGAATATTCCGGTTTATCCATCCCAAATCACAAATGTGTTGCACATTTCTTACCTGAAAATCTTGGTTAATACATTTGTCACAAAATCAATCAATACTTGAAATGATACAGACTCCGGTTATAGTGACATTTGCCAATCAAAAAGGAGGTGTAGGAAAAACTACCCTTTGCGTAACCTTTGCCAACTATCTGGTGACAAATGGTGTAAGGGTTGTAGTGATTGACTGCGACTTCCAGCACTCCATCATGAAATGCCGTAAGGCTGACATCAGAAAATATGGCGAACAGGAAATGCCATACGAGGTATGGGCATATGAAGCCAACGACAAGGCGATGATGACTTCCCTTATGGAGAAGCTGCACAACGATCCTGAAATCGACGTTGTACTTATGGATTCTCCCGGCAGTCTGAAAGCGGAAGGGCTGATACCCATATTCGTCAACTCGGATATCATTATTGTTCCATTTCACTATGATCTGATAACCGTTCCGTCCACGGCTAGTTTCCTCATGTTTGTTGACCGGCTGAAAAAAGCTGTCGGTGAAAGGATGAAGGCCAGACTCTTCATCATTCCCAATTTGAACGACGGAAGAATCGGCAAGCGTTCAGAACTGCTTATCTGGGACAATGCAAGGGATACCTTCTCCAACTATGGATACGTCACTGCGAAGATTCCCAAACGTGCGGATATGGAACGGTTCAGCACCATGGCGGCACTGGATATGCAGGCCGCTATCGTTACACCGGTCTTTGACAAGGTCTATCAGAGTATCTTCGATACACTTCAACCGATAAGGGAAAAAGAACTCAAAGGCATACAGCTGACGGAAAATCTGAATCCCAAACCTAAGAAGAAAAAGAAGGCACAGCAGTCTGATGAAGCTTCACAGGACAGTAACGAAAATCAGAATAAAGAACCAGAATAATCAGTAAACTTCAATAACCATAGCACTATGAGTAAGGATATACCGGAAATAGATGACCTGACAAGAGGCATCAATGATTCAGAACTTATATTGACGGAAGATACCGTAGAAACACAGGTTGAGCAAAGAGAAAATAATAATGAAACACAGGAAAAGGATACTGCTGTTTCCTTTTCGGATACAGGATGCTGGGATGACTTCATGGAATTCCTTCAATCGGACGGTTCGGGAACGGACAAAACTGAAAGGCTTGTCTGCAAGCTTGACCGTGACCTTGCGGATTCACTGGACGACTGCGATATACATGGCAGATGTCGCTCTGACCTGGTGAATGCCATCGTAAGGGCATTCTTCAAGTCATACCTGCTACGTCTGGCAGAATACAGAAGGGAAAAGAAATCTTTGTTTAACAGTTATAATCTGTAGGATATGAAAAAGACAGACTGGACTGACAGGATGCTGGCCGCTCTTGTCGAGCTGTATCCGGTAGAGACCACAGCCTATACCGCTGCCGTTCTTAATCTGAGCGAATCGACCGTCAAGCAGAAAGCCCGTGAACTTGGACTTGTAAAAATGGCCAAATCCAGATGGATGGAGCGTGCCGACTATATCAGGAACCACTTTCAGGAGTGTTCCTTCTCTGAGATAGGGAAAGCTCTCGGCATTACCCGGATGAGTGTCGGACGCATAGCCGCTGCACTCGGACTGAAACGCAGCAGTGAAGAGAAACACCTGATTTCCTCACGTATCCGTACCCAGATGGTAAAGAGGGAAAGACGGCGTATCGTCTTCGGACTGGAACCCATAACCGGTATCCGTGTCATTTCAAACAGGGCGAAGGTAAGGGTGCGCTCAAACATGAAGTCAAACGGATACATCATCAGTGAGGAACACAACGTGATTTATTATACCGGCACTACGGAACGCAGGGAACGTCTGGAAAGCCGGGGTATCAGACTGGGACTGCATATCCTTCCGTTTCCGGAGGACTGTTCCGCTTTTTCATCCAACATCATATTACAACAGCCATGCAGTACGGACAGATAGTATTCCTTCTCTTCGTGGCAATGGTATTCTACTATGCGGCAATGATTTTCATGGACTTCCAGAGGGCAAAGGCCGCACAGAATGCCGAGCAGGACAGCCATAATGAAGAGGACATTGACATATCGGAAGAGGCACGAAGCTTCAGACCGATAAGAATAAACCGGGATGAACCTGATTCCAAAGAAGAAAGTTCAGAACAGAATAATACAGGGAATCCCGAACCTGAGAATGAAAATACTGATTCTGACGGTACAGAGAAATCTGCATCCAAATCAGAATCTTCCAGACACGTTTACCGGGAGGCCATCATGACTGACGGCATTCTGGTTGAGAATATCATTCAGGAAATAAACAGACTGGCAGAGACCGGTACAAGTGACCTCGGTGCCGTTATCTTCAGCTGTGAGAATGCCTGATATTATATACCGTTCCTTTAGTGACATCTGTTTCTTTGGCGATGAAATCATTTAACATTATTCAGAAATGCAGATAATAAAGAAAAGTGCCCGGAATCTTACGGAACGTTTCATCGGTTCAAGTTTTGGACAGAAGTGTGTGGTGGCGGCAATTGCACTTGTTATTTCCACATCCAATGCAATGGCAGGAAGCAAGGGTGCAGCTGGTTTTACCAAGGCCACTCAGGAAGTCAGTTCCTACCAGACTCCGGTATCGAACCTGATGAAGGCCATTGCAGCCGTTATCGTCCTGGTCGGTGCCTTCAACGTCTATTTCAAGATGCAGAACGGAGACCAGGATGTGAAGAAGACCATCATGCTTACCATCGGAGGCTGTATCGCATTCATCGCACTTTCGGAAGCTCTTCCGCTGTTCTTCCAGTAATCCTTACCCGGCATGACAATGAATCAGGAAGGATACCCTGTGTTCAAGGGATTGCAGAAACCGCTGGAGTTTATGGGCATACGCGGCCGTTTCCTTACTCTGGCAGCGGCAGCCATAGGCGTATCATTCGTAGGCTTCATCGGTTTCTCAATCGCCTTGGGGAAGGTTGCAGGTTTCATAGCCATGATGGTCATGGCACTGGTGGGACTGATAACCATCTACATCAAGCAGCGTGGAGGACTCCACAACAAGAAAAGGGCAAGAGGCATCTATATCTACAGAAGCCTGAGAAAAGAACAGTAAATCACTTTATACAGTATGGCACACAAAAGGAAAAGAATTTTTGACGGACTCTATGCGCAGCTGGAGGAGACGGACGGCAATGTCGTGCTGTTCTCGGCCAGAGGCGAGCCGTCCGTTATCTTCGAAATAACCAATCCGGTCCAGCAGCTCTGTACGGATGCGCAGCAGTACATGCTGTTTCATGACGTGCTATCCAATATCCTTCAGACCATCGGTGAGGGATATGCACTGCAGAAGCAGGACATTCTGTGCAGACAGGCATATCATCATGACGTACCGGACGATGCGGAGTTCCTGACAAGGAGCTATTTCAGATACTTCGAGGGAAGGGAGTTCACAGAGATAAGGACTTTTCTTATCCTTACCCAGGAGGCTCAGAAGAACCAGTTCATCCAGTACGACCCGAAGAGATGGCTCGATTTCCATTCCAAGGTATCAAAGACGGATGATATTCTGACCGAAAAGCATATCCGGCACAGAAAGCTCGGCAAGGAGGAAGTCAGCGAGTACTGTCACCGTTTCATGGCATTCCAGTTCCGGCACGGACCGTTCTCAATGACCAACTTCAAGGCTTCGGACGAATATCTCAGGACTGGTGACCGTATCATCCGTTCCTATCCGCTGGTGGATATTGACGAGATAAACCTGCCTTCCATGGTAAAGCCGTACACGCAGATGAACATCAACGGATACGGAATTGCTACAGACCTGCTTTCTTTCCTTACCGGCGTCCCCTACTCGGACTGTGTGGTGTTCAACCAGGTCATTCAAATACCAGGACAGAGGAAGCTGCTGCGTAAGCTTCAGGCCAAAGCGAAGCGTCACGGTTCCATGCCGGACCCGAGCAACCGTATTGCCAAGGCTGACATTGAGGAAGTGCTGGACAGGCTGGCCGTTGACAGTACCATGCTTGTGTACTGCAACTTCAACATTCTGGTGAGCTGTCCCCCTGACAAAGTAACTCCTGTAACTTCCTTTCTGGAGACAAAGCTGTATGAGTGCGGCATCATGCCGTCAAGAACAGCCTACAATCAGCTGGAGCTTTTCATGGACAGTTTTCCCGGTAACGGCTATGCTTTCAACCCGGACTATGACCTGTTCCTGACGCTTTCGGATGCTGCCCTGTGCTTTTTCTTCAAGGAGCATCTGAAGGAGTCTGAGGATACACCGCTGACCACATACTACACCGACCGTCAGGGGTTACCTGTATGTATCGACATTACCGGCAAGGAAGGCAAGAAGAAAATGACGGACAATGCCAACTTCTTCTGTATCGGCCCTTCCGGTTCCGGCAAGTCGTTCCACATGAACAATGTGGTACGTCAGCTTCTGGAACAGAATACGGATGTGGTCATGGTGGATACGGGTGATTCATACGAAGGCATATGTGGATATTACAAGGGTACATACATAGCCTACTCGAAGGAGAAGCCCATTTCCATGAATCCATTCAAGGTCACGAAGGAGGAATATGAGCTTAATTTCGGGGAGAAGAAGAACTTTCTCAAATCGCTGATATTCCTGATATTCAAGGGTAACGCATTTCCAACAAAGATTGAGGACATGCTGATAAACCAGACCATCGTAGAATATTACGAGGCCTATTTCAATCCTTTTGAAGGGTTCAGTGACAGTGAGCGTGAGGCATTGAGGCAGAAACTGCTGGTCGCCGCCAAGATGGAGGATGACTATGAACAGTACACGCACAGCATGGAGGACATCGACAGGCAGATAAACACGGAAGAGGTTCAGGAGAAGGCTGAAAGCCGTGCCCTGCTGCTGCCTTCTGAAGTACGCCGTCTGAAGCTGATACGACAGTGCCGTTCACTGACTGCTCTGATTAATGATGAAGCGGCCACAGAATCGGAAAAGGAACGTGCACTTGCCATCATAGAAAAATATAAGAGGGAACTTTATAACAATTCCATGCTGATTAAGATAGACAGGCAGATTGACCACATGGAGGAACAGAAGCGCAGGCTGAAGGTTCAGGAACTATCGTTCAATTCCTACTATGAGTTTGCCCTGGAGCGCATTCCGCAGATTACACAGCTAGAGAAAATCAGTTTCAATATACATGACTTTGCGGCCATACTGAAACAGTTCTACCGTGGCGGCGAACTGGAGATGACGCTGAACTCCGACCTCGACATTAATCTGTTTGACGAGCGTTTCATTGTGTTCGAAATAGATAAAATAAAGGATGATCCGGTGCTTTTTCCGATTGTGGTGCTTATTATCATGGACGTGTTCCTGCAGAAGATGCGTATCAAGAAGGGACGGAAGGCTCTTATCATTGAAGAGGCATGGAAGGCAATCGCTTCACCTACCATGGCAGAATATATAAAGTATTTGTATAAGACCGTCAGAAAGTTCCACGGAATAGCCGGTGTGGTTACTCAGGAGCTTAATGACGTGATTGATTCCCCTATTGTGAAGGAGGCCATCATCAACAACTCGGATGTGAAGATTCTGCTTGACCAGACCAAGTTCAAGGACAGGTATGAGGATATTGCAGCCATTCTGGGACTCACTGACATACAGCGTCAGCAGATTTTCACCATCAATGCGCTGAACAACCATGAGGGAAGAAGTTACTTCAAAGAAGTGTGGATTTGCCGGGGACAGCACTCGGATGTGTATGGTGTGGAGGAAGCACCGGAATGTTACTGGGCATATACTACAGAACGTACCGAGAAGGAGGCACTGAAGATTTATCTTGCCCGGTACGGTACGCTGCAGGAGGCCATCACCCGTATTGAGGAAGACCGCAAGGCTGACGGAGGGCTTCTGTATCTGGAGTTTGCAAGAAAAGTCAACCAACATCAAAAAGTTATGTCACTATGGTAAAATTCAGATTTATGCTGATTGCTATACTGCTGGTATCGGCATCAGCCAATATGTCTGCTGCATGGAGAATCGTATTCGACCGCAACTGTCTGAAGATTGTCATGGCCAATACCGCTTCACAGAAAGTTATCGAGGAACAGCACAACCAGCGTGTGGATACCATTGCAGCAAAGAAGCAGAAGGTGGAACTCTATACGGTAAGCATGGCTACCATGAAGGAACTATACAAGCTGAGCATGGAGAACATATCCGGTTTCGGGACTGAAAGTCTTTATTATAAGGAAATAGGCCTGTGTGCTCTGGATATTCTGCGAAATGTTCCGGTACTTGTCAGCACGGTAAACAAGGCCAAATTTTCAAACAAATTGCTCTGTCTGAACGAACTCGGCAATCTTGTAGCGGAAACACAGCAGCTGGTCGGCAACTTCGTCAATATCGTGAACAATGCCAGGATTCCCAATCCGTTGCAGGGACAGGCCACTGCCGAAAAAAAGGATGACGGCTACAACCTGCTGGACAGGTATGAAAGGCTGACACTGGCCAACAGCATCTATACTGACCTGAACAGGATACGCTACAAGGTGGAAGGGATGGTTCTGATGGCACAGTATGCCACTGCAAACGACCTCTTCTTTGCCATTGACCCTGAAGGATGGGCAAATGTGGTAACCATGAAGAATCATGTGGGAAATCTTGTACAGGACTGGAACGGACTGGTTGCTTCAAATTATTAACCTTTCATATGTATGAATTTGTTATGAAAATCAGGAATATAAGTATCATATCAGCCGGTATTATAATGCTGTTGCTGCCTGTAAAGGCTTCTGCTTTCATCATACCCAAAGACCTGCCGACCATCGAAGCACTCATAGCCCTGCACAAGGCCATAAAGAAGGACGAGGACAAGGCTCTGACAAGAGTGGTCACAAGCTATGGCGAGCAGTCGCTCATTGAGAAGGGTGCGGAAAAGTTCAATGATGTCCGGACCACTCTGGATACAAGGCTGAACAATGCCTATTCATACCTGGTGCTGGCCGGTGCCATTTCTTCAACGGCCAACTCACTGTATCAGCTGGTAACGGAATACAAGGACTTTACCGGTAATACTTTCAGCCATGTATCGAAGAAGCCTTTCGTGGCCTGGTATTATGCCGATGCCAACGTAGCAATATCAAGGGAGATACAACACTGCTACAGACTGTATGCAACCGTGGCCGCTTCGGGTATAAATCTGATGAAGGCTTCCATGGATGAGAAGCTGAATCTGGTAATGACACTGAAGGCTTCCATCGACAGGGCAAGGTACATCATAGACAATGCCAATCTGTACTGTTTCCTTGTCACGGACTGCGGATGGAAGCCGGACTATATCTGGGAGATACTGAACTCCAATGTGAAGAATGAGATAGCTGAGCGTGTAATCAACAAATGGAATCAGGGATATGCAGGTTAGAATTATGTTATTGTGCCTGTTCTGTATGGCAGTTTCAGGTACAGTCACTGTTGCCAATGCTCAAAGCATAGTCAGTGACAGTGAAAAGCAGAAGCAGTGGAAGTCAATGGAGAACGGTCCGTGGGATTTTGCTCCGGACTGGTATTACTTTTTCCTGCACAAGAAATACTCAGGTGCGGAAATGTACTGGAAATGGGACTGGTTCAACTCCGGATTCCGTGTCCGTTTCAAGGAACCAAAGTCTGATGTAAAACGTATCATGCCGGTGCGTGTGACTGCCGAAGAGACGCAGAGACAGAATATCAAAAAAGTGGAGAGTGAGCGCAAATATATCGAGGAACTGTATAAGGAAGAACTGGCAAGGGAGGCTGACAGAAATGTTGACCTGATGTATGCCACTTACAAGGACGAGTTCAACCGTATGCAGGACTGTATCACGGACGGACTGCTCTATTGTATGCAGAAGAGTGACGGCAAGCTCCGCTATCAGGTGGACGAGCTGAGCCGCCAGAATGAGATACTCTGTGCGGATATAGCCTATATACACAAAACCGGTGTCGGCTATGGACTGGAGAACGCCAAGCGGCAGAAGGCATATGAGGAAGCCAAATCCAGGATGGCAGAACTGGTCAACAGGACTGCACACCTTTGTGCCGTTGCCGCTACGCATTATTGAAAAACAAGTAAAAACAAATAACATTTTAAGATATGGATTTATTGTTTATTCCGCTGACAATAGGACTTCCGGCCATTGACGAAAGTCTGGAAAAGCTGCTGACGGCCATGGAGACATTTCCCAATGTGGCTGTTCTTGGTGATGCCGTTTCAATGGCAAAGGCTCTCGGTCTGTGCCTGGCCCTGTGTGTCGGTTCATACGAATGCTGGATGATGATGCTCGGAAGGCGTGGTATGGATGTCATGAAGCTGTTGCGCATCATCGGCATTTCCCTGTGTATTTCATCCTCTTCATGGATATGCTCGGCTTTGCAGATTCCGGGAAAGAGTCTGGAGTCCGCTACATGGGCTATGGCCAAGGCAAAGAACAAGGAAGTGGCGGCCTTCGAGCTGAAGGTGGCACAGAAACAGAGTGAATATCTCGACAGGCTGAGAACCGTACAGGACTCCATAGCCACGGCAAAGCAGGTGGCCGAAATCGGTCAGGATGCTGCCTGGTGGGACAAGCTGATATATAATGTGGAGAATCTAGGCTCGACCATCAACAACTACGCCCAGAGGGCTGCCGTGGCGGCTGAGACGAAGGTCAGTGAATGGATAAACGATGTAATACGCTTTGTCGGGGAACTGATTTTCCAGATGTCGTATTACGGGATGCTCGTGGCACAGAGGATTTTCATGGCCATCATGATGATATTCTGTCCGATCATGTTTGCCCTCTCGCTGGCACCGCCATGGAACTCGGCCTGGAGTCAATGGATGTCCAAGTTCCTTTCCCTCTCATTATGGGGATTCGTGACCTACATGTGTATCTATTATATAGACTTCATCCTTCTTTATAACCTGCAGCAGGATCTGGTGGCATACGACCATCTGCTTCATGGCTCGGTAAACTCCTGGGAACAGATTGGCGCACTGGGACTGCAGGGAATAGGCTCCAACTGTATGTATGCCATGGGTATGCTCGTGGGTGCCTATATCATACGCTTCGTTCCTGAAGTGGCTTCATGGCTGATTCCGGGAGGTGTAAGTTCGGGTACGGGTTCCGTTGCCGGTTCGGCTGCAATGGGCATCACTTCGGCTGCAGGTGGTATGGCCGGAAGTATGGCAGGTTCTGCCATGAAAGGAACGGGTTCAGCTGTCAGGTCATTGGTCAAATAACTTAAAATCTTTCATTATATGCTTATCGAATCACTTGCACAGAAAACCAGACTGGCCATGATGACGGTATTTGCGGTAATCGGAGGCTGCACCGTCATCTGTGCCTTTACGGTCTGGTGCTGCATTTCCCTTGTCAATGAGGAAAGGCAGCAGATTTATGTACTTGACGGAGACATTCCGTTTCTTGCCGAGCGTGCACGGCTGGAAGCCAACTTCACCATGGAGGCCAAGGCGCACATACAGTTATTCCACCAGTATTTCTTCAATCTGCCGCCCGACAACGACTATATCAAATGGACGGTAGGGAAAGCAATGTATATGGCTGACGGGACTGCGCTGAAACAGAAACAGGCCATGGACGAGAACGGTTTCTACTCGGACATCATTTCCTCTTCGGCTGTCTGTACCATCATGTGTGACTCCATTCAGTTTGACGAACATGAACGGAAGTTTACCTATTACGGTACGCAGCTTATCAAGCGCAGGACCAGGGATATCAGACGCTCGATGGTGACAACAGGTTACATCGAGTCCGTACCGAGAACAAGGAACAATCCCCACGGTCTGCTCATTACCGGCTGGAGGACTCTTGAAAACAGGGATTTGGACTATTGATATACGGATATTATGAAATCATTCAGAAAAAAGATACAGGAAAGCCGTCTGAAAACACATCTGCTTGTCAGGTCGTGGTTGCAGCCCAAACTGGGTGTCATCGGAACAAGATACCGTCTGGCCGCAAGAATCAGACTGGCCAACAGATGGGCGGCTAAACATCCGAAAACGACATTCGCAGGTGTAGCGGGAACGCTGCTTCTGCTACTTGTCAGTACTTTTGCCATAGATTCCGGCAACGGGAAACAGAGTGAACCGGATGTCAGTTCGATTACCAATATGGAACCGGTGTTTCAGGGATTCCGTACCATCCAGGCAAACAAGGACATTCACCGCAGTGCATTGACGGACATGACGGTAAAGGGACAGTTACTGCATCATGAACTGGACTCCATGATTGCCATACCTGTAAAGAGCCGTGAGGATTCCTTGCGGATCATCCTCAAATACCGGCAGCTGGAAAATATAGTCAAATCCATTAAAAACAATGATAACCCATGATTAAGATTAATTTCAAACAGCCCAAGTATATCTTTCCGCTGGTCATATTCGTTCCGCTGTGCGCACTGGTATACTTTGTGATGCAGACCTTCTCCGGCGGTGAGGAGACTGCCGGAACGGTAGCTACAGACCGTATCAACATGGAACTTCCCCAGGCCAATGCAGAGGAAGCCGGAGACAAGATGTATGAGATGTCCAGACGTTTCGGTGACGAGGATGCCTTCACAGCTGTCAGCGGTATCGGAGAAGAAGAACAGAAGAAGGAGGAACTGGAACACGGGTACAGCGAGGAGGAATTGAACCGTCTGGATGCTGCTGAAGCTGAAAGACAGCGGCAGCAGAGGGAACTTGAAGAACTGGAGCGTTCCCTTGCCGAATCAAGAAAGCATATCAATGCATATGCTTACGGAAACGGTCCTTCGGGAAACAGTGAAACAGGTTACGGAGGTATGGGATATTCCTCACAGGACGAGTTTGCACGTGACCTTGAAGAGATTCAGCGAAGGAGCT
Organism: Bacteroides sp. 90-K9/2; assembly: GCF_047310725.1. Taxonomy (NCBI): domain Bacteria; kingdom Pseudomonadati; phylum Bacteroidota; class Bacteroidia; order Bacteroidales; family Bacteroidaceae; genus Bacteroides; species Bacteroides sp. 90-K9/2. The sequence goes on from NZ_JBCGVL010000005.1 coordinate 159,382, forward strand.
ATGAACGGCAGAAAGCCATTGAAAGCGGACTGGGTATCAAAAACCCGGAAGCAGAAGAAGCGGAAAGAAAGCACAAGGCTGATTCCATAGCTAAAGTGCGTCAGGAGGAAAGGGAACGCAACCGTCCGAGTCTGGTAATCAAGTCTGATGACACCAATGCCGACAGGTTCAATACGGTTACTGCTCCGGATGAATTTGCCGAGAACAAGCTGATACGTGCCATGATTGACCAGACTACAAAGGCGCATGAAGGTACACGTCTGCGGTTCAAGCTTCTGGATGATGTGACGGTAAGCGGCACAAGGCTAAAGAAGGGAACTTACCTCTATGGAACGGTAACCGGTTTCGGACAGCAGCGTGTCAGGGCTTCCATAACCAGTATTCTTGTCGGCGACAGATTCATAAAGGTTAAGCTTTCGGTTTTTGACAATGACGGTATGGAAGGCTTCTATGTTCCTGAATCGGCTTTCAGAGATTTTATGAAGGATGCAGGTTCCAATACGGTACAACAGAATATCAGTTTTGAATCCAGTGACGGTTACGGTACTGGGATTTCCACGGAAGCTATTGCACTTCAGTCACTGCAGAACATGTATAACTCTGCAACTTCTGCCATATCTTCCAATATCAGAAAGAACAAGGCAAAAATCAAGTACAATACCATCGTTTATCTGATAAACTCGGAAGATGCACGCTGATATATCTGAATACAGCAAAGAAAATTATAGTAACATTTTAATATTCCAATATGAAAACCAGAATTATTCTGATAATATGCCTTATCACAGGCATAGCCGTACATCTGTCGGCCAACGAGAAGATATACATCAACCGGGAAGTGACCACGCACATTGTAATGCCGGAGAACATTAAAATGGTGGATATTTCCACTACTAAAATTATAGGCAACCAGTGTACAGACAATATAGTCCGCATCAAGCCTTATCTGGAGAATGATTCCATATCGTCTGAAGGTTACAGCGAAAATGAACTGCTGGGTACACTCACCATTATCGGTGAGCGTCATATCGCCCAGTATGACATCCTATATACCGAATCACCCAAATATGCTTCTACCATCTACAATGTATCCTACAATGAGACACAGTCCTATATCAATCCGGAGGTTTCCATGCCGATGGCCGAGATTGCACGATATGCCTGGGCTGTCTATGGAAGCAGGAGAAAGTTCAACCAGATTGTATCAGACAAAAACGGAATCAGGGCATACATCAACAATATCTATTCCATCGGTGACTATTTCTTTCTGGACTATACGCTGAAGAACAGGACCAGGATTGCATACGACATTGAGGAGATAAGGGTAAAACTTACTGACAAAAAGGAAACAAAGGCAACCAACTCACAGACCATAGAGCTTACTCCTGTATTTTCCATGAACAACACCAGTAAGTTCAGGAAGGACTACAGGAACGTGCTTGTGATTCCGAAACTGACTTTCCCTGAAGAGAAGGTGCTTCGTCTGGAGATTTCCGAGAACCAGATTAGCGGACGTGTGGTGGTACTCACCATCGAGTATGAGGACATTCTCAATGCGGACGGTTTCGACTCGGATATTCTGGACGATGCCGACTATTACCCCTACTATTATATTGATCATTCCATAAAAAGATAGGCCATGAAGAAGATTCTGTTCATTCTGTTTTGCTCGGTTGCATCCATCGGTGCATCGGCACAGACCGGAAAGGTTTCCGTCAATGCCGGATTCCTTTTTCCAAGTACGCTGAATGCCACTTTGGGTTATGAGTATCCGCTTTCATACGGAAATGCGGTCGAAGTATATGGTGAGGTCGGGAATCACTGGCAGAAGCCGGTATGTCACAATTTCTGGAAAGGATATTTCTGGGATGGAGGTATGGTTTACAAGCACCGTCTGGCACGGTACAAGAACGGCATGATGCGCCTTCGTCTGGGGTCTCAGTTTGGTGCAGTACAGAAGAAGTTCTTCTTCGGGCTGGAGGCCGGATTTGAATACAGCTATGTGTTCCGCAGCGGACTGGAGTTTTCAATAATCCAGAAGAACAATGTGAACTTCCTGCATGGGGATACCTTTCGCAACGGTCTGCTGCTGGGTATAAAGATTCCTTTCTGACAATATAAATCTTACGGCGTATGGCATTTGAGGAGACAAGGGAACAGCAGCAGATGTACAACTACTTCAGGAGCTGCATCTATATCTTTCTGATTATTGAAATCATCATGAACCTGCCTGTTACGGCAGACAACAGGGTTACTCAGTTCGTACTCGACCTGCTGGCACGGTTCAGGGTATTCAATTCCGTATCGGGATGCAAGGTGACCGAACTGATATGCATCTGTATTGTCTGTATCGGCACAAAGGCTGAAAAGTCCCTGAAGTTCAATGTAAGGACAATGGTCATCTATCCGGTACTGGCCGGTCTGACACTTGTAGGACTTTGTTTTGTATTCCATGGCATGAGTTTTGGATTCAACTGGATGGGATTTCCTGCCAACCGTCTTCTGTATGCGGTATGTTCGGTGGTGGGTACCATGCTGGTGCATCAGGGACTGGACGGCATAGCCAAGTATTACAACTATAAGGTTGGTGAGGACCGTTTCAACTTTGAGAACGAATCGTTCCAGCAGTCGGAAACGCTGGTCAGCAATGATTACTCAGTGAACATTCCGATGATATACTACTGGAAAAAGAAGATGCACAAAGGATGGATCAATATCATCAATCCGTTCCGTGGTACGATTGTACTGGGTACGCCGGGTTCGGGTAAGTCTTTCGGTATCATTGACCCGTTCATCAGGCAGCACTCTGCAAAGGGCTTTGCCATGATGGTATATGACTTCAAGTTTCCGACACTTGCACAGACGCTTTTCTATCAGTACTGCAAGAACAGGAAAGTCGGTAAACTGCCTCAGAACTGCGGATTCCGTATAGTAAATTTTACCGATGTGGAATACTCCAACCGTATCAATCCGATTCAGCGGAAATATATCCCGGATCTGGCTGCCGCTTCTGAAACGGCGGCTACTCTTTTGGCCTCACTCAACAAGGGAGGTGGAGAGAAGAAGGGCGGTTCGGAAGCTTTCTTTACCAACTCTGCGGAAAACTTCCTGGCTGCCATCATATATTTCTTTGTGAACTTCCATCCGGTCGGGTTCAGGAACGGGAAGAAGCTTAGACGCTTCATATCACTGGAGGGAAAGAAGCTGGAGATTGTCATACGCAACTGGGATGACTTCAATGCCATCGACAAGGACGGCAATGTGGTGCTTGATTTCGTGGATGAGAACGGCAATGACGTATCGACTGACGAGGACCGTATGTTTGTTGACCTGAACGGATACAGCTATAAGGACAGGACCAGCAGGAAGATTCTGATTCAAAGGTGCTGGTATGAGGATGAGCATGGCAATGAGGTGGAACCGGATACCGTAACCGGAGAGTTCTCGGATATGCCGCATGTGCTTTCATTTCTTGGAAGACCATACGACCAGGTATTCAATATCCTGATGCAGGATGACAGGATTGCTTCACTGATGGCTCCGTTCAAGAGTGCTTACGAAAACAAGGCGAATGACCAGCTGGAAGGTATGGTCGGTACGCTACGTGTGAATGCTGCACGCCTTGTATCTCCGGAAGCATACTGGGTATTCACCGGGGATGATTTCGACCTGAAGATTTCTGACAGGGTAAATCCGAGTTATCTTGTAATTGCCAATGACCCGGAAAAGGAACAGGTTATCGGCTCGCTCAATGCCCTGGTACTGAACCGACTGATTACAAGGGTAAACTCAAAGGGCAATATACCGGTGAGCATCATCGTGGACGAGCTTCCGACACTGTACTTTCACAAGATAGACCGTCTTATCGGTACGGCTCGTTCCAACAAGGTTGCCGTAACTTTAGGTTTCCAGGAGCTTCCACAGCTGGAAGCTGACTACGGTAAGGTCGGTATGCAGAAGATTATCACCACCTGCGGTAATATCTTCATGGGTGCGGCACGTAACAAGGAGACGCTGGAGTGGGCACAGAATGATGTATTCGGAAAGGCAAAGCAGACTTCACGCTCCATTTCCATCAATGACCACAAGGTATCAACCACAATATCTGAGAAGATGGACTTTCTGGTTCCCGCAGCCAAGATTGCGGATATGGCTACCGGCTGGCTGGCCGGGCAGGCTGCACGTGACTTTACGGCTACTGATGACAGTATGCTTGACCATTTTGACATCGAGCAGTCGGAAGAGTTCAAGACTACCAAGTATTTCTGCAAGACACACTTTGATATGAAAAAGATTAAGGACGAGGAAAAACACTATGTGGCTCTACCCAAAATCTATGAGTTCAAGAACGACAAAGAGAAGGAAATCCTGCTCAACCGTAACTTCAAGCGTGTGAACCAGGAAGTGGAGGATATGGTAAAGGAACTTCTCGGTATCAGTTAAATATTTAATTTATGAATATGACCTTAAAACCGGCATTCGGACTTAGCGGCAGTGCCCTGAAAGTCATTGCCATGATTTCCATGGTGATAGACCATATTGCTCTCTATCTGTTGGAGCACGGTACCGTATTATACGAAACGATGCGCTGTATCGGGCGCATCGCTTTTCCTGTGTTTGCCTTCCTGATAGCAGAAGGATTTATCCATACAAGAAGCAGGTACAGGTATTTCTTTACTCTGCTGGGCTTTGCCGTAATCAGTGAAATACCCTGGTATCTGCTGAATGGTGCTGACGGGACATATAATGTGATGTTTACACTGGCTTTGGGCCTGGCCACACTCATGGTTCTTGAAAATCTTCTGCAACGTAGTCTGGTACTGGGATTTCTTTGGACACTTGGCATGGCCGGACTCGCTTCATGGCTTGGAGTGGATTATGAGTGGAGAGGGATTCTGATAATTGTTGCCTCTTATCTTTTTAATGGATATGGTCACTCTTTCACATATAGCAGAGATATGCAATTTTTTTGCACATTTGCTTTGGTGATACACTATGGGGTTATTGGTGCTGTAATGGCCTGCATGATTCTTTATGTATATAATGGAACAAGAGGATTTGTGCAGGGAAGCATAGCTAAATATGGTTTCTATGCTTTTTACCCTGTACATCTATTATTTATATCAATGAATTGAAACAATCATTTATGCAGCTTTATAAAATTCATTTCTTAAATTTTCATATGTTACAGAAATATCATTACTTGCTTCTATAACAGAATCTACTATGTCACTTGAATTACCTTTTGGTATTATTCTACGTTCTGCCAATTCTTTAAGAAATTTAGTAGTAGTTCGTAATAAGTATAAAAGGTCATCAGGTATTTCTTTAATATTGTTATAATATTTTACAGAAATTATGTTTAGGATGTTTTCAATAGTTGGAATAAACTTTGAATTAATATCTGTGTATATATTAGCAATATTATTTAAAGCTATTGAAAGATTTTTAATTTTTTGATTGTCACTATTCATCTTTTCAAATACTAATCTTGATTGTTTTTGTATTTGAGAAAATTTTTCTTCTAATTGTTTTATTTTCTTTTTCACAAGAATTGGCGTTAATATATAAGGGAATACTGGTATCATAGGAATATATTCCAATATTTGTGCATATTGGTCATTCTGTATTAATTGGAATTCTTTATTTATATAACTGAATTCCTCATTCATTTTGAATATTCTATAATCTATAAACTCCATAGGGTAATCACCAAGCTGACTATCTATACCAAGTTCACATAGTTTGTTTACCACTTTCTGAAGTATATAGTCTTTCATAATAGGTTTACGTTTATTTATTATATCTATTTGTGCCTGGACATCACAGATATACTTTTCATGGCTCTCAACATAATTTATATATTCTTTTTTAGCTGTTTTGATATATTCTGTTATGTTTTTTCTTATCTTCGCAAGTTTCTTTCCAGGGAAAATAAAATCAGAAATAATATCCCATACTACATCTAAAATTGCATTAGGTATATTGGGGACACAATTAATATAGCGAGCCCCCGGATACATAGAAGCTAGAATCCAATTTTGCGTTTGAATAGACTTTGAAAGAAAATCCTTATCCTTCTTAAGGTCATTCACATTATTACCATACTTCATTATTAGTTTTACATTATCATTATTTAAGATAATCGTTGAAGCATATGATGACGATACGGTATATTTAATAATGTTTCTAATTTCTGAATCTATTGTTTTCATTACATATCCCAATTTATAGTTCCTTTTTTTCTTTGCTCGTTAAACTCATAAAAATTATTGTAACCCAAGTCTATCTTTAAAAATCTTGCTAAGGCTAAAGTTTCTTTGCTTGCTGTTGAATAATCTGAGTTTTCAATTGCTTCTGAAAATCTGTTTAAAATCTGACGTGATTCAAGACTGTATTGTCTCATTTTTTCAATAACGATTTCATTCATGTTATTTGTGGCTTGCTGAATATCATTAATTCTTTCATCAAATAATTCTTTTATTCTTGTATTTCTTTTTTCTGCTTTTACATTAAAAACATCAGCTTTATCTAAAAGATAAAATACCAGCATCGAAGCTAACCCAGAAAGCAACGTTGATATAGATCCTCGTAAACTTTCGGGTATGACAGGTAATTTTTCGAGCATAGAATCAATCCAAATACCACAAAATGCTGCTGCGCTGGCTCCAAAAATTTTAAGTATAGCATCACCTTTTTCTGCCGGTGTAGATTTATTGGCATTTTCTCCAAATAGTACGCTGTAAGATTGCATCATAATCTTAATTCCCTCCTTAATTATTCTAAAAGCATGTTTGAAAATACCAACAAACATTCCTAAAATTCCTTCAAGAATAGCAGAAATAAGATTCTTCAAATTATCCATTATGGAAGAGAATGCATTACCGAGATCTGAAATCTGGTTCCATACATACTCTTTAACTCGACCAAACCGAATAGAGAATGCATCTTTATAGGTGTAAGCATTTACGCCTTCTATAAAACCATTTAGTATGGAATCTTTCATTTCAAAATAAAGAGGTTTTATCATAAAAAGAATAGCAGATCCCATTGCGTACATCATAGTTTGATTACCTGCATTTGCTAAGTTCTCCTTATGAATTTCATAAGCTTTCCCATGTGCCAGTTCCTTGTCTAATGTTTCTCTCTCATCTTTAGTTAATTTACGCCCTAATTCTTTTTCTTTCTGCTGGTATGATTCCTTCCGTTTATCTCTATCAGCTTGTCCCTGCCCCAATAGATTCTTAATAACTGTTTTATTTATACCATTTTCCAAGGCCTGTTTTGCTTCCTGTTCCATTCTAATCATATTAGCCTTCTGCTCTGGTGTTAATTCAATATAATCTTTTCCTTGGGATTTTAGTATTTCTTGTTGCTCAATAAATTTGCTGTTGGACATGTCTCTTTTAGGATTATTGATTCTTCGTCCTGTAATAGCCAAATTATCCTCTGAATTTGCAATTCGTTTTATATCACCATCACTGAGACCGGCATTATTTTGGAGTTGATCAAAAATCTGCTTTAATGGTACAATATGGTCAGTTTCTGCATTATACAAATTATTGGGATCATTCCTCCTCAAATCAGGGTTATTCTTTTTAGCAGTAATATTTTTTTCACCTGTATATTCATCCGTTAAATTTTTAACAGTTCCAGCATCTTCAACTCTTTTCTTCTTGTAGCGCCCCATTTCGCTAGGATTTTCGTATATCGTTCGATTATAGTTAGGGCGATTATTAATACCCCATTTTTTGTTGATATTTTCCTGGTTGTAATTTTCAACAAAAGTATCTGGCAATAGATATATTGCTTGTCCGTCATAATTAAAAGTACGACATTCCAACATCACACGGTTTGCGTTCAAACCTAGTTTACGTGTAAATCCTTTAAAAATCGGTAGCATTAATAAAGAGTCAACAATTGATGTCATTACAGGAGTAACCACATTGTTAATCATGTCTTCTTTTTGAAAATCCTTATTGATTCGTTCAAGCATATCCTGCGCAGATTCACAGTCATATTGTTCTAACTGCATTAAAAGGAATGGTACCTCTAATGGAGAAGCTTCATTTATTTTTTTTTGAAATTGCTCTATATCTAAACTCATAATAATCAAATTTGTATTCCTTTTACAAAGTTATTTATATCGATCAGAACAGCAAATTCTTTTGACTTATTTCAAAGGCTTTTTAGTATACAATATATGGCTTTTTTATACATAGGATTTTCTGCATACCCAATTTCTTCAAGCCAAAGCAGATAGTTACCCCCTTTATACTTGTATTGCACTTTAGTATAATAAGCCTGGACACTTTCCGTCCAATGATTGAATTCATAGTATTTCCCTGTACGTGGATTGGTAAGTCCGAAAAGATTGTGTTTGTTCCGGCATACTGAAGAATGGAACCATCCGGTTTCCAGTATAGCCTGAGCCAATACGATTTTAGGATATAGGATTCCGTTTCTTATGATTTCTTTATAAAGGTTGGGGATGGTAAGTTCAGGAAAATGATTTTCTGATTTAGTAATATCATCTGTTTTCTTTTGCAGTTCTGTTTTTAGGGATGCTTTCTTGTCACTATTCCGGCTAATATTTTCCAATTTTTTCTTATTGTCCGGTCCGACAATCAGGGTATCCTTTACCATCATCTTATTCTTTTTGCCTTCTGTAACATCCTTTCCAGCATGGTTATAAGCCTCTTTTTGTCTTTCTGTTGGCAGAATTTCCGAATCTCTGGTTATCGTATAGAACTGTGCCGATACGCTTACCGGCAGCAGCATTAACAGCAGTGAAATCAGAATAGTGTTGTGCATTTCTTTTTCAGGAGATTGCCGTGAATACATTTGTGGCATTCAGGCGATTAGAACCGCAAATATAACAGCTTAATTACAGTAATATGGAAATGCACAACAGAAATCAGTCCGGTTTGTTGCCATACGAAAAACTGGCAATACTGGGTATCGACCGTGAAAAGGCGGATAGTTTACCCATGGAAGTGAAGGAGAAGCTGATGGCAGGTGAAGTGACTCCCATCATGCAGGTATCCATCAACGCCAGGAACGGCAGCATCATCACCATGCCGATGAAGCTACAGATGACTACAGACAAAAACGGTGCTCCGGCTCTTATTGCCTATCCGGTACGTGCCGAACTGGACCGGGAACGCAACAAGGTTCTCAATCTCACTCAGCAGGAGGCTGAACGCCTGGCCAGAGGTGAGGTAATTCAGAAGGCGATCAATGTGAACGGTGAAAAGACTCAGCAGTATCTGCAGCTTGATCCCGAAACGAAATCCGTCATTCACAAGCGTGTCACTGACATCAAGCTGGAGCAGCGTCTGAAGGACATGGAGAAGGTAAACGACATTGAACTGGGTATGCAGCAGAAGCAGCAGGTACGGGAGGGAAAACCTGTTGAACTGAATGTGGGCGGCGAGAAGGTTTCAGTCGGCATTGACCTGAAGGAGCAACAGGGATTCAAGCTTATCAAGGGTGACATGAAGGAATGGGAAAGACAGCAGAAGCTCCGCTATGACGAGATTCATCCTGAATATCTTGGTCTTGTCATGACTGACAAGAACCGTTGGGAGTATCAGAAGGTGGTGGACAAACAGTCCGTTGAGCGTGCCATTTCACTCTCTCCATCCTGGAAGGAAACAAAAGCAAACAGCCTTAAACTCTAATACTGATTCTTATGGCCCCAAAGACAGATTCAGATAATGATAACGGTATCATCCGGCAGTTCAACGAACTGAAGAAGAAGCATCCGGATGCCATGCTACTGTTCAGATGGAACAGTTTCTATGAACTCTATAAGCAGGATGCCGTAAAGGCTGCCGCAGTGCTTGCCATCGAAATTGCAGATAGGATTCTGCCTGATTACAAGAAACCGGTAAAGGTTGCATCATTCCCTCAATCAGCACTGGACATTTATCTGCCCAGACTAATACGTTCTGGAATAAGGGTTGCAATCTGTGATGCCTTGGACAATCCTTTGAAGAAGAAGGCCAGACAGGACAAGGCTGAAAATAATGACAGAACCATTCAAAACAATACAGATATGGGAAAGAAGAAAAAGGAACAGGGTGCGCAGGAAGTTCCTGACAGAACAGTGGAGAACACTGTCGATGTAAAACCTGCAAGGGAAAAGAAGTCGAAGGCCAAAGCTGAGACCGGGACGGATAATGAGGTAAAGACCGAAAAGAAGGACGAACAGAAAACGGAGACAGCCCAGGAACGCAAGCCCCGTGAGCCGCAGATGGTGACGGCCAACGGTCAAAAGGTTACTCATGGTCATGCCTACCAGAGTGCCACCAATCCTGCCGACTGGTACTTTACCGCAAAGATTGACGGACAGCAGCTCAAACCCCAGAAGATGGAAGCAGCCGACCTTGCGGCCTATCAGAACAAGGAAATGACGGTGCCGCAGCTGATGGAACGCTACTATCCGACAAAGCTGATGCCGAAGGTATCTGAGGAAGCCTTCCGTATGCCAATGGAGATTGCAGGACCAGACGGTTCTATAACCGTAAACAAGTTTAATGTCTATAAGGAGAAGGACGAGCAGCGTCCTGACTTTGGGAAATACAAGTTCTATGTTCAGGTTGGAGATACGAACATGTCAGCCGTGGCTTCACGCCAGGACCTGAATGCCTACTTTGACAGGGTGGCCACTCCAAACCAGCTTATTGAAAAGAACTTCGGGGAACGTCTGCATCTGAAATCCGCATACGAGAAGTATCAGCTTCCTGAAGGTGTTGACCCCAAGGGTGTACGTGTAGCCAAGGACAGGAATGACAACAAGTGGAAGGTATCGGTTGACCTCGGAGAGAAAGGACAGACTTCCCGGCATGAAATCTCCTTCGATGACGGCTATTCGCTTTTCAAGACCAAGACGGCCACAAGGGAACAGATTGCAGCCAAATATCTGAATACGGAGATAACCGGTATGCTTGCCGCCAATACCGCAAAGGTGGAGAAAACGGCTTCTATGAAAATGTAACATAATCAGAAAACTAAAATACAAGTTATATGTCAGCTAAAAAGAATCATGAGGAGCTTGTGGAGCTTCTGCAGGAGGGCAAAATCGGTTTCCTCCGCTTTGTTATGGACAGTGAGAATGCAGATGATTATCTGGAATGGTGCCGTTCACACGGTACAGACCCTTCGGATGAATCGGCTGAGTTCTATGTGGAACAGACGGACATCGAGCAGATGGACCGTCAGGTAATGGATGACGACAGCTATGGCATTTGGAACTGACTCTCAGGGAAACAGCGGACAGGCGGCCATAGACCGCTTCGCTGCAATGATGATTGAGCGTATGCAGCAGATGAAGGATACCGGATGGAAACAGGGATGGATTGGCGGCGCATCAGGTTATGCCGGACTGCCGCAGAATGTGGGTGGCCGCAACTATTCCGGTTCAAATTCCTTCTTTCTTCAGATGCATACCGCAGCCATGAACTACCAGCTTCCGGTATATCTGACCTTCAAGCAGGCACATAACCTGAAGGCTCATGTCCTGAGGGGTGAAAAGGCCTTCCCGGTAGTGTACTGGGATATGATGATAAAGGACAGTCACGGCAAGAGGATAAGCACGGAGGAATACCGTGCAATGAGCAAGGAAGAGAAGAAGGATATGGATGTCATTCCTTTCATCAAGTCATTCCCGGTGTACAATGTGGCTCAGACCAATCTGGCAGAAGTACAGCCGGAGAGGATGCAGAAGCTCATGGACAGGTTCAAGGTTCCGGAACTTCGGGATACGGAAGGTATGTACACCCATGCCGCACTCGACCGTATGGTAGAGACGCAGCAGTGGCTATGTCCGATACGTGCCGATAAGCGTGAGAACGGTGCCTATTATTCTCCCTCAAAGGATATTGTAGTGCTGCCCATGAAGGCGCAGTTCAATATCGGTGATTCTCCGGAAGAAACCTACCGTGGTGGAATGGAGTATTATTCTACTATGCTCCATGAAATGACTCACTCCACCATGACACCGGAGCGTCTGAACAGGGAGATGGGCGGCAGGTTCGGTGACCCGAAATATGCCAAGGAGGAGCTGGTGGCGGAACTTACGGCTGCCATGATCAGCCATTCCATGGGCTTTGATTCCAGGATAACGGACAACTCGGCTGCCTATCTGGACTCATGGATTGGTGTACTGAAACAGGAACCGAAGTTTATCGTATCAGTCATGGCTGACGTGAACAAAGCTTCCGACCTGATTCTTGACCATGTGGATAAACAGCGTCTGGCTCTCGGCGAACAGCCTTATCTGGCAAAGAATGACCCGCTGACTTCAATGAGTGCTGACGAAGAGAAATCTTTCAAGAATGCGGCCATTGTCAAGACCCGTTCCGGAGACTATGCCATCCGTGCGTCATACGATGGTGTGGAGCTGGGGCTGAAGAAGGTTTCCAAGGAAACGGCCAAAACATTCTTCCAGCTTACGGACTGGAAGGACAAGGAGGCTTTCCTGAACATGACGGCACGGAAGACATACGAACCGGAGATTACTATGATGAGTAGGAACCGAAATGCCGGTACAGGACTTGGTATATGAAATCTGTATAACATCTTAAATCGGAAAGCATGAGTGACTACAAGGTTAATTTCAGGGAAATGAAATCCCGTGTGGGGATTGATGACATTGCATATGCTCTGGGATACCGTCTGGACAGGAAAGCCGGTATCGGACGTTACATCGAGCTAGTACTCGGTGAAGGCGGTAACAAAAGGGATACGCTGATTGTCAGCCATCCGAACGACAAGGCGGCACAGACCTTCTTCCGCCGTGACGGTTCCAAGGGCGATGTGGTGACACTCATACGTGAGAATCTGTCTTCCTTTACCGTTTCGGGAAAGGATGAATGGCAGAAGATAGCCAAGGTCATGGCACGCTTTGCCAACATGCCGGAACCGGAATACAGGGAGGACAGGGAGTATGTTAAATCGGCAGGAAAATCATGCGGTGTGTTTGACGTTTCCAGATATGAGGTGAAGCCGGTTGATACAGGTAAAATACCGGGACTGTTTTCCCGGCGCGGACTGTCCAAAGCGACCGTAACGGCTCTTTCACCCTTTATTTCCCTTATAAGGGACAGGAACAACGGAAAGTTTGAAGGCTACAATATCGGATTCCCATATACTGACGGAAAGGGAAATGAAGTCAGGGGGTATGAAATCAGAGGACATGGCGGTTACAAGTCGAAGGCTGCCGGTACGGATTCGTCATCCTCGGCATGGGTGGCTGTTCCTTCGGGTATCAGTCCGGACAATGTAAGAAGCGTGTTCTTCTGTGAATCTGCATTTGATGCCATGGCCTTCTACCAGATGAACCGGATACAGATTGGGGACAGTGCGGCTCTGGTTTCACTGGGCGGTACATTCTCTGACAGGCAGATAACCGGAGTCATGGAACGCTTTCCTAATGCACGTGCCTTCGACTGTTTTGACAACGACCTGGCCGGGAGGATATACGGACTGCGCATGATGGCTCTGCAGGAAGGTATTCAGATGAAGATAAGCAGGACTGACGGCGGTATCCGGATTGAAGCGAAAGGAAAGGTATTCGAGCCTGACATGGAGCGTCCCCTACTGGCTCAGGTTGCCAGGCAGCTGAATATCCGGTACCGCATGGGACAGTGGCTTCCTCCGAAGGTTTTCAAGGACTGGAACGACTGCCTGCTGAACAGGCCGATGGAGCCGGTGATTTCACCACACAAAGAGGAACGTGAACAGAATCTGAGCGAACAAAGGAATAAAGGACGTAAAATCTGAATGATATGAACAGAATCAAGTTAAGAATAACGGTAGTGACTGCTTTGGCGGTTTTTATGCTGAAAGGTACGGACACTTTTGCACAACAGACAGACCCGACTCTGACGGGTGCTGTCTTTGCACAGACTTCCACTCTGAAGAATATCTATGACAAACGCCAAAAGGCACACGAGAAAATCATTGCTGCCGAGACTGCCGTAACGGTTGCACTCGACAGGGTACACAGTGTGGAGGACAAGATGCTGGAATATCTTTCCAATGCACAGGGTGCCATGCAGAATCTCTATCAGATTAAGCGTGCCGGGGAACTGGTGGCCACGGAGATACCTCAGAACTGCAGCCTGCTGCTCAAATCGGTCGGCAGTAACCTGAAGGGAACGGCCATTGCTGCAATCGTCTCGGACGAGCTGGCTGATGCCGCAACCCAGATGGCTGCGCTTTATCCGTTCATGAAGCAGCTGGTGACTTCCGGAAGCTATGACACAGACGGTTCTGACGGAAGCAAGGAGAAGCACAAGGTAAACCTGCTCAGTTCTTCCGAGCGGTACTACATTGCAAACGAGGTACTGACCAGACTGGAGGCTGTCAATACCGACCTCTTTATCCTGGCATGGCAGGTACGCACACTCTCATGGAACGACCTCTGGTTCTCTCTTGACCCGGAAGGATGGGCAAGCGTGATGTCCGGCAAGAACATCATAGGAGGAATCGTTGCGGACTGGAACCGGGGGTTCTCATTCAATTAATTCAAACATTGTAATTTATCAGGAATATGGATTCAGAAAAGAAGATTATAGGATGCTGTCCGTTCTGCGGCGGCAACGTGGTGAAGACCTGTAAGGGGTATCGCTGCGAAAACAACACAGGTGAGCATCCTTCTTGTGTGCTCAACATCAATGCCATCATCGGCAACCGGAAAATGAATGACGGGGAGATTGCCGAATTTCTGGAGAAACGCCGAATTCTTTTGGACGGATTCTCCACCAAGGATGGCAAGACTTTCCCGACAGTGCTGGAACTTGCTGATGACGGTGCAGTCAATATGCAGTCCGTTATCGGCAGGTGTCCGCACTGCAGCGGCGAGGTACGTGTGGGGACAAGGGCTTTCAACTGTTCCAACTACAGCAATCAGGAAGCACCGTGTTCATTCGCCATATGGAGGAATATAGGAGGCCATCAGCTGACACTGGAAGAGGCGAAGGAACTTTGTGAGAAGAACATTACTTCATCCGAACTGGAGATGTACCGGGAGGACGGTTCCATTTACCGCAAACGCCTCGGTCTTGCTCCGGACAAACTTCAAATCGTAAAGATATGAAACAGGGAAAGAAACTACTGATACTGCCTGCAGTGGCAGTTCTGCTCGGAATGGGAACCGGCTGTTCCGACAACAGCGAGAATAAGGCACAGGATATGGCCAGAAAGGCACTGATGGCTTTGGTGGACAATCCGGAATCCGTAAAGATTGTCGGTATCAGCAAACCGGATTCTGTATTTGGCCGTGAGTATGTTACAATGAAGGAGAAGATGGCTCTTTCTATGGCCATGATGAAAATCAGCCGCAGGTTTATGGAGAATACGGATTTTGATAATCCAGATTCAGAATGTCACGGGATGTCAGGGCAGATGAAATGTCAGATGGATGCCATGACGGTACTCCGTTCTCTGATGCTTTCCGGTGAACTGAAATCTACAGGTGATGAAATTAGTCAGGAATGCAAGCCGTTCAGCGGTTGGAAAGTGAAGGTTGAATATGAAGCCACTGATTCTGACGGGAAACCGTACTGCTCTGAATACTGGTTTATTATGGATAAGGAAGCGCAATGTGTAATCAGGTCATTTGAAATTCCACTTTTATGAAGCTGAAAATCGGATTGTAAATATTAAGCGGAGCAAACTGTAATAGCTTGCTCCGTTACATTACTTACATGTTATAGGAGAGTTTATTGGGTATTGATTTACAAGACTGTGAATATCACAATCAATATCTTTGTTACAATAGCTACCGTGCTTAGCTTTTTTTACTAAATAGTCTACATACAAAGCATATTCTCTACAAATCTTATTTCCCTGAAGTTTAATCCCTTCACCAAGGTAATCGCTTATGTAAGCACCTATATAGTAAATCTCATTAAGCCCATAAATACCATACTGAGCGCATTTTGATCTGAATTTAAAATAATCCATAATAGAATCTGATTGAAATAGATAAAATATAATATCAAGTTCATAAACAGACATAGCAATAACCGGAACCTTGCTGTCCTTTGGCTGATTTAGATAATTCAATGAAGACATGCCGGGAAAAGAATCTAGAGTTATACATACATTAAGCAGTTTGAGATTTTCGGCAAATGTCATATCAGCTTTTCTTAATGAATAATATTCAGATGCATGATTAAGACATTCTATACATTTTAGGCCTTGATTGAATGCCTCTGTAACGGCCTTTTGATAATCTTCTTTGATTGAGGTTACGCACCCTCGCTTTGATAATTCAGTCAATCTTTTACTCTTAACCTGGAAAACAATTCCCATTTCATTATTACATAACATAGCATCAATGTCAGTAATAGGATCTGAAGATTTACTTCTTTTAATAAGGATGTGATTGTATGAACTTATGTGGAATCTTCTCTTAATGATCTTATATACAATATCTTCCGCTGTCCTTCCTCTTAAATCTGCTAATTTCTTATGAAAAGACTTATCTTCTGAAAGCCAGTAATATGGCGTTTCATTAATTGCAGCAGCCAAAGAGTTCGTATTTACAATGAACAATCCTCTATCATCAGGTAATTTAATTATTGGATATTGTTTAAAATAATTGTAGTCTGTTATATCACAAATTTTATCCGGAAGTTTATCTCCTAATTTGTATGACATTCTTTTTAAGATATTCTGCTCTTCTGGAGAGAAGATTTTTCTTATTTTGTTCGGTTTTATAGTAAATAGATTTAAAGGACAAACATATTCATTCTTACGCCGTTTTTCATTAATTCGTTTCCTTATTTGATTCTCTAGAGTTGTTATGATTTTATTGAACGTTGATTCAATTACAGTTGTATCAAACTCATACTCTTCTCTCAATTTGAATGATAATATTTGTTCATTGTATTTTTCTTTTGCAAATTTTATATATTGCCAATTATAAGCAAGGTCACCTTCATAAAAGTAATTTTCAACAAACAAATCACCAAAATCCTGAGAATCTCTATATAGGTTATGAAGATCATCCATTAAGCCATATACTTCTTTACGAATTTCCTCATCCTTAATAATATCCCAATTCTTCGCAAGATTAACATTCTGCAACCAAAGGCCACATAAAAAGTCTATCTCTGTTGAAAGAAGTCTATCACGATTTGACTCTTGTCCATGTTTTAATTGACTTTCTATTCCCACGGTTTCAAAGAAAGAGATGTATCCCAAAATTCTTCCAAATGAAAAGTATGATGTTATTTCATTTAGTCGTGTTATAATTTCGTGTTTATCCATTTTATTTTCTAATGCAGTTTATATAATCATGTTTATTTTCTTTAAGGATGTATGATAGTATTTCAAATGCGTCCTTATCTATCTGGTTAAGTATGATATGTGCATCATTTGAATAACAGCAGAAATCATACAAGATGGTTGCTAAAAGAATATATGTAGATTTTATTATTGTTTTAACATAGCTATTTATATTATCATTGAACATTTGACCAAATTGCAACACACTCAGAAATGATGAATGTATATGAGATGATGTAATCCTATATAGATTTTTAGCATCATCATCACATATAATCTGATTGATTCCGTTATCCACATGAATGCCTTTTATGCCCGTAATTTCACCATTTGACTTAACAAAATAATATCCTTTTAACGATGTACCTTTGTAATCTAAAATCTTCTTACAATCCTTAATTACATTATCAGGTACTTTTAATTGTAGTAAAAGTACAGACACTTTATTTTTCAAATTTTCTATTTCATTTTTTTCCTTTGCTTCTTTCTCCTTATACTCTTCTGGAACATTATTAAGTCCCTGTCTGTTCTGAAAACCTCGAATTTCCCATATTGATAAAACTATTTCTCTTTCAGCATCACTTTGTTGCGTTATAAATATGTTATGAAATGTAAAGCATAATTCATAATAGCTTCTTAGGACAGATAATATGGATGGTATATCTTGAATAAGTAAATTACTATTTTCCAATAAACTTTGTCCTTTTAATAAATTTAAGATTGATTTAGTTCTCAACAATCCCATTTGCAGCATACATTGCGCTATACAGTCACTTTCTGAGACAGTCTTTTGATTATACTTCCAATAAGATCTGAGCTGATGTATCAACTTAAATACAGTATGACATAAATTCTCTATATGTTCTTTGAAGAATAAAATCACATTACTTTCATCCAATTGTGATAAATATTCTTCTGTAGATAGAATATCCTCTTTCATGTGTTTTTAATTCTTTATCATAATTCGGGTCTATTTAATTTTCAATTTTTATAAGTGATAACTGTCTATTTTAGACTCTGCTACCAATTGTTTTTCTTCCTCCAATATAGCGTATGATTTTATTATACGATCTTCAAGATAAATATGATTAAGCGTATACTCCAGTGATTTAAAAGTCTGTTCACGAAGTGCTGGTTTCAGTTGGCATTCCCATACTGTAATACAATGCCATCCCATAGAGGCCAGCTCTTTTTGCTCTTTAATATCACGTTCCTTATTTTTCTGGATTTTGTCCTTCCAAAACTCTGAGTTTGTTTTTGGTAGTACAAAATACTTGCATCCGTCATGACCATGCCAGAAACATCCATTTACAAATATTACAGTTCTGTATTTCCGTAATACAAGATCAGGATGCCCTGGCAAACGAGGATGGTTCAGCCGGTAGCGGAAGCCCCTGCTGAACAAGAACTTACGGACCAGTAATTCCGGCTTTGTATTCTTGCCATGTATAGCAGACATATTCTTATGTCTTTGCTCTTTTGTTAATCTATCTGACATCTACTTATCATGAATCTTTTAAACATACTTCTATTAAAATCACACTAACTACTGTAGACATCCATAATACTAGCAATCTAGATAAATATTGATTTATCAACAACTTGATAATCTTTAATCCAAGGTACTAAGTACTAGTAATATTATTATGTCATATTACCATGTCAACATAAACTTTTATTCTGGAAACCCTTTACTACGCAATCGCTTTAAATTGGAATAAAAGCCATATTTCATCCGGTCATCAAGCTGCCTTTTTCCTTTGACAACATCATCCATAACCTTCCATTGCCAATCCTTTAATACCCGTTTACGTCTATCCCAATCTACCATCTTTTGAACTAATTCAATAGTTATGAGCTCAAGTATTTGACTTTCTTCAGTTGTTGGCGTTTTCTGTGGAGCTTCAACATTTGCTAGTTCGTCTGCTTCTAATAATAATTCAATATTTTTTTCACATACTATATCATAAATAGCCATTGCTCTTTGCCGATCATTATCACTAAACTTACGATTAAATTTAAGTTTATGTGCAATATCCATCGCTGTAGATTGATAGTTAATGGATAAACTATCTGTATCCCGCCCCCATTCTGAAATTTTAGACCATAACTGATGAGGTATGGATGTAATTATCTCCATATCATGTTCTACAGTATTATCTTGTTTGTCTCCGAAAAAAATTTCCTTACGAATTATCGGTTGAGAATCATCAACTAAATCTTTTTCTATGTCTAATATATTATAGGCCCAAGTATGCTGCTTAATCTTTTCCCAACATTCTTCTTTCTTAGACCATTCTATATAATGAGAAACAGGCGATTCCTTTAATATGAAATTATTTACTTGTTTCATTAAATCATATAAAAAAGAAGATAGTTGCTCTGAAATTGACTGCTCTTTCCAAATCTTATAAAGATTTAAACGATTATTTGTCAGAATAGTAAGCAATGATATTGTATATGGTACTACAACCTGTTTTAACTCGCCTATATTTGTTTCAGATTTCTTTGTACCATAAAGTTTATCCATGGCTCTAAACAATATAGCTTTAGCAATAGTATCCTCGTAGTATATATTATTAATTTTACTAAGTGCACTTGGTAAATTATTATTTATAAACTTTGCGAAGTTTTTCTCATTACCTTTTACAACAACATGTGGTCCAATAACAAGCTTTTTACCTTCATACACTTCAGAATAGGCATTAATATATTTAGCTAATTCAACTTTAGTAAACATTTGATTTTTAGGATATTTAAGATCAAAAGCCTTTTGACGTACTTTTGTAAATCCTTCTTTCATACGAAGATTCTTATACTGACCTCTTGCACGTTCAAAAAACCAATATGTTTGATTGACTGAGTTTTCGGTTCTCGGAGTCAAAACACAGCGGGACAGTTTCTCAAGTGCAACTAAATACGGATTATTCGCAGTAAAGTCAGCATCATTTACCTTATTCTGAGTATTGGCATACCGGGATATGCGAGATACTATATTACTATACTCTTCAATCCGTTTAATAACAGAAACTTTTGCCTGAACAAAAATTTTAGATATATCTGCTTTATCTTTCTTGAATGTATGATAAATAGACGCTGTTGTCTGTCCACCATTAACAATCTGAAGATTAGAGATTTTTGTTATATATCTATTATCTTCATCCAATTCAATATGGTCAGCAGTAGCAGCCAGACCATTGTTGAATGCCAGAAACATATGTGGCTCTTTTTTTATAGTATCTCTTATACCTTTATTTATTTTTCCTGAAAATTGTAAGAATGAACGCACATTCTGTTCTAGCAATCTAGCACCATAGCGCTCATATAAATTAGCTAAACAAATACCAGGAATGATGGCGATAAAAGACTGATAATCTTCATTATCAGATGATGCTGGCAAACAAGGAACAAGAAAACCTTCTTCCTTAAAGTCAATTTCAATTGGAACATGAGATTCTTCAGAAATCTGATAAATGTATTTAATATCAACAACTCTATAAAAGATTTTATATCCACATATTTCTGTATTATCCGGTATATCTCCTTTATATTCACCATTAGTTAATATACTTACATTTACACGAATTAAGTTGTCTTTTAATTCTCCATAATTAGCCAGAGTATGTGCAAACTCAAATATTTCAGAAGATTCAGCTACTTCATTAACATAATCATCATAAACAGCTTTTCTAAAAAAATTTGTAATGCGAGTTGCTGCTCTTGTAACTTCACTTTTCTGAACTGTATATACTTGCTCTTCTACTTCATAGATAGATATAAACAAATCAATGGTTTCATAATTGTCAGATATTGCAAAACCATTGATTTTGTGTTGCTTCGAGGTTCCCAAAGCTTTCTCATCAAAAGCTACTGCTGCATTCTCTGTCTCCCCAGCTTCTGATAATAGGTCTAAGACATAACGTGTAAATGCCTGTTCCTGAGTTTCTCCATCTTCATTTGCAAGCTGTCTGGAAACAATCTCCTGCATAAATGATGAATAAAATTTATCTAACAAATTCATAGTTGCTTTATTATTTGTAATAATTTATTTTCAGATATTAAAAAAGACCCACATACATCAAGCATTATTGTATATGTTACATCATGTACTCCCTTTCTTAAATCATCTTGAACGATTCTTGGGAAATCTGATGTCACACTATAAAAATCCCTTTTCTTTATATTATAGTGTCTTAATTCATATTTAGTCCTGTCTTCCGGCATATACCCGGCCAACATTAATCTTGCCCGAAAATAGTTAAGAATCATTTGATCATATTTTAGCAAGTTCTCAATTCCATCAATTAATTGAGGTAATGTTAAGCCATTGGCATTATTTCTCTCAATAGAATAATGGCACAATATCAGGTGTTTAAAAATATTACTATCCAACTGAGTTTCCCCATTTATCGTCACCTTATTTTTCCTGCTTATGGATGACTTTACTTCTACTGCCCACTCATTCCCCTGAAAATCTTTATTTGATTTCTCAACTCCCATCCATGTATGCAAAACATCTAACTGTCTTGTGGGTAAAACCTGTAACATATATTGCAAGAATGTCAATTCTCCAAAAAGTCCTAATTGTTCACTCTCTGACAATTCTTTCTTTCTTGAACATTCAAAAAGATTTCGCCATTTTTCTAATTGACAAAGAATTGACCTAACTAAAATTTTTTCGTCAGATATATTACCAATAGATGAGATCAAATCTTCGCATAAGGTAGCAAAAACAAACAAATTACCTGAATCTATTAACTGTATGCATAACATCTGATTCTGTGGTAATGAGGCATCATTTATTATTGAAATATCCAACTCCTTTAGTCCTGAAAATGAAGATATATCTAATTTTATATTACGATTAAATGACACACTTATACCATGAAGATTTTCAGGATACTTATATATTGCATATATATTTGCACTTAAATTACTGTTATACAATTGCTTGACCAAACCATAAGTCTTATTTGACTTCAGACTATTCCATATTACTTGTATTGGTATATTAGTCGCCATATGTGTTGTCGTTTTCATTATCAAAATTATCTTCAATGTCAGCATACTCTGCCACCATATTTACCTTATATGAAACTGCACAATTTGTATTGGTGTGAGGGAATGAAATGGCAAATCCGACAAAAGGATCATCTTCCGCTGTAAATATAGTTGTACCTGGCACAATATTACCATTTTCATCCTTAACATTTGCATATTCAGGATTAAGTGGGTAAATAATTAGTAACGGTTGATTTATTGGTCTAAACTTCGACCTAACAACTATTGGCTGTGGATATGTGTGTTTCCATTCAATCCCTTTCTTTTTATTAAGTTCGATTGTTTCTTTTAAAGCTTCATTTAATAAATCATCATCAAGATCTATTAATTCATCGCTAGGATTTCCGACAATATGATTCTTTCTTATGAAGTATGTTTTATAATTGCTGGAATCTACAGCACGGCTACGATTAAAACATGATACAGAATAAGAGCCACAAAAAGTATGCTTCTTTATAGTTTCTCTAGCATTCGACCGTGTTGTCTTATTCATTAATACAACGCTCCACTTTGTAAGTTCTCCTTTAGATACTAATTCTTGAATATATTCACAAATTAACTCCATGTTGACTTTTCTAAGTCCCTCAGCTACACTGAAATTACTGAAATACTCACAGACATCAACCGGAGAAACATTAGTCCACAGATAATTCTCGTTTTTTATTAAAGGCTTACCTAACTTACTGAGAAAATTATCTGTTTCAACAAGATTCTTATTCTTTAAATCCTCATTCAGTGGTAACTGATATGTTTCAATAAGTCTTTCAGCCCATGATACCTGAATTTCATGTGAATTACGCATTTTATTTAGAGCAGTAATTTGAAGACAACCTGGATGAGTACGAACTCTTAAACCATAAGTTTCTGGAGTACTTCTTGATTCCGCTAAATAATCAAATTCATCAAGTAGCTCAGATGAAGCTACAGCAATATGCCTATACCATTCATTAAGTTCGCTACTAGTAAACAAACGGCACAAATCAACATAGCTAGGACGATAACCAAACCATCTTCCCATCTGCATAAGAGTATCATACATCTTCGAAGCTCTTAGAAAATAACTTACCGATAAACCTTCTAACGTTAAGCCTCTAGATAACTTATCTCCACCAATTGCAATAACTGAAATACCGGTTTTAGAATTTAATTGGTAGTCAACAACATCACCAGAGGAACCATTAATAGATTTTACTTCAATTTTTTGAACTGCTTGGTATAATAATGGCTTTATTTCATCCCATTTATGAACTGTTAAGTCCTGATCAATCTTTGAAAGAGAAGGAGACCCCTTAATTTTTTCTGTTATCTGTTTATACGATGGACACCCGTTTACATTTCCTTCTAATAAAGCCCGAAACTCGGCTAAAACAGCGGGATCATTAGCTTCTATTTCTTGTTTATAGTACCTGAACTGTTCGTTCACAATATCCCGAATTTCATTTTGCCAAACCTGATATCTTGACACATGTATTAGCATGGAATTATGCTTGTTCTCCTGTCCTCTGGCTCTTCTAATTGCGCATGTTAAAATAAAACATTTAATAGCAAGCTTCAAAGACTCAGGAATATCACTTTTTGTTGGTTTTTTATCATCCTTTTTATGTCCATCAGGTATAAAAGCCTTATAATCATCAATAGGAATGACAATAGGCAATACATCATCCTCTTCTTCAGAAGTTTCAGAATATGTGCCAAAAACCTTATTTGGCCCAATATAATTATCTGGAGCTGGCAAATTTATTATAAAGTCCCTTGGAAATAAGTCTGTTTCGTCCTGTGCTATAAATATATTCGCAAATGGAGTTGCTGTATATCCTACATATGCAGAGCGATTGAACAGTTGTATAATCTTACGAATATTATCATTTATGGCGGTTGGATCTGTATCCTTATCTTTTTTTGTATTAATGGACGCATTATCAGCTTCATCATCAATTAACAAAAGAGATTTATTTGATATTTGTTTCTTACCAGAAGTTTGTGCACAAAGCCATTTATAAAGACGTTTAAGTACAGATGCATTTTTTTTCACAACCAAGATAATAGGCTGTGGTGCATTAAAATTAAATCCAGCCGTATTTGCAGCCCTACTATTAAAGTCTCCTTTATCAATACTTGTCGTATATGAATTTGCAATTGCTGAATCAAATCCAGGAATAAGACCAACACCTATCTTAGTTGTTGAGTTTATTGAGTATGCTCGCTCGTATTGTGTATCAAAACCTAAAAATCCTTCATCAATTCGACTTTGTGTCTGACTTCTTAGATTATTATGAATACCTGCTAATACGATGATAAAATTAAAACCTGCATCAGCAGCTTTACAAATCAAACCTGTATAATTTGCTGTCTTCCCTGACTGCACTTGCCCTACAACAAGCCCTTTTTTATCTATTGAGATATTAACTTGTTGAGGATTAAACAAGTTATCTAATATTCTATCAGTGATTTCATCTAATTGATTTATAACTGCCGGAGCATACCCTTTCTGCTCTGAAAGATATAACTTGTATCTTGTCCAAAAGTTCCAATTAGATATTTTATTTGCTTTAAATTCTTTAAGCCAAGGTAAACGTCTGTCGTTTCCTTCCAATATTTGAAAATCTTGAATTCTTACACCATAATGGGCAAGTAGTTTCTTTTTTAATATGTGTTTATCCAACATTTTAAAATCTGGCATAAAAGAGACTTGCTCTATAGCGGTATTAATCTGTTCATCAGTTACAACAGGTATTGCACCAATGAATAAACGGCAAATATTTAAGGCTTTATTATATAATTCTTCCATATCACAATTGTTCAATGAGTTCTTCAAATGAATTTAATGGCTCAATAGTCATTATATATGCTTTAGCTTGTTCTGAAGTCATATTGGAAGCCATTAGATTCTGATACATTCTTGTAATCATATCTTTCACTACAGAAGTATCTGAACCTTCAAATGGTTCTTTATGAGATTCTTCACCTTTAGCTTCGTTGATATAAATTGTCTTAACAGGTATAGTTTCCTCTATAAGACGTAATAAATAATTAAAGGCTTTATCGGAATCTGTGTGAGCCATATCTTTTAATTGCTGAATCATAGCATTATCTCGATTTATAACAAAAGACCATTTATTGTCTTTCCTTTTCTCATTCCACAGCGGCTGAAAACTTTGACCTGCACGTTGTTTCAGTATCTTTCCTCTATGACGATAAACCTCACATCCTATTTTCCTCACATCCTTTGCATATGCTTCAAGTTGATTCTGGCATTGTATAGGAGGATACGCCTTTGATTTTTTAATATCAATCTGCCATTCACTATCTAATGTATTAGGAATATCTACCTGAATGCGGACTAATTTATAATGCTCTTCTTTTCTGAATAGTCCAAGCCAATCCCCAGCTAACAATAAACGTTTCCCTCTATATACATAAAATCCTTGTTGAGCTGGCCAGCCGTTAATGCCTTCTGCCACATTATAAGCCTTCTCTGAAGAAAAGGCACTTTTATGTGGCAATACATATCCCTTCAATTTAATACCTCCAACGATTCCTTCTGTAGGTCTTGACTGAGTTTTAGATTCACTTATACAAAAGGGATTCCAAGGATCTATTTCATGACCACACCAAAATATCTTTAAAGATTTTTCTTCAAGAAATCTGTGAAAGGTCATTGCAATATGTTGACGGACACGGTCTAAAGAATTGGAAAACTTTTCCTTTGCATTTATATCATTTTCGGAAGTTCCTTTTCTAACGACTTTATCTAAATCTGACCATATTACAAGAGTTCCATGTTCAATATCATCTACAGATTCGTCCAAATATTCAGGAATCCATTGTAAAAGAGTCCATTCATTGGTTTGTGCTACATAATCCAAGTCCCAAGTCCAGTATGCACTATGGTATCCGGATTTTTTACTAAGGACAGTTAATTTTCTACATTGTGAAAATGATGCTGTTTTCAGACCTAATCCAAATCTACCAAGATCTGTTTTAGAGCGTTCTTCTAATGGGCTATGGCTTCCAGGACGCATTGCATCAATTATTTCTTGACTATTCATGCCGCATCCATCATCTTTAATTGTTATGAAAGATTTATCTCCATGCCAATGTCTTGTGACCCACACATTTTTCGCATTTGCAGATATTGAATTATCTATAATATCTGCTACTGCAGTTTCGATATTGTACCCTATTGCTCTAAATGTTTCAATCATTGAAGCGGCACATGGTATTGCATTCGCAGTTCTAAGACTATCGTAATCTATCCTCATTTTTCAATAACTTTTTTATTTTCAGGCCAATTTTTTCTGCTAATACAACAGGTACAGCATTTCCTATTTGCTTAAAAGCTGCACTTCGGCTTCCCTCAAAGAAGAAATCATCAGGAAACGATTGTATTCTAGCTGCTTCTCTTATTGTTATTGAACGAACATTCTCTAAAGTAGGAGTTTCGTTGGGATATATATAGTAATGTCCATCCATCGCAATGTGAGCCACAACGGTATGACAAACTCCATTGGGATCAACGACACAAAAACGATTACAAAAAGATTCTTTATTTTTATGTTTTTGTAAGGCTGGATCGAGTTTTGCATAATTAAGCCTTTTACCTGTTTTCCACATCAATACAGCTTGCCTATATATTTCCCTATCATTATCATTTGTTGGTCTTGCAATATGTTGAGTCGTAAAATTAAGAACACCTCTTATTGCTGTTTTCCTAAGATACTCCATTTCCTCCAAGGGTTTTGTATATTCAACAATACCACATAATTCACCTTCTCCAGCTTTTCTTTCAGGAAGATCACAAAACAAATCCTTCATTATAGAATATGGCATATCTCCTTTTTCAAGGGTTGGATAGTTATAAGTTGTAGGAATATCGCTTCCTGAACGATTTATTTTCCAACCAACAATGATAATCCTATGTCTTTTTTGTAAGACACCATGCTCAGACGCAATTTGTTCAACCGGTTCCATTTTATATCCAAGGTCATTGACCAGTCTCTGTAAGTCTCTGAACGGTTCACCTTTTTTGGCTGTTTTAATTCCAAGAACATTTTCAAAAACAAACATTTCCGGACTGTATCGCTTCAGAAATTCCACATAAAATTTATATAAATCATTTCGTGGATCATCTTCAATTTTTTTTCCTAGTCTAGCTCGTCCGGCAATCGAATATGCTTGACAAGGGGGACCTCCAATTATAATATCGACCTTTTGGCCTTTGCACAGTCTATCAACTTTTTTAAAAATCCCATCAATAGTTTCTTTACCTATTGCTTCTTGAATAACTGTGTCAATAACTTCTTTTGGCACTTGATTCCACAACCAAGCGCCATCAGTTTTTTCTTTCTTTGTCCTTAAATATTGTTCATATATTGATAGTTTATTATTTGCTTTTAAGTAATGGTACGCAGCACGTGTTTTTAAGGTATCACATGCATAATGATCCATTTCTATATGAGCTATCGGTTCAAAGCCAGCTCTAATAAAACCTTCAGACAAGCCACCAGCTCCAGCAAATAAATCTATAAACTTATAATTCTTATTTTGATTCATTTATTTCTTTATTTTACATACTAAAAAATTATGGCATAAACGCCAACTTATACATTGTATAGTTCATTAATATTGCGTAGTAGCAAACATTTTTGCAAGCATAGTTTCAAGTTCATGAGTCAACGAGTGATCTGTATCCATACACACCTTCTCGCCAACTGTCTAATCTTGATAAATATACTATATCTCTAGCCTAACTACCATCACAGCAAAACATATCCATTTTGAACTCTTTGGTCATTTTTTTTGCAGACTTTCAGGATATGTATTTGTCTTGCCATAACAAGTTATAATGAACGTATTTGCCATAACATCAATATTTTGATGTGGTTGTTAGTTTTGTACCAACAAGCAGGTCTCTAATATCAACCTCTAAAAGTTGTGCAATTTGTTCCAATGTCAGTAAATCTGGTTGAGTAGTATTCTGACACCACTTACTTACTGTGCACGTAGACTTTCCTAACTGATCTGCCAACCATTTACCTGTTTTTTTTTGTTCTACCAGAACTACTTTAATTCTATTAAGGTTGCTCATATATCTTTTATTTATTAAACTAACACGCAAACTTATATAATTCTGCCAATAATAAAAAATTTAATACTATAAATCTTCTAACTTCTGCTTGAATTTAATATTACCAAAGTACTTTATTTATTCAATGTGAAAACTACCGGATGACTTGCTTCGTATCTACAATACCAGGCAAGTTTCAGCCGACAGGTTTATACAACCATACAGATAAATCAGGACAGTTGCCAAAGACAGAACCATTAAGGTTGCGCTACTCTTCACTTCAAAGACTATGACATTGGCAACTGATTATCGATAACATGTCTGAAAACGAAAACAAGCAGGCCGTTCCGATGATGCAGGCTAAAGCTTGCAATGCCGGAACGTCCTATATCCCTGAATACTCGTCTTAAAATACCGGCAAGCTGTTCCGACTGTTCGTATTTCATGCGATGCCGGAACAACTTGCCTTATACTACGGAAACTTACCGGCTGACTTGCTTCGTATCTACAATACCAGGCAAGTTTCAGCCGATAGGTTCATCCCATCATGCAGATAAATCAGGGCAGTTGCCAAAGACAGAGCCTTTAAAGTTGCGCTACTCTTCACTTCAAAGGCTCTGACATTGGCAACCGGTTACCGGTGGTTTGTCTGAAAACGGATACTATACTCTTCAGAAATCTTTGAATACTGAATATCAGGAAATCATTGGTGCGTCATAGCCGGAGCCGTTTCTTATGTGCAAAGGTACTGCGGACTGGAGAAACGCCAAGTGACGCTTGCGCTTTCAGTCGGAGGACTTGACGGCAGCCTTCCGCAAATTTTCTCATGCCTCAAAAATTTGGGTATTCCGTCTGCATTCTCTGACTTCACACTTGTCTTTTTCTCCCTTTGGTCCGCAGTCACAAATGCACATAAAACGGTTTTTCCCGGCCATGAAGCTCAATGAGCTTTACCAAAGGGAAAAGAATCGGAACTTCAAAATTCAAATGTTATGCGAGCATGAAGAATGAGTATCAAACAATCTTTTAATTTTTTACTGATATGTGCAGATTGATGACGACACAACTGGCGGAAGCTCTGGAGGGTTATCCGCTCTATTCCCAGGACGGCAAGGGAAAAGAGGCTGTTTGCCGTGCGGTTTTTGCTCTTGGTGCTGTAAGGTGGTTTATCCTTGAAGGAAACAGGGAGGATAATGATGTGATTCTATTCGGTATCGTAGTCGGACTCATGGAGGATGAATACGGGTATGTTTCCCTCAATGAGCTTTCGGATGTGGAGCTTGACCTGAGTGCTCAGGGACTTGGCAAGCTTCAGGTAAGACAGCAGCAGAACTTTAAGCCGGTTCCGCTGAAACAGATTCAGGACAGCAGGCTTCAGGACTTTCTTGCAAGGTTTGAATAGGCTGTATGAAAACAGAAGTGGCCGGTCCTATCCGTCACGGACAAGACCGGCTGCTTATTATAGCAGGTAAATGAAAACAAAACTATAATTGTATGGTAAATGGAAAATTGTCGTAATATTTTTAATATTTCTGCCCGGCATGGGTGGAGCGTTTCTATGGAAGACATGGATGGAATCCGGTTTCTCAATTTCAAGAGGAAGACTCCGAGCGGTGTACCATTCTGCTTTACCATTGAAGCCGGTGACGGTACAGCCGGCTGCATAGCAAAAGAAATATTCTCTTTCGTCAGTGCCGCTGTTCCTGAACAATGTGCAAGGGAATGGATGATTCAGTCAGGAGCAATGGAGCCGTCGGAGTTCCTTCAGGCCGTGGCTGACATGGAGGATGTCAGGCTAAAGGCAAGGCTGCTGGCTCTTGAACTTGCAGCTATGAATGCTAAATGTAATCTTTTGGATACCATTCCATGGGACAGACTGAACTAACGGTGTTTCTTACGCTTGCGGCCACGTTTGGGCAGACCGGTTTCCTTGTAGGCTATCAGGTCAGTTCCTCTGAACACCCTTTTTGCCTTATCAGGAATCTTCAGGAAAGCCAGCGGCTTTTCCAGATAACGGATATAGGCATAGATGGTACAGCGGTGAACACCCAGGTAGCGTGCTGCCTCCTTTACTGAATATGTCTTTTCCGGAACGACTTTCATTATATCTCATGCTGGTTAATCTTTTCGTTTATTGGATACCGTAAAGGTAAACAACTGATTATTAGCTGTCAATACGTCAAATATGGGATTATTCCGGAGATTGTGGGATTTGTATGGATTATGTGTTACCTGTCATATTCAATACGGCTGGGGTAAGGCGATTGATAACGAATCTGTTTTACGGAAATCAGGAAGGCATATATTTGATGGTTGACAGCGTTGACAGCAAATCCAATGAAAATCCGGTATAAAGTCTGTCTGGGAAGTTTCTGTAATACAGTATGTTATATTCTTTCTTATTTTACTTATAAAAAATAGGGTATTATAATGTGTCAACGTTTGGCTATGGATTTTTAGCTGACTGAAAATTATGGCTACGCCTGTCAACGTTTGTCAACGCATGATTTCTATATGAAGTATCTGATACACTGACAGATACTTTCTGTCAACACTGTCACCCCTGAAACGGGTGCATTTTATTATCTGAAAATATCTGATGCGAAAGGGATACAGGTTATCCTAATGTACCATTACATCCACAGGTTTGTTCAGCATGCCTCTGCAGATATTTTTTTGCAAAGGTATCTCCGGCATTGCAAACGTCAAACACAGGGCTGAAAATCTTCCTCAAACGGGGTTAAGCGTATTTTCAGCTTTCCTTGAAGTTTGCCTTATTGAATACCTGCGCTTCTGAGAACTGCAAAAAATATCCTTCGGGCAAGCTGAAAAACTTGCTGACAGAAGGGAAAAAATCAGAGCGTATGGTACAGATGGACGAAAGCATCAGAAAGCAGTTGGAAAAGCCACAGACATGGTTCTGCAAGTATTTTCCCAAACGTATTCAGAATGTGGGCGAGAAGGAAATCGCCGACAGACAGTTGGTTTATGACTTCAAGGACGGAAGGTCTCATGAAGCGGTGGCACAGATGACGGCAGCAAGAATGATTGAAGAGCACGGCAGCAGATGCTCACAGTTGGTATTCATTCCGGTTCCGGCATCATCGGTAAGAAAGAATGAAATCCGGTATATGGACTTCTGCAAAAGGGTATGTGAACTCACCGGAGCAATAAACGGATATGACCATGTAAGGGTATGCGGAGAAAGACTTGCTATTCATGAAAACCGTAAGGCTGAAAAGGAAATCAGAAAGGTGAGCATCATCGAGTTTGATGAAGAGTGGTTCAGAGGAAAGGCAGTCATAGTCTTCGATGATGTAATAACACGCGGAATCAGTTTCGGTATATATGCGAATCAGCTGGAGAGTCTCGGAGCGAATGTCATTGAAGGTATCTTCCTTGCAAGAACCCATTATAAAGTATAGAACTATGAACGGAATATTATCAGAAAAATCAAAGTCACTGGCTTTCACGGGACACAGAACTGTTCCCGTAGAAAGGCAGGATGAAATAAGGGCACGGCTTGTTGAAGCTGTGTCCGTCGCCTGCAAATCGGGTATAACCTGCTTCTATTCAGGCATGGCCATGGGATTCGACCTGATGGCCGCTGAAACAGTATTTTCACTGAAGGGAAGGTATCCGGATATACGGCTAATTGCCGTTGTTCCTTTCAGAAGACAGAACTGCCGATGGCCTTCAATTGAAAAGGAACGTTATCAGAAAATAATTTCCCAGGCAGACCGGGTTATCGTATTGAGTGAATACTATTTCAAAGGATGTCTTCTAAGGCGCAATGACTTCATGCTGGAGCATTCATGTGGAGTGATTGCCTTTTATGACGGCAAGCCTTATGGTGGGACATTCTATACCTGCAGGGAGGCACTGAAGAAAGGCATGGACATAGTAAATCTGTACTGAAACCCAGTCCGGATTATATTGAAAATATTGTACAAAACTGATATGCAAATTTCTTGCATATCTCATTTATAATGCTTATATTTAGATAGTTAAACAAGCTATAAGAGGTAGTTTTATGAACAATATCTACAACCGCTACATTTGGCTGCTGCATACGGTCTATCAGGAAAGAAAGGTCACTTTTGAAAGGCTTTGTGATATTTGGAAGCACCATTTCCTATACAATGGAAAACCGCTGAGTCTGCGCACATTCCATCATCACCGGAAAATGATTGAGGAGAATTTTGATATAGTTATTGCGTGCAACAGAAAGGACTATACATACTATATCCAGAATCTGGATGAAATACTCGGTGACAGCTGCCAGAACTGGCTGTTCAACAGCCGTATCATTGATGTGGCCCTGAAAAGCAGTCCGTGCCTGTTCCATCGTGTTGTACTGCCTGACATGTCAGGTGGTATTGAATACCTGTCGGATATATCGGAATGTATCAGCGATGGGCATGAACTGTACATATTCTACACGAATGACAAGGGCAAGGGCTATGAAGTGGAAGGCCGTTTCAGACCGGAAGGTTTGAAACTGTTCCATAACCGCTGGTATCTGCTCGGGTACAGGAACGGATCAGAGTTCTGTACCGTTCCTCTTGATGCACTGACCAAAATTTACCTTAGCGGCAAGAGATTTGATACTGACTACAAATTTTCCCTTGCCAGACGTCTTTCGGACTCCATTGGTGTTGTAGCCCCGACCGGACAGAAGCCGGAAGAGGTTACTCTAAGGGCTTACGGTCCATTTGCCGATTATCTGAGGAAGCATCCTTTCCACCATTCTCAGGTAGAAAGGAATGATATGGGGACTTTCACGTCATTTGATTACACACTTCTTGTTACTGACGAGCTGGTGGATGAAATCCTGGCTCTTGGCGATAAGGTGGAAATTACTTTTCCGGAAAAGCTGAGAATGAAACTGCTTCAGAAGATTGGACGTATCAGAAACAGGTATGCAACATAGAAATCTGCAATTGTAGAATTTTACTTTTGAGTAGTAAACATTCGCTCAATCATTGCTTCAAGCTCAGGACTCAATGGACGTTCTGTGTCCATACACTCCTTCTCACCGGCAACCAGGTCACCATATATATTCCTGTAACGTTCAGCTTCACTGCCATCACAGCAAAGCATAGCCGTCTCAAACTCCTTAATCATTTTCTTACGCTGGCTCTCTGGATATTCCTTAGTCTTGCCATAACTGGTAATAGTAAATGTTCTTGCCATAATCATAGGATTTATTTGTTATACCTTTGTTTATAATCTTTTTTGCTATACTAATATACGAAAATATTTTGACAATCAGAAATTTAACCGTATAAAACTTCTATAAAGTTTAATCCAATACGGATAAAAATACAATCAGAATCCACACATCTTTTTATCAAAAATACAACTATAACAATGAAGGTATCAATGGTACAATCCTGATTATTTAAACAAAAAACTTATATAAATCAACATTTCCAACATTAAAAGATAGAAGATATAGGGGGGGTACGTCATTTGATTACATTACATGCTTCTTGTAACTTGACGAACCTATGGAGAAATCCTATATTTCAATTAGAAAGTTAAAGTTACCGATGCGGAAAATCCAAGTATTAAGCTGTTTCAGGAAATTGGACATACCGGGAACCCCACCGACATACCGGGAACAAGTATTTAATTTAAAAATATGGTAATAATAATATTCAATATTAAGATTAATCGCTATTTTTGTAATCTTTTAAGTAAAACTATGGTAAATGTCCAGGTAAAGCTCATAAGTTTATGGTTCGATACCATCATTTGCCACTATGGAGCTAAGCTCTACAATTAAAAACTCAAAATTTTTAATCCTGAAGAAAATGGGAAAAATTTTTTTTTAGGCAGTAGAACCTTTGGTGAAGGTTCATGCCACAATCAAATGTCCGAAAGGATAGGTTATTAGTAATTTGTTATCTGTAGGATTAGATGTACTAGGGATTCTTGGAATCCCTGCAGCAAGCAGTATGTCATTGGCAAAAGATAGTACAGAGTTAATAATTCAATGGATATCACGAAAGGGAGTTGATAAAGGCAAGGTCATGACTGTTATTCATGATATTTCAGCTTTTATCCCATGGTACTCGTAGTACCAATCCCTTTTAGCCTTTTCCATTGATTCTGCACAATTGGCTAATGCCATTCAATAGATAAGGAAACAGTAACTAAGATTAAAGCTTGGAGCTTCATGGTTAGTGATGGCATTGCAGGTAGCTAACCACTCCTTTTTTAAACAAAAGCGGTTTGGAGTAATCCAAACCGCAACTATTATATTTAAAACAATGATTTAAACTTAAAATGATAGGTTTATACTTCCTGCATTATTGGTATACCTATCTTGTTGTTGATTTCAGTCTCTACAGCATTATATATTTCTGTTTCACTTGTTTTTATAGATATTATTAGAGAATACTTTATAACATTGTCAACATTAGCCAGTTTTCTCTCTTTCCACCAACCTGGTCCTGGATAAACAACTATATGACCACAACCTGCTAATTCAGCTGCTGTACACTCAAACCAGTCCGACTGAACAGTACCTTGTTCACGGCGATTTTGCTTGATTGTCCATCTTTGAGTATCATTATCCGTTGTTTTATCTCCTTCATTCTTATTCCTTCTACATAAAAATTCTTCAACATTTTCATGTGGACTCTTCAAGTCAAAATGCAAAGTTGCTGAAGGATAACGATATTTATTTCTTCTACCGGCATAACCAGGAGAAGGCTTTATATAATAGGAAAGTGTAATTCTTATCTTTACTTTTTCTGCTCCCATCTGCTCAAGTAATTCAACAGGCCATGGGAGATCATAAAAATGCAGTTGATTATATGTATTTGAACCATCTTTACGTACATATGGTATCAATTCATTTTCAAAGATGTATGTAGCATATCTTTCATTGCTAAATAAAGCAATTTTTTCATCTGGAATGCCATAACCACATATTGACATGATATCATTGATACTTCCTATACGCTTCATTTCTTCAGTCCATCTCGCAGAATGTACCATCATACCACGTACAGACAACAAAGAAAGATCAGGATTCACTGTCTTGATTTTTGCTGCCATACGTGCAGCCAACGCTGTGGCTGCACTGGTTGCATAAAATGGTTCCAATGATTCTGCCAGATCTGCACTGGTCGAAATCAGGCTCAAATCAGGAGTTGTTGTAGTCTGCAGAACAGGATGATCAGCTACATTACCGCCTTCCATAACAATCTCGGGCTTATTAAGACCATTTCTCCAACTCCAGGAGGTTCTTGACATCGGAGAGATTCCTCCAGGTGCAGCCAGAGGCTTATATCTATCATCAGTAACAACAGTCTTCTCAGTATAAGCTCCTACGGTCAGTGCATTCCAAGCTTGTGCCGGACTTTTAATAACATTAGCTTTACACGATTCTATATAATCTGAAGCGTCTATTTCTGTAGTTTCAATATTTCCCGCAGAAACGACTACCAGACGATCACAATTCCCTCCATTGTATATACTTTCATCTAAAGCAGCAGAACTTGACGTGGATTTGCAGTCATACGAAATGTCATCAGTAACAGCCATACATTGTATAGATGCTCCCATTTCATGAGCTTGCTGTATAGCATCCTCTATAACAGCACCATAAAAATCAGAATCAGTTTCATATCCGGATTCATATATTTTCACTGATGCCAAGTTGTTTTCAATTGCAACAGATTTCTTATGCCCATAAATTAAATCTGTCATATCACCATATAGGATAAGGCCAGCCATGTCCGTTCCATGGAAGCTGTGATCAATAGTGTCAGAAACACCTATTGCACTTTTCATCATATCATCCGATAAGAATGGAGCTATCAATTCATGAGCATTGTTTACACCCGAATCCAACAAGCCGACCCTTACACTGTCACTGTTTATTGAAATCTCAATTTCATCTTTAATAAGTTCACTCCACTCCCTGCTTTCATTGTGGGATTTTACAAGTATTGAAGGCTGTTTATAAGGACGTATTCCCTCTATATAACCAACAGATAAGGGTAACTCACATAATTGTTGTTTTGTTGCTTTGATTAGCAGAACAGCAACTCCGTCAAAGTCCAGGATATTTTTACCAGCCGATATAAGGCCAAGACTGTCTAAAGTTTTAGTAAGTTCCTCTAGATTATAATCATCACCTTTAGTTACCCATATTTCAAATGTCTGCAGGTGATTATCTGGTAGCATATCAAAATCTTCTGCAGAAGTATAAAGACTATGAATATCAGCTTGTTCAATAGAATTGATGGGCTCAATAAGAGTTGCATTCTTAGGGTTTCCATTTATTGTGCAAATTTCTTCATTTGCATACTCATTAGCCTTTTTATCCAACCAATCTTTTTTTTCTTTTTTGATATATATGGTAACATCAACATTTCCTTCACCTTTATCTTCTGAAATTTTTAGAATTGATGCTCCACTTCTTTTTGCCAATGCCTGAGGAACAAAACCTGAAACCATATCAAAGTTCATATAAACACCATCTGCAACAGGTAATCCTCTTTCTGACCGTTGTGACAAAGTTTCTATTGCCTTATCAATAGCTGTATTATAAATTTCTTTTATATAAGCCGCATGTTCCTGTCTGTTTCTTTCAGGCATGGTTGGCGGTTGTACAGACCTGGTTCTTGGTGTAAAAGAACGATCTTCTGCTATCTTATTTCCTAAGAAAAAATGTTTCTTTTGCATATTACCTACATATTCAACCTATTTCACGGCACAGTTGATTTCGTTTGTCAACAATCATTTTCACCATTTCCATATCTATAGGCAAATCATTTAACAGTGATTCTTTGAATATGTCGGAGCATACCATTTTTATCTCTGCATGGCTCATTCCCATAAATAAAGGTTCAGCCTGAGAGAAATCCAGATTTTTTGCTGTATATAAATATTCACGCAACAACAACAAACGTTGTTCTGCATCCGGCATTCTGTATTCAATGACATCATCAAAACGCCGGAACATTGCCTTGTCGATGGACTCTATTGCATTTGTAGCTGCAACAATAAAACTATCAGAAGAATCACGCTCCAACAACTGCAGGAATGTATTAAGTATTCTGCGTTGTTCACCGACCTCATTTTCCATTCCACGTTGTGCACCTATAGCGTCAAACTCATCAAAGAGATAAACGGCAGGAACTTCATCTATAAAATCAAAGATACGGCTAAGTTTCTGACCTGTTTCACCCATGAATTTAGTGATAATCTTTTCTGTTCTTACAATAAAGAAAGGAAGATTAAGTTCCTTTGCCAATACCCCTGATGTCATAGTCTTACCTGTACCAGACATACCATAGAGTAACAGCTTACGGCGATTTGCAAGGCCATATTTCTGAAGTTCTTCTCTTCTTGTATATTCCTTTATTACCCTTTCCAGCTTCTCCTTTACAGACTTATCTGTAACCAGATCATTCAAACTGTCATATGTTTCAGTCTGAAGCAACAAATCGTCAACATCCTTATTGCGTGGAATAATTTTTAAATTGCTAAAAGAGGTCTTTTTCTGGCTTAACAATTCCTGGATAGTTCTCGCCAATACAGCATGACCATTCTTTGCCTCTACAGCTGAAATCTGTAAGGCAACCTTTCTGAATTGTGCATCATCATTGTTTAAATGATTGCGTATCAGAGATAATATTTGGTCTGCATTTGCCATCGTAATATGGTTATAAAATTATTGATGTACAAAAATACTTTGTTCCCGTCAAATAGTCAACTCTATCATTAAAAATTGCTAAATATTTATGCTTTTTTATCTAAGAACTTGGTGATTTCACCAAAAAAACTAGGAGAAGTCTTTTAATACTACAATTATATTTTTGATTTGTATTAAACCCTTTACTTCTTTCATCATCAGAGTTCAGATTAATCATTTATGTAAAATCAAATTCATTCTGTTTGAAAGTGTGTTGCATTTCTGTTATCACTTCTTCCTGCATGTCCTGTACTTCAGCCACCACTTCAGTTTCAAGATCCAGCCCAAAAGTTTCCTTCAACTGCAGATAATCAAAGCACAGTGCCTTCGGTCGGTTTACCTTTACCTTCTTTACCTGTTCACCATTTACAATGTCAATGGTATAGTCAGGAAGTCCGCTAGGCAGAAGTATGGTGAATCTGTCCTGTTTCAGTCCAAGGTATGAAGTATGGGATTTCAGGTACGACATGATAGTGGACCAGTTCGAGCGGTTGGAGGTGGAACCTGCATTCCGGCTGTTGAACAGTGATGCTACGGCTGCCGTGTTCAGATAGAGAATAGGACGTGCTTCCTTAAATTCTATATCTTCCTTGACAGACAACGGACGGAAGGATTTCATATACCTTATACGGTAATGTGCCTTCTCGATACATTTCCCTGAAGTCTGGAATCCCTGAAGCATACTCCAGAAGTCCGCTATCTCTGAACTTTCCTGAGCCAGTTCATTCTGATTTCGTATTCCTTTGATTGCTGTATCAAACAGTTCCGCATAGCTGAAAGGCACGTCAATGACTGTCTCCAGTGTCCTGAAGGTGGCCAGTGGAATAACCCAGTTACCGAATATACGGTCATGGATGGTTTCATTCTCCAGTTTTGCAGCCAGTTCACGCTTGGTGATGGAATATATTTCCGGAAAGTTCTTCTCAAACAGTTCCCGGTGTCCCAATATCTCCAGGGTGAGGTGGGTTAGTCCCATATTGCAGACTGATACAAGGTCTTCATAAGCCCTTTTCTCATTCTGGTTGAATGATGTCTTTGAAAAGGCAAGGAAAATGACACGGGTATAGAGTGCCATATCCTGAGTAGGCTTGTCCTGGCCGCAAAGGGCAACACCTG
The DNA here is from genome assembly GCF_047310725.1 of Bacteroides sp. 90-K9/2. Lineage (NCBI taxonomy): Bacteria > Pseudomonadati > Bacteroidota > Bacteroidia > Bacteroidales > Bacteroidaceae > Bacteroides > Bacteroides sp. 90-K9/2. The sequence goes on from NZ_JBCGVL010000005.1 coordinate 198,648, forward strand.
TTGTGACAATGGTCTGGGCTGCCATACCGTCTGTGTTTGTATTCTTCTTGGTCTGACCGCCACCGCCCCAGAGTCCTTTCAGATAGGCTATCTTGCGTATGTCGAGGTCATTCTTGTATTCATCAAGCACAGCAAGTGTATTGACAGCCTGTGATACACGATCGTTCATGGCCGGTACGGAAGTTACACCGAGATTGGGCGGATCTACTCCGTGCAGGAAAAAGGACTGGAGGGAAACAGCCAGGGTTGTTTTACCGGTTCCCTTTTCACCGAAAAGATTCAGGATGGGGAAGTGACGGGTACGTCTGAATATTATGTCACGGAAGAGGGTGGCAAGCAGGTAACAGAAGGCTACGCTTGCATTCTCACCGAACACTTCCATCAGTCTTTTTACGTAGTCATACAGCTTTATTCCGTTGCGGTTCTCATGTACCATAAGTCTCTCAAACTGGAATATCTCCGGGTTGTTAAGATATATTTTTGAAGTGGCCGGTATATAGAAGGCCTTGCCGTTTATACTACGGACTATACCCAAATCATCAACGGTATTGAATGTACCTGCAAAAAATATTCCGTTACCGAAAGCGAAGAATCCTTCAGCCGCATTCCAGCCGAGTTTTCTGATACGTTCTGCCGTATCGGTCTTTGAATACAGGTATTCCTTTACACGGTTGAGTTTGTCTATCTTGGCGAGCCATACATAATTGCCCAGTGAGCCGACCTTCTGCTGAAAGTTGCTTAGTGAGCAGAGTTCCGACTCTTTCAGTTCTATGACCCTGCATACATTGTACATATTCCTCATACGGAAGATTCTGGTTCCGTTTATCTCATCCTCGATATGGAATAGTGGTTCCATGATGAAGTTGGAGATTCTTGACGGTTCATCATCATCTTCACCGATGGAGTAGTAACAGTTTTCCCTCACGAACAGTCCGAACTGGCGCAGCAGTTCAGCTTCACGCTGCATCTCGTTCATGGCCGCCGGCTTGTCGTTCCTTCTCCTGGCCTCTCCACGTGCCTGGGTAACTGCATCACGCCAAAGTTTTACCTTGCCGTACAGTCTGGACAACTGCTCTATGCACTGGTCATACACCAGCTGGTCCTTTATATAACGCAGCAGGTCTGCTATTTCCGCTACACACTTTCTTTCCTCTACCATGGAACTGGCTACCAGGAAACGTTTCTGTGCAAGCCAGATGATGAAATGCTTTTCAGGCAGTGAAGTATAATCTTCCCTGCTGCGGATATAGCTGTCGGCATCATTCTTGGAATATTGTACTTCTCCTTCTGCTTCTGACGGTATTTCAGCGAAAGGAAGTTCTCTTACTGTCACATGGAATCCTTTTCTTATGGCTGCAGCCCCATTGGTCATCACCGCCTCAAATCCCGGTCCGTATGGCTTGCCCTCCGCAATATCTGAATCTGGAATGAAACAGAGTGAGGATACATACTTCTTCAGCTGCTCGAACTGGCTGTCACTCCAGGCTGTTCCAAGTGACGCTACTGTATTGTCATATCCAATCGACTGCATTCTCAGTACATCAGGAGCACCTTCCACAATGATATAATAGTCGGCATCACGCAGTCTGGCGGCACGGTCAATACCGAATACTGTTTCTCCCTTGGAGTAAATCATGCTTGTTGCCGAGTTGATATACTTGGGAGCTTTCCTATTGTCTCCGATGTATCTGGCTGTATAGGCAATGATGCGTCCCCATCTGTTTCTCACAGGAATCATGATACGCTGGCGGAACATGGCGTATGTGTTTCCGTCCTCACCACGCTTGAACATACCGAGTTCGTACAGCAGTTCTTCGTTCAAAGCCTTGTTTCTGCAAAAATCCATAAAGGCCTGACCGTCCTTCGGTGCATAGCCTATTCCGGCAAAGGCACAGAACTCCTCATGCCACCGGCCGTATGCGTAGGCCCTGGCATCAAGGCTCTCTTCCTTGTCTGTTGCTTTTAAATTTTGTAGGAAGAAGGTCTGGACTGCATCGAGAACTGTCAGAAGTGATTCCCTGTGCCTGGCTTCGGACATCTGTTCCTCACTGCGCTCTTCACTGATGTATTTTACCGGAATATTATGGTTTCTGGCAATAAATTCCACTGCGGCACTGAAGGAAAGGTTTTCCTTTTCCATTATAAACGTAATGGAATCACCACCACGGTTACAGCTGAAACAGTGGAAGAGATTCCTGCTGGGAGTGACGGCAAAGGAACCGGTCTTCTCAGTATGAAAAGGACAAAGTCCCATCAGGGTTGAACCTTTTCTGGACAGTCTGACATAAGGACTGAGTACGTCTTCTATGGCAAGTTCCCTCACTTTCTGTATGGTTGTTTCGCTTATCATATCGTCCTCAGTAAATTCCAACAATCGATTATTGACTGGCCGGAGTATTTCGGACGGCTGACATTATTAGGATTGAGCGGTTGGATATATCCGTTATCTCTGTATTTTTTGAGTGTCTTGTTGCTGATACCGAGTTCTGCACAGGTGCGCTTGACTGAATAGACACCGTTTGGATCGCACGCTGGTCTGATTTCTTTCATTATTATAAAATCATTATGAATGTGCGATAAAAGAGACCTGTCCGGCTTTATCGTTAAGTGGTAAAGCTATAAGCTGGTGAACAAAGGTTACTGACGCACATTCCTGTACCTACTATAATTGCTTTCTTTATATTTCATAGAGTATCACGGCTAAACTAAACAAATAAAGTTTATCAATATTAGAATATTAGCCATAATATGTTTATCATTTATCTTTCTTGACCGGTTTTTCTGCCTGTTTCGGCTGACTTTCATCAAAATAGTCCTGGGTGGTACGCTGGAGAAGCCTGAGGTCTGCCGTGCGGTATTCCACCTTACCGGGTCTTTTATAGGAAACCACCTTTCCCTGACGTTTCCACCGTTCTACATTCCTGCGGCCAAACAGTTCGTATGCCTTCCTCTGGCTGATGAATTCAGGATCATCCTTGTCGGCTTTCAATTGCCTGACAATTCTGGAGGAGAGGTCATTCAGGAATGTTTCGTATGGTATAAGATGGTCCAGAAACTGTAATATCTTCATATAAACCTGATTTGGTTTCTATACTGTTCGCTTGACCGTAATGATATGGTTTTCCCTGTCAGTCCTGGTCTTGAACTGGCGGTTGTAGATGGCACCAAGCTCTGAAGCCTGGGTACGGACGCTTTTCAAACGTGAAATGGGGAATGAAACGGATTCACCTACTTCAAGGGCAACAAGTGCCGGACGGATTTTTTCTAAGTTTTCAGACATAATTGTTGGATGTTTAATATTTAATGTTTAACTTTGTAATCACCAAATGAATAGATTACACTACAAAGTAACATAAAATGGTTTATATAACCAAATATTTGTTTGATGATTTATTGTTTAAGATGTATTTATTGAAGGAATCGCATGGATAATGACATAAAACACGTGCATGTAGGTCAGGCTATCGACAAAAGACGCAACGAGCTTGGATTGAGCAAATCTGAGCTTGGACGTAAAATCGGTGTACCGCAGCAGCACATAAACCGAATATTAGAGAGGGAAACAATGGAGACAAGCAGGCTTATTAAAGTCAGCGAAGCATTGGACTTCAATTTCTTTTCCCTTTTCTGTCCGAAACAGCATCATATTTCGGCACACCTTGCAGCCGTATCATTGGACGGTAATGCAAATAATCTGATAGGTGATGCAGAACTGGCCGTGCAGTTATCCAGCGAAAAGAAAGAAACAGAGAACCTGAGGGAAACAATCAAGCTTCTGAAAGAGCAAATAGAGAGTCTGAACTCACAGATTTTACGTCTTGATTCAAACCTGAAGGATAAGGACGTGATTATTGAACTATTGAAAGATAGGGAATAAACAATACTGAAATTTAAATGAATGCGTCATCTCGTTACAGAGAGGTCAAATCATTCATCCTTAATATCTATTGCAACTGTTCCAAGCATTGTATCAAGATGCATACAGATTACATACACAAATATTGCATCTTGTTGAAATACAGATATGTATTGGAGAGGCGCAAGCTGCGATAGAATAATAATGCTAAGAAAGTAGCAGCTTTAGAAAAAAGTCATACCAAAGCGCATACACTTCACATACACCGGCAATGTAACCTATTGGGGAATAATCGTATATGAAAGTGGCGCAGGCTGCAATAGAAGGATAGTCAAATACGCTGGTTAGGTACTTAACTATCTGATAAATAGACTGTAAATACTTGTGAAAGTATTTGCAGTCTATTTTTTATGTCCGCTTTGTCTTGGGCATTCGTTCTCTTGGTTAAATAAATATTTGGTATTTATTATAAAAAACTAACCAAATGTTTGTTTAATCGTAAAAACAGCTTTACATTTGCACCCCAGAAATCGACCGAATTGGGGTCTAACGTTTAATTTAAAAAAACAAAGAAGATGAAAAAGGGTTTATTATTGGTAGTTGTAATGTTGGCAACTATCGCTGTAAAAGCACAAGACATTTACGTAGGCGGATCTTTGAATCTGTGGCGTAACAGTACAGGCAACACTACCTCTTTTAAAATTGCTCCGGAAATCGGATACAACTTTAATGAGACATGGGCATTGGGTGCTGAATTGGACTATTCACACAATTATGTTACAGGACAAACTGCAAACTCTGTATTTGTAGCTCCGTACATTCGTTGGTCTTATTGTGAAACCGGTGCTGTCCGTCTGTTTCTGGACGGAACTGCTGCTATCGGCTTCGTGAAAATTAAAGATGGAGACACTACCAAGGCTGGACAAGTGGGACTTAGACCGGGTATTGCCGTTAAATTGAACGATCACTTTTCTTTTATTGCCAAGTATGGTTTCTTGGGATATCGTAGAAATGTAAATACGCTTGGAGATTCTTTTGGTCTTGAACTTACCAGTGAAGATCTTTCAATTGGTTTCCATTACGCTTTCTGATAAGAGGAAAACAGTTTAATCAAATAGGAAAGGGAGTTCTCAAAAATAGGGAATTCCCTTTTTCTATGTATAAACTCTATAAATTACGCACTTGTTAACGAAAAAGTTGTTTAATACGAATTACAATTATACATTTGTATTGTTAAATAGGGAGGGGTAATAAAATCCCTTAGTATTAATTTAAAACTTTAAAATTATGAAGAAGAGTGTTTTGTTTGTTTTATTTGCACTGATTTCAGTGGCAGGTTTCTCTCAAATTACAGGTTGGAATGCCAAAGTAGGTATGAACTTTAGTAATTACACCGGTGATCTTGACCTGAATGCAAAGGTTGGATTCAAACTTGGTGGAGGTTTTGAATATGCTTTTGATGATACATGGTCACTGCAACCTTCATTATTCCTGACTAGCAAGGGGGCAAAGAAAGACGGAAGTAGCATTAATGCAATGTATTTGGAATTGCCGGTAATGGCTGCTGCGCGTTTCAATGTAGCAGATAATACTAATCTGGTGGTTAATGCAGGTCCTTATTTTGCTTGTGGTATTGCCGGTAAGACAAAGTTTGACTTAGGAAACAATACGGAGCATAAAGAGAATACTTTCGGTGATGATGGTTTGAAACGTTTTGATGCTGGTCTTGGTGTGGGAGTCGCATTGGAGTTTGGTAAGATCATTGCAGGTTTGGATGGTCAATTCGGTTTAGTTGACGTACAAAAAGTTGGCAATCCTAAAAATATGAACTTCTCTATTATCGTGGGATATAAGTTCTGATAAGAAAACACTGAAAATACAGAAAGCCGTTGCAGAAGACAATTTGCAGCGGCTTTTTTTAGTTCATGATTGAGAAAGTCATTTCTTTTATTGTGGGTATAATGGGAATGCACAGTCAGTTTACCATCGGCTTTTCATTAATCTGATAACTTCTTCAACTTTTTAAAGTGCTCGATTACGGCTAAATAGTTCTGATCCTGACAGGCATCGAATTTGTTCCAAAGATCTCCTAATACGACAGCCCCTCCAAAACCGAAATCTTTAATCTCCAGTAAATTATCTTCATTGATGCCTCCCAATGCCATTACTTTAGAGTCGATGATTTTCGCTCTTTGTGCTTCGCGCAATTCTTCGGCAGTATAGGTTGAATAGTAATTCACTTTAGAGATACTGTCATAGATAGGACTCATAAAAACATAATCATAAAAATGCTTTCTGTTTTTCACCTCTTCCACTGAATGGCACGAACAACTGATATGGCCATAATAGTCATGCGGCTCTTTGGGATTACGGGCATTCAGGTGGATTCCCATCAGATTGAATTCCTCTTTTAGATAAAAATGCTCATGCGTGACAATGCGGCGGTGATATTTCTCCGGAATAAGAGTCAGCAGCCGTTCTGAATACATAGCCGGAGTCTCCGGTTTCCTAAGATGTAGGACATCCAGCCCCTCTTCGAAAAGAGTGGTAATTATCTTATCTTCTTCGACAAAGAAGGTAGGGGTGGTAACTACAATTAGTTTCATTTCTTTCGTTAAAATTGGATTGTCTAGCAAAGTTACTAATTAACTATGTCAGAAACCAACCTTTATAGTGAAAATTTGTTAGATTGCAATGTCCGCAGGTCGATTGTCCATAGTTTACCGGCTAAAACATCACCAAAATCACAGATAATTTTCAACACTTCCGTAGCTTCCACACTCCCGACAATAGCAGGAGTAACTCCCATTACACCTTTAGGCGGAGGAGGCATCCGCTGCATTTCTTCTTCGTCAGGATAAAGATCCCGGTAGTTTTTCTTCTGATTTCCGTAATTGAACACAGAAACCTGTCCTTCAAAACCACAGATGGCTCCATATACGTAGGGTTTTTCCTGTTTAATGCAGATGTCGTTAATCAGGTAGCGGGTGGCAAAATTGTCGCAGCCGTCGACCACTATGTCGTATTTCTGAATAATATCATACGCATTATCTTTCGTCAGCCGGGTAGAGTAGGGATAGATCCTGATCCCACTGTTGAGAGCGGAGAGTCGTCCGGCTGCACACAAGGCTTTCGGTTTACCCAATTCCTTTTCGGAATAGAGAACTTGCCGTTGCAGGTTAGTGATGCTTACCAGATCATCATCTACCAGTCCGAGACAGCCCACACCCGCACCTGTCAGGTAAAGGGCGATGGGAGAGCCTAACCCTCCCACGCCTACAATAAGCACTTTGGCTTCCTGCAGTTTCTTCTGACCTTCTTCTCCGATTTCGGGAAGTATGATTTGTCTGTCGTACCGCATCTGCTTATCTTTTAAAGTCAAAAGACTGGTCCCAATCCTTCCAGACCGGTTCACGGCCTAATCTCTTTAAATCACGTTCCACTTCAACCGCTTTCCGTTCGTCACTTACATGAAATTGTTCCAGCGTTTGAGGATAACTGTAATATCCTCCCGGTTCTGTTTTACTCTCTGCACTCATGGTTGTGACGCCGAGTGTTGCCATGTGATTTCGAATTTCTGCACTCTCACGGGTGGAATAGGAGATATCTACGTCATGGTCGAAGATTCGCATTGCGAATGTAAGTTGAGCCAGTTCCCGGTCGTTCATGACTACATTCGGCTGGAATCCGCCATTTTCAGACGGGCGCATACGCGGGAAATTTACGCTGTACTTTGTTTTCCAGTAATGCTTCTGCAGATAACGCAGATGATAAGCCATCATCGTAACGTCTGTCCGCCATTCTTCCAGACCGATCAGGACACCCATGCCAATTTTGTGTACACCTGCCTGTCCCATACGGTCGAAGCCGTTTACACGCCATTCGAATTTGGATTTCATGCCTCTCGGATGGTACGTTTTGTAATTTGCTCTGTTGTAAGTCTCTTGAAAACAGATCACTCCGTTCAGGCCATGATTTGTCAGTTCCTTGTATTCCTCCGCTTTAAGAGGCATTACTTCAATTTGCAGATTGCTGAAGTAAGGCTTCGCTAAATCCAGTGCCTTGGCAATGTACGGAACGCCTGCTGCGGCAGGATTCTCACCAGTTACAAGCAGCAGGTTTTCAAAGGGAGCCAACCGTTTGATGGCTTTGTATTCGTTGACAATCTCTTCCTCTGTCAGTATTGTTCTCTTCATCGGATTGCTGATGTGGAAACCGCAATAGACACAGGAGTTGGTACATGAATTAGTCAGGTAGAGCGGTACGAACATGGAGATAGTCTTACCGAACCGTTCCATCGTATATTTCTGACTAAGGCGTGCCATCACTTCCAGATAAGGAGTGGCGGCAGGTGAAATCAGCGCCATAAAGTCGTTGACATCCAGATGCTCTTTTTTACCCAATGCACGGCGTACGTCGGCATCTGTTTTGGAATAGATGGCTTTTGTCGTCTCTTCCCAGGATATTTTTTCTAATTCGTCGGAGAACATTCTTATTAAATTGAGAATTGAAAATTAAAAATTAAAATGAGGGGAGGGCAGGTTCGGTCAGTGGGCTGACTTTTTGTTTCTCCCCACTCATTATTTGTTGGTTTTAGCGCTTTTCTTTAAATCGCGTGACAGTCTCATTGCACAGAAATTGGGTCCGCACATTGTACAATATTCTCCGTCGATATGATGTCCTGCACGGAAATAGGTCTGTGCCCGTTCCGGGTCGAGAGACAGGTCGAACTGATCTTTCCAGCGGAACTCATAACGGGCTTTACTCAATGCGTTGTCCCGTACCTGTGCACCCGGATGACCTTTTGCCAGGTCAGCGGCATGAGCGGCTATCTTGTAGGTAATGACTCCTACACGTACGTCCTCTTTGTCGGGTAAGGCAAGGTGTTCTTTCGGAGTGACATAACAAAGCATGGCCGTACCCAGCCATCCGATTTGTGCGGCACCGATAGCAGAAGTGATATGGTCGTATCCGGGAGCAATGTCCGTCACCAACGGGCCGAGCGTATAGAATGGGGCGTCATGGCATTTCTCAATCTGACGTTCCATGTTCTCTTTAATTTTATGCATCGGAACATGGCCGGGTCCCTCGATAAATGCCTGAACATTCTTGTTCCAGGCACGAAGCACTAATTCTCCCATGGTATCCAGTTCGGCAAACTGCGCTTCGTCGTTCGCATCATAGATGGAGCCGGGGCGAAGTCCGTCTCCTAAGGAAACGGCTACGTCATATTGTGCCAGAATATCACAAATATCATCAAAGTGATCGTATAAGAAGCTTTCCTGATCGTGTACGAGACACCATTTGCTCATAATACTTCCTCCACGGCTGACGATACCGCACAACCGCTTGTCGGCAAGATGAACATTATGGCGGCGGATACCTGCATGGATGGTGAAGTAATCTACGCCTTGTTCACATTGTTCGATCAATGTATCCCGGTAGATTTCCCAGGTGAGGTCTTCTACTATGCCGTTCACTTTTTCAAGTGCCTGATAGATGGGAACAGTACCGACCGGTACGGGACAATTGCGGATGATCCATTCACGTGTTTCATGAATATTTTCTCCGGTGGAAAGATCCATCAAAGTATCTCCCCCCCATTTACAGCTCCACAATGCTTTCTCCACTTCTTCATCTATGCTTGAAGTAGTAGCTGAATTTCCGATATTTGTATTGATTTTCACAAGGAAGTTGCGTCCGATAATCATCGGTTCGGCCTCCGGGTGGTTGATATTGGCTGGTAATACGGCACGTCCCTCTGCAATCTCCTGACGGACAAATTCAGGAGTAATATGAGTGTTAATTCCCAGTTCCTCGCAATTCATGTTTTCGCGGATCGCTACATATTCCATTTCAGGAGTGATCATCCCTCTTTTGGCATACGCCATTTGAGTGATTGCCTCTCCTTTTTTAGCGCGATAGGGCAGGGCGATGTGCTCGAAGCGTAAGTGATCGAGACTTTTATCATCCCTTCTCATACGTCCGTATTCCGAAGTGATTTCAGGGAGTTGTTCCACATCGCCACGACTCACAATCCATTCTTCGCGCATACGGGGCAGCCCTTTTTTAAGATCGATGCTCATATTTGCATCGCTGAACGGTCCGCTGGTATCATATACATATATATCCGGATTGGGTGTTGCTATCTTTTCTTCGCCTTCAAAGCTGACACTGGGCACTTGTTCCACTTTCCGCATGGCTACACGGATATTCGGATAAAGTTTACCGGGTAAATAGACTTTCTGTGAGCGGGGAAATTTTATTTTTTGTTCCATAGTTTATTCGTTTTTAATCAAGAAAAGCCGTTAGAGGTGAACTTGCTTCTGCCACGAAGTCTACGGCTTGTAATCCTAATCCTGCTTCGTAAGCCTGTCTTCCGGCTTCTGTAGCCGCTTTGAATGCTTTTGCCATTTCTACCGGATTTCCGGCAACGGCTATTGCAGTATTTACTAATACAGCGGAAGCTCCCAGTTCCATTGCTTCGGCAGCATGACTGGGTGCACCGATACCCGCATCTACGACCACCGGGATACCTGCCTGTTCGATTATGATTTGCAGGAATTCTTTGGTCTGCAATCCTTTATTAGTACCGATTGGTGCACCGAGTGGCATAACGGTAGCTGCGCCCGCCTCTTCCAGACGTTTGCAGAGTACGGGGTCAGCCTGACAATAAGGCAACACGATAAAACCTAGTTTTACCAGTTCTTCCGTAGCTTTCAGTGTCTCGATAGAGTCAGGGAGCAGATAACGCGGGTCCGGGTGAATTTCCAGTTTCAGCCAGTTTGTTCCAAAGGCTTCGCGAGCCAACTGTGCGGCAAAAACAGCCTCTTCTGCATTACGTACACCGGAAGTATTGGGCAATAGCTGAATATTCGGATGGATAATATGTTTCAGCATGTCATCCTCTTTGTTGTCCATGTCGATTCGTTTCATGGCAACAGTAACCATTTCCGTGCTTGAAGCCAGAATAGCTTGTTCCATTACTTCATTGGAATTGAATTTTCCTGTTCCCAGGAAAAGACGGGAGTTAAATTCGCGTCCCGCAATTACTAACTTTTCCATTCTATGTATTTTAGTTGATTATTTAAATGCTAATTTATGAGTTCACCACAGAGGACGCAGAGGACACGGAGGTCTGATGATTTCTTATTCATTATGGAGTTACACAGAGTATATGTGTTTATCATTCTGTTTTAGGAAAGAACGAAAAACTCTGTGTACTCTGTGGTGAATCAATGATTCTACGTGTCTCTTCTACCGGATTGTCCGCTCCGAGAATGGTTCCTGACAGGGCTATCCCGTTGACTCCTGTATGAAGTATGGCAGGGATATCCTCATAAGTGATTCCTCCAATCGCTACTACGGGGATTTCGATATTCGCCTTTTTCATCTGTGAAAGGATGGAGGAATAACCTTCCAATCCCAGTACAGGGCTTAAATTCTTTTTAGTGGTAGTAAACCGGAAAGGACCGATGCCGAGATAATCGGCTCCGGCATGGTAGTGCTGTACGACATCTTCGAATGTATTTGCGGTGCCGCCGATAATGAAGGCTTCTCCAAGTATCTGGCGAGCTTGGTCGATAGGCATATCTTTTTTACCCAGATGCACACCGTCCACTTCCAGCTTTTGCGCCAGTTCGACGTGGTCGTCCAGAATCAAGATCGCTTCGTGTTCTTTGCAGAGCGGTTTCAGTTGCAAGGCTACTGCCTCCACTTCTTCGGGAGAAGCGTCTTTCATGCGTAGCTGGATCCATTTGCACCCTCCTTCGAGTGCCATACGTGCCGATTCGAGGTACGAATACCGTTCGGTCTGATGCGTGATAAATTGTAGACTGACCATTCCCTTATCCTCCGCAAGCAGCTTTGATAATCACCAGGTTGTCGTTCTCATGCAATATGAAACCTTCCCATTCGGTACGGGGAATCATTTTGTTGTTTACGGCGATAGCAATGCCTTGAACAGGAAGTTCGAGCTGTGCTGTCAGTTGTGTAAGGGTAGAATCAGGAATAATTTCCACCTCTTTGTTGTTCACTTGTACTTTCATTGTCCTATCAGAATAAATAAATTGAAAGTAAATACAAAGAGCGTGCTTGAATGGAAAGGCGATAACGAAGAAACACAATCCCTACGTCAGTACTAACTGCATCAGGTTCCTAGGGTATAATCTCAGCCCCTCGAGGGGCACCCCTTTGTCTTTACAGGGGCAAAGTAAGCGAAAAAGAAACAGAAAAACACTAAATCATCCGATTTTTTTTCATTTTTCTGTTGATTTTTGTTTTTTGATGGGATGGGAAAAGATAAACCGGGCACCATTCTTATAGCTTTTGTCAATCCAGATATCACCTCCCATATATTGGATGGTCAGTTTGCAGATGGCCAGTCCCAATCCCGTACCCTGCATGAATTCATTCAGCTTTTCGAAACGTTGGAATACGAGTTCCTGCTTGTCTTCGGGGATTCCTGTGCCGGTATCAGTCACGGAGAACAGCATACATTGCTTTTCCTCATCCACTTTATAATCCAGCGTGATACTTCCTCCGGCGGGAGTGAATTTCAGAGCATTATTCAGTAGATTGATAATAATCTGTTGCAGGCGTAACGGGTCTGTGTAGAGCTTATAGGGTTCTTTAGGCATTTGAAGTTTGATGTCTACATCCATTGTCTTGTTCCGGTTGGTCAGGGTAATCATATTCTGGCAATGGTTCACCAGCTCACACCATTCATAATTGAATTGCAGTTTCCCTGATTCCAGACGTGATATATCCAGTACGTCACTAATCAATTGTAGCAGTAAATTAGAATTGGTCTGGACAATATCTGCGTATTCTTTCAGTTCCTTATTTTGCTCAACAGAGCCGATAATCAGGCTGGAGAAACCGACAATGGCATTTAAAGGTGTCCGTATCTCGTGGCTCATATTCGAAACAAAGGCACTTTTCAACTGATTGGCTTCTTCGGCACGTTCCTTGGCGTCACGTAATTCAACTTCAGACTCTTCCAGCTTCTTTTTATCTTCCCGTAATTGTTTCGTCGTTTTTTCAAGGTGGTTCTTCAGGATTCTAGTCCGGTAATAGTAATACAAGGAAATCATCAGGCTTCCTACTAATATGAGAAATATGATCAGGATGAACTGCACTTCTGTCTTGTAAGCTACAAAGAACGGGATGGGCTGATTGATGACCATTGAGTTGACAGGTAACTTCTTGTCTTCAAATCCCCATTCTTTTAGTTTCTTCGCATCAAATTTATATCTGTTGGGTAAGATATTGATACTGCTGATATCAGTTTCCTTCTGGTCTAAAAAACGGTAAGCATATTCTCCCATGCTTTTTCCCACTCCTTCATATTGCGGGACATATCCTCCGATAGCCCAGTAACCAATGGCAGTGGAAGTCATACTGAACACAGGCAGGAGAGGATTGGCTTTGGAGAAAGCATAAACAGAGTTGCTCATGTAGGTGATACCCCGGCTGTCGATTCTCCAGATGCCAAGTAACATTGCCGTGTTTCTGGGAAGATTGCGCAATTGATTGACAGCCATATCAAGTGTATGGATGCGACCGTCGATGTAAGTGATAGATAACTGCGGGAAATGCTGCAGGTTTTTCTTGAACCATGCCAGTTCGGCAAGTCCGTTGTATGTATTATCCGATACAAATACCAGATGCTCGGTATCCGGATAGAAATCCTGTATCATTTCTATGTCTTTGCTGATATTGTATTCGTATGAATTACAGTATTTTACATTATAGTCTTTCATTCGTTCCGTTAAGTCGATACTTACTGGATTATAGTCTCGGATATCGATCGAATCCTCCGGAATACGGATTCCGTTGCGTGATGCCATTGCGCAAAAAACAGGAAGCTGCTTGTATTTTTCATCTTCAAGATGGAGGAAACTGCTCCATGCTTCCCCACCCAGAAGAATCACTAATTTAGCTTTCGGATGCTTATCCAGAATATCGGTTAATGTTTTTTTCCATTGGTGTGCCTGCGTTAAGTCTGTTGCATTCATGTTTTCTACGATGGTCGAGTATTTTCCTCCCAATCGGGTGTAAGTTTCTATAAATGTACTGATGTTGTCGTAGGTGTATTTAGTATCCGAATTATAAGAGGTGATGAACAGAATTTCTCCCGCAGATTCTTCTGTGGTGGCAGCATTGCAAAAAAGAGGGAAGAAAAGGATTGCAATGGAGACGATAAATCGTATTTTTTTTCTTTTATATAGTATCATAATTGTTTGTTATGTTGGATTATTAGTTGCAAAAATACAACTAATGCGTCTGATATACAATAAAAGTCAGTTTTTTTTTAGTCTGTAAAAAAGGTCGCTGTGAAATACACAACGACCTTTTCATAAGTATAGTTTAGTCTATGAAATCCGATTACATTCTTTTTTCAACCACATCCCAGTCGATGATATCCCACAGGGCGTTAACATGGTCGGCACGGCGGTTTTGGTAATCCAGATAATAAGAGTGTTCCCAAACGTCAAATCCGAGAAGCGGTTTCAAACCGGCGCGTACTGGGTTGCTTCCGTTCACTTCTTTAGTGATTTTCAGTTTACCGTCTTTATCTACGGATAGCCAGGCCCATCCTGAACCGAACAACCCGACTGCTGCTGCATTGAATTCTTTCTTGAAGTTTTCAAAGCTGCCGAAGTCACGTTTGATGGCTTCTCCCAGTTTGCCGGTTGGCTCCTTTTTCGAAGGTTTCGGGGCAAATTGCAGGAAGTACAGATTGTGATTCAATACTTGTCCGGCGTTATTGAATATAGCTCCATCCGGTGCGGCTGCAACGATTTCTTCTACCGTTTTACCTTCATATTCTGTACCGGGCACGAGGCTATTCAGATTATTTACATACGTTTGTAGATGTTTTCCGTAATGGAAATCTATTGTTTGCTGACTGATTACAGGTTCCAATGCATTGTTTGCATAAGGAAGTTTAGGCATTTCGTAAGTCATGGTCATCATAATTAAAGACATTAATATAGTATTCATAATGTTACAAGTTTTAATCGGCTTGTTATACTATAATAACAGAAGCCCTCTGCAAAATGTTCACACTATCTTGCTTTATTTATAAATGTACTGTATACGTTCCACATCTTTCGGATGATCACGGTTGGTACGGCAGGTCCATTGGCCCGTATTGTCATATTCATAATAAGAATTACTATCGATCCGGTTTCCGTATTTATCGTACAGGCAGATCAGGCATCCGGATGTTTTCTGGTTATTGCCCAAAATCCGTTGGTAGACGATCTGTGTCAGATAGCCGTATTTATCGTATTCATAAGCATCTTTTTGTGATATAATCTGATCCGGAGAGTTGGCGAAAAGCAAATTTTGATGTTGCGATGAAATCAATCTGCCCTTATCATCATATTTGTTTGCGGTGTACGCCTGAAGTTCTCCATTCTTATTATACTCTTTGGTTTCGGTCAATAACCCCTGTTTATCATAGGAACTTATGATAACTCTTCCGTCTGTATACTTGAGTGAATCACTCTCGATACTTCCATCCGTACCGATACGGCGTGTCCGCCGGTAGAGGTCCGTTTTGGTTTTCGGATTCGTTTGCACTTCAAAGATGCAGTGGCCTTGCGGATCGTATAATCTGTTCGTTTGTATTTCATTGCTTGGCTGACCGTTTCTTATGGTAAGCGACAGGGTGGAAATGAGCTGTCCCTTATCGTCATACGAATAAGTGGTCGATATATTTCCTGTACTGTCATTTTCCGCAGACTTTATCAATCGTCCTCCATTATAGTATTTCACAGAGGTAGGGGTGGATACGATTGTTTGTAGGATAAACGGTGTCCGTAGTGCATTAGCCTGGTCACGAAATTCCTTGTACCTGTGTGTGCAAAGAAAATCCTGCAGCATGCTCAATGATTCGGAACTGACAATGGCAGCTTTTAAAAGCTCGAAATCAGCCTTTTCACTAAGATATTCAAGATCATCCAGATGAGTACGCGCAGTGGAAGTCAGGTAAGGTGATTGCTTATACTCGTCAATGATCTGCCGGATGGCTGTCGCATTTCCTTTTTCCCGGAGGCTGTCGATCCCTTGAAACAGAAAATCGTCGTATAGCGTGCGAACTTCCGGAAGGAATGGACGCGTATCTTTATCAGTGAAAAATTTCTGCATATCGGCATTATCAAAGAATGCCTTGAAATTCTCCGATGTCGGATTACTCTTTACAATCTGGTAAAGCCGTTTGTTTTCCGCAGCGTTGATTTGAGAGATAAATTTGCCGTTCGGATATTCCGTGATGTACGTTTGATAAATATTCAGCGTGGGTGTTTTCAGCATCCCTTCCAGTAAGGCCATTTCACGGATGTCCCGTACCTTTTGTAAAATGGCGGAGTCTGCCGGATAACCGCTTGACTGGATGCTGTCCATCAATGTCTTGCTAAAAGGAATCTGGTCTTTCGAAGCCTCCAGAACAGAGATGACAGCTTGTTCCGCTTTGTCTTGCACGTTGGAAAGTTGTATCTTCTCTTCTTCGCAGATATTCGGGAAATAGGCTTTCGCAGCCTTTTCATAGCATCCGAAATAATTGGCGGCGGCTTGTTCGCTTTGCTCGTTCCATAATTCGTTGAGCACATCCAATAATGCCAGTTCTTCGGCGTAATAGCTTTGAGTCTCGGTGTCTATCTTATCACGGTTCTTCTGCCATTTGTCGGCGTCATTATCGTTCAGATACCTTAGCAGCTTTTCCAGGCGGCTCTGCTTTTGTGCCATTGCCTGTGGGATGCAGGCAACCAGAAACAAACTCAAAATAATCGATAAAAATATACTTCTTTTCATTGCTTTTTGGTGTTAGGTTAAAATAGTTAGTGATGAAAATTCATAAAAATACCTTCATTCTCGAATGAATATTATACTTTTGTATTGAGAACAAATTTGAGTGCCAAGGGTTTGTTAAAAATCCACATAGTTTTTATAATGCTGTTATGAATACCAATTATATAGAGGAATTAAACGAGAGTCAGTGTGCAGCAGTGACTTATAATGACGGTCCTTCACTGGTGATAGCCGGTGCCGGTTCGGGAAAAACGCGTGTATTGACTTATAAAATCGCTTACTTGCTGGAGCAGGAGAACGGGTATAATCCATGGAATATCCTTGCATTAACCTTTACCAATAAGGCTGCACGTGAGATGAAAGAGCGTATTGCCCGTCAGGTCGGTATGGAACGGGCACGTTATTTGTGGATGGGAACTTTCCATTCCATCTTCTCACGGATTCTTCGTGCCGAAGCACAATATATCGGTTTTACTTCCCAGTTCACCATCTATGATACGGCTGATAGTAAGAGTCTGCTTCGCTCCATCATCAAGGAGATGGGATTGGACGAGAAAACGTATAAGCCGGGAGTAGTGCAAGCACGCATCTCCAATGCCAAGAACCATCTGGTTACTCCCACGGGGTATGCTGCCAATAAAGAGGCCTACGAAGGAGATATGGCCGCCAAGATGCCTGCTATCCGTGATATCTATACCCGTTATTGGGACAGATGTCGTCAGGCAGGTGCAATGGATTTCGATGATTTACTGGTGTACACCTATATTTTATTCCGTGACTTTCCGGAAGTGTTGGCACGCTACCGGGATCAGTTCCGTTATGTGCTGGTAGATGAGTATCAGGATACGAATTATGCGCAGCATAGCATTGTCCTGCAACTGACTAAAGAAAATCAACGGGTCTGTGTAGTGGGAGACGATGCGCAAAGTATCTATTCTTTCCGTGGGGCGGATATTGACAATATTCTCTATTTTACAAAAATCTACCCCAATACGAAAGTCTTTAAACTGGAGCAGAATTACCGTTCCACGCAAACCATTGTTTGTGCTGCCAACAGCCTGATTGAGAAGAATGAACGTCAGATACGGAAAGCCGTGTTTTCAGAGAAAGAAAAGGGGGAACCTATCGGTGTGTTTCAGGCGTATAGCGATGTGGAAGAGGGTGATATTGTAGCTAATAAGATTGCAGAACTGCGTCGGGAGTATCGCTACGGATATGCTGATTTTGCTATCCTGTATCGTACGAATGCACAAAGCCGTATTTTTGAAGAGGCTCTTCGGAAACGAAGTATACCTTATAAGATTTACGGAGGACTTTCGTTCTACCAGCGAAAAGAGATAAAAGATGTGATTGCTTATTTCCGTTTGGTAGTGAATCCGAATGATGAAGAAGCATTCAAGCGAATCATTAATTATCCGGCGCGTGGCATTGGAGATACGACGGTCGGGAAGATTATATCGGCGGCTACCGATCATGGTGTAAGTCTTTGGGCGGCACTCTGCGAACCATTAACTTATGGGTTGGATATAAATAAAGGAACGCATGCGAAACTGCAAGGCTTTCGTGAATTGATAGAAAGTTTCATTGTTGATCAGGCGGATAAGAACGCTTATGAAATGGGAACGAATATCATCCGTCAGTCCGGCATTATCAATGATGTCTGTCAGGACACATCCCCCGAGAATCTAAGCCGTAAGGAAAATATAGAAGAGTTGGTGAATGGTATCAACGACTTCTGCGCTTTGCGGCAGGAGGAGGGTAACCCGAATGTGTCTCTTACCGATTTCCTTTCGGAGATTGCATTGCTTACCGATCAGGATTCCGATAAGGCGGATGATGGAGAAAAGATAACGTTGATGACAGTCCATTCGGCTAAAGGATTGGAGTTTAAGAATGTATTTGTGGTCGGTCTGGAAGAGAACCTGTTTCCCAGTGGGATGGTAGGAGATTCTCCCCGGGCACTGGAAGAAGAACGTCGTTTGTTCTATGTAGCAATTACTCGTGCGGAGGAACATTGTTATCTGTCTTTTGCCAAAACCCGTTTCCGTTATGGAAAGATGGAATTTGGAAGCCCCAGTCGTTTCTTGCGTGATATCGATGTTCATTACTTGCAACTGCCGCATGAGGCAGGAGTGAGCCGGGCTGTCGATGAAGGTGCGGGACGTTTCCGCGCTTCCTTACAGCAACATCCGAAAGCACAGATCATTGCTCCCAGCGTACCGAGGAATTTGAAGAAAGTTAGTACTGTTAGCCCAAGTAACGGTGCACAGGCAACCTCTTCCACTTCGGCATCGGTAGCAGGAGTACAGGCCGGACAGATGATAGAGCACGAACGTTTCGGATTGGGTGAAGTGATTAAAGTAGAAGGAACGGGAGACAATGCGAAAGCAACTATTCATTTTAAAAATGCGGGAGACAAACAACTATTATTACGTTTCGCTCGTTTTAAAGTGGTAGAATAAATAATAACACTAAATAGAGAGACTCATGAAGAAACAACTAACAGTAATTTTGCTTTCCGCTTTGATTTTGAGTGGATGTGCGTCGGGGCGTATGGGAAATCCGGGAGCTATCATGGCAGGTGCTTCTATCGGAGGTAGTCTGGGAGGTTCGATAGGTGGACTTATCGGAGATAATAATCGTGGCTGGAGAGGCGGTTACCGTGGTTCTGCTATTGGGAATATTGTGGGAACCATTGCCGGTGCAGCTATTGGAAACGCGTTGACGGCGCCAAGACAAGAGCAAATAGAGGAAGATGCGTATATTCCTGAAGTGAGGGAAGTCCGTGTGCAAAAATATAAGAAGCAGCCACAGGTGCAACAGCCTATTTCTCAACTGAAGTTGCGCAAGATCCGTTTTATAGATGATAATCGCAGTCATGTGATTGATGCGGGAGAAAATAGCAAGATAATCTTTGAGATTATGAATGAAGGGAGAAATCCAGTTTATAATGTAGTTCCTGTGGTAGAAACGGTGGGGAAGGTGAAGCATCTCGGCATTTCTCCTTCCGTGATGGTGGAGGAAATTCTTCCGGGTGAAGGCATCCGTTATACCGCTTCCATTCATGCAGGTGAAAAATTGAAAGACGGTGAAGTGACATTCCGTGTCGCAGTGGCGGACGAGAATGGAGTGATTTGTGATTCGCAAGAATTTACTCTGCCTACACAGCGCGGAAACTAGAAATAACAGCCCGGAATATCCGGTTCAAACATAGTGACGGTATATGCCTGGAATAGTGACGCTATCCTAAGCATATACCGTCACTATGTTGGTGGGATAGCGTCACTATTTTAATAGCCATCTCCATATAGGAATTATATGTATTGTTTTGTTGCCGATAGTTATTTCCTCGGTTTCGTCATCAGTCAAAATTATTCCTTCGGTGAGATTATAGGTATTGAGTGCGGAAATTAATCCATTTATTTTACGCTGCCTTGTTTTTTCATCTTTCATCGAACGGGTGACTTGGCAGGCAGATACAATATGTCCGTTTTCACGCATAATGAAGTCGCACTCTATTCCGTCATTATGATAATAGATATCTTTTCCCTGGCGCTTTATTTCTATAAATACCAAATTCTCAAGTAATTGCCCGATGTTGTCGGTCGCATTGAATCCCACTTTGCCAATAATGGCATTATCTATGAAATACACTTTCTTTTGGTTGTTCATCTGTTTTTTTACAGACCAGTCGAACTTCATTACCTGAAATAGCAGATAAGTATTTTCAAGATATTCCAGATAGTTTTTGACTGTTTCCGTATGTTTGATACCTATCGTTTTTGCTAACGAACTGTACGAGAAACGTTTCGTAGCATTGCTGGCTAAGTAATAAACCATTTCCAGCAATTCTCTTTCACCATTTAGTTTGTTTCGAGTGACAACGTCTTTATAAATAATATTCTCATAAAGAGTGGATAGGTAATTGTTGTTCCGGTCTTTTATATAACGGGGAAAACCGCCAGTTTTCAAGTATTCGTCGAAGTGTTTTTTTAGCATACTTTTTCCGGTAGTAGTATAAAAGTCCTTTTGTTGCGGATATGCTTCCTTCATTTTTAGAAATTCGGGAAATGAGAAAGGGTATAGTTCAATTTGGCAATAACGTCCGGTGAGGTGTGTGCCTAATTCTCTACTTAGCATATTGGCATTAGAGCCTGTAACAAATACCTTACATCCACTGTCATGCAACCTTCTTACAAATCTTTCCCAACCGGGAATATTCTGTATTTCATCAAAATAAAATGTTTTTTGTTCTCCAAACAATTCGATGAAAGCTTCATATAAGGTTTGAAAATCATCGACTTTGAAGTTGATAAGCCGCTCATCATCAAAATTCATGTAAAAGTCTTGTTCTGACTGTTGCGAACGTATTTGCTGTAAAAGAACAGATTTTCCGCATCTTCTTATACCAGATATGACTAGCACTTCGGGATTGTTTACACAACTCATGTCAATATCCCTTTCTATCATTTGGGATATGTCTTTTTCACGCTGGTCGAATATGATATGCTTTAATAATTCTTTCATGATAACTGGGCTTTTGATTGCAAAGATATAAAACTTCTCATTATAAACGAATATAAAATGCTAAAATTGCTCATTGTGAATGAGTGAAAAGTGATAATACTTCTCGTTGATAATGAATGATAGATAGCAACTTTCATTTTCAATACAACAATGATACGGTTAGAAATAACAAATTCAGTCTCTATCTGTGTAAGATATGCGTAAAAACATTATCTTTGTTCATGTTTCAACTAATGCATTAGGTTTATATGAAAGAGATATTCAGAAGATATCCTATCGGGATACAGAATTTTGAGCAGTTACGTAATATGAATTGTGTATATATTGATAAAACCGCATTGGTTTATCAATTAGTCCATACTGATACTGTGTATTTTCTTAGCCGTCCCCGCCGCTTTGGAAAAAGTCTTCTAGTCTCTACTCTAGAAGCTTATTTCTCCGGAAAAAAAGATTTATTTAAAGGACTGGCAATAGAACAGTTGGAACAGGAATGGACTGTTTATCCTGTGTTGCATATTGATTTCAGCAGAACAAAATATACCACTATCGAAGATTTGCAAGAGCAATTGAATCTTTATCTAAGCGAATGGGAGAGGACTTATGGGAAAAATGAAGAAGAAACGAGCTATGCAGCCCGTTTAACCGGTTTGCTTCAACGAATTTATCAACAGACAGGAAAGCAGGTTGTCGTATTGATTGACGAATATGATGCACCTTTATTGGATAGTAATAGTGACTCTGCTTTACAAGGACAATTGCGAACTGAAATGCGGAAGTTCTTCAGTCCTCTTAAAGCACAAGGGCAATATCTTCGTTTCTTGTTTTTGACAGGAATCAGCAAGTTCAGTCAGATGAGTATATTTAGTGAGCTGAATAACTTGCAGAATATCAGCATGAGCGATGATTATAGTGCTATTTGTGGTATTACAGAGCAAGAGTTGCTAAGTCAGATGCAACCGGATATTGAGAGGATAGCTCAAGCGAATAATGAAACCTATGAAGAAGCTTGTCGGCATTTGAAACGGCAGTATGACGGTTATCATTTTAGCAAGAATTGTGAAGATATTTACAATCCGTTCAGCCTTTTCAATGCATTTTCGCAAAAAGATTATAAGAGCTTTTGGTTCTCTACCGGCACGCCTACTTTCTTGATTGAAATGTTACAGCGAATGGACTTCAGTCTTAATCTATTGGAAAAGATGGAAGTGAAAGACGAAGATTTTGATAAAGCGACAGAGGTTATTACCGATCCGATTCCTGTGCTTTATCAGAGTGGCTATTTGACTATTAAAGGATATGAACCTCTCTTTCGTACATATACATTAGGTTATCCCAACGAAGAAGTTAAAATAGGCTTTATTGAGACATTGATCCCTTCCTATCTCAATCAACCGACACGAGAAAGTAACTTTTATGTAGTCTCTTTTGTAAGAGACCTGATGAAAGGTGATATTGAGCAGTGTCTTCTTCGTACTCGTTCTTTCTTTTCATCTATACCTTATGATTTGGAGAACAATCAGGAGAAGCATTATCAGACTATTTTCTATTTATTATTCCGTTTAATGGGCCAATATGTAGATGTAGAAGTAAAGAATGCCATTGGCAGGGCTGACGTGGTAATTAAGATGCCCGATGCAATTTATGTATTTGAATTTAAGGTAGATGGAACTCCCGAAGAAGCATTGGCTCAAATTAATAGTAAGCAATATGCTATTCCTTACGAGATAGATCATCACAAGGTTGTCAAGGTCGGAGTGAATTTTGATAGTACAACACGGACTTTGGGAAAGTGGGTGATAGAGCATGAAACAAGGTAACAAGAAAGGAGACGAACCTATGCCGAGTAATTATATTCGTTTCGATTGGGCTATGAAGCGTTTATTACGCAATAAAGCCTATTTTGTAGTTCTCGAGGGCTTTCTTACCACTCTTCTAAATGAAAAGATAGTCATTCAGAAGCTGTTGGAAAGTGAGAGCAATCAAGAGGACGAGTTTGACAAGTATAATCGGGTAGATATGCTTGCTGAAAACTCAAAGGGTGAACTTATTTTAATTGAAGTTCAAAATAATAATGAGTATGCGTATTTCCAACGTATGTTATTCGGCACTTCGAAATTGGTGACCGAATACATAAACCGCGGGGAAGGGTATGACAAAGTAAGGAAAGTATATAGTGTCAATATTGTATATTTCTCTTTAGGGAGTGGAAAGGATATCGTATATCATGGAAAAACTGAATTCCGCGGAATCCATCAGGGAGATGTTTTGGAATTGACTCCTTTCCAGAAACAGACATTCAAAGTAGATAGTGTCAGTCAGTTTTATCCCGAATATTATATTCTGAAGGTCAATGATTTCAATCAAGTGGCTCGGAGCCCGTTGGAAGAATGGATTTATTATATGAATACTGGTGATATACCTGATAGTGCGACAGCACCGGGGTTGGATGAGGCTCGTCAACGCTTGAAACTGGATAAGATGATTAAAGAAGAATTAAATGCTTATTATCGTCATTTGGATAATATAGTGATTCTACGCGATAATATATATACCGAACGTGCGGAAGGTCGTGCTGAGGGCCGTGCAGAGGGACTTATGGAAGGTCGTATGGAAGAAAAAAGAGAAATGGTACATAATATGAAATCTTTGAATATTCCACTTGATACCATTTCGCAAGTTACAGGACTATCCCTTGAAGAAATAAAAAGCTTGTAGTAGGGATTGCCCCCGAAAAATGTGAATTTTAAAATGATAAAGACAACGCTTCCATTTGTACTGAGAGCGTTTTTTTATTCATAAAAATAGGATACTGTATGCGTTTCTCTTGCTTGAAATCTGAACAGTATATGGCGCTCAAGCAAATATGCGAGTAATTAGGCATTATGAAAATCTGTATTGCTTCTGCTTATATGTTATTGTGGTGCATATAGTTTGTAATAAAGTGCTAATTATGATATTTCGTCAGAGAATTGTGTGGCTATATCGTATTTTGCTACATCAGTTTATTGTAGTAAAAAGCATGGAATAGCTGAAAATATGCAGGTTATTTAGAGTCACACCGATGAATACATCGTTGGTCGGTGAGAAAAGCATTGATCCTCACTGACCAGTGATGCGTTCCTTTTAAAGGAACGGAGCCTAGTTTAGAGAGAATGACTTGTTTTTTATTCCTCATTTATGCAGTTTTTAGCTCATGAATAGCATATTCTTACATTAATTTATGTATTTATTTTTCTATTTGCTCGATTTTGAGTTAAATATTAAAAGGGGAAATCTTAAAAATAGAACAGAATCTCTTATTCTGAGAGACACGGTTGACATTCCATTCTCTGTTGAAACTGCAAGAATATTGTTTCTCATGATATGGTTGTTGCTTGATTTATTCGTTTGTTAGTTTAAATAATGTTACCTTTGTGACTGAAAAATATATAAAAAGAAACATGATAAGAACTATTTATAATAATTTGTTATTGGTGTAAATTATGGATTCAGACAGACGAATGGCTTTACTATTTTTCATTTTAATGATAATTCTTGTTGTCACATTAGAACGAATGCTTTATGCTTCAGGAGAAGTTGCACTTGCAAATAAGACTAAAATAACTTTATTGGAAACAATAGAAGATGGATTCAATGCGCAATATGATGCACTGGGACTATATGAGGCTGGTTATAAAATGGAACCGAACAGGAACTTTGAGCATTGTACTATAACTAGTTCTAAAGGTAAAAAAGTAAAAGATATTGCGGTTGAAGAAAACAAGGTCGTAGTGAGTTCGGATATTGATACTAGAATAAGTCATACCGTTTTAGCAGAAGAGGGAATAGATGCCGATGCTTGTTTATCTTTGTGGAGTAAGAAACTGTCTGCAGCTGATATTGTTTCTTGTCATGCATTACAAATACATATTCATATTCATACAGATAGTGCCTATGTACTTGTTTGTGGAGATTCTACGTTATTTTTACCTGAGTATAAAAAGATTAGTAGTGTTTATGCCGGACTTTCCAATGAAATTGAAGTAGAGCCTTTTATTCGGTATTCTTGGTTGACAGTTCTTAAAAACACCTCAATAACGATGGTGGTTATTGTAGAATTGATTATCCTTGTTCTTTTATTTGTTTGTTTTATCTATTATCTAAGAAAGAAAATAAAAAAGAGCATTCCTTCAGTAACAGATATCTCCCAATTAGATATAAAATTAGCGAATCTGCGTTATGTTTACAGTTCGCATGAATTTTATGTAGATGATAATCGAAAGATTCGGATTACTGGCCAACCTGCATCTTTACTTTTGCTGCTTTTGAAAGCTCCAAATCATACAATGACAAAAGAAGAGATTATTTCATGTTTCTGGAGGCCGGAAGATAGAGGAGTAGAAGGTAGGTTGCGTCGTGTGGTGAGTGATTTAAGGTCTTTACTTCGGGAAAAATCAGTGAACATATCTATTAAATCATCAGGAAATAGCTATTCTTTGATTGTTTAAAAAGTGCTATTTCATCGATGAAAATTTGTTGTGCGAACTATTGTGAGAAATTTCTCACAATAGTTCGCACGATTTTTCACGTCAATAAATTGTCGTGTTCGAATAAGATGCCTACTTTCGAGCAAAAATTAATCAATTTATATTATAGTATGAAAAAGTATTTAAAGTTTGGAGTTTTTTCTTTTGTCGTATTGGTTTCTATTTTCTTTTGTAGAAAAGCTGAGCACAACAAACTGCAAAATGTTATTTTATTAAATAATGTGGAGGCATTGGCTGCCGGTGAGAATCCTACGACTAGATGTAGAGGTACCGGTTCTGTAGATTGTCCTTTAAATCATGAAAAAGTAAAGTATGTTTTCGAACCATTTATATTGGATTGGTAAGCTTCTGCTACTGATATTGGTAGTTGGGATATTATTCTCGTGCTCACAGTCCCCAAAAACTTTTTTGGGGATTAAATATTCGGATTTTCCGGAAGAGAAACATCTGTCGGCACAGGTAATAGAGCTTGATACAGCCTTGTTCCGCTATCCTTTTCGGATACGGATAGAGGGAGATAAAGCCATTGTAATGGATTTGCATGGTTCCGAACATTATGGGCACTTATTCCAATACCCAAGTTTCCGGTATTTATCTTCTTTCGGCAGACGAGGCGATTCCCCAACGGAAATGTTGTCAATGGAAAACTTCCGTTTGTATAACCATGAATTATGGACTTTAGATGCTAACAAAAGCGAATTAACTAGGTTAGATTTTTCTTCATCCGGTGATTCACTGCTTCGTGAGGAAACGGTAACATTGGATGAAGATATACTTCGACCGCTTGATTTTACAGTGTATGATGATACAACATTTGTCATTCCTGACTATTCAGGTGAGAGCCGCTTTTTAAAGGTTAGTTGCAAAGGTAAACTTATAGAGAAGATAGGCGCTATACCTACAGCGAATGAGAAAGCTTTGCAAGAAGCCCGTCCGGCATTAGCACAGGCATGGCGTAGCTTTTTAGATTATAATCCCCATAATGGCGTTTTAGCTGCTGTCACTCAACTGGGCGAGGTGGTTGAAGTTTATAATTTAAAAGATAGTACTCATGTAATTCGTATCGGTGAGCATGACGAACCTGAATTCAAAATTTCAGATGGATATGGTATACCAACAGGCATCATGGGATTCAGTGATGTTCAAGTAACGGATAGTGCCATTTATGCGGTATTTCACGGAACGCCCTTTAAAGAGATAGCAAGACAAAGTGGAAGGCTTCCTGACGGAGGAAAATACATTTATGTATTTAGTTTGAAAGGAGAACCGATGTGTAAATATGTACTCGACCATTATATATATGGTATTTGGGTGGATGAAGCTACTAAAACAATAATGGCAACAGATGTTAATAACGATCAGCCAATACTAAAATTTTGTTTTGGTAGCGTATGAGAGAATTAACATGATTAAAGGAGCAGAATGATGAGTTTGTCCATCTTGCCGGATTTGCTTACATATCATCTGCTCCTAAACCTTTAAAAAAGATTCCGATGCAAACATAAGAATAAAAAGTTAATGTAGCAAACTATTGCTGTTCTGTTGAAATGATAGATACAGAAGAAAAACGAAAAGTACAAATTAAAAAACTACAAAATGAAAAAGAAAATAATGGGGCTTATAGCTGTTGTTGCTATTGCCGCTATTGCGGGATACAATATGCTTACTTCACCAAATGATGTGAAGCTGTCTGGTTTAGCTATGGTAAATATGGAGGCGTTAGCTCAAGGCGAATCTTCAGGAGGAAATTGTGAACCTTCATCTAGTAGAGAATGCTGTGTATGTAATGGTATTCACTATACTTATCAGGCATCTGTTAATAGAAGTTGTGATACAAAAAGTGGCTGTAGTCACTGGTAATAATTGAGTTGAATTAAGCTACCTTAAAAGAAAATCATCAGTATTTATCTAGTAAGGTAGCTTTTATAATTAATACTATGTGTAAAAATATAATTATAATAGCTAGTATTGCGGTCTTTATATTTAGTTCTTGTTCTTCTAATAGAACAGATGTGCAAAGACTATCTTTGAAATCGCAAGTCTTAAATGATGAAATATTTACCATGATGCCGGGCGATTTACTTTTGGCTGATGACTATTTAGTTTGGTCCGATCCATTTGCTCGAGACTGTTTTTTGCATGTGCATAGTGCATTAACTGGTGAAGAATTAGGAGTAATGGGAAAAGTAGGAGAAGGTCCTAAAGAATTTATTACGCCTATGACTAATAGATATTGTGTAGATAATAAACTTTTTGCTATAGATGCAAATGGGAAGACAGTTGGTTATTTATCTATTGATAGTCTGATAAATGGACAGGAACCATTTTGCGAATTGTCGGATAAAGAGAAAGAAATGAAGATGGAAAAAGTAGATAAGGACCTATATATAAAATATACAGAAAATGGTTCGGAAAATTATTTTCGAACAATAATAAATGGGCAAGAATCATCGTGGGGTGTTTATCCTATCCCTGAAATTAAGGAACATATTGGTATTTATGAATCTTATGATCCAATTGAAGGATTGTTTCTGATTTCGTCTTTCAAGTTTCCATATTTGGCTTTGTATAAAAAAGAAAATTCTACTTTTGTTTTACAATGGGAACGGAAAGTTAATAAAGAAAAGAATTATACTATTGCAGATGATAGAGTTATATTTGATAGAAAAATAGTTGGAGCGTATGATGTATGTATGAGTAAGGATTATATAATTACTTTAGAACGGGATCGTGAGAAAGAGCCCGTAGACGAATCTACGGTTGGTCGCAATATAAGTAAGTGTCCTCATACACTGTTTTTGTATGATTACAATGGTAACTTGTTGAAAATAGTGGATATAGGAATGCCTGCAATTAGAATAGTAGCTAATAGAAAAAGTAATACTTTATATGCAATAGGAGTTGATCCTGATTATGTGTTGGCTAAATATGAATTATGAGAATTAGATTGTTGACCATAGTGATTTGGGGAGGGATTTGTTTGGTGGGCTGTATTCCATCTTCATCTACAGTGCCACTTGTATACAATAACATCTTTTCCAAAGATACTATTGTTACTTTAGAAAAACTACCGATGTATCCTGCTCAATTTAATCCTCGGTGTATCTTGTTTAATAATGAGAGAATTTTAGTACGTACTTCAACTTTGGATAATGCTGTCTATTCTGTATTTTCTTATCCCAAAATGAAACATCTGTCATATTTTGGTGAACAATCTGAGTTTATTGTCCCTTTGGAGCAGTTTAATGATGAATTTTATTTAGTTCATAATGATTCATTATATTTTTATAAATGGGTTGAAGGTGATTCATTGAAGTTGTTTTCAACTTCTTTCTTTAATAATATAATGGGACAACAAATGTTAGGAGTTGCTAAGCTAAATGATAATTTGTATGCTTATTCTGACAATTGTTTTGATAAAGGAATGAACGAATTTTTTATGATAAATTTATCTCGAAAACAAAAAGAACCTAAAGGCATATATCCAGATACACATGTAAATTTTAGTTCTATCAGTGATTTTAAATCAGCTTATGCTCATGAAATTATAGCAAAGCCTGATGGGAGTCGTTTATTGGTGTTTTATTATAGGACACGGCGTTGTCGTATTTATAACCAAAACGGTGTGTTATTTCGTGACATTTTGTTGAATTACGAACCTTGTCAGACTATTATTGATACTGACATAAAGAGACGATTCTTGCATATAAGAGATGCATATGTTACTAATAATATGATTTATTTGTTGTGTCCGGATACAAAGGAAGTAAACTCACCTTCCAGTTTACTAGTCGCAAATTGGGATGGAGAATTTAAAGCTATATATCATTTAGGGCAAACTATATCTTATTTTTTTATAGATGAGTTATTGAATTGCTTTTATGGTGTAGACTCTAATGATCCCTATCATTTTTATAAGTTAAAATTAAGTAAGAATTGATTATGAAATATTTTGTGTATATAATTTTTCTTTCCATTTGTATGTTCTCTTGTCAAGATGAAAAGAGTATACATGCTGAAAAAATATTAAAGAAATGGATAGATAAAGAGATTATTTTTCCTGAAAATCTTAATTTTAGTATTCAAGGAAGTGAAAGGGCTTCGAATTTTACTATACGTGATAGTGAATTTAAGATAATAGCATATGTAGACTCTATGGGATGTACCAGTTGTAAGTTACATTTATCTGAATGGAACAATTATATTAATAATATTGATTCTATTTATCCTAATAAAGTTCAGTTTTTATTTTTCTTTTTTCCAAAAAATGGACGTGATATATATCTTACCTTAAGAGTGGAAAGATTCGTATATCCAATTTGTATTGATACATTAGATGTCTTAAATAAAATAAACCACTTTCCTTCTGATATGCAATACCAAACTTTTTTATTAGATAAAAATAATAAAGTTATGGCAATTGGTAATCCGATGCAGAATCCGCGTATTAAAGAACTTTATTGGAATATAATCTCAGGTAGACAAGACTCATCTATGTTGGATAATCAACCGCTAACTACAGTTTCACTTTCTTCGTCTCAAATAGAAATGGGTAATTTTTCTTGGGAGCAGAAGCAAGAAGTAGAATTCGAAATCTGCAATACTGGAAAAATCCCATTAGTAATTAATGATGTGATTACATCTTGTGGTTGTATTACTGCAAAATACGTTAAGAAACCACTTAACCCTCATGAAACATCAAAGGTGAAAATAATTTATAAATCAGAGCGCCCGGAACGTTTTGATAAGACTATTACAGTTTATTGTAATGCATCTAATGCACCATTACGAGTGAAAGTTACTGGAAATGCTCATTAAAAATGTATGAACAGGAATTTTAAATATACTTTAGTTATTGTACTTGTTATCATGTTAATTGGAAAAGTAATAATAAACTCTCTTAGAAAAGAGTATGTTACTTCTTTGGAAACAGTATTACAAGTGGCTGGTGAAAATAGAAAAGAATTAGAAAAGGTGCTTCATTATTATCGAATAAATTTGGCAGACAGCCTAAAATATAAAGCAGCTTGTTTCCTTATAGAAAATATTCCTTTTTATACTTATTCCGATAGTGAACAATTTGAAAATTATAAATCTTACTATACATGGCTGAAGAAAAGTAAAGGAAAAACTCCGCAACAAGTAGCTGATTCTATTAAGAAGATATATGGTCCTATGAAGGAGCCCAGCAAGAAACGAGATATTATGGAAATAGATTCTGCCTACCTATGCCATAATATTGACTGGGCATTTAAGGTTTGGCAGGAACAACCTTGGGGAAAGAATATCTCATTTGAAATGTTTTGTGAGTACTTATTGCCTTACCGAATAGGTGATGAACCATTAACTTATTGGCGTGAAATGTATTATGACAAATATAATTCGTTACTGGATTCATTACGTATGTCTGATTCATTGGATATTGAAGACCCGGTGGTTGCCGCTAATTATCTAATAAGTAAATTGCCTGATAAGAGCTATTATTATACTTCTGTAACGCCCTATCCATTTGGACATATAGGGCCGGAATATGTACAATACTTATCCGGTACATGTAGGGAAGTGACCGATTTTGCTGTGTATCTATTCCGTGCTTTGGGCATTCCTTGTGCCATAGATTTTGTTCCTGTACGAAGTTACATAAATGCCGGGCATTTTTGGTTGACAACATGGAATAAGGATGGAGAGGAATATATGACTGATTTCCCGCAAAAATTGCGACCTGTACGGAAGAACTGGTGGTATCGGTGGGATGACAGTTCCAAAGTGTATAGATATACTTTTAGTGTGAATAGAGACCTGTATGAGCAAATGGCAAAGTATGGTGAAGAAGTATATCCTTTTTGGCGTTTGCCGAAATTTACAGACGTAACTTATGGATATGGCTATAATTTTAAGAAAGAATTGGTTATCCCTTTAGAAAAACAGTATAAAACGAAACGGAGCGGGAAAATGGCTTATCTATGTGTCAGTGACAGGGATCGTTGGACTCCTGTTGACTGGACTGCATATGATGCGGGGCATTTGGCATTTCAGTATGTACGGAATGGTTCGTTTATGAGAGTGGCTACTTATGAGGATGGAACATTATGCTTTCTGACCGATCCTTTTTATGTTGATAAACAGAGTAATGAGAACTGTTATTATCCTGCAGGAAAGGGGAAGGAAGATGTAGTATTATATGCCAAGTGTGATATTGGGAGAGAAAATATGTTCAGAGACCGGATGATAGGCGGTGTTTTTGAAGGGAGCAACCATCCTGATTTTTTGGAAAAAGACACTTTGTTCATAATACAGGGCAGACCTAATCGTTTGAATACAACTGTAAAGAGTTGGTCTGATAAAAAATATCGTTATCTAAGATATTTTGGTCCACCCAGAAGCGCATGTAATATTTCAGAAGTCGCTTTTTATGAGAAGAATGATACTGTTGCTCTGTCAGGGAAAGTGATAGGGACTCCCGGATGCTATCAACATGACGGAACGCATGAATATACCAATGTGTTTGACGGGAAAACATGGACTTCTTTCGACTATTTTAAGCCTACCGGAGGATGGGCAGGACTTGATTTAGGCAGAAAAGTCTGCGTAGACCGTATTGTCTATACTCCGCGCAATAGGGATAATTATGTTCGTCCTGATGATGTATATGAGTTATTTTATTGTGACCGGGATTGGAAGTCTGCCGGAAAAATAAAAGCAACTGCCGATTCACTGGTATTTCGGGATATTCCCGTAAATACACTGTTACTTCTGAGAAATCATACGCGCGGACTGGACGAGAGAATCTTTATTTATGAAAACGGAACTCAGCTATGGAAATAAGAACTCATATCAGGCTTGTCGTGGCATGGAGAATAATTATAATCTCGGGTATTATTTCTCTAATATATGCTTGTTCTTATTCGGATAAGAAGATTTCGCATCTTTCCGGTATTGCTCCTTCTGAACATACATTATTGGCGATTACTCCCGATGTTAGTATCAAAGTAATAGGTGATTCGCTAAATAAAAGTTATCCGCAGTTGAGAACCGGGAAAGTATTCCCGATAACAGGTCTTTTGCGTGTAGACGGTAAAGCTTATCGTTTCATGGGAGACGATTCTTTGCGTATATCTCCTTTAGCTCCTCTTTCAGAGGATACTATCGGATGGATGGGGAAATATTCTTTTTTGTATCCGGGAAAAGGATGGGAATTGAGAGAATATGATGATTCTTTGTGGAATGAAGGTAACGGAGCTTTTGGTCCGACAAAGGGATATTATTATCCGGCTCATACTCTGTGGGGAGCGGAAAATTTTTATGTTCGCAGGCATATCAAGGTGGACAATAAAGATGTTTTGAAGAATCATAAGGTGTATGCCCGTTATGTATGTGACGATCAAATAAAGCTTTTTTGTAATGGGGGATTTCTGTTAGAGAATGGATTTACGCATCGAACGAAATGTCAACGCTTGACTGATGAAGCTGTTAGTCAAATAGTTGATGGAGATAATGTTCTGGCTGCATACTGTCGTAATACGGGTGGTGCCGGCTTGTTGGATTTTGGCTTGTATATAGAAAATAAAACATATGCTGATGCAGAACCGGCAACTTTGAAAGAAATGGAAGTGCAAGCTACGCAGACTCAATTTATTTTCCAATGTGGAGATGTGGAACTTCAGATTGACTTTGTTTCCCCTTCCTTATCGGAAAAGTGGAATATGACAGGATGGCCTGTCGGTTTTCTGACCTATCAGGTTCGTACGAAAAGCGAAAAGGAACATACGGTGGAAGTTTTGTTCGACGTGGACACTGAATGGATGTTTGGCAAAAGGAAAATTGATAGTTGGGTCGATAAGGATTGGTGTTTTGTGAAGTCCGACAGTTTGTATTTGGCTATGGCAGCAGATGAAACAACCTTTTCGTGTGAAGATAATCATATCATTCTATCTCAAAAATTGTGTGCGGGAAATGAAAATAGGGGGGTATTGCTTCTCGGATATGAAGAAGGGAAAACTTTCCAGTATAGTGGTGAGAGTTTACGCCCACTTTGGAATAAGGATGGAACAAGAGAAATAAAAGAATTGATGATGTCTGTAGGAAACAGGTATCAGGAGTTGAAAGCAGAATGTAATAAATTGGATTATCGGTGGAATATCAAGGCGTTTCAAGCAGGGAATAAAGCTTTTGCCGAACAAATGCTTCCTGCTTATCGTAATTTTATATCCTCTCATAGGTTTGTGTTATCCTCGGATAATAAGCTTTTTTGTTTTGGTGATACTTTGAGTAATGTCAGAGAAGCTTATGAAAATTTTCCAACGTTGTTGTTTTTTAACTGTACTGACTGGATGAAAGGCTTGTTGAATCCAATATTTGCATATTGTGAAGATATTTATTGGGTGAAGAAGTATCCACCTTACGATATAGGTTTGTATCCTATTGCTAGTAAACAAGTAAAATTGGAAGACTGTGCTGTAGAAGCGGCGTCTAATATGTTGATGATGACAACTGCTATTGTAGAAGCGGAACAGGATTTCGGTTACGCTGATATGCATTGGAAACAGTTGTGCTTGTGGGCGGATTATTTGCAGGAAAGAATGAAGATAATGACTTTTCCATCTGTTGGATTATTGGATAATGATGACGAACGTGTGAAATGTGTGTTAGGACTGATGGCTTATCACAAATTGGTTCAATTAAAGGGAAACTTATGAGTAAAGTAAAGAGAATTTGGGCGATACTGGAGAATTTAGCATTCTTCATATTCTGTATGGTAGTAGTTCTATTCTTGATGCAACTGTTCTGCTTTACTTCATTCAGGATACCTTCGGATTCTATGGAACCGGCGTTGAAGGATGGCGACCGGATATTAGTTAATAAGATGATAAAGGGGGCTCGTTTGTTCGATGTGTTTGCAGCTTTGAATAATGAGGATGTTGTTATTCACCGAACGCCCGGATTTGGGAATTTCAAGAGAAATGATATACTGGTTTTTAATTTCCCATATCAAATGAATCGTTGGGATAGTGTACGGATGGATGTAATGCAATATTATGTAAAGCGTTGTATTGCTTTGCCGGGAGATACATTAGAGATTCGGGGAGGATTTTATAAAATACGTGGTTGTGATGAACAGTTGGGAAACTATAAGGCTCAACAATATCTCGCTGGATTACAGTATCCGAAACAGCATGGCATTGTAGTAGGTACATTTCCGTATGACAAACAAATTGGATGGACTATTTGTGAGTTCGGACCTTTGCCGATTCCCAAGAAAGGTCAGATAGTAATGATGAACCGTACGAATTGCCTTTTGTACAGGCAGTTGATAGGTTGGGAACAGAAGAAGAAACTACGTATAAAAGACGGACAGATAGTATTGGGGGACAGCGTGATTATCCAGTATCGCTTTAAAAAGAACTATTATTTTGTTTCCGGTGATAATATGGCAAATTCACAAGATTCAAGATACTGGGGGATGTTGCCTGAAGAATATATTGTAGGTAAGGCTACCCGTATTTGGTATTCGGAAGATAAATTTACGGAGAAACCCCGTTGGGACAGAATTATGAAGAAAATCAAATAAAGAACGAAAATAAAGTTGGAATTGATGCGGATGACACAGAAGAATATGGCGGATGTAATAACTCTTACAGGAGTTGCGGCAATCTTGAGCGTAGTAGTTTTTGCTACTTCGAATGATATTCCTGTCGGTGAAATGGCATATCAAATACTATGGTTGGGACGCATGACTTTTGTTTTTGTCGTTTGCTGTCTATTATCCTTTTGTCTGAATAGAAAAAACTATTTGTCTTTTCCAACCATCGTGACATGGGTATTGATTATATTGGGAGGAATGGAAGCTATCTGGGGATTGAGGCAGATATATGGCTTGGCTGTTTCCAATCACTCTTTATATGCACTTACGGGCTCTTTCTATAATCCGGGACCTTATTCGGGATATTTGGCGATGATATTCCCGCTTTGCCTGTATGAATGGCTAAATTTGAAAGAAAAAACAGAACGTACATGGGGAGAACAGGGGGAATATTATATGGCATTGGGAGTGATGCTGTTGATTCTTTGTGTACTACCTGCCGGAATGAGCCGTTCGGCTTGGATTGCTGCCATTATATCGGGTGTATGGGTATATGGGATGCACGCTTCATGGGGAAGCAAATTAAAGGAGATTAGAGAGAGAGATAAAAGAAAGGTAGGACTGGTTTGTATCGCAGGCGGTGTTATAATCATAATGATTGGTTACGCACTTTTCCAACTGAAAGCCACTTCCGCCAACGGACGCTTGTTCATGTGGAAAGTCAGCACTCTTACTATTGCCGAAAGTCCCGTTATCGGACATGGAACTGGGAATTTTGTTTCGGCCTATGGCAGAGCGCAGGAAGATTATTTCGCCAACGGAGAATATTCGGAAACGGAAGAATTGGTGGCAGGAAGTCCGGAATATGCTTTTAATGAATATCTGCAAGTAGCAGTGGAATATGGGATTCCTTTCTTATTAGTTGTCTCTTTAGTTATTGGATTTTGTCTTTGGAAGGGGAGCAGTGAAGGAAGAATAGGTCTTTGTGGGAGTGTAATTTCTGTTATGGTATTTGCCTTTTCCTCTTATCCGATACAGATTCCTGGATTTGCAGTGACATTTTATTTTTTATTGGCGGCTTGTGTTATCGGGCGTTCAAAGATAATACTATTATTTTTTGTTTCGCTGATGGTCCTATTGGGAGCGTATTATTGGAAAAACAACCAATATGATGCGTGTAAGGACTGGCATCGTGGTAAGATGCTCTATAATATAGGGGCTTACCAGTCAGCTAAAGAAGACTACGAGAAGTTATATCCCGAATTAGCAAATCGTGGAGCATTTCTTTTTGAATACGGATATTCTCTGCATAAATTGAAAGAATATGATAACTCGACAAGGATATTGGAGGAAGCGATGACACACAGTAATGATCCCATGATTCTGAATATTATCGGCAAGAATTATCAGGCATCAGGAGATTATGAGCAAGCGGAAGAATACCTGATTCGGTCTACGCACCGGCTTCCGGGGCGGATTTATCCCTATTATCTGTTGGCGAAACTTTATGCGGAGCCAAAATATCGGCAACCTGAAAAATTAAAATATGTTGCTGAAATAGTGTTGACGAAAGAACCGAAAGTGCAGTCTACGGCAGTCAGAGAAATGAGAGAAGAAGTAAAGAAATTATTGAAATAAAAGAACCAATAAATATGAAGAAACACGATTGTATATGGTTACTGTTATGTTTGGCATTAGGAGCAAACACCTCTTGCTCTGGCAAGAAAAATAGTGCTGATGAACAGGAGAAAGGAGTGACTACCATTCTTCCTGACACAAAGAATGAAGTTACTACCCAAATTCTGAAGAAGCGGAATTTTGACCATGAACTGGTAAGCAACGGAAAGGTGAATGCCCGCAGTAAAGCCGATTTGCGCTTTGAAACGGGCGAAGTCATTGCCCGTATTTATGTGAAGAATGGCGACCGTGTACATAAAGGGCAGAAACTGGCGGAATTGGACAGATTTCGTCTGGAGCAGAAACTGTCCCAGGCGGAAGACGCTCTGTTGAAAGCTGAGCTAGAATTGAAAGATGTACTCATCGGGCAGGGATATACGCCGGATGATTTCAGCAAGGTTCCTGTGGAGACAATGAAGATTGCGAAAGTGAAGAGCGGTTACGAGCAGTCGAAATCCCAGTACGAACTGGCAAAAAGGGAGACGGAGCATGCGACGCTTGCCGCGCCTTTTGACGGGGTGGTGGCTAATCTTTTTTCAAAGCCTTATAATCCGGCCAATACCTCGGAAGTATTCTGTACTATTCTTGATACCAAAGGAATGGAAGCTGAATTTACCGTATTGGAGAATGAACTTGCCTTTATTAAAAAAGGTGATAAGGTGACGGTCATTCCTTATGCCGGGGGAAGCTCGTTTGAGGGTAGGGTATCTGAAGTCAATCCGTTGGTGGATACCAATGGAATGGTGAAGGTGAAGGCTGACGTAAACGGTGAAGGCAGGCTGTTCAGCGGTATGAATGTGAGGGTCAGTGTCAGGCGGAATCTGGGTGAACAGTTGGTGATTCCCAAGACGGCTGTGGTACTGCGCTCCGGCAAGCAGGTGGTGTTCACATTGAAAGAAGGCAAGGCTATGTGGAACTATGTGCATACGGGACTGGAGAACGCAACGGAATACATCGTTTCTGATAAATCCCGGAAAGGTGTTGAAGACGGTTTATTGGAAGGAGACACGGTTATTGTGACCGGAAACCTGAATCTGGCGCATGAAGCGGAAGTAAATGT
Organism: Bacteroides sp. 90-K9/2; assembly: GCF_047310725.1. NCBI lineage: Bacteria > Pseudomonadati > Bacteroidota > Bacteroidia > Bacteroidales > Bacteroidaceae > Bacteroides > Bacteroides sp. 90-K9/2. The sequence goes on from NZ_JBCGVL010000005.1 coordinate 236,693, forward strand.
AAGATAATCAAAAAGGCACGGATTACACGGATTTCACGGTTTTAGAATTGTGATAGCATAAAGCAACAGCGTAATCCGTGTAATCCGTGACTAAAACTAAAGTAAGCATGATAAAATTTTTAATCCGGCGTCCTATCGCCGTATTGATGGCGTTCACCGCCTGTTTTATAATCGGTCTGGTGACTTATTCCACACTGTCGGTATCGCTGCTTCCGAATATCGCCATTCCGGAGATTACCGTACAAGTGTCTGCCGCGAATACATCCGCCCGCGAACTGGAAAACACGATTGTGAAACCTTTGCGCAGCCAACTGATTCAAGTTTCCACTTTGAAAGACATTCATAGCGAATCAAGGGACGGGGCGGGCATCATCCGCCTGTCTTTTGAGTTCGGCACTAATACGGACCTTGCTTTTATCGAGGTCAATGAGAAGATAGACGCTGCGATGAACTATCTCCCCAAGGAAACGGAACGTCCGAAAGTAATCAAGGCGAGCGCAACGGATATTCCCGTGTTCTACCTGAATCTGACTTTGAAGAATGACAGTGCTTATAGTACTGCTACCACGGGACAGCAATCCTTTCTTGACTTGTGTGAATTTGCCGAATCGGTTATCAAGCGCCGGATAGAGCAGCTTGAAGAAGTGGCTATGGTGGACGTGACCGGACTGGTGGAACGTCAGGTACAGATTGTGCCCGATGAGGACAAGCTTGCCATGATGGGACTTGCCATCGAGGATATTGAGTCCGCCCTGTCGTCCAACAATGTAGAACCGGGCAGTATGACGGTACGTGACGGGTACTATGAATATAATATCAAATTCTCGACATTACTGCGTACGGCGGAAGATGTGGAAAATATCTATCTGCGTAAGGGCGACCGCATTGTGCAGTTAAAGGATTTCTGCAAGGTCAATATCGTGCCTGTGAAAGAGAAGGGCGTGTCCTTATCGAACGGAAAGCGTGCGGTGACACTGGCTGTCATCAAGCAGGCGGATGAGAATATGGACAAGATGAAGAACTCCTTGGTAGGGACGATGGAGCATTTTAGGCGGTTATATCCTGATATTGACTTCAATATCAGTCGCAACCAGACGGAGCTACTGGACTACACCATCTCAAATCTGCAACAGAATCTTACTTTAGGTTTTTTCTTTATCTGTCTGGTAGCTGTCCTGTTTTTGGGAGATGTGAAATCTCCGTTGGTAATCGGACTTAGTATGGTGGTTTCTATCGTGATTAGTTTTGTTTTCTTCTATCTGTGCAATATGTCCCTGAATATCATCTCGCTTGCCGGATTAATTCTGGCATTGGGTATGATGATTGACAGTTCGATCATTGTGACCGAAAATATTTCACAATACCGGGAACGGGGATATTCATTGCGCCGCGCCTGTATAACAGGGACAAGTGAAGTGGTGACACCCATGTTGAGTTCTTCCCTGACTACCATTTCTGTATTTGCTCCCTTGATTTTTATGAGTGGTATTGCCGGAGCTATTTTCTATGATCAGGCCTTTTCGGTTACAGTGGGACTGATGGTTTCGTATTTTACCGGTATTATGCTTCTTCCGGTGCTTTATCTGCTGGTTTATCGGACAGGTATTCATACCCGGAAATGGAAATGGCTTTCTTTTAAATTCAATAATCCGATAAAGGATCATACATTGGATCGATTCTATGATGCCGGTGTGGATTGGGTGTTCTGTCACAAAACATTTAGTGTATTGTTTTGTATTATCTCTATTCCGCTTTGTGTATTCTTCTTTTTCTTTATAGACAAGCAGCGGATGCCTGATATAGAAGAGAATGAATTGATCGCCCGAATCGAGTGGAATGAAAATATTCATGTGGATGAAAACAGGCGGCGTGTGGATGAGCTTTTTAAGGATTTAAAAGAACAGGTATTGGAGCACACGGCATCGGTTGGCAGACAGGATTTTCTTCTGAATCGTGAAAGGGAACTTTCTTCTTCCGAAGCAGAACTCTATTTCCGAACGGAGACATCAGAAACAATCAATCCTTTGCAGCAGGAAATATATCATAAACTGAAAGAAGATTATCCGCTTTCCGTTATTTCTTTCTCTCCACCGGAGACGGTATTTGAGAAGCTTTTTGTAACGGGAGAACCGGATATCATAGCCGAATTTTACACCCGTAATAAGGCAAAAGCACCGGAAGCGGGAGATATCCGGATGCTGGAACAGGAGTTATTCCGAAGAACGGGAATCGCTCCTACAGGTATTGCTTTTGAAAATCAGTTGAACCTAAGTATCAATAAGGAAAAGCTACTGCTTTACCGTGTTGCTTACAATGAACTTTATCGAGTCTTGAAAACTGCTTTCCGGGAAAATAGTGTGACTATGCTGCATTCCTACCAGCAATATCTTCCGATTAACGTTGCGGGCAGTGAGAAGACTGTGAATGAAATATTACAGGAAACATTGATACAGACTGAACCGGACAATAAAGGCAACAGAGAGTATATTCCACTCCGGGAGCTGGTGACGGTCACTCCTGCCGAAGACTTGAAGAGTATTGCTGCCGGACGTAACGGGGAATATATCCCTTTTGATTTTTACGGTGTATCGGACGGGAACAAACTCATAAGAGAGGTGAAACAAACAGCGGAAGAAATGAAGGATTGGGATACCGGTTTTTCCGGCAGTTTCTTTTCCAATAGCGAGATGCTGGATGAATTGGTGGTAATCTTATTTATTTCGTTGTTGCTGATGTATTTTATTCTTGCCGCACAGTTTGAAAGTTTTTTGCAGCCTTTGCTTGTTCTGGCGGAGATACCGATTGACCTTGCATTTGCCTTGCTTTTGCTTTGGATTTGTGGACATACGCTGAATTTAATGTCTGCTATCGGACTTATTGTTACCTGTGGTATCGTAATCAATGACTCTATTCTGAAACTGGATGCTATTAATGAATTACGTAAGGAAGGTGTCCCGCTATTAGAAGCTATACATGAAGCTGGCCGAAGACGTTTACGACCGATCATCATGACTTCATTGACTACAATATTCGCAATGGTACCACTGCTTTTTTCTTCGGATATGGGTTCGGAATTGCAAAAACCTCTGTCTATTGCTATGATAGGAACGATGTCGATTGGTACGGCGGTGAGTCTGTTTATCATACCGTTGCTTTACTGGTTTATTTATAGGAACAAGAAAATAAGTATTAGGTATTAAGTATTAGTCCAAAAATGAGAGTTATGAATAGATTAAAGAAAAGAATTCCCGTTTTCCTCTGTGCCCTCTGTGTCCTCTGTGGTGAATCCCAGCTTCGAGCACAGAAACACCTGGTATTGGATTTGAACCGGACTATTTCTCTTGCCAACGACAGTTCGTTGGAGTCCTTCCGTACGCAGAATATGTATTTATCCGGTTATTGGGAATACAGGACTTACCGGGCAAATCGTTTGCCTAGTCTGACACTGGATGTTACTCCGGCACAATATAACCGGGATATAACGAAACGATACGATTCGGGGCAGGATTTGGATGTATATCGTACGCAACAGTCTTACTATGCTTATGGAGGGTTGAGTGTGAAACAGAACTTTGATTTGACTGGAGGTACATTCTACCTGGAATCGAATCTTGCCTATATGCGTAATTTCGGAGGGAACAGTGCGACACAGTTCACGAGCGTCCCTATACGAATTGGATATTCACAAAGTCTGGTGGGATATAATTCCTTTAAATGGGAACGGAAGATAGAGCCGTTAAAATACGAACGCGTAAAAAAGGAATTTCTCTATAATGTGGAAAAGGTGTCGGAAACTGCTACTAATTATTTTTTCTCTCTGGCTATGGCACAGGCGGAATATAATCTAGCCAAAGAAAATCTGGCTTCTACGGATACGTTGTATCGTATAGGGCAACAGCGTCATCGAATTGCGGCTATTTCGCAGGCTGATTTGTTGACGTTGAAGCTGGATCGTGTGAATGCGCAGAATACGTTACAAAATAAAGCGAGTGACCTGAAACGGGCTATGTTCTCACTGGCATCTTTCCTCAATCTGGATAAGAATACGCAAATTGAATTAAAACTTCCTTCCCGTCCGGAAAGGATGGAAATTCCGATAGATGAGGCTTTGAAGTGGGGTAGGAATAATAACCCGCAATTGTTGGGCCTGAAACAGAATGTACTTGAAGCGGAACGAAGTGTGGATAAGACAAAAAAGGAATCTCACTTTAATGCAAGTGTGAATGCGAGTATTGGCTTCAACCAGGTGGCGGATAACTTCGGGGATGTGTATCATAAGCCGATGCAGCAGGATTTGGTGGCAGTCAGTGTTTCTATTCCGCTACTGGACTGGGGTGTTCGCAAGGGAAAGTATAATATGGCGAGGAATAATCTGAATGTAGTGAAGATATCGGCACGTCAGGATGAGATAAGCATCGAGGAGGAAGTAATCATGACGGTAAGCGATTTTAATATCCAGCAGCAGTTGATAGCCAGTGCGGAAGAAGCGTTGGATCTGTCCATACTTGCTTACAATGAAACAAAACAGCGTTTTATTATCGGTAAAGCAGATATTAATAGTCTGACTCTTTCTCTCAACAGACAGCAACAGGCACAACGCAATTTTATCTCTGCCTTACAGAACTATTGGCTGAATTATTATAAGATACGAAGGCTCACTCTATTTGATTTTGCTTCGAAACTTTCGCTTTCGGACAGGTTTGATTTTAACGGAGGGAAGTTGATCAAATGATAATTTTAATTTAGGCACGGATTACCCGGATTTCACGGTTTTCTGATATATGATTGTACAAAGCAACAGCGTAATCCGTGTAATCCGTGTAATCCGTTCCTCAAAATTCCCATTCATATAAATAATAATGCAAAATATAGATTCTGAAATAAAAAAGTCTTCAAAAGCTTCCGCTTTCACACTGATTGTGGCTTTTGTCTGTGTGGCATTGGTTGGGGTGGCGATTATTCCGTTGCTGCCTGTCAAACTGAATCCGTCACGCACATTACCCGGTTTCACGGTACGTTTCAGTATGCCGGGCACTTCGGCACGTGTGGTGGAAATGACGGCTACCAGTAAATTGGAGGCAATGCTCGCCCGTGTGAAAGGGATTCGGGGAATTTCTTCTACGTCAGGAAATGGATGGGGAAGCGTCAGTGTGAATCTGGATAAACATGTGGATGCGGCGGTTGCCCGTTTTGAGGCTTCTACTATTATTCGCCAGACATGGCCGGAACTGCCGGACGGGGTGAGTTATCCGTATATTCAGATGCATAGTCCGGGGCAGAGTAGTCAGGGACCTTTTATGGCATTTACGATCAATGCGCCCGCTACTCCTATCTTAATTCAGCAATATGCGGAGGAACATATAAAAACACGTCTTGCACAGATTCAGGGAATTTATAGGATTAATCTAGGTGGAGCTACTCCGATGGAGTGGAGATTGGAGTATGATTCAGAACAATTGCGTATACTTGGGGTAAGTACGGATGATATTCGTCAGGCCGTCCGGTTGCATTATCAGAAAGAATTTCTGGGTACTTATGATATGGAACAGGGAACTGCGGGCAGACAATGGATACGTCTGGCATTGGTTCCCGAGAATGAGATTCGGGAGTTTGATGCGGAGCAGATAAAGGTGAGAATGAAGGATGGTAAGATCATAGGTCTGAATGAGTTGGTAAAGGTTTCCCGCATGGAGGAACAACCTCAGAGCTATTACCGGATTAATGGGCTGAATTCGATCTATCTGTCGATTGTTGCAGAGGAAACGGCAAATCAACTGGCATTGAGTGAAAAGGTGAAGGCATCTATGGACGATATCCGGTTGTTACTTCCGGCAGGATATGAAATTCATGCCAGTTATGATGCAACGGAATTTATTCAGGAAGAACTGGGCAAAATCTATTTGCGTACAGGAATGACTGTAGCCATTTTGCTTCTGTTTGTATTGTTGATAACCTTCAGTCCTAAATATCTTTTTTTGATTGTGATTAGCTTGATTGTCAATATGACGATAGCTGTAATCCTTTATTATATATTCGGATTGGAAATGCAACTGTATTCGTTAGCTGGTATTACGGTCTCATTAAACCTGGTGATAGATAATACAATTGTAATGAGTGATCATTATCTGCGACGCAGAGACCGGAAGGCATTTATGTCTATTCTTGCAGCTACGTTGACAACAATGGGAGCCTTGGTTATCATTTTCTTTTTGGATGAGAAGATACGGCTTAATTTACAGGATTTTGCAGCAGTAGTCATTATAAATCTGGGGGTATCACTGCTGGTTGCCTTATTCTTTGTTCCTTCTCTGATTGATAAAATAGGATTGAAACGAAGAAAGAAGTCTTCTTTTTCAATAGTTAGATGGAGGATTGGGAATATACATTTCTTTGTGTGGATGCGTTCAAGAATACGCCGGATTCCGGTTTATTTTAGCCGTTTTTACAGGTGGTTGATACAAGTTCTTTGCCGTTGGAGGGTGGCAGTGTGTATTTTGTTATTATTGGCATTCGGATTACCGGTATTTCTATTACCGGAAAAGATGAAAGGTGATGATAAATGGGCGACAGCTTATAATAAGACATTGGGTACTTCCACTTATAAGGAAAAGGTGAAACCAATAGTGGATAAGGCATTGGGCGGCACTTTGAGGTTATTTGTGCAAAAGGTGTATGAAGGAAGTTACTTTTCAAATAATGAAGAGGTAGTGCTTCACGCTAATGCCAATTTGCCGAATGGAAGTACACTTGAGCAGATGAATACACTGATTAAACGAATGGAGACTTATTTGAGTGAATTTAAAGAGATCAAGCAGTTCCAGACATCTGTGGAAAGTGCCCGCAGGGCATCTATTCATATCTATTTTACGAAAGAACACCAGAAAAGCGGTTTTCCTTATACATTGAAAGCTAATATGATTAGTAAAGCTCTTCAACTGGGAGGTGGAAATTGGAGCATATATGGCTTGCAGGACCAGGGATTCAGTAATGATGTACGTGAGAATGCGGGGTCTTTCCGGGTGAAGATGTATGGATATAATTATGATGAACTGTATGGTTGGGCTGAAGAGTTAAAAGCAAAGTTGTTGTCTCACCGTCGGATTAGAGAAGTGACAATCGGTTCTGATTTCTCTTGGTGGAAAGATGATTATATGGAATTCTATTTTAATCTGGATAAACAGCGAATGGCAGAGGAGGAGATTGGAGCCGGAAAGTTGTTTGCCGCTATCCATCCGATATATGGACGGAATATGGAAATTGGTTCAGTGATGGCGGAAGAGGGTACTGAAAAGATAAAGCTTTCTTCGCGTCAGTCGGTGGATAGGGATGTGTGGGCGATGCAGTTTTATCCTTTTCAAATAGGAGGGAGAGAATATAAGTTGTCGGAATTGGCAACTGTGGAAAAAGGGCAGATGCCGCAGGAAGTGGCCAAGGAGAATCAGCAGTATCGGTTATGCCTGCAATATGAGTATATCGGCTCTTCGGAACAGGGAAATAAACTACTGAAAAAGGATTTGGAAGAGTTTAATGAGATCCTTCCGATGGGATATACTGCTAAATCGGAAGATAATAACTGGTCATGGGGCGGAAAGGATAATAAACAATATCGCCTGCTTTTGATTGTGATTGCTATTATTTTCTTTATTACGAGTATTTTGTTCAATTCATTGAAACAGCCATTGGCAATAATCTTTGTGATTCCTGTATCTTATATCGGCGTGTTTCTGACATTCTATTGGTTCAAATTGAATTTCGATCAGGGAGGATTTGCTTCCTTTGTTTTGCTTTGTGGAATTACGGTAAATGCGAGCATTTATATCTTGAATGAATATAATTCCGTTCGTAAACGTTTTCCGCGTCTTTCACCGCTTCGGGCTTACGTGAAAGCCTGGAATACGAAAGTGATTCCTATCTTCCTGACGGTGACTTCTACCATTTTAGGATTCATTCCTTTTATGGTAGGTTTGGAGAAAGAAGGCTTTTGGTTTCCATTGGCAGCAGGCACTATCGGAGGATTGATAATGTCTGTAATCGGAGTATTTATTTTCCTGCCGGTGCTGACGTTGAAAAAGAAGTGGTTGATGATACCTAAAGCTAAGCTTTAGCACTTGTAAAGCGTAGCTTTAGATAGGATAAAGCTACGCTTTGTATAGTCTTACCAATTATTCCCGGCATTACTGCTACCGATAAGCATCTCCACACGTTGTTTATACAGGTTTGCTCCTTCAGCAATATTTTTCCCTGCGTCTGCCGTTCCCATTCCGTAAACAACAATAGGAGTTTGCCATGACATTCCCGAATGAATGGCACTAACCTGATAAGGACGTAATAATTCGTCCGTAGTGAAACGGTTTCTGCCGCCACTACGATAGGCTTCGTATTCGGACCCCGTAGTTGTTACTACTGTCAATGTCTTGCCGGCGACTGCCGGAGTCTTGGATAGGAAAGTAAAGACTTCATCCTGCCATTTCTTTAGCAATGACGGTGCAGACATCCAATAGAAAGGAAATTGATAGATGACAGCCGAGGCATCGGAAATGATTTTACTCCATTCATCTACATTGAAAGCGATTTCCTGCGACAGCTCGTAAAGATTGAAAACTGCCACCCCTTCCATGTCACTGACAGCATCAATTAATGCTTTGTTTGCTTGGGATCCCTTTATGTTTGGATGTGCCAGCAGAATCACTACTTTTCTTAAATCTTTATTCATATTCAATCAGGTATTTAGGATGATATAACTACTTATAGATTATAAAGGTGTAAAAATAAGAAAAAGTTCGCGAAAACCAATATCTTAATTAAAAATAAAACAATCCCTCTTTGCTTTTGAATTTGTATTTTTGCATTCACGTTCATAAGGCGTTATTTTAGATAATATTTTTATATATGATAGATTTTAATCAGTTCCCTTCTCCTTGTTACATCATGGAAGAAGAACTTTTAAGAAAGAACCTGTGTTTGATAAAAAGCGTAGCCGACAGGGCGGGAGTGGAGATCATCCTTGCTTTCAAGTCATTTGCCATGTGGCGTTCCTTCCCTATATTCCGTGAATATATAGATCATTCTACGGCAAGTTCGGTGTATGAAGCCCGTTTGGCATTGGAAGAGTTCGGCAGTAAGGCGCATACATATTCTCCTGCTTATACGGAACAGGATTTCCCGGAAATCATGCGTTGCAGCAGTCATATCACATTCAACTCAATGCAGCAGTTTGAACGTTTCTATCCGATGGTGGTTGCAGAAGGAAGCGGTATTTCTTGTGGTATCCGCGTAAATCCTGAATATTCGGAAGTGGAAACCGAACTTTATAATCCATGTGCACCCGGCACACGTTTTGGGATAACGGCCGATCTGCTCCCCGAAGCATTACCGCAAGGGATTGAAGGCTTTCATTGCCATTGTCACTGTGAATCTTCTTCTTATGAGTTGGAACGTACATTAGAACATCTCGAAGCTAAATTTGCCCGCTGGTTTTCACAGATCAAATGGTTGAATCTGGGTGGTGGACACCTGATGACCCGCAAAGACTATGATACTGATCATTTGATAAGACTGTTGCAAGGGTTAAAAGCACGTTATCCTCATTTGCGCATTATTCTGGAGCCCGGTTCGGCCTTTACCTGGCAGACGGGAGTGCTGACTTCCGAAGTAGTGGATCTGGTGGAAAGTCGTGGCATCAAGACGGCAATTTTGAATGTCAGTTTCACTTGCCACATGCCTGACTGTCTGGAAATGCCATATCAACCTGCCGTGCGTGGTGCGGAAATGGGAAATGAAGGAAAATATATTTATCGTCTCGGAGGAAATTCCTGTTTGAGCGGTGATTATATGGGGCTGTGGAGCTTCGATCATGAGTTACAAATCGGAGAGCGTATTGTGTTCGAAGATATGATTCATTATACGATGGTCAAGACAAATATGTTTAACGGAATTCATCATCCTGCCATTGCCATCTGGACAAAAGAGGGGAAAGCTGAAATATACAAGCAATTTTCTTATGAAGATTATCGTGACCGAATGAGTTGATAATCAAAATGATTGTTTTGCGGTCGATGCAAAGTGAACAGATTTCTGTGAAAAAAGTAGGCAGAATGTTTGCAGGTTTACGGAAAATCCCTACCTTTGCAACCGCAAACGGAAAAATGCGGAAATAGCTCAGTTGGTAGAGCATAACCTTGCCAAGGTTAGGGTCGCGAGTTCGAGTCTCGTTTTCCGCTCATGTTTCTTTGAAATGTTGGAACAATAATCTTTGCCCAGGTGGCGGAATTGGTAGACGCGCACGTTTCAGGTGCGTGTGTCGAGAGGCATGCAGGTTCGAGTCCTGTTCTGGGCACAAAGGTTAAACTTTAAAATTATGGAGAGGTGGCGGAATTGGTAGACGCGCTACTTTGAGGGGGTAGTGACAGTTATGTCGTGGGAGTTCGAGTCTCCTTCTCTTCACAGTTTATAAAAGTGAAATGCGGAAATAGCTCAGTTGGTAGAGCATAACCTTGCCAAGGTTAGGGTCGCGAGTTCGAGTCTCGTTTTCCGCTCTTGTTTCTTTGAAATAATGGAACTAAGTTTTGCCCAGGTGGCGGAATTGGTAGACGCGCACGTTTCAGGTGCGTGTGTCGAGAGGCATGCAGGTTCGAGTCCTGTTCTGGGCACCCATCTTTCAGATTTCTGAATGACGAAATTTAGTTTGCGGAAATAGCTCAGTTGGTAGAGCATAACCTTGCCAAGGTTAGGGTCGCGAGTTCGAGTCTCGTTTTCCGCTCCATATAGAATGAGGTTGTCAGTCGATAAGATTGGCAACCTTTTTTTGTATAATATTGGAAGTTTACCGGACGATTTTAGCGATAGATTGAACGGAAAAACGTAATTTTGCAAACGAAAAAATCAATGTACTCCCCCCAAAAAGAGCGTCATTGATTCACACAGACCTTTAATTAATTTAACTATTTGTGATATGTTAACACAGATCATTAATGCACGCATCCTCACTCCGCAAGGCTGGTTGAAGGATGGGTCAGTTCTTATTCGTGACAATAAAATTCTGGAAGTAACCAATTGTGACCTTGCAATTATCGGAGCCAAACTGATTGATGCCAAAGGAATGTATATTGTTCCGGGCGGTGTAGAAATCCATGTTCACGGTGGTGGTGGAAGAGACTTTATGGAAGGCACGGAAGAGGCTTTCCGGACAGCAATCAAAGCTCATATGCAGCATGGCACTACCAGTATTTTTCCTACTCTTTCTTCTTCTACCATTCCCATGATCCGTGCAGCTGCGGAAACTACTGAAAAAATGATGGCGGAGCCTAATAGCCCTGTGCTCGGACTTCATCTGGAAGGACATTATTTCAATATGGCGATGGCAGGCGGACAAATTCCGGAAAATATCAAAGATCCCGATCCCGAAGAATATATTCCGTTGTTGGAAGAAACTCATTGTATCAAGCGTTGGGATGCCGCACCGGAACTTCCCGGAGCCATGCAATTTGGTAAATATATAACGGCGAAAGGGGTGTTGGCTTCGGTAGGACATACCCAGGCCGAGTTTGAGGATATACAGACAGCCTACGAGGCGGGATATACACATGCCACTCATTTTTATAATGCGATGCCGGGATTCCATAAACGGAAAGAGTACAAGTATGAAGGTACGGTAGAAAGTATTTATCTGATTGATGATATGACAGTGGAAGTGGTGGCAGACGGAATTCATGTGCCTCCAACAATCTTGCGCCTTGTTTACAAGATAAAAGGAGTGGAACGCACTTGCCTGATAACGGATGCATTGGCTTGTGCGGCCAGCGATAGTCAGGTGGCTTTTGATCCGCGTGTGATTATCGAGGACGGTGTATGTAAGCTGGCAGACCATTCAGCACTGGCGGGAAGTATTGCAACGATGGACCGCCTGATTCGTACCATGGTGCAGAAGGCGGAAATACCTTTGGAGGATGCCGTGCGCATGGCTTCCGAAACCCCTGCCCGGATCATGGGAGTACTCGACCGCAAAGGAACGCTGGAGCGTGGCAAGGATGCCGATATGATTGCTTTAGACAGAGACTTGAATGTGAGAGCTGTATGGGCAATGGGAGAACTGGTGGAAGGCACCAATAAACTGTTTTAAATCTGATAAATAACGAAAACTATGTTGACTCAAATAATAAACGGAAGAATATTGACCCCGCAAGGCTGGTTGAAAGATGGTTCCGTATTGATTTGTGATGGAAAAATATTAGAGGTGACCAACAGTGATTTGGCGGTTATCGGTGCAACGGTTATTGATGCCAGAGGGATGACGATTGTGCCCGGATTTGTAAGTATGCATGCACATGGAGGTGGCGGACATGATTATACGGAAGCAACGGAAGAAGCATTCCGCACGGCAACTACTGCACATCTGAAACATGGTGCTACCGGGATATTTCCTACATTATCATCTACCTCGTTCGAAAGAATCTATCAGGCTGTCGATGTCTGTGAAAACCTGATGAAAGAGAAGGATTCTCCTGTTCTCGGCCTGCATATCGAAGGTCCTTACCTGAATCCGAAGATGGCGGGAACACAATATGACGGTTTCCTGAAAACTCCGGATGAAAATGAATATATTCCTTTATTGGAGCATACCTCTTGTATCAGACGTTGGGATATCAGTCCTGAACTGCCCGGCGCGCATGATTTTGCAAAGTACACCCGTTCGAAAGGAATTATGACTGCCGTAACACATACGGAAGCCGAATATGATGATATCAAGGCTGCGTATGCAGTGGGTTTCTCTCATGCTGCCCATTTTTACAATGCGATGCCGGGTTTCCACAAACGTCGTGAATATAAATATGAAGGTACGGTGGAGAGTGTATATTTGACGGATGGGATGACAGTGGAAGTGATTGCAGATGGTATTCACTTGCCTGCCACGATTCTAAAATTAGTTTATAAGTTGAAAGGTGTAGAGAATACGTGCCTCGTTACCGATGCTTTGGCTTATGCTGCTTATGAAGGGAACGAACCGATTGATCCTCGCTATATCATAGAGGACGGCGTATGTAAGATGGCAGATCATTCTGCACTGGCCGGTAGCTTGGCTACGATGGATGTATTGGTTCGCACCATGGTGAAGAAAGCGAATATACCTTTGGAAGATGCCGTGCGCATGGCTTCTGAAACTCCTGCCCGTTTAATTGGAGTGAGTGACCGGAAAGGGGCGTTGGCAAAGGGAAAGGATGCCGATATTGTGATTCTTGATAAGGAGCTGAATGTGCGATGTGTATGGTCGATGGGGAAGATTGTTCCGGGAACTGATATTCTGTTGCATAAAGAATAGTTGAAATAATCCCCAAAGAGGAGGGGCATAATGAATAATAAAACGCAGATTAACGCGAATTATCGCAGAAATAATTTTATAAGTCGTTGATTAATATATCAATATAAATGAAATAATCTGCGATAATTTGCGTTAATCTGCGTTTTGACACACTCCCTATATAAAAGCCAATGTTCTGTATGATATCAAAAGTCCGGCAGTTTATCATCATCAGAAGTTTCCCGGACTTTTAATGTATTTTTATTCTGAAAGTAAACTGGTTTCTATCAGTTCTTTCAATTGGTTTTTATTCATTGTACCTAATTTCATTGTCGGTTTGCCGTTCAGCGGGCAAAGTAACAGATTGGGAATGGTGCGGATTTTAAATGCACTTTCCAGTTCCGGTTCCTGATCGACGTCTACTTTATAAATATCTAATTTCCCTTCGTATTCTTTAGCCAGTTGGTCTAATATAGGCGATAACGCTTTGCAATAAACGCACCACGGAGCATGAAAATCGACCAGGCAAGGTTTATTCCCTTTGAAGTTCCAGTTGTCAGGATAAGATTGATAATCAGCTACTTTTTCTACAAAACTATCTTTGGTTAAATCTATTATTTTCATATCTTAATTTTTAATGGTTCATTTTATTTTCTCTTCTGCAAAGATAGGGGAGTTGGGATGAAAGAAGGATAGCCATTTTTCCTGTTGTGTTTACAATTCTTCCTTTATAGCTATTTTCTAATCGAATTCTAATCTGATATGAGAGGCTTATAATCGCTTTTTCCCATCTCTCCGGTTACAGAATTGTAATTTTGCCACGACAATTACAATAAGGTAATAAAGATAAATAGAGTAATGAATAGAGTATTGCTAATTTCTTTTTTTCTTCTGTTGACAGGAGAAGTCTGTGCGCAACAAGTTACCACAGGAACATTAACCCTGAAAGAGGCGGAACAGCGTTTTCTGGAACGTAACTTATCGCTGATAGCCGAACGGTACAACATTGATGTGGCACAGGCACAAGTGCTGCAAGCCAAATTATTTGAGAATCCGGTAATCTCGTTGGAACAGAATGTCTATAACCGACTGAACGGGAAGTATTTTGATTTTGGTAAGGAGGGCGAAGCGGTTGTGGAGATTGAACAGGTGATTCATCTTGCCGGACAGCGAAATAAACAGGTGAAGCTCGAGAAAATCAATAAGGAAATAGCGGAATATCAGTTTGAAGAGGTGATGAGGACACTTCGACAGGAATTGAATGAGAAGTTCGTACAAGTCTATTTTCTTTCGAAATCCATATCTATTTACGAGAAAGAAGTGAACTCTCTGCAAGAGTTACTTGCCGGAATGAAACAGCAACAGGAGAAAGGAAATATTTCGTTGATGGAAATGTCCCGTCTGGAATCTATGCTGTTCTCTTTGAAAAAAGAGAAGAACGAACGGGAAAACGAGTTGCTGACCCTTAGAGGGGAACTCAATGTCTTGTTAAATCTTCCGGGAGATACTGTGATTAAGCTATCGCTGGATGAAGAAGTGTTAAAACAATTGGATCTGTCTCAATTATCGTTTGCCGACTTGAAAGCGATGGTGAATGAGCGTCCGGATCTCAAGATTGCCCGGAGCATGGTAAGTGCTTCCCGTGCGAACTTGAAATTGCAGAAATCGATGGCATTTCCGGAATTCTCGGTGAAAGGTAGTTATGACCGTGTCGGAAACTTTATCAATGACTATTTTGCAATAGGAGTGAGCCTGTCAGTGCCTATTTTCAACCGCAACCAGGGAAATATTAAAGCTGCCCGTTTTAGTATCCGGCAGGCAGGAGCGGAACAGGAAAATGCGGCTAACCGTGCGGATATGGAGCTTTATACCGCTTATGCTTCGTTGGATAAAGCTGTTCAGCTTTATCAATCTACCCATATGGAGCTGGAACGTAACTTCGAAAAACTGATAGCAGGAGTGAATGAGAACTTTAAGAAACGAAATATCAGCTTGTTGGAGTTTATCGATTACTATGACAGCTATAAAGAAACTTGTATTCAGCTACATGAAATAAAGAAAGACGTTTTCCTGGCGATGGAAAACCTGAATACAACTATCGGACAAACTATATTGAACTACTAATATTCATAAATTATCAAAGACTATGAACTGGAATAAATTCCTTCCTTGCATATTGCTTACTACCGTATTGGGAGCATGCTCCGGTAAAGGAGAACAAACGAATGTTGAACCGACTGCCTTATGCCTGACAGATAGCTTGTTGAGAATTGTATCTGTCGATACGGTTCACGTTCAAGAGGTGATTGATGAACTGACATTGAACGGACGGGTGACGTTTAATGAGAATCAGGTGGCACATGTATATCCGATGTTTGGAGGTACGGTAACAGAACTGAAGGTTGAAATAGGAGACTTTGTTCGTAAGGGAGAGGTATTGGCAGTCATCCGCAGTGGAGAAGTGGCAGATTATGAAAAGCAATTGAAGGAGGCGGAACAACAGTTATTGCTGGCACGCAGAAATATGGATGCCATGCAGGATATGTATGCTTCCGGCATGACCTCGGATAAAGATGTACTTCAGGCGAAGCAGGAGTTGACAAGTGCCGAAGCCGAAGAAAGAAGAATAAAGGATGTTTTCTCTATTTATAATTTCTCCGGAAATGCTTATTATCAGTTGAAATCTCCCGTTTCGGGGTTTATTGTAGAGAAACGAATTAGCAGAGATATGCAGTTGCGTCCGGATCAGGGCGAAGAGCTGTTCACGATTTCGGGGTTGTCAGATGTATGGGTGATGGCGGATGTGTATGAAAGCGATATCAGTAAGGTTTCTGAAGGTGCTTCCGTACGCATTTCTACGTTGGCTTATCCGGATAAGATGTTTGCCGGTACGATTGATAAGGTGTATCATTTGCTGAACAGTGAAAGTAAAACGATGAATGTCCGTATCAAATTAAAGAATGAAGAGTATTTGTTGAAACCGGGGATGTTTACGAATGTAAGTGTGAAATGTAAAGCGGATGGAACTTCCATGCCCCGTATCGATGCTCATGCACTGGTATTTGAAGGAGGAAAGAATTATGTGGTCGTGGTGGAGCCGGATGAGCGTTTGCAGGTGAAAGAGGTGGATGTGTACAAGCAGTTGAGCAAGGAGTGCTATATCCGTTCCGGACTTTCCGAGGGAGACAGAGTGCTGAATAATAATGTATTGTTGGTATATAATGCGTTGAATGCAGATTAAAAACAGAAAATAGTATGCACAAATTCATAGATAATATAGTGGCTTTCTCGCTGAAGAACAAATTCTTTATTTTCTTCTGTACAGCGATTGCCGTTATAGCCGGAGCTGTTTCCTTTAAACATACTCCGATAGATGCTTTCCCGGATGTGACGAATACGAAAGTGACGATTATCACGCAATGGCCGGGACGTAGTGCCGAAGAGGTAGAGAAGTTTATCACCATTCCTGTTGAGATTGCGATGAATCCCGTTCAGAAGAAAACGGATATTCGTTCCACCACTCTTTTCGGGCTTTCTGTCATCAATGTAATGTTTGAAGATCGTGTCGATGATTTCACCGCACGTCAACAGGTATATAATTTATTGAATGATGCCGACCTTCCGGACGGGGTGACTCCGGAAGTGCAACCTCTGTACGGACCGACGGGAGAAATATTCCGTTATACGCTTCGTAGTGACAAGCGCAGTGTGCGGGAACTGAAAACGATTCAGGATTGGGTGATTGAACGTAATCTTCGTTCGGTGTCCGGTGTGGCGGATATTGTGAGCTTCGGCGGGGAGGTGAAGACGTTTGAGGTAAGTGTGAATCCTCACCAGTTGATTAATTATGGCATTACCTCTTTGGAACTTTATGATGCGATTGCCAAAAGTAATATTAACGTAGGAGGTGATGTCATTACTAAAAGCTCACAGGCATATGTCGTTCGTGGAATCGGTCTGATTAATGATTTGGACGAATTGAGAAATATCGTAGTGAAAAACATCAATGGCACTCCCATTCTGGTGAAGAATCTTGCCGATGTACACGAATCCTGTCTGCCTCGTCTGGGGCAGGTAGGGCGAATGGATGAGGATGATGTTGTTCAGGGCATTGTAGTCATGCGGAAAGGAGAGAATCCGGGTGAGGTGATTGCAAACCTGAAAGATAAAATAGAAGACTTGAATCAGAATGTGCTTCCGAAAGATGTGAAGATAGTGGCGTTCTATGACCGGGAGGACTTGGTGAATCTGGCGGTAAAGACTGTGACGCATAACCTGATCGAAGGAATATTATTGGTTACGTTTATTGTATTGATCTTTATGGCAGATTGGCGGACTACCGTGATTGTTGCTGTCGTTATCCCATTAGCCCTTTTGTTCGCTTTTATCTGTTTACGGGTGATGGGAATGTCCGCCAATCTGCTTTCTATGGGAGCCATAGACTTCGGTATTATTATTGATGGGGCTGTGGTAATGGTGGAAGGAGTGTTTGTGGCTTTGGACAAGAAAGCGAGGGAAGTGGGGATGCCGGCTTTTAATGTTATGTCTAAAATGGGATTGATCCGCAACACGGCAAAAGATAAGGCGAAAGCGGTTTTCTTCTCCAAATTGATTATCATCACTGCATTGATCCCTATTTTCTCTTTCCAGAAGGTAGAAGGAAAAATGTTCTCTCCTTTAGCCTACACACTGGGCTTTGCACTGTTGGGAGCGCTGATCTTTACATTGACATTGGTTCCCGTGATGTCTTCCATGTTATTGAAGAAGAATGTCCGTGAGAAGAATAACCGTTTTGTCCATTTTATCAATACGAAGTGTTCGGCTCTTTTTGATTTATTCTATGCGCACAGGAAGCTGACTATCGGGTTGGCAACGGTCATAGCTGGTGTCGGATTATGGCTTTTCTCTCTCTTGGGTACGGAGTTCCTTCCGCAGTTGAATGAGGGATCTATCTATATTCGTGCTACCTTGCCACAAAGTATTTCGCTGGATGAATCGGTGGTTCTCGCCAATAAAATGAGAAGGAAACTTTTGACGTTTCCGGAAGTGCGGCAAGTGCTGTCGCAAACCGGACGGCCGAATGACGGTACAGATGCTACCGGATTCTATAATATCGAGTTTCACGTTGATATCTATCCCGAAAAGGAATGGGAGAGCAAGCTGACAAAATTGGAACTGATTGATAAGATGCAGGAGGATTTATCCATTTATCCCGGCATTGACTTCAATTTCTCACAACCGATTACCGATAATGTGGAGGAAGCTGCTTCCGGTGTGAAAGGATCTATTGCGGTGAAAGTGTTTGGTAAAGATTTGTATGAGTCGGAGAAATATGCGGTTCAGATTGAAAAAATTCTTAGTACGGTTCAGGGAATTGAAGACTTGGGTGTGATTCGGAACATCGGTCAGCCGGAGCTTCGTATAGAGTTGAATGAACGTCAGTTGGCGCGTTATGGGGTTGCCAAGGAGGATGTGCAATCGATTATAGAAATGGCTATTGGCGGAAAATCGGCTTCACTGTTGTATGAGGATGAGCGGAAGTTCAATATCATGGTAAGATATAGCGAACAATTCCGTCAGAATGAAGAGGAGATAGGTAAGATATTGGTTCCGGCGATGGATGGAACGATGGTTCCTATCAAGGAATTGGCAGATATAACGACGATTACGGGACCGTTATTGATATTCCGTGATAATCACGCTCGTTTCTGTGCGGTGAAGTTCTCGGTGAGAGGCCGCGATATGGGTACGGCAGTTGCCGAGGCGCAGAAAAAGGTGAATGCTTCCATACATCTGCCAGCAGGCTATTCGCTGAAATGGACGGGGGATTTTGAGAACCAGCAACGTGCCACAAAACGTCTGGCACAGGTTGTACCTATCAGTATTGCTATTATCTTTATCATCCTGTTTATTCTATTCTCTAATGCGCGGGATGCGGGACTGGTATTGTTGAATGTACCGTTTGCCGCCGTGGGGGGTATTGTGGCTCTTCTGATAACGCAGTTCAACTTCTCCATTTCTGCCGGTATCGGTTTCATTGCTTTGTTTGGCATTTGTATTCAGAATGGGGTGATTATGATTTCCGATATTAAGGCGAATCTGAAACTGGGCTCGCCCTTGGAGAAAGCCACTAAGGAAGGAGTGCGCTCGCGTATCCGCCCTGTGATTATGACAGCGGCAATGGCAGCTATCGGTTTGATGCCCGCTGCCATGAGTCATGGAATTGGTTCGGAATCACAGCGTCCGTTGGCGATTGTCATTATCGGTGGATTGATAGGAGCGACTTTCTTTGCGCTGTTTGTCTTTCCTCTTATTGTGGAAGTGGTATATGAACGAATGTTATATGATAAAAATGGAAAGTTATTGCAAAGACGTATTTAGTTCATTTCTATTCTGTGAAAAAAACTCTCATAGATTAAATTTGTAGGTTTTCAGTAGGTAGAGGGAGAAAGGAATAAAAGAAGGGTGAATTAAAAAATCACCCGTACTTTTGTTCCTTTTTCTATTTCTGAAAATATATCCAACTTTGCGTGATAAGCAGAGATGATTTTCAGGGTCAGGCTAAGTCCGATGCCTTGTCCGGCATAGTCCCGGGTATTACTGCCCCGATAGAAGGACTGGAATATGTGTTCTATTTCTTCTTGTGGAATACCGATTCCCCGGTCTTCTATATCAAGAATGATTTGTTGTTGCTCCCGGTAGAGAGTCACATTGACTTCTCTATCAG
This sequence comes from Bacteroides sp. 90-K9/2, assembly GCF_047310725.1. Classification (NCBI taxonomy): domain Bacteria; kingdom Pseudomonadati; phylum Bacteroidota; class Bacteroidia; order Bacteroidales; family Bacteroidaceae; genus Bacteroides; species Bacteroides sp. 90-K9/2. The sequence continues at coordinate 256,714 of NZ_JBCGVL010000005.1, forward strand.
AGTATTTGCAGGCGTTATCTATTATATTCTTTAATGCTATCTTCAATAGATATGGATTGGCTTTTACGGTCATCTGCCGGTCTGTCTCTTCCAAATGAAGATGGATCCTTTCATCGGAAGCCGTCAACTCTTTTAATAGATCGGCCAGAATAATCTCTTCAATATTGTTTTTCAGAAGTTCTTCTTCTTGTCGTGAAAGAAAAAGAAGGTGCCGGATGAGGCTGGACAATCGTTTGCTTTCCGAAGAGATTCGTTGAAGGGATTCAATGTATTCTCCCGTACTTCTCTCTTTCAGCAGACTGATTTCGCATTCTCCCTGAATGGCGGTAATCGGATTGTTCAACTCATGTGAAGCATGACTGACAAAGGACTTCTCTGCCTTGAATGCACTGTCCAGACGGTCGAGCATACTATTTAATGTCTTTATCATGTCCTCCAGCTCGTCATTATTGCCGGTGGTCTTTAATCGGCGGTTCAGACTGTTGGCACGTATTCTTTTCAGCTCCTTTAGTATGTGTTGCAGGGGAACCAGAATGCGGCCGGAGTATATTTTCCCGATGAAAAAGATCAGGACGGAACTGGCTAAGATGAGAAATATGGAAAGCAATAATAGGTGTTCCTTGATTTCTGTTCCGTAGGCATTCCGGGACATGACGAGTACGATAAAGTTTCCTTCATTATCCGGATAATAAAGGGCGGCTCCCAGTTGATCCTTATATTTGAAAGAGAAAGGGATGCTGTCCTGTCCTGCCAGCAGAAGAGCCTGCTGGTGTTGCGTGAGGTATTTATTCAGTGTATCACGCACTTCGGAGAGACTGTCCATATTTAAAAGAATCTCATGGGCTTCGGGCAGGAGTTCGTCATATTTGCGTTGGATAATCTGGTAGCTCTGTTCGTCTACTTCATCTTTTTCCCAATGCTTCTGTGCGGTCAGGTAGGCTTTTTCACGCAGGTAAGAAGCATAAAGTTTATTGATGTACTGTGTACTGAAAATATAAAATACGGCAATGATAATGACAGTGGTCAGTACACTGATTAATGTATAAAAAAGAGCTATTTTAGAACCTATTTTCATAGCCGGGGTGCTTGGGAGTTTAAGTATTCATGATATATCCTAGTCCTACGACTGTATGGATCAGCTTTTTATCAAAGTCACGATCAATCTTTACCCGGAGATAGTTCACATAAACATCTACGATATTGGTATTGGTGTCAAAGTTCTTGTCCCATACATCTTTGAGCAAGGTGATACGTGAGAGGGCAACCCCTTGATGGGTCATGAAATATTCGAGCAGGCGGTATTCTTTAACGGTGAGGTCGATGTCTGTCTCACCTCTTCTGGCTTTCCGGGTATTGCAGTCCAGCACCAGATCGTCGCAAGTCAATAGATTGGAAGCTGCTTCCTTGTTGCGTCTCAATAGGGCTTTGATGCGCGCTTCCAGCTCCTGAAAACTAAAAGGTTTGACGAGATAATCGTCTGCTCCCGCATCCAGTCCTTTAACAATGTCTTCCGTTGTACCCAAGGCCGTCAGCATAATAACCGGAGTCTGATACCCGAACATCTGGCGGTAAAGGTGGCAAAGTTCCAGACCGTTTATTTTAGGCATGATAATGTCCAGTATCAAAAGGTCGAAAGGCTCGTCCTGAAGGATTTTCCAACCGGCGTTCCCGTCATGGCAGACGCTTACCGAATGCCCGAATTCTTTGAGTCCCCGTTCGATGAAAGAGGCGATATTAATTTCATCTTCAACCAATAGTATCTTTGCCATAATTCAGATTGTTTATGTGCAAAGATACTTTTTTCCTGGCATCCGGAGAAAGAAATCTGCGCTACATTTAAGTGTTTCTTCTTTTTGAGTTGTACTATATACAAACAATAGATATGCTATGAAAATAAATTGTGTCATTGGAGCTTTTCTGTGTGCTGGGATGTTATGGGTGTGGCAGTCCGAAAACAGAAGTGAAATCACCGGACGGTCATATCAAAATGGCTTTAACAGTAGACGACAACGGCAAACCGTTATATAATGTTTTAGTAGGTGACTCATTGTTGATTGAAAATTATGAAGGCCATCCGGCTTTTCAGTTCTTCCGCGACTTCGATCCGGATTGTGACGAATCGAAAGCATTGGCAGGAGAACCGGGTGAATTTGTAGCCATCGTGCGTAAAGCAAAGGGGAACTATTTTCTGAAAATACGTTGAACATACGAATGGCTCCGGAGGCGGACAGGCTATTTCATTTATAGCACTTTAAAAAGACTGATTGATTATAAAGTTAGACTGTTAATAATGGAAATAGGATTCGTTTTTAGGTAGAAAGATAGAAAACAGGTAGTATAAATAAAGTTGGTTAGAGGTTAGAAAAAAACGGTGGACAGTGTTGAGGCTGTCCACCGTTTTTGTTTTTATTTGCGAGAATACTTATTTTATTATTTGAGATATTATCCCTTTGCTTCCTGATACATAAAGCGTTTGATTGACTTTTTCGCAGTCTTTTCAAATTCTTCAAAATGGATTTTAATCTTGCTTATTTGAGAATAGTTAGGAAGCTGTTGATTCAATTCGATACGGTTTTGCTCCATTACTTTCTGAATATCCGTCTGCTGCAATCCATGAGCGAAAGCATCGTCGAAATCCGGGTAGATCAGGGCTACCAGCTTTTCGTGCTGTAAGACGATCAGTGACTCCGAAACATACGGCATGTTGTTCAGCTTGCTTTCAATTTCTTCGGGATAGATATTCTGTCCGCTAGAGGTGAGAAGCAGGTTCTTGCTACGTCCGCGGACTGTCACATAACCCTCTTCATCCAACGTACCGAGGTCACCGGTATGCAGCCAACCGTTAGCATCAATAATTTGTGCCGTAGCTTCCGGATTTTTATAATACCCCAGCATCATATTCATTCCTCTGCATACGATTTCTCCGGCATGTGTTTTCGGGTCCGGTGAGTCTATGCGGACTTCCATCCGGCTGGTTGCCTTTCCGCAGGAAGCAAGTTTCAGTGTTTCCCAACGGCTGGAACAAATAATCGGACCACATTCCGTCATACCGTAAGCGATGGTGTAGGGGAACCCTATCTTTTTAAGGAAATCCTCTACTTCCGCATTGAAAGGAGCACCTCCGATAATAATCTCGTCAAAGTTTCCACCGAAGATTTCCATGGCAGCCTGTCGTGCCAATGATTTGATTTTATCATTCACAATAGGCACTTTCAGTAATAACTTGCCGATTTTGCTGTCTACTTTAGGAAGAATGTCTTTCTTGATAATTTTTTCCACAATCAACGGTACACAAGAAATCACTCTGGGTTTGATTTCGGAGAAAGATTGGGAAATGATTTTCGGAGACGGCATACGCGTCAGGAAATAGATGTGTGCACCTGCAGAGAATCCGTAAAGGAAATCATATACCATACCGAACACGTGTCCCATAGGCAACATGGAAACGATATGATCTCCCGGTTTAACGGGAAGCATTTCGAAGCAATAAGCCACGTTCGACCAAAGACTGCGATAGGGGAGCATCACTCCTTTAGAGTAACCCGTGGTACCGGAAGTATAGTTGATGATAGCCAGTTCTTCCGGACGATCTTTCCGGTAACAAATATGTTCCGGGCGAAAGTTCTTGGGATACTGTTGGCCGTAAATAGCGTTCCGGTGTTCAAAAGCGTAAGTGAGTTTTTCGTTCCGGGACACTAATGCCGAGAAATCTGTCAGTGAAGCGATGCCCTCTAACAAAGGCATGGCATCTTCATTCAGGTTCTCCCATGCCTGGTCGCCGACGAAAAGTAATTTGGCCTCGGAATGGTTGACGATATTATGAATATTATCTGCCTTGAATTCATGCAAAATGGGAACAATAACAGCTCCGTAAGTGATGGTCGCCAAGAAAGTAACCGCCCAATGAGCACTGTTACGTCCGCAAACGGCTATTTTATCTCCCGGCTGGATGCCGGCACTTTCCAAGACGATGTGAAATTTAGCGATTTTACGCGCTACATCCTTATATTGGAGGGTAATTCCTTTATAGTCAGTTAAGGCATCTTTGTCCCAGTTTTTGATGATGCTTTGCTCAATATAATCAATGAACTGATGTTCTTGTTCCATTCGATTTTTGCACATTTAGTTTAAAACTGCGCAAAATTAATACTTCGTAGATGTAAACCGAATTTTAAATTCAAGTTTTACGGTTAATTAACGGAGGGGAATGAACAATTTTACCAGCCGGATAAAGGTCTTTCGTGTTTCTTCCTTAAAACTAGTTCATTGGCCTGTATAAAACGTTTCGTCTCCATGCATGAAGATGAAACGAATGTCTTGCAAAGGCAAGAGGTTTCATGCGTGGAGACGAATCAATTATGGTGTACTGAATAACTCTTTTCTGATGTTATTCTGAATCAGCATCTTCTTCTTTGGACTTCTCGGAAATAAGTAACAGTTTATCTCCTTCATGCAGTTTCAGCGTTCCGTTGGGAATCAGGAACTCATCTCCGCGCTTCACAATCATTACCAGCGTGCCTTTCGGAAGATTCATATCTTTCAATGTATCTGCTTCTTCCAGCATACTTTTAGTGATAGTCATATCACTAAGGTCAGAGTCAATTTCTTCCGGAAGTTCCACTCCGAAGTCGTTACCGGTTTTTTCCAGCGGTTTGGAAAGATTCAAAATCCGGGCGACGAAAGAAATGGTTGTTCCCTGTACGACCAATGAGACAATGGTAATAAAGAATACAATGTTGAAAATGAGGTTCGAACCTTCTACGCCCGCCACTACCGGATAGGTAGCAAAGATAATAGGAACTGCACCGCGTAATCCTACCCAAGACACGAAAATACGTGATTTCATCGTGATTTTCCGGAATGGAAGCAGACAGAGGAACACGCTTAACGGGCGGCCGATAATAATCATGAAGACACCAATCAACAATGCCACGGAAGCTACTTCCAGCATTTCGTGCGGGTTGACAAGCAATCCCAGGCAAAGGAACATGATGATTTGGAACAACCAGGTCAGTCCGTCCATAAAGGTGTAGATGTCTTTACGATGCATGATTTTATTGTTTCCTACCATGATACCCGCAATATATACGGCAAGGTAACCGTTACCTTTCAGTAAGTCGGTGATGGAGAAAGTGAAAAATACAAATGCAAGTAATAAGATAGGATACAAGGCCTGATTATCAATATTGAGCTTATTCAACATTCGGATGGCTAGCTTTCCAAGTATATATCCGGCAGCGGCACCAACGATGAACTGGATAATGAAAGATCCGACGATGGCTCCGACTCCCATACCTGCCGACTGAATGAACTGTATTAGGACAATGGTCAGCATATAGGCCATCGGGTCATTACTTCCGCTCTCCAGTTCCAGCATGGGACGAAGGTTGTGTTTCAAGTTCATCTTCTGTGAGCGGAGGATGGCGAACACCGAAGCCGAGTCGGTAGACGACATGGTAGAAGCCAAAAGCAGGGAAGTAGTGATAGGTAAATAGATATTAGACCAGCTCATACCTGATATCCACCAGATAAAGAGTCCGGTGAAAAGGGCTGTGAGTAGTACTCCGACAGTGGAAAGCACGATACCGGGACCTAGAATAGGTTTGATTTCTCTGAATTTCGTATCCATACCTCCCGAGAAAAGGATAATACTAAGGGCCACCATACCGATAAATTGGGCGTCTTTCGCGTCGTGGAACTGCAGGCCGAGGCCGTCACTTCCAAACAACATTCCTACTACGAGGAACAATAATAAGGTAGGTACTCCAAAGCGGTATCCGGTTTTTCCAACAACGATGCTGACGAAAAGTAAGATAGAACCGATAAGTAGAGTGTTTTCTGCTGTAAATATCATAGGCAATATATTATAAAGTTATAAAATTGTCGTATTAATTCTCACCGTGCGAAGTTACACATTATTAACAACAAATAAAAACCCTTTTTGGATGTATTTTTGTGAAAAAAGGGAGTTAAATTGTCTAAAAAGACTAATTTTGCAAAGAATAATCTACATTATACTTATGGATTCAAATAATCTTACACCTTTGAGGAAAGGGATGGTGGGGGTACAATTCTTGTTTGTAGCTTTCGGTGCTACGGTACTCGTGCCGTTATTGGTGGGGCTTGACCCTTCTACAGCTCTGTTTACAGCAGGTATTGGTACGCTTATCTTTCATGCGGTTACGCGTGGAAAGGTTCCTGTCTTTCTGGGGAGTAGTTTCGCATTTATTGCACCTATCATTAAAGCGACAGAACTTTATGGATTGCCCGGCACCTTATCCGGCATGGTTGGAGTAGCGTTAGTTTACTTTGTGATGAGTGCGCTTGTCAAATGGCAGGGAGTGAGGGTGATTGAACGGCTGTTTCCTCCTGTTGTCATAGGGCCTGTCATCATTCTGATAGGTTTGTCATTGGCGGGAACGGGAGTGAATATGGCAAAAGAGAACTGGGTACTGGCACTGCTTTCGTTGGTTACCGCAGTCGTTGTTTCAATGAAGGCCAAGGGGCTTTTGAAACTGATTCCTATCTTCTGTGGAATTGTTGTAGGGTATCTGGCTGCATGGCTTTTCTATGATTTGGATTTGTCCGGTGTCAGAGATGCTGCTTGGATTGGATTGCCGCAGTTTGTCTTTCCTAAATTCTCATGGGAACCTGTGTTGTTTATGATTCCGGTAGCCATTGCTCCGGTGATAGAACATATTGGTGATATCTATGTCGTTAATACGGTCACCGGAAAAGATTTCGTGAAAGATCCGGGGTTGCACCGTACTTTATTGGGGGATGGTCTGGCATGTTTCTGTGCCGGATTATTGGGTGGCCCTCCTGTGACAACTTATTCGGAAGTGACCGGAGCCATGTCTCTGACAAAGATAACCAATCCGCAAGTGATAAGAATAGCTGCCATTTCCGCTATCTTATTTTCTGTTATCGGTAAAATCAGTGCATTATTAAGATCCATTCCTAGTGCGGTACTGGGCGGCATCATGTTATTGCTTTTCGGAACGATTGCTTGCGCGGGAATTGGTAATCTTGTGAATAATTGCATTGATTTGAGTCGTACAAGAAATATAGTCATTGTGTCTTTGACACTGACTGTCGGTATTGGCGGCGCTGCTTTTAATTGGGGCGATTTTTCATTGTCCGGCATTGGACTGGCAGCTTTGGTGGGAGTGCTTCTCAATTTAATATTGCCTAGAGAAGATTGATATTCTATTTAAAAAGAAACTATTCAAAAAGATTCCATCGACTATGCGTGCGGGATAAACATAGAAATCTTGTTCAATATAGAAAAAGATAGTGACGGTATATGATAAAGATAGTGACGGTATACGACAACAATACCGTCACTATCTTTATCATATACCGTCACTATTTTGCAGCCGGGAATCTCCAATTGAAATTTCCGGCTATTCCATTGTTGTTTAGGATAGGAACTTCACAATATCCTCATCTACTGTGCTGATGCCTCCGATTCCGAATTGTTCGATCAATACGTTCTTTACGTTCGGTGAAAGGAAAGCGGGGAGAGTAGGACCCAGATGAATATGTTTCACTCCTAAAGCCTGTAATGCCAATAAAACAATGACTGCCTTTTGTTCGTACCAGGCGATGTTGTATACGATAGGCAACTGATTTACATCATCCAGTCCGAAGATTTCTTTCAGTTTTAAAGCGATGACGGCCAGTGAGTAACTGTCGTTACATTGTCCTGCATCCAATACTCTCGGAATGCCGTTGATATCACCTAAAGCCAGTTTATTATATCTGTATTTGGCACAACCGGCAGTAAGAATCACGGTGTCACCAGGTAATTTTTGAGCAAATTCCGTATAGTATTCACGGCTTTTCATACGTCCGTCGCATCCTGCCATTACAAAGAATTTGCGGATAGCTCCGCTCTTCACGGCGTCCACCACTTTATCTGCCAGGGCTGTCACCTGTGCATGAGCGAATCCTCCGATAATCGTTCCGTTTTCAATGGCTACCGGTGGCTGACATTGTTTGGCGTGAGCAATCAGGGCAGAAAAATCTTTCGGTTTTCCGTCTTTGCGTTCGGGGATGTAATGTGCCCCTTCCAAACCACAGGCTCCTGTGATGTAAATACGATCCTTGTAGCTGGCATTTGCACGTGGCGGAACGATACAGTTACTTGTGAACAAGATAGGACCGTTGAAACTTTCAAATTCCTCTTTCTGCTTCCACCAGGCATTTCCGTAATTTCCTGCCAGATGCTTGTACTTCTTTAGTTGAGGATAATAGTGTGCAGGCAACATTTCGCTGTGAGTATATACATCTACTCCTGTGCCCTCTGTTTGTTCCAATAGCTCTTCCAGGTCTTTCAAATCATGTCCGCTGATTAATATACCCGGATTATTGCGTACACTGAGACTCACTTGTGAGATTTCCGGATTTCCGTAGCTGCTGGTATTCGCTTTATCCAACTGTGCCATTGCCGATACTCCATGCTTTCCTGTTTCCAAAGTCAGCTGAACCAGTTCTTCCACTGTAATATCATTGCGGGTCAGTTCGGATAAGGCATGTTGCATGAAAGCAAATATTTCCGGTGACTCGTAGCCCAGGTTATGTGCATGCTCTACATAGGCAGCCATTCCTTTCAGGCCATAGTGTACAAGTTCTTTCAGTGAGCGGACATCCTCGTTGGGAGTGCGAAGCACACCGACAGTTTTTGATTTTTCTTCAAACTCATCTTCGCTTCCATTCCAAAGACATTCGTCGGGAGCATTTTCAATCTTTACCTTGTTGGCAAGTTCCTTTTTCAGTTTCAGTCCTTCTTTGATTTTTTCAGTGATAGCCGCTTTATCAAAATTGGCGTTGGTGATGGTGATGAACAATGCATCATAGATAAATTTGTCTGCTTGTTCGGAAGGATGTCCATCTTTACGCAGATGTTCGTTGTAGACAGCAATTCCACGTACTACGAAGAGTAGTAAGTCTTGCAGGTTAGCCACTTCAGACGTTTTACCGCACACACCTTTCAAGGTACAACCGGTACCCATTGCGGTTTCTTGACATTGATAACAGAACATACTCATAACTTTTACGTTTTTAATTAGTCCAATAGTTTATCTCTTGAACGCAAAAGTAGAGGAAAGGTTTCAGGTGATTCTGTAACCAATGTTACAACAATGAATATTTTTTATATAGATACTCACTATTTGATTATTATCCGGTCAATATTCAATCCATGAATTTTTAAGTCGATTCCATTATTGGATAAGCCGGACCAGTTCTTCTTTCTGTAAGATAGTGATATGCTTACGATCGGCTATCAATAATCCGTCTTCCTGCATATGCGCCAGTTCACGGGCGAGGGAAGGACGGGACACCCCGAAGTAATCACTCAATTCCTGTTGTGAACGGTCGAGGGTGATATGTGCCTGTTGCTGCTGTTTATGTAGTCGGAGCAAGTACGAAGCAAGTTTCTGACGAATCGTCTTAAATGACATGAAGAAAAGCTTATCCGATAAGGTCCGTGCATAATTGGCAGAAAGATTCATATAGTTTTCCAAAAACTGCTCGTTTTTGCGGAATAAACTCAATACACTTGATTTAGGAAGTTCGATAACCTCTGTCGGTTCGTTGGCCGTCACTTCCACCGGATAGCGGTTCTCCTCACCGAACAGGAACAGAGGGGCAATCGCTCTTGGAGCAGCGATGTCCTCCACTTTGATAAGACGCCCCGAATAATCGATCATCTCTCCACGCACACTTCCTTTGGTCAGGATGACAAGGCGGTTGCACACAGCCCCCTGTTGAGCCAGGATTTCCCCTTTCTTATAAGAACGTGTATGGAAACTGATCTCTTCCAGATCGGCAGAAAGTCTTTCCGGAGTGATTCCCCGGAATAAGGGATTGTTGACGAGTGCAGGTATCATATATCAATAGTTATTTGAATTTTAAAATAAACGTTGTTTCTTTCTCCCGCAGCAAAGTGAGACTTCCGCCCGAAAGACGCATGATCTGGCGTGAAATGCTAAGTCCGATTCCACTACCATTTTCTTTGGTGGTGAAGAAAGGTATAAAGATATGCTCTGCTATCTCCGATGGGATTTCAGGGCCGTTGTTCTTGATCTCGATCCATATTTCTTCCATGTCATTGCAATAAGCCCGGATCTCGATTCTACCATCCGGCTGGCTGCCGATTGCCTGAATGGCATTCTTTAGAAGATTGATAACCACTTGGGCGATGAGGTTTTCATCTGCATACAGGATTAAGTCCGCAGGAGAAATCTCCGTGTGGAAACAAATGTTGTCACACGGATTCTGATGGCGGGCAAGTTCAATCATCCTTTCTATGAACGCTTTCACGTAGAACAGCGACGGTTCCGGTGCAGGTATGCGTGTAAACTGCCGGTAAGATTCTACAAAAGAGAGCAACCCTTTTCCTGTGGTGCTGATGGTCTGCAACCCGTGACTGATCTCTTCATCTTTGCCCTCGGACATGGAAAGAAGAGTGTCACAAAGGGAAGTGATAGGAGTGACCGAATTCATGATTTCATGCGTCAGAACCCGTGTCAGGCGAATCCATGAATCTATTTCCTTTTCATCGAGTTCGGTATTGATATCGTTCAGGGCCAGGATACGCAGATGTTCTTTGCGCACATTGATTTCCGATACACGTATGGATAGATTAACGGTTCCCCGTTCGTTGTGAAACATCACTTGCAGTTTGTCTCCGGGACGGCAGTTCTCTATTTTCTCCATGAGCGTAGTGTCTACTTTACTTAACTGATGGATATGCGTGAATATATTCAGCCCCAAAAGACGGAGTGCTTCCTTGTTCTTCTGATAAACCGCCCCATTGTCATTGAGTACCAGCAATCCTGTACTGACAAAATCCAGAATCAGCTCGTAATATTTCTCTTGCTGGGCGGTTTCCGCTTTTACATTATATAAAATGTGTCCCACCCGGTTGAGTGCCCGGTTGATCTTTAGGCTTTCGGGAGTACCGTTTTCTTCGGGAAAATGAAAGGTGTTATCATTGTTTTCAAGCGCGTTAATCATGAAAAGCACCTGCTTGGTGTGAAGCTGGTACAGGCGGATTTGCCAGATGATGCTAAGCACCAGCAGACAAAGACTGACGCCCAACCAACCGTATGATTGATGAATACCGAACCAGACAGTCGATATACAGAAAAGTACAGTCAGCAAAACTCTGAACCAGTACCGAATCCCCAGTTGTTGGATCTGTGAGTTCATAATCCGAATTTTTTCATCTTGTTATAGAGCGTTTGCCGGGTTATTCCCAGTTGAGCGGCCACTGCCGATAAATTTCCCGCACAGGCATCGAGTGCTTTCCGTATCATCTGCACTTCCATTTCTTCCAGGGTGGAGATGTTTTGTTCCTGAATGGCTATCCGTGGTACGGATAATTGGAATAATTCAGCAGGAATCAGCGGACTGTCATTGATGATAACCGCTTTTTCGATGACGTGCTCCAATTCGCGGATATTCCCATACCAGGGATGCGCAGTCAATTTATCCTCTGCTTCGGGAGTGAACTTCATCAACGACTTGTCATATTGCTTGCAGAAGTGAGACAAAAATCGTTCGGCCAATGGGATAATATCCTCTTTCCGTTCGCGCAGGGGAGGAATTTCCACATGAATGGTATTGATGCGGTAGAGCAAGTCCTCCCGGAATTCGCCTTTCGCTACCATCTCTTGCAAGTTCCGGTTCGTGGCACATATCAGTCGGATATCAATAGGAATTGGCGTGTTACTTCCCACTTTTACAATGCTTCGCCGTTGGATGGCAGTCAGTAGTTTTGCTTGCAGATGGTAGGGCAAGTTTCCTATTTCGTCCAGAAACAGCGTACTCTTTTCGGCAGCCTCGAACTTACCTGTCCGGTCGGTATGTGCATCAGTGAACGACCCTTTTATATGTCCGAAAAGCTCACTCTCGAATAAAGATTCCGTGATGGTTCCCATATCCACAGCAATCATTTCCTTATGTTTGCGGTTGGAAAGCGCATGGATTTCACGTGCCAGCATCTCTTTTCCTGTTCCGTTTTCACCCGTTATCAGGAGGTTGGCATCGGTGATGGCAACCTTTTCAATCAAAACCCGTAACTGTTGCATTACTTTGCTTTCTCCCCAGTACATAGGCGAGTGAGCAGGCTTTTCTTTGCTTGCTGTTTTCCTGTCATTGTGCGTAGAGGTTGCTGCGGTTTGCAGCGTTTCCACTAGTTTCTGGTTGTCCCAGGGTTTAACGATAAAGTCCGTTGCTCCCTCTTTAATCCCCCGGATAGCCAGTTCAATATCGGCATAAGCCGTAAAAAGTACGACCGGAAGATCCGGACGTACTTTTTTTATTTCATGTAACCAGAATAATCCCTCATTGCCGGTATTGATGCCCGATGTGAAATTCATGTCCAGCAATACCACTTCCGGCATTTCCTCCCGCAGGACGCTCGTCAGGGTGACAGGCGAGGAGAGGGCAACGACCTTTGAAAAATAACTTTTTAAAAGGATTTGTATGGCAGTCAGCACTCCTTTATTGTCGTCTACAATGATGATTGTTCCAGATTTACTCATTTTCGTTCAAGTTTGTACAGCGCAAACTTACGAAAAAAGGATGTGATAATTCAAGAATCATAATTCAAAATTGATTTTAGACTCCTTGTGCCCCCAATCAAAACCACTGGAACTTCAATCCGAATGATAAACTAAGGTAATCACGCGGACGGAGATAACTATTGTTTACCGCACTAATCACATAAAGGTCGCACGTACTTATTTCATAGAAAAAGGTTACGGACTTGGCCATAAATCTGCGTTGCGGGTCAATATCATAGGTCAGGCGTTGTCCCATAAAGACATGGAAACGCACTTTGCTTGAGAAACCATAATACCCTTTCGGATAACGTTCCGGCTCATTCACCCAGAACTGATTTCCAAATACGGTATTCACATAAAGACCACAGGTAAGAGGCTCCGTCGAGAATCCTTTTCCAATGTTAATGCTCCAGGGCATATAGTTCTGTTTGAGCGTCATGGTCACTTTTGCTTTCTTCGAAGAATATTTCGGGATGAATCCGAGCAATACATCCGTTTCCCACTGATTACGCTTTCCATAATCCCATCCTGTGCCGAAAGAGAGTAATCCCATATTTCCGGCATATTGTATTTTGGAATGAGTCGGGATAATCCGCTCCCAGTTTCTGCGGAAACGGTGAACCCGATTGTCATAACGGGTATGTTGGGTCTGTTCCGGTGCGTTTGTCTGGCAGGTGGCAGACATCAGACCGGAAAGCAGGAGAAGCACGTACAGTACTCCTGCGCGTAAGATATAATTAGTATTTAACCAGCTCATATTCGTATTTTTCCGGAGTTATTGTAAATACCAGATAAGTACGGTAATCCATACAATCACTGGTAACATAATGTATTCCATCATCAAAAATCACATCGTCCTGATAGTGATGGGTATGGGCGGCCGTGCAGAACTGTATTCCTGCATACTGTTTGACATAGTGCTGGAATACTTTTGCCACATTATCATTGAACACATCCGTATAGGGACGCGCGTGCATACAAATAACTGTCTTTTCAAACTCCTCCCGCCTGTTCGTTATCTCATTTTCCATAAAGGTAAAGTCCGGTACCGGTTCGGAGTAATCATACTCCAAAGCGTTGGTATTCAAGCAGACAAACTTCACATTGCCTGCGATGAAAGAGAAGTTTGTGGAGCCGAATACAGCCTTGTAGGTTTCCGCTCCCGTGCCCAGGCAGTCATGATTTCCGATCAAAGCCACATAAGGAACATGAAGTCCGTTCATGATATCCCTTTGCCAAAGAAATTCCTTGGTCAGTCCGAAGTCACTCATATCCCCTCCGTGGATGACGAAGTCAATATCATTCCGTTGATTGATCGCTTTTACAAAATCTTCCGTTTCGTCATACCATCGTTGTGAGTCGCCCATTGTCACGAACCGTATCGTAGTTTTACCCTGGCAGCTCGCTTCTATTCTTTCGATGTTGTGTGCATTGACCTCTGTTTCTCCGCTGATGCGGACGTCATACGGATGATAGTCTATCATACCGCATCCCGAAAGGAACAGGCACGAACACAGTGCATATAAATTCTTCCTCTTCATCATTACTTTAATAGTTTATAAAACTGAATGCAAAGATAAAGTTTTCTACCGGGATGGACAATCTCCCCATGGATAATAGAGACTGTTGGAACAATTTAAAGGAGAAATGGAATAGTCTCCCGGTTGTCTAAAAATTAGACGGTACTGTCTAATTTTTAGACAATATTCAGAAAGGTTGAAATGATAAACACCTGATAATGAATTATTATTCTTTTTTGGCATGCTTTCTGCATGATTGAAAATAGAAAAACAAAAATAAAATATAATATGAAACAAATCTATTATGTGATCCGTACTTTATTGCGGGGGCATGGTTCCAACGTTATCAAAATCCTCTCTTTGGCGTTGGGGCTGACGATGAGCATTCTGTTGTTTGCCCGTGTGGCTTTCGAACAGAGCTTTGACAAATGCTTCAAAGATTATGATAACCTGTATCAGATCTTCTCCGTCTTTTCCGCCAATGGCCAAACCTTTGAGCCGCAGGAAATGAACTGCGGACCGGTGGCGGGTGCCATACTGGAGAATTTTCCTAAAGAAGTGGAGGCAGCCACCAGCTATTGCGTCTGGATGAGTGCCCCTCTTTATCATGGAAGTGTCCGTTTTGAAGCTAACAAAGTGACAGCCGATTCACTATTCTTTCAGACTATGGGTATCGACGTTTTAAGCGGTGTTCCGGAAAAGGAACTGATGCAGAAAGATGTTGTCTTTCTTAGTGACCGGTTGGCTCGTAAGATGTTCGATCAAGAAAATCCGATAGGCAAAGTTATCTCTTATAATAAGGAAATAGAACTGACAGTGAAAGGTACGTATGCTGACATACCTGAAAATGCTACCGTCAGACCGGAGGCTGTGATTTCTCTGCCTACCGTATGGAGCCGTGGATGGGGAAACTACTCCTGGAGAGGAGGCGATAGCTGGATTGCATTTATCCGTTTCCGTCCCGGAGCAGACAAATCCGTGGTGAATGCCCGGTTGAATGACTTGATAAAGAAATATCGTCCTGCAGAAGACCAGAAAGTAGTAGGTTATACCGCTTTTGTAAAGCCGATCCGTGATGTGTACAGGGAAGAGCCGGACGTGAAGCGGATGCGGAACATCATGTCTATCCTGGGAATAATCATCCTTTTTATCGCTACCTTGAACTACGTACTGATCTCCATCTCTTCACTCTCATATCGTGCCAAAGCCATCGGCGTACATAAGTGTAGCGGTGCAGGCAGCGGCAAAATTCTGGGAATGTTCCTATTGGAAACAGCTATCATTATTCTCTTCGCCTTACTACTGATGGGATTAATCTTACTGAACTTCCGCGACTTTATAGAAGATACAACCGCCGTTGAACTCGGAGCTCTGTTCTCTTTAGACCGTCTTTGGGTACCCCTGCTGACGGTAGCTATCCTGTTCCTCATAGGAGGAGCACTGCCCGGACGCATCTTTGTCAAAATCCCCGTTTCACAAGTCTTCCGCCGCTATACAGAAGGAAAGAAAGGCTGGAAACGCCCGCTATTATTCGTGCAGTTTGCCGGCGTAGCTTTCATCTGCGGACTGATGTATGTGGTGATGCTGCAATACTACTATGTCTTAAACAAAGACCTGGGATACAATCCGAAGCGCGTTGTCGTAGCCAATACCGGTTTCGGCAATAAAGAAAACCAAGACTATGCCCTGACTTTCTTCCGCGGCCTGCCTTATGTAGAGTCCGTGTCCAGTGCCGATTCCCATCCCGTATATAGTTATAGCGGAACGATGATTCAGGATGAAAGTGGACAATCACTTTTCTCTTCCCGTTTTTGTAAAATGATGGAAGACTATCCGAAGATGATGGGTATGGTGATGAAGGAGGGGCGTATGCCACGAAATGAAGACGAAGTAGTCATCAATGAAACATACGGCGAATGGATGCACTGGGGAACCGAACTATTGAACCGTACCGTCTATAATTCAGGCTACGTATGTAAAGTAGTGGGAGTGATTAAAGACTTCCGGATCGGTAATTTCACCAACCCGCAAGCACCTTTCATCCTGATGAGTACCAAGAATTTCGGGAGCTGTGTTCATGTCCGGCTGAAAGAACCTTTTGCGGAGAATCTTCAGAAACTGAATAAAGTATCGGCAGATGCTTTCCCCGATAAAACGGTCGATTTCCGTTCGATGGAGCAGATGATAAAAGAGAGTTATAACTCCATCCGCGTCTTCAGCAATGCTACCATACTGGCAGCGGTTACCATGTTCTTTGTGATGATGATGGGATTGATAGGCTACACAACCGACGAAGTCCGCCGCCGTTCCAAAGAGATTGCCATACGCAAAGTCAATGGCGCCGAAGCCTCCGGTATTTTGGAAATGTTGGTGAAAGATGTGCTCTATGTAGCCGTTGCAGCCGTTGTGGTCGGTGTGGCGGCATCATGGTACGTCAATGATATGTGGATGGATATGTTTGCCGAACACGTGCCCGTCAGCTGGGCGGCGTATGTACTGATAGCGATTGTAAATCTTCTCGTTATCGTAGCCTGCGTACTTTGGAAATCGTGGCGGATTGCCAATGAAAATCCCGTGAGTAGCCTTAAAAGTGAATAATTAAAAACATAAATAAAAAGATTATGATTGAAATAAACAACATCAGTAAAGTATTCCGTACTTCCGAAGTGGAGACAGTTGCCTTGAATCACGTAAACCTTGAAGTAAAAGAGGGAGAGTTTGTAGCCATTATGGGGCCCTCCGGTTGTGGTAAATCCACTTTGTTGAACATTCTGGGGTTGCTCGATAACCCTACCGAAGGTTCCTACCGCTTGATGGGTGAAGAAGTGGGCGGATTGAAAGAGAAAGAACGTACCCATGTGCGTAAGGGCAAACTCGGATTCGTATTCCAGAGCTTTAACCTGATCGACGAACTGAATGTTTACGAGAATGTAGAACTTCCTCTGACATATTTGGGCTTTAAAGCATCCGAACGCCGCCGCATGGTAGAAGATATTCTGAAACGGATGAACATCAGTCATCGTGCCAAACACTTTCCGCAACAACTTTCCGGTGGTCAGCAACAACGTGTCGCCATTGCCCGTGCCGTAGTGACCAATCCGAAACTGATTCTCGCCGATGAACCGACCGGTAACCTCGATTCAAAGAATGGGGCAGAAGTGATGAACCTGTTGACCGAACTGAATAAAGAAGGAACAACCATCATCATGGTGACACACTCACAACATGACGCATCCTTTGCCCATCGTACAGTTCATTTGTTCGACGGCAGCGTGGTAGCCAGTGTGATAGCATAAACCAGATCAGAAGCAAGTATGAGACAAATCTATTATAGCATACGTACATTACTGCATGAGCGTACTTTGAATATCGTAAGAGTGCTCTCCCTTTCTTTAGGACTAACAGTTGGCATCTTGCTTTTCTCGCAAATAGCTTTTGAGATGAGCTATGAGAAATGTTACCCGGAAGCGGAGAATCTGATAATGGCGAGAATAGCGGCACAGAATATGACGACCGGCGAAGTGCAGGGCGATGACGGAATGAATTATGACTATACCGTCTGCGATCCGGTAGCTTTTACCCTGGCGCAGGATATGCCTGAAGAAATAGAGTTGGCCACCTGTGTACTTCCTTCCCAGTTTTATCATATTTATAAAGAAGACAAACTGCTGTCAAAAGCAAATTACATGAGGGTTGACACCTGTTTCTTTGAAACGATGGGTATACCCGTACTAAAAGGGAACGCGAAAGATCTCATCATTTCGAATAGCATATTTGTTTCAGAACATTTTGCCCGTGAAACATTCGGCAGTGCAGACCCTATTGGGAAAACCCTTTCGGCGGACAAACAGTTGGAACTGACAATTCGTGGCGTCTATAAAGATATACCCGAAAATTCGATGCTCTCCCGTGACTTTGTGATTACCATTCACCGCGATGGTCACTATGCGAGTGGTAACGGTTGGAATGGGAATGATATCTTTTATGCCTTTGCACGCTTGCGTCATGCGTCGGATATAGACAAGGTGAACAGCAAAATCCAACAAGTAATGGCAAAATACAGCCCCTTGCAATGGGATGACTGGAAGTTGGAATACAGCGTTGTTCCTCTTTCGGAACGTCATCTGGATTCTGCCGATACCCAGAAACGTTTGATGATATTCGGCTTCCTCGGCTTTTCAGTGTTTTTTGTAGCCATCATGAATTATATGTTGATTTCAATAGCCACTATCAGTCGTCGTGCAAAAAGCGTAGGAGTACATAAATGCAGTGGAGCCAGTTCAGGGAACGTCTTTGGTATGTTTCTGGCAGAAACCGGAGTCTTGGTTCTACTATCCATTCTATTTAGCTTCCTGTTGATAATCAACATGGGCGAATTGATCGAAGACCTGCTGGGAACCAGCCTTGCCTCACTGTTTGCCTGGGACATCATTTGGATACCGTTGCTCACTGTAGCAGTCCTTTTCCTCCTGGCAGGAGGCATACCGGGGAAACTGTTTTCACGTATTCCCGTCACGCAGGTATTCCGGCACTATACGGATGGGAAAAGAGGATGGAAACGTTCATTGCTATTTGTCCAGTTCACGGGTACCTCCTTTGTACTCGGACTATTGCTGGTTACCCTGTTACAATATTCTCACCTGATGAATGGAGATATGGGAATCAAGATTCCGGGACTGGTAGAAGCCGAAACCTGGATGTCAGGCGAAACAGTAGAACATGTAAAAGACGAGTTGCTTCGCCAACCGATGGTGGATGGGGTATCGGCATCCACACACAGCGTACTGGGAGAGTACTGGACACGTGGATTGATTGGCAACGACGGCAAACGCATTGCTACCCTTAATTTCAATATGTGCGACTATGATTATCCGAATGTGATGGGAATCAGAATAACAGAAGGCACCACCATCAAGAAAAAAGGCGATCTATTGGTGAATAAAGAACTCGTCCGTTTGATGAAATGGACCGATGGTGCCGTAGGAAAATCCGTGAGTGGGGTAGAAGGTACCATCGTAGGAGTGTTTGATGATATTCGTAATAGAAGTTTCTATTCCAGTCAGTCTCCTATTGCATTGATTGCCGATAAAGAATCGGCCAATCACACCATCAATGTCCGTCTAAAAGAACCCTATGACGAGAACCTGAAACGCTTGAACGAATGTGTGGCAAAAACATTTCCGAATGTAGCTCTGAACTTCAATTCAGTAGACAGCAAGATCCGGGAAGGCTATAAGAGTGTATATCGTTTCCGTAATGCAGTCTGGATTTCGTCCTGCTTCATCCTGCTTATTGTCATCACGGGATTGATTGGCTATGTGAATGGAGAAACTCAACGCCGCAGCAAGGAAATAGCCATATGCAAAGTGAATGGGGCAGAAGCCTCCGGCATCCTGAAATTATTGATATACGACATTCTGAACATCTCCGTAATCTCTGTTCTGATAGGTACTGCCGCTTCCTATTTTACAGGCCAAATATGGTTGGAACAGTTTAGCGAACGAATTGATATGGATCTGTTACTTTTTATAGGAATAGCCCTGCTGGTACTATTGGTTATCGTGGCTTGCGTGGTAGTGAAAGCCTGGCACGTTGCCAATGAAAACCCCGTAAAGAGCATTAAAGCAGAATAAATAATAAAAACCAATAGGCGGAGTAAAGCTGCTAATGCTTTATTCCGCTACCGTTTCCGGATGTTGTTTAGATACTTTCTTAATGTAAATCATCAGACTGACAACCGCCGTAATAAATGCCAGTGCATCCGATACCGGCATACTAATCCAGATACCTTTCAATCCCCACCAGTTGGGAAAGAGTAGCAAGCAAGGCAAAAGATAAAGCAACTGCCGCGTCAGCGAAAGGAAAATACTTATTTTAGCCTTCCCGATACTTTGGAAGAAGTTACCAATCACAATCTGCGCCCCTACAAACGGGAACATCAATACAGCCAGCCGGATACCGTCTACGGCCAAATCAATCAATTCATCGCTATCCGTGAAAAGAGCCGACACAGCATGCGGGAAGAACTCGCAGATAATAAACCCGCTACTGGTAATCACAACCCCGGAGATAATCCCCAGTCGCAACGTCTGTTTCACGCGGTCTATCTTCTGCGCTCCGAAGTTATACCCCACGATAGGCTGCATACCCATCGTCAGACCTAACACAATCATCACATAAAGCGTCAGCAAACGGTTGATGATCCCATAAGCTCCAATCGCCATATCACCTCCGTAATTTTGCAGGCTGTTATTGATGATAATCACAATGGCACACGCACACACATTCATCAGGAAAGGAGACATACCAATGGCGAAGATACTCTCCACAATTCTCCGTTTCATCTTCCAGATATTCCCCTCAAAATGCACCGTACTGTCTTTCTTGACAAAGTGGCTCACCACCCACACCATACCGATCAACTGCGAAATCACCGTTGCCGTAGCAGCCCCTCTCATTCCCCATTCAAAGTGGAAAATAAAGATAGGAGCGAGGATAATGTTCGCCACCACCGTCACCATCGAAGTCAACATCGCCTTTTTCGGGTATCCGGTAGCACGCATCACGTTGTTCAACCCAATCATCGTATAAGTGATAGGAGTACCCAATAAGATCACCTGCATAAAGCTCCGCGCATAAGGAAGCGTCTCGTTACTGGCCCCGAAGAAAACCAATATATCATCCAGAAAGATGAAAGACAAAATACCAAAGAAGAACGAATTAGTGATACAGAGCATCAACGTGTGTGACAAGATTTCCGTAGCCCCCTTCATATCCTTTTGTCCCAGACGGATAGACGCCAGCGTAGAACCGCCCGCCGATACCAATGTACAGAAAGCCACCACCAGATTCATCAGCGGAAAGCTGATGGCCAGTCCGGCAATCGCCATCGGGCCTACGCCATGTCCGATGAAGATACTATCAATAATATTATAGATAGAAGTAATCGTCATTCCTATAATTGCAGGAATGGAATATTGTAACAGCAATTTGCCGATACTTTCTTTGCCTAAGATATGTGGGTCGTTCTTGCTCATGCGCTAGTAGATTTTGTTGGATAAAAACGTATGTTACGTTTTTTTTAGCTTTGCAAAGGTACGAATTATTTGCCTGATTCGATGATTATTCGGAACTTTGCAGCGATGGATACACAAGGTTTAACGTTTAGGTAAAAAGAAAGTTTATATATGAATACAACGAAAACGATTGCGGCACTCTTCGATTTTGATGGTGTCATTATGGATACAGAAACGCAGTACACAGTCTTCTGGGACGAGCAGGGACGGAAATATCTGAACGAAGAAGATTTCGGCCGCCGGATCAAGGGACAGACATTATTGCAAATCTATGAAAAGTATTTCTCGGACAAACCCGAAGCCCAGCTTGAAATAAGCGCTGAACTTTACGTTTACGAGCAAAAGATGTCCTACGAGTATATCCCCGGAGTAGAAGCCTTTATAGCCGATCTTCGCCGTAACGGTGCAAAGATAGCCGTAGTCACCAGCTCCAACGAAGAGAAGATGGCCAACGTCTATAATGCCCACCCCGAATTTAAAGGAATGGTAGACCGCATTCTGACCGGAGAGATGTTTGCCCGTTCCAAACCGGCTCCCGACTGCTTCCTGCTCGGAATGGAAATCTTTGAAGCCACTCCCGAAAATACCTATGTCTTTGAAGATTCTTTCCACGGTCTGCAAGCCGGAATGACTTCCGGGGCAACAGTGATCGGACTTGCCACCACCAACTCACGTGAAGCTATTACCGGCAAAGCACATTATATAATAGATGACTTTATCGGCATGACCTACGACAAGCTCCTGACTCTACATCGTTAAGAGAAAGAATAAATCCGAAACGCACATTATTGCACTTGATAAATCGCTTCCTTATATCGTTAAGGAGCTTTTATTATACCTCACAGAATCCTTTCAAACGCCTCCCCAGCTACCTAAGCGAGGCGTTTGAAAGGATTTTTTGCATTTCCTTCTCTGTTCTGAATTAAATGTTATAACTTTGCCGCGATTTTTGAAGGCGCTTGGCGTCGTTTTAATATTTAATCATTAATTTTTAATTTAAAAAGACATGGCTGGTTATATATCGGATGATACAAGAAAGGTGACTACTCATCGCTTGGTTGAAATGAAACAGAGAGGTGAAAAAATATCTATGCTGACTGCATATGATTACACAATGGCGCAGATTGTAGACGGTGCAGGAATGGATGTAATTCTGGTAGGCGACTCTGCTTCTAATGTAATGGCAGGTAATGTGACTACACTACCTATCACACTCGACCAAATGATTTATCATGCTAAATCCGTGGTACGTGGTGTAAAGCGTGCGATGGTAGTGGTTGATATGCCTTTCGGATCCTATCAGGGCAACGAGATGGAAGGACTTGCTTCTGCCATCCGCATCATGAAAGAAAGCCACGCTGACGCTTTGAAGATGGAAGGTGGTGAAGAAATCATAGACACGGTGAAACGCATCGTATGCGCCGGCATTCCGGTAATGGGACATCTGGGACTCATGCCTCAATCCATCAATAAATACGGTACCTATACCGTGCGTGCCAAGGACGACGCCGAAGCCGAGAAGCTGATTCGCGACGCCCATCTATTGGAAGAAGCAGGCTGTTTTGCCATTGTACTCGAAAAGATTCCCGCAACCCTTGCCGAACGCGTAGCTTCCGAACTGACCATACCTATTATCGGTATCGGTGCCGGTGGACACGTAGACGGTCAAGTATTGGTGATTCAGGATATGCTTGGCATGAACAACGGATTCCGTCCCCGTTTCTTGCGTCGTTACGCTGACTTGTACACGGTGATGACCGATGCCATCAGCCGTTATGTTTCTGACGTGAAGAATTGCTACTTTCCCAACGAGAAGGAACAATATTAAATATAGTATATGGCAGTTAAATTGTGGACAGTTCATTTTATGCGGATATGTGTAGCTAATTTGCTGTTGTTTATATCCTTGTATGTGTTATTTCCGGTGCTTTCCGTAGAGATGGCCGACCGTCTCGGAGTGCCGGCTGCACAGACAGGAGTAATCTTTCTCTTTTTCACCTTGGGGATGTTCCTCATCGGTCCTTTCCATGCCTATCTGGTAGATGCATACAAGCGTAAATACGTGTGTATGTTTGCTGCCGCCCTGATGGTAGTGGCGACCATCGGATACGCCTTTGTCACCAACCTCACAGAACTGATTCTGTTGAGCACCGTGCAAGGGCTTGCCTTTGGCATAGGCACAACAGCCGGCATCACATTGGCCATCGACATCACCAACTCCACGCTGCGCAGTGCGGGAAACGTCAGTTTCTCCTGGATGGCACGTATGGGGATGATCGCAGGCATTATCCTCGGAGTATGGCTTTATCAAAGCCAATCCTTCCAAACCCTGCTCACTGTATCTGTCATAACCGGAGCTGTCGGAATCCTCATTTTATCAGGAGTCTACGTACCTTTCCGTGCGCCGATTGTCACCAAACTCTATTCCTTCGACCGCTTCTTATTGCTTCGTGGATGGGTTCCTGCCATCAATCTGATCCTGATAACCTTCATTCCGGGACTGCTGGTTCCCATGGTACACCCTTTCCTAAACGATTTCGTACTCGGAAACACAGGAATCCCCGTACCGTTCTTTGTAGGAACAGCCCTCGGATACATTGTTTCCCTGTTCTTTGCACGTCTGTTTTTCCTGAAAGAGAAAACCTTGCGACTGGTCATTATGGGAATCGGATTGGAAATGGTAGCCATGTCTTTATTGAATACAGACATCTCCATAGGTATTTCCTCCGTACTCTTGGGATTGGGCTTAGGCTTTATCCTGCCGGAATTCCTGGTGATGTTCGTAAAGCTATCCCACCATTGCCAACGCGGAACAGCCAACACTACCCATCTGCTGGCAACCGAAATCGGCATTTCTCTGGGAATCGCTACCGCCTGCTACATGGAACTGGATACAGATAAGATGCTACATACCGGACAGATAGTAGCATCCATTGCTTTACTCTTCTTTGTATTGATTACCTATCCTTATTATATAAAGAAGAAAGTAAGATAGGAGAGTAGCCGGAATTAATTCCGGCTAACTTGTTTTACTCCCTTTATAGTACGTAATTTCTTGATAAGAGCCTCCAAACGTCCCGTATCACCCACCATGACCGTCAGTGTTCCGGAGAACAAACCGTCGTGCGAGTCAATACCGATGGAGCGCAGCGTGATACCATTCTCTTTGGATATAATAGAAGTGATATTAGTCACGATACCAATATCATCGTGTCCTACAACCCGCAGCGTGATAGGATATTGTGTACCCACCGATTTCCCCGCCCAACGAGCCTTCACAATACGATAACCGAAACGCTCACGCATCTGGTTGGCATTCGGACAATCCGCCCGGTGTATCTTGATACCACCGCTTACCGTAACGAAACCAAACACATCGTCCCCGTAAATCGGATTACAACATTTAGCCAACTTGAATTCCAACCCTTTCAGATTCTGGTCGATCACCAGTACATCTTCCTTAGACGTCGTTTCCTCTTGTTGCGCAGCCTGCAAGTTATACCCTTCGGCACTGCGATACACAATTTCGTCGTGCGTATCACTGTCCCGTTTCTGTTGCTCTACGTATTTATCCAGAATCTCGTTAACGTCCAGTCCACCGTCGGCAATCCGCTGATAAAACTCCGTCACATTCTTGAAGCCCAATCGCTTGATGAGGCGCATCATGGTCGCTTCATCATATTCCAGCTTACGGTTCTTGAATTTCCGTTCCAGCGTCTCCTTGGCAAAAGCATGCTGGCGTGCCACCATCTCCTTGAGAGCCTGCCTTATCTTGGTGCGCGCTTTGGAAGTCGTCACGATGTTCAGCCAGTCCTGCTTCGGAGTCTGGGTGTTTGAAGTCATGATTTCCACTTGGTCGCCGCTGTTCAGTTTCTGTTTAAGCTGTGCATTTTTGCCGTTCACTTTCGCGCCGATACACTTGCATCCCAACTTACTATGGATATGGAACGCAAAATCCAATACCGTAGCCCCCTTGCCGAGCTTGAACAAATCCCCCTTGGGCGTGAAGACAAACACTTCATCCTCGTAGAGATCCATCTTAAACTGATCCATCACTTTCAGCGAGTCGTTGTCCGCATTCTCCAACGCCTCCCGCACAGAAGTCAACCACTCGTCCAGACCCGTTTCACCCTTGATACCTTTATATCTCCAGTGAGCAGCCAAGCCGCGTTCCGCGATCTCGTCCATGCGGCGGGTACGTATCTGCACTTCCACCCATTTCCCTTCCGGGCCCATCACAGTGATGTGCAATGATTCGTAACCATTGCTTTTCGGAATAGAGAGCCAGTCGCGCAGACGCTTCGGGTTCGGCTGGTACATATCCGTAACAATCGAATAAACCTGCCAGCATTCCTGCTTCTCCTTAGCCGGATCCGGTTCCGAATCGAGGATGATACGGATGGCGAACAAGTCATAAATCCCCTCAAAAGACGTTTTCTGCTTCTGAATCTTGTTCCATATCGAATGAATCGACTTGGTTCGCCCCTTGATGTCGAACTTCAATCCTGCTTCCGACACCTTCTTCTGGATCGGCTCGATAAAAGCAGCGATATACTTGTCGCGGGAAGCCTTCGTCTCATTCAGCTTATCCTTGATAAAATAATACGTTTCCTTCTGCGTATATTTGAGAGACAAATCTTCCAGTTCCGATTTCAGCTTATACAGTCCCAGCTTGTGCGCCAGCGGAGCATACAGATATGCAGCTTCGTTCGCCACTTTGATCCGGTCCCCCTCGTTGCCCGTATCTTTGATTTTGCGCATCACGTTCACGCGGTCCGCAATCATTATCAGGATTACACGCATATCCTCCGCGAAAGAAAGCAGCAAATTACGGAAGTTTTCCGACTCGATAGCCGGACTCTTCGCATAAAGCTCGTTTGTTTTCACCAATCCCTTGATGATACTTGCCACGTCATCCCCATATTCGGCGTTCACCTCGTCGATAGACAAGACATGCCCCTTCACGATTTCGTGCAACATGATACCGACCAGGCACGAACCTTTCATACCGATTTCCTCGGCAACGATCACTGCCGTTTGTAAATCTCTGATGACGGGATTCATCCCGAAGTTATTGCGTTGCAGACCGTTACACTGGGCCGCTTTGATAAGATGTCTCTTTAACTTTAGGCAATCCTTCCAGGAAATACTATCTCCTGCAGATTGCAACAAATGCCGGTAGAGTGAAAAAAGCTCCTTTTTTTCCTCCGATGTAAAAAAGTCGTCCATATTCAATCTTGTTAATTCGATGTAAAATTAGTTTTTTTCCCGGTTATTCGGCAAGAAGTAAATAACATTTTGTATTTTTGGGCATCAATTAATAAAATTAGATATTATGATAACGACACAGGACAAAGAGTTGCTTGCCAAGAAAGGCATTACGGAAGAGCAAATTGCAGAACAATTAGCATGCTTCCAGACGGGTTTCCCCTTTTTGAAACTGGATGCAGCCGCTTCCATCGAAAAAGGAATATTGGCTCCCGATGCAGAAGAACAGAAGGCTTATCTGGCCGCTTGGGATGCGTATACAAACACAGGTAAGACTGTTGTGAAGTTCGTGCCCGCTTCCGGTGCAGCGAGTCGTATGTTCAAGAACCTATTCGAGTTCCTGTCCGCCGACTATGACCGGCCGACTACCAAGTTCGAACAGGCATTCTTTGACGGAATCAAGGATTTTGCTTTCTATGACGATCTGAATGTAGCCTGCCAGCGTATCGACGGAAAAGATATTTCCGGACTGATCGAAGAAGGTAACTATAAAGCAGTGGTGTCCGCCCTGCTCGAAACTGCCGGACTGAATTATGGCGCATTGCCGAAAGGTCTGCTCAAATTCCATAAGTACCCTGAAGGTTCACGCACACCGATGGAAGAACATCTCGCCGAAGGAGCCATGTATGCTGCCGGAAAGAGCGGTAAAGTGAATGTGCACTTCACGGTATCTACCGAACATCGCGAACTTTTCAAGAAATTGGTAGCCGAAAAGGTAGACGAATTTTCCAAACGCTATGGAGTGGATTATTACATCACCTTCTCCGAACAGAAGCCGAGTACCGACACGATTGCCGCCGACATGGACAACCAACCTTTCCGCGACAACGGCAAACTGCTGTTCCGTCCCGGTGGCCACGGTGCACTGATTGAGAATCTGAACGACCTCGATGCAGATATTATCTTCATCAAGAACATCGACAACGTAGTGCCCGACAGACTGAAGGCCGACACCGTTACTTATAAGAAACTGATTGCCGGAGTGCTCGTGACTTTGCAAAAACAAGTATTCGAATATCTTACCCTGCTCGACAGCGGTAAATACACCCATGACCAGATGATGGAAATGCTTCAATTCCTGCAAAAGAAACTCTTCTGCAAGAATCCGGAGACGAAAGACCTCGAAGATTCCGTACTCGCCATCTACCTGAAAAACAAGTTCAACCGCCCGATGCGTGTCTGCGGAATGGTGAAGAACGTAGGCGAACCCGGTGGCGGCCCGTTCCTTGCTTACAACAGCGACGGAACCATCTCCCTGCAAATCCTCGAAAGCTCACAGATCGACATGGACGATCCGGAGAAGAAAGAAATGTTCGAGAAAGGCACACACTTCAATCCGGTAGACCTCGTATGTGCTGTGCGCGATTATAAAGGACATAAATTCGACTTGGTGAAGTACGTAGATAAGGCAACAGGCTTCATCTCCTACAAATCGAAGAACGGCAAAGACCTGAAAGCTCTCGAACTTCCCGGCTTGTGGAACGGTGCGATGAGCGACTGGAATACCGTCTTCGTAGAAGTGCCACTTTCCACCTTCAACCCGGTAAAAACAGTGAACGACCTGTTGCGTGAGCAACATCAGTAATTTATTCACCACAGAGGACACAGAGGACACAGAGATTTTATAGAGCTTTTATAGAACTTTTTCACCGGATTAATGCAATTGATTCCATTGTTTCCGGTCTTACCTTACCGAAAAAACTCTGTGTCCTCTGTGGTGAAACTTAAAAAAGAGTGTTTAGAATGAATCAGATAGAGAAGATCATCGATATTGCTACTTGGAACAGAAGAGAACATTACGAACATTTCAGTGCTTTTGACGATCCGTTTTTCGGAGTAACCGTTCAGGTAGACTGTACGCGCGCGTATCAGGAAGCCAAAGCCAAAGGCATATCCTTTTCCCTGTTAGTCCTCCACCGGATAACGACAGCCGCTGCTGCGGTAGAAGAATTCCGTTACCGCATCGAAGGCGATAAGGTGGTGTGCTATGACAGCCTTCTGCCCGAAGCCACCGTAGGCCGTGCCGACCATACCTTTTCTTTTGCCGCCTTTGAATACGATCCGGACGAACTCGTCTTTATCCGTCGGGCAAAAGCAGAGATGGAACGTTTGCAAGCCACTACGGGACTCAACAAAGGAGGCACTTTCCATCCCAATGCCATTCATTATTCGGCAGTGCCGTGGCTCTCATTCACCGACATGAAGCACCCCACCAATATGCGTTCGGGCGATAGTGTTCCCAAAATCTCCACCGGAAAGTACTTCCGCGACGGAGAAAGACTGATGATGCCCGTTTCCGTAACCTGCCATCATGGATTGATGGACGGCTATCATGTGGCACAGTTTATTGAGAAGCTCCATTTGTAACTTCCGTTCTGAAAAGACAAACCAGACTATTATATGAGAGTAAAGATACCCAGATGGGAAATTGCCGTAATCTGTTCCGCTTTGCTTTTTCCCGGCACTTCGCTTTGTGCGCAGGAGGTAGGGCAGGAAGAGAAAGAGATGAAGGAAATGCGGCAAGAGGTGAAACAGCTCCGGCAGGACGTCCGCCAACTTCGTGAAGAAGTGCGGAGATTGCAGGAAGAAATTCATGGCTTCCGGCACAACAGTTTCCCGCAATGCGGAGCCGACACCGTAGCTCCCTACGTTCCCCACCATTTCATTCACCGGTTGGGGATAGAGGCGCGGCCGCAATACGTGTTCCCCACCAATCCTTTCCTGCAAGGCGAGAACGAACGGTGGAAACCCATCCAGAGTTCATTTGCCGCTCATCTGAAATACTCTTTCAAGTTTCGTCCCAACACCTGTGCCGACCGCATCTATGGCGGAGCCTATCAAGGTTTCGGCTTGGCCTTCACCACCTTTGGCGATAAAAAGCAGCTGGGTGATCCTGTGACGTTCTATGTCTTTCAAGGTGCACGCATTGCCCGTTTCAATCCCCGCCTTTCGCTCAATTACGAGTGGAATTTCGGTATCTCTGCCGGATGGAAACCTTATGACAACGATTACAACTCTTACAACGGAGCCGTAGGCTCACGGGTGAATGCCTATCTCAACGCAGGTATCTACCTTAACTGGTCGCTTTCCCGTTATTTCGACTTTATCATCGGCGGAGACTTCACGCATTTCTCTAACGGCAACACCAAGTTTCCCAATGCAGGTGTCAACACCACCGGAGCGAAAATCGGACTGGTGTACAACTTCAACCGGGAAGAAGCCGACCTCACTAAATCATTGGTTCATCCCTACGTTCCCCGTTTTCCGCGGCACGTCAGTTATGACCTTGTGTTGTTCGGCTCGTGGCGCCGGAAAGGTGTCTATGTGGGCGAGAAACAGATTGCATCACCGGGCAGCTATCCCGTAGCGGGATTCAACTTTGCTCCGATGTACAATCTCAACTATAAGCTGCGCTTCGGAGTCTCGCTGGATGGTGTCTATGACGGTAGTGCCAATGTGTACACCGAAGATGCGCTGGTAGAGTACGATGGCGGCAGCGGTTCCTCCCGTCGTAAATTTCTCGTGCCGGGCATTCAGCATCAGCTTGCGCTGGGACTCTCCGGACGGGCAGAATACGTGATGCCGTTTTTTACTATCGGTGTCGGCTTGGGAACAAATGTGCTGGGGCGTGGCGATTTGCGCGGACTGTATCAGGTCTTTGCGTTGAAGATAGACGTCACCCGGAGTTCATTCCTTCACATCGGCTACAATCTTCAGGATTTCCAGACTCCTAATTATCTGATGCTCG
Source organism: Bacteroides sp. 90-K9/2 (assembly GCF_047310725.1). Lineage (NCBI taxonomy): Bacteria > Pseudomonadati > Bacteroidota > Bacteroidia > Bacteroidales > Bacteroidaceae > Bacteroides > Bacteroides sp. 90-K9/2. The sequence goes on from NZ_JBCGVL010000005.1 coordinate 286,904, forward strand.
GTCTTGGTTTCCGTTTTAATAATAAATATCCTAAAGTACGTCATTAACCCCCAATACGCCATTCCCCCAAATGGAAAATATCATTCGTAAAATCAGGCAAATCTATCCGGTTTCCGACGAAGCACTTCAAGCGCTTCAGGCGAATATGGAATTAAGGTATTATCCCAAAGATACCTATATTGTTCAGGCAGGAGTGACAGACCGCTTGGTTTATTTCATTGAAGAGGGCATTGCCCGTTCTATATTCCATCACAACGGAGAGGACACCACTACGTGGTTCAGTCAGGAGGGTGACGTTACGTTCGGCATGGATTCGCTCTACTATCAGCAACCATCGATAGAAAGCGTTGAAACGCTTTCCGCTTGCAAAATCTACGTTATCCACATCGACAAGCTGAATGCCCTCTACGAAACGTATATCGACATAGCCAACTGGGGAAGAATCCTGCATCAGAATGTAAACAAGGAGCTTAGCCACATGTTTGTGGAACGCCTCCAACTTTCGCCTAAAGAACGCTACGAACAGTTCAACCGCCGCTATCCCGGACTTATAAACCGGGTGAAGCTGAAATATGTGGCTGCTTTTTTGGGTATTTCCATCTATACCCTTAGCCGGGTGCGCGCTAAAAAATAGCGATTAGCAGGGCTTTTTTGCTTTAGAGCAAAGAAACTTCGTAGCGCAAACCGTATCTTTGTCCTCTGAAAATACTAACTTACTAATAGAAAAACAAATGTCGAACATTTCTGCTTCAGCCTTTTCAGACACCAAGGCGCATTATGATCTTCTTGACGGACTTCGCGGTGTGGCGGCTCTTATGGTGATCTGGTATCATGTATTCGAGGGCTTCGCTTTTGCCAGTAATAGTGCTATTGAAACTTTGAATCACGGATATTTGGCCGTGGATTTCTTTTTTATCCTTTCGGGTTTTGTGATCGGTTACGCTTACGACGACCGTTGGGGTAAGAGTCTCACTATGAAAGATTTCTTTAAACGCCGGTTGATACGTCTTCATCCCATGGTTGTTCTGGGGGCTGTTCTGGGAGCTATCACGTTCTGCATTCAGGGCTCTGTGCAATGGGATGGAACACACGTTACCATATCCATGGTGATGTTGTCTCTTCTTTGCACGATATTTTTCATTCCTGCCATGCCGGGGGCGGGCTATGAGGTTCGCGGCAATGGCGAGATGTTTCCGCTGAACGGGCCGTGCTGGTCGTTATTTTTCGAGTATATAGGCAATATCCTTTATGCGTTGTTCATTCGCCGTTTGTCTAATAAGGCGTTGACTGTGATGGTGGTATTGTTGGGAGTGGCGTTGACGTCATTCGCCATCTTCGATGTCTCCGGTTATGGAAACATGGGGGTAGGATGGACGCTGGATGGTGTAAACTTCTTGGGCGGATCATTGAGAATGCTTTTCCCTTTCTCTTTGGGTATGCTTTTATCCCGCAACTTCAAACCAGTGAAAGTGAAAGGCGCTTTCTGGATATGTACCCTTGTATTGATTGCCCTGTTTTCCGTTCCTTATTTGGAGGGCGCAGAGCCGGTTTGTACGAACGGTGTGTATGAAGCGTTTTGCATTGTCGTAGCTTTCCCTATCCTTGTGTGGCTGGGTGCGTCGGGAAGTACGACGGATAAGCGGTCAACGCAGATATGTAAGTTCTTGGGAGATATATCTTATCCGATCTACGTGATACACTATCCGTTGATGTATCTGTTCTATGCATGGCTGATTAAGAATCAACTCTATACGCTGGGCGAGACTTGGCAGGTAGCTTTATGTGTTTACGCATTATGCATTGTACTGGCTTATCTAAGCTTGAAATTCTATGATGAACCTTTGCGTAAGTATTTGGCAAAGCGTTTCTTGAGCAAGAAACGATAGGTAGTAGTTTTTTTATAGAGAAAGTCCCGTTTTGTTGCAAGACAAAACGGGACTTTTATTTTTCTGATATGTATTCCTGTTTTCCTCCGAGGAGGTACTAATCGTAATAAGTCGATTTTATAGCTTTTCTATTTCTTCTTTTGAAAGTCCGGTGCCTTTGGCAATCATTTCAGTAGTAAATCCCATTTCTTTGAATTTACGAGCGGTCTCGATAAGAACTTCTTGCCGTCCTTCCCGTCGACCTTTCTGTATCCCTTCTTGCCGTCCTTCCCGTCGTCCTTTCTGTTCAGCAAAGTCCAACGTATTAAAATAATCGTTGTAAATTTTCCATTCTTCCTCGTACTGCGCTCTTTCTTCCTGGGTCATATTCGCTTTGGAAGCCAACTTCTCCAGTCGTTCAAAAACTGCTTTGCGAGCCTTGAAAGGCATTCTGTCAAGTGTGTCCATATGCTTTAATATATAAATCCAGCGTTCAAAATCGTTTTCACATTCATCCTCTTCTTTGTTGAAGTTTGGCAGTTCGATAAAGATTTGCCGGAACTTGTTGTTGAAGAGCTTCCCAGTATCCCTGTCAGAAAGTATAATATCCGTTCTGATTTTAGCGGGCATATCCTTGTCCATCACGAAATTCATGAAGAACACTCCATACACTGCATCCAACTGGAAGTCCCAAACACCTTTTTTTGCTTGCTGCGTGATGGCTCGTGAGAGATAGAAGAGGGCACGGTCTTTAAAATAAGGCTGTTCCCGATTCTGCATTTCTACGATAATGCGTTCGCCCGTGTCGGTTACGCAATATATGTCGTAGATAATACCTCGCTCTGTTTTTACTTCCGGCTGCTGTTCGTTGTTGAGGAACTGGATGTCGGTGATTATGTGCTCTCCTACGAGCAAATCATTCAAGAAGTCAATTAATAACTCCTTTTCTACCTCTCTGCCGAATAAAAACTTAAAGCCAAAATCGGTAAAGGGATTGATAAATCTTCCCATTGTATGTTGTGTCTCAATTACAAAACAAAGATAGCGCTTTTTTGTTGAATATGGTCAAGGAGAAGGATAAAATAATCCAAAAGGTGACTATTGTCCGGCTTCTACTTTTCCATCATCCGGCATGTTGACAGTTACAGTATATACATACTCTGTGTCCTTTTTCGTTTCAAATTAAATTTCCGTTACCTACGAAGTAACGTCTTATTTGTCAGGAGATTGCTTTCCCTCTTGACCGCTTCACAAAATCAATAATCTTTCCGCAGATAAGTAGACACCGTGTTCCAACTGCATCCATGTTCCCGTAGACTGTTCTCAAAACGCTTCAACCATTTGGGCGTCAGTTGCCGAAACGGCATCTTGTCCGAACCCAGAAAAGTGCGGATTGCATTCAAACTGCTTCGGTACACATGTCGACCGCACAGGGCAGCCCAAAGACACCTGTACCGAATGGCAGAAGCACTCACTGCGCGTATTGGTTCTCACGTTGTTGCGGGATTACCCGGATTGCAGGGTGTGCGGCCATCGTGATCTTAGTCCCGACCTGAACGGAAATGGTGAAATAGAGCCGGAAGAATGGGTGAAATCGTGTCCCTGTTTTGAGGTAAAAGCCGGATTCGGGTCGCCGGAGAAAGACATAATTATATAAATAGGTATGTAGAAATTTTTTTGGACGATGAATCCGGAGTCATTCAAAAGTGTAGTCCCGTTTCAGAGTGTGCGTATGCACTTTCTGGAACGGGATTCGCATAATAACGAAGATAAACTGATATTTTTCGGAAAGTGAGTGAAAATCATTTCTTTTTTTGATGTTTTTACTCAAAATACCAAAAATAAATCATAGATTTGCGAAGTTTATCAATATCACAAATAAAACAACAAGAAAATATGGAAGCACTAAAGTTCCGTAAAGCCATTTTGCTGGTAAGTCTATGCCTTTGGACTCTCACCGTTTTTCCTCAAGTGAAAGAAGATACCATTTTCCAGAGTGATTATCTGCTAATACTTAATACCTATACATCGGATGCTCCTTGGAGTAATGCCATCATTTCCCCTGTTCTGCAATGGCTGAACATGGAAAGAAAAACAGAAGTATATGTGGAAAACATGAATATGCTGATGATTGATGACAGCTTGAAACTGGCGGACCTCAAAACGAATATCTTTGCCAAATATGGAAAGAAGAAACCTAAAGCCGTATTGCTGTTGGGCAACTCGATGATGCTCTTCCGCAATGAGATGCGTGAAGCATGGGGAGATGTTCCCCTCATTTTGTGCGGGGAAGAGAGTTATATGGGTCCCGATGACTGCTACATTAAAAAATATCCGGTAGTACCGTCCGAACAGGTTCCGCTTACCAACTTCACCGAAGAGTATAATCTCACACTGCTCCAGACCCGTGTGTTTATTGAGGAAAATGTGAAGCTGCTGCAACATATGATTCCCGGTATGAAGAAGATTATCCTGATCGGAGACGGACGTTATGTGAATCAGCAACTCAATACTGACATGAAACAGTTATTGCAGAAGGCATATCCGGAGCTGGAATATGATTTCTATTCGGCTGCAAATATGACTACGGACAGTTTGCTGTTGAAACTGAACAAAGTGGACAGTGCTACCACGGGAGTACTTCTTTCATCCTGGTTCACCCGTCAGGTGGTAGCCGGAAATGTGCAGTTGCAAGCTAATTCATTCCAGGTAATCTCCAATAGTGTGACTCCGATATTTGCACTTAAAAACTCTCTGGTCGTAAATAGCGGAATGATAGGAGGGTTTATGTATTCACAAACGGATTTCAACGAGCAGTTGCTCAAAACACTCTCCGCTGTACTGTCGGGAGTTGCTCCGCGCACTATCCCGTTTTACATTCCGAAGGGAGAAAATATATTCAATTATCCCGCTTTGTTGCAACGGAATTTCTCGCCGGACAGTTGTCCGTCCGGTTCTGTCTTTTTCAACCGTCCGCAAACTGTATGGCAGCAGTATGGCTATTTATTCATAGCCATTATCGCTTTCTTTGTTATTCTCTTTGTGGTGCTTTATCAATATATAAGAATAAAAGCGTTAGGCAGGGTGCGTGAAGCCCAACAGACGCAATTGGAAACGGCACAAGAGTTGTCGGATTTGTTTGATAATATGCCTATCATCTATGCCCGTGAACGTCTGATACGTGATGATGAGGGCGAAATCGTTGATATGGAAATCTGTTCCATAAACAAGCATTTCCTGAAACAGTATGAATCTAAAGTGGATGTAATCGGCAAGCGGGCCAGTGAATTGTTTGGAACAAACTTCCTTGCCTCTATAAACTATGTGAAGATTCTGGATAAGGGAAAACGTCCGATCACGTATTCATTTTATACCCCACAGACCAATAAGCATCAGGAAATCGTGCTGGCTCTTAGCTCGAAGAAAGATTACATAGATGTGTTTGGTGTGGACAGCACGGATTTGTATCACACCCAGCAAAAACTGAACGCCACAAACCAGAAGTTGATTATGGCTCTCGAAGTGGCCGACATCATTCCTTGGAAGTGGGATCTGGAACGGAGGATGATTCTTTGCGACATAAACCGTCCTATCGAATTGAGCACCGAAGAACAGGATGTTACCGAAGAGCAACTTTCTGTGCCGGATGCACAGTACTTTGCAAAAATATTCAGGGAAGACCGGCCACGCATCGAGAAGGCTTATCAGGATTTGATAACCGGAACTATCAAGAAGGTGAAAGAAGAATACCGGGTGGTTACCCGCACGGCTACGGGACTGCAAACGGACTGGGTGGAAGCACAGGCAACTGTTGCCACCCGTGACGAAAACGGTCGCCCGCTGACGTTGGTAGGTTCTTCATTGGTGATTACCGCCCGCAAGGCTTTGGAAGAGGAATTGGTAAGTGCCAAGGACCGTGCCGAGGAATCGAATCGCCTGAAGAGTGCCTTCCTTGCCAATATGAGCCACGAGATACGCACGCCGCTGAATGCGATTGTCGGTTTCTCCGGACTATTACCTACCGTAGAGGAACCGGAAGAAAAAGAAGAGTATATTACGATCATCGAAAACAACAACAAGCTGCTGTTGCAACTGGTGGGCGACATCCTCGACTTGTCCAAAATAGAATCGGGCACACTTGAGTTTGCTTACCTGCCCAAGCATTTGAGCGAGATTTTGCGGGGTATAAAATGCTCACTGCAAGCCCGAACGGAAGAAAAAGGGCTGGCTTTCAGCCTGATGGAGCCTATGCCGGATTGTTGTATTGAAACAGATGGCAACCGGTTGAACCAAGTGATTACGAATCTTATCACCAATGCAATCAAATTCACCGATAAAGGCGGCAGCATCACTTTCGGATATACACTGGAGAAAGAAGAGAATATGTTGCGCTTTTATGTGACCGACACGGGCTGTGGCATACAGGAGGACAAACTGGGAACGGTGTTCAACCGCTTTGTGAAGCTCAACAGTTTTGCGCAAGGCACAGGACTCGGACTTTCAATCTGCCAGATGATTGTGGAGCACATGGGAGGGAAAATAGGTGTGGAATCGGAGTACGGAAAGGGTTCTACTTTCTGGTTTACGCTGCCTTATCATCCTGTAAAAAAGATGCAGTCGCAGGAACCGAAGTTCGACATGATGCACGTGCATCGCGATGATATCAGTATTTTGATTGCCGAAGATAACGAGAGTAATTATAAATTGTTCGAGAATATCTTGCACAAGGATTTCAATATTATCCATGCCTGGAATGGTCAGGAGGCTGTCGATTTGTTCAAGGAGAAGCATCCGCATATTGTATTGATGGACATCAATATGCCTATAATGAACGGATACGAAGCAACGAAAGAGATACGCAAACTATCTGCCGAAATTCCTATCATCGCTATCACGGCTTATGCTTATGCTTCGGATGAGCAGCGTATTCTTAGCGAAGGGTTCGACGGCTATGCTTCCAAACCGATCAATGCTAATGTGCTAAAAAACAAACTTTTTGAAATTATAAACAAGCGGATGGTGTTCTTCTAAAGAATAAGATGGTGATGAATCGATAGATATTCTCTGAAAAAGTGAGGCGTGTGTCAATAAGTGGTAATCACTAACTTTCGACACACGCCTCGTTTTTATCTTCTCTATGATTCCTCTAGTTTTCTATGATTCTTTGGATTTTAATAAACCTCTACTTTCCCGGCAATTCTCTTTGCCTTATCACGCAGGGCATCCAAATCGGCATTCAGCGGAGCATAGCAAAGCACTACTCCCATACGGCGGTTGACGCGGGTAAACGGTTTGCCGAATATACGGAGGTAGGTGTCTTCTTCTTTCGTCACTTCTTCCAGTCCGCGATATTGAGGGCGTTCCTGACTGGCAATCGGGGAAAGGATCACAGCGCTTGCACCTATCCGTTCTTGTTTGATGCCGGGAATGGGCAGGCCGAGCACGGCACGTAAGTGGAGTTCGAACTCATTCAGGTTTTGTGTGCCCGCCAGTGTCACCATACCTGTGTCATGCGGACGCGGGGAAAGCTCGGAGAAATAGACTCCGTTTTCGTGGCTTAGGAAGAACTCAACTCCCCAAAGTCCTGCGCCTGTCAGTGCACGGGTTACTTTCTCGGCCATCTCTTCCGCTTCTTTTAAATGGGCGGGATCGATGTGTGCAGGTTGGAAACTTTCACGATAGTCGCCACCTTTCTGCACGTGTCCGATGGGAGGGCAGAAGAGGGTAGGACCGTTCTTTTGAGTAACGGTGAGCAGGGTGATTTCGCTGTCGAACTTGATAAATTCTTCAATGATAAGTTCGCGAATATCGCCACGGCTGCCGCTGCATCCGTATTCCCAAGCGTGTTCGAGTTCGTCGGCACTCTTCACGAGCGATTGTCCTTTGCCGGAAGAAGACATCAACGGCTTAACGACACAAGGGAAACCTATTTTATCGGCAGCTTCTTTCAGTTCTTCCAAGGTTTTGGCATAGAAATATTTGGCCGTTTTTAATCCGAGTTCTTTAGCGGCAAGGTCGCGGATGGCTTTGCGGTTCATGGTGAAGTTCACGGCACGGGCACTGGGAACTACCTGAATGCCTTCTTTTTCGAAGTCGTATAAACGTTCTGTACGGATTGCTTCAATCTCCGGAACGATAATGTCCGGGCGGTGTTTCTTCACCACGCGTTCCAGTTCTTCACCGTTCAACATGTCGAATATTTCAAATTCATCGGCCACTTGCATAGCCGGTGCTCCCGCATAGGAGTCACATGCAATGATGTGCTGGCCTTTACGTTGAGCTGAAATTACAAATTCTTTTCCTAGTTCGCCGGAACCGAGTAATAGTATTTTCTTCATCATTTTGAGTGTTTTATATTAAGTGGTGCAAAATTACAGCAAAAAAATGAGATAATAATTGTATAGAGCGTTATTATATTGCTCTTTTATATAAATCGGGAAGTTTATAAAGATGGATGTGGGTCTTAACGCAGGAATACGGAATATGAAAGAATGAATAGTAGGAAAACAGGGAGTCTAACTTTAAACTTTCTTAAGGAAAGCATGGAAAAACCGTCTTTTCTGTGTTCGAACACAAAACTAGTTGCCTTTGCTACTATTTTCTGTTCTGGCTAATTCATTGATTTTAAACAGGGAGATAGGAAACTGGAGGAGATAATTTAGTTTATTGATAGTTTATTAGTGCTAAACTTGTTTTGCTTTTAATTTATAGCAGAAAACCGCCGGAATTGGTTAATCTGTAGTCTTTGTAGGTCTAATAAGTGTTATCGAACGACAAATAATGAAAAAGGAAGCACAACGACACGGAATTGTTTCTACATTTGCGCAGTTGTTTCTTTAACTATTTCTAAGGACAGAAGTTTATCGAATATAGAAAATAGTTGAACAAAAACTGAACTCAACTGTTTACTATAATAATGAAAATAGGTAAAACGCGAAAAATGTTCATTCCTTGTCATATTATAAAGTCAAAGGGAGAGAAAAGAATAATATAAATAAATTGAGATTGCTTATGTCACAGATTATCGGACATATCTCGCAGGTGATCGGCCCTGTGGTCGATGTGTACTTTGAAGGTACGGATGCAGAATTGGTGCTGCCAAGCATCCACGACGCGCTGGAGATAAAGAGGCCAAACGGCAAAATACTGGTTGTAGAAGTTCAGCAACATATCGGCGAAAATACGGTGCGTACCGTAGCGATGGATAGTACTGACGGACTTCAGAGAGGCATGAAAGTGTATCCCACCGGAGGCCCGATCACGATGCCGATTGGCGAACAGATTAAAGGAAGACTGATGAACGTAGTCGGTGATTCAATCGACGGTATGAAAGGACTCGACCGTAAAGGTGCATATTCTATTCACCGAGAACCCCCTAAGTTTGAGGATTTGACAACTGTGCAAGAGGTGCTCTTCACAGGTATCAAGGTGATCGACCTGCTCGAACCGTATGCCAAAGGTGGTAAGATCGGTTTGTTCGGCGGCGCCGGTGTAGGAAAGACTGTATTGATTCAGGAACTTATCAATAATATCGCCAAGAAACATAACGGATTCTCTGTATTTGCCGGAGTAGGTGAACGTACCCGCGAAGGTAACGACTTGCTGCGCGAAATGATTGAATCCGGTGTAATCCGTTACGGCGAGGCATTCAAGGAAGGAATGGAGAAAGGTCATTGGGATCTTTCGAAAGTGGATTATAACGAACTGGAGAAATCGCAGGTGTCTCTGATTTTCGGTCAGATGAACGAGCCTCCGGGCGCACGTGCTTCTGTGGCATTGTCCGGACTGACGGTAGCGGAATCTTTCCGCGACGCAGGAAAAGAAGGTGAGAAACGCGATATCTTGTTCTTTATCGATAATATCTTCCGTTTCACACAAGCAGGTTCGGAAGTGTCCGCCCTTTTAGGACGTATGCCATCCGCCGTTGGTTACCAGCCTACGCTGGCTACGGAAATGGGTGCGATGCAGGAACGTATCACGTCTACCCGCAAAGGTTCTATCACTTCCGTACAGGCGGTGTATGTGCCTGCCGATGACTTGACCGACCCGGCTCCTGCAACGACTTTCAGCCACTTGGACGCCACTACCGTACTCGATCGTAAGATTACGGAGCTGGGTATTTATCCGGCTGTAGACCCGTTGGCTTCTACGTCACGTATCCTCGATCCGCACATTGTTGGTCAGGAGCACTACGACGTAGCGCAGCAAGTGAAACAAATTCTGCAACGTAACAAGGAATTGCAGGACATTATTTCCATCCTCGGTATGGAAGAGCTTTCGGAAGAAGACAAGATGGTAGTGAACCGCGCCCGCCGTGTGCAGCGTTTCCTTTCGCAACCGTTTGCCGTAGCCGAACAGTTTACAGGCGTTCCGGGCGTGATGGTGGGCATCGAAGACACTATCAAGGGATTCAAGATGATTCTGGAAGGAGAAGTGGATTATCTTCCCGAACAGGCTTTCTTGAATGTCGGAACCATTGAGGAGGCAATAGAGAAAGGTAAGAAATTGCTGGAACAGGCAAAAAAATAAAAAGATAGCATGATGAAAGAACTGCATTTGAGTATAGTATCGCCCGAAAAGAGCATATTCGACGGAAATGTGAAGATTGTCACATTGCCGGGAATGATCGGTTCGTTTTCTATTCTCCCCGGGCATGCGCCCATTGTTTCGTCGTTGAAAGAGGGAACGTTGAGTTACACGACGATGGACGGAGAAGAGCACACGATGGATATTCAGGGCGGTTTTGTCGAAATGAGTGACGGTACGGTTTCCGCGTGTGTTTCCTGACGGAAGTTCCCCACCGGCACAAAGACTAAATATCAAAAGTGTGAAAAAAACGAGATTATAACTTTACAGAAAAACACAGTAACATGGTGAATATAAGTAAAACTAAACGGAATTTTATTTTTTTGCATACCTTATTTGCAGTAATAAGCGCGGCACTCGGAGCTGTCATTCTACACTTCGCTTTGCCAGGACATTATTTCGGAGGGTATCCGTTTATTCCGGTCTATTTTTACTTCTTTGGTCTGTTTAGCATCTATATGTTCGACGCTTGCCGCCGACATGCTCCACAGAGATTGTTACTGTTGTATCTGGCAATAAAGATGATAAAAATGATTCTATCGCTGATTCTGGTATTGATTTATTGTCTTGCCGTTCGCGAAGAAGCCAGAGCCTTTCTGCTGACGTTTATCTCGTTCTATTTGATATATCTGATATTCGAAACCTGGTTCTTCTTCTCTTTTGAGTTGAATCAGAAACGGAAAAAGAAAAATAAGAAGAAAAATGAAACAGTTGCATAACATAGTAGCTCCGTTAATTCTGTTCTGCCTCATGGCAGTGGTCAGCTTGCCGGTTCCTGCACAGGAGCAGGAGGGGGAAGCGGTGTCACAACAGACGCAGGACGAGATTACTCCGAAAGAGGAACAGGAGAACACGGTGGATGTGAAAGAAATTGTGTTCGGTCATATCGGAGACTCCTACGAATGGCATATCACAACGTGGGGTAACACGCACATTACTATACCATTACCTATCATTGTTTATAGTAGTACTACAGGTTGGCACACGTTCCTTTCTTCCCGTCTCGAAGAGAATGGAGGTACTTATGAAGGACTTTCCATCGCTCCCGAAGGAAGCAAGTACGAGGGCAAACTGGTAGAGTATAATGCGGCAGGCGAACAGGTTCGCCCGTGGGATATTTCCATCACAAAAGTGACGTTTGCTTTGCTGTTCAACAGCGTGTTGTTGCTCGTTATCGTATTGAGCGTGTCACACTGGTACAGAAAACGCCCGCAAGGAGCGAAAGCGCCGGGAGGATTTATCGGATTCATGGAGATGTTTATCATGATGGTGAACGACGATATTATCAAGAGTTGTGTAGGACCCAACTACCGGAAGTTTGCACCGTATCTGTTGACAGCGTTCTTTTTCATCTTTATCAATAACATGATGGGATTGATTCCGTTCTTTCCCGGAGGGGCGAACGTGACGGGAAATATCGCTATCACTATGGTGCTTGCAGTCTGCACGTTTCTGGCAGTGAATATCTTCGGTACGAAACATTATTGGAAGGATATTTTTTGGCCCGATGTGCCCTGGTGGTTGAAAGTGCCTATACCGATGATGCCGTTCATCGAGTTCTTCGGAATCTTTACGAAACCGTTTGCTTTGATGATCCGTCTTTTTGCCAATATGCTGGCAGGACACATGGCGATGCTGGTGCTCACCTGCCTGATCTTTATCTCGGCAAGCATGGGGCCTGCACTGAACGGCACGCTGACGGTGGCATCCGTATTGTTCAACATCTTTATGAATGCGCTTGAGTTGTTGGTTGCTTTCATCCAAGCTTACGTATTTACGATGTTGTCGGCAGTGTTTATCGGACTGGCACAGGAAGGTGCCAAAGTGAAAACAGAAGAAGATTGAAATGAAACGCGGTGAAAACGTCGATAAAAAAGATACGGAATAGGCGCGCGGAATGAATGATTAAATAATAAACAAGAGAAAATATAAACCATTTTAAAACTGAAAATTATGTTACTATCAGTATTGTTACAAGCCACTGCAGCAGCAGTAGGAGTTAGTAAATTAGGTGCAGCTATCGGTGCAGGTCTTGCAGTAATCGGAGCTGGTTTGGGTATTGGTAAGATCGGTGGTTCGGCAATGGAAGCAATCGCACGCCAGCCGGAAGCATCAGGGGACATCCGTATGAATATGATTATCGCTGCCGCCTTGATTGAAGGTGTGGCTTTGTTGGCGGTAGTAGTTTGTCTGTTGGTGTTCTTCCTCTAATCAGGCATATAACAAGCGAATTTCGCAGGCGTGAGCCATGTTTCAAATCATGATCAGCCGCGAAATCGTAAATTGTAAATCGTAAAATCGTAAATAAAGATTATGTCATTACTATTACCTGATAGTGGCCTGCTGTTCTGGATGTTTCTCTCATTCGGGATTGTGTTCGTGATATTGGCGAAATACGGCTTCCCCGTCATCATCAAGATGGTGGAGGGTCGCAAGACTTATATCGACCAGTCTTTGGAGGTGGCGAGAGAAGCTAATGCCCAGTTGTCTAAACTGAAAGAAGAAGGTGACGCATTGGTGGCAGCTGCCAACAAAGAACAAGGACGCATCTTGAGGGAAGCAATGGAAGAACGTGACAAGATTGTTCACGAGGCCCGTAAACAAGCCGAAATTGCCGCACAAAAAGAACTGGATGCGGTGAAACAACAAATCCAGATAGAGAAAGACGAAGCCATCCGCGACATCCGTCGCCAGGTAGCCGTGCTTTCTGTGGACATCGCCGAGAAAGTGCTCCGCAAGAGTCTTGAGGACAAGGAAGCACAGATGGGTATGATCGACCGTATGCTGGATGAAGTACTAACCCCGAATAAGAACTAAGGAAGATGGAAGTCGGAATACTCTCAATGCGTTATGCGAAAGCCATCATTGAATACGCACAGGAAAAAGGTATGGAGGATAGGTTGTATCAGGAGTTTTTGACTCTGTCACACAGCTTTTGTGAACTGCCCGGTCTGCGTGAAGCGCTTGATAATCCTGTCATCTCATTCAAGGAGAAGTTGGCGTTAGTCTGCACAGCTGCCGATGGTGACGGAAAATCGACCAGAGAGTTTGTCCGTTTTATCACTTTGGTACTGCGCAACAGGCGTGAAGGCTATCTGCAATTTATCAGCCTGATGTATCTGGATCTTTACCGGAAACTGAAGCACATCGGAATAGGCAAGTTGATTACAGCCGTTCCTGTCAATAAGGAAACGGAAAGCCGGATCCGTTCTGCGGCAGAGCATATCTTGCATGCCCAGATGGAACTGGAAACGGTGGTAGATCCCTCTATTGAAGGCGGATTTATCTTCGATGTCAACGACTACCGGCTGGATGCAAGTGTTGCCACGCAGTTGAAGCGAGTGAAACAACAATTTATTGATAAGAATAGGAGAATTGTATAATGTCTGAAAATATAAAAGTAAGCGAAGTATCTGATATATTGCGCAAGCAGCTCGAAGGAATCAACGCTAATGTGCAACTTGACGAAATTGGTACGGTGCTCCAGGTGAGCGACGGCGTAGTGCGTATCTATGGACTGCGGAATGCCGAAGCCAATGAATTGCTGGAGTTTGACAATGGTATCAAAGCAATTGTGATGAACCTCGAAGAGGACAACGTGGGAGCTGTACTGTTGGGGCCGACGGACAAGATCAAGGAGGGATTTGTTGTAAAGCGTACCAAACGTATCGCCTCCATCCGTGTAGGAGAGAGTATGCTGGGACGTGTGATCGACCCGTTGGGCGAACCGCTCGATGGCAAAGGATTGATCGGCGGCGAACTGTATGATATGCCATTGGAACGGAAAGCTCCGGGGGTAATCTACCGTCAGCCTGTGAACCAACCGTTGCAGACGGGATTGAAGGCGGTAGACGCCATGATTCCTATCGGTCGCGGACAGCGTGAGTTGATTATCGGCGACCGTCAGACGGGAAAGACTGCCATCGCTATTGATACGATTATCAACCAGCGCAGTAACTTCCTGGCAGGTGATCCTGTATATTGTATTTATGTGGCTATCGGTCAGAAGGGTTCTACCGTTGCTTCTATCGTTAATACGCTTCGTGAGTACGGAGCACTGGACTACACGATTGTGGTGGCTGCTACGGCTGGTGATCCGGCTGCATTGCAGTATTATGCTCCTTTTGCGGGTGCTGCCATTGGCGAGTATTTCCGTGATACCGGTCGTCATGCATTGGTGGTTTATGATGACCTTTCCAAGCAGGCGGTAGCTTATCGTGAGGTTTCTCTGATTCTCCGCCGTCCGTCTGGTCGTGAGGCTTATCCGGGTGATATCTTCTATCTGCACTCCCGTCTGTTGGAACGTGCTGCCAAGATTATCAGCCAGGAGGAAGTGGCTCGCGAAATGAACGACCTTCCGGAAAGTCTGAAGGGTATTGTCAAAGGCGGTGGTTCGCTTACGGCATTGCCTATTATCGAAACGCAAGCTGGTGACGTATCGGCTTATATCCCGACGAATGTGATTTCTATCACTGACGGACAGATATTCCTCGAAACTGACTTGTTCAACCAGGGTACGCGTCCGGCTATCAACGTCGGTATCTCTGTATCCCGTGTAGGTGGCAATGCGCAGATTAAGGCCATGAAGAAAGTGGCGGGAACATTGAAGATCGACCAGGCACAGTATCGTGAACTGGAAGCGTTCTCCAAGTTCAGCAGCGACATGGACCCGATTACCGCATTGACCATTGATAAGGGACGTAAGAACGGCCAGCTGTTGATTCAGCCTCAATACAGTCCGATGCCCGTAGAGCAGCAGATTGCTATCCTCTACTGTGGTACACACGGACTGCTCCACGATGTTCCCTTGGATAAGGTGCAGGACTTTGAACGTAGCTTCATCGAATCTTTGCAACTGAATCATCAGGAGGATGTACTGGATGTATTGAAAACGGGTGTGATTGACGATAAGGTGACCAAGGCTATCGAAGAGACTGCTGCCATGGTTGCTAAACAATTTATCTGATCGCCTTTAATTTTTAATTATTAATTTTTAATTATCACTATGGCTTCACTGAAAGAAGTAAAAACCAGAATAAATTCGGTCAAGAGTACCCGAAAAATCACTTCAGCAATGAAGATGGTGGCTTCTGCCAAATTACATAAGGCACAAGGAGCCATTGAGAATATGCTGCCTTATCAGAAGAAGTTGAACAAGATTCTGACTAACTTCCTAAGCGCGGACCTGCCTATCGAATCTCCTTATGTGCAGGAGCGTGAAGTGAAGCGTGTAGCAATCGTTGTTTTTTCTTCGAACACTTCTCTTTGTGGTGCTTTCAACGCCAACGTCATCAAAATGATGATGCAGACTATCGGGGAATTTCGTACTTTAGGACAGGATAATATCTTGATATTCCCGGTAGGCAAGAAGGTGGATGAAGCTGCCAAACGGATGGGTTTCAAACCGCAGGAGGTTTCTCCGACGCTCTCCGACAAACCGACGTATCAGGAGGCTGCCGAACTGGCTCACCGACTGATGGATATGTATGTGGCAGGCGAGGTAGACCGTGTGGAAATAATCTATCATCACTTCAAATCAATGGGGATACAGATTCTTCTCCGTGAGACGTATCTTCCTATTAATCTGACGAATGTGGTTGGCGAAGAGGACGGGAACAAGGAGGGAAACAGAGGTAAGGAAGATATACAGGAGAACGAAATTGCTAATGATTATATCATCGAGCCAAACGCGGAAGAATTAATCGCCAGTTTAATCCCAACTGTATTGAGCCAGAAGATTTTTACCGCTGCTGTCGACTCCAATGCATCGGAACACGCTGCACGTACGCTAGCTATGCAAGTGGCTACGGACAATGCAAATGAGCTGATTCAGGATTTGACGAAGCAGTATAATAAGAGCCGGCAGCAGGCGATTACAAACGAATTGCTGGATATTGTGGGGGGCTCCATGAAGTAATCTTCTTTCTTTTGTCTTGAAACAAAAGAAAGAAGCAAAGAAAAATTCAAGGCTGACTTTTTTCTCCTACTCGCTTCCTTCACTTCGCTAAAGGGCAGAAACTCGCTACGCTCAAACAGTCTGCCCTTCTTAACGCTCCGTTGCGGGCGCTCGCCTGACGGAGAAAAAAGTAGGCCGGGGAACCTGGCGGGGTGGGGTGCAGGATAGGTATTGCAGGATGTAGGGTAGGTTTGTGGGGAAGCTGTTTTGGAGGAGTTTGCGGGGAAGACGTGCGATATGTTTGGTATTGTTTTGGTGAGTCGCTGTTATATCGTTTGTAATTTTATTATATATTGTTCTGCTTTGCTATATTAAGTCGTATAACGTCTGCGGCTTTTATATAGCAAAGCTTTTTTATAAGGGGGGAATCTTTCATAAGTCTCTTTATATTACTAGGGTTATATTGGTTATCATTCTATTAGCTTTTTATTCTATTAAGCTTTTCATTTGGGACTTTAGCTACATTCACTTTCATTTTGTTAAGTCTTTATTCTATAAATCCTTTTTGCTATATTAGTTTTATTCTATATTCCTCTCTTATATAGTGAGTTTTTAGTAAATAAAGTTTTCCACATTGTAAGGCTTTCACGCCGCAGGTCTTCCGGCCTCGTTTTTCCGGCGTCAAGCGCAGGTGATTTCTCCGGCGTTAAAAAGGGCAGACTGTTTGAGCGTAGCGAGTTTCTGCCCTTTAGCCGGAGGAAGCACCGGAGTAGCCGGAAAAACGCAGCCTTGATTCTTTCTTTTTGGTTCTTTTTCTTTCGTATCAAGACGAAAGAAAAAGAATATTCAGTAACTTTACCGAAAATTGTAAAAAGCATGGAAAATAATCCGGAACTGCAGCTTGCTTGGCAGTTCATTGAAAATACAGGCACACATTTATTTCTTACCGGAAAAGCAGGAACCGGGAAAACGACATTTCTTAGACGATTGAAAGAACATACTCCCAAACGCATGGTCGTATTGGCTCCGACAGGGATTGCAGCCATCAATGCGGGAGGCGTAACGATTCATTCTTTCTTTCAGTTGTCTTTTGCTCCTTTTGTGCCCGAAACCACCTTTAATTCTTCCCAGACGCATTATCGTTACAGTAAAGAAAAGCGGAATATTATCCGTAGTATGGATTTGCTGGTTATTGATGAGATCAGTATGGTGCGTGCCGATTTGTTGGATGCGGTGGATGCAACTCTGCGGAGGTATCGCGATAGAGAGAAACCTTTTGGCGGGGTGCAACTGTTGATGATTGGCGATTTGCAACAGTTGGCGCCTGTCGTGAAAGATAATGAGTGGGAGTTGTTGAGAAAGCATTATGAGACTCCTTATTTCTTTGCAAGTCATGCCTTGAAAGAAACGGCATATATGACGATTGAACTCAAGAAAGTATATCGTCAGAGTGACACGTTCTTCCTTTCCTTATTAAATAAAATCCGGGAGAATAAGGCGGATGATGAGGTGTTGAATGAATTGAACCGTCGTTATCAGCCCGGCTTTCAGCCGCAAAAAGAAGAGGGATATATTCGTCTGACGACGCATAATAATCAGGCACAGAGGGTTAATGATCGCGAACTGGCATCGTTGCCCGGCAAGGCGTATCATTTTAGTGCCGAGATAGAGGGGGATTTTCCTGAATATTCGTATCCTGCGGATAAACTTCTGACAATTAAGGAGGGAGCACAGATTATGTTCCTGAAGAATGATCCATCGTCCGAGAAACGGTATTATAACGGTATGATCGGTGAGGTGGTAGCGGTTAATGAAACAGGTATTGTGGTGCGTGGTAAGGGAGACAGATCCGAATTTCAGTTGTTGCCGGAAGAGTGGGGGAATTATAAGTATGTGTTGAATGAGGAGACGAAGGAAATCACTGAAGTGATAGAGGGGACGTTCCGCCAGTATCCTATTCGTTTGGCGTGGGCTATTACGATACATAAGAGTCAGGGTTTGACGTTTGAACGTGCCATTATTGATGCACGGAATTCCTTTGCGCATGGGCAGACTTATGTGGCTTTGAGTCGTTGCAAGACGTTGGAGGGTATGGTGTTGGAGTCTCCTTTGCGCAGGGAAGCCATAATAAGTGATGCTACGGTGGATAATTTCACCAAAGCGGTGGAGCAGAATAAGCCGGGCAGCCAGCAGTTGAATGATATGCAAAAGGCGTATTTCTTTGATTTGTTGAGTGATTTGTTTAATTTCTATTCAATCGATCAGGCTTATAAACGGTTGCTTCGTCTTATGGATGAGGATTTGTATAAGCTCTTTCCGAAGCAGTTGGCTGAATATAAGGCGTTGGCTCCCCATGTTAAGGAGAAGATTGTGGAGGTGTCCCAACGTTTCCGCAATCAGTATACCCGGTTGATACATGAGAGTGAGGATTATGCGACGAATGAGGAGTTGCAGGAACGGATTCGTTCCGGTGCCGGATATTTTCATAAGGAGTTGGAACCGGTTCGGGCTTTGTACAATAAGACTAATATGCCTCTTGATAATAAAGAGTTGAGAAAGCTGTTGGCAGAACGTATGCAGGCGCTGGATGATGCGTTGTGGATTAAAGAGTCTTTGTTGGAAGCTGTGTCTGCGAGAGGGAAGTTTGCTATCACGGATTATTTGAAGTTGAAGGCTAAAGTAATGTTGAGTCTTGAAGATGATTCTATGTCCTCCGGTTCTTCGAAGGCTTTGAAGGAGAAGAAAGAACGCAAGGAACGGAAAGAGCGTACGCGCAGTGCTGAAAAGGTAAAGGTGGAAGTTCCTACGGATATTCTGCATCCGGAGCTTTATCGCGCCCTGTCTGAATGGAGAACAGCCAAAACAAGGGAGATGAATGTCCCTGCTTATGTGATTATGCAACAGAAAGCATTGATGGGAATTGTGAATCTGCTACCGGATAGTCCAAGAGCTTTGGAGGCGATACCTTATTTTGGAGCCAAAGGAGTAGAGAAATACGGGCTTGAAATTCTGGGTATTATCCGCAAGTATATGGCGGAGAATCAATTGGAGAGGCCGGAGATCACAGATATGTTAATCTCCTCCGGTAATAGCGATGATATGGCAAGGCAACGAAAGACGAAGCAGCAGAAAGAGGCAGAGAAACAGGAGAAAGAGGCGGAGAAGGAGAAAAAGAAGGAGGCGAAGAAAGATACGAAGTTGGTTAGCTATGAAATGTTCCGTCAGGGAATGAATATAGATGAAATAGCCAAGGCTCGTGATTTGGTATCCGGAACCATTGCCGGACATCTGGAGCATTATGTCCGTTCGGGAAAGATCAAAGTGGAGCAGGTGGTGAAAGCTGAAAATATAGCGAAGATTCGCAAGTATTTGGATGAACATGAATACATGGGAATATTCGCTATAAAGGTAGCATTAGGAGACGATGTCTCCTATGCTGATATCAAGTTTGTATTGGCTGTTTCCGGGCATTAATAAATAAAGTTATTATCCCGGACAGGGTTAAAGATTACAGAAGAAAGAAACGAAAACGGGAACGCTGATGTCAATCAGAATACCGTGCAGGATGGCGATGGGAATCATTTCTTTTCCTGAATATCTGGTGATGGAAGGCAGCAGTACATCCATCGAATTGACTCCTGCTGCTGAAATAGGAGCAAGTTTCCCGAAATACTTCTTGATGATCGGAGTACCAAGAAGTGCCATCATCTCACGGAAAATATTAGTCAGCAGGGCAATGGTTCCCAGTTCCGTAGCCAGTTGCAGTCCGATGGAGGGTTCTTTGAACTGCGTGATAAGGATGGAAGAAAGTGAATAGTAGGCAAATCCACTTCCCACTGCCATACAGTCGAACACGCTCCATTGACGCAATAGCAAACTTGCCAGGGCGGAGAATAACAGCGTACCGATAATCGTTCCCAATGGAATCAGCAACATTTTAGGGTGCAAATGTGAAACAATGGCTTTCAGGTTCTTATTGGAACCGATGCTGATTCCCACTTGTAGCATTAATGCATAAAGTATATACATGGAAACTGTGTGCGTATCGAACTCGAACTTATTGAAAGCTCCCATGATACAGCCTACAAAAAAGAATACTATAACGATCAGACTTCCTTTCATTGTTCACCTCCTTTCCTGAAAAATAATTGTAGTACCAAACGGGCAGCAATCAGGCTTCCCAATACACCGGACACAGCAAGAACGATGGCTTGCCATCCGAACTTACCAAGATTGTTCACAATCAGACTATTAGAACCGATAGATACACCGAGAATAAAGAGCAACAGGAATATTGTAAGAGAAATTGTCTTTTCTGTCTTCTGCAGAATACTCCAGTTACGCAATACATAGCCGATGCCGATTCCTAAAAACATGGTAGATATAATAGAGAACATAATTGTATATATTTGGGGTTAGGTTAAACTGATGATTGACAACACACAAAGGAATTTTCAAAGAAGATGTTACATCTACTTGAAAATCAGAAAGAAATACTGCTGTGACTAACAAAACAAGTCAGCAGGTAGTTCCTGTAAAGAAATAGTTGGGAAATTTAGATGAATCCACTGAACCAATGCACATGCACGCAACAGGACTTACAGAAAATTGGTATTCCTGCAAGAAAAAGAGTAGCGTTATGTAATTGTAATGTTTGATTCATCATTGGTCTTTTTTGAATTTGGTGCAAAGATAGTTCTTTATTGCATATTTTCAAAATAAATATGCAATAAATGAAGAGAAAGAGAGAAAGGAATATCCTGAACGAGATAGATGGTTGTAAAAAGTTGGTTATGTGCTCTTTCCCTTATAGATTATCCCAGTTCGTAAGAATCTCTTTTAACTTTTTGGGCCTGTATCCAAGCATTGTCCGGGCTTTATCAATACTCATGCCACTGAAGCGGGGACGGGGAGTGCTTTCATTCATTTCTTCTGTGGTGGCAGGATGGATAAGAGAACGGTCGAGTTTCATATAATCTGTTATCTGATAGGCAATCTCTGCAATGGTCATACATTCATCTCCACAGATGTGGAAGATGCCATTCGTCGTATGTTCTATTAAACGTAGCACTCCATCCGAAACGTCTCCAACATAGGTTGGTGTCCGCCATTGATCGGACACGACACGTATTTCTTGTCCGGCTTTCAAACGGTTCATTACCAGCTGAACAATATTACCGTGTTGTCCCGGCAGTGCCTTGCCATAAACAATTTCTACACGGACAATGGCATAGCTGCTGCAAGTTTCTGCCACTCTCTCTTCTCCTTTCCATTTGGTATATCCGTAATAGTTGACCGGAGCAGGGAGATCTTCTTCTGTGTATAACAGTCCGGCAGCTTTGTTTATCTTTCCATCAAAAACAAAGTCAGTAGATAAATGAATGAACCGGCTTTTGTATTCTTCGCATAAATCAGCCAGTTGGCCTACTGCAGTAACATTGGTAAGATAGGCTTCTTCGTGATGCGTTTCGCAATAGTCCGGCACGGACAGGGCGGAGCAATTAATGATTACATCGGGTTGAACCTCTTTGAAGAGACGCTTAACGTCCGCTTCATTCCGTATATCTGTTTCGACGAAACGATAATCCTCCGCGTTATTGGGAAGAATATCCGGATGCAGGGAGCAGCCCGTTACCTTATATTGTTTACAAGCAGACAAATCGTTTAAAATCTGGCGTCCGGTGAATCCGTTGGCACCGATAATTAATATCTTCTTCATTAGGTTATATATATAGATGTTATAGATTATTTCTACAAAAATAAAAAATAATATCAACTGCGCAAATAGATTTCGTACTTCCCTTCTTACTTTGCTCCCGATAACGAGATTTATATGAATTGATAAAAAAAAAGATGTATGGAAAAAGTAATTATGGGAACACGTTTACCCGCTAAACTTTGGTTGGATGAAGTAGAGGATTCTTGTATGTCACAGATTATGGATTTGACTTCACTGCCTTTTGCATTTAAACATATTGCCATCATGCCTGATGCGCATGCGGGAAAAGGAATGCCTATTGGCGGTGTGTTGGCTACCAAAGGCGTGATTGTTCCCAATGCTGTGGGAGTGGATATCGGTTGTGGTATGTGTGCGATTAAAACGAATCTAAAAGCGGAAGATTTTAGTTATACGGATTTGACTTCCATTATGTCGAAGATTCGTGCGGTTGTTCCTTTGGGATTCGATCATCAGAATAAAAAGCAGGATCAGAAATTGCTTCCGCAAGGATTCGACATTGAAGAGATGCCTGTTTTGAAGAATCAGTACGAGGCTTGTTTGAAGCAGATAGGAACCTTGGGAGGAGGAAATCACTTTATTGAGATTCAGAAAGATACAGAGACATCTGACGTCTGGGTGATGATTCATTCCGGAAGCCGTAACATTGGTTTGAAGGTTGCCAATCACTATAATAAGGTTGCACAGTATTGGAATGAGAAATGGTATTCTGCAATGGTACCGGGACTGGCTTACCTGCCAATGGAGACACAGATGGCAAAGGATTATTTCCGTGAAATGAATTATTGTGTGGCTTTTGCCTTTGCCAACCGTCAGTTGATGATGAACCGTATCTGCGAATCTATCCAAGCGGTGAAACCTGAAACAGACTTTGAACCTATGATTAATATTGCCCATAACTATGCCGCTTGGGAGAAGCACTTCGATCAGGATGTGATTGTACACCGAAAAGGTGCTACGCGTGCCTATGAGGGTGAGATTGGTATTATCCCCGGATCTATGGGTACTAAATCCTATATTGTTGAGGGACTGGGTAATCCGGAGAGTTTTAAAAGCTGTTCGCATGGTGCAGGTCGATTAATGGGAAGAAAGGATGCCTGTCGCCGTTTGTCACTGGATGAAGAGAAGGAAAGAATGGATCAGCAAGGTATCATTCACGGACTTCGTTCGCAGAACGAACTGGATGAAGCACCGGGAGCTTATAAAGATATTGCGCAAGTGATAGCGAATGAGCGGGACTTGGTGAAACCGTTGGTAGAGCTGGCTCCAATGGCAGTGATTAAGGGATAATGTCATGCCATGTTTAAAGGAGTATCTAGCGTATGGACATAAAAAAGGAGCAACGCCTTGCTCCAACCTTTGTTAACCTTAAATCTAATACTATGAAAAACACATTGCAAAGGTACATACTTTTGGCAACTTAGCAAATAATCCAAGAAAAAAAGTATGTTTCATAACATAGATTAAGAATTTGATATTCCAATTCAATTTTTATTAAGACTTTTTGATGGCTTTATCCTCCTCTAATCCCTTTACATATACTTTCAATTAGGCATCCTGAAATTATTCGGAGAACAACCTGTGATTTTCTTAAATAACCGGCTGAAATACTGTGGATTCTGAAAACCCAGCTCTTGCGTTATCTGATTGATCGTTTTATCAGTATTTACCAACCAATCTTTGGCAATCTCGAAGCGTTTGAATTCGATATACTCTTTAAATGATTTTCCCGTTTCATACTCCAGTAAGTCGTTGAAATATTCAGGAGACAAATGAAGCAGGTTCGCGCAATACTTATGTGAAAGTATATCAACAGGCGATACCTGTTTCGTTTCGAAATGGTTATTTATGATTTTATCGAATTGTTTGATAATCGTTTTATTCGCTTCATTACGTGTAATGAATTGACGTTCGTAGAAACGGACGCAGTAATCCAGCAATAGTTCTATATACTTGGAAACTATCTTCTTGCTATGGCGGTCAATGCAACGCTCGAGTTCCTGGTTTATTTTATCCATAAACTCCAGGATGATTTGCTTCTCGCGCAAAGATATATGTAATGCTTCTTCAGGCAGATAAGAGAAGAAAGTATAGTTATGTATATGAAGTCCGAGCGGAGTGCCACAAATCAGATCGGGATGAAAAGCCAATATCCATCCTTTAGAGGGAAAATTCTTACTGTTTTCCTTCATATTGATAGACTCTCCGGGACTAAGGCAGAGCAAAGTACCATCCGAAAAATCATAATACTGGTGACCATACATATACGCTTCACATTTACACTCACTCAATAGAATCGTATAAAAGTCGAACTTGATGCCCGTATGAGCTGACAAGTCAGCCTTTGAGAGATCAATGACACTTACCAGCGGGTGTAGTGTCTTACTCCCCAGGCAACAATTGCATTGATGCACGGTTCCTATTTTGAGTACTTTATCTCCCATGATGTTGAGACTCCTGTATCTAAAATACGTCTAGTTTTTTTGTTTATATTCGTTCGGGGTGCAGCCGACATGCTTTTTAAATAACCGGCTGAAGTGCTGTGGATATTGAAATCCCAGTTCATAAGCTACCTGGCTGACAGTTTGAACACCTTCCAGAATTCTTTCTTTGGCCAGTTCGATAATCCGGCACTGGATATATTCCTGTGCAGTTTTTCCGGTTTCCTTCTTTATCAGGTCCCCGAAATAATTAGGAGAGAGGCATGCCTTGTCTGCAAAGTATTTCACGGATGGCAGTCCTTCGGTCATTGCCACCTGATTTTGGAAATATTCGTCCAGTAATTGCTCGAATTTAACGACTATATCTTTATTCGCCTGATTGCGTGTAATGAACTGCCGTTCGTAGAAACGCATACAGTAATCCAATAGCAGTTCGATATTTCGTACAATGAGCTGCTTGCTATGCTTGTCGATAGTATGCTCCAGTTCGAGCCGGATTTTATGTATGCAATCGGTTACGATTTCTCTTTCCTGGTCTGAAAGATGCAATGCTTCATTGACCTCGTAAGAGAAAAAAGTATAGTTTTTGATATTCTGTCCTAATGAAGTTCCACGGATTAAATCGGGGTGGAATAAAACTCCAATCGACTTGGTACGGGGAGCCGTACGGTTGCGGTTGTCTATTCCGCTCACTTGTCCCGGTGCCATGCAGACAACCGTTCCTTCCTGATAATCGTAATTCTTACGTCCGTATGTGAGATCCCCGCATTTGGCATCTTTCAAGAACAGACAGTAGAATCCGATGTTCATACGGATATACTCAACCGACTTGGTAGCTTTTGAGAAGTCGATTACATTAACTAAAGGGTGCAATGTTTCCAGTCCAAACAACTGGTCATACTGATCGACGGTTTCAATTTTTGTTATTTCATCCATATGCTTTGTTATTAATCTGATACAAAGATAAAACATTTGGAGGTATCTTTTTTATTTCATTCTTCAAATCAGTAATAAGGGTACAAGAATCAGTAATCTGTATACTACATAAACTTGCGGACGGAAAAATAAATGGCAATGATTGCTGGAAGTAAGTCATGGAATTGATATATTTGCTACGGAGAATATAAAAAACAGGTTTTATGAAAGCATTATTCATTGGAGGAACGGGTACTATCAGTACAGATGTAGTTGCATTGGCGCAACAGAGAGGGTGGGAGATTACTCTCCTTAACCGCGGCTCAAAAAAAATGCCGGAAGGAATTCACAGTATCATTGCGGATATTAATGATGAAGAAGCTGTGGCAAAAGCCATCGCACTTGAACATTACGATGTGGTTGCACAATTCATCGGTTATACGGCAGAAGACGTAAAGCGTAATATCCGTCTGTTTCAGAATAAAACGCGGCAATACATCTTTATCAGCAGTGCCTCTGCCTATCAAAAGCCATTGACTGATTATCGCATTACCGAAAGCACCCCTCTGGTCAATCCCTACTGGCAGTATTCCAGAAACAAGATAGAAGCGGAAGAAGTATTGATGTCAGCCTACCGGACAAGTGGCTTTCCGGTGACCATCGTTCGTCCCAGCCATACCTATAACGGAACCAAACCTCCCGTAGCTGTACATGGAGATAAGGGAAACTGGCAGATTCTCAAACGGATTCTTGACGGAAAACCTGTCATTATTCCCGGTGATGGCTCCTCTTTGTGGACACTGACTCACTCCAAAGATTTTGCCAAAGGCTATGTCGGACTGATGGCGAATCCACATGCCATTGGGAACGCTTTTCATATCACTACCGATGAAAGTATGACTTGGAATCAGATTTACCAGACAATCGCCGATGCGTTAGGCAAACCTCTGAACGCATTGCACGTAGCATCCGATTTCCTTGCCAAACATAGCGATCATTATGATTTCAGGGGGGAACTCTTAGGAGATAAAGCGGCTACGGTTGTTTTCGATAATTCGAAGATAAAGCGGTTCGTCCCGGATTTTATATGCCATATCTCCATGGCGGACGGATTGCGGCAAGCTGTACATTATATGCTTTCTCATCCGGAAACTCAAACACCCGATCCGGAATTTGATTCGTGGTGTGACCGTATAGCCAATGCAATCAGTGCGGCAGACAAAGCCTTCTGATTTTCCTGATTTTAATAACTACCTGCCACTAATTAATTGCTATTTTTTTAGGCACGGATTACACGGATTAACGCGGTTGTTTTTCAGCAATGGTAACCCTAAAGACCGTGAAATCCGTGTAATCCGTGCCTAATTATTATTTAATAAGGAGCATTTCTTCCTTGCTGCACCTCAATTCGTATTCCGAAATTACCATTAGCAGATTTCAGTTCGAACGCTCCCCGAAAATTATTTCTTTCCCAAGGCATAGCGCTGCGGTTAGGCACCCGCCAGCCATCCTTGTTGTAATCTCCGTAAGTATTGATTCTCATTCCGTTTTTCAGTTTGAAAGATCCCATCTGCATAAACTGTGGAGAAGAAGACAATCCCCAACCATATCCGTATCCCCAACCGGAAAACCCGGAGTAAGAAGATGAAGAAAAGGAGTCAGTGAATCCTTGAGAATAGGTAATATCCGTGTTTAAACGAAAGAGCTGATTATAATCTTTCGTCATATTAGGCATATCTAAATTAAACTTGGGAAGTTCGGGAGTTGCTACGTTCATTAACCCCATATCCAGCAGAAAACCACCAAACTCTTTGATATTGGTAGATGGAGCACGACGAATACTATCGGAAGGAATTTCCGACTGTGCGGATGCAAAACCGACCGATAATATCAGCGAAAGAAATAGAATCAGTTTTTTCATCTTCGTAAAGGTTGATTTATCACAAAGATAGATAATTTCCACCTGACTATCCGCTTCCGTTATGTTTTCTTAGAAAAAAAATTATCTTTTCAATTTAATAACCGGATAAATGACAGGAGCCGTCTCCCATTTCCTTTTCATCGGGTTGTATGAACGTTCCATGCCTCCATGGAGTTCGATATAATCGTTGAACTTGATTTCAAGAATCATGCCATAACCGCTTTGCGGATAGATAGGAGTGAGATATCCCTGCGAAGCATTTCGTTCTCCATTCACAGAATATTCACCAAAAGCCCGTATACGTAGAAAATTATTAATCCGGTAAGCAGCCGAACCGCTAAAACCAAAATCATTTCTGGCGCCATGTTTGAAAGAAGGCATTGTATACTTGGCGCTGAACAGCCCACCTGAAAACTCCCATCGTTCATTAGGGGCATACGTATAAATGGCACCTACCTGAATATGCGTCCCCATGGTAGGATACGTATTATGCAAACTATACGTACTTAAATAGCTGTTAGCATTGATCCCGAAAAGATCCGACCGATTATAGTCGCGGCTGAAAGGATCGAAAGAAGTACCCAGTCTGGGAGTAGGCCAGGGAGTATCCATAAATTCGGGAGGAGATATATGAAGCGTCATGCTATCCGTTTGAATGGTTGGCTTCCTGTCGTTCGGCGTTATATTCATATCGGGTAAGATGAAGCCCTCCTTATCCATATTTAATGTCTGCTTTTGCTCCGGTGGCAGAAGAACCGCACGGCCGATGCTATCCTTTTTCACTTCCACCTGTTGCGCAAATGCTGTACAGGTACAAAGTAAAAACATAAATCCTGTGAACTGTCTTTTATTCATGGCACTTTGCGGTGTTAAAGAGTTTAGTTGACAATCAGTTTATAACCGATTCCCCGTACATTGACAATACGTATCTGTTCATCTTGCGAGAGTTTATGCCGCAATTTGGTAATGAACACATGCAAGCTTCGGGAATTGAAAAAACTGTCATCTCCCCAAAGTTCGAGCAAGACATCCTGCGTGTTGACCACCTGATTCCGGTTTTCGCAAAGCCGTTTCAGGATTTCCGATTCACGATGAGAGAGTTCCTGTCTCGTTCCTGCGTGTAATAAAGTTTGTGCAACAGGATCAAACAGATAACTTCCTATCTCAAAATGATTGGCAACCTTATTCTCTGTGAAGAGAAAAGCCTTTCCCATCAGTGCTTTGATTCGGATAATCAGCTCTTGTATACCGAAAGGTTTTTTCAGGTAATCATTCGCTCCGAGTTCAAAGCCCTCCACCACATCATTGATGGTCGAACGGGCAGTCAGGAATAAGATAGGAGTCTGTTTATCCGTCTGGCGGATGCGACGTACCATTTCAAAGCCATCCATTTTCGGCATCATCACATCAGCTACAAGTATATCCGGATGAAGTTCGAAGAAAAGGCTTAGACCTTCCTCGCCGTCATTCGCCGTATGAATGATAAAATCATTTTCTTCAAGTGTATCTTTGATGATCATGGCGAGCGTCTGTTCGTCTTCTACCAGTAATACGGTAATTTTGTTTTTACTCATGATTTTATGGGTTTATAAAGTAATGGTAAAAGTGCTTCCTTTGTCCGGTTCACTCTTTACGGTGATAGTCCCTCCATGTTTTTCGACCATGCTCTTGACATAGAACAGTCCTAGTCCGTAACCTTTTATATTATGAAGATTGCCCGTCGGGACCCGGTAGAATTTATCAAATATATGCTTTTGTTTATCAAGTGGAATTCCGATTCCCCGGTCGGTAACGCTGATGGTTACTGTTCCCCCTGTCTGTCGGCAGGAAATAGACAATTCGGCTTCCTTTTTCGAGTACTTCACAGCATTATCTATCAAGTTACTGATGATGTTGCTGAAATGCGTACGGTCTGCAACAATAACAAGCGTTTCCGGTTTAATGTCCAATTCGATATGTACAGGCTTGTCCGCTTTTAGCTGGTGCTGCTCCATGAGCGGAGTAATCAGCTCCTTCAGGTTGATTTCCTCCGGATGTAAACGGAACGTTTTGCGACGCTCCATTCCCATGGATAAAATCTGTTCCACCAGCCCGCTAAGCCTTTGCAACTGCTCCTGACTGATGCGTAGATACTGGTCGCGCTTGCTTTTCTCTTCCGCTTGGTTAAAGTTCAGTAATGCGTCATTAGCCGCATAGGCTACGGCAATGGGAGTCTTTAATTCGTGCGTGATATTATTGGTAAAATCACTTTTCATTTCATCCAGTGTTTTCTGTTTCAGGAGCGTCCGGATAAGGAACCAGAAAGAGAATCCGAGAATCAGAAGAATTACAAATGAAGTGACCAGAATACCTGTCATCTGCTTTAATACCAATGAATTGATCGGCTCGAACACCAGTTGGTAGCGTTGGCTATGATGCATATTAAATTCATAGTCATAGCGAATTGCCTTGGGACTGGGAATATAACTGCTATCTCCCGCAAGACCTAATGTATCTGTATATACAATGGAAGAATCTGCACTGGTTCCTGTATAAATCAAAAGAGTGTGATGAGGAATAGAAAGATTATGCTCTTTCATCACATGGGTGAGCAAACTGTCATATCGCTGCAGGTTGACATCTATATAAGTGTCCACACCTGAATGAATGCCCTGCTGAATACTCATTAACAACTCCTTTAGCGAATCTTGCTTTTTCAATAATACATCCAGTCCGCTTTCGCTACTTGCAACAGCTTTGGAATCTTCAGAAGCATTGCCAACGGTTTTTACCGTGTCTGTGGTAGTTTCTGTCCGGGAATGTATCGTATCCTGACGGCTACTATCCGTATAAGAAATCGTTTGTTGGGTCACTAATGAATTGCCGTCCGCATCATATCCGGCCGATACCGTTAGCGAACCGTGTTCCACATTATCTTTTTGCAAATCATTAACCCGGAGCACGACCTCGTTGAAGTCACTCGTCCGCATTGCATCTCTGATATTGCTCTCCATTTCCATTTTCATCGACCGGTAAAGCCCTGTCAACCAATAAGCTTGATAAACAAAAATTCCGATTAGCGAGCAGATAACCAGTATGACGATATGTTTTAGCGGTAATTTCATACTGACAAAGATAATAGGAAACTATTCTTATTCTTCTCTTTGATAAGACTAAATAACACTAGATAAGCCAGTGATAACGCAAATATCCATTTTTTCTACCGTATTTTGTCGTATTCTAAAAATAAAGACGAAATGAAACGGATTAATTTACTATTTATGTCTCTTCTTTGCGTGTGGATATCTGCTACAGCACAAATCGGACAACAGTCACAGGAACCTGTCGACAGTATCAAGAATATAGGTTATATGGATAGCTTGTTTCAGGAATTGCCCGAAGTAATGATTACGGGTGAACGCCCGATAGTGAAAGCCGAACAAGGCAAACTTGTGTATGACGTACCGAGGCTGGTAGGTAACCTGCCTGTGGATAATGCCTATGATGTTGTGAAAAATCTTCCGGGTATAGTAAATATGAATAATAGTCTGATGTTGGGAGGACAGGAAGTTACCGTTGTCATCAACGGAAAAGTTACCACACTGTCCGTCGAGCAATTAGACGCTTTATTAAAATCAATCCCTGTCAGCCGGATCGAGAAGGCGGAGGTGATGTATTCCGCTCCGGCACGCTATCAGGTACGCGGACCGATGATTAACCTGATATTAGCACCCGGCACAGGACAGGCATCTTCCCTTCAAGGAGAACTTTATACAGCTTTTAACCAACATCACTACGAATCTTTGGCAGAACGTGCAAGTCTTCTGTACTCCGGACGTAAATTCTCTGCAGATCTTCTTTACTCTTACTCTTATGATCGCGACCGAAGGATTACGGAGAAAGAAGCACTTCACACGTTGGCCGATGGTTCGGTGCATCAGATGGATATGGATGAAATCATGACTTCCCGTACCAACACTCATCAGATGCGCCTCGGAATGGACTACTCTTTCGCTGAAAATCATCTGTTAAGCTTGGTCTATACAACAGCCTTTACCGATTCCAAGCATTATTCCATAGCTACCGGTGCACAGAATTCCGTTACCGATTCACAGGGAGACAGCCAGCTCCATAATGCAAAATTAGATTATCAAACCCCTTTCGGACTGAAAGCAGGCGTAGCATTTACATCCTATCATTCTCCCGGTAGCGAACTATTACATAGCACGATGGGAGCAGAGACGATGAACTTCCTAAGCCGGGATAAGCAGCAAATCAATCAATGGCGTTTCTATGCCGGACAAGAACATACTTTGGGCAAAGGCTGGGGATTGAATTATGGCATAACCTATACGACCGCTTTAGACCATAGTTATCAAAGGTATTATGACCCGGAAACAGACAACCTGTTACCGGATAATAACATGACCTCCCGCCGTCGCGAGCAAACCCTGAATGTGTATGCCGGACTGAGTAAAAGCTTCGGTGAAAAACTCTCGGCCGATGTTTCTCTGGCAGCGGAGCAGTATCATACAAATATCTGGAATGAATGGAGCCTGTACCCGGTAGCTAATCTAACTTATATACCCGCTGCCGGACATGTCCTCCAGCTCTCATTGAGTAGTGACAAGGAATATCCCGAATACTGGAGCGTACAGAATGCAATCTCTTACATGGGAGCATATTCTGAAATTCAAGGAAATCCTTATCTCAAACCTGCCACGAATTATGAAACCAGCCTTAATTATATATTAAAAGGCAAGTATGTTTTTACCGCCTTTTATAGCTATACAAAAGACAATCAAATGCAAACCCTCTACCAATCACCGGAACGCTTGGTAGAGATTTACAAATTCTTCAATTTTGATTTTTCATCACAGGCCGGATTGGTAATGACAGTTCCCTTTAAGGTGAAAAAATGGCTGGACTCCCGTTTCACCGCTATCGGTTTTCGTTATCGCCAGAAAGACAGTGATTTCTGGGATATCCCGTTTGACCGCAAACTATATACATTCGTCTTGACGATGAACAACACATTCACCCTTTCCACCAAGCCCGACTTAAAGTTTACCTTGACCGGATTTTATCAAAATAAAGCCATACAGGGAATTTTCGATCTTCCCCGTTCGGGAAATCTGGATGCAGCGCTTCGTTACACCTTTGCAAAAGGAAAAGCACAATTGACGTTGAAGTGTGACGACCTGTTCAATACCTCCACCATTTCGACACAAGTCCGTTACGGATTGCAGAATGTGAAAAACCACTATATGCGGACCACCCGTACATTCGGCATTTCGTTTAACTATAAATTCGGAGGGTACAAAGAGAAGAAGCGGGAAGAGGTCGATACTTCCCGCTTTAAATAAGTGGTGATTTTATGCCTTCCATGCTTTGGCATATTCTTCCAAGACGCACTTGATACTTTGTCCGATTTTCACATAATCGGCTTCATTTAAGTTGGCTAGTGACACACGCACACTCCATTTCGGTCCGGCAAATCCACTACCATTCAACAGAACGAGTGAAGTTTCGTTTGCCAGGCGGAAAACCACGTCCAATGGATTGTAGGTCTTTTGCAGATAAGCAACGAAGTCATCCCCATAGAATTTCTTCGCCCATACCAGCATATCGATCTCCGAATAATATCCGGCACGTAACGGATCTTCCACCAGTGTGAAACCTGTGTTATCCCACAACGCATGCAGACGACGATGAATAATTTCCTGCATCTTTTTCTTATAACTGTCTTCTTTATCCAGAAGTGAGAAAATGGCAAACAAACTCATCTGCATTTGTTGAGGTAGAGAAAGTCCTGCAGTATGATTCAATGCAATCTGCCGGCTGTCGGCCACCATACGGTCGATAAACTTCATCTTTTCCGGTTGTAGGCTAAGACTGGAATAACGTTTGTTCAATATTGATTTCTGCTCCTCCGACAGGCGGGCAATCATTTTGTCGTAGATGTTGTCCTCGTGTAGAGCGATCACTGCGGTTCTCCATCCCGTAGCTCCAAAATATTTGGAGAACGAATAAACGCAAAGCGTATTATGCGGCAATTCTGCCATTAATGAACGGAAATGAGGAATAAATGTCCCGTACACATCATCCGTGATAATCATCAGGTTCGGATTATCATTCTTCACAATGTTGATGATACGTTCGGTAGTCTCTTTACTAAGCGCATAACTGGGCGGATTACTCGGATTGGTGATAAATAATGCTTTGATCCGCGGATCTTTCAGCTTGTCTATATCTTCATCCTTATACTGCCAGGTATGTAAACCGTCAGGAGTCATCTGGTCAGCAGAAATTTCGGTCACGTCGAACTGATAGCGTCGCAGTTCCGGGATTTCTATATAAGGAGTGAACACTGGAATCATTAAAGCAATGGCATCCCCCTGGTTCAACAGGAAATTCTCCTGCAATGAATCGAACAGATAACACATGGCTGCCGTACCTCCTTCGGTTGCAAAAAGGTCAAAAGTTCCTTTTGGCGGACGGCGGTCACACATCTCTTGTGCCAGGTAATCCTGTACGATTAACTCCGTAAAATGTAAAATACGGTCGGGCACAGGATACTGGTCGCCAATCACCGATTCCGCCCATTCATGAATAAGCGTATCCGGATCGGCGGCATGTTCCATCAGCATATAATTGTAGCCCTCTTTCAACAGGTTAGCACCGGGAGCTTTCTCGTTTTCTTTCAGGAAAGCCTCGAAACGGGCGGCAATTCCCGCCTTTTGCGGAATGCCTGCTATTCCTTCTTCCAGTGAAAACGCATGGCGACATTCGCAAAGGCCGAATTGCCCCAGCAGAAAAAAGGCTTCACGTGGCTCGGTAGCAATCCAGTTCGGGTTACCTCTTCCGGCATTCAACATGGTATGTGCTATCTTCTTGATACTTTCATCTGCCATATCGATCAGTTTGTTTTTCAGCTCGAACGGGCTGATCGTTTCCATTTTCTTGGCATAACTTTTGGTAATGGCAGGGTTATTTGTTTTCTTTTCCATAATGATATTTATTTAGTTAGTTTTACATAAGTAGTACGATGACAACTCCCCAGATAATCAGGAGTGTATTGCCGACTGCATACGTCACCGTATATCCTAATGCCGGTGTGTCGCTTTCCACTGCATCCTGAATGGCTCCCAACGCAGCTGTTGTAGTACGTGCTCCTGCCGTACATCCCAATGACAGGGCAGGGTGGAACTTGAACAGGTATCTCGCCATCAGCAATCCGGCGAGGAGAGGGATAGCCGTAGCCAATGCACCGATGATAAACAGGCTGACGCCTACTTCCTTGAATCCGGCAATGAAACTGGGACCTGCAGCGATACCGACCACTGCGATAAACATATTCAGCCCTACATTATTCAATACCCATAAAGAAGGTTCGGGAATACCTCCGAAAGTAGGATGCTTGCTGCGTAGCCAACCGAACAGAAGTCCGGCTATCAATGCGCCTCCACTGGTAGAAAGACTGATAGGAACACCTCCCAGATGAATAGCCAGTGCACCGAAAAGGCCACCGAGCAAAATACCCAATCCAACGAAAATCATATCTGTCTGATTGGTAGGCCGGTCAATATAGCCCATTTGTTTGGCAGCACTTTCCACTTCATGTTTAAGACCGGTAAGTTCGAGAATGTCTCCCGAATCTACGATTGTCTTAGGTAATACCGGAACGTTGATTCCGGCACGCTTGATATTCCGGATGCTGACCCCGTGCATAAACTTCTGCGATCTGATTTTGGAAACTGTTTCTCCGGCAAAAGTCCGGTGGGTCACCATTACAGGAAGAGTTTCTGCCGGGAAGTCAAGTAATTGTGCATCGATCACTTCCGGACCTATCCAGTCTTCTTCTCCAATCACAAATTCACGGCGTCCGCTAAGTACCACTTCGTCGTTCTTGTGAAGAATCAGGTTCGGATCTACTTCCTTCACCATTCTTTTTTGACGAATCCGTTCTACAAACAGACGTTTGTCATTCTTGCATAAATAAGCTTCGAGTTCACTGACTTTCTTTCCTTTGCCAAACCATTCGTTGGTGATTTTATAAGCACGGAATACGACCGGACGAAGAGCTGGGGAAAATCCGGGTTCATCAGCTTCCGATGTTCCCATTTGAGCCTCCAGTTCCTTGCAGTCGGCTTTCACCTTATCCAGTCCCCCCAGCATCTTAGGGCCGAGAGAAGCCAGAATCCATGCCGAACCGGCCGTTCCGAAAATATAAGTTACGGCATAAGCTACCGGAATTGCATTGATGAACGTGGCTTTCTGTGCATCGCT
Source organism: Bacteroides sp. 90-K9/2 (assembly GCF_047310725.1). Taxonomy (NCBI): domain Bacteria; kingdom Pseudomonadati; phylum Bacteroidota; class Bacteroidia; order Bacteroidales; family Bacteroidaceae; genus Bacteroides; species Bacteroides sp. 90-K9/2. The sequence continues at coordinate 322,533 of NZ_JBCGVL010000005.1, forward strand.
GATTCCCAGCTGGTTGATCGTATCGCTTGCCACGCCGATAACGGCGGATATTGTTTGTGAGCCTGCCAACAGTCCGGCAGCTTCTCCTACATGATATCCCATGATTTTGGCCAATATCCACGGGGCTACCAGACTGACAATACACATCAATACGGCAAATCCTACTTGTGGCAGACCGTCTTTCTTCAATCCGCGGAAAAACTGCGGACCCACCTTATAGCCAACGGCAAATAAGAAAAGCAGAAAGAACACGGCTTTCATCGGACCATCTACAGTGATATTCAGTTGTCCGACCAATACTCCGACCAGAAGAACGCTGGTGACTGTCCCCAAGGAGAATTTTCCTATTTTGAGTCTGCCGAGCCAGAATCCGGCAAAAAGCGTAAGGAAAATAGCAAGTTCAGGATGTACCCTTAGTTGATTAATAATCCATTCCATAATTAAGTTGTTGTTTAGGTTATGCTATCTACAACAGTTGTTGTGTGGAAAGAGTTTATAGTGTTTATGATAAATAGAGATATAAATATCCGATAGACTTTAAATTTCTCTATTTCGCTTTTTTGTTATACTTTTGTTCATTCAAAAATAAAACTAATCATATTCTGTATGAAATCAGACATAGAAATTGCTCGCAGCATTGAGCTGAAGAAGATTAAGCAAGTTGCCGAAGGTATCGGAATCCCTCGCGAGGAAGTGGAGAATTATGGCCGCTACATTGCAAAGATCCCCGAACAACTGATTGATGAAGAGAAAGTGAAGAAAAGCAATCTTATTCTGGTAACTGCTATCACAGCAACCAAAGCGGGCATCGGCAAAACTACAGTATCTATCGGTCTCGCTTTGGGACTGAATAAAATTGGAAAAAATGCGATTGTCGCTCTTCGTGAGCCGTCTCTCGGTCCGTGTTTCGGGATGAAGGGGGGAGCAGCCGGTGGAGGATATGCACAAGTGCTTCCGATGGACAAGATTAACCTCCATTTCACTGGTGACTTTCATGCCATCACCTCTGCTCATAACATGATTGCCGCCTTGCTCGACAATTATCTCTACCAGAATCAGTCAAAAGGTTTCGGACTGAAAGAAATCCTTTGGCGGAGAGTGCTCGATGTGAACGACCGTTCATTGCGTAGCATCGTTGTCGGCCTCGGACCTAAATCCAACGGGATTACCCAGGAGTCCGGTTTCGATATTACTCCTGCTTCGGAAATCATGGCAATTCTTTGCCTTTCTAAAGATGTGAGTGATCTGCGTCGCCGTATTGAAAATATCCTGTTGGGCTTCACGTATGACGACCAACCTTTCACAGTGAAAGATTTGGGAGTGGCAGGAGCCATTACCGTGTTATTGAAAGATGCGATTCATCCTAATTTAGTGCAGACTACCGAAGGAACCGCTGCTTTTGTACATGGTGGTCCGTTTGCCAATATTGCCCATGGCTGTAACTCTATCCTTGCCACCAAATTGGCCATGTCTTTCGGTGATTATGTAATCACGGAAGCCGGGTTCGGTGCTGATCTCGGTGCGGAGAAGTTCTACAATATCAAATGTCGTAAGAGCGGGCTTCAACCTCGTCTCACGGTGATTGTCGCTACGGCACAAGGATTGAAGATGCATGGAGGCGTCAGTCTCGACCGTATCAAAGAGCCGAATATGGAAGGACTGAAAGAGGGATTGCGTAATCTCGACAAACACGTTCGTAACCTTCGCTCATTCGGTCAGACAATCATTGTAGCTTTCAATAAGTTTGCATCCGATACGGACGAAGAAATGGAATTGCTGCGCGAACATTGCGAACAGTTGGGAGTGGGCTTTGCCATCAACAATGCGTTCAGTGAAGGAGGAGAGGGAGCAGTAGATATGGCTCGCCTGGTGGTAGATACCATAGAGAACAATCCGTCAGAATCCTTACGCTACACTTATAAAGAAGAAGATAGCATACAGCAGAAGATCGAAAAGGTAGCTACTAATATTTACGGAGCCAGCGTTATTACCTATAGCAGTATCGCCCGCAGTCGTATCAAACTGATTGAGAAAATGGGAATCACTCATTATCCGGTTTGTATTGCTAAAACACAATATTCATTCTCTGCCGATCCGAAGATTTATGGTGCGGTAAACAACTTCGAGTTCCATATTAAAGATATTGTTATCAATAACGGAGCTGAAATGATTGTGGCCATTGCCGGAGAAATTCTTCGTATGCCGGGATTACCCAAGGAACCGCAAGCATTATACATCGATATTGTGGATGGAGAAATAGAAGGATTGAGTTAATATATCCTCAAGAAAAAAATATTCCGGTATTGCCGGTAAAATAAATCCCCGTCTTTCCCTATAAAATAAAATGTGGAAAGACGGGGATGGCTGTATATAGAGTCCAGTGCGCTTCTATTTTCTCTTCTTGCACACTGTACGGTTGAATTCGTCCTTGTTGTAAGTGATATATAACATCATATATTTCTTTTATAGTAAGAAAAACGAAATTCCGGACAGATGGTTCGGATAGGATTGTTAATAAATAAAAAAGTCTGCTCCTTTTACGAGGAGCAGACCTTAAATGGGAAATAAAGCTGCCAGTTTGTAGCTATTAGCTTTGAAATTGTTTTTTAATAAGCAAAAAGAGGATATTTCTTCATTGTCTCATTGACACGTGCACGTACTTTTGCAATAACTTCCTCATTTTCTACGTTAGACAATACAGTCTCGATCATTTCGGCAATTTCGAGCATCAAGTCTTCTTTTGCACCACGGGTAGTGATAGCAGGAGTACCCAAACGGATACCGGAAGTCTGGAAAGCCGAACGGCTGTCGAACGGAACCATGTTTTTGTTAACGGTAATATCAGCAGAAACCAATGCTTTTTCTGCCACTTTACCTGTCAGTTCAGGATATTTGCTACGCAGGTCGACCAACATAGAGTGGTTGTCTGTACCACCGGAAACGATAGTAAAGCCACGGTCAATCAAAGCCTGTGCAAGTACAGCAGCGTTCTTTTGTACTTGTTTAGCATATTCCTTAAATTCAGGTTGCAGGATTTCACCGAAAGCAACTGCTTTAGCAGCAATTACATGTTCCAACGGTCCACCTTGAACCCCTGGGAATACGGCAGAATCCAGTAATTGAGACATCATCTTGATCTCACCTTTCGGAGTGGTCTTACCCCACGGATTGGGGAAATCCTTACCCATCATGATGACACCACCACGAGGTCCGCGAAGTGTTTTATGTGTAGTAGAAGTGACGATATGTGCATATTTAACCGGATTTTCGAGCACTCCGGCAGCGATCAGACCGGCAGGGTGAGCCATGTCGATCATCAGGATAGCGCCTACTTTGTCAGCGATTTCACGCATACGTTTGTAATCCCATTCACGGGAGTATGCAGAACCACCACCGATAATCATTTTCGGTTTCTCACGCAGAGCGACTTCTTCCATCTGGTCGTAGTCAACGCGTCCGGTTTCCTGATTCAGGTTATATTCACAAGGAGTATAGATAATACCGGAAGTGTTTACCAGTGAGCCATGAGAAAGGTGTCCGCCGTGTGCAAGATTTAATCCCATGAATTTGTCGCCCGGATTCAGAACTGCGAGGAAAACAGCGGCATTAGCTTGTGCTCCCGAGTGTGGCTGTACGTTTGCCCATTCAGCGCCAAAAATTTCTTTCAGGCGGTCGATAGCGATTTGTTCGCTTTGGTCTACTACTTCGCAACCTCCGTAGTAACGTTTGCCGGGATAACCTTCTGCGTACTTGTTAGTCAGACAAGAACCCATTGCCTGCATAACCTGGTCACTCACAAAATTTTCTGATGCAATAAGCTCGATTCCTTTCAACTGACGTTGATGCTCTTTTTCGATAATGTCGAAAATGATGTCGTCTCTTTTCATTCTTTTATAAGTAAGATTAAATTTCTAATTCGAGATACCTATTTTAAGCGCACAAAGTTAATGAAATCAAAGGATAATTGACAATTGCCTCCTGACAATTGACAATCTTTAAACATTCAACCCTTTGAACCGCCACTCTTTATTTTTCAATTCTCAATTTTCAACTCTCAATTTCTTAAAGAATGAATCCCAGCGAAAAACTTAATGCGCTGTCGCGGCGACGGAAAATAATATTGCTCACCCCCGTGCTTCCGTCAGAATTGATGTTGTCGTAAATGATGGACTTGGAGATGTTTCCGAGGCCTTGCTCGTAACGGAAATCGAAGAAGATACGGGAGATGTTGACGCCTACGCCGATCACTGCACTGACATTGAACGGATACAGCCTTTCATGAATCCCCTTCTGGTCGAAATTCTTAAAAGTGATTTCATTGTGCTTTCCCCATAAATAGCGAAGTTTGGGACCTACGAAGATAGACATTCCATAAGGTCCTTTTTTCACCACATTATAACCATATAATATGGGAAAATCGATACTGTGCAGCACCGATTGCACCGAAGCATAATCAGGTTCGATGGCAGGATGCTGCGAACCGAGCTTATCGAAAGTAATCTCACATTTGCTTACATTATAGGACACTTCCGGCTGAATGAAATGCTTCTTCATATTGATGCGCATAAAGAGGGCGCCGAAATAACCTATCTTATAGTTGTTCTGCACCTCATCGATAGTCACATCCTTAATTTTCAGTTCAGACACCATGAACATGGAGGAGTTGAATCCCGCCTTGATACCGATATTTATTTTTCTTGTATTGGGGCGGTCCACTCTATCTGCATTATAATTCTGACCGACAGCCGTGCAGGCTATGGCTAACAAACCGGGAAGAATGAATTTACGCAGCATATTCATGGCAATATCGCACTTTTTATGATTTCTTCTTTTCCACACTCCAACCGAACTTACCGATTTTCTCTCCCAGATTATAATATCCTCCGTGCACATATACCAGCGGATTGGCTTCTGCTAGTTCCAGCTTTCCGGTTTCCGGATTCAGGTTCCGGTCGTCCGCACGGACATTTACCACGTCAGCGATAAACATATCGTGTGAGCCGAGAGAGATGATTTCTTTCACACGGCATTCAATGCAAAGAGGAGATTCTTCAATCAACGGGGCACTGACCACCGTACACTGTCCGGGTGTCAGCTTCATCTCATCAAATTTATGATAATCACGTCCCGAACGAACTCCGCACCAGTCGGTGGCAAAAGCCATATCTTTCGTTGTCAGGTTGATGACAAACTCCATGTTTTTTTTGATAATGTCATAAGAATAGCGCTCCGGACGTACGGATATATAACACATGGGCGGGTTTGTACAAATCGTACCCGTCCATGCTACTGTGATAATATTATATTCGCTTTCTTCTTTTCCGCAGCTCACCAGTACAGCCGGCAGCGGATAAATCATCGTTCCTGGTTTCCAGTCCTGTTTCATACTACTTATATCTTTTTTCACCACAGAGGACACAGAGTTTTATTTCTTTGAAAAAAAAGTTTTTTACTCTCTGTACCTCAATATACTCTGTGTCCTCTGTGTCCTCTGTGGTGAATAGGAGTTAGAGGATTGTAATCTCTTCACGTTTCTGCTCTTTCTCGCAATAATGACATTTAACGATGCAATTATCCTTATCTATCACATGAAAGATAGTGGCCATCGGTTCGTTGTTGGTGATACATTTCGGATTGGCACATTTCACGATGCCACGAAGTTCATCCGGCATTTTCACCTCTTTCTTTTCCACTACTTCGTAATCGCGGATGATATTCAGCTTGACGTGTGGGGCAACTACTGAAATACGGTTGATCTCTTCGTCGCAGAAGAATTTATCTGCAATCTTGATGATCCCCTTTTTACCCAGCTTCTTGCTGTCGAGGTTGAATCCGATAGTGATATTGCTGGTCATCTGTTCCACACCGAGCAGTTGCACTACGGTAAAGAGCTTTTCGGATGGGATATGGTCAATCACTGTCCCGTTTTTCAGGGCAGCTACTTGCAATTCTTGTTTATTTTCGCTCATAATAAAATATCGTTTTTAACGTCATCTAATGTGATACCTAATACATCGCAAAGGATTGCTTCGCGGGCATACAGACCGTTTTGTGCCTGTTGGAAATAATATGCTTTCGGGTTGTCATCCACATCGTAAGCAATTTCGTTGACGCGGGGAAGCGGGTGCAGGATACGCAGGTTCGGACGTGTGTTCTCCAGCATTTTGTTACGGAGAATATATACATTCTTCACCCGTTCATATTCCATCAAATCGGTGAAACGTTCGCGTTGCACACGGGTCATATACAGAATATCAGCATCAGCGATAATCTCTTCGTTAAATTCCGTATGTTCAACGTATTTTATTTGGTGAGTTTTACAGTAAAGTTTGTATTCCTCCGGCATTTTCAGCTCTTCGGGAGCGATGAAATGGAAAGTCGGATTAAAGTGTCGCATCGCCATCAGCAATGAATGTACGGTGCGACCGTATTTCAAGTCACCCACCAGGAAAATGTTCAGATTTTCCAGCGTACCTTGTGTCTTGTAGATAGAGTAGAGGTCGAGCATCGTTTGCGACGGGTGCTGGTTGGCTCCGTCACCTGCGTTGACAATAGGCACCGGGGCTACTTCGCTGGCATACCGTGCAGCTCCTTCGAGATGATGTCGCATGACGATAATATCTGCATAGTTGCTCACCATCATGATCGTGTCTTTAAGTGTTTCCCCTTTGGCAGAGCTGGTAGCTTTGGGGTCAGAGAATCCGATTACTCGTGCACCGAGACGGTTGGCAGCTGTTTCAAAACTCAAGCGGGTACGGGTGGAAGGTTCAAAGAACAGGGTTGCTACAACCTTTCCTTGTAATAACCGGCGATTGGGGTTCATTTCAAACTGCTTCGCCATTTCGAGCATGTAGAGGATTTTTTCTTTAGAATGTTCGGCAATGGTTACTAAACTTCTGTTTTCCATTTTGTTATCTTTTATGTGGATAGAACTTGTTTTACCGGAGCGTAAAGGTACGAAGAATTTGTGAAAAGCACAGATTTTTCGTACCTTTTTTATCAGCTTTTAATCAGTCGGTTTATTTCCGTCCGCCGGCTAACGCTGCAATGATATATTTCCCCGGTGCTCCGATTTTGCTCCAGGTCGTATTGGAGAGCAGTTTCCACACCTGGGTGCCTTTCCTGCCATAGTCCGATAACCGCAGAATCGTCTGTTTCTCTTTCTGGTCAGTCACTTTATGGTTGTCCAGGCTCTCCATTAATCCTGCAATGTTGTGTGTAGCCAGATTGTAGGCATACCCCGGAATCTCAATCGAAACAATGTTGGTTTCTTCTTCTTCATGATTTAGTTTAGTTTCCTTTAGTTTAGTTTGTCGGAAAATGTCTGCATTTTCTTGACTCACCTCCTCTTGAGTTTCAAAAATGTCTGCATTTTCCGCGTTCAACTCTTCTTTTTGCATCCCTTTTTTCTTCTTGGTCTCTAATAGATAAGGTAGTTGGGAGAAATCTATTTTCCTCCGTGTAGTGGCTTCGAACCACACCCTTTGAATCTGTTCCGAAGTGAGTATGCCGTATTTTTCGTAGGTTTCTTTATGGAAAAATCCTTTCTCCAATAACAGGTCGACAATCTTTTCCATCATGTCCTCTTTGATCCCGCCGCCCACTTTACGGACGAAAATCAGGTTTTGTTCCTTTCCCCAAGAGATATAATATCCCTCTTTATATATTTTACAAAGCAATCGCATGACAATGTAAGAAGCTAATACTCCAAACTTAGCTTCTAATAGTTCCATTACTTCTTCGTCAAAGAAGTTTGCCGGTGTCGGAAAATAAGGTATCCCTTTATTAATCATATTCATTGTTCAATATATTTTAATCTAACTTATACAATAGCTCTCCACTCCATCAGGTTCCCGATCATAAATCTTCTCCATCCTTTTTGTTCTTCACTCCAATAGAGAATAGACTCTTGTTTTGCTGTGATATTGAATTCTCTATGGAAGAATTTTTCATATCCTACCAGTGTTCCTCTTTCCAGACAAAACGTGCCATCCTGCTTGTAAAAAGCTATCACTACATTTCCATACAACATGCGATCTATTAGTTTAATGCACTCTTGTACAATTCTCTCCGCACATTTATCCGAAATCCCCTTTTCAGCAGTAATACGTTTTTTCCATACTAATTTGCAAGCTTCTAACTTGCCTTTCCTGATTTTTTGTCTCATTTTCTTCTGTTTTTAATTTTGAAAAATAAATTTCTGTTTGAGCGTAAATCTTCCCTTATAGATAGTGACGGTATGTTGTTGTCATAGCGTCACTATCCTTTCATTATAGTGACGCTATAACGATAGCATACCGTCACTATTTTTTTAAGAGAAAATCTGTTAGTTTTCGACCGGTTGAAAACGGCGGCGAAGGTAAGCTTTATATTCCAACTGTCCCATTATTTTTTCTTAGTACTTGCTTTTGACCTTTTCAGCCTGTTCTCTTTTTTCCTTTTTTTCTTTCATGTACTCTTCCTCAACAGGTTTTTTCAATGCACCCAATTCAGCATGTATACTGCTAAGTTCCATTAACTTATAGCCGCCATGTTTGTGGATGTATAATACTTTTTGGTCATAGATATATTGGGCTAGATTTATCAGCTTTTTCTTCTTAGGATGGCGGAAATGTCCATCAATAAAGATTTTTAAATACATGGTGAAATAAAGGCGGATATCTCCGTCGATTGCTATTCTGTTATCCAGCTCTTCTTCACTGATGATTTCTTCCTTTGAGTGCTTCCCTGAAGCTTTTTTCATTGTTTGGACATTTCTTTTTACCTTGTCGTTTTTACTACCTTTTTTGGCATTTTTACTTTTCATAATCTACTAATTTTAACGTTGGTTAAACATGTGTTAATTCTAAAAATAATATCTGGAAAGTGAAATTGAACCTGCAAAAAGATTTGTTCTTTTGTCGCTTGCCAAATAGTATATATATAAAATAACTAGTGATGCAAATGATGAATAAAAATGGATTCAGTCGATGTGGGGAGAACTACATCAATCGTTTACGAAAGGAGGGGCGCTATTCTACAGCGCATGTCTATAAGAATGCCCTTTATTCTTTCAGTAAGTTTTGTGGTACGTTGAATATGTCGTTCAGACAGGTCACCAAAGAACGTTTACGACGTTATGGTCAGTATCTTTATGAGTGTGGTTTGAAGCCTAATACGATTTCTACGTATATGCGTATGCTTCGTAGCATTTACAATCGGGGAGTGGAAGCAGGGAGTGCCCCTTATGTTCCCCGATTATTTCATGATGTCTATACAGGTGTGGATGTCCGACAAAAGAAAGCTTTGCCTGCCGGTGAGTTGCACAGACTTCTGTATGAGGATCCCAAATCGGAGCGTTTACGTCGCACACAAACTATTGCTGCTCTGATGTTCCAGTTTTGTGGAATGTCATTCGCTGATTTAGCGCATCTGGAAAAATCGGCTTTAGATCAGAGTGTATTACGCTATAATCGAATCAAGACGAAAACTCCCATGAGCGTGGAAGTGCTTGATACTGCCAGGGGAATGATTAATCAACTCCGAAGTAATCAGGAACCCATTCCTGATTGTCCGGACTATCTGTTCGACATACTTTGCGGTAATAAAAAACGGAAGGATGAAAGGGCATACCGTGAATATCAGTCTGCTCTTCGGAGATTCAATAATCGTTTGAAGGATTTGGCGAGAGCTCTACGTTTGAAGTCTCCCGTTTCTTCTTACACACTCCGTCATTCCTGGGCAACGACAGCCAAGTATCGTGGAGTGCCAATTGAAATGATCAGTGAATCATTGGGACACAAATCAATAAAAACCACACAAATCTATTTAAAGGGTTTTGAGCTAAGAGAACGTACAGAGGTAAATAAAGGGAATTTATCTTACATTAGGAACTATCGTTTAGGTAGGTAATTAACGGTAAAGTGTTAGAAATCAAGGGCGAAATGTTTCTGTTACTTCTTAGGTAACGGATAATTATTCGGTGCAAAGATATGCAAAAATACAAATAGTAAACAAGTAAAATCTTCTTTTTTTTTCTGATTTGTTGAAATATGCAACAAAAATATATCAGGACATGATAATTCTGTTTCATCATGCCCGATATTCCTATATTCTGTTTTCAAAGATGTTTTTCCCTTCGCGTAGGTTAGAAAAACATTGCTGTAGGCGGTTCTTGTCTATGTTTTTCTGTTTTCATCTGTTTTCCTGTGAATAAGTACCTTATCCGTTACCTAAGAAGTAACGGATACATAAGGGGTAAAAAAGTATGATTCTAACGAAAGAAACTTTAAGTGCTGGGCCTAAAATTGGGACAGGGGAAGGCGTAGCACACTCTAAACGCTGGTATGTCGCTCTGGTCCGTATGCATCATGAGAAGAAAGTAGCCGAACGTTTAGACAAAATGGGGATTGAAAATTTTGTACCGGTCCAGCAAGAAGTACATCAATGGAGCGACCGCCGTAAAGTGGTTGAATCCGTGTTGCTTCCCATGATGGTTTTTGTACATGCTGATCCTAAAGAACGTAAAGAGGTTCTTTCCTTTTCTACAGTTAGTCGGTATATGGTAATGCGCGGTGAGAGCAGTCCGACTATCATTCCTGATGAACAAATGGCCCGTTTCCGTTTTATGCTCGACTATTCCGAAGAGGCAATCTGTATGAATAGTGCTCCTTTGGCACGTGGTGAAAAAGTACGTGTTGTCAAAGGTCCTTTGACTGGTCTTGTAGGAGAACTTGTCACGGTAGATGGCAGGAGTAAGATTGCTGTCCGGTTGAATATGCTGGGGTGTGCTTGTGCGGATATGCCGGTTGGGTATGTGGAACCTGTCAGTGAACGGAATTGATTCAGAAATATATTTATCATAAACTAACACTTATAAAAACCATAGTTAAAATTGTGAAATTTGCTTATGTAGCCTTTCTGTTATTTATGTTTGTCGTGTTGACTATGCTTGTAAAGCTGAATGTATCTTGATTAACGAGTTGATGGAATGTCTCAAAATATTTCAGATAATAATAAACGTATAGCGAAGAATACGTTGCTGCTGTATGTGCGGATGCTTTTCATGATGATTGTGTCTTTATATACGAGTCGCATCATCTTGAATGCATTGGGTGTGGAAGACTTTGGTATTTACAATGTGGTAGGTGGGGTAGTGGCGATGTTTGCTGTTATTTCTGGATCCTTGTCAGCCGCCATCAGTCGTTTCATTACTTTTGAGCTGGGAAAAGAAGACCAAAACAAGCTGAATCGCATCTTTTCAGCTTCAGTCACTATTCAACTCATTCTGTCACTACTTATTGTTGTTCTTATCGAGTTGATAGGAGTGTGGTTTCTGAATACTAAGATGACTATCCCTGTCGAACGAATGACGGCAGCCAACTGGGTACTCCAATTTTCGATCGTCACCTTTGTTATTAATTTGATTAGTATTCCCTACAATGCAGCTATCATTGCACACGAGAAAATGTCGGCATTTGCTTACATCGGTATATTAGAAGCTATTGGGAAACTAGCAATTGCATTTTTGCTTATTATGGCTCCTATTGATAAGTTGATTTTCTACTCTATTTTAATGTGTATCGTTGCTATAATTGTCAGAGTAGTATATGGATGTTATTGTAAGAAACATTTCATAGAATGTACTTATCATTTTTATTGGGATAAAGATGTTTTTTATAAAATGTTTAAGTTTGCAGGATGGAATTTTATAGGTGCAGCGTCATCAGTAATCAGGGACCAAGGTGGAAATATTCTTATCAATGTATTTTTTGGTCCTGCGGTCAATGCTGCCAGAGGAATTGCGATTCAAGTCAATGGCGCAGTTATGGGTTTTGTAAATAATTTTATGACGGCTATAAATCCGCAAATTACAAAATCATATGCCGCGGGGGATAAGGAATATATGATGAAATTAATTTATCAGGGTGCTAGACTTTCTTTTTATATGCTTCTGTTATTATCCTTACCGGTGATTGTTAATGCACATTATATATTAGTTATTTGGCTTAAAATAGTACCCGGCCATACTGTGGCATTTGTTCAGTTGATTTTGGTTTCTGCTATGTGTGAATCAATTTCAAATCCACTAATTACAGCAATGTTGGCAACAGGTAATATTAAAAAATATCAAATAATCGTTGGAAGCTTACAATTAATGAATGTTCCAATTTGTTATCTGCTTTTTCGATTGGGCTATTTTCCGGAGAGTGTAATGATTATATCAATAATAATGTCACAGTGTTGTTTGTTTGTTCGTCTTTTTTTATTAAGGAAAATGATAGGGCTTTCTTCAATTCTGTTTTTAAAAAAAGTATATTTTAATATATTACTAGTGTCGTTAGCATCTGTTTTGTTTCCACTTATTTTAGAAAGCAAATTAACAGAATCTTTTTGTTCATTTTTTGTAAAATCTATTGTGTCTATTCTTTGTACTTCATTTGCAATATTATACGTTGGATGTAGTAGAAATGAAAGATGTCTTATCAAAAATAAAGCTACTCTACTTAAAGATAAAATATTAAAAAATGATAAACATTAGCAATCCGGCAGATTGTTGCGGGTGTACGGCTTGTGCTTGTATATGTGCTCATGATGCGATAGTAATGAAACCCGATGCTCTAGGCTTTTTTTATCCAGAAGTCGATAAGGAAAAATGTGTAGATTGCGGTTTATGTGAGAAAGTTTGTGCATTCAACGATCATTATGATACGAGTTTTAACTTTGACAAACCTTTGGCTTATGCTACACGACATAAAGATATGAATGAAGTCGAGACAAGTCGCAGCGGGGCAGCATTTATAGCTATATCTGATTATATATTGGAACAAGGTGGTGTTGTTTATGGTGCAGGTTATAAAGATCATTTTCGTGTTGTTCATAAACGTGCTGTTACTAAAGCTGAAAGAGATGAGTTTAAAGGAAGTAAGTATGTACAAAGTGATATGAATACAGTGTTTCGTCAGATAAAAAAAGATTTGCGTGATGGATTGATTGTACTATTTTCAGGGACTCCATGTCAGACTTCCGGTTTAAACTCTTATGTGGGTAAACGTTTACGTACGAATCTCTTTTTAATTGATATTGTTTGTCATGGTGTGCCTGGACCCTATTTATGGAGAGATTACCTTGCTTATTTAGAAAAAAAACAAGGTTCACCTATTTGTTGGGTGAATTTTCGCGATAAGCAAAAATTTGGATGGGCAGCTCATTATGAAACGTTTAAATTTGTTAAGGGGGGGGTAAAATGAGTTTTACATTTTTGTTTTATAAACACATAATGCTTCGCAAATCATGTGGAAAATGTCACTTTACTAATCTTCATCGTCCTAGTGATATAACAATTGCTGATTTCTGGGGATGGAAAAAAACAGATTCCAATATTAATTCTGATGATAAAGGTGTTTCTTTGGTTCTAATAAATACGGAGAAAGGACGAAAATTGTTTGAAATGGTTCAATCTAGGATGATTGTAATAACCGCAGAATTAGATAATTGTATTCAACCCAATATGATATATCCAACAAGAATGGATTCACATAGGGATGATTTTGAAAAAGACTATGTAAATCATGGATTTGAATACGTCTTTAGAAAATATGGTGAAGACGGGTGGAGATATAAGCTAGAAAAAAGTAAGCAACAATTTATAGTTAAGGTTAAATCTATTGCTAAATTCTTATTACGGAGAAAATGAAAATTGGCATATTAACATTTCATCGAGCTGATAATTTTGGAGCAGCTTTACAAGCATATGCTTTGCAAACATACCTTCAACGAAAGGGGTATGATGCAAGTATTGTTGACTATCGTTGCAAAGCAATAGAACAAGTTTATAGTATTTTAAACTATCAAATTTTTTTTCAAAGAAAAAATCTATTAAAGTCTATCTATATATTTTGCTTTAATCTATGGAATCATCGTGAAATGTATAGTAAAAAGAAAGCATATGATTTATTCAGATCAAAATACCTCAAATTATCAAATTGTAATAACAAAGAAATAGAAAATTTAAATTACGATGCTTATATAGCAGGAAGTGATCAAATTTGGAATTTTTCTTTACTGCATGGATTGAATAAATATTATTTTTTAGATTTTCCCATGCCAGCTAAAGCTTTAAGAATTTCCTATGCAGCAAGTTCAGAAATAGCATCTTTTCACTTATTTAAAAAATATCAAGATGATTTGATTAGATTATTAGAATCATTTGATTTTTTATCAGTAAGAGAAAATCAATTAAAGGATGAACTAGCCAGTTATACACATAAAGATATTTCTGTGTGTATAGATCCTACTTTTTTACTTGACTGTGAAGACTATGAAAAAATATTGGTCAAACCGCAAGAAACAAATTATATTCTTGTATATCATATGTCAGAAACCCAAGAATCTGTCGAATTAGCAAATTTTATTGCTAAAAGAAAAGGTCTAATGGTGGTTGAAGTTCATGCAAGTTTCTATTCAAACAAGGGCAAACGACATAAGAGAGGGCTTGGTCCATTAGAAATAGCAGGATATATAAAATATGCTGATACAGTCATAACTAACTCTTTTCACGGTGTTGCATTATCTATTATTTTGAATAAAGAACTTTGGGTTATAAATAGATATGAAAGTGCCCGACTTAAAACTTTGTTATCTAATGCTGGATTATTAGAAAGATATATAAAATCCAAGGACGAATTCAAGGAAAATATAATAGATTATCCTATGGTAAAAAGCAAATTAGAATCATATATTTCCAGATCAAAACAGTATCTAAACGAATCATTAAACTTTTCTTGCAGATGAAAATAGCCTTTTATGTTGCAAATGAGAATATTGAAAATATTGATTTTCGAAAGGTTGACGAAGGCAATCCCGGAGTCGGAGGGTCTGAGTATTCTGCAGTCCTAATAGCCTCTCAATTATGTATAAGAGGATATATTGATTGTATCATGCTCTGTGATAAACCAGGTACATTTCCATCGTCTTTATGCTGGAATGCTTGCAAGGATTTTATTGGAGCTATTAAATATAGCATCCACAACAAGATAGATTTTCTTGTTGTGGATGGTAAACTATTGACTAAAGATATTGTTTGCCGATTCAATAAAGTGAAATTTGTTGGATGGGCAAATACATTCATTAAAGATGATAGCAAAGATTTCATCTCGCGAATGAACAATGTTATTAAGATTGTTAATGTTGGAAAAGAAGAACTTGAGCAAACAAAAGGGCATCCTATTTATGATAAGTCTTGTTATATTTTTAATGCTGTTCCGACAAATGTTTTGAGTCATTATCCGACTCTTACCCCTAATAAGTTAAGATCACCCAACGTGTGCTATATAGGCAGTTTGCATGCAGCTAAAGGCTTTCAATATTTAGCAAAGGCATGGCCTTCTATTATTAAAGAAATACCCGGGGCTCAATTATATGTCATTGGTTCTGGAAAATTATATGGGAGAAATACAAAACTAGGTAAATGGGGAATTGCTTCATTTGAATTTGAGCGCGAATTTATACCCTTTATCACAAAAGATGATAAAATACTAAATTCTGTACATTTTTTGGGTATTATGGGAAATGAAAAATATGATATTTTAGAGAAGTGCAAAGTTGGAGTTCCGAATCCAAGTGGAGTATCAGAGACCTTTGGATATACAGCTGTTGAAATGCAATTTATGGATTGTCAGGTTACAACTATCAAATGTGCTGGATATATTGACACTGTCTATGAAAAAAGCAATCTTTATGATAACACAGACCAGCTTGCTGACTATGTAATTCGGCTTTTAAACAATGATTGTTATAATAAAAAAGCTACAATGGATTATATAAAGCAATTTTCTATTGAAAATGTGATAATAGAATGGGAGAAATTATTTCTAAATATTGAGTCGGATAATCTTATTATCAAAGAAGCAATTACTCTAGAAATTATATTAAATACATTCATATATTATTATAACAGATTAAGAACTTACGTTAAAAAACTGGTAAAATGGATGCTGAAAAAATAAAGAAGTGCTGTTTCATCATTGTTTACTTTGGACGGTTTAATAATTATTTCCCATTATTTTTGAGATCTTGTGCTAAGAATACAGATTTTAATTGGCTTGTAATAACCGATGATGAAACAAAATATAATTATCCCGAGAATTTCATAGTTAAAAAAATATCTTTTAAAAAAATGCGAGATTTAGTGCAATCAAAATTTGATTTTCCTATTGCATTAGAAACGCCATATAAACTGTGTGACTACAAGCCGGCTTATGGATATCTTTTTGAAGAGTATCTTTCTGAATTTCAATTTTGGGGGCATTGCGATACAGATACTATAATGGGGGATTTGTCGAATTTTATAACGGATGATCTTCTGAAGAAATATGATAAATTATTTTGTTTAGGCCATATGGTTTTGTATCGTAATTCATACGAAACCAATAGAATTTTCATGCACGATTATAAAGGAATATCTTTATATAAGAATGCGTTTACGACAAACTCAATAGCTACTTTTGATGAAGAATATCTTTATGATAACAATATTAATCGAATATTTTTAGCTGAAAACAGACCTGTATATATAAAGGATTTCTCATTTAATTTTCATATGAGCTATTACCGTTTTGTTCGTGTAGAATATATTGGAAAATATAAGGAGAAATCTAAGTATGGATATTTAGCAGAGCCCTATAGAAATGCAATTTATTTGTGGGATCATGGTCATATTGTTCGGTATATGAAAAAAGGGGCACGGCTCGTTTTCGAAGAAATGGCCTATATACATTTGCAGAAGCGCAAAATGTTATTTTCTTCTGATTTGTTATTAAATGATATTGTAAAAATTATTCCTAATCGTTTCTGCGAATTAGAATATCCAATCATTACGCTTGATAATTTTGATAAAATTAAAAAATGGGATAGCCAAATGGAGATTGCTAGTTCTTTTATAAGACGTAATTTGATAAAGATCAAGGAAAAAATTGATTTATGGAAAAAATAAAATACTTTTTTGAATGTCTCATACCTATTACTGCTTGTAACATCAAATGCCACTATTGTTATGTGGTACAAAGAGATAATCGTAAGATGAAAATGGCAGATATGAAATATTCTACTGAATATATTGGTCGAGCGCTATCTAAAGAACGTCTTGGAGGTATAGCATACTTTTCACTGTGTGGAGCTGGTGAAACAATGATGCAAAAAGATTTGCCCGAGTTGATGCTTGCTCTATTGAAAGAAGGACATTATGTTAATATCACCACGAATGGAACTATTACGAAAGCCTTTAAAAGAATAGCGGAAGTAATACCGTCGGACCTTTTGAAACATGTACAGTTCTCTTTTTCCATGCATTTGATAGAATTGAAGAGAATTAATTATGTAGATAAGTTTTTCGATAATATCAAATATGTGCATAATTTAGGATGCTCATTTTTGGTTCAAGTGAATTTATGTGACGAATATGAATCTTATTTTGATGAAATCAAACAATTGTGTATGGACAATGTGGGAGCATTGCCCCAGATTGCGGCAACACGTGATGAGTTAAATCTTTCAAAAGATATCCGTTTGTTAACTCAACATTCAAAGGAAGAATATGTTAGAAAAGGTAATGAATTCAACTCTCCTCTATTTGATTTTACTATGAAGAATTTTATGGTGAAACGCTATGAATACTGCTATTCAGGCAAGTGGGGGGGAAGTTTAAATATGGCTACAGGTGAATTCAGATCTTGCTATGCATCTCCCTATACGATCAACCTTTACAAGGATATAGAGAGGCCTATTAAGTTCTTTTCTGTTGGTCATCATTGTCGTTCTCCATTCTGTATGAACTCTTCTCATTTCATAAGTTTCGGAGTCATTCCTGAATACAAAGCTCCCACTTACTATGAATTGAGGAATCGTAAAACAAAGGAGGGATGGAATTGGATTAATGATGAGATGAAAGAAATCATGTCGCAAAAACTGTATGATAATCATAATTGTGACACTAAATGGGAGACATTTTGCTCGTCTTATGTACACTACGAATGTTTATTACTTAGTGGCATAAAAGGATTCATTCCAAAAAACTTAAAACTGTTCATAAAGAATGTATTATATAGATAGGCTTAAAACTCTTGTTCCGCCCTATTTCCGTTTTAAAAAAAATTATTGGTTAGCAAGGGAATCCAAGATAGAGTTGCCAAAAGAGAAAAGAATTTTTATTTTCTTGGCAGCTAATTATGGAAATTTAGGTGACATTGCTATTACTTATGCTCAACATCAGTTGCTACATTTCTGGAAACCTGATTATACTATCGTCGAAATTCCATCAAATTGTTCGTACTCTTATCTTAAAAGTGTTGTTAAACAAGTATCTAATGAAGATATAGTTACTTTTGTAGGAGGAGGAAATATGGGAGATATGTATCCTCTTTATGAGAATCTTCGTCAGATTATTGTTTCATTACTTCCTATTAATGAAATTTTACAATTTCCGCTAACTGCGGATTTCTCTGATTCGTTAGAAGGTAGGCAAACAATGAAGGCTGCTCAAAGAATATATGGTAGTCATAAGCATTTGAAAATACTAGCTCGAGAGAGTAGAACCTCTGATTTCCTTTTTGAACTATTAAATAAATCAGTAGTAGTCGTGCCGGATGTTGTGTTGACCTTGGATTATTTGAAACTCGACAATCAACGCAAAGGTTTCTCGATTTGTTTAAGAGATGATAAAGAGAAGTTCCTTTCTTGGAATGATGTTTCTGATATAATAGAAGTCGTTCAAACTTATTCCGAACCTTTTGAAAGGACAGATACTGTTCTCAGCGATACGATGATTACCTTAGATAATAAAGAATATTATCTGAATGAATTCTTACTCAATCTGTCTAGTAAAAAACTAATGGTTACAGACCGATTACATGGGATGATATTTGCATATATTACTGGGACTCCTGCTATTGTATTTTCTAATAGCAATCAAAAAGTAAAAAACTGTTTTGAATGGATAAAAGACTGTGGATATATTTTCTATATGGATAGTTTTGATAAAAAATCTTTCATAGTTAATGTAGATGCTGTAATGAAAGCCAAACCTAACAAACAGTTGTTTGATGCAAAGAGAAAAGAGTTCTATAATCAAATTTTAAATGTCTTATGATTAGTGTTATTATTCCTATTTATGATGTTGAGCAATATATTGAACGATGCGCAAGGTCTGTATTGGAACAAACTTACAATGATATAGAATTTATCTTTGTAAATGATTGCACAAAGGATCATTCAATGGAGATTCTGCAAAAGGTTATATCCGATTATCCAAATCGTAATGTTAGAATAATTAATAAACCTAAGAATGAAGGTTTACCCCAAGCCCGAAAGACCGGATTCTTAGCTTCAAAAGGGAAATATATTATTCACTTTGATTCTGATGACTGGGTAGAATCTGATTACATTGAAAAAATGTATGTATCGGCAGTTAAGAATGATTCTGATATAGTCATAGCTCATTATTATGAAAATTATACCGATAAACAAGTTGTGATAGAAGGTCCTCGATTCGACATGGCTTCGGATGGAATAAATATGATGCTTAGAGCACAATTGCATTCGGGTGTTTGGAACAAATTAGTGAGAAGAGAAATGTATGAAGGCTTGGAATTTCCCATTGCCAATATGCATGAGGATTTGGTAATCATGGTGCAAATTTTTGTAAATGTTAAAAAAATATCATTTATAGATAAACCATTCTATCATTATAATCTGACAAACTCGGGCTCTTTGACTAGCGACGAATACTCGCTGAAACGTGCTAGCAGTGTATATGAAAACCTGAAAATGATAGAGCGGATTTTAGTAAACAAGGACCTTTTTCAGAAGCATGAGGCTGCGTTCTGTAACTTTGTTAATACTTTTAAGGGAGCTTGCATGTTGAGAAAGGCCACGAGAAAGAAAGAATGGCTTGTTGATTTATATGCTCCTTCTTCTTGTTATGTATTTTCGGAGAATAGAATATCTCTGATAAAGAAGATTCTACTTTGGGGAGCTTTTCGAAATTTTTTTTGGCCTTATAAGTTGATTGATTTTATCCGCTGAAAGTTATTATATAGAACTTGAATTATGAATGAACGTTTCTTATTATTAACATCACTACTTCTTTTTCATTCTATATTTGTATATCTTGATGACGGTAGTGGAATAGGGCGAATAATTCAGGCTATGAGTACTGTGGCTCTCATTGCACTTTTATTAGTCAAGCGGAAATATAAATTGTTGCCACAGTTTAAGACTATTAATAGATTAGTTGTAATATATTGTATTGGATTGTTTGTAATATCTTATTTAAGCAAAGATATAAATATGAATAGTCTTGATAGTTTAAGATTGGGTAATAAAGAAGATTTAAGACTATCATCATATACTTTAGGAATACTTCAGGCTCTTTCTGTTCTTACGTCATTCATTTATATTGAATACTTAAGTAGCATAAATAAGACTGAAATACTATTTAGAACATTTTATAAAGTGTCACTTTTCTATATCATTATATCTGATTTAGTATTTCTTGTAATTGGAAGTATTGGCGAACAAGGTTATTTAATCGGGAATAAGTTTTCATTGTGCTATATGCATATTTTATGCTATGTTTTTTACTACATATATTCTTATAAAAGGAATGTTATACCTAATAAATGCATAAGTATAATGTTGATAATTATGACATTATTAATGTCGATATTGGCAGAATGTACAACAACCTTACTTGGAATGTTGGTTATTGTATTTCTGTTTAATACTAAAAGACGCTTTGGGTTTATTCTATTCAAGCTAAAAACTTACGTCATAATTCTATCTTTGGGTGTTTTGTTTATTTTCTTTTATAGTTTTATACTTGATATACAAATTGTTCAAGATTTTATAGTGAATATACTTCATGAGGACATAACTTTGACTGGAAGAACTGAAATTTATGATGCCTTGATTCCCATCTTATCTGTTAGACCATTATGGGGGGTCGGTGTAGGAAATTCGCATTGGGTTTTAGCGTATCTACTAGGTGTAGCTAATGCTCAAAATGGTTTAGTGAATCTATATATTGAAGAGGGGCTAACATGCACAGTATTGTATTTGCTTATATTTATAAGTGTATTTAAATATGTTAAGGATAAAATCGCTCATTCTTTTTCTTATCCTCTTTTGTGCTACATTTTGTTTTTTTTCATTGTGGGATTAGTAGAGATTACAATAGACAATAAATTGCTTGTTGTTATCTCATTTCTAATTGCTTATGATTATAATAAATACAATCATATATGCCAAAAATAAGTATTATTGTTCCAATTTACAACGTTGAGAAATACTTGGATCGTTGTATGACTTCGTTACTTAATCAAACTTTGAAGGATATAGAAATTATTATGGTTGACGATGCCTCTCCTGATAATTGCCCTAGGATGTGCGATGAGTATGCAAAGAAAGATAATAGAGTTAAAGTCATACATAAGAAAAATGCGGGGCTTGGATTTGCAAGAAATTCCGGCATAGATATGGCATGTAGCGAATACATCGCTTTTGTCGATTCAGATGATTATGTAACTCTTGACGCTTATGAAAAACTATACAATGCAGCTGTCCGGTACGGGGCTGATTGTGTATTTGCTGGCATTCAAACAGAAACTGCTGCGGGTATTTGGGATAAAGAAATTGAAGTCAAGGAAGAGACTCTCTTAACTCAAGATGGTATTCGAGAATATTTGTTTGATATGATTGCTACTCTTCCCGGAAATAAAATAGAAAGGCTTCATTCCATGTCTGTATGGCATTCTATTTACAAGAAGTCTATCATTGATCAGTATGGAATGCGTTTTCTTTCAGAGAGAGAACTTGTTTCGGAAGATATTCCTTTTCAAATAGATTTTTTCTTGAAAAGCAAAAAGATGGTATTACTTCCATTCGCAATGTATTATTATTGTCTCAATGGAACTTCACTGACTACTACATTCAAGCCTGAAAAATTTGAGCGATTTATAAAGCTTAGAAGCTGTCAAATTGAAAAATTGGGTAAATCAAATGAAACAATGTTGAGAATCAACCGTTTCTTTTTGGGATATTGTAGGGTCCAGTTGATTCAGCTCATTGGTTCTGACAGAAAAGATAAATTGAATATTATGAGATGTATGCTTGATCACCCTATATGGAAAGAAATAATCCCCCGATATAAGGTCCATTATCTTCCTTTAGCTCAAGCGATCATTTATTGGTTGACAATACACAAACGAATTTATATCTTGTTTGCTTTCTGTAAATTATTTTATTGGAGCAAAAAGATGGCGAATAAAAGGGTTTAACTCTGGAATTCTAATCCTTAGAGATTTTAAAATGTGAGGCCAGTTTAAGATACATGTGAGGTAAGCACTAAAATTAGGATCTAAAATGGATGGTTACCTTCATCGAGAATCAAATTAAAAAAGATATGTATATGTTAACATGGTTCCTGACAAAATCACTTTGGCTGCAAGTCAATATTAAATTTAACCTAATTTATTAACAAAAATCGGTTTAGAGCATAATTATATGCCCTTTCAAAGGGGGATGTCCTAAATTGAGTGCTTACATTCATTGCTAAAGAGACTACCGACTTATGAAATCCATATTGTGTACTTCAAAATAATAATATAAATAATGAAAGTTCTTTTAATTGATGTGTATAACTACAATAAAGGCGGAGCGGAAACTGTCTGTTTCAATACAGGGAAAATGTTGAAAGAGCTCGGGCATCAGGTGGTATATTTCACCTTAAAATGGTCGAAGAACACTCCGTCACCTTATTCCAAATACTTTCCCGAATCGAAGGAAACTCGAAAGGGACCAATGAAAGGAGTAAAAAATTTAGTAAATTACTTCTACCATTTTGAAGCTGCAAGAAACATGGAACAATTGATAAAAGACGAGCAACCTGATATTGCTCATATCCATTTACTTTGGGGACAAATAACACCGTCTGTGTTCCCTGTATTGAAGAAATATGACATACCTATCGTTTTCACAGTGCATGATTATAGGATTGTGTGCCCGGCATACACATTCCGAGATGGCAGTGGACGTATTTGTGAAGATTGTAAAGGCAGATATTTTTATAAATGCTTCACTCACACTTGTACAAAAGGCGACAAAGTGATGAGTGCGGTTATGGCGGCTGAACAATATTTCCGTAATTGTTTTTTTAATCCTGCGAAATATATAGATGGATTTATTTATGTAAGTTATTTTTCGAAGGAAATACAGGAGAAGTATATGCCAGTTGTTAGACAAAAAACTAATATTGTTCTTTATAACTTTTCTACATCTATAGTTGCTGAAAAGAATTTTTTTATAGATAAATATTTTTTATTTTTCGGACGCTTGTCTTATGAGAAAGGGGTAAAAACTTTGATGGAAGCATTTAGGAGAAAAAATAGCTACCAGTTGCGAATTGTTGGAACAGGTCCTTTGGAAAGCGAACTTAAGGATTTTAAGGAAAAACACGATTTGAATAACATTAAATTTTTGGGTTATAAGAAAGGAGAAGAGCTTGTTTCTTTGGTAAAGAACGCGTATTTTGTTATTGTTCCTTCCGAATGGTATGAAAATAATCCCATGACTATTATTGAGTCTTATTCTTTAGGCACACCTGTTATTGGGGCGCAAATAGGTGGTATTCCTGAAATTGTTATAGATAATAGTACAGGCTTTCAGTTTAAAAGTGGAAATGTAGATAATTTGTTGGATAAGATAGAACAGGCTTTACTTTTATCAAATGAGGAGTATGAACTATTCAGCCAAAATACGATAGATTTTGCTAAACGGAATTTTGGTTTGACAAATTACTATCCGAAACTAATAAATTTCTATAATCGATTTTTAAATAAATAGTTTTACATGAAAATTATAGTAACTGGCACTCGGGGTATCCCTGATATTCTGGGCGGTGTCGAGACACATTGTGAGGAGCTTTTTCCACGTATTGTGAGGAAAGGTATTGACGTCAGTCTGATTCGCAGGAGGAGTTACGTCCATGATTCGCTTACGGAATATAGGGGGGTAAAACTGGTGGACCTAGCGACTCCCAAGAGAAAGTCGTTGGAGGCTATCATTCATACATTCAAAGCTATATTGAAAGCTAAAAGCCTGCATGCGGATATTGTACATATCCATGCTATAGGACCTGCACTGGTGACACCATTGGCACGCCTGCTGGGCATGAAGGTGGTCTTCACGCACCATGGTCCCGATTACGACAGGGACAAATGGGGATGGGCGGCTAAAACCATGTTGAAACACGGCGAACGGATGGGTGTCATGTTCGCCAATGAGGTGATTGTTATCTCGGAGGTGATCAACGACCTCCTGGTGCGCAAATACGGGCGGAGAGACTGCCACCTGATTTACAACGGAGTACCTGCGCCGGATAAGGTGGCGGATACGGACTATCTGAAAAGCCTGGGGGTAGAATCCCATAGTTACGTGTTTGCCATGGGACGTTTTGTACCGGAAAAGAACTTTCATCAGTTGATTCGTGCTTTTGCAGCTCTGAAACAACAGAACTATAAACTGGTGCTTGCAGGCGATACAGATTTTGAGGATGATTATTCAAAGAAACTGAAGTCTTTGGCAAAAGAAAATGGGGTAATTCTGACTGGTTTTATTAAAGGTACTAAGTTGCATGAACTGCTAACTCATGCCCGTTGTTTTGTTTTGCCGTCTTCTCATGAAGGTTTACCTATCGCTTTATTGGAGGCGATGAGCTATGATCTTCCAGTGATTGTGAGTAATATCCCTGCAAATCTGGAAGTAGGGCTGGCTTTTGATTGCTATTTTCAGACAGGGAATGAAAAGCAACTACAGGAAAAATTACAAAAGAATTTAGTGCAGGATTTTTGTCCTGTCCATTATTTAATGGATGAGTATAACTGGGATAGAATAGCAGAACAGGTTGTTTCTGTATACGAAAATATGTTTTAATTTTTATATATTTAAGTTTGTTGTTATGCAGGAAGTCCAACGTTTTAACAAAGTCCTAAAGTCTTTGGTCCTTTTAGGGGATCTTATTTTGCTGAACCTGCTTTTATGGGGATTTAATTTGTTTCTGGGTACCCGTTTCTGGTGTATCCATTGCGGTTCTATCTTTCAGGGGATGGCTCTTGTCACTCTGTGCTATTTACTTTGTAACATGCATTCAGGTGTCATTCTTCATCGTCCTGTGGTTCGTCCCGAACAGATCATGATCCGTGTCTTACGTAACATGGTTCCTTTTGTTTTTTTTTCGGTTTGTATGTTGCTTGTTTTTCATTTTCATTTTTCTCATTCCCGTTATTTCGGATTATTTTATGTCGCTTTAATAATTGTTATTGTCAGCTATCGTTTAATTTTTCGTCACTTTCTGGAGCTTTATCGGAAAAAGGGGGGGAATGTCCGCAAGGTAGTATTGGTTGGGAGCCATGAGAATATGCAGGAACTTTATCATGCGATGACGGATGATCCTACGTCCGGTTATCGTGTACTGGGGTATTTCGAGGATTTTCCTTCGGACCGGTATCCGCAGGATGTTCCATATTTGGGACAACCAAACGAAGTAAGTGCTTTTTTAGAAAAACATGCGGGAGAGATCAATCAGCTTTACTGTAGTCTTCCTTCTGTGCGTAGTGCGGAGATTGTTCCCATCATTAATTACTGCGAAAACCATCTGGTCCGTTTCTTTAGTGTTCCTAATGTCCGTAACTATTTGAAGCGTAGGATGCATTTTGAGTTATTGGGTAATGTTCCTGTACTTTCCATTCGTTGTGAACCATTGGAGTCATTAGAAAACCGTATAATTAAGCGTGCTTTTGATATTGTCTGCTCGGGGTTATTTCTTATTACTGTCTTTCCGTTCGTCTATATATTCTTCGGAGTTGCAATTAAATTAAGTTCTCCCGGTCCTGTCTTTTTCAAACAGAAACGTAGTGGTGAGGATGGTCGTGAATTCTGGTGTTATAAGTTCCGTTCAATGCGGGTGAATGCGCAATGTGATACTCTTCAGGCTACAGAAAATGATCCTCGTAAAACACGTATTGGAGAGATTATGAGAAGGACTAGTGTAGATGAATTACCTCAGTTCATCAATGTATTGAAAGGGGATATGTCGATTGTAGGTCCCCGTCCACACATGTTGAAGCATACAGAGGAATATTCCAGTCTGATAAATAAGTTTATGGTTCGCCATTTTGTTAAACCTGGAATAACGGGCTGGGCGCAGGTGACGGGTTATCGTGGTGAGACGAAGGAGCTCTGGCAGATGGAGGGTCGTGTGCAGCGTGATATCTGGTACATAGAACATTGGACATTTCTGCTTGATTTGTATATTATGTATAAGACGGTGTATAATGCCATACATGGAGAAAAAGAAGCGTATTGATAGGATTGTAATTTATATTAAAAAATAATAATAAAAACTTAGGAATTAAAGGGCGTTTAATTATGAATTTGAGAATTATGATGAGAAAACTTAACAACAGACATTTATGGCTAATGCTGCTACCACTCTTACTGGTCGCTTGTCAGTCTTATAAAAAAGTACCTTATTTTCATGATGTGGATGTGGTGAATGAGGCAGAACAACAAGAAAAATTGTATGATGCTAAGATTATGCCAAAGGATTTGTTGACCATTGTAGTATCATGTACTAATCCAGAATTAGCAGTACCTTTTAACTTGACAGTGGCTAGTAATGCTAGTTTGGCTGCGAATACTTCGTTTTATGTGACTACCCAGCCTGCATTACAGGCCTATTTAGTTGATAATGAAGGAAACATAAATTTTCCGGTATTAGGAGAATTGAAATTAGGCGGCTTAACTAAACGAGAGGCTGAGCGGTTGATAATAGATAAACTAAAGCCTTACATAAAAGAAAAACCTATTGTAACGGTACGTATGGTCAATTATAAAATATCTGTCATTGGAGAAGTTAGCCGACCTGGTACTTTTACTATCTCTAATGAAAAAGTAAATCTGTTGGAAGCATTGGCCATGGCGGGTGACATGACGGTATACGGTCTTCGTGATAATGTGAAGTTGATCCGTGAGGATGCAAACGGCAAACAGCAGATTGTCACCTTGGACTTGAATAAGGCCGAAACCATTCTTTCACCTTACTATTGGTTACAACAGAATGATATTGTCTATGTGACCCCCAATAAAGCAAAGGCTCGAAATTCGGATGTGGGCAACAGTACCAGTCTTTGGTTCTCCGCTACCTCTATTTTGGTATCTATCGTCAGCCTATTAGTAAATATTTTAAAATAATGATTTGCAATGAAAGAAACAGATTTCAACGAAGCAAAAGAATCTAAGGAAGAAAATATAGACGTCAAGGAGTTGTTGTTTAAATATTTGATCCACTGGCCCTGGTTTGTGGGTGCGGTTGTGGCGTGTCTGATTGCGGCATGGGTCTATTTATATATGTCCACTCCCGTGTATAATATTTCCGCTACGGTTTTGATAAAAGATGATAAAAAAGGGGGGGGGGCTGGAATGCTTTCCGGGTTGGAGAGTCTGGGATTGGATGGTATGGTCTCTTCTTCGCAGAATATTGATAACGAGATTGAGGTTCTTCGTTCAAAGACTATTGTTAAAGAGGTGGTTGAGGATTTGGGACTCTATATTTCTTATACAGATAAGGATGAATTTCCTTCCAGAAACATGTATAAGACTTCGCCTGTGCAAGTAAGCCTGACTCCGCAGGAGGCTGACTTGTTGGAGAAACCGATGATTGTGGAGATGACATTGCAACCACAGGGAAGTCTGGATGTGAATGTGAAGATAGGTGATGATGAATATCAGAAACATTTCGAAAAGTTACCGGCTGTTTTTCCCACCAATAAAGGAACACTTGCTTTCTTTCAGACACTAGATTCAATATTACCTTCTAAGAAATCGTCAGAGGAAATAGTGGGTGTAGAAGGAACTGTACGTAATATTACGGCAGTGATTAATAAGCCTTTGGCTGTAGCGAAAGGGTATTGTGGGAGTATGACTATCGAGCCGACTTCCAAAACCACTTCTGTGGCTGTCATATCATTGAAAAACTCAAATATACAGCGTGGCAAGGATTTTATCAATAAGTTATTAGAGATGTATAATATCAATACGAATAATGATAAGAATGAAGTGGCGCAGAAAACAGCAGAATTTATCAATGAACGTATTGGTATAATCTCCAAAGAACTGGGTAGTACGGAAAAGGATTTGGAAAGTTTCAAACGTGGGGCAGGTATTACTGATTTGACCAGTGATGCACAAATTGCTTTGACGGGTAGTGCTGAATATGAAAAGAAGCGTGTGGAGAATCAAACCCAGATAAATTTGCTACAGGACCTGCAGAAATATATGCAAAATGAAGGTTATGAGGTTCTACCCAGTAATATCGGATTGCAGGATTTGAATCTTGCAGCTGCCATCAACCGTTATAATGATGTGCTTGTTGAGAGGAAACGTTTATTACGTACATCAACGGAGAATAATCCTACCATTATAAACCTGGATACCAGTATCGGTGCAATGAAAGAGAATATCCAAGTCTCTTTAGACAGGGTTTTGCGTGGATTATTTATCACAAAGGCGGATTTGGATCGCGAAGCGAGCCGTTATTCCCGTCGTATCAGTGAGGCACCTGGCCAGGAACGTGAGTTTGTAAGTATTGCGCGTCAACAGGAGATAAAGGCCGGACTGTATCTGATGCTTCTTCAGAAGCGTGAGGAGAATGCTATAACTCTGGCTGCTACAGCCAATAATGCGAAGATTATAGATGATGCTATAGCGGATGATGCTCCCGTATCTCCTAAGGGTAAGATGATTTACCTGATTGCTTTAGTGTTAGGAGTTGGAATTCCGGTAGGGGTTATTTATCTGCTCGAATTGACTAAGTTTAAGATTGAAGGTCGTGCAGATGTAGAAAAGCTCACAAGTTTGCCTATTGTCGGTGATATCCCATTAACCGATGAAAAACAAGGAGCTATTGCTGTATTTGAGAATCAAAATAACCTGATGAGTGAGACTTTTCGAAATATCCGAACAAATCTTCAGTTTATACTTGAAAATGATAAGAAGGTGATTTTGGTTACTTCTACGGTCAGTGGTGAAGGTAAATCTTTTATCTCTGCTAATCTTGCTATCAGTCTTTCTTTATTGGGTAAGAAAGTAGTGATAGTCGGTCTTGATATTCGTAAACCGGGTTTGAATAAGGTCTTTAATATTCCTCGAAAAGAAATTGGTATAACTCAATATTTGGCCAATCCGGAAAAGAACTTGATGGATTTAGTACAGCTTTCTGATATCAGTAAGAATCTCTATATTCTTCCTGGTGGAACAGTTCCTCCTAATCCGACCGAATTGTTGGCTCGTGATGGCTTGGATAAAGCGGTTGAGACACTCAAGAAGAATTTTGATTATGTGATTTTGGATACAGCTCCTGTTGGTATGGTAACTGACACTTTGTTGATAGGACGTGTGGCTGATTTATCTGTTTATGTCTGTCGTGCAGACTATACCCACAAGAATGAGTATACTTTGATTAACGAACTTGCTGAAAATAATAAATTGCCTAAACTGTGTACTGTAATAAATGGTCTGGATTTAAAGAGAAGAAAGTATGGTTATTATTATGGTTATGGTAAATATGGCAAGTATTATGGCTATGGTAAGCGATATGGCTACGGTTATGGATATGGAGAACAATCTCATACCAAGGAAGACTAAAGTCATTAATGACTGATCTTTTTAAAGTTAATAATGTTATAGAGTATTTTTAATACTTTACACGAAAGTGAGATGGAACATGTAGGTCCCTAACTTCATGCTACACACATGAAGATCCCTACATTTTGTGGTCAGGAAATACACAGCGGTGTATTCCTGATCAACGCCCTCATATCGGTGTAAATCCGATGTGATTTCTATTATATCAACTGTCTGTGAAGATAGTTGATATTTTTTTTGTAATGCAATGACTGATGGATAATTTTTAGTAGCTTTGTGAAAAATATGATTGATATGGAAGATTTGCAAAGATTATATCCTATCGGGATTCAGACATTCTCGAAGATACGGGAGGGGAATTACCTCTATATTGATAAAACAGCATATGTTTATCGGATGACTCATTCGGCTTCCAGTTATATGTTCTTGAGCCGTCCACGACGTTTTGGGAAATCATTACTTACTTCTACGCTGCATAGCTATTTTTCCGGACGCAAGGACCTGTTTCACGGATTGGCTATGGAGAAACTGGAGAAGGAGTGGACGGAATATCCGGTACTTCACTTCGATATGAGTATGGCGAAACATGTGGATAAAGGAGGATTGGAACGTCTTCTTGATTTTATGCTTGCTGAATATGAACGTACGTTTGCTATTAACACAGTAGAGGGGGATGCCAATCTACGCTTAGTCAATCTTATTAAGCGTGCTTATGAGCAAACAGGTAAGAAGGTGGTTGTGCTTATTGATGAATATGATGCTCCTTTGCTTGATGTAGTACATGAACGGGAAAATCTGGATGTATTGCGTAACATCATGCGTAACTTCTACAGTCCGTTAAAAGCTTGTGATCCTTATTTGCGTTATGTATTTCTGACTGGTATTACTAAATTCTCACAACTAAGTATTTTTAGTGAGTTGAATAATATAAAGAATATTAGTATGGATGAGCCATACGCTGTTATCTGTGGAATTAGTGAAGATGAGATACGTTTGCAAATGAAGGATGATTTGGAAGGATTGGCAAAGAAATTGGGGATAACACCTGAAGAGGCTTTGATGAAATTGAAAGAAAATTATGATGGTTATCATTTCACTTCTCCTTCGCCCGATATATATAATCCTTTCAGTTTGCTAAATGCTTTTGCAGATGGAAAATTTGGATCTTACTGGTTTGGTAGCGGTACGCCTACGTATCTGATAAATATGTTGAAGAAGTTTGGCGTGGAACCTTCCGAAATTGGAAATAATAGGGTTTCGGTCGAGGATTTTGATGCACCAACAGAAAGGATGACAAGTATTATCCCGCTGTTATATCAAAGTGGCTATATCACTATTAAGAATTATGATGAGGAATTAGACTTGTATACATTGAATATTCCTAATAAGGAAGTGAGAATAGGCCTGATGAAAAGTCTTCTTCCACATTATGTCGGTAGTAAAGCTCCGGAAACCACGACAATGGTGGCGTATCTTTCCCGTGATATCCGTAATGGGGATATGGATACTGCATTACGCCGTTTGCAAACGTTCCTGTCCACTATACCGCAATGCGATAATACGAAATATGAAGGACACTATCAGCAGGTCTTTTATATCATATTTAGTTTATTAGGGTATTATGTGGATGTGGAAGTTCGTACTCCTCGTGGACGGGTAGATATAGTGCTTCGTACGAAGACTACATTGTATGTGATGGAACTGAAACTGGATAAAAGTGCGGGTGAAGCGATGGAGCAAATTGATTTGAAGAATTATCCGGAACGCTTTGCTTTATGTGGATTGCCTGTCGTAAAGGTGGCTGTCAGTTTTGATAGCGAACGGTGTACGATTGGGGGCTGGGAGATTATAAATGCTTAAGTATGTGAAAAATATGGTTGATATGGAAGATTTGCAAAGACTATATCCTATCGGGATACAGACATTCTCGAAGATACGGGAGGGGAATTACCTCTATATTGATAAAACGGAATATGTTTACCGGATGACTCATTCGGCTTCCAGCTATATGTTTTTGAGCCGTCCACGACGTTTTGGTAAGTCATTACTTACTTCCACGCTGCATAGCTATTTTTCCGGACGTAAGGAGCTGTTTCATGGATTGGCTATGGAGAAACTGGAGAAGGAGTGGACGGAATATCCGGTACTTCACTTCGATATGAGTACTGCCAAACATGCGGATAGTGAACAGTTGCTCCAAGAATTGAATCTGAAACTATATGGTTATGAACAGATTTATGGACGGCTGGAGGAGGAGGTTAATCCCAATCAGCGTTTGATGGGACTGATAAAACGTGCTTATGAGCAAACCGGCAAGAAAGTGGTCGTGCTTATTGATGAATATGATGCTCCTCTACTGGATGTAGTGCACGAATGGGAAAACCTGGATGTATTGCGTAATATCATGCGTAACTTCTACAGTCCGTTAAAAGCTTGTGATCCTTATTTGCGATATGTATTTTTGACTGGTATTACCAAATTCTCCCAACTAAGTATTTTTAGTGAGTTGAATAATATAAAGAATATTAGTATGGATGAGCCATACGCTGCTATCTGTGGAATTAGTGAAGATGAGATACGTTTGCAAATGAAGGATGATTTGGGAGAATTGGCAAAGAAATTGGAGATAACACCTGAAGAGGCTTTGATGAAATTGAAAGAAAATTATGATGGTTATCATTTCACATCTCCTTCGCCCGATATATATAATCCTTTCAGTTTGCTAAATGCTTTTGCTGATGGAAAATTTGGATCTTATTGGTTTGGTAGCGGTACTCCTACATATCTGATTAAGATGTTGAATAAATTCGGAGTGAAACCTTCCGAAATTGGATGTAAACAACTAAAGTCCTCAGCTTTCGATGCTCCTACTGAAACGATGACTGATGCAGTGCCTTTATTGTACCAAAGTGGGTATATCACTATTAAGGATTATAATAAGATGCTAGATCTTTATACGCTGGATATTCCCAATAAAGAAGTAAGACTAGGACTTATGGAGAGCCTTCTTCCTTATTATGTAGATAACAAGACACCTGAAGCAACTACCATGGTGGCATATCTTTTTTATGATATTCAGAATGGTGATATGGATGCTGCTTTACACCGTTTGCAGGAATTTCTGTCTACGATTCCCTACTGCGACAATACAAGGTTCGAAGGACACTATCAGCAGGTCTTTTATATCATATTCAGTTTGTTGGGGTATTATGTGGATGTGGAAGTTCGTACTCCTCGTGGACGGGTAGATATAGTACTTCGTACGAAGACTACATTGTATGTGATGGAACTGAAATTGGATAAAAGTGCGGGTGAAGCGATGGAGCAAATTGATTTGAAGAATTATCCGGAACGCTTTGCTTTATGTGGATTGCCTGTTGTAAAGGTGGCTGTCAGTTTTGATAGCGAACGGTGTACGATTGGGGACTGGAAGATTATAGGATGCTGATTATATTGTTGATTTATAGTTTATTATATACTTAGGTAAATGAAAATAGCTCCGTAAGGGGCTTTTTTCTTTTCTATCCGGAATAAAAGCTTCACCTTTGCATTGTTGATCAACAAAACGTGAATAAATAAACTTGAATTTAAATCTTTAAAAAAACGTAGTATGAGTGTAATTTACAAAGTCATTACGCGGCCAACAGATCCGCGTGTTCCCAATTCTCCTAAGAGATATTATCCGCATCTGATCACTTTAGGTCAGTCTGTCAATCTGAAATATATTGCACAGAAAATGCAGGATCGTTCTTCGCTGTCTGTCGGTGATATTAAGAGCGTAATCCAGAATTTTGTGGAAAAAATGAAGGAGCAGTTGCTGGAAGGTAAATCAATTAATATCGAAGGCTTGGGTGTGTTTATGTTGACTGCCCGTTCCAAGGGTGCGGAGTTGGCGAAGGATGTTAATGCTAAGAGTGTGGATAGTGTTCGCATCTTTTTCCAAGCCAATAAAGAGTTGCGTGTCACCAAAACTGCTACCCGTGCAGATGAGAAGTTAGACCTGATCAGTCTGGATGAATATCTGAAGAAAATTAGTGTTACTGTATCTCCCACAAATCCTGAAAAACCGGGTGAAGGCGAAGATGGTGGAGATGATGGTGATGATGGTGGAGAGGCACCGGATCCCGCAGCTTAATGCCTTGACAATTAATAGTTGACGGTTAGAGTGTCCATTTAGTGTTTAATTTTAAAAAAGAAATGTCTATGAAAAAAACGTGGAGTATTATTTTGAAAGTGATTATTGCTGTTGCTGGTGCGATTGCCGGAGTGGTTGGTGTGCAGGCAGCAACGTTGTAATTGATTATCTTATAAATAGGTATATTTATGAATGAATAACAGGCGGGAGAAATCCCGCCTGTTTGTGTTTAGATATAATAAGAGAGCTACACTTCTTCGCATACTCTCATTTCCATTCCTTTATATACTACAACAATCTTATGCAACTGTGTGGTGCCAATAGCATTTTTTACTGTATCTGTATCAGCATAACGGTTGGTTTGAGCGATACCTTCTAATCGTAATTCATCCACACGATTTTCGGGGTCTTTGTATTTAGCATATTTCAACTCGATTATGTAGCTGTGTTTCATATCCGGATAAATATCTAATAATGGAGATAAGAAGATGTCAGCATATCCTTCTTGTGTATCTGCTTCCGAAATAGGGCGGTAGAACCGGTTTTGTGCAGTCATGGCTAGCGTGAAACCATGTACGAAAAATTCTCCTTTTTGCTTGTCGCGTTGGGAGGCGTAGCGTTTCAGGCAATCAGCTATGTAGTCAAAATAAGCTTTCCAGGTACCTCGATAAGCGAGCGAACTGGATAATTCATTTTTCTCATAATTGCTAAAGCTTAAGTTGGCTTCATTGTAAGTGTTCAACAAATAGGTGTAAAGTTGTTCGCGAACTACCTGATTGGGAATGGTGAGTTTGCACTTTCCTTCATGTGTGCCACTAATAGTAAGCATGCCAAAATAATAGAGTAGGCTTATGAAATTGTCCGGATCAATAATACTGGCGGCTGGGAATCCTTTTTTCACTTCTCCAGTGATGTATCCTTGGCTTACTAAAGTCTGTATGATGGAAGCATCGTGCGCAAACTCCTTGTCTTTGCGGATGAGCATACGCAATTTTTCGTAGTCAATACGGATGTTGTCTTCTACCATATCTTTCGGTATTTCACCGTTATATTCTATATAATTTTTGACGAAATAAAGCACCATATTGGAATTGTACATCGTATCTTTACCATAGCATTCCTGTGCAAAACAGTAATTGTCATACCATGGTTTCATGATTTCTATCAACTCATTGATGGTATGATTGAAATGCCCTGTATTAGAATAATAAGTTAACATTTCGCGAACCTCACTTTCTGTGAATCCCATCAGTTCGTTGAATCTTGGTGACAATGAGTAGTTAGTGCCGATATTGAAGCCGCTGGTCAAGTCATCCATTGTCACGGGACTGACACCTGTGATGAAGCAACGTTTAATACTGGAGTCTGTGCCGGATTTTATTTTATTGAAAAAAGCACGTAAATAACCTTCTTTGTGTGTCTCATCAGTGTAACGGTTTAAGCTGTCGACATCAGAGAGTATTGTATTGGTGAAATGGTCGTATTCATCAATGAAGAGATAAATCTTTTGATTGACACGGGCGCACTCCGTAAACAGATATTCGAATTGGCTGACGGCTCCGTCTTTTTCGTCCATTTTTTCTTTGATTCCTTCAGGTAAGTAGTCAGCATAAACGTCGCAGAAATAGTCAAATACGATTCTGCAATGTTCGTCCAGACCTTTGCGGTAGCTGTGTAAATCTCCACTTATTCCCGAGAAATTTAATTTTATTACCAGATAGCTATTGCGATCCTTTGTGGGATGCTTTCCAATATAAAGATCGCCAAACAAAGCGTCAAACTTTTCTTTGGCACGTACATCATAATAATGTTGAAGCATATTCAAAGTCAGACTTTTTCCGAATCGGCGCGGGCGGATAAAAAAGAAAAAACGATCTGATTGCTCTATCAAGGGGATGTAAGAGGTTTTATCCACGTAATAATAATTATCCAAACGGATGTCCTCGAAGTTCATCATACCATAAGGTAACAACTTCCTGTCTGATGATACATATTTCATAATTAATGTCTTTTATATGAATGCACTTTGAATAAGTGTATACAAAGATACTTTCTTTCCGCTATTTTCCCAAACAAACGTTCTTTCTTTTTGTTTCGTGCTATTTGTTAGGAGTATCGCTCTATATTTTAACAAAATAGAAAATCTAATCAAACTCGTTGGCTGAATAGCGGATTTTATCTACCTTTGCATCTCAATTAAATGCGTCATTTTAAGCGAGAAAAAACATGATTCGAAAAATAATAAAAGCTCTTTGGATATTTTTGGCAGTCGTTGTGTTGGCTATTGTTGTCATCTTTGTCTCTATCTCAAAGGGTTGGATTGGCTATATGCCTCCTGTAGAGGAACTTGAGAATCCGAGCTATAAATTTGCAACGGAGATTTTTTCTGAAGATGAGAAAGTGCTTGGTACATGGTCTTACAGCAAGGAGAACCGGGTGTACACGGCTTACAAGGATTTGTCACCCAGCATTATCAATGCTCTTATTGCAACGGAAGATGTTCGTTTTGTCGAGCATTCCGGGATTGATGCCAAAGCGTTGTTCCGTGCATTTGTGAAACGTGGTTTGATGTTTCAGAAAAATGCAGGTGGGGGTAGTACCTTGTCGCAACAGTTAGCTAAACAGTTGTTTACGGAAAATGTGGCGAGAAATACACTTCAGCGTCTTTTTCAAAAACCAATTGAATGGGTGATTGCAGTGAAACTTGAACGTTACTACACCAAAGAGGAAATATTGAGTATGTATCTCAATAAATTTGATTTTCTGAATAATGCTGTTGGTATCAAAACTGCTGCATATACCTATTTTGGCTGTGAACCGAAGGACTTGAAGGTTGAAGAAGCAGCTACGTTGGTGGGTATGTGTAAGAATCCGTCACTCTACAATCCGGTTCGTTTCAACGAACGTTCCCGTGGCCGTCGTAATGTGGTGCTCGAGCAGATGCGTAAAGCCGGATATATCACAGATGCAGAATGTGATTCTTTGCAGGCTCTTCCGTTGAAACTGACATATAATCGTGTTGACCACAAAGAGGGGCTGGCTACTTATTTCCGTGAATATCTCCGTGGCGTCATGACAGCACCGAAACCGGTAAGAAGTGATTATCGTGGTTGGCAAATGCAGAAATTCTATGAGGATTCTATCGCTTGGGAAACTAACCCGTTATATGGTTGGTGTGCGAAAAACAAGAAGAAAGACGGTACAAATTATAATATCTATACAGATGGATTGAAGATTTATACAACTATCAATTCACGTATGCAGCAGTATGCCGAAGATGCTGTAAAAGAGCATTTGGGTGATTATCTGCAACCTGTATTCTTCAAAGAAAAAGAGGGAAGTAAGAATGCTCCGTATGCACGATCACTACCGGAAAAACGAGTGGAAGAGTTGTTGACGAAAGCAATGAAACAAACGGAACGTTATCGCCTCATGAAAGAGGCGGGAGCTTCGGAACAACAGATTCGTAAGGCGTTCGATACACCGGAAGAAATGACTGTCTTTTCCTGGAAGGGTGATAAAGATACGATTATGACACCGATGGATTCCATCCGCTACTACAAATCTTTCTTGCGGACGGGATTTATGTCAATGGATCCGGCAAACGGACACGTGAAGGCTTATGTGGGCGGACCGAATTATGTATATTTCCAGTATGATATGGCGATGGTGGGACGTCGTCAGGTAGGTTCTACTATTAAACCGTATTTATATACATTGGCAATGGAGAACGGATTTTCTCCTTGCGATCAGGCACGCCACGTAGAGCAGACTTTGATTGATGAGAATGGGACTCCCTGGACACCACGTAATGCAAATGATAAGCGTTATGGAGAAATGGTGACTCTGAAATGGGGATTGGCAAACTCCGATAACTGGATTTCTGCATACCTGATGGGTAAGCTGAATCCGTATGATTTGGTACGCTTGATCCATAGTTTCGGTGTACGCAATAAAGCAATTGATCCGGTGGTTTCACTTTGTCTGGGACCTTGTGAAATTTCTGTCGGTGAAATGGTCAGCGCATACACGGCTTTTGCCAATAAGGGAATCCGGGTGGCTCCATTGTTCGTTACTCGCATTGAGGATAGTGATGGCAATGTCATTTCTACTTTTGCACCGCAAATGGAAGAAGTGATAAGCGCGTCGAGCACTTACAAGATGCTGGTTATGCTGCGTGCCGTTATCAATGAGGGAACGGGTGGACGTGTTCGTCGATATGGAATTACCGCCGATATGGGTGGAAAAACAGGAACGACCAATGATAACTCCGATGCCTGGTTTATGGGATTTACTCCTTCACTGGTATCCGGTTGTTGGGTAGGAGGGGACGAACGTGATATTCACTTCGGTAGAATGACCTATGGACAGGGGGCTGCTGCAGCTTTGCCTATCTGGGCGATGTATATGAAGAAAGTATATGATGACCCGACTTTAGGATATGACCAGCAGGAGAGATTCAAACTTCCTGAAGGATTTGACCCGTGTGCCGGTTCGGAAACTCCTGATGGCGAAGTGGAAGAAAGAGGACTGGACGATCTTTTCAATTAAAGAAGTGCACAAGTATATTGTTTGCATAGGGAGTAATTACAATAGGAAAGAGAACCTGACTTTTGCCAGACAGAAGTTGACTGAATCGTTCTCTTCTATTTGTTTTGCTCCCGAACTGGAAACTAAACCTTTGTTTTTTAAGAATCCGGCTCTGTTTTCCAACCAAGTGGCTCTGTTCTATTCCGATAAGGATGAAGAGACGGTGAGGAAAATGCTGAAAAATATAGAACAGAGGTCCGGGCGTCGTCCGGAGGATAAGAAAGAGGAAAAAGTATGTCTGGATATTGACATGCTTTTATATGATAACAAAATATTAAAACCGGAAGATTGGCAAAGGGGATATATACAACAGTCATTATCAGCTTTCCATTCTTCATTATTTATTAAGTAGATGAAATTTCTTGGAATTATACCTGCCCGCTATGCATCCACTCGTTTTCCTGCGAAACCGTTGGCTATGTTAGGCGGAAAAACAGTCATACAACGTGTATACGAACAGGTGGCAGGCGTTTTAGATGACGCCTATGTAGCTACGGATGATGAACGCATTGAAGCTGCCGTTAAGGCGTTCGGGGGAAAGGTTGTGATGACTTCCGTTCACCATAAAAGTGGTACGGATCGTTGTTATGAAGCTTGTACCAAGATTGGAGGTGATTTTGACGTCGTAGTGAATATACAAGGAGATGAGCCTTTTATTCAGCCTTCACAACTGGATGCGGTAAAGGCTTGCTTCGAGGATGTAACCACGCAGATTGCTACATTGGTGAAGCCTTTTACTGCCGATGAACCGTTTGCCGTACTGGAAAACGTGAATTCACCGAAAGTGGTAGTCAACAAGAACTGGAACGCACTTTATTTCAGCCGTTCTATCATTCCTTATCAGCGTAATGCCGAGAAACAGGACTGGTTGAAGGGACATACCTACTACAAGCACATCGGATTGTATGCTTATCGTACAGAGGTGCTGAAAGAGATTACCATGCTTCCACAGTCTTCTTTGGAGTTGGCCGAATCTTTGGAGCAGCTTCGCTGGCTGGAGAACGGATACAAAATAAAGGTAGGTATCAGTGAAGTGGAAACTATTGGAATTGATACGCCGCAAGACTTGGAACGGGCAGAAGAATTTTTGAAGAATAGAAGTTAATCTTATGGATCGTACGATACAACCTGAAATACAAACCCTGAAAAATTTTCGTATACTTCCTCCTGTTCGAATGACGTTGCCAAACGGCATTCCGTTGACTGTTATTAATGCGGGTGAACAGGAAGTGGTACGCATAGATGTGCTTTTTGCCGGGGGACGCTGGCAGCAGTCGCAGAAACTGCAAGCTCTGTTTACGAACCGGATGCTGCGCGAAGGCACGAAAAAGTATACGGCTGCTACCATTGCCGAAAAACTGGATTATTACGGCTCATGGCTCGAATTGTCCAGTTCGTCGGAATATGCATATATCACTGTTTATTCGTTGAATAAGTATTTGGCGAAAACATTGGAGGTGGTGGAATCCATGATTAAAGAACCGCTTTTCCCGGAGAAGGAATTGCATACTATTCTCGATACCAATATCCAACAATATCTGGTTAATACTTCCAAAGTTGATTTTCTGGCACACCGCAGCCTGTTGCAGTCACTTTACGGTGAACAGCATCCATGTGGTAAAATTGTGGTGGAGGAAGATTATCATGCCATCACTCCGGAAGTGCTCCGTGAATTTTATGAACGGTATTATCATTCGGGTAATTGCTCTATATTCTTGTCCGGCAAGGTGACGGAGGATATTATCAGTCGGGTGACAGATACATTCGGCACTTCTTTCGGTCAACATCAGCAGCAGGTGTCGAGATTAAGTTTTCCTTTTACTGCTGTTCCCGAAAAGAGGATTTTTACAGAGCGTGAAGATGCTATGCAGAGTGCTGTGAAGATGGGATATACGACCATTACCCGTAATCATCCTGATTATTTGAAACTTCGGGTACTGATGACTTTATTTGGAGGTTATTTCGGCAGT
Organism: Bacteroides sp. 90-K9/2; assembly: GCF_047310725.1. Lineage (NCBI taxonomy): Bacteria > Pseudomonadati > Bacteroidota > Bacteroidia > Bacteroidales > Bacteroidaceae > Bacteroides > Bacteroides sp. 90-K9/2. The sequence goes on from NZ_JBCGVL010000005.1 coordinate 362,961, forward strand.
CGGCTGATGTCTAATATCCGTGAAGAGAAGGGATATACTTATGGTATTTCGGCAGGAATCATGTTTTATCCGGATAGCGGACTGTTGGCTATCTCGACAGAAACGGATAATGAATATGTGGAACCGTTGATACAGGAAGTGTACCATGAAATAGACCGCCTGCATCAGGAACCTGTGTCAGCCGAGGAACTGACTATTGTGCGCAACTATATGTTGGGAGAAATGTGCCGTAGTTATGAGTCGCCTTTCTCACTTTCGGATGCGTGGATCTTCATTGCTACTTCCGGGCTGGATGATGACTACTTTTCACGTTCTCTGCTGGCTGTGAATGAGGTTACTCCGATGGAAATACAAGATTTGGCACAGCGCTATTTGTGCAAAGAGACATTAAAAGAGGTCATTGCAGGTAAAAAGTTGTCATAATTTGCTTTCCGAAAGTGGGCTGTTTGGGATAGAAATTGTATCTTTGTCCAAATTGTAATTCTAAAATGAGTAACGACTAAAACCAATGAGGAAATATCTATATACTACACTTTTGCTGGCTCTTCTTGCACAAGAGGGAGTGATGGCACAAGAAAATGAAGGAAAAAAAGGCGGATTTTTCGGAAAAATTAAAGATACATTCTCCACTGAAATAAAGATTGGCAACTATACTTTTAAGGATGGCAGTGTCTATACGGGAGAAATGAAAGGACGAAAACCGAATGGAAAAGGAAAAACTGTCTTTAAAAACGGTGATGTCTTTGAAGGAGAATATGTGAAGGGAAAACGTGAGGGATATGGAATTTATATGTTTCCCGACGGAGAAAAGTACGAAGGACAGTGGTTTCAGGACCAGCAGCATGGAAAGGGTATTTATTATTTTATGAATAATAACCGTTACGACGGTATGTGGTATCAGGATTATCAGCATGGTGAAGGAACAATGTATTATCATAACGGTGATTTGTATGTAGGTAAATGGGTGAATGATAAGCGTGAAGGCGAAGGTACATACACTTGGGCGAATGGTGCCCAATATACCGGTCACTGGAAAAATGATAAGAAGAATGGCAAAGGTATCATGAACTGGGACGACGGCTGTAAGTATGAAGGAGACTGGAAAGATGATGTCCGTCACGGAAAAGGGGTGTTTGAATATACCAATGGAGATAAATACGACGGTGACTGGGCAGATGATATCCAACATGGGAAAGGTACTTACTACTTTCATACGGGCGATCGTTATGAAGGTTCTTATCTCTTAGGTGAACGTACCGGTGAGGGAGTTTATTATCACGCTAACGGTGACAAATATGTTGGTAATTTCAAAAATGGCATGCAAGACGGAAAAGGTACTTTTACCTGGGCGAATGGTGCTGTATATGAAGGAAGCTGGAAAAATAACAAACGTGATGGTAAGGGAGTCTATAAATGGAGCAATGGCGATGTTTATGATGGTGAGTGGAAAGATAACCGTCCCAATGGACAGGGTACTCTGAAAACCGTTGCTGGTATGCAATATAAAGGTGGCTTTGTTGATGGATTGGAAGACGGACAAGGCGTACAAATCGACAAAGACGGTAATCGCTTCGAAGGCTTTTTCAAACAAGGAAAGAAGAATGGTCCCTTTGTAGAAACAGATAAAGATGGGAAAGTGATTAAAAAAGGAACCTATAAATTTGGAAGACTTCAATAGATGATAGGTGATAAATGATAGTGGGAGTGGGCTGCGCATTGCGTGGCCTCTTTTTTATGGTACAAAGAAAAATGGATAATAACCCAAAGCGGTCATTATCCATTTTTAATTTCCTGTTGAAAGTAACTTCAACTATCAACTATCATTTATCACTTATCATCTATTAAATGATGTATTGTGAACTGATAGATTCGTTATTCATCACTCGTTTGATTGTTTCTGCAAACATATCGGCAATGCTTAACTGTTTCACTTTCGGGCATTTCTTTGCGTAAGGGATGCTGTCGGTAAATACCATTTCAGTCAGGGCAGACTCTTGTACACGGAAAGAAGCCGGATCAGACATTACACAGTGGCTGGCGATAGCACGTACAGATTTGGCACCGGCTTCCAGCATGATGTTGGCTGCTTTGGTGATTGTTCCTGCCGTGTCTACAATATCGTCGATCAATACAACGTTTTTACCTTCTACATCACCGATGATTTGCATAGATGCTACTTCATTGGCTTTTTCACGTGATTTGTTGCAAAGTACCAATGGCACACCGAGGTATTTGGAGAAAGTGCTGGCACGTTTTGAACCTCCTACGTCCGGTGTAGCAATAACCAGGTTTTCCAGTTGCAATGACTGGATGTAGGGGAGGAATACTGCTGATGCATACAGGTGATCTACCGGAATATTGAAGAATCCCTGAATCTGGTCTGCATGCAAGTCCATCGTAATCAGGCGGTCGATACCTGCAACAGATAGCAGGTCGGCTACCAACTTAGCGCCGATAGATACACGCGGTTTGTCTTTTCTATCCTGACGTGCCCATCCGAAATAGGGGATTACGGCCACAACGCTCTTTGCAGATGCACGTTTAGCAGCATCGATCATCAGGAGAAGTTCCATTAAGTTGTCTGAGTTAGGGAAAGTGGATTGAACCAGGAATACGTGTGCGCCACGAATTGACTCTTCATATGAAACAGCAAATTCGCCATCGGCAAAATGGGTAATGTTCATATTTCCCAGAGGACAATCCAGGCTTGCGCAGATTTTTTCTGCAAGATATCTCGAGTTTGTTCCCGAGAATACCATAAAGGGTGCTTTTTCGCTCATTTTGTAATAGATGTTACCTATTTGTTAATTTGCCTGCAAAGGTAGGAATTTCTCTTATTATTTAGAAGGACTTATTGTATAAAAAATATTTTTCTCTCCAACTTATCGGAAATATTTGTAGATTTGCTTTCTGAAAACAGTTAATAGTCAAAAATGAGTTCACGCTTTCCTTTATATATAATAGGTATAGTGTTGTTTGCCTCTTTTTTTTCGTGCACTGATATGGTGCCGACCAAAGAGGTGCGCCTGATTGATTCATTAAACGGGAAAGCGTATGCTTATCGTTATCGAAGTCTGGATTCTTCTTATAAATATGCCAATGAAGCCTATCGGCAGGTGAACTTCTACAAGTCGGGGAAAGCGGAAGCATCCAACAACCTGGGATTCTGTGCTTTTATGGCTATGGACTTTGACCGGGCGGAAGCGTTGCATAAGGAAGTATATAAACTGACTAAAAATGAACTCGAACTGTTGATTGCCGACATCGGACTGATGAAAATCTGTCAGCGGACGGCTATGAACAAAGAATTTTATGATTATCGTAACAGTGCGCTCAAGCGCATGAAACGTATTCGTGAAGAGAGTGACCTGTTTGCTGATCGTCACGAAGCACTCCGGCTGGATTATGCGTTCACCGAATTTTTCATCGTTTCTTCTATTTATTACTACTATCTGCAGCAACGGCAGGAGGCCATCACATCTCTCAACCGGATTCCCGAAGATGAAGCTTTGACAGATACTAATCAGTTGCTTTATTATCATTATATAAAAGGTTCGGCCTCATTGGTAGAAGCAACTAAGCCGGAAGACCGGAAAATGCGTGAGTTCGACCAACTTTATATTACGTGGCGGACAGCTGTTCAGACCAATCATCCTTATTTCGAAGGAAATGGTCTACAAGGATTGGCTAATCTGATGGTTTCACCTAATAATTTCGAACTTTTCCGGACGAGAAGGGGATATGCGCTGGATCAGTTTGGTTTTCCGGTAGATTCGCTTTTGCCTTTGCGGATGGCACAGCGTGCGCTTGAAAAGTTCCGTGAGTATAATGATTTGTATCAGATTGCCGGTGCGTATGTGTCTATCGGTAAATATATGAATGAGCACGGACGTTATTCGGAGGCATTGGATACGCTTGCAAAAGCGTTGGATTGTGTGAATCAACATCACATGCTCTATTATCATCATGCGGCGGATACATTGGATAAACTATATGTTTTTGTAGAAGGAGATACGACTTATACCGGGGTTCCATGGATTATGCAGGAAGATGTGAGAACGGTACCTGAATGGATTTCAAGGATTCGGGAGCAATTGAGTGTGTCGTATGCGGGGCTCGGGATGAAGTATGCTTCTGACTACAACCGGAATATATATCTGGATATTTTGAATTATACCCGTCAGGATAAGGAGTTGGAGAGCCGTTATCTTTCATTGGAAGCCGATTCACGACAAATGACGCTTGTACTTTCTTTGGTTATTGTCGGACTTGTATTGGTGGTTATTCTTTGGTGGTTTTTCAATAAACGGTCTAAAATAAGGAATCAGGTAGACGTGGAGCGTCTGCAACGGATTCTGACTCTTTGCCGGGACATAACTTCGTCCATTCCGATGAATGTCCCATTAATTCAGCAAGGTATCGATCAATTGTTCGGGAAAGGACGTCTTCAACTGGAAATTTCGGAGGAGGGAAAAGCGGCACTGGTTCCTCTGCATCGGTTGAACCGTGATGAAAAAGCGTTAGTGCATGTGCTTGAACCGTATATTGTTTGGGCTGCGGATAATGAGCAGATGGTGGAAGCGTTGAGTGACGAGCGGATGCAGTTGGAAAAGCAGCGGTATGTTTACGAACAACATATTGCGGGAAATAAACGCCAGAATCTTATAAAGAAGGCTTGTCTGGCCATTGTCAATGGTATTAATCCTTATATCGACCGTATCTTGAATGAGGTGCATAAGTTGACGGAGAGGGGATATATTGATCATGCGAAGATTAAGAAAGAGAAGTATCAATACATTGATGAGCTGGTAACTACGATTAATGAGTACAACGATATTCTGGCTCTTTGGATTAAGATGAAGCAGGGAACGCTTAGCTTGAATATTGAAACTTTCAGTCTCAATGAACTGTTTGAGTTGCTAGGCAAGGGAAGACGTGCTTTTGAAATGAAAAATCAGAAGTTGGAAATTGAACCGACTACGGCTATGGTGAAGGCTGACCGGGCACTGACTTTGTTTATGATTAATACGCTGGCTGAAAATGCCCGTAAATATACTCCGGAAGGAGGAACCATTAAAGTGTATGCCCGCACTACGGAGGATGCCTATGTCGAGATCTCTGTGGAGGATAACGGAAGAGGTATTTCCGAAGAGGATGTGGCGTATATCATTGGTGAGAAGGTGTATGATTCCCGTGTGATCGGAATGAAGAATGCAGCCGATCCGGAAGTGTTGAAAGAGAACAAAGGTAGTGGTTTCGGATTGATGAATTGTAAGGGAATCATTGAGAAGTATAAGAAAACGAATGATTTATTCCGGGGATGCGTCTTTGATGTGGAGAGCGAACTGGGGAAAGGAAGTCGTTTTTATTTTCGTTTGCCTTCGGGAGTGCGTAAAGCGATGGGGGGATTGCTGCTTTGCTTGTTATTTCCGTTAGAGATGGTTTCTTGTCTGCATGATCCGATTCCTCCCATGTTGCAGGATGGCGATTCGATTGTAGTAGTTACGGATTCTGCGTATGAGGATTTGCTGGATGTAGCATCGGATTATGCGAATGCCGCCTATTTTGCTAATGTGGATGAAAATTATGAGTTAGCTTTGCAATATATAGATTCTGCCATGCTTTTTCTGAATGAGCATTATGAAAAATATGCGCGTCCGGATCGTCCACATCGGTATATGAAGCTGGTAGGTGAGGGAACGCCTGCTGAAATCAGTTGGTGGAACGAACTGTTTGATTCGGATTATCATGTAATTTTGGATATCAGGAATGAGGCGTCAGTAGCTTTTCTGGCTTTGAAACAGTTGGATGCATATAGTTATAATAATTCGGCATTTACGGATTTGTATAAGTTGCAGGGAGAGGATCAAACTCTCGAAGCATATTGCCGGCAGTTGGAGCGTTCGAATACTAATAAGACGGTAGGAATTATTTTATGCTTTGTTTTATTGATTGTTTCGTTGGTCGGATATTATTTTCTGTACATGAGAAAACGTTTGCAGAATCGTTTGAATCTCGAACAGGTACTTGAGATTAACCAAAAGGTGTTTGCCGCATCTTTGGTGAGACCGCAGGAACAGGAAAACGCAGAGGCGCTTCAACGGGAAGAGAGTACGCTTAAAGAAATTCCACAGCGGATTGTGGATGAAGCATTCAGTTCGGTAAATGAATTACTGACGATTGATCGGATGGGGATTGCTGTTTATAATGAAACGACGCACCGGCTGGAATATGCTTCTCGTCCCGGACAGGAAATGCCGGAGATGGTAGAGCTGTGTTTTAGTTCCGGAAAATATCTTTCCGAACAGCATCTTCAGGCAATTCCGCTGATGGTGGAAGCAGGAGGCGAGCATCAATGTGTCGGTGTGCTTTATCTGGAGCGCAGGGAGGGAACGGAACAGGAGACGGATCGACTGCTTTTTGAACTGGTAGCTCGTTATGTGGCTATTGTCGTGTTTAACGCAGTGGTGAAGCTGGCTACAAAATACCGGGATATCGAGTCGGCACACGAAGAAACACGCCGGGCTTCTTGGGAGGACAGCATGTTGCATGTACAGAATATGGTGCTTGACAACTGTTTGTCGACTATTAAACATGAGACGATTTATTATCCGAATAAGATCAAACAGATTGTAGGACGGTTGAATGCGCAGAATCTTCCGGAAACGGAAGAGCGTGAAGCGGTGGAGACTATGACGGAATTGATTGAATACTATAAGGGAATCTTTACGATTTTGAGTTCGTGTGCTTCCCGTCAATTGGAGGAGGTCACTTTCCGGCGTACGGTGATTCCGGTACAGGAGCTTTTGGATGCTGCCGGAAAATATTTCAAGAAGTTGATGAAGAATCGGCCGGAGAGGATAGAATTGGAAATAGAGTCTATGGAGGCGAAGGTGATAGGAGACGTGAATCAGTTGCGTTTTCTATTGGAGAATTTGATTGATGAAGCATTGACTGTGCGTGAAGATGGAGTGATACGTCTGCAAGCACGCAAGGATAATGAATATATTCGTTTCCTCTTTACGGATACGAGACGCGAGAAGAGTGTGGAAGAGTTGAATCAACTATTTTATCCGAATCTGGCACGTATGACTTCCGGTGAAAAAGGGGAGTTGAGGGGAACGGAATATCTGGTATGCAAGCAGATTATCCGCGACCACGACGAATTTGCGGGACGTAGGGGATGCCGTATCAATGCCGAGCCGGCTGAAGGCAGCGGGTTTACGGTTTATTTCACTATTCCGCGCCGATAAAAGGAAAACACATAAAAGTTATTAGATAAGGAACATGGAAGAACAGAAGTTTAAAGTTATTATTGTAGAGGATGTAAAACTGGAGTTGAAAGGGACAGAAGAAATATTCCGTCATGAAATACCGAATGCGGAAGTGATCGGCACGGCAATGACGGAAAGTGAGTTTTGGCCGTTGATGGAGGCCCAGCTTCCCGATCTGGTATTGTTGGACTTAGGACTGGGAGGTTCTACGACCATTGGTGTTGATATTTGCAAGAATATATTCAAACGTTACAAAGGAGTTCGGGTATTGATCTTCACGGGGGAGATTCTGAACGAAAAGTTGTGGGTGGACGTATTGAATGCCGGTGCCGATGGAATCATCCTCAAAACGGGTGAGTTACTGACGAAAACAGACGTTCAGGCTGTGATGGACGGAAAGAAATTGGTATTCAACTATCCGATTCTGGAAAAGATTGTAGATCGTTTCAAGAAATCTGTAGCCAACGATGCCAAGCGTCAGGAGGCTGTCATCAGTTATGATATTGATGAATATGACGAACGTTTTCTCCGTCATCTGGCATTAGGTTATACGAAAGAGATGATTGCCAATCTGAAAGGAATGCCTTTTGGTGTGAAATCATTGGAGAAACGGCAGAATGATCTTATCGGACGTCTTTTCCCGAATGGTGAACGGGTGGGAGTGAATGCTACCCGGTTGGCAGTACGTGCATTGGAATTGCGTATTATTGATCTGGATAATCTGGAGCCTGACGAAGAGTAAATTAAGTATTAGGTATAAAGTATTATATGAAGAATAAATGGCGCATGCCCCATCCCGCTACGATGTTCCTTCTGCTGACAATGGCAGTGGTCTTTCTTTCATGGATATGCGATATCTATGGATTGAAAGTGACATTGCCGCAGACAGGTGAGGATATCCGTGTACAAAGCCTGTTGAGTCCGGAAGGAATCCGTTGGTGGTTGCGGAACGCTATTAAGAACTTTACAGGTTTTGCTCCGTTGGGCATGGTGATTATTGCTATGTTCGGATTGGGAGTGGCACAACATTCCGGTTTTATTGATGCATGTATCCGCATGGGGGTGGGAAACCGGCAGGAAAAGAGGAAAATCATTTTGTGGGTGATTGTGCTTGGTTTGTTGTCGAATGCCATTGGTGATGGTGGATATATCATTTTATTGCCTATTGCTGCTATGCTGTTTCAATGGGTGGGGCTTCATCCGGTTGCAGGGATTGTTACGGCTTATGTTTCCGTTGCGTGCGGGTATAGTGCTAATATTGTATTGAGTACGATGGACCCGTTGTTGGCGCATACCACGCAAGAGGCTGCATTGGCACAAACGGGTTATCAGGGAAATACGGAACCTCTTTGCAATTACTTTTTTATGAGTGCTTCAACAGTAGCCATTACGGCTATTGTGTATTGGATTACTCAAAAATGGCTTCTTCCTACGTTAGGTAAATATGAAGGCAGTATGAAAGTGGTGGCTTACCATCCTCTGTCTCGTAAAGAGCGGCGTGCTATTATGATTTCCATTGTTGTGGCAGCTATCTATGTGGCTCTTATCTTGTGGCTTACTTTTTCTTCTTATGGAATTTTGCGGGGTGTGAACGGTGGTTTGATGCATTCGCCTTTTATTGCCGGTATTTTGTTTTTGCTTTCTTTGGGAGCAGGTATTACGGGAATGGCTTATGGATTCAGTTCCGGGCGGTATCGCACTGACAATGATGTGATTGAAGGACTTACGCAGCCGATGAAGCTTCTTGGAGTGTATTTCGTTATCGCTTTCTTCGCTGCGCAGATGTTTGCCTGTTTTGAATATTCTCATCTGGATAAATGTCTGGCTATCATGGGTGCTGATCTGCTTTCTTCGTTTGAACCGGCTCCTTTGTCTGCTCTTGTCCTGTTTATTCTGTTTACGGCATTGATAAACCTGATTATGGTATCTGCTACTTCCAAATGGGCTTTTATGTCTTTTATCTTTATCCCGATGTTTGCACAGATGGGAATTGCTCCGGATATAGCACAATGTGCTTTCCGTATCGGAGATAGCTCGACGAATGCCATTACTCCTTTCTTATTCTATATGCCTCTGGTGCTTACCTATATGCGGCAGTATGATAAGCAGATTACGTATGGTTCATTGCTGAAATATACCTGGAGATATTCATTAGGCATTTTGGTTGTCTGGACATTGTTGTTTATCGTTTGGTATTTGTTGAAAATACCGATGGGATTGTAGGGCTAAGGAATGATTGCCGGGCTCCGGTTTATCAGATTGGAATTTTGTTTTTCTGAATTAATCGCTATATTTGCACCGTTCCTTAAAGAAAGACAACGAATGAATCTACCAGAAATCTCTGAAAATCTAATTGAACAGTTAAATCACGGTAATACAAAAGCATTTGATAAAATCTATCATACCTACTATCTTTATTTGTGTGCGATAGCCGTTTATTATGTGCATGATAAAAGGGTGGCAGGGGAGATTGTGAATGATGTCTTTGTTGCTTTTTGGCAGAATCGACATCATATTACTCATCCTGCTCTTCCGTATTTGCGGCGTGCCATTCAAAATGCGAGCATCAGTTATCTGCGCTCTTCTTACTTCAACGAAAAACAGATGACGGAACAGATGGAAGAAATCTGGGCTTTTCTCGAAAATCATATTCTTTCTTCCGATAATCCTTTGCAGGCATTGGAGCATAGCGAAATGAATACCATCATCATGAAGAAGGTGGAGGAATTGCCTGCCAAATGCCGTGCCATATTTAAAGCAAGTTTGTATGAGGGGAAGACATATAGTGAAATTGCCGAGGAGCAGAATATTAATGTGACCACTGTAAGGGTACAGATGAAAATAGCATTGACTAAGCTGCGCGAATCGCTAGGTACTCCTTATATGATAGCTATTTTGATGTTTCTCTAAAAAAAATCGCTTTTCTTTTAAACGTTTCTTTTTTTATTGCGTATCTAGTTATATACACCCATAGAAAAAGTACGTTTATGAATGACTCTTATCATATAGAAGAATTGGAAATCCGGATAAGCAACTATCTGTCCGGTAACTGCACCGAAGAAGAGAAAGAAGCTCTGCTCGCTTATCTGGCTTCCAATGAAGATGCTGCTAAAATATTTCGGGAGATGTCCGCAGTATGGGCTGTTTCTTCTGTGCCTGCATTTGCGAAAATAGAGGATGCTAATTTATCACAGATAAAAGAAAAAATAGCGGCTGCAGAGATGAAGCCTGTCCGTTCGCGGAAGATAGTTCCTGTGTGGCTGAAGGTGGCTGCTGCAATTATTTTGTTGTTGGGCTGTAATTACTTCTGGTACACTTATACTGAAAATCTTACGGAAGTATATACGAATGCGGATTCTCCTTATGAAATTAAAGTGCCGGCCGGTTCGCGGACGAATATTGTGCTTCCGGATGGAACAGAGGTTTCATTGAATGCGGGTTCTGTGTTACGCTATTGTCGCGGGTTCGGTATTCGTGAACGTGATGTTACGCTTGATGGCGAAGGATATTTCAAGGTGGCAAAAAATGAGAAGATTCCTTTCTTTGTAACGACGAATGGTGTACAGGTAAAGGTGGTAGGGACTGTTTTTAATGTCCGTGCTTATGATGACGATAATTATGTAATGGTATCTCTGTTGGAAGGTCGTGTCAATTTAGCCACTTTGTCCGGTTCGGTGATGAAGCTATTCCCTAGCGAACAGGCTTTTTACGATAAGAATACGGGCCGCATGGAGAAAATGAAATCAAATGCTAGTTCTGCCTGTGACTGGTTGGATGGTGGCCTGACATTTGAGGATGCTCCATTTGCCGACATTGCACACCGTCTGGAGCGCAAATTCCAGGTGAAGATCAGTTTAGGGAGTGAACGTCTGAAAGCGGAACGCTTTTCCGGATGTTTCAATAGTAATCAAAGTATCAATGATATATTGGGAGAAATCAACGTTGAGAAGCAATATACATGGAAAGTTAGTGGAGACACTATCTTTATAACTGACAAGAAAAAGGAGGTAAAATAAGAAAAAGTAAAGTATGATTGAGAACTTAGTCGATAGATATATCGGCGGTTCAGCGTTGTATAGAAAGATATTATGTTAACCTTTAATAGTGAAAAATATGAGATTAATAGTAAAAAGAATATTATTAATGCTTCTGCTTTTGTCTGTAGGAAATGCTTTGACTGGTGGTTTCCAGCTATCGGCACAGGTACAAAGTAAAAGTTTCAGTGTGAAAGTAGATAATATTACTTTAAAAGAAGCCATTGAAGTAATAAAGAAGCAAGGCAATTACTCTTTCCTGATTCGTAATAATGACATTGATTTGAATAGGAAAGTTTCTGTGAATATAAATAACGGTACTATTAATGATGTGATGGGACAATTGCTGGCCGGAACGGACGTCAGGTATGAAGTGAACGGAAACCGGGTGATTATGTTCCATGCAGTGACACCGCAGAAAGAACAGAAAAAAGCGTTTGTCTTAAAAGGACGGATCACTGATCCTACTGGTGAAGGGGTGATTGGGGCAAATGTGAAAGTGGTCGATTCTACAGAAGGTACCATTACGGATATGGATGGCAATTTCTCCTTGATGGTTACTCCAAATGCCCGTTTATCCATATCGTATATCGGCTATGCCACACAGGAAGTGGTGGTGAAAGATCAACGTCCTCTCAATGTAACTTTGAAAGAAGATACCCGGTTAATAGACGAAGTAGTAGTTGTTGGTTACGGCGTACAAAAGAAAGCGAACCTGACAGGTGCGGTGAGCAGTGTGAAGATGGATGATGTTTTAGGTGACCGTCCGGTGGTGTCTGTGAGTGACGCTTTGAAAGGGGCAATGCCCGGTTTGCAGATTACAGGTAATTCTGGAAGACCCGGTGAAGAAATGAGTTTCAATATTCGTGGTGTCAACAGTCTGGATAAGAATGGAAAACCGCTGGTACTGGTGGATAACGTGGAGATGGATATTAATATGCTCGATCCGAACGATATCGAATCGGTGACTGTTTTGAAGGATGCGGCATCTTCTGCTATTTATGGAGCACGGGCAGCTTTCGGGGTGATTTTGATTACTACAAAGAAAGGTTCGGATGCAACTAAACTCTCTATTAATTATTCAAATAATTTCTCCTTCAGCAGGCCTGCCAATATGCCTCATAAGGCTACTCCGCTCCAAACGGTACAGGCTTATAAGGACATGGGGACAATCAATTATCAAAGTGGTCAGAACGTAGATACTTGGTTGGGACTTTTGAAGGAATATAATGCTAATCCGTCTGCATATCCGGATGGTTATGCAATGGTGGACGGGCTGCGCTATAGCTTGGCAGAAACTGATCTTTTCGATGATATGATGGAGACTGGTTTCCAGCAAACTCATAATATCTCGGTAGGTGGCGGTACGAAAGATATTTCTTATCGTTTCTCCTTCGGTATGGTGAATGAAAATGGGGTACTGGCTTCGGATAAAGATACGTACAAGCGTTACAATGTGTCTTCTTATCTCCGTTCAGATGTGTTTTCATGGATTACTCCGGAATTGGATATTAAATATACGAATTCCAACTCTTCATTGCCGGAAACTTCCGGAGGATATGGTATATGGGGAGCAGCAGTCGCATTCCCTTCTTATTTCCCTACCGGAACAATGAATATCGACGGTGAAGAATTACCGATCAATACTCCTCGTAATTTGATTGACCTGGCATATCCGACCACTATTCAAAAGAATAATCTTCGTATTTTCGGAAAGGTAACGATCAGTCCTTTGAAGAATGTGAAGTTGATTGGTGAGTACACATTCAATCATCTAAGTAACGAGAAAACGAAATTTGAGAAGAAGTTCTATTATGCACATGGAGGCAATTTTGTGAAAGAGGTTTCCACTGCCAATTCCAAGTATGAATACTCCAATGGTATTACGGATTATAATGCATTGAACTTCTATGCTAACTATAACAACTCATGGGGCAAACATGATGTAACGGTGATGGGAGGTTTCAATCAGGAAAGTAGCGACTACCGCTATGCGGAGATGTCGCGTATGAATATGATTAATGAAGATCTGCCGTCTATCTCGCAGTCGACAGGTGACTATTTTGCTAAAGACAAATTTGAACGTTATACGGTAAGAGGGTTGTTCTATCGCATCAACTATTCGTTTGCCGGCAAGTATTTGCTTGAAACGAACGGACGTTATGACGGTTCTTCCAAATTCCCGAAGAATAGCCGTTTCGGTTTCTTTCCTTCTGTTTCCGCCGGATGGCGTATCAGCGAGGAAGCATTTATGAAACCTTTGAATTCAGTTCTTTCTAACTTGAAATTGCGTGGTTCTTGGGGTAATATCGGAAATCAGAGTATCACTCCTTATGCATATATTCCCGGTATGGATGCTGAACAGGCTTATTGGACTGTTTCCGGTATTAAAGTTACTACTTTGAAACCTGCTGCATTGGTCAGCAATAGCTTTACTTGGGAGAAAGTTACGACAATTGATGTCGGATTCGATCTTGGGCTATTGGATAACAGACTAAATATGGTGTTCGACTGGTATCGAAGAGATACTAAGGGTATGCTTGCTCCGGGTTCTGAACTTCCGGGTGTATTAGGTGCAAGTGCTCCTTTACAAAATACGGCTGATCTTCGTTCTAAAGGATGGGAAGTTTCGGTTGACTGGAATGACCAAATCGGAAAAGTGAAATATAGCTTAGGTTTCAATCTTTACGATTCGAAAACAAAGATTACTAAATACAATAACGAAACAGGATTATTTGGTAAGGACAAGAATGATAATGAAACATATCGTGTAGGAATGGAGCTGGGTGAGATCTGGGGATATGTAACCGATCGTTTGTATACAGTAGATGATTTCGATGCGGAAGGTAAATTGAAACCGGGTATTGCCAAAGTGGAAGGGTATAATCCGAATCCGGGAGATATATTATACAAAGATTTGGATGGTAATAATATTATCAACAGTGGTACCAGTACAACGAAAGATCCGGGAGACCGTAAAATCATCGGTAATAATACCCGGCGTTATCAGTATGGTATTCATGGTAGTGCAAGTTGGAACGGTTTTTCTCTGTCATTCTTGCTGCAAGGAGTTGGTAAACGGGATTTATGGGTGATGAACGATCTGTTTTATCCACATTATGATGCTTGGACTACCGTTTACGATTCACAGTTGAATTACTGGACTCCGGAAAATACGAATAGTTATTTTCCCCGTATTTATGAGAAAGCGGCCGGAAATACAGATGCCAATACACGTGTACAGACTCGTTATTTACAGGATGGATCGTATTTAAGTATTCGTAATATAACACTTTCTTATAATTTCCCGTCCAAGTGGATGAGTAAGATTGGAGTTAATAATCTGGCTGTGTTCTTCAGTGGTGAGAATCTTTATACGTTCGACCACTTGCCGAAGGGACTTGATCCGGAACGTTCTGTCACGGATGATTTAGGACAACGTGGTTTTACCTATCCGTATATGAGACAGTATTCGTTCGGTATAAACCTTTCATTCTGATTGTTTCACAACTTAAAGAGTAATTATTATGAATAAATATATACTATGTGTAAGCGTTAGTTTTTGTTTGTTGATGTCGTCTTGTCTGAATGACGAATTTCTGGAGGTTTATCCTAAAGGACAGCAAACAGAAGCATCGGTCTTTACTACTTATGACAACTTTAAAACGTATACATGGGGATTGTATAACGTGTTCTTCGGATATACGTATGATACAGGGCAAACGGATGAAATTTTCCGTGGTGATTTTGAATCGGATAACATGATAAAAGGATTGGATGGATATGAAGGTCAGTGGGCATATCGCAAAGCAAAGGCTACGGATGAATCTAAAGATTGGGATTACGATTATATCCGCCGTGTTAATCTGATGCTTGATAATATCGATCATTCGGAAATGAATGAAACCGAGAGGGAGCATTGGAGAAGTGTGGGATATTTCTTCCGTTCTTATAAATACTTTCAGATGCTTTCTAAATTTGGTGATATTCCCTGGGTAGAGCATGCTTTGACAGAGGAAAGTCCCGAGCTTTATGGAAAACGTGATAGTCGTGACCTGGTGGCTTCCAATATTCTGTCTAATTTGAAATATGCGGAAACACATATTGGCAGTAATATCGAAGCGGATGGGAAAAATACAATTAATATGTATGTGGTGAAAGCTCTTATTTCCCGTTTTGCTTTATTTGAAGGAACTTGGAGAAAATATCATGGTTTGTCGGGGGCAGATACTTATCTGGAAGAATGTGCCCGTGCTTCTGAAGAGGTGATTAAGCAATATCCGAATGTGCATCCTAAATATGATGAGTTGTTTAATTCGGAAACACTGGATGGAGTGACAGGGATTATTTTGTATAAGGCTTATGAAACCGGACAGTTGATGCATGGTTTGACCCGTATGGTGCGTACAGGTGAATCTTATATTGAGGCAACGAAAGACGCGGTAGACAGTTATCTCTGTACGGATGGACGACCGGTTAGCACGACGACTAGCCATTATGGGGGTGATAAGAATATGTATGGACAATTCCGTGATCGTGATTACCGGTTGTATTTGACGATCTGTCCTCCATATATGGTGAAGAAAGAAAACGGACCCAGTACGGCTGATTGGAAATATACGGATAATGCACAGGACAGAGAATTTATAGATTTAATGGCTACGATTTCCGGTGAAACTTATCATCGTTTGCCGTCTTCCAACTTTAAAGGATTCACTGTGCAAGGACAACCTCACTTTAAGAATATGAACTGGGGACAGGGCTGGAATGCTTCCCAAATGGGCTTCTGGGTATGGAAATATTATAATACACATACTGTAGCTACCAACGCGAATGGGGTGAATACAACAGATGCCCCGCTGTTTCGTATAGGTGAGGTGATGGTAAATTATGCCGAAGCGATGTGCGAATTGAACAAGTTAGACCAGGATGCTGCGGATAAGTCTATTAACAAACTTCGGGCAAGAGCTAATGTGGCGAAAATGGTGGTAAATGATATTAATGATGCTTTTGATCCGAAGCGTGATCCTTCCGTTCCTGCTCTCTTGTGGGAAGTGCGTAGGGAGAGACGAGTTGAGTTGATGGGTGAAGGTTTCCGTCTGGATGATTTGCGCAGGTGGAAGAAAGGAGACTATGTTAACAAACAACCGCTAGGTGCTTATGTGACAGGGGCTTCGGCCAAGAATTTGAAAGTAACGGGTGGCACAGGTGCTGATGAAGGATATGTTTATTTCTTTGATACCCCGCTTGGATGGCAGGAACATTATTATCTGTATCCGTTGCCTTTGAAGCAATTGGCTTTAAATACGAATCTGGAACAAAATCCGGTATGGACAAAGTAATTTTAAATTAAAATGATGCACAAGACCTGTAATATTTTAGTATATTGCAGGTCTTGAAAATTTAAGGTAGAAAATGAAAAATAGAATATCAATAAAATATGCGTTTTTTTGTGGAACAGCTTGCTGCATCTCATCTATATTACGGGCGCAACAGGATGTATCTCGAATGAATGTGCTTTTTATAATGGCTGATGATATGCGTCCCGAACTGGGGTGCTACGGGGTGGATGTAGTGAAAACTCCTAATATGGACCGTTTGGCGGCAAGTGGAGTCTTGTTTCAGAATGCGTATTGTAATATTCCGGTGAGTGGGGCATCCCGGGCTAGTTTATTGACGGGGGTATATCCTCATTATCCCGATCGCTTTATTAGTTTTTCCGCCTATGCCAGCAAAGATTGTCCTGAAGCAATACCTATTTCGGGATGGTTCACCCGGAATGGTTATCATACTATTTCGGACGGCAAGGTGTTTCATCATATCAGCGATCATGCGGATTCGTGGAGCGAGGCTCCTTACCGGAATCATCCGGATGGATATGATGTATATTGGGCGGAATATAATAAATGGGAACTTTGGATGAATTCGGAATCGGGAAAAACGATTAATCCGAAAACGATGAGGGGACCTTTCTGTGAATCTGCTGATGTTCCTGATACTGCCTATGATGATGGGAAACTTGCAAACCGGGCTATTCGTGACTTGAAAAGGATGAAGGAGACCGGCAAACCTTTCTTCTTGGCTTGTGGTTTCTGGAAACCTCATTTGCCGTTCAATGCTCCAAAGAAATATTGGGATTTATATAAACGGGAGGAAATACCTTTGGCTACCAATCGTTTCCGGCCTGAAGGATTACCGGAACAGGTTCGTAATTCGGGCGAGATATATGCGTATGCACGGGTTACGGATACGAGTGATATTGACTTCCAACGGGAGGTAAAACATGGATATTATGCTTGTTTGAGTTATGTGGATGCACAGATCGGCAAGGTATTGGATGCATTGGATGAACTGGGATTATCGGATAATACAATTGTGGTTTTGTTGGGGGATCATGGCTGGAATCTGGGAGAACATGATTTTATAGGTAAACATAATCTGATGGATACTTCTACTCATGTACCGTTGATTGTCCGTGTGCCGGGAATGAAAAAGGGAAAAACAAAATCGATGGTGGAATTTGTTGATTTGTACCCAACTTTATGTGAACTTTGCAAACTTCCTGTTCCCGCTGAACAGTTAAGCGGACAAAGCTTTGCCGGGGTTTTCAAAAATCTGAAAGCTAAGACGAAAGATGAAGTTTATATTCAGTGGGAAGGAGGAGATAATGCTGTTGACCGGCGTTATAGTTATGCGGAATGGATGAAAGGCGACGTGAAGAAAGCCAGTATGCTGTTTGATCATCAGATTGACAGGAAGGAAAACAAGAATCGGGTAGATGAGAAAAAATATAAGAATAAGGTCGAATCATTATCTTCTTTTATCAGAATAAAGAAGTCATCATTAAAGAAATAATATGAGAACAGTTTTTTTACAGTCCAACCGTTTGGTATCGGTTGTTTTATTCATGCTTTATGGTATGTCGATGTTTGCCCAGCGACAGGATATCTTGTTAAATAACGATTGGAATTTCCGGTTCTCGCATCAGGTACAGAAGGGAACAGAAGTAAGAGTTGATTTGCCTCATACTTGGAATGCGCAGGATGCTTTGTCCGGTAAGATAGACTATAAACGGGGAATTGGCAATTATGAGAAGAATTTATTTATTCGTTCCGAATGGAAAGGAAAACGTCTTTTTATTCGTTTCGAAGGAGTGAATAACATTGCAGATGTGTTTGTCAATCGTCGTCATATAGGTGAGCATCGTGGGGGATATGGGGCTTTTATCTTTGAGATCACTGGAAAGGTGGAATATGGAAAAGAAAATTCTATATTGGTACGAGTGAATAATGGTGAACAGTTGGATATTATGCCTTTGGTCGGTGACTTTAATTTTTATGGAGGTATTTATCGGGATGTACATTTGCTGATTACTGATGAGACGTGTATTTCTCCTTTGAATTATGCTTCTCCCGGAGTACGTCTGATACAGGATAGTGTAAGCCATAAATATGCTAAGGTGCGTGCTGTTGTTGATTTATCAAACGGAGATAGTGGTAATCGGGAAGTAGAGCTTAATGTACGCCTGTTAGATGGTCAAAGGGTGGTGAAAGAAGGAACAAAGAAAGTGAATCTTTCTGGAAACGCAGCAATGCAGCAGGAATTTACATTTGAAATCGATCAACCTCATTTATGGAATGGCCGTCAGGATCCTTTCCTTTATCA
>NZ_JBCGVL010000006.1:0-150018 GCF_047310725.1 Bacteroides sp. 90-K9/2
GGCTAAAAGCTGGGTGGGATGAAAAATATTTATCAAAACTTTTACAGGATAATGATTTTTAATGCGTCTGCCCTGTAGAGTGGAATGATCTGTTCACTCGAGTGCAATGATACAGATAGTAGCAGGAAGAAATAGCAGTGAGTAAGGGAAAACAGTAAGATATAAGGTGAATGATACACAGGAAAGCAGTAAACAATATGAAGTTGATTAATAAACGACATAGGGAAAGGAATAATCGTAAGTCCGGCGAGAGTCCGGGAAAAGCTGCAGCCATCATGTATGAGAAATGAGCAAAACAAATAAGAAGGAGTATGAGAATAAGATGAGAAATGATTTGAAACCTATGAGAAATGCATCTTTTTTAGGGGTAAATGATGGAAATACTATGAGAAATGCCATTTCACAGTTCATTTCTCATAGTATTATATCATTGATTTACAAACTATTATCATATCATTTATGAGAACATGAGAAATGAATATGAAAAAACGTTTGCAGAAGCTGAATTCAGCGGAGACTGCTGAATTCAAATTGTAAATACGACACCTCCTTATGAATCAGGCTGAATTTATCCGGGTAAAATTTGCTCTATTTCTTTCAACTCGTCTGCCGTAAACTCCAAATGTTCCAGCGTTTTCAAATTGTCGGCCAACTGATTCACAGAACTTGCACCTACAATCACCGATGTCATTCTTTCGTCTTTCAGCACCCATGCCAAAGCCATTTCAGCCAGCGTTTGCCCACGGCGGCGGGCTATTTCATTTAATTGACGGGCAGCTTCTACCTTTTCATGCGTCACTTGAGATTGTTGAAGAAAACCCGAAGAACGGGCAGCACGGGAACCTTCCGGAATGCCGTTCAGATATTTATCGGTCAATAATCCTTGTGCCAAAGGAGAGAAAGCTATGAAGCCGGAACCGTATTCCGCTGCTAAAGGAAGTGATTCAGCCTCAACCGCACGATCGAACATACTATACCGATATTGACTGATAAGACAGGGAACACCGGCTTTTGCCATCATCTCATAGGCAACACGGGCTTGTTCGGGAGGATATTTAGAAATTCCGATATACAATGCTTTACCTTGCTTCACAATATCAATCAATGTCTGAATGGTTTCTTCGACCGGAGTGACTCCGTCATAACGATGACTATAAAAGATATCAAAATACTCCAAACCTGTCCGGCAGAGACTTTGGTCAATGCTCGCCATCAGATTTTTACGAGAGCTATTTCCGCCATAAGGGCCTGCCCACATCTCATGACCGGCTTTGGAAGAGATAATCATTTCATCCCGGTAGCCTTGAAAGTTCTCTTTCAAGATTCGCCCGAAATTTACTTCGGCACTTCCGGGAGCGGGGCCGTAATTATTTGCCAAGTCGAAATGAGTAACACCGTGATCGAAAGCATACTTAATCATGTCGGTTGCTACATTGAAATTGTCCACACTACCGAAATTATGCCACAATCCCAAAGAGATTAGGGGTAACTGCAAGCCACTCTTGCCACAATATTTATATGGCATCTGTTCGTAGCGACCGGCTGCCGGCTGATAACTGAAAGAGTTTTCCATAAAGCAGAATGTTTATATTTTCCTTTCACAAAGAAAGGAAAAATATTCCAATTACAGCTTTAACCGGATATTAAAAAGAAGGCGGATCAGAACTGGAAATAAATAAACGGCTGAATCTCCGAACTCTTCATCTGAATAACAAGGTAAATCAACGCTACCATCAATACTGCTTTTCCTACGAAAGGCAGACGGATCACTCCCCGGCAAGCTGCATTTTCCCAACTATCGGGAGCAAAATGAAGCAGGAAGCCGAGCAACATTAATGCGAATACTTTCCAATATCCTTCAAGTAACTGTGGGAACAATTGCGGACGGAAAGTAGTGAATATCTGTCCCAGCATATCCATTGAGTTCTGAAAATCGGCATTACGGAAGAAAATCCAGCAGAAGCAGACGAAATGAAAAGTAATAATCACTCCAAACACACGCCGCCAACCATGACTTTGTTCTCCTTTCTTACGCCCGGTGATAGTCATCCACATTTTATGCAATGCTAAAGCAACACCGTGGAAAGTTCCCCAAAGAACGAAGTTCCAAGATGCACCATGCCACAATCCACCCAGAAACATGGTAATGATAAGATTCAGATATTGCCGGAACTTGCCTTTCCGGTTTCCTCCTAAAGAGATATACAGATAATCCCGCAGCCAACTGGACAAAGAGATGTGCCAACGACGCCAGAATTCGGTAATGGAGGCAGACTTATAAGGAGAATTAAAGTTGAGATTGAAATGAAAGCCCAACAATAAAGCGATACCGATAGCCATGTCACTATATCCGGAAAAGTCGCAGTAAATCTGTAAAGCATAACCATACACTCCCATCAGATTCTCAACACCCGAATAGAGAGTAGGATTATCAAAAATACGTTCTACAAAGTTGATGCTGATATAGTCGGAGATAATGGCTTTCTTGAAAAGACCGGATACGATCAGAAAGATTCCGCGGCCGAACATCTCCTGCGAAACAAAGAGAGGTTTCCGGATTTGCGGGATAAAGTCGCGGGCACGCACGATAGGTCCCGCTACCAACTGGGGAAAGAAAGATACGTAAAAAGCATAATCCAGAAGATTAGTCAAAGGCTTTATATCTCTCCGGTAAACGTCGATGGTGTAGCTTAACGACTGGAAAGTGAAGAAGGAGATACCGACCGGCAGGAATATATCAAGAGCGGTAAACTCTCCTCCCATCAATGACGCTATCACTCCACCGAGGAAATTGGTATATTTGAAATAGACAAGAAGTCCCAGATTGACACTCAGACTCAAAGCGACTAATCCTTTACGTTTCCAATACCCCTCTGCACGGTCCATTAGCTGTGCAAGAAAGAAGTCGGCAACGGTGACTATAGCAAGCAGAAAGAAATATGTGCCGCTACTCTTGTAGTAGAAATAATAGGAAAAGAGGGTGACAAACAAGATACGGGCAGTGTATTTACGTTGTAACAACACATACACCACCATGAAAGCAGCGAACAGCCAAAGGAAGATACCGCTGCTGAATATCATCGGGGCTTGCGGATCGTAGGTAAGTACCTCTTTTAGTCTACTGAAATCTATATCAATGGGAAACATAGTCATTATATGCTTGTATAAGTGCTTGGTATAATAAATTTCCTTGCAGGATGTATCCTTCAGGTAAATAATGTACATGATCGGGACGCATCAGGTTTGCCTCTGTCCAGTTGGTGCAGGCACGACGCTTCCCTCCGACTACATCGTACATATCCCACACGAGCAGGCGATGGTCTTTTGCATAACGGCGGATGGTTTCCGCTGCTGTTGCCGTACGGGGATTGATGGCATACGTGCGTCTACGCCTCCGTTGCCGGAAACTTTCATAGGAACCGGGAGGGGTAGTCAGAAGAATAGGGATATTAGGAAGACTGTCGCGCAACAGTTTCACAAGTTCATCCATCTGATTGTAGTGCACATTTATATTATAACGCCGGTTATGGCTTTCATTGGTTCCGAAAGAGAGAATCAGCAATTCGGGTTTCAAAGCAACAATTTCGGCAATACGATCCGGATGGGTAAATGTTAGGCAAGTAGCTCCGTTGACGCCTTTATCAATATAAGAAATGGCGCCAAAGGTTTCTGTCAAACGGGCACCGGTGGTTTGAGGATAGATATGTCCACGCACGTGGCTATCGCCAATATGAACGATGCGGACTGTATCTTCGGAGAGTCCGGCACGTACCTGGCGGAGATGTTCAAAGACGGGAGCCAACAGAGCAATGCTGTCAATAATCTCATTCCGTCCGGTTTCGCGAAAAGCTGCAGGGAAGGCTATTTGTACGTTGATCGTATCATTCGCCCAATTCATTTCCCGTAAAGGCTTTATCCGCTTTGCAGTCTTTCCCAATGGAGGGCATACAGGCATACGGTCTTGCGCAATTGTTTCTGTAAGAAAACAAGGGCTACTTAACAGACCGGAGAAAATAAGAACAAAGATGAACAGCAGATTACTCCTTCTCATAAGCACGCCTCCTGTCGTATTGTTCCTTACCATAGATCATGGTTTCATAAAGTAATCCTGCCAAATGTTTACCGCCACGGAAGTTTATATGCGTATAATCATAGTTTGCCATAGAAGGTTTGGCGTGGACGAGTTTTGCCATACTGCCGTCTCCACCCATTGCATCAAACATATTCCAGAATGCAATGCCGCTTTCGGCAGCTATGTTCTGCTGATAACGAATCAGATTCTTGACACCGGGCATAGTACGGAGTTCACCGTTTTCGTTTTTATAATCACGGTCACCGACGCTCAACAACAGGATTCCCGCTTGTGGGAAACATTCTTTCAGATGCTCGATAGCAGTAATCAATCCTTTCTGGTAATTATCATAATTGCGCCCCCGTTCGGTAGCTACATTCAAGCCATATTCGAGGATAATCAGATCATAAGGACGTTGGCGGTTAAACTGCTTCAGCATTTGTACCGGAATACCACGCAGGGAAAGACCGGAACTGCCACGCAACGAGAAGTTATCGAGAATGATTCCTTTCTTTCCATCCATTGCCAAGCCATAGAACAGGGTAGAGTCCGCACGATCTACTGTCCAACGGATAGAACCGATGTGTCCGTCCACCTGAATTTGCTGTAATCCATCGGAAGGACCTAAAGAGTAATTCTTGTTTTCTCCTTTGTTCACACGGGCAGAAAGAAGAACAGAATCTTTATTATAAAAGAAGATGGAGGCACGCTGACAAGTATCGAGCAGGGAGGCATATTTATTTTGTCCGCGCAGTTCTACATAAGCTCCGTTTCGGGGGACGAAATAGTGTCCGGAAATTCCTTGTTTCTTCTTGTCGAAATACACGCTGTCTGTTACCGCATGGCTGGACCATCCGCCAAATGTATGCCGCACCGTAGGACGATAACCGCTGGTCATGGAAGTGATGGTGACAAAACCTACACCGCAACCGCCGAATTGTTTCTGAAGCATTTCGCGCAAGTCGGCCGTAAATATATCCGCTTCGATAAAAGAGTCTCCGAATACGGCAATGCGTACCTGTTTGTCAGCGGAGTCAGCGGAAGAGACACGGTCGAGTGCTTCATAGAAAGGAGCCATTCCCCGGAGGGTGGAATCACTGTAATCTTCTATGCAAGTCATGCCCGCACGGCAGGTATCCACAAAAGCCGGTTTTACAACAGGAGGCAAAGGGATGCTGTCCGAATCAGCTGCAGCAGTCTCCGATTCGGGGTAACGAAGATCGCTCAAAAGGTCTACACGCCTCATCGTGTGTCCGTCAATAGTCAATACCGGAAGCCAATGAAGCCCGAGTAAGGCTGCAAATACAATCAGTACAAACCACAACGAATATTTCAAATAATTCTTTATTATCTCCATCATGTTCCTAAAATCCAAAACGACCGCAAAGATAGATAAAAGCCACAAAAAGAAAGGAGAATCTACATTATTTATTAGATTCCCCTTTCCTTTTTATCTATCTACCGGATCGTTCTTAAATGGTCCGTTCAATGTTCCACACAAATGCGCGCAGGCCTAATTGCTCCGTCTGTAAGTCCATCTTATGCAAGGTGTCCAGCAGCGGATCGACTTTGCTATCATCTACTACCGTCAGGATAGCCGAACACATACTTGGCCAGGCATGGCTTCCGAAATGCGGATCACCTGTCTTCGAACCACGCCCCTGTACTTTTTCGAGGTAGGTAAAACCACGACATCCCAAACGGTCGAGTAACGCCATGATTCGTTCGTAATAAGCCTGGTCGAATGTTATCAATACTGATTTCATATTTCTTTTTTTGTTATTTCTTAATAATGCTGTCTTTATTCTCCTGAAAGTAAACATCCAAATCACGTTTACGGCGAAGTTTGCGACGCTGGTTCTTGATACCCGTTCCTGCAAATACGCAATATAAAGTAGGAATCAAAATCAATGTCAACACAGTAGATACTGTCAGACCACCGATGACGGCAATCGCCATCGGACTCCACATTTCAGAACCCTGACCGCCACCGATAGCCATCGGAATCATACCGAGCACGGTAGTGGCAGTAGTCATTAATACCGGACGAAGACGGCTCTTACCAGCTGTTACCACAGAGTTCAACACTGCAAGTCCACGTTCCCGGCAAAGGGTGATGTAGTCGATAAGCACAATACCGTTCTTCACCACAATACCAATCAACATGATACCTCCCAACAAACTCATGACGCTCAATGTGCTGTTCGTAAAGAACAATGCCATCAAAACACCACTAAACGCAAACGGCAGTGAGAACATGATAATGAACGGATAAGTCAGTGACTCGAACTGTGCTGCCATCACGATAAATACGAGAATGACAATCAGGATGGCAAGTGTTCCCAAATCGCGGAACGAATCCTGCTGGTCTTCGTACGAACCGGAAATCTGGATAGTGACTTCTCCCGGAAGATCCATTTTATCTATCACCTTATTTCCGGCAGCCACCACGTCGCCCAGCGGAGCTCCGGAGATTACGGCGGAAACGGTCACGATACGTTCACGGTCTTTACGTTCGATGGTAGGAGGTGCAAAACGTTCGACTACCTTTCCGACATCTTTCACACGAACGGATTGTCCTTGCGCATTATAAATGAGGATATTTTCCAGACTTTCCAGACTTGTACGGAATTCGGGTGCGTAACGCACTTTGATATCATATTCATCTCCGTCTTCACGATATTTAGATGCTACCGCACCATTGACACGATTACGCAGGTAGTTACCGGCAGTCGAAAGATTCAAGCCATGCATCGCCAGTTTCTCACGGTCGAAGTCTACCTGATATTCAGGCTGATAGTCACTACGGCTGATATTTACCTCAGTCACTCCTTTCACTTTCAGCAGTTCACGTTTCAGGCGGGCTGCCACGCTATCGGTCATTGTCATATCGTATCCGTAAACCTCAAAGTCAGCACTTGCCTGAGCGGACATACCTGTGTTACTACCTCCAAGGATTACTTGTGCCTTACTGAATTCAGGGTAGGCTTTCAAATCTTCACGCATCTCATCACAGACTGTTTCCAAAGAAATGTTACGATCGCCCGGGTCTACCAAACTGATGTTGAAAGAGATAATATGCGAACCGTTGTCCTGCATGGATGCCCAAGTGTTGTCGGAGTCAGCCTGACCGACCGTATAGTTACAAACTTTCATAATGTCCTTATACTTCGTCAGCCATTGGTTAGTCAACTTTTCTGAAAGTTCCTGCGCTATCTCTTTTCGTGTACCGATCGGGAGTTCCAACTGTACGGCAATACGGGCATTATCCTGTGCCGGGAAAAACTCTGTACCAATCCCCTTTGCACACAACAAACTGATAACGAAGAAAACGATACATCCCACAATCACAATCGGACGGTGACGTACAGCCCAGTTCAACATTTTCGCGTACCAGGTATCGAGTCCGTCGAGCGCTTTCTCAATCGGAGTAAAGAAGAGCTTGAACATCTTCGACGGCTTCTTCTGCAAACGAAGCAACTGGGAACAGAGCATCGGAGTCAAGGATAGTGCGGCGACCGTAGAAATAAACATGATAGCACACATCATCCAACCCAACTGTTTGAAAAGTACACCGGACATACCGCTTACCATCGTCAACGGGAAGAACACGGCAATCATGGTCAGTGTAGAAGCGATTACAGAGATTGCCACCTCATTCGTTCCGTGCACGGCTGCCTGTTTCGGATCGGAACCACGCTCGATATGGGTCGTTACATTTTCAAGTACCACAATCGCATCATCCACCACCATACCGATAGCGATAGAAAGTGACGAAAGCGAAATGATATTAATTGTATTTCCACTAACCGCCAGATAGATGAACGAGGCAATCAATGAAAGCGGAATGGTGATACAGATAATCAGCGTCGCACGCCAACGTCCCAGAAAGAGGAACACGACAATGACAACGAAGAGCAAGGCATAAGCAACGGTCTCCGTCAAACTGTCGATGGTGTTCAAAATGTTGTCCGAAGTATCGACAATGACACCAATCTTCACATCGCTCGGCAGGTTCTTCTGAAGCCTCGGCAGCGCGTCGGCCACTTTCTTGGAGATTTCTACCGAATTGGCTCCCGACTGTTTCTGAACTACAATCATAGCACCTTGCACCCCATTATTATAGGTTTCCTGTGCACGTTCTTCCACGGTATCAACAATACGGGCTACATCACGCAGAAAGACATTCGCCCCATTGTATGTACCCACCACTACATCTTCCAGCTGGCGGGAATCATCAAACTCACCTTCTACACGCAGCGCATAGGTTTCACTACCAATATCGAAGTTACCACCGGGAATATTCTTGTTCTCGGCTCCGATAATGGAACTGATTGTTTCGATAGTCAGATGATAGGCTTCCAGTTTGTTAGGGTCGCAATATACCTGAATCTCACGCTGCGGCGCACCGCTGATAGACACCGTTCCGACTCCCGGAATACGTGCCAGCGGATTTACCACACGGTCGTCCAATATCTTATAAAGTGCCGACTGGCTTTCATTGGCCTGTACGGAAAGCAACACGATCGGAATCATGTCCGTACTAAACTTAAAGATGATCGGATTCTCGACATCATCGGGAAGCTGCGAACTTACCATGTCGAGTTTATCGCGCACATCATTGGTCAGCACGTCAATATCGTTACCAAACTCGAACTCCAATGTAATCAGTGACATATTCTCGGAAGAACGGGAGGTAATATGTTTCAGGTTGCTCACCGCGTTCAACGTATTTTCGAGTGGGCGAGTCACATTATTTTCTATATCCGAGGCACTTGCGCCGGGATAAGCGGTCATCACCATGATTGTATTCGTGTCAATGTCCGGATACAAGTCAATAGGCAACTTGGACAAAGAGAAAAGACCAAAAATCACGACTGCCAGAAAGCAGAGGGAGGTCATAATCGGTTTCTTAACCGCACCTTCGTATAAACTCATGTTGTTTTATAAATCTGGTTAATTAATAAAAGCATTAGGCGAAAGGAATTTTACACCTTCTATTTGGAAGAGGCTTCCACCTCTACTTCCATACCGTTCACCAAACGTGACTGTCCGGCAACTACAACCTGCGAATTATCAGGCACACCGGATTTCAACTCATACTCCGCACCCATGCGTCTACCCAATTCGACTTTATTATAAGACACCTTGCCGTCTTGATAAACGAATACATAACGGTCGCCTGAACCTGCCTGTTTAACAATTGCCAAATCAGGAACAACTACATTTTCTGCCGTTCCGAAATTTAATGTGGCACGGGCAAACATTCCCGGACGTACGCGCTGGTCTTTATTGTCCAGTCTGATCTCTACCTGGAATGTACGGGTAGTGGCATCTATAGTCGGATAAACCAGATTGATGGTTCCTGTAAAGACTTCATCCCCATATACATCGAGTTTCACGTCGACGGGGGTACCTTTCTTCACTTTCGTAAAGTAGGTTTCGGACACATTGATCAGGAGTTTCACGGGAGTGATCTGCTCTACTACCAAGACCGGTTCTCCACCGCTGTACATATCGCCATTATCATAGTTGCGTGCAGTTACCACACCATTGATGGGGCTTAGCAAAGAGGTATTCTCCTGCAAATTCTTATAAGCGGTTTTCTTCACATCGAGTTGCATCTTCGAAGCATCCCATTCAGATTTGGACGCACCGCCCACTTTATATAGTTCGTCGATACGATTGAATTCTATTTCCTGATTGTCAAGTTGCAGCTTCGCCTGTTTCAGGTTGGCCGCATCCATCTGCACAAGTTTCTGTCCTTTGGATACACGGTCGCCCACTTCCACAAAAATCTGGTCGATACGCACGGGAGACGAAGGTGCAATATTATTCTTTACTTCTGCTTCCACCGTTGCTGTGTAATCCTGTATCTGATCTACGGGACGAGCTTTTACGTCTGCCAGCTTCACAATGGGCTTTGCGTCGGCATGTTCCGCAGCAGCTTTGTCTTTTCCACCTGTACATGAGCCCATAAACACAGTTAACAGCAGGGCTACCAATTGGATACTTCTTTTCATATTCCTTACTTGTAATTTTTTAGTTGTCTATCTTTATTCTTTTCCCAGCACCTGATCGAGGTCTGCCTTAGCAACCAGGTAATCGTATATGGACTGATTGTAGGTGAGTTGCGCCTGTGTCAGTGACACTTGCGAACTGTTCAGTTCGAGCACCGTGCCCTTACCCACATCATAACGTTTTTCGGCAATCACCACCGCTTTCTTTGCCTGCATCACATTTTCCTTGTTGCTGACTACCTGCTCTGTGCTGGCACTCATATTATTGCGACAACTGACAATCTGCATATTCAACTGTCTTTCCGTATCGATACGGTTCCAATCGAGCTGGCGCATCTGTATACGGGCAGATTTTACTTTCGTAAAGTTGCTTGCCTTATATAAAGGTATGCTGATATTGAACATCAGGCTGGAACTGTTGCTCCAGTTATAATCGAAGAAATTGATATTCGGATTATACAATGACTGATATTGATAGGAGAAGCTCATGGAAAGAGTCGGCATAAAGTTCGTCTTTAAAGACTTTACATTCTTTTCAAGCAACTTCATGTTCAAGTCCAACTGCTTCATGGTGGTATTGTTGTTCAGATTTACATTCTCTTCTTTCAACTGATTGACAAACATGGTTGTCTCATAGTTGGTCAGATTATCATTAATCTTTATCTCCACATCGGCAGTGATGCCCATCAGAACTTTTAACTGCAACTTAGCCAAAGTCACCGCATTGGCTGCCGCGATCAGGTTCGGTTTAATGCTGCGCATCTGTACTTCCGCACTGATCTTGTCATATTCGCTCACAGTTCCCTGCTGATATTTGGCATTCACTACATTGTAATTATCTTCTGCCAGTTTATAGCTGCCCTGAAGCACTTCATAGCTATCCTGCGCAAGCATCAACTGATAATAAGCCTTGCTTACCTGATTCACCAGATCCAGTTTGGAAGCACGTGACTTCTCTACTGCCAGTTCAATATCCGTCTTTGTCATCGACATAGCCCGGTAAACACCCGGCACAAAAAGTGGCAGGTTAATGCTCAACCCGGCATTGGCGGTATTCGTTCCGTCTTGCCCCATCTTGAACGACATATCGTTCAATTTCATTTCAGCCGCTTTAATCGTATGGTCTAAGGAACCGGCAATGCTAGCCTCCGGCAACAGACTCTGCCAGGCTTCCTTGCTGGCAACTTTTTTTAAGGCGATCTCTTCTGCTGCCACTTTCATTGTCGGATTCTCATCCAATGCAATTTCCAAGGCTTTGTCTAAGGTTAAGGTTAGTGTATTCTTCTCCATCTGCGTGTCCTGTGCCTTTGCAAAACCAAATGCGCAGAGTGCCACAGCTACCAGAAGAATCTTCCGACCTGTCAATCTTTTCATTTTGTTCATAAACTAAATTTCTAATTTAATCTTACTTGTTTGTCAATAGAACCTCACTTTTGCTCTAGTATTCGATGCGGTTCTTGCGATATTCTTGTATAAAGTCTTCCAGTACCCTTGCTCCTTTTTCGGTGGAGATACCGCGTATATAAGTAAACATGATGGACTCGTACACTTCAATGAAAGGATATTCGTTGCAGATGTCTGTATTCAAAAGCACGTCAAATTGCTCACGTACCAGCAAATTGACGATGGAGAAGTTTACATCCGGACGAAAGATGCCCTGCTCTACTCCTGTTTTGAAGAAGGACATGGTTTTCATCGAATCGCTGTCCTGCCGGTTCTTCATCATCTCATATACTTTGGGATATTTCTTAATGTCTTCAAAAAAGCGTTTGTTCGTCTGATGAAACATCTCAATGCTTTTCTGAAAAACTGCAAGTATCACTTCCAACACATTGTGCGACTGTTCAAAGACTTTCTGCAAATACTTGTCTCTGTCTGCCTGTGCCTTCAGTATGCATTCTTTCAACAACGATTCTTTATCCGAAAAGACTTCGTAGAGCGTACGTTTGGAAATTCCTAATGCTGCCGCAATGTCATCCATCGTAATACTCTTGATGCCTTTTGAAGTAAAAGCTTCTGTTGCTGCCGTTATGATCCGTTCTCTTAACTCTACCCGTTGGGAAGCGTCTTTTCCATGCTCTGTCATCATCCGTTTTTCTATTTTATTAAAATGCAGTTTTCGTTTTCTCTTCATTTCCAAAGGAAAAACGGAACAAAGATATATAGAAAACTCAATTAACAAATCAAGTTTCCATCTATTTATAGTCCATTTGGGATTTATTATCATTCAATAGAGTAAAATGAAAACAAGTGTTAATAGGAAATTTGGAACAAACACAGAGGAAAGGTAAAAGGGAGGAATATAGGAAGTAAAGTTTTATCGCTAATAGAAGAGATGGCCGGCAATAAATGCCGGATAAATATCGATAAGAATCGACACTTACCCGGCAATAACAGTCACCATTATTAACGAAAAGCGAAAAAGGATCAATTTATTGTCAGTATTCAATCTGTGTCCTCTTCAGGAAGGCGACTGTTTTATGTATTTCCTTGTACATCACGATGTCATCTTTTACAAAAGGTACTTCTTTCCGATAGGCATGGAGGAAACGCTCAAGAACGGGAGAGGTTTTCTGCGGGCGGCGGAAGTCGATGCCTTGTGCGGCGTTCATCAGTTCGATGGCAAGGATATGTTCCAGGTTGTCCATCACTTTATAGAGTTTGGTTGCGGCATTGGCACCCATGCTTACATGGTCTTCCTGTCCGTTGGAAGAGACGATGGAATCGCTCGAAGCTGCATAGCAGTACATTTTATTCTGGCTGACCATGGAGGCGGCGGCATACTGCGGAATCATGAAGCCGGAGTTCAAACCGGGGTTGGCTACGAGAAATTCAGGTAGCCCACGGAGACCCATAATCAGTTGGGAGACACGGCGTTCGGAGATATTTCCCAATTCGGCCAGAGCGATGGCAAGGAAATCATAAGAGATGGCAAGCGGTTGCCCGTGAAAGTTTCCGCCGGAGATGATCCGGTCTTCATCGGGGAAGATGGTGGGGTTGTCCGTGACGGAATTGATTTCGGTAAGCAGTACGGAGGCAACGTAGCGGATGGCATCTTTGGTAGCGCCATGTACTTGCGGGATACAACGGAAAGAATAGGGATCTTGCACGTGTTCCTTGTGGCGTTCGATTAGTTCGCTGCCTGACAGTAGTTTGCGGAAGGCTTCGCCTGTCTCAATCTGTCCCTGATGGGGGCGGATTTGCTGGATGCAGTCCATAAACGGGTCGATACGGCCGTCAAAGGCTTCGAGGGAAAGTGCGGCTATCAGGTCGGCTTTTTTCGAGAGGCGAAAGGCTTTGAGCATAGCGAACACACCGTTGGCACTCATAAATTGGGTACCGTTCAGCAGGGCTAGTCCTTCTTTGCTCATTAGTTTGACCGGTTCCCAGCCAAATTCGTCGAGTACGCTGATGGCTTCGCACTTTTTTCCTTTATAGTAGACATCACCGACACCTATCAGAGGAAGGAAAAGATTGGCGAGCGGTGCCAGGTCGCCGGAGGCTCCAAGGGAACCGCGGTCGTAGACGATAGGCATGACGTCATTATTGAAGAAATCGAGGATGCGCTGCACGGTGATAACTTGTACGCCGCTATGTCCTAATGAAAGGGCATGGGCTTTGAGAAGCATCATCAGTTTGATGATGACGGGGCGAATTTCTTCGCCTACGCTGCAAGCATGGCTTTTTATCAGGTTTTCTTGAAGGGTCCCCAGTTCATCGGGAGATATATTTTTAGTGCATAGAGAGCCGAAACCTGTTGTTATGCCGTATAACGGTTCTTCGGAAGAAGCTATTTTTTGGTCGAGGTAGTCGCGACATTTCTGGATGCGCAACTTGGCTTCGGGAGCTAGTTCGAGTTTCAGGTTTTCGTTTATAATCCGTTCGATGATTTCGAAGGTCAGTGCTCCGGAACCGATATGGTATACATTCTTACTCATACGCGCAGGTCTTGATTTACGGCATCCAACAATTCTTTTTCTTTCTGGCAAGCGGTTTGCTCGATGGCATCGGCTTCGGTTTGCAGTTGGAGGACAAAATCTCTGTCTTTGAGCGAACCGAGGTTGATACGGACATTCAGCAAGGCTCCCAATACGGCGGTACGGGCGGACATCATTGCTACACAGGCATCTGTGACGGCATTCCGGTTGCCGAGGCGGGCAACATCGGCTATAATGGACATCATATCCAGTGCTTTGCGGGCTACTTCCAACGGAACGAGGGCGGCTTGTTTGGTTGCCTTCTGGATAGCGGTACTTCGGGCGGCTTTCTCTTCGTCGGTTGTTTTTGGTAGTTTAAAACAGGCAAATACTTCGTTGTAGGCAGCCGAATCTTTGTCAATAAGTGCCATAAATTCGTCCAGCAAACGGAGGGTGATGGTTTGTGCGTGCTGCATTACTTCTTCACTGACTTCGTATCCTTTTTTTCCTACGGTCAGCCGTGCCACCATCGTGGAAAGGGAGGAAGCCAGCGCTCCATTCAAAGCGGCAATACTACCACCGCCGGGCACAGGGTCACTGCAAGCTACTTTATCTAAGAAATCTTTTACGGTTAAATCTGCTAACATGGTATTCTATTTTTTTTAAGTGATTAATGAATGAGAGTTTTTCAACTATTAAGTGACGGGATAAAGTATGCCGCCTTTAATAGTCATAATTACGCAATTCATGCCTATATAGTAAGGTAGAATATGATAGTTGTCGGAATTGAGGATGATGAAATCGCCTTGTTTGCCTACTTCAATGCTTCCAATCCGGTCGGCTCGTTGAAGAGCGGCGGCTCCGTTCAGGGTGAGAGCGGTGATGGTTTCTTCGATGCTCATTTGCATATAGATACAGGCCAGAGCAATGGTCAGCGGGATGGAACCGGAGAAACAACTGCCGGGATTCAGGTCGGTGGCAAGTGCCACAGCACAACCGGCGTCAATCATTTCACGACCTCGCGCATAGGGTTCTTTCAAGGCGAAAGCTGTCAGAGGTAACAGCGTAGCTACTACTCCGGCATCGGCCATTGCACGGATGCCGGCATCGGAAGCGTGCAGGAGATGGTCGGCAGACAGTGCTCCGAGTTCGGCGGCCAGTTCGGCACCGCCGAGAGAGACGATTTCGTCGGCATGAAGTTTCAACAGGAAACCGTGCTCTTTGGCTGCCTGAAGCAGGCGACGGGATTGTTCGACAGAGAAAACGCCTTGTTCGCAAAAGACATCACAACATTCTGCCCACTTACCGGAATGGATAAGGGGAAGCATTTCACGAATCAGGAAATCGATGTATTCGTCGCTTCTCCCTGCATATTCTTCGGGAAGGGCGTGGGCGCCGAGGAAAGTGGAGACTATATCGACGCGTTTATGCTCGGCGTTATCCAGGCTGCGCATTACTTTTAGTTGTAGTAATTCTGTGTCCCGATCCAGACCGTAGCCACTTTTACCTTCTACGGTGGTTACTCCCATAGTGCTCATCTTCTTCAGGAAGCTTTCGGCGGCTGAACGAAGTTGCAGGTAGTTCATTTGCCGGGTGGCTTTTACGGTACTTGCAATTCCCCCTCCCCGCTCCATGATTGACATATAGCTTTCGCCTTTCAGACGCCAGGAAAATTCTTCGGAACGTTCTCCGCCAAATACAAAATGGGTATGGGAATCGACGAAACCGGGCAAAAGGCAATGTCCGCGAGCGTTATAATGCCAGTAGTGCTGGTAGTAACCATCCCGGTCTTCGCCACGGTTTTCACCAACGTAGGTAATGATTCCTTTGGTCACTTCCACGGTTCCGTTTTCTATGATTTGCAGTTGGGACATTTCCTCTCCTTTACGGGCGGAAAAGCCGATGGGGGTTACGATACGGGCGTTAAATATGATTAGGTTTTCACTCATAAATAGTTCATCATAATTAGTTCATATAATAAATGGAGATATGAATGGGACGTTCTTTTAGAATGATGTTTGCCATAAAGCAATTGTGATTCATTCTATTTTCTTATTGTCTATTCCATGATACGAGCTTCGAGAACTTGCTGCATGGAAAAGTTTTCGAGTCCGAGATAGTAGGAAGCGGTATCAATCAGAGCTTCCATCGGTACAAGGCCGATTATTTCGCTACCTACAATCGTAACACCGTAACGACGGGCCTCGATACGTACCAGTTCGAAGGCACGGTAAAGTGCGGTACGGGTATAGTCGGTCATGTTAATGGACACTTGGGTGATGTTTCGCTCTTTCAGCTCCACTCCCATTGCTTTTACATAACGGAGGCCTCCATTGATATGGCGGATATTTTTCGCTATCTTAGTGGCTATCTCCAGATTATCTGTACTTAGATTGACATTGTAGGCTACGAGTGGCATACGGGCTCCGATTGCTACGGTACCTGCGGTCGGATGTCGTTCAGCAGGTCCGAAGTCAGGTTGCCATTCGGGCAGTTTGATCTTTTCGGCCATTCCTTCAAATTCGCCTTTACGAACGGAAGCGAGATTTTCCCGGTGTGGTGCAGTAGCGGACTTTTCATACAGAAAGACGGGAAGATTAGATAGCTCCGCAACTTTCGCAGCCACTTTTTTAGAAAGCTCGATGGCTTCTTCCATACTGGTGTTCTTAATCGGGATGAAAGGAATTACATCTACCGCTCCCATACGAGGATGTTGCCCGGTGTGCTGATTCAGGTCGATCAAACGGACAGCTACACCAACGGCTTCAACTACTGCTTCACACAGTGCTTCCGGCTCTCCCACAAGTGTGACAACCAGACGGTTATGGTCTTCATCATTACTATAATCAAGCAGTTTTACTCCAGCTTTACCACGGAAAGGGGCTACTATCTGATCTATTTTCTCTAAATCACGTCCCTCACTAAAATTGGGGACGCACTCAATAATCTTATTCCAACTCATATCAAATATCTATTATTATAGAGGTTATACTTTACTGAATAACTATATGTTTTACATCAAATAACTACTTGGTTTATCCAAAATAACTGCATGTTTAAACTGTTCCATATATTATGGGAATTTATTCCCTCATTTTATGGGAATGTTTTCTCTTATATTGTGAGACTACTTTCCCACAATATATGGAACTATCTTCTTTATTAATTCTTCGTCCGCCACATAAGGCATTGTTATCTGATAATCTCCTACATGGGACTCATTAAATGCTTCACTCGTTTCCATCGCATGCGGATTACGCGCCCATGAACGGCGGGCTACTCCTCCCATCACGTCCCAAAGCATTGCCGAACGAAGTATTTCATCTACCCGTTCGCTACCGTCGCATACCATACCAAAACCGCCATTGATTGCTTTGCCAATGCCGACGCCGCCTCCATTGTGTAAGGCTACCAGACTCATTCCACGGGCACAATTTCCGGCAAAGCATTGCACAGCCATATCTGCCATCACATTACTTCCGTCTTTGATATTCGACGTCTCCCGGAAAGGAGAATCCGTACCGCTTACATCGTGGTGGTCTCGTCCCAGCATAATAGGTCCTACTTCACCCCGGCGAACCATCTCATTGAAACGGAGGGCTATCTTCATTCTTCCAACTGCATCCTGATAAAGAATACGTGCCTGTGTACCCACCACGAGTTGATTCTTTTCTGCATCCCGTATCCAATTGTAGTTGTCCAGATCCTGACCACGCCGATGGACGTCGATACATTCCATAGCCGCGCGGTCTGTTTTTATCAGATCTTCGTGTTTACCACTCAAACAGACCCACCTGAACGGACCGTAGCCGTAATCAAAAAGTTGGGGCCCCATAATATCTTCGACATAGCTCGGCCAGATAAATCCGTCTTTTTCATCAACGCCATTACGAGAGATTTCTTTTACTCCGGCATCGTATATGGCTTTCATGAAGGAGTTTCCATAATCAAAGAAATAAGTTCCGCGGGCTACCAGTTTCTTGATAACTTCGAAATGACGGCGTAGAGATACGTCTACCAAGTGACGGAATTGCTCCGGCGATTCATGAAGAAGTCGTGTGCGTTCCTCGAAAGTCAGTCCGGCAGGGCAGTATCCACCTTCGTAAACGGCGTGACAGGAGGTTTGATCGGATAATAGTTCGATCAGAATCTTTTCTCGCTCGGCATATTCGAGTAGGTCTACTATATTTCCATGATAGGCAATGGAACAAGGTTCACGGCGTCGCATTGCTTCAGCTGCCATCCGGTATGCTTCTGTTATATCTGCAGTCACATGCCCCACCCATCCTTGGCGATAGCGTGTTTCAATGCGTGAACGATCTACTTCGGCTATGATGGAGACTGCTCCTGCTATTTCGGCTGCCTTAGGTTGTGCACCACTCATTCCTCCCAAACCGGAAGAAATAAATAAGTGTCCCCGCAAATCTTGGTCTTGTGGAATACCGAGTTTCAATCGTCCGGCATTCAGGAGGGTGTTGAAAGTGCCATGAACAATCCCTTGAGGGCCGATATACATCCAGCCTCCGGCTGTCATCTGTCCGTAATTGGCAACTCCCATCTGGGCGGCAATATGCCAATCATGTTGATTGTCGAATTGCCCGATCATCATCGAATTGGTAATTATAACGCGGGGAGCATCGGGACGGGAGCGGAAAAGCCCTAATGGATGTCCGGATTCAATAACCAGTGTCTGTTCCTGGGTAAGTTCTTCCAGATATCGCTTGATCAGTCGGTATTGCATCCAATTTTGGCAGACTTGCCCGGTTTCACCGTAAGTAACAAGCTCATAGGGATATAAGGCGATATCGAAGCAAAGGTTATTATCAATCATTACCTGAAAGGCTTTGCCCTCAATACATTGTCCTTGATATTCATCAATCGGCTTTGCTTTCAAGTCTCCGGCAGGACGGAAACGGTATCCGTAAATCCGCCCGCGAGTGCGTAGTTCTTCCATAAATTCAGGAGCCAGTTGCTCGTGCCACTCGGAGGGAATATAACGCAAAGCGTTTTTTAATGCTGTGATTGTCTGCGCCGGGGTAAGTGTATAACCACGGTCGGGAGCTCTCCGGATACCTTCTACAAAATCCGGATAAGGAGGTAGTGTGTTGCCAAGAGTTATTCTCATAATAAACAGAATTAAGGATTACAAACTGTAAGCAATACAGTCTTATAACTCTTCGCAATATAGAAAAAAAGAAGATAAAAGACAAGAAAAAAGACGGTTTTATTATCAGAAAGGCATTATTAGGTTTACAATTTAATAGAATGATAAGATATAAGCCATCTCAAGAGCCGCTTATGCTTTTATACAGATACAAATGCAGGCCTTTTATCCAAACGGATTAATAGGTCTTTTATTAAAATGGATAGCGGATTTTTCCATTAAATCAGAGCTATGAGTTCTATGCTATTGACATAATCCGCACCCCTAATCATATCACTATGACCATGGTTGTATATGAATACACTCCTTCCCTGCTATGCCAACAGAGATCGACAAGGTTACTTTTTTTGCTTATTCCGCAACTCCAACAAATATTTAAAGGTATGCTTCGCCTCCTGGCTATCATCATTCAAATATGCCTGTTTCAGTTCCGGATCATTCTTCAATAATTGAAGCATTTTATCCTTCCCCAGAAAATCGACTTTTCCTGTTTCACCATTTAGCTCATAACAGACACGTTTCGTAACCAAGCTTGAAGCGGCAAGAGCATCACCGATATTCCCTCCCAGTTTTACGTCATCTTCTTCCACAAAGTTTCCTCCGATAACCGAGCCTAAAGGCATGGCACAAAAATAGATATTTTTCCCCAACTGAACGGCAGGGGCATACCATGCTCCGAAGCGTAACTTTTTATAGCGCAACTTACGACAATTCAAATATAAATCTCCTTTTTCGTCACGCACGGCAAAACAACGCTTCTTCAAACGTCGGCACATCGACTCGTCATCACCGGCTGTTATCCGGTAATCAGCCCCTCCTGTCAATACAATCTGATTTCTGGAGCGTTTTTCTATACGCAACACGGCTGTCGTATCGCCATGTTGAGCCAACAACTCTTTCAGGTTGGAATAAATAACATTCTGCGCAATTAACGGAAGGCTAATCACGCTTATCAGCAAACATAAGATACATCCTTTCTTCATAAGCATCCTCCTTTCCTGTCTAACGCCTTTTCGAGTGGAAAGTTATAAATTTTAGCGGATAAATGCAAGAATGAGAAAAGAAATATTGAAAAAAAACTACTATCAGGAAATACCCCCTACTTTCGTTAAACGGAAACAGAACTTATATACCCATTCCTTACAGCTAGCAAAGGCGTTATCCAGGCAAGTCGCAATATGAGCTTGTTATTCCTTTCTATCTTCCGTTAATAAACAGTAAATCTGCTCTCGACAAAAACAAGCTCTTATCCCGACCGTTATGAATTATATTACCTTTGTGGAAAAGAATTAAATTTGTCATGGAAAAACAAGAGCAGATCATTACTACATATCAGCAAATCATTCAGAAAACAGAACTGGAGTTACAGAATGCCCGGAAACGTATCTATTATATCAGTCTCCTCCGTCTGATCTTATTCGTAGGAGCTGTAGCAAATGCTATTATCTTTTGGCCTGATGGGTGGTTATGTCTTTTTGCTTTTGCTATCCTGCCTTTTATCTTATTCATCTGGCTGGTAAAACGCCATAATTTCTGGTTCTACCGGAAAGATTTTCTGAAAAAGAAAATAGAAATCAATGAGCAGGAGCTACGTGCCATGCAATATGACTTTTCTGATTTTGATGACGGAAAAGAATTTGTTAATCCATCTCATCTCTACACTCTTGATTTAGACGTATTTGGTGAACATTCTCTTTTCCAATACATCAACCGCACTGCAACGCCTATTGGCAAACAGCATCTTGCAAACTGGTTCAATGCACATCTGGAAAACAAAGAAGCTATTGAACATCGCCAGGAAGCTATACATGAATTGTCCACAGACTTAGAATATCGTCAACAAATCCGCTTACTCGGCTTACTCTATAAAGGAAAACCTGCCGATACCACCGAAATCAAGGAATGGGCAAACAGTCCAAGTTATTATCGGAAGCGAACGCTTCTACGTATCCTCCCGACAGCGGTAACGATCATTAATTTCTTATGTATAGGTTTAGCCATTTTAGGTATTATCTCGGCTAATATAGCTGGAGGAGTATTTGTTAGCTTTGTATTATTCAGCACTATTTTCTCTAAAGGAATCACTAAATTGCAAACGACCTACGGGGAAAAACTACAAATTCTTTCGACATACGCCGACCAGATTCTCCTCACTGAACAGAAAGAAATGCAAAGCCATATACTGCAAAAGTTAAAAGCGGAGCTTACAAGCCAGAATCAAACCGCTTCTCAAGCAGTACGCCAGCTTTCAAAACTGATGAACGCGCTCGATCAACGAAGTAATCTGCTAATAAGCACGATACTCAACGGACTGATATTCTGGGAGCTGCGCCAAGTAATGCGAATCGAGAAGTGGAAAGAAATCCATGCATCCGATCTCCCCCGCTGGATAGAAACCATCGGAGAGATTGATGCTCATTGTTCTCTGGCAACATTCGCATATAATCATCCGGATTATATCTATCCTACCATTGCTGCTCAATCTTTCCATCTGCAGGCTGAAGCTTTGGGGCATCCTTTAATGGATCGCAACAAATGTGTACGCAACGGAATAGACATTGAAAAACGTCCTTTCTTTATTATTATCACAGGAGCCAATATGGCAGGAAAAAGCACGTATTTACGTACTGTAGGAGTGAACTATCTACTAGCATGTATAGGGGCTCCCGTTTGGGCAAAGCAGATGAAAATATATCCGGCTCGCCTCGTTACCAGTCTTCGGACCAGTGACTCCTTAGCCGACAACGAATCTTATTTCTTTGCCGAACTCAAGCGACTTAAATTAATCATAGACAAGCTTGAAGCAGGAGAAGAACTTTTCATCATCCTTGATGAAATATTGAAAGGCACAAACTCCATGGATAAACAGAAAGGTTCTTTCGCCCTCATCAAACAATTCATGCACATGAACACCAATGGCATCATCGCCACCCATGACTTGTTGCTAGGGACTTTAGTGGACTCCTTCCCACAAAATATCCGGAATTACTGTTTCGAAGCTGACATTACGAACAACGAACTTACCTTCTCTTACCAAATGAGAAATGGAGTTGCACAAAATATGAATGCCTGCTTCTTAATGAAGAAAATGGGAATCGCCGTCATTAACGACTAATCCCCATTCCTTGTATGAAAATCAAAGTTTTCTATTGCGGTAACATCCAAAACCTGCTTTATTTAGCAGCAGCAAACTGAATATAAAATTTCAAGCTACCTGTTTTAATCTGCCGGAAAACAAAGTTAAACAGTTTCTGGAGATATACTTTTACTGCATTTTACTTTTTGCCAGAAATGCTATGACCGCTGAAGCTTGTTCATTAGTGAAATACTGCACTGATGTTATTGGCTGATATGTATAAGGTATAAACTGGAATAACTGTACAGCTGCAAATTTTTTATCTGCAGAGAGTATCACATCCATACGTATATTACCACTAGCCTCACTCTTTATATTCGAACCTGCAGAGAATGCCCCCGAATTCACAAGATCCCTCAAAGCATCCATGTGTTTCAAATCAAAAAATATACTATGCTCTTTAGCCACACTTTTGGTTGGCAAATAAATAACTTCTTTTGATTTCCAGAAGAGACGGAAAATCCCCATAAGGAATAAACCTGTTCCCAGAACCATCAAAGCCATACTAACCGTAGAAGACTTATCATCCAATTCGAAAGTGGAAGCAAAAGCTAAAATACCGACCAATAACATTACAGAAGAAATTAAAACTCCTGAAATACTTGTACGTTTTGCGATATCGGGGTGTGAAGATGTGAAGATAGTAGCATCAATCATTTGAGTAGTTGCCATAATATTTAAAGTTTAAATTATTAGTGAAAATATAAAGATAAAAAGATATAGTCACCGGTATTACAGAAGATACCAGTAACCACAAAATGAACAAAACTAATAAGTTACTACTAAATAATTATGCGCCTCAAAGTATATACATAGTATTCACTTGATGGCTGGCAATAATAGGAAGTTGTTGTACCATAAATCCGCCCCAAGTGTTGTGAAAGTGAGTTCTCACGATCAGCACAACATTGTAGCGCATTCTTCAAAGAAAAGAAATATTCTCCAAGTTGCACACGTTGAATACGTGTTACAGATATTTGATGGCTTTGCGAGTTGTTCAATTCAGCCACAGGCTTACCTGGAAGATCCGGTGCGCTGATTTCCCCATGTTGTCTCATTGCATATGTAATAGCACGCTCCTGTTCATCCACCACTTTCGCGGTAGAAATATTGCCTGCTATGCTATGAAAAGCAACTGTCAGCAACAGAAACAATATTACCTTTACAAATTTTGCCATATTCACTTGCAAATATAACAGATTCTCTCTATGAAAA
The DNA here is from genome assembly GCF_047310725.1 of Bacteroides sp. 90-K9/2. Lineage (NCBI taxonomy): Bacteria > Pseudomonadati > Bacteroidota > Bacteroidia > Bacteroidales > Bacteroidaceae > Bacteroides > Bacteroides sp. 90-K9/2. The sequence continues at coordinate 23,525 of NZ_JBCGVL010000006.1, forward strand.
GTTCTATTAAGATATATTTTAATGTATCTTAGTATTAGTAAACGGCAGACAAACAAAAAAGGCTACCTATGAGGGTAGCCCTTTTTATATCTATAAGAATAACTGTAAAATTATTCAGCTGATTCAGCTTTTGGTTCTTCAGCCTTAGGAGCTTCAGTTGCAGGAGCTTCAACAGCAGCAGGAGCAGCTTCAGCAGATTTCTTCGAACGACGAGTACGAGTAGCTTTCTTAGCCACTTTTTCCTTAGCCATGTTTTCATTGTAGTCAACCAACTCGATGAAGCACATTTCTGCATTGTCACCCAAACGGTTACCAGTCTTGATAATACGAGTATAACCACCCGGACGATCAGCAATCTTAACAGAGATTTCTTTGAACAACTCTGTTACTGCAATCTTATCTTGCAAATTGCTAAATACAACACGACGAGAGTTCGTAGTATCTTCTTTAGACTTAGTAATCAAAGGCTCAACAAACTTTTTCAAAGCTTTCGCCTTTGCAACAGTCGTAGTGATTCTTTTGTGCTTGATCAAAGAGCAAGCCATGTTAGATAACATAGCGCTTCTATGAGAAGCAGTACGACCTAAATGATTGAATTTTTTATTATGTCTCATTTTTTATTCTTTATCTAATTTATATTTAGAAATGTCGGTTCCAAACGACAGATTCAGACTTTCCAGCAAATCATCAAGCTCGGTAAGCGATTTCTTTCCGAAGTTTCTGAATTTCAGCAGGTCAGTTTTGTTGAATTGTACCAAGTCACCGAGAGTTTCTACGTCAGCAGCCTTCAAGCAATTGAGGGCACGAACTGACAAGTCCATATCAACGAGTTTGGTTTTCAACAGCTGACGCATGTGCAGTACTTCTTCATCAAACTCTTCATTGCCATCAGTATCATTACTTTCAAGCGTGATCTTCTCGTCAGAGAACAACATGAAGTGATAAATCAGAATTTTTGCAGCTTCTTTCAGCGCTTCTTTCGGATGTATAGAACCGTCGGTACTAATTTCAAGTACTAGCTTTTCGTAGTCAGTCTTCTGTTCTACACGGAAGTTTTCTACAGCATACTTGACATTACGTATCGGTGTATAAATAGAGTCGATTGGAATTACATTAACATCCGTGCAATACTCGCGATTCTCATCAGCAGGTACATAACCACGGCCTTTGTTAATTGTAATATCAATCTGCATAGTTGACTTAGAATCTAAATGACAAATAACTAATTCCGGATTTAACACTTCAAATCCAGTCAAATACTTACCTATGTCACCTGCTTTAAATTCACTGGAATTCTCGACAGTGATGCTCACTTTTTCGCTCTCGAACTCTTCAACTACTTGCTTGAATCTCACTTGTTTCAGATTCAAGATAATGTTGGTAACATCCTCTTTTACTCCAGGTACACTAGAAAATTCATGCTCCACACCATCAATTCTGATAGTAGTGATAGCAAAACCCTCTAATGAAGAAAGAAGGATTCGGCGTAATGCATTACCTACAGTAATACCAAAACCCGGTTCCAACGGACGGAATTCGAATTTACCGAATCTGGAGTCCGCCTCCAACATTAATACTTTATCAGGTTTTTGAAATGCTAATATCGCCATGAAATTAATTATTATTTAGAATACAATTCAACGATCAAATGTTCTTTAATGTTCTCAGGAATGTCAGCTCTTTCAGGTATGTGCAACATTTTACCAACCTTAGAAGCTTCGTCCCATTCCAACCAAGCATACTTGCTGTGATTGAAACCTGCAAGAGAATTAGCAATTACTTCCAAAGATTTAGATCTTTCACGAACACCAATCAATTGTCCTGGTTTTACTGCAAATGAAGGGATGTTTACCACTTCACCATCTACAGTAATATGCTTGTGACTAACCAACTGACGAGCAGCAGCACGTGTAGGAGCAATACCCAAACGGAATACTACGTTGTCAAGACGGCCTTCCAACAATTGAAGAAGTACCTCACCGGTAATACCTTTAGCAGTAGCTGCTTTTTCAAACAAATTGCGGAATTGTTTTTCTAATACTCCATAGGTGTATTTAGCTTTCTGCTTTTCACGAAGTTGCACACCGTATTCAGAAGTTTTTCTTTTTCTTGAATTACCATGTTGTCCGGGAGGATAGTTCTTCTTTGACAAAACTTTATCAGCTCCAAAGATTCCCTCACCGAATTTACGGGCGATTCTCGATTTTGGTCCAGTATATCTAGCCATTTCTTTTTAAATATTTAATTGTTTATTCATGAACTTAATTTGTTGCAGCCGCGATTACAGAGAGAAATTAAATGTAATCCAAAAACAAAATCAAGATCATTGTAAGTTAAAGGTAAATTAAACTCTACGTCTTTTTGGAGGACGACAACCATTATGTGGAAGCGGAGTTACGTCAATGATTTCAGTAACTTCGATACCAGCACCGTGGATAGTTCTAATAGCAGACTCACGTCCGTTACCTGGACCTTTCACATATGCTTTTACCTTTCTCAGGCCAAGATCAAATGCAATCTTTGCACAATCCTGGGCAGCCATCTGAGCTGCATAAGGAGTATTCTTTTTAGAACCTCTAAATCCCATTTTACCAGCAGATGACCAAGAGATAATCTGCCCTTCACTGTTTGCAAGAGAAACAATAATATTGTTGAAAGATGAATGAACATGCAACTGTCCATTAGCGTCTACTTTCACATTTCTCTTTTTAGCTGCAACTGTTTTTTTTGCCATATCAACAATTATTATTTAGTAGCTTTTTTCTTATTAGCAACGGTTTTCTTTCTACCTTTACGAGTACGTGCATTGTTCTTTGTGCTCTGACCTCTAACAGGCAGACCAATACGGTGACGTACACCACGATAGCAACCAATATCCATTAATCGCTTAATGTTCAATTGGATTTCAGAACGAAGATCACCTTCCACTTTATACTCTGCACCGATAATCTCACGAATCTTAGCAGCTTGATCATCTGTCCAGTCTTTAACCTTCAGATCTTTATCTACACCAGCTTTATCTAAAATTTTTGCTGAACTACTGCGACCTATTCCATATACATAGGTCAACGCAATTTCACCTCTTTTGTTCTGAGGTAAATCTACACCAACTATTCTTATAGCCATATACTTAATTATTTTTTTTGCAAAAATAACAAATTATCCTTGACGTTGTTTATACTTAGGATTTTTCTTGTTAATAACATACAAACGGCCATTACGTCTAACGATCTTACATTCTGGCGTGCGTTTCTTTAATGATGCTCTTACTTTCATATCTTATTTTATTTATATCTAAACACAATTCTTCCTTTCGATAAGTCGTAAGGAGACATTTCGACTCTCACTTTATCTCCCGGCAAGATCTTGATGTAATGCATCCGCATCTTACCTGAAATATGTGCAGTAATCTCATGTCCGTTTTCTAATTCAACACGAAACATTGCATTTGACAATGCTTCAACTATAACTCCATCTTGTTCTATTGCAGATTGCTTTGCCATATTATATTGCTTTATCTCCTAAAACTTCTTCTATGAATTCGAATGAAGACAAAATATCAGCTTCACCAGCTCCAACAGCTATCGTATGTTCAAAATGTGCAGCACATTTACGATCTCTGGTCCTCACAGTCCATCCGTCACGTTCCATAATCACTTGCCGGTCTCCCAATGTTATCATCGGCTCTATCGCTATGCAAAGGCCTCTTTTCATCAAAGGTCCATATCCTCTTTTACCATAATTAGGCACTTGAGGATCTTCGTGCATCTCTTTACCGATGCCATGACCAACAAACTCACGCACTACACCATAAGAGTGAGACTCACAATATTGCTGAATAGCATACCCGATGTCTCCGATTCTTTTGCCTTGCACTGCGTTCTGAATGCCAATATATAACGCTTCTTTAGTCACCTTCAACAAGTTACGAACTTCTTCGTCCACCTCTCCTACACAAAAAGTATAAGCAGAATCACCACAAAAACCATTCATGTAAGTCCCACAATCCACTGATACGATATCGCCATCTTTCAGCACAATATCCCCTGGGATTCCATGTACAACCTGTTCATTAACAGAAGTACAAAGAGATGCGGGAAATGGTTCTCCATATTGATTCGGGAATCCCTTGAAAGTTGGAGTTGCCCCATGATCTCTAATGAACTCTTCAGCAACTTTATCCAACTCACGTGTAGTTACACCAGGCTTCACCAGTTTGGCAACCTCTGCAAGAGTTTTACCAACAAGCAGGTTACTCTGACGGAGCAATTCTATTTCATCTTCTGTTTTAAGAAATATCATTTCTAATCTAAAGAATTAATATGCCGCTACACCAGCGCGTCCTTTAATACGACCAGATTTCAACAGACCATCATAGTGTCTCATCAACAAATGACTTTCAACCTGTTGCAGTGTATCAAGAACAACACCTACAAGAATTAACAAAGATGTACCGCCGAAGAATTGAGCAAATCCTGCTTGCACTCCGAATATACCGGCAAAAGCAGGCATAATAGCAACTAAAGCCAAGAAGAAAGAACCCGGCAAAGTAATACGAGACATTATATCATCAATATACTCTGCAGTTTTCTTTCCCGGTTTAATACCAGGGATGAAACCATTATTTCTCTTCATATCCTCAGCCATCTGAGTCGGATTAATTGTAATTGCAGTATAGAAATATGTAAATAATATAATCATTACCGCAAAAACAAAATTATACCAGAAACTTGTATGATCTGTAAACGCATGCAAGAAACCGCCCGCATCATTTACATTTGAAAAACCGATAAACGTAATTGGAATAAACATGATTGCCTGAGCAAAGATGATAGGCATAACACCAGCCGCATTCACTTTCAAAGGAATGTACTGTCTAGCACCACCATATTGCTTGTTACCAACAATTCTTTTTGCATACTGTACAGGAATCTTTCTTGTACCTTGTACCAAAAGAATAGCAGCACCAATCACTAATAACAAGAATACGATTTCAATTATAAACATGATCAAACCACCACTCTTATTTGCTACTCTGGATACAACTTCTTGCAACAAAGCATCAGGGAAACGAGCGATAATACCAATCAAGATGATAAATGAAATACCATTACCAATACCTTTATCAGTAATTCTTTCACCAAGCCACAAAATAAACATACTACCTGCTGCCAAAATAATGGTAGAGGTAACCATAAACAGAGTCCAATCTAATGAAGCATTTAAGGAAGGGCCAGCCTGCATTTTAAGATTGAGCAAATAAGAAGGGGCCTGAACTAACAATATAGCAATCGTCAAATAACGAGTATATTGATTCATTTTTCTTCTGCCGCTCTCACCTTCGCGTTGCAGCTTCTGGAAATACGGTACAGCGATTCCCAACAACTGGATTACGATAGATGCAGAGATATAAGGCATGATTCCTAATGCAAAAATAGAGGCATTAGAAAATGCTCCTCCAGAGAACATATTTAACAAGGCTAAAAGGCCTTCACTTGTTTGTTCGTGCAATTTAGCCAGCATCGCCGGATTGATACCCGGTAATACGACATATGATCCGAAACGGTAAATTGCCACAAACAATATGGTGATGAGGATCCGCTGTCTCAGATCCTCAATCTTCCATATATTCTTTAATGTTTCAATAGCTTTTCTCATTGAATCAGAGTTTTACTACAGTTCCACCAGCAGCTTCAATAGCAGCAGTTGCAGTCTTAGAGAATGCATGAGCTTCTACTTCCAGCTTATTAGTCAGAGTTCCGTTACCCAATACTTTTACCAACTGATTTGAAGATATAAATCCTGCTTCGATAAAGTCGTTTACACCAACTTTTGCCAAGCTCTTAGCTTCAGCAAGTTTCTGGATAGTATCCAGATTGATGGCTTTATATTCTACACGATTAATATTCTTGAAACCAAATTTAGGAACTCGACGTTGAAGAGGCATCTGACCACCTTCAAAACCGATCTTCTTAGAGTATCCAGATCTTGATTTAGCTCCCTTATGACCTCTTGTAGAAGTACCGCCTAAGCCAGAACCAGTTCCACGTCCAATTCTTTTTCTTGTCTTAGTAGATCCCTCTGCAGGTTTTAAATTACTTAAGTTCATATTGTAATTTCGTTTTATTATTCAACAAATAATTACTTAACAATGGCAACCAAGTGTTTTACTTTATCTACCATCCCAAGAATTGAAGGAGTGCTTTCGTGTTCAACCACACGGTTCAGTTTACGAAGTCCCAGTGCATCAAGAGTTCTTTTCTGATCAGCTGGAGCACCAATTCTACTTTTAACTTGTTTAATCTTTATAGTTGACATATCTCCTCCTTATCCTCTAAATACTTTTTCAACACTAATACCTCTGTTCTGAGCAACCATTCTTGCATCACGCATTTCACTCAAAGCTTCGATTGTAGCTTTAACAAGGTTGTGCGGATTTGAAGAACCTTTAGATTTAGCCAAAACATCAGTAACACCAACACTTTCCAAAACAGCACGCATAGCACCACCAGCTACAACACCAGTTCCGTGAGATGCAGGTTTGATGAATACTTCAGCACCACCAAATCTAGCTGATTGTTCATGAGGAACAGTACCTTTCAAAATAGGCACTTTCACCAAGTTCTTTTTAGCTGATTCAACACCTTTAGCGATAGCAGCTGTTACTTCACCTGCTTTACCAAGTCCCCAACCAATGATACCTTCTTCGTTACCTACAACAACGATTGCAGAGAAACTAAAAGTTCTACCACCTTTGGTAACTTTAGTAACACGATTAATAGCAACCAATCTATCTTTCAGTTCTATATCGTTAGTAATCTTAACTCTATTATTAACTCCTGCCATAATGATTAAAATTTAAGTCCACCGTTACGAGCAGCATCAGCTACTTCTTTTACTCTCCCATGATACAAGTAACCATTACGGTCGAAAACAACAGTAGTTATACCTGCTTCCTGAGCCTTTTTAGCAATCATTTCACCCACTTTAGCAGCTTGTTCTTTTTTAGCAACTTTATCAGTCAAACCTAAAGAAGAAGCGGCAGCCAGTGTCTTACCAGAAAGATCATCGATAATCTGGACATAAATTTGCTTGTTACTTCTAAATACACTCATACGCGGACATTCAGTAGTACCTGAAATTTTGTTGCGTACTCTATATTTGATCTTAACTCGTCTTTCTATTTTTGTTGTCATAATAATCTAATTTTATATGAATTACTTAGCGCCGGCTGATTTACCAGACTTTCTACGAATTACTTCGCCAACAAACTTAATACCTTTACCCTTGTATGGTTCAGGCTTACGGAAAGAACGTATTTTAGAGCAAACTTGACCAAGCAATTGTTTGTCACACGATTCCAATATAATAAGAGGATTCTTATTTCTTTCAGACTTAGTTTCAACTTTTACCTCAGCAGGTAATTGAATGAAAATATTGTGTGTATAACCTAAAGCAAGCTCAATGATGTTACCTTGGTTAGAAGCACGATAACCTACACCTACAAGTTCCAGTTCCTTCTTGTATCCTTCAGATACGCCCACAACCATGTTGTGAACCAAAGAGCGATACAAACCGTGGAAAGCATGTTTTTGCTTCGGGTTATCAAGCATTTCTTTATCGTTTTCTGTTAAAGTTACGTGTCCGTCTTCAATGGCAACATTGATAGCAGGATTCACATATTGGCTCATTTCGCCTTTGGGTCCCTTTACGGTAACCACATTATCCTTCAGAGTGACTGTCACTCCAGCAGGGATACTAATGGGTAATTTTCCTATTCTTGACATTCTAATTCCTCCTAATTAATATACATAACACAAGACTTCACCACCGATCTTCAGTTCTGCAGCCTCTTTGTTAGTCATTACACCTTTGGAAGTAGATATTATAGCAATACCCAGCCCATTAATAACACGCGGCATATCTTTGTAACCAGTATACTTACGCATACCCGGAGAAGATATTCTTTCTAACTTTTTGATTGCGTTAACTTTGTTAACAGAATCATACTTCAAGGCAACCTTAATAGTTCCTTGAGGACCATCTTCTACAAACTTATAATTAAGAATGTAGCCTTTTTCAAAAAGAATCTTAGTGATTTCTTTTTTCAAGTTCGAAGCGGGAACTTCAACAACTCTGTGCTTTGCACCAATCGCGTTCCGCAACCTCGTTAAATAATCTGCTATTGGATCAGTCATATAAAAATAAATTAAATTAATCAGGACTACCCTGACAATATTTAAACAATAATTACCAGCTTGCTTTTTTTACGCCTGGGATCAGTCCGTTAGATGCCATCTCACGGAACTGAATTCTCGAAATTCCGAATTGACGAATATAACCTTTAGGACGTCCAGTCAGTTTGCAACGGTTGTGCATACGAATCGGATTAGAATTCTTTGGCAACTCTTGCAACTTCTGTGCAGCTTCAAAAGCATCAGCAGGATCACCTGTTCTTACGATTTGCTTCAAAGCAGCTCTTCTTTCGGCGTATTTGGCTACTAATTTAGCACGTTTTACTTCACGTGCTTTCATTGATTCCTTTGCCATATCTATTAGTCTTTTTTAGCGTTTTTAAAAGGTAAACCGAATTCCTTCAGCAAAGCATAACCTTCTTCATCTGTTTCCGCAGAGGTTACAAAGGTAATATTCATTCCGAGAATTCTTGTAATACTATCGATATTTATTTCAGGGAAAATGATTTGTTCCTGAATACCAAGGGTATAGTTACCTTTACCATCAAACTTACTTTCGATACCTTTAAAGTCACGAATACGAGGAAGAGCTACACGAACCAATTTTTCAAGGAATTCGTACATTCTTTCACGACGCAAAGTTACCATAACACCAATCGGCATTTTTTTACGCAACTTAAAGTTTGCAATATCTTTACGAGAAATGGTAGCTACAGCTTTCTGACCTGTGATAGCTGTCATTTCATTGATTGCAACTTCGATAATCTTCTTATCAGCAACAGCCATACCTAACCCTTGATTGATAACAATCTTCTTAAGTACGGGTACCTGCATTGTAGAAGAATACTGGAACTGTGATTTCAATGCAGGTGCTATACGCTCTGCATATTCTTTCTTAAGACTAGCAGTATTACTCATTACTTAATCTCCTCTCCTGATTTTTTAGAATAACGCACTAAAGTTCCTTCCGAACTCTTTTTTCTCCCAATACGCGTTGCTTTACCAGTTTTTGGATCAACCGGATTCAAGTTTGAAATGTGGATAGAAGCTTCCTGCTTCACGATACCACCTTGCGGATTCTTAGCATTCGGTTTTGTGCTTTTAGATACCATATTGATACCTTCTACAAATGCACGTCCTTCTTTAACAAGAACCTTCAATACACGACCAGTTTTGCCCTTATCTTCGCCAGCATTTACGTAAACTGTATCGCCTTTTTTAATATGTAATTTACTCATTACTTAAATCTTTTACAAATTAAAGTACCTCAGGCGCAAGTGACACAACTTTCATGTTTGTAGCACGAAGCTCTCTTGCTACAGGACCGAAAATACGACTACCTCTAATTTCACCTGCATTATTCAACAACACGCAAGCATTATCATCAAAACGTATATAAGAACCATCAGGACGACGGATTTCTTTCTTTGTACGTACAATCAAAGCCTTTGATACTGCACCTTTTTTAACATCACTAGAAGGGATAACACTCTTCACTGAAACTACAATGACATCCCCCACTGAAGCATAACGACGGCCTGTACCACCCAAAACGCGGATACACAACGCCTCTTTCGCTCCACTGTTATCACATACTGTAAGTCTGGATTCTACTTGTATCATAATTACTTAGCTCTTTCAATTATTTCTACTAATCTCCATCTTTTAGTCTTGCTCAAAGGACGAGTTTCCATGATGCTTACAGTATCACCGATATTGCATTCATTCTTTTCATCGTGAGCATGGTACTTCTTCGTTTTACTAACGAACTTACCATATATAGGGTGTTTTTCCTTAAATTTGGCAGCAACTGTGATGGTCTTATCCATCTTATTGCTCAACACAACCCCTGTTCTTTCTTTTCTTAAATTTCTTGCTTCCATCAAGCTGATCATTTATTGTTAAGTTCTCTTTCGCGCAATTCTGTTTTCATACGCGCAATAGTCCTGCGTAATTGTTTGATTTGAGCAGGATTTTCCAAAGGAGAAATAGAATGATTAATAACCATTTGGTTATAATTAGCTGTTTCCGCCTCTACTCTTTCTACTAAATCATTAGTAGTCATTTCTTTTATTTCTGCAATTTTCATAACACTTACGCATTTTGATTTTGAATATCATAATCACGTCTTACGACAAACTTCGTTGTAATAGGAAGCTTTTGAGCAGCTAAGCGCAATGCTTCTTTCGCGATTTCGTAAGATACTCCTTCAGCTTCAATAATGATTCTACCTGGAGTCACAGGAGCCACAAATCCCTCTGGAGCACCTTTACCTTTACCCATACGTACATCGGCAGGTTTTCTAGTGATCGGTTTATCCGGGAATATACGGATCCAGATCTGTCCTTGACGTTGCATATATCTTGTTACTGCAATACGAGCAGCTTCGATCTGACGGCCTGTAATCCACTTAGTCTCCAAAGCCTTTATGCCAAAAGAACCAAAGGCCAGCTGGTTGCCTCTCTGGGCATTACCTTTCTGACGGCCTTTTTGTTGTCTTCTGAATTTTGTCTTTTTCGGTTGTAACATAGTTTCCTAAAATTCAAATTCGTTTAGCGATTATTTTTCTTTCTTTTGAAGTTCTTTCCGCCGTTGTTTCCACTATTGTTTCCACGACCACTTTCTTTGCTTTGTGTAAAGTTCGGAGCCAATTCTTTCTTACCAAACACTTCACCTCTACAAATCCAAACTTTGATACCTAAAAGACCTACTTTAGTCAATGCTTCTGCATGACAGTAGTCGATATCAGCTCTGAAAGTGTGCAACGGAGTTCTTCCTTCTTTATACATTTCAGAACGTGCCATTTCAGCTCCATTCAAACGTCCTGAAATCTGAATTTTGATACCTTCAGCACCCATACGCATTGTGTTTGCGATAGCCATTTTGATGGCACGGCGATAGGCAATTTTACCTTCAACCTGGCGAGCGATGTTGTTAGCAACAATCACGGCATCCAGTTCCGGTCTCTTCACTTCAAAGATATTGATTTGAATATCTTTGTCGGTAACCTTCTTCAACTCCTCTTTTAACTTATCAACTTCTTGGCCACCTTTACCGATAATAATACCCGGGCGAGCAGTGCAAACAGTAATAGTAACGAGCTTCAGCGTACGTTCAATTACGATTCTTGATACACTTGCTTTTGCAAGTCTTGCATTAAGATATTTACGGATTTTGCTATCTTCCAGCAAAGAATCACCGTAATCATTTCCACCATACCAGTTAGAATCCCATCCTCTGATAATTCCTAAACGGTTGCTTATTGGATTAACTTTTTGTCCCATCTACCTTAATTTTGATCTTCGTTATTACTTTTAGCACCAACGAACAATGTTACGTGATTTGAACGTTTGCGAATTCTATAACCTCTACCCTGTGGTGCCGGTCTCATTCTTTTGAGTGTAGCTCCACCATCAACAAAAATCTGTGTTACGAACAACTCGCCACTTTCCGCTTTACGTTCGTTTTTCTGTTCCCAGTTAGCAATTGCAGAGCGAAGCAATTTTTCCACTCTTGCAGCAGCTTCTTTTGAAGAAAATTTCAAAACACCAAGTGCTCTGTTCACTTCCATACCACGGATCATATCTGCAACCAGACGCATCTTACGCGGAGAAGTAGGAACATTTTGCAATTTTGCAAAATACATGGTCTTAAGGGCTTCTTTTCTCTTTTCAGCCGATATTTTTTTTCTTGCTCCCATTATTATTTATTACTTTATTATTTCAAATAAATCCTGTTATCTTTTCTTGTTACCAGCATGTCCTCTGAATGTACGAGTTGGAGCAAATTCGCCCAACTTGTGTCCTACCATATTCTCGGTAACATAAACAGGAATAAATTTATTTCCATTGTGAACTGCAACTGTATGGCCTACAAAATCAGGCGAAATCATTGAAGCTCTGGCCCAAGTCTTTACTACGACTTTCTTACCAGATTCATTCATGGCAAGAATTCTCTTTTCAAGCTTAACGTTAATATATGGACCTTTTTTTAATGAACGACTCATAGTTTACTCAATTAATCAGATTACTTTTTTCTTCTCTCAATAATGTACTTAGACGACTGTTTCTTAGGAGCTCTAGTCTTAAGTCCCTTAGCGTACAATCCCTTACGTGATCTTGGATGACCTCCGGAAGCGCGTCCTTCACCACCACCCATCGGGTGATCAACCGGGTTCATTACAACACCACGGTTACGAGGACGACGTCCTTGCCAACGAGAACGTCCGGCTTTACCTGAACTTTCCAATCCATGATCAGAGTTACCTACACTACCGACAGTAGCTTTACAAGTGCTAAGAATCTGTCTAACTTCACCTGAAGGCAACTTAATTACACAATACTTACCCTCGCGAGAAGTCAACTGAGCAAAGTTACCAGCTGAACGAACCAGAGCAGCACCCTGTCCCGGACGTAATTCGATATTGTGAATCACAGTACCCACCGGAATGTTTTGAAGAGGAAGAGCATTACCAATCTCTGGCGCTGCTGTTTCACCTGACATTAGAGTCGCACCAACTTGCAATCCATTGGGAGCAATAATATATCTTTTTTCTCCATCAGCATAAAATAACAGAGCGATACGAGCCGAACGATTCGGATCGTATTCAATTGTTTTAACTACTGCTGGAACACCGTCCTTATTTCTCTTGAAATCAACAATTCTAATCACCTTTCTATGACCGCCACCAATGTAGCGCATAGTCATCTTACCTTCGCTGTTACGACCACCAGATGATTTCTTACCATATACAAGAGACTTTTCTGGTACTGATGCAGTAATTTCTTCGAAAGTACCAATAATTTTATGTCTTTGCCCCGGTGTTGTGGGCTTAAATTTACGTACTGCCATTTTTATTAAATATTGCTATAAAAATCAATAGTATCTCCTTCTTTCAATGTCACGATTGCTTTTTTGAAAGCATTCGTACGACCATTGATGATACCTGCTTTGGTATAACGGCTCTTATTTTTGCCAGCATACTTCACAGTATTCACATCAACTACTGTAACATTATAAAGAGCTTCAATTTCCTTCTTAATTTCCAGTTTGTTAGCTTCAGGACGTACAACAAAGCCGAAACGATTCAGCTTATCTGTGATTGCAGTCATTTTCTCTGTTACCAACGGTTTAATAATAATTCCCATTATTTAAGCCTCCTTTTTAAATTAAGATATTGTCAATAGCCTTCAGAGAGTTTTCTGTAAGCACAACAACCCCAGCATTCAATACTCTGTAAGTATTTAATCCCGAGATAGTCTGCACATTAGCACCCTCAATGTTACGAGCTGACAAATATACGTTTTTATTTGCTTCCGGTAAAATTACAAGTAGCTTTTTATCGGAAACTTTAAGATTTTTTGTCATTGCAACGAAATCTTTTGTCTTAGGAGCTTCAAATGTGAAATCCTCAACGACAACGATTGCATCGTTTTGAGCTTTATAAGACAAAGCTGACTTACGAGCCAATGTCTTAACTTTTTTATTCAACTTAAAGAAGTAGTCTCTTGGCTTCGGACCGAAAACGCGGGCACCACCTACAAGAACCGGTGAGTTCATATCACCACGACGAGCTCCGCCACCACCTTTCTGGCGACCGATCTTACGAGTTGAACCACTGATTTCACTTCTTTCTTTTGACTTATGAGTACCCTGACGCTGATTGGCCATAAATTGTTTTACATCCAAATAGATAGCGTGGTCGTTGGGCTCAATTCCGAAGATAGATTCGTTTAACGTAACCTTTCTCCCAGTGTCTTCACCTTTAATGTTATATACGTTAACTTCCATTATTTCTCAATTAATACGATTGAACCTTTGCAACCCGGGATAGAACCTTTGATCAAAAGAAGGTTATGATCCGCGATTACTTTTAATACCTGCAAGTTTTGTACAGTGACTCTGTCACCACCAAGTTGTCCACCCATACGCATTCCCTTGAATACTTTTGCAGGGTAAGAACAAGCACCAATAGAACCCGGTTTACGAGCGCGGTTGTGCTGTCCGTGAGTAGCCTGGCCCACACCACCAAAACCATGTCTTTTTACTACACCCTGGAAACCCTTACCTTTAGAAGTTCCAACAACGTCAACAAAGTTAGCATCGTTAAACATCTCTACGGTAACAGTATCACCCAGATTCAATTCTGTCTCAAATTCTTTGAACTCAGCCAAGTGTCTCTTCGGTGTTACTCCTGCTCTTTTAAAATGTCCCATCAACGGTTTAGTTGTATGTTTTTCCTTTTTGTCTTGGAAACCCAACTGAACAGCTGCATAGCCATCTTTTTCTACAGTTTTAACTTGAGTAACAACACAAGGACCTGCTTCGATAACAGTGCATGGTACATTTTTACCATCGGCACTGAAAACGGATGTCATTCCGATTTTTTTTCCTAATAATCCTGGCATTTCACTAATTTTTAATTATCAAACTTTAATTTCTACTTCCACACCACTTGGCAATTCCAACTTCATCAGAGCATCTACTGTCTTAGCTGTTGAGCTATAGATGTCGATCAATCTCTTATAAGAAGAGAGTTCAAATTGCTCACGAGACTTTTTGTTTACGAAAGTCGAACGGTTCACAGTAAAGATACGCTTGTGCGTAGGCAGAGGTATCGGACCGCTAACAATAGCACCTGTAGCTTTTACAGTTCTTACAATTTTCTCAGCTGACTTGTCAACCAAGTTGTGGTCGTAAGATTTCAATTTAATTCTAATTTTCTGACTCATTATTTTTTTTAATTAATACATTTATAATAAGATAAAGCGGCAGGCTAAGAGTCATTCGCTAGCCTGCTGCTTTAGATATTTTAGAGTAAATCAGCACGTCCTTTTACTTCTTCCAATACAGCTTTGGCAATAGAAGAAGAAAGTTGAGCGTGATGAGAGTAAGTCATTGATGAAGTTGCACGTCCAGAAGTGATAGTACGTAAAGCTGTTACATAACCAAACATTTCTGCCAGCGGAACCATTGCCTTCACGATACGAGCACCAGAACGACTAGATTCCATTCCTTCAACCTGTCCACGACGTTTATTCAAGTCACCGATAACATCACCCATGTTTTCTTCCGGAGTTACAACTTCCAGTTTCATGATAGGTTCCATCAAAACAGGACCTGCCTTAGCGCATGCATTCTTATAGGCTTGCATTGCACAGATTTCGAATGACAACTGGTCAGAGTCAACTGGGTGGAATGAACCATCAACCAAAGTTACTTTCAATGAATCCAGCGGATAACCTGCCAAAACGCCACTCTTCATGGCATTCGTAAAGCCTTTCTGAACTGCAGGGATGAATTCCTTAGGAATATTACCACCCTTTACTTCATCGATAAACTGCAGACCTCCTTCTTTGAAGTCTTCATCAACCGGACCAATCTTAACGATGATATCAGCAAATTTACCACGACCACCAGACTGTTTCTTATACACTTCACGAAGATCAACTGTCTTAGTGATAGCTTCTTTATAATTAACCTGTGGTTTACCTTGATTACACTCTACTTTAAACTCACGCTTCAGACGATCGATGATAATATCCAAGTGCAACTCACCCATACCAGAAATAACAGTCTGCCCTGTTTGTTCATCAGTTTTCACTGTAAACGTCGGATCTTCTTCAGCCAATTTAGCCAAACCGTTAGACAGTTTATCCATATCTTTCTGAGTCTTAGGTTCTACAGCGATACCAATAACCGGTTCCGGGAAGTCCATAGATTCAAGTACTATCGGAGCAGTTTCATCACACAAAGTATCCCCTGTACGAATATCTTTGAATCCTACACCTGCACCAATATCACCAGCACCGATTACTTCAACCGGATTCTGTTTGTTAGAGTGCATCTGGAACAGACGAGAAACGCGTTCTTTCTTACCAGAGCGAGAGTTGTAAATATAAGAACCTGCTTCAATTTTACCTGAATAAACACGGAAGAAAGTCAAACGACCCACATATGGGTCAGTTGCAATCTTAAATGCCAAAGCCGATGTTTTTTCATCATCACTTGGCTTACGATCTTCTTCAGCTCCTGTATTAGGATTTGTACCGATAACATTCTCTGTATCCAGCGGAGAAGGCAAGAAAGCACAAACGTAGTCAAGCAAAGTCTGAACACCTTTATTCTTGAAAGAAGATCCACATAACATAGGAACTACAGCCATTTGAACTGTTGCATTGCGAAGAGCTCTCAACACTTCCTCTTCAGTAATAGTAGAAGGATCATCGAAATACTTCTCCATCAAAGCATCATCAAATTCAGCTACTTTTTCAAGCATCTTATCTCTCCATTCATTCGCTTCGTCAACAAGATTTGCCGGAATTTCTTCTACAGTATAATCCGCCCCCATTGTTTCATCATGCCAATAAATAGCTTTCATTTTGATAAGATCAACAAGACCTCTGAAAGATTCTTCAGCACCGATGGGAACAACAATAGGACATGGATTAGCTCCAAGAACATCCTTCATCTGACGAACTACTTCAAAGAAGTCAGCACCAGAGCGGTCCATCTTATTTACATAAGCAATACGAGGAACGTTATATTTATCAGCTTGACGCCATACTGTTTCCGATTGAGGCTCAACACCACCAACAGCACAGTAAGCAGCCACAGCTCCATCAAGAATACGCAATGAACGTTCTACCTCTGCGGTAAAGTCAACGTGCCCCGGAGTGTCAATCAAGTTAATTTTATAAGTATCACCAGCATACTTCCATCTAGTTGTTGTAGCAGCAGATGTAATAGTGATACCACGTTCTTGCTCCTGTTCCATCCAGTCCATAGTAGCAGCACCGTCATGAACTTCACCAATTTTGTGAGTCAATCCAGTGTAGAACAAGATACGTTCAGAAGTAGTTGTTTTTCCGGCATCAATGTGAGCCATGATACCGATATTACGAGTTAAATGTAAATCATGTTTAGCCATCTTCAATTCCTTTACTTTAAGTTTATATTTGGTTTCTTACAGTATTAGAATCTAAAATGAGCAAATGCACGGTTAGCTTCTGCCATTCTATGCATATCTTCTTTACGTTTGTATGCACCGCCTTGTTCATTGAAGGCATCCATAATTTCAGCAGCCAACTTGTCAGCCATTGATTTACCACCTCTTTTACGAGCATACAGAATCAGGTTCTTCATTGAAATTGATTCTTTACGGTCCGGACGGATTTCGGTAGGAACTTGGAAAGTAGCACCACCTACACGGCGAGACTTTACTTCCACTTGCGGAGTTACATTATCCAAAGCCTTTTTCCAGATTTCGAGAGCAGATTTTTCTTCGTTAGGAAGTTTTACTTTCACTGTTTCCAGAGCGGCATAAAAGATTTCATAAGATGTATTTTTCTTTCCATCATACATCAAGTGGTTCACGAACTTAGAAACCTTTTGATCATTAAACACGGGATCCGGAAGGATTACGCGTTTTTTTGGTTTTGCTTTTCTCATTTGTTTGAAAAATAATGTTTTTGTTCTTGGTTGTCTACTTCTTGACTTCTTCAACTCTCCCTCCGGAGAATTTACTCAACCTTTAGCATTTCCAACAAACTAAAACGTAAGTTATTACTTTAATTTTAATTAGGTCTTAATCCTTATTTTTTCTTACCTTTAGCTGGAGCGGCAGCTTGTCCCGGTTTCGGACGCTTAGCACCATACTTAGAACGTCTCTGAGTACGACCAGCAACACCTGCTGTATCAAGTGTACCACGAACGATGTGATAACGTACACCCGGAAGGTCTTTTACACGACCGCCACGTACCAAAACGATTGAGTGTTCCTGCAAGTTGTGACCTTCTCCCGGAATGTATGAGTTCACCTCTTTTTGGTTAGTCAAACGTACACGAGCTACTTTACGCATTGCAGAGTTCGGCTTCTTCGGAGTAGTAGTATATACTCTCACGCAAACGCCACGTCTTTGAGGACATGAATCCAAGGCTGGAGATTTACTTTTCTCCACCAGCACTTCGCGTCCTTTTCTTACTAATTGCTGAATTGTAGGCATTTTAATTGTTTTTTGATTTATATTATTGTTATATTAATTTCGTAACTATACATTTTGGGCTGCAAAAATACGAATAATATTTGAATATTCAATGCGCTACAACTTTTTTTTCTTTTTTAATGTTTTTATATCATCCTCACGCTTCGCCTTTTACACCTGTCAAGGGAGGAAGAGAAGGTTCATCTGAAGTACGAATCGGCCCGAATACCCGTTCATACTTTGCTATATTGTCTTCCAGTGCCCGCAGCAGACGTTTTGCGTGTTCTGGAGCCACAATAATGCGAGATTGCACCCCAGCCTTCGGTATACCCGGCATTACGCGCACGAAGTCAAGAATGAATTCAGAACTAGAATGAGTAATAATAGCTAGATTTGCATAAGTGCCCTGCGCTACCTCTTCTCTCAATTCAATCTGTAATTGTCCGTTGTTATTTTGTTCTTCCATATTTTATATGATTAAAAAGTTATCCTGCAAAATAACACATTTTTCCTGAGACTAATAGCAATACACACAAGTAAAAAAGAAATAAAAAAAGGAGCAATTGCCCAATCTGGCAATCGCTCCTTCTCATATAGTCAATTGAATTGTATTTATTCTACTTCATTGTAGTCAAGTACTGTTTTCTTGTTAGCCAAGATACGGTCATACTCTTCCTTTGATCCAACGATGAGTTTTTCGAATTCGCGCTGACCGGTACCTGCAGGAATCAAGTGACCACAAATCACATTTTCCTTCATACCTTCCAACTTATCGACCTTACCGTTGATAGCAGCCTCATTCAAGACTTTCGTTGTTTCCTGGAAGGAAGCCGCTGACATGAAGCTTGAAGTCTGTAAAGCAGCACGTGTAATACCCTGAAGGATCTGAGTAGAGGTAGCAGCAACAGCGTCACGAACCTCAACCGGTTTCAAGTCACGACGTTTCAACATACTGTTCTCATCACGCAACTTGCGGGCAGTTACAATCTGACCTGCTTGCATATTTTGAGAATCACCAGCATCCACTACGACTTTCTTACCCCAGATACGATCATTTTCTTCCATGAATTCCAGTTTATCTACAACTTGCTGTTCGAGGAAACGAGTATCTCCCGGTTCATCAATCTGCACCTTGCGCATCATCTGACGAACAATAATCTCGAAGTGCTTATCATTGATCTTCACACCCTGCAAACGGTATACATCCTGAACTTCATTCACGATATATTCTTGTACAGCTGTAGGACCTTTAATTGCCAAGATATCTGCTGGAGTAGTAGCACCGTCAGACAACGGAGTACCTGCACGTACATAGTCATTTTCCTGTACCAGAATCTGCTTAGACAATGCAACCAGATATTTCTTAACCTCACCAGTCTTAGAAGTTACAATGATCTCACGGTTACCACGCTTGATCTTACCCATTGTTACCTCACCGTCGATTTCAGAAACGACAGCCGGATTTGACGGGTTACGAGCTTCAAACAATTCAGTAACACGAGGAAGACCACCCGTGATATCACCCGCTTTACCTACGGCACGCGGAATCTTCACGATTACTTCACCAGCTTTTACCTTCTGACCGTTCTCGATGATTACGTGACCACCTACCGGTAAGTTATAAGTACGGATCAAATCACCGTCCTCTGTCAAGATATGAGCTGTAGGAACTTTGGTTTTATCCTTGGATTCAATAATAATAATTTCACGAAGACCTGTTGCTTCATCCGATTCAACCTTATAAGTAACGTTTTCAATTACGCCCTCAAATTCGATCTTACCAGTTGCTTCTGTGATAATTACAGCGTTGAACGGGTCCCACTTAGCAATCAGCTTGCCTTTTTCTACCAAATCACCGTCACCTACATACAGTGTTGAACCATAAGGAACGTTATGAGTAGAAAGAACGATACCAGTGTTCACATCCACAAAGCGTACTTCGGCCAAACGACCCACTACCACTTTAGCAGATTCACCCATCTCATCAACGATATCTACCGTACGCAACTCTTCAAATTCAAGACGTGCATTGTTTTTAGCAACGATACTTGCATTAGCAGCAATATTCGCAGCAGTACCACCGGCGTGGAATGTACGCAATGTCAACTGTGTACCCGGCTCACCAATAGACTGAGCTGCAATTACACCGACAGCTTCTCCTCTCTGAACCATACGGCTCGTTGCCAGATTACGTCCGTAACATTTAGCACAAACACCTTTCTTCGCTTCACAAGTTAATACCGAGCGGATTTCAACACTCTCAATCGGAGAATCCTGAATCTTCTTACCAACTTCTTCAGTGATTTCTTCACCACCGGCAACAAGCAATTCCCCTGTTGTAGGATGGATTATATCATGTACGGAAACACGTCCTAAGATACGTTCATACAGAGTAGCAATAACTTCATCGTTATTCTTAAGGTCTGTACAAACCAATCCACGAAGTGTACCGCAGTCTTCTTCTGTAATAATCACATCGTGTGATACGTCCACCAGACGACGAGTCAGATAACCGGCATCGGCAGTCTTCAAAGCGGTATCCGCCAAACCTTTACGAGCACCGTGGGTAGAGATAAAGTACTCCAACACGGAAAGTCCCTCTTTAAAGTTTGACAAAATCGGGTTCTCAATGATCTGACCACCTTCAGCACCTGCTTTCTGCGGTTTTGCCATCAAACCACGCATACCTGATAACTGACGAATCTGTTCTTTAGAACCACGAGCACCAGAGTCAAGCATCATATATACAGAGTTGAATCCCTGATCATCCGAAGAAATTGTCTTCATCAGGATATTAGACAACTCCGAGTTTACATGTGTCCAGATATCGATCACCTGGTTGTAACGTTCGTTGTTGGTAATGAAACCCATGTTATAGTTGTTTACGACTTGTTCTACTTCGTCGTAACCTTTCTGTACCAACGTTTCTTTCTCTTTCGGAATGATAATATCACCCAAGTTGAATGACAAACCACCCTTGAACGCCATCTGATAACCTAAGTTCTTGATTCCATCCAGGAAGTCGGCAGCCTTAGCCACACCACATACCTTAATTACATCACTAATAATATCACGAAGAGATTTCTTAGAGATAATTGTATTGATATAACCAGCTTCAGGCGGAACGATTTCATTAACAATCACACGTCCTACCGAAGTTTCGCGCATTACGTCTACAATGTTACCATTTTCATCAACGTCTTTCACGATAACTTTCACCGGAGCATGAATATCGACCTTACCTTCATTGTAAGCGATCAACGCCTCTTCTGGTCCGTAGAACGTCAAACCTTCACCTTTCGCACCAGCACGCAACTTAGTAATATAGTACAAACCAAGAACCATATCCTGTGCAGGCACAGTTATAGGCGCACCGTTTGCCGGGTTCAAGATATTATGTGATTGAAGCATCAACATTTGTGCTTCCAGAATTGCTTCATTACTCAAAGGCAAGTGAACAGCCATCTGGTCACCGTCAAAGTCGGCGTTGAATGCCGTACATGCCAACGGGTGCAACTGGATAGCTTTACCTTCGATCATCTTAGGCTGGAAAGCCTGAATACCCAAACGGTGCAATGTCGGAGCACGGTTCAACAGTACCGGATGTCCTTTCATTACATGTTCCAGAATATCCCAGATCACCGGTTCCTTGCGGTCAACGATCTTCTTGGCAGACTTTACAGTCTTAACGATACCACGTTCGATAAGCTTACGAATAATAAACGGCTTGTACAATTCGGCAGCCATCAATTTAGGAATACCGCATTCACCCATCTTCAATTCCGGCCCCACGACGATTACCGAACGAGCAGAGTAGTCAACACGTTTACCCAGCAAGTTCTGACGGAAACGTCCTTGCTTACCTTTCAAGCTATCAGACAATGACTTCAACGGGCGGTTGGCGTCTGTCTTCACAGCACTTGACTTACGTGAGTTATCAAACAAAGAATCGACAGATTCCTGAAGCATACGTTTTTCATTACGCAAGATTACTTCCGGAGCCTTGATTTCAATCAGTCGTTTCAGACGGTTATTACGGATAATTACACGACGATAAAGGTCGTTCAAGTCAGATGTAGCAAAACGGCCACCATCCAACGGAACCAACGGACGAAGTTCGGGCGGGATAACCGGTACGATACGTACAATCATCCATTCCGGTTTGTTGCGTCCACGTGATGCACGGAACGACTCTACTACCTGAAGACGTTTCAAAGCTTCATTCTTACGTTGCTGTGAAGCATCGTTACCTGCACGGTGACGCAATTCGTAAGACAAAGCATCCAGATCCAGACGAGCCAGCAAATCATAGATAGCTTCAGCACCCATCTTTGCAACAAATTTGTTCGGATCATTATCTTCAAGATATTGATTGTCTTTTGGAAGTGTATCCAAAATATCCAGATATTCTTCTTCAGAGAGCAAATCATATTCAGCTACACCGTCTTCAGCTTTTACACCCGGCTGAATAACAACGTAACGTTCGTAGTATATAATCGAATCCAGTTTCTTCGTCGGCAGTCCGAGCAAATAACCGATTTTATTAGGGAGCGAACGGAAATACCAGATGTGAGCCACCGGCACAACCAACTGGATATGTCCCATACGTTCACGGCGTACTTTCTTTTCAGTAACTTCCACACCACAACGGTCGCAGACGATACCTTTATAACGGATACGCTTGTATTTACCGCAATGACATTCATAATCCTTGATAGGACCAAAAATGCGCTCGCAGAACAAACCATCACGTTCGGGTTTGTACGTACGGTAATTAATGGTTTCAGGCTTCAAAACTTCACCACTCGAATTCTCAAGGATTTCTTCCGGAGAAGCCAGACCAATTGAGATCTTCGAGAAATTACTTTTCGTCTTATTTTCTTTTCTAAAAGCCATACTCTATATAATTGAGATTTGATAATTGAATCATTGGAAATTGAAAAGACACGGATGTCAACAGACCGTCATCGGCTTGTTGACACCACATATTCTTTATTATTTTATTCTAGGTTGATACTCAAACCTAATCCTCTCAACTCGTGCAACAATACGTTCAAGGATTCCGGAATACCAGGTTGCGGCATCGGTTCACCTTTCACAATTGCTTCATAAGCTTTCGAACGTCCTACCACGTCATCAGACTTGATAGTAAGGATTTCCTGCAGGATATGAGCAGCACCAAAACCTTCGAGTGCCCAAACCTCCATTTCTCCGAAACGCTGACCACCGAACTGTGCTTTACCACCAAGAGGTTGCTGAGTAATCAATGAGTACGGACCGATAGAACGAGCATGCATCTTGTCTTCAACCATGTGGCCCAACTTCAACATGTAAGTCACACCCACAGTAGCTGCCTGGTCAAATTGCTCACCTGTACCACCATCACAAAGATAAGTTTTACAGTAACGAGGCAATCCTGCCTTGTCTGTCCACTGATCCAAATCTTCCATTGTAGCACCGTCAAAAATAGGAGTTGCAAATTTCACACCCAATGTTTTTCCGGCACGCCCTAATACAGCTTCGAAAATCTGACCAATGTTCATACGAGAAGGCACACCCAACGGATTCAATACGATGTCAACCGGAGTACCATCGGACAAGAACGGCATATCTTCCTGACGAACAACACGGGATACAATACCCTTGTTACCGTGGCGACCTGCCATCTTATCACCCACACCAATCTTACGCTTCTTAGCAATATATACTTTTGCCATCTGGATAATACCAGCTGGAAGTTCATCACCAATTGTAATAGCAAACTTCTTACGTTTCAATTCTGCATCCAGCTCTTTGTATTTCTTAATGAAATTCATTACCAGATCACGAATCATACCGTTAATATGATCATCACTAGTCCAGTTGCTCAATTGAATAGAAGTAAAGTCGAGTGAATCAAAATCAGAAACACTGAACTTAGAACCTTTCGCAATTACTTCCGCACCCAGATAATCCTTCACACCTTGAGAAACCTTGCCTTCAGTCAAAGTCATCAGTTTCTTAACCAGGATACGTTTCAGGTCAGCTACCTTAGCTTCAAATTCATCATCAATCTTAGGCAACAATGCTTTATCGGCCAGTTTAGAGCTACGATTCTTAATCACACGTGAGAAAAGTTTCTTATCGATCACAACACCTTTCAAAGAAGGAGAAGCTTTCAAGGAAGCATCTTTCACGTCACCTGCCTTATCACCAAAGATGGCACGAAGCAATTTTTCTTCCGGAGAAGGATCAGATTCACCCTTCGGTGTAATCTTACCAATCATTATATCACCCGGCTCGATACGAGCACCGATTCTAACGATACCATTTTCGTCGAGGTCTTTTGTAGCTTCTTCACTTACATTCGGGATATCAGAAGTCAACTCTTCCATACCACGTTTTGTTTCACGAACTTCCAGAGAATATTCTTCTACGTGAACCGAAGTCAACAAGTCTTCGCGCACCACACGTTCGTTCAATACGATAGCATCCTCATAGTTGTAACCTTTCCAAGGCATGTAAGCAACCAACAAGTTCTTACCCAATGCCAATTCACCCTTTTCTGTAGAATAACCTTCGGTCAAGATGTCACCTTTCTTCACACGCTGGCCTCTGTCACAAATCGGACGCAGGTCAATCGTCATGTTCTGGTTAGTCTTACGGAACTTAGGTATTCTATATTCTTTCAAAGCAGGTTCGAAACTTACGAACTCTTCGTCTTCTGTACGGTCATACAAAATACGGATAGTAGTAGCATCAACGTAGTCAACAACACCATCTCCTTCTGCAGTAATCTGCGTACGAGAGTCTCTTACCAACTGACGTTCGATACCTGTACCTACGATCGGTGCTTCACTTCTCAACAATGGAACCGCCTGGCGCATCATGTTTGATCCCATCAATGCACGGTTAGCATCATCATGTTCCAGGAACGGAATCAATGAGGCAGCGATTGATGCAATCTGCTGAGGAGAAACGTCCATCAAATCAACCTCTGTCGGTTCAACAACCGGGAAATCAGCATCCTGACGAGATTTAACTTTGTTACGCACAAATGTACCGTCATCATTCAACGGAGCATTTCCCTGTGCAATAACCTTTTCTTCCTCTTCTTCAGCAGTCAGATAAATCAGACCGTTATCAGAAAGATCCACTTTCCCGTTTTCGACCTTACGATACGGAGTTTCAATGAATCCCAGATCATTAATCTTAGCAAATACACACAATGAAGAAATCAAACCGATGTTCGGACCTTCAGGAGTTTCAATCGGACAAAGACGACCATAGTGTGTGTAGTGAACGTCACGAACCTCAAATCCGGCACGTTCACGGGAAAGACCACCAGGACCAAGGGCAGACATACGACGCTTGTGCGTAATTTCAGCCAAGGGGTTTGTCTGGTCCATGAACTGAGACAATGCGTTCGTTCCGAAGAATGAGTTGATTACAGAAGAGATTGTCTTCGCATTAATCAAATCAATCGGAGTGAACACTTCATTGTCACGAACGTTCATACGTTCGCGAATCGTACGAGACATACGAGCCAGACCAACAGCAAACTGATTAGAAAGCTGCTCACCTACCGTACGTACACGACGGTTACTCAAGTGGTCAATATCATCCACATCGGCTTTTGAGTTGATCAACTCAATCAGATATTTGATGATTTCAATGATATCTTCCTTCGTGAGGACACGCACGTCCATATCAGTCGTCAGATTCAACTTTTTGTTGATTCTGTAACGACCTACATCACCAAGGTCATATCGTTTTTCAGAGAAGAACAAGTTGTTGATAACCTCCCTTGCACTTGCGTCATCAGCCGGATCGGCATTACGCAACTGACGGTAGATATACAACACAGCTTCTTTTTCCGAGTTACTCGGGTCCTTCTGCAGCGTATTATATATGATAGAGAAATCGGACTGGTTCGGTTCATCTTTATGTAAAAGGATGTTCTGAACTCCCGACTCCAAAATTTCATCAATATGCACCTCTTCCAGTACGGTTTCACGGTCGATAATAACTTCGTTACGCTCAATAGAAACCACTTCACCGGTATCTTCATCAACGAAATCTTCAATCCATGTTTTCAAGACACGTGCAGCCAATTTACGACCTAGCACTTTCTTCAGATTTGTCTTGTTCACCTTTACATCTTCTGCAAGGTTGAAAATCTCAAGAATATCTTTGTCATTCTCGAAGCCAATTGCACGCAACAAAGTCGTTACCGGCAATTTCTTCTTACGGTCGATGTATGCGTACATCACATTATTGATGTCAGTAGCAAACTCAATCCACGAACCTTTAAACGGAATAATACGAGCCGAATAAAGTTTCGTACCATTGGCATGTAC
Source organism: Bacteroides sp. 90-K9/2 (assembly GCF_047310725.1). Classification (NCBI taxonomy): domain Bacteria; kingdom Pseudomonadati; phylum Bacteroidota; class Bacteroidia; order Bacteroidales; family Bacteroidaceae; genus Bacteroides; species Bacteroides sp. 90-K9/2. The sequence continues at coordinate 50,042 of NZ_JBCGVL010000006.1, forward strand.
ACTCTGACCGAAGAACACACCCGGAGAACGGTGAAGCTGTGACACAACTACGCGTTCGGCACCGTTAATGACGAAAGTAGCCTTATCAGTCATATAAGGAATCGGGCCGAGGAATACGTCCTGAATCACTGTATCAAAATCCTCATGATCGGGGTCCGTACAGTAAAGCTTAAGTTTCGCTTTTAAGGGAACACTATAAGTAAGCCCACGCTCTATACAATCATCGATGGTATAACGCGGCGGATCAATATAATAGTCCAGAAACTCAAGAACAAAATTGTTTCTTGTATCGGCAATAGGGAAGTTTTCAGCAAATACTTTATACAATCCCTCATTCTTGCGCTTTTCAGGTGGGGTATCTAATTGTAGAAAGTCTTGGAATGACTTCAATTGTACTTCCAGGAAATCCGGGTATTCGAGCGGATTCTTAGTCGAAGCAAAATTAACTCTTTGATTTACAGTATTTGAAGACATCTATTAATGAATTTGGAGAACTTAATTTGAAATATATACACAAAAAGGTTAAGAACCCTCTTGTGAAGGATTCTTAACCGAATTACCTGATTACCAGGCCAATGTTATTTAAGTTCAACTTCAGCTCCAGCTTCTTCCAATGTTTTCTTCAATGATTCTGCTTCGTCTTTAGCCAAACCTTCTTTAACTGTGCTAGGAGCACCGTCTACCAAGTCTTTAGCTTCTTTCAAACCTAGACCACAAGCTTCCTTAACGGCCTTAACTACCTGAAGTTTAGCTGCACCAGCGCTCTTCAATACTACGTCGAAAGAAGTTTTTTCTTCTGCGGCAGCAGCACCAGCTGCAGGACCAGCAGCAACAGCTACAGCTGCAGCAGCAGGTTCAATACCATATTCTTCTTTAAGGATAGTTGCAAGTTCATTAACTTCTTTTACTGTCAAGTTAACTAATTGTTCTGCAAAAGCTTTCAAATCTGCCATTTTTTGTATGATTTTAATTGTTTAAATACTTTGTTGATTTTTGAAAATTATTCGGGATGTTATTCCCAAGGCTATAACACCTTTTTCCATTTTTACGCTTCGGTACGTTCACCAAGAGTCTTGAGAACTCCGTGTAGGGTGTTACCACCTGATTGAAGAGCAGAAATAACATTCTTGGCCGGAGATTGCAGCAAGGCAACGATATCGGCGATAACTTCATTCTTACTCTTGATTGAAACGAGAGCATCCAATTGGTCAGCACCAATGTAGAAGCTTTCCTCTGCATATGCAGCTTTCAGTCCGGGAATACCGTCTTTTGCTTTGTCTTTGATCAGCTTAGCAGGAACGTTTGCAGTATTGCTAAACATAACAGCAGTAGTACCTTTCAAAGAACCGTAAAGAGGTGAAAAGTCTTCTTCCAAACTTTCGAGTGCCTTGTGAAGCAGAGTGTTTTTAACCACCATCAATTTGATGTCTGATTTAAAGCAATCTCTTCTCAATGCGCTGGTAGCGGCAGCATCCATAGCTGTAACGTCCACCAAGTAGAAGTGACCATATTCCTTTACTGTAGCAGCAATTTGCTCTATAATCGTACTTTTATCTTCCTTTCTCATTATTTCTCTGTTTTATTAGATTTCATCCACTGATTTCGGGTCGATCTTAATACCCGCACTCATTGTACTAGAAAGATAAATACTCTTAATATATGTACCCTTTGCTGCGGTCGGTTTCAGTTTGTTCAGAGTAGAGATGAACTCTTTCGCATTGTCGCGAATCTGATCAGGACTGAATGATACCTTACCGATAGAAGTGTGAACAATACCGCTCTTATCAACCTTAAAGTCAATTTTACCTTGTTTTACTTCTTTTACAGCCTTAGCAACATCCATAGTTACAGTACCACTCTTAGGGTTCGGCATCAATCCACGAGGACCGAGTACACGACCGAGTGCACCAATTTTACCCATGATAGATGGCATAGTGATGATTACATCAATATCAGTCCATCCACCTTTGATCTTTTCAATATATTCGTCAAGACCAACATAGTCAGCACCTGCTTCTTTTGCAGCAGCTTCAGCATCCGGTGTACAAAGTACCAACACACGCACTTCTTTACCAGTACCATGAGGAAGTGAAACAACACCTCTCACCATCTGGTTAGCTTTACGCGGGTCAACCCCTAAACGTACATCAATATCCAGTGAAGCATCGAATTTGGAAAAAGTGATTTCTTTTACCAAAGATGCAGCTTCTTTCAGTGAGTATGCTTTCCCTGCTTCAATCTTTTCTGCAGCTAACTTTTGATTTTTTGTCAGTTTACCCATTACAATTGAAGTTTATTAGTTATTAACCGGGAACTCCCCTTTTACAGCGATACCCATACTTCTAGCTGTACCTGCAACCATTCTCATGGCAGCTTCCACAGTAAAACAGTTCAAGTCAACCATTTTGTCCTGAGCAATCGTACGAATCTGTTCCCAAGTAAGCTCGGCAACTTTCTTACGGTTAGGCTCAGCAGAACCACTCTTTACCTTAGCTACTTCAAGTAATTGAATAGCAACGGGAGGAGTCTTGATTACAAAATCGAAAGACTTATCTGCGTAGTAAGTAATGATAACAGGTAAAATTTTACCTGCTTTGTCTTGGGTTCTGGCATTGAATTGCTTGCAAAATTCCATGATATTGATACCCTTAGAACCCAAAGCAGGTCCAACGGGAGGTGATGGATTTGCAGCGCCTCCTTTAATCTGTAACTTGATTAGTCCAGCAACTTCTTTAGCCATTTTTTTATTGATTTATATATAAACATTAAACGAAGAACAACAACAGCGTAACAATTCCGTGTTATTCCTTTTCCACTTGCATAAAGCCCAATTCAAGCGGTGTTTTGCGCCCGAATATCTTTACCATGACCTTTAGTTTCTTTTTTTCACTATTCACTTCTTCAATGATGCCACTGAATCCGCTAAAAGGTCCAAAAGTAACTTTTACAGTTTCACCCACTACGTACGGAATATTGAGTTCTTCACCCGTTTCCTGCAGTTCGTCCACTGTACCAAGTATACGATTCACTTCTGATTGTCTGAGAGGCACCGGTTTCTCGGAGCCACCTAAAAAGCCTATCACATTCGGAGTGTTGCGCAAGTGATGAGCGACCTCACCAACCAAAGCAGCCTCCACCAAAACGTAACCAGGAAGATAACTTCTTTCCTTCACAATTTTTTTGCCATTGCGAACCTGGTAAACTTTTTCAGTAGGAATCAATACCTGAGATACATATTCACCAAGGTCGCTGTTCTTAAGATCAGCTTCAAGATATTCCTTTACCTTAGCTTCTTTTCCACTAATAGCACGCAGAACGTACCATTTCTTTTCAATCTCAGCCATTTTCAATTCCTATTTTTTTAATGTGGATAAACGATTTTTTCCATGAAGTTCTGGAAACAGACATCCATACCCCATACTACCAATGCAATAAGCAGGGAAGCATATAAAACAACTACTGCACTGTTAGCAAGTTCAGAATACGTAGGCCACGATACTTTATGTACAAGTTCGTCGTAAGATTCTTTAATATAAGCTATTACCTTTTTCATTTCAATAATATTAGCACGGGAGGAGAGGCTCGAACTCCCGACACCCGGTTTTGGAGACCGGTGCTCTACCAACTGAGCTACTCCCGTGTGTACATAATCAGTTCCCGATGAAAAACCGGGAACTGATTAATTATTGTGTATTAGTCGATAATTTCAGTAATCTGACCAGCACCTACCGTACGTCCACCTTCGCGGATAGCGAAACGAAGACCCGGGTTCAATGCTACTGGGTAGATCAACTCAACTGTAATAGTTACGTTATCACCCGGCATTACCATTTCTGTTCCTTCCGGCAAAGTGATTTCACCTGTACAGTCCATAGTACGCAAGTAGAACTGAGGACGATATTTGTTGTGGAACGGAGTGTGACGACCACCTTCTTCTTTCTTCAGGATATAAACCTCAGCTTTGAATTTAGAGTGCGGTTTAATCTGACCCGGTTTACAAAGAACCATACCACGTTTGATTTCGTTCTTGTCAACACCACGAAGCAAAAGACCCACGTTATCACCAGCTTCACCTTGATCCAACAGTTTACGGAACATTTCAACACCAGTTACAACTGATTTCTTATCTTCACCTAAACCAAGGATTTCAATTTCATCACCAACGTGAATAATACCTGTTTCGATACGTCCTGTTGCTACAGTACCACGACCTGTGATAGAGAATACGTCTTCAACCGGCATCAAGAATGGTTTATCAACATCGCGCGGAGGCAGTGGAATCCAAGTATCAACAGCATCCATCAGCTCCATAACTTTGTCTTCCCATTTTTCAACACCGTTCAATGCGCCAAGAGCAGAACCACGGATGATAGGAGTATTGTCACCGTCGAAATCATAGAATGAAAGAAGTTCTCTCATTTCCATTTCAACGAGTTCCAACATTTCTTCGTCGTCTACCATATCGCATTTGTTCAAGAATACAACCAGACGAGGTACGTTTACCTGACGAGCCAACAGAATGTGTTCGCGAGTTTGAGGCATCGGACCATCAGTTGCAGCACAAACGATGATAGCACCGTCCATCTGAGCAGCACCAGTTACCATGTTCTTTACGTAGTCGGCGTGACCCGGGCAGTCTACGTGTGCATAGTGACGGTTAGCTGTTTGATATTCAACGTGAGAAGTATTGATAGTAATACCTCTTTCTTTTTCTTCAGGAGCGTTGTCGATAGAATCGAAAGAACGCAATTCTGAAAGACCTTTTTTTGCCAACACTGTAGTGATAGCAGCTGTCAACGTTGTCTTACCGTGGTCTACGTGACCGATTGTACCAATGTTCACATGCGGTTTGGTACGTTCAAATTTCTCTTTAGCCATAGCTTTACTTGTTATTTATTTGATTAATAATCAGCATTTACATCCTTTATGAGCTGTTACCGGGATTTGAACCCGGGACCTCTTCCTTACCAAGGAAGTGCTCTACCACTGAGCTATAACAGCAAGAAAAGAGAGCGGAAGACGGGGCTCAAACCCGCGACCCTCAGCTTGGAAGGCTAATGCTCTATCAACTGAGCTACTTCCGCATTCTTGCCAAAGTTGTCACTCTGATTGTGGGCAAAGATGGATTCGAACCACCGAAGGCGTAAGCCAGCAGATTTACAGTCTGCCCCATTTGGCCACTCTGGTATTTGCCCTTTTCAAAATCAAGAAATAAAAGAACTCTTTTCAAACAATATGATAAAGACAGATGTTCTTTCTTTGTTCTTCAGTTTCTTTTTGAGCCTCTTGTCGGATTCGAACCAACGACCCCGAGATTACAAATCACGTGCTCTGGCCAACTGAGCTAAAGAGGCAAACTTACTAAAAAATGCAACCGTCACGTTCTAACGCGAGCGAAACGGCTGCAAATTTAGTTATTTATTTCTTTCCCGCAAAATATTTGGGATTTTTTTATTTGCTACGTTGCTTTTCCTTGTATTTAACCAGCTGTTTTCCGAGCGCTTCCACATCTAAATCAATTGCCTCTTCAAATGTATCACACACTTTGCTTGCATAAAACTCTCCATTAGGGATTAATATTTTAATGCCTGCTTCTTTATTTTCAGCAACTTCTGGTTTTACTACCTTTAATGACACCTCTACTTTCTTTATATCTTCGTAATATTTTTCCAACTTAGACACTTTCTTCTGAATAAATGCCTGCAATTGCTCTGACGCATCAAAGTGAATTGATTGAATTCTAACATCCATACTTACCTCCTTTTTTTAAGCTCTTGGATGAGCTTGTTTATACACTTTTTTAAGTTCTTCAAATGTGGCATGCGTATATATCTCGGTAGTCGTAATGCTCTCGTGACCTAAAAGTTCTTTTACCGCGCCCAACTCCGCTTCATTATTCAGCATTGTGGTAGCGAAAGTATGCCTCAACACGTGAGGACTCCTTTTCTTCAGCGTTGCCACCTTTGACAGGTTCCGTTTCACTAAATTATAGACCAGATTCTTATAAAGCCGTTCGCCATTCTCTCTAATAAAGAAAGCCTCCGACCTTTCCGGAATCGTTTCGTTTCTTACATTAATATATTCAAGCATCAACTCCCGCAGTTCATCACCGAACGGTATCAGTCGTTGCTTATTTCTTTTCCCGGTCACTTTCAGAAGAGAAGCCGAAAAATCCACATCCTTATCATCCAAACCTATTAATTCCGAAAGTCTCATGCCAGTAGCATAAAACACTTCAATCACCAACCGGTCCCGACAACCTTTAAATCCTTCGCCAAAATCCGTATCATCCAACAACCGATTCATTTCGTTCTCTTTTAAGAACACAGGCAACGGCTTTTTGTTTTTAGGTCCTTTTATTTTACGCAAAGGATCTATAATCGTTTCTCCCTGCCTTATGAGATACTTGTAAAACGTTCGGAGCGAACTTAGCTTACGATTTACAGAAGTTGAGGTATACCCTTTATCCATCAATGAAACAATCCATTCACGAATCAGTTCCGCCTCGACCTCTAACGGATTAAACTTTCCATACTCTTCCTGAGCAAACTCCTGCAGTTGCTTTATATCTTCACCATACGCAAGAACGGTTTTTTCAGAATAGTTCCGCTCATACTGGAGATAATCAAGAAAAGATTCTATCAACATAATATCGCTACATCTAAAATCGTGCAACGAATGTATGAAAAGAATTCAATAATTCAAAGGAAATTACGAATTATTAATCTTCTACTTGCTGAAGTTGTTGTACGTAAACTGCGCGTTCTTTCTTAAGTCTTTTAGTTACAGACGGTTTATCAAACTGCTGTCTGCTTCTCAATTCTTTTACGATGCCAGTTTTCTCAAATTTTCTTTTGAACTTCTTCAGCGCTTTTTCAATGTTTTCGCCTTCTTTTACAGGTACTACAATCATTTTGTTACTATTAATATGTTATGATTAAAAAAATTCCGCAGTCAAATTGCGCCGCAAAATTACACATACTTTCTTTATTCACAAAACTTTCGGCAAATATTTCTCAAAAACTATTCATAAACAAGTCATTAAATGCAGAAAGTTAGTACCTTTGAAACACTTACATGTCTATAATAATATAATAAGGTATGAAACAGAACATAAAAGAACGAGTGCATGCTTTGCGCATGACCTTCCATCCCAATTACATCAAAGCATTCATTATCCCCAGCACCGACCCTCATCTTAGTGAGTATGTGGCTCCCCACTGGATGTCACGCGAATGGATTTCCGGTTTCACAGGTTCCGCAGGAACAGCGGTCATCCTGATGGACAAAGCGGGATTATGGACCGACTCACGTTACTTCCTTCAGGCAGAGAAAGAGCTGGAAGGCAGCGGCATCACACTCTACAAAGAGATGTTGCCGGAAACTCCAAGCATAACAGAGTTTCTCTGCCAGCACTTAAAACCCGGAGAATCTGTAAGCATTGACGGGAAAATGTTCTCCGTGCAACAGGTAGAACAAATGAAAGAAGAACTAGCGGTACATCAGTTACAGGTAGATATATTTGGAGATCCATTAAAAAACATCTGGAAAGACCGTCCCTCCATCCCTGACTCTCCAGCTTTTATTTATGATATCAAATATGCAGGAAAAAGCTGCGAAGAAAAAATATCCGCCATCCGTTCGGAGTTGAAGAAGAAAGGCGTCTATGCTTTATTCATATCTGCACTGGACGAAATAGCATGGACTCTCAATCTACGAGGAAACGACGTACATTGCAATCCAGTCATAGTGAGCTACCTGTTAATTACACAGGATGAGGTGACTTACTTTGTTTCTCCGGAAAAAGTGACGCCGGAGGTCGAGACTTATCTAAAAAAACAACAAATAGGAATACAGAAATATGATGAGGTAGAGACATTCCTGAATTCTTTCTCCGGAGAAAATATTCTTATTGATCCACGGAAAACGAATTATGCGATTTACTCGGCCATCCATCCGAAATGTTCCATTATTCGCGGCGAGTCTCCCGTCACATTATTGAAAGCCATTCGTAATGAGCAGGAAATAGCCGGCATCCATGCTGCCATGCAACGGGATGGAGTGGCACTTGTCAGATTTCTCAAGTGGCTGGAAGAATCTGTATCCACCGGAAAAGAAACTGAATTAAGTATAGATAAAAAGCTGCATGAGTTCAGAGCAGCACAGCCTCTCTACATGGGAGAAAGCTTCGACACCATTGCAGGATATAAAGAGCATGGAGCAATCGTGCATTATTCGGCAACGCCGGAAAGCGATGTCCCCCTTCAGCCTAAAGGGTTCCTACTCTTAGATTCAGGGGCACAATACTTGGACGGAACCACTGACATCACTCGTACCATCGCATTAGGCGAACTGACGGAAGAGGAAAAGACGGATTATACCTTAATATTAAAGGGACACATAGCATTGGCTATGGCCAAATTCCCAGCCGGAACCCGTGGTGCGCAACTCGATGTACTGGCGCGTATGCCTATCTGGAACCACAGAATGAACTTTCTCCATGGCACAGGGCACGGCGTCGGGCATTTCTTGAGTGTACATGAAGGTCCACAAAGCATTCGTATGAATGAGAACCCTGTAATTCTCCAACCCGGTATGGTTACATCCAACGAACCTGGTGTTTATAAGGCAGGCAGTCACGGGATACGTACGGAGAATCTGACGTTAGTCTGCAAAGATGGAGAAGGAATGTTTGGAGAATATCTTAAATTTGAGACTATCACTTTATGTCCTATCTGCAAAAAGGGGATCATCAAGGAGATGTTGACAAAGGAGGAAATCGAATGGCTGAATAATTACCATCAGACTGTTTACGAAAAGCTATCTCCAGATCTTAACGAGGAAGAAAAAGTCTGGTTACAGGAAGCTACCACTTCTATTTAAGAAATAAGATGTCTGACACCCGGGTGTCAGCATACCCAACACCCGGATGTCAAGCTTACCAAGACCCGGGTGTCAGGACGACCGACACCCGGGTGTCGGACAACATAACATAGTATCAACTAAAAAACATTATTAAATCAAACAAATCTCATGGCTTTAATAAAATCAGTACGCGGATTCACCCCCGAAATCGGAGAAAACTGTTTTCTCGCAGATAACGCAACTATTATAGGAGATGTAAAAATAGGAAATGATTGTAGCATCTGGTTTAGTACCGTATTAAGAGGAGATGTCAACTCTATACGAATCGGCAATGGCGTTAACATCCAAGACGGAAGTGTCTTGCATACATTATACCAGAAATCGACTATTGAAATAGGCGACCATGTATCTGTAGGACACAATGTCACGATCCATGGGGCAACCATCAAAGACTATGCTCTAGTTGGAATGGGATCAACCATCCTGGACCATGCCGTAGTAGGAGAAGGTGCAATTGTTGCCGCCGGTTCATTGGTATTAAGCAATACCATTATTGAACCCGGAAGCATCTGGGGAGGAGTACCTGCCAAGTTTATCAAAAACGTAGACCCTGAGCAAGCCAAAGAGCTTAATCAGAAAATCGCTCACAACTATCTGATGTATTCTCAATGGTATAAGTAGAAGATAAACATCAGATAACTAAACAGATATAAGATGAGAGATACATTTCAAAACAAGTATCTCTCATCTTTTTATCCACCTAATAACATTCATATAATTATTTCTCATTCTATTTTTAGCTACCTCCCATCATTCTCCCACCATATTAAATCAAGAAATAGCAGTCTGATAACAAAACGCTGTGAAAAGTATGAAATAACGGTAGTGTGTAAAAACGCCCTTTCTAATTTATTTCAGGCACGGATTACATGGTCACTTTATGCTGTTATATTTCTAAAAACCGCATAGCCCGTGTTATCCGTGCCTAAATTATATCAGTTAGTAAGCTATTAGAAATTAATCATGTGCATAATCTTCTCCGTCGCACCGGCATTGCTAGTCACATAATAACCGGCATTCGTTCCGGTTTCGCGCAAAAAGACCTCATCTGTCAGGAAACGATCCAACAAAGTTTTCAGCTCATCGTAATCTTTGATAGAATAAGCACCTTTTGCTTCCAGCAATTGAACAGCCTCCATGAATTTCTGATACTTCGGTCCGAAAATCACCGGAATACCATATACAGCCGCTTCCAATGTGTTGTGGATTCCTACTCCGAAACCACCGCCGATATAAGCTATTTCACCATAACGGTAAATAGAGGACAATAGGCCGAAGCAATCTATTATAAGGCAATCCGCTTTCAATACATTTCTTTCGTCAGCACGGGTATAGCGCACATACGGACGTTTCAGTTTACCGATGATCTCAACCAGGTGATTCTCATCGATCACATGCGGAGCAATAATCAACTTCATTTCCGGATGATTATTGAAATATTCGAGGAATAAATCCTCATCAGGTCCCCATGAGCTTCCGGCAACAAAAGTAAAAGAATTGTTTCCTTTAAATTTCTCCACCAACGGAAGTTCTTTCGCTTCTTCGCGGATTTGCAGTACCCGGTCAAAACGGGTATCCCCCACCACTGTCACACGACTGATGCCGATTTTCGACAAATAACGTTTGGATGCCTCATTCTGAACAAACAGATGATCGAAATCTTTCAAGACATTGCGATAAGTGCCACCGTACCATTTAAAGAATATCTGTTCGCGACGGAAGATGGACGACACACTATATACCGGAATACGGCGCTTGTGCAGCTCATCCAGATAATTCTTCCAAAACTCATATTTGATAAAGAACGCCATGCAAGGATTTGCAATATCCAGGAACTTCTTCACATTCCTCGGCTTATCAAACGGCAGATAGCAAACAATATCCGCCCCCCGGTAATGCTTACGCACTTCATAACCGGAAGGAGAGAAAAATGTCAGCAATATCTTATAGTTAGGATATTTCTCACGAATCATTTCTATCAGAGGGCGTCCTTGTTCAAACTCCCCCAGTGAAGCAGCGTGAAACCAAATATACTGTTCCCCTTTTTCCACTTGTTGGCGTAAAAGTTCATACACCACCCAATGCCCTTTCATCATCTTCCGGGGCTTGCGGCTAAACGGAGCAGCCAAATGGACGATAAAGTCATAAATGACTATTGCCAGGTCGTAAAGCATAGTACTGTGTCGATTACTTCAAAACCTCTACCGCCCGTTTCATACGAGCTATCGTCTCCTCTTTGCCCAATACCCAGGAAATATCGAACATGTGCGGGCCTTTTCCTTCACCCACCAATGTCAGACGGAAAGCATTCATGATATTACCGGTATGGTAACCTTTCTCTGCAATCCAGTCCATAACGACTTTTTCCTGTCCTTCAATGCTAAAATCTTCAATACCGGCAATCACTTCCGCCAATTCGGTCATACATTTGGCAGAATCTTCTTTCCAACGTTTCTTCACCGTCTTTTCGTCATATTCGGTAGGAGCCACAAAGAAGAAGCTACATACATCCCACAGTTCTTTAATGAAACTTACCCGGTCTTTCATCATGCCAACCACAGTCACTACCTTTTCGAAAGGAGCCTCTACGCCTTGTTCTTTCAAGAAAGGCAAGAACAGTTCCGCAATTTCTTCGTTAGGTTTCTGCTGTATATATTGATGATTGAACCATATTCCTTTTTTATAGTCGAACTTAGCTCCCGACTTGCTGCAACGGTGAAGATCAAACAATTTAATCAATTCGTCCATCGACATCACTTCCTGATCATTACCCGGATTCCATCCCAATAAAGCCAGGAAATTAATCACAGCTTCAGGCAAATAACCGGATTCACGATAACCAGAAGAGATTTCTCCGGATTTCGGATCGTGCCATTCCAATGGGAATACAGGGAATCCTAGACGGTCACCGTCACGCTTGCTTAATTTTCCATTACCTTCCGGTTTCAACAACAAAGGCAGGTGAGCAAACTCCGGCATCGTATCTTCCCAGCCGAAAGCACGGTACAACAACACATGCAAAGGAGCGGAAGGCAACCATTCCTCACCACGAATCACGTGGGAAACTTCCATCAAATGGTCATCCACGATATTTGCCAAATGGTAAGTAGGCAGTTCGTCAGCCGATTTATAAAGCACTTTATCATCCAGAATAGATGAGTTTATTACTACTTCACCACGAATCAGGTCATTTACATGAATATCTTCATTCGGTTCGATTTTGAAACGAACAACATATTGTTTGCCTTCAGCAATCAGTGCATCCACTTCTTCCTTCGGCATAGTTAATGAGTTGCGCATCATACCACGGGTAGATGCATCATATTGGAAGTTAGCAATTTCAGCACGCTTAGCGTCCAGTTCCTCCGGAGTATCAAAAGCGATGTATGCTTTTCCATTTTCCAGCAAAATCTGCACATATTTCTTGTAGATTTCGCGGCGTTCCGACTGACGGTACGGACCGTGTTCACCACCGAAGCTCACCCCCTCGTCAAAGTGGATACCCAACCACTTAAAAGATTCGAGTATATACTCTTCCGCTCCCGGAACGAACCGGTTAGAGTCAGTGTCTTCAATACGAAATATCAAGTCTCCGCCGTGTTGACGCGCAAATAGATAATTATACAAAGCTGTACGCACACCACCGATGTGCAATGCTCCCGTAGGACTTGGAGCAAAACGAACTCTTACTTTTCTTTCTGCCATAATTTGGGTTAGTATAGGTAAATCGTGGCAAAATTAAACCTTTTTTTCCACACTATTGTTTTTTTTTGTACTTTTCGCAAAAATTTCAGTGGATATGGAACATTTGAAGAAGAAAAAAAGATTTTCATGGAGAGATTTACTATATAAATCACTGCTATTTGTGGGCACTGTAACACTGATTGTCTATTTCCTGCCACGTGACGGAAAATTCAATTACCAGTTCGACATCAACAAGCCCTGGAAGTACGGACAGTTGATCGCTACTTTCGACTTTCCTATTTATAAAGAGGATGCAGTAGTAAAAAGGGAACAAGATAGCCTGATGGCTTTCTTCCAACCTTATTATCAACTGGATAAGAATATAGAGAAAGACGCAATCGCCAAACTGAAGGAGAATTACCACACGAATCTGAAAGGTATTCTCCCTTCCATTGATTATTTACGGTACATCGAACGCACTTTAAAAGAAATCTATCAGGCAGGTATCGTTTCGACAGAGAATATACAGCAGCTTCACAAAGACAGCACTTCATCCGTCATGGTGATTGATGATAAACTGGCTAATCCACAGGCTACCGAGAATCTTTACACGGTAAAAAAAGCCTATGAGCACTTGTTGTCGGCAGATTCCACTCATTTCAACCGGGAAATTTTAAGGCAATGCTCACTGAACGAATACATCACTCCCAACCTTACTTTTGACGAGGAACGTACCCAGGCTGCCAAAGAAGAGATTCTGAACAACTATTCCTGGGCAAACGGATTGGTAGTCAGCGGGCAAAAGATTATTGACCGGGGGGAAATCATCAGCCCGCATACCTATAATATCCTGGAGTCATTACGCAAAGAATCCATCAAACGGAATGAGTCCATGGGACAGAACCGTCTGATTCTCGGCGGACAGATTCTGTTTGTAGGAATGCTGATGCTTTGTTTTATGCTTTATCTCGACCTGTTCCGGAAAGACTACTATCAACGGAAAGGCAGTCTGTCATTGCTATTCACGTTGATTGTATTTTACAGTGTCATAACCGCTTTCATGGTAACACATAATCTATTTAATGTGTATATCATCCCGTACGCGATGCTGCCCATTATCATCCGCGTCTTCCTTGATTCGAGGACTGCTTTCCTGACGCATGTCATTACCATACTGATATGCTCCATATCCCTACGCTTTCCGCATGAATTCATTCTGACACAGTTGGCAGCAGGATTGGTGGCAATATTCAGTCTAAGAGAGCTATCGCAAAGGTCCCAACTTTTCCGGACAGCTTTATTGGTCATACTGACTTATGCAGCCATTTATTTCGCCTTCGAATTGATGACAGAGAACGGCCTTTCCACCGACTTTTCGAAGTTAAACATACGAATGTACACCTACTTCATCATCAATGGAATCTTGTTATTATTCACCTATCCTTTACTCTTTTTATTGGAAAAGACTTTCGGATTTACTTCCAATGTAACGTTGGTAGAACTTTCGAATATCAATAATGACCTTTTACGGCAAATGTCCGAAACGGTTCCGGGCACATTCCAACATTCCATGCAGGTGGCCAATCTTGCTGCGGAAGCAGCCATCCGTATTGGAGCCAAAAGCCAGTTAGTACGTACAGGAGCTTTGTATCATGACATTGGCAAGATGGAAAACCCTGCTTTCTTCACAGAAAATCAGTCAGGAGGAATAAACCCGCATAAGAACCTGAATTACGAACAAAGTGCACAGGTCGTCATCAGTCATGTGACGGATGGATTGAAATTAGCTGATAAACACAATCTGCCTAAAGCTGTCAAGGACTTTATCAGCACGCATCACGGACGGGGAAAAACAAAATATTTCTATATTTCCTGGAAGAACGAGCATCCGGACGAAGAACCGAATGAAGAACAGTTCACCTATCCCGGTCCGAATCCGTTCACCAAAGAGCAGGCTATCCTGATGATGGCGGATGCCGTGGAAGCCGCATCACGCAGTCTCCCGGAATATACGGAAGAAACAATCAGCAACCTGGTCGACAAGATTATCGATTCCCAGGTCACTGAAGGTTACTTTAAGGAATGTCCTATCACTTTCAAGGACATAGCGACTGTGAAAACTGTGTTCAAAGAAAAACTAAAGATTGCTTATCATACCCGGATCAGTTATCCTGAGTTAAAGAAGTAAGCAAACCTGCGCAAGCGTCTTCAAGAACATCGAGTACATATTCAAAACCCTCGGCCCCTCCATAATAGGGGTCAGGGACATGATCTGCAGGAATACGGGTGCAATACTCCGTCATGCGATGAATCTTCTTCCATTCTTCAGGAGAAGGGGCTTTGTCTTTCAAATCATCTATGTTCCGGTCGTCCATACCGATGATCAGATCAAAATGATAGAAATCTTCCGTACGGACGGGGCGAGAACGATGCACTAATTGATAACCGCGACGAGCAGCATGAGCACGCATCCGGCTATCCGGCAATTCGCCCTGATGATAAGACAGGATTCCGGCAGAATCTATCACAAATTCTTTTTCCAGTCCCGCCTCTTCAATTAAATGAAGCATTACGCCTTCAGCCGTAGAGCTACGGCAGATATTTCCTAAACAGACAAATAATATTTTCTTCATAATTTACTTTTAACGATACAGAAATGATATAGAATACTTATATATTTTTAGGCACGGATTACACGGATTTCGCGGTTTGAAAAGATTAACCAATTAAAAACCGTGTTATCCGTGTAATCCGTGCCTAAATATGATAGTTCACCACAGTACTAGAACGAATTTAATATCTGATTAGCCCGGTTCACGGTTACTGCGGCCGGGATTTCCGGCATACTACCCAAATGGAACGGAGCAAGCATTTTCTCAATTTTCTTTAATCCGGCCTTATTTCCTTTTTTCTCAAATTCCTGACGAAGAATATGGATCTTCTCATGCGCCTGTATTCCTTCAATCAAACGTTCGAAACGGATACAACTGCGAGCTCCCGGATATACAAGATAAGTATCTCCACCTGCCCAGCTACGGAAACGGGAATCGAGCAACGGTTCCAACGGCCAGCTGTTATATGCCCAACGCAGATAGCCATCCAGCTGTTTCTTAGATGAATAATAACTCATCCAAGCTGCTTCTGCAGGCTCAGAGAAAGTAAACGTGTTAGGATGGGCTTCCGTACAGCAAGTATAGTAATTAGTACGTTTGTTCTCGGCAACACGACGAAGACGCACCTCTTCCGGAAAATCCTGTCCGATGACAATACAGTAATCATACAGTTCCGGCTCAATCTCCGCATGATAGTTTCCAGCCAATGAAACTTTAAAATCCGGATCAGCTTTACGAATCACTTTCAACGTCTTCTGCATCACTTCCATCGGACGTTCGTCCATCGCAATGGCACAAATATCAAACCATCCTTTTTCTTTCAGATGCTTGGAGAAAGAGGCAAGCATCGCTCCCCACATTTCTTCATAAGCCGCTTCACCCGGTGCAGTTTTCACGAATTGCAAAGAGTTGGTTGCCTGATCGTAATATTGGAATGACAACTCCCAGGGAACCATTGAGTAACAATTAATCTGTTTATCAATGCCTACACTCATCATAAATTCCACCCAACGGTCGAAGATGGTATAATCAAAAGCCCATGTTCCATCTGCCCGTTTCATCCAGGTGACCATTGTATCAAAATAATCTTCTGTCTGACCATTCCAGGGTTTGTACGTCAAAGTCGCCGTGATAATCTTCTGTCCGGCATCTGCCAACATTTTCATTAAAGGACGCATGGCGTCGAAATGCTCCTGACTCCATAAAGGAACCTGATAATAACGTGCCACTGCATAAGGACTTTGCCATAAATCCAAGTGGTAAGCCCATTCCGAAGGTTGAGGAAGCTCACGGGGAGAAACGGTAATTTCCAGATTCAGGCGTTGCAATAAACGCGAGCCGTCATTGATTAATAACTCCCCTCGGTAAGTTCCGGGAGTAGCCGATTGCGGAATCCAGCACTGTACCCAAACCGGTTGAACAGTACGAGCAGGCAAAGCCATCGTTTTCAGGTTGGTATCAATAGGGTCGGCCACCAATAATGAATCATAATCCACAGATTTCCGGTGTCCGCACGCCCCTCTCCCATCTTTGTTCAATTCATCCGTCATCACATAACGGACAAAACCACCTGTAAATGCATCTTTGGGAAGAACATTTCCCTTTTTATCCTTGAAATCACCAAAGCTGAAATTCAGGTCTTTCAGTTCTACGCCTGTCCACACAACAGCTTGCGCGTTCACCCGTTCGCCACGCCAGCCTTTCAGGGAAACAGTCTGTTGTTTCTTCAACTGCGGGAGTTGATGTTTTGCATACCGGATATCTGTTGTACCCCAAGAGACTTGAGTGGAAGTCACCGCTGCCCACTCTTTATCAGAAGGTGCAGTAGGATCAGGCAACTCCTGATAAGTCAGTAAAGGGAACTTCGGTTGTCCTGTCGGAACACCGCATTGAGTTACTCCTTGCTGGGCAAAAACTGCACCCATGCTAAAAAGACAAGTCAGAGAAAAAATAGTAAGTCGTTTCATGGTTAGTTAATTAAATTAATAAAGGTTATTATATGGGGGAAAAATATTAAATCACATAGGGTCTACATCATAATAAACAATCAAAGATTTATAGCGTTCGTCCGCCAACATCTCGCGCTGGATGCGTAACAGCAATTCCCGCGCACGTCCCATCGGGGCATTCTGCTCAATCTTAACGACGATCTTTTTGATAAACAAAGTCTGGATACGGGCAACAGGAGGTTTGTCCGGACCTAATACCCGATTGCCAAATACTGACCGCAACTTATCCGCCATCACTGCCGCCATCTGATCCAGTAACGCTTCATTATGATTTTTCAGATAAACATATACCAGCCGATAATAGGGAGGATAATGGAACATCTGGCGTTCCGCCAATTGTCCGCCTACCATATCTTC
The DNA here is from genome assembly GCF_047310725.1 of Bacteroides sp. 90-K9/2. Classification (NCBI taxonomy): domain Bacteria; kingdom Pseudomonadati; phylum Bacteroidota; class Bacteroidia; order Bacteroidales; family Bacteroidaceae; genus Bacteroides; species Bacteroides sp. 90-K9/2. Next base: position 67,629 of record NZ_JBCGVL010000006.1, read on the forward strand.
ATAATCATTGGCAATGACCTGATGAATGATAGGATGATCGATGCTCTTGGTTTGCAATACCACCCGTCCGCGTTTGTTCTTACGTCCGGCACGTCCCGCTACTTGCGCCATCAACTGAAACGCACGTTCATAGGAACGGAAATCGGGATAATTCAACATGGTATCGGCATTCAATATGCCTACTATACTGACATGATCGAAGTCCAATCCTTTTGAAACCATTTGCGTACCGATCAATATGTCCGTCTTTCCCTGCTCGAAATCTGCAATAATCTTCTCATAGGCAGAGCGGGTACGTGTAGTATCCAAATCCATCCGGGCTACGGCAGCTTCCGGGAAAAGAATTTTGATGTCATCTTCAATCTTTTCCGTACCGAAACCACGGTTCACCAGTTCTGTCCCCTCGCAGGCAGGGCAGGATTTCGGCAGTTGATAGGTATAACCGCAATAGTGACAAGTTAACTGATTGATTCCTTTATGATAAGTAAGACTTACGTCACAATTCTTACACTTGGGCACCCAGCCGCAGGTACGACACTCCACCATCGGGGCAAACCCACGACGGTTCTGAAAGAGAATCACCTGTTCTTTCTGTTCCAAAGCCTCTTTCATATATTGTATCAGGAGCGGTGAGAATTGTCCGACCATCCGTTTTTTGCGATGCAATTCCTTAATATCCACCGGAATAATCTCCGGCAACTGGATTTCTTTATATCGTTCTTTCAGTTGTACGAAACCATATTTTCCCTCTCTTGCATTCTGCCACGACTCGATAGAAGGAGTAGCCGTACCCAACAGAGTCTTAGCTCCGTACATGGCAGCCAGTACAATAGCTGCGCTACGCGCATGATAGCGGGGAGCGGGATCTTGTTGTTTATATGTATTTTCGTGCTCTTCGTCCACAATCACCAATCCCAGATTCCGAAAAGGCAGGAAAATAGAAGAACGAACGCCCAGAATAATATCATATCCCTTCTCTCCCAGTTGCTTCCTCCATATTTCAACCCGTTCGGCATCGGGGAATTTAGAATGATAGATACCCAGACGGGCACCGAAAACCCGTTGCAAACGCTCCGTAATTTGAGTGGTCAATGCAATTTCCGGCAACAAATATAACACCTGCTTTCCCTGGCGAATCGCTTCTTCTATCAGATGGATATAAATTTCAGTCTTACCGCTGGACGTTACCCCATGAAGCAAACAAACGTTTTTCTCCTGAAAAGACTGTACGACTTCATCAAATGCACGTTGTTGAAACTCATTTAAAGGATTTAATTCGACAATCTCCTTCTCCTGCTTGTCCAACCGGCCGATTTCATGGTAGTAGATTTCAAAAATCTTCTTATCCACCAATCCATTCAATACAGAAGGAGCCACATTAGCCCGCTGCAACAGTTCTTTCTTGGAGACTTCTTTCGGAGTTCCCGCTCCTAAAACACCAGAACACTCCACATATTTCATAAGCAACGCCAACTGCTTCGGAGCACGAGACAGGATATCAAACAGGATATGAAGCCGTTTCTCATCCGCTGCACCCGCAAGCCGGACCCGTGCCTCTGTTTTCGGTTTATAAGTACGTCTCAATTCCTCCTTGACGAAAATCGCTTCTTTATCGAGCAGAGACTTGATGACAGCAAGGATATTTTTGATGCCGCTGTCTTTCTCCAGTTTAGTGACGCACTGCTGCGAATCTATGGCAAGTAAGTCCAAAATACGTTGTTCACGTTCCGGCAATGGCGCATCCGCTTCAAAATCAGGATTATATTCAACAATCGTTTCACTCTCCAGTTTCAGTCCGGAGGGAAGTGCCGCTTTATAGACATCGCCTTGTGTACAGAGATAATAGTCGGCTATCCACTCCCAAAATTTGAATTGAGCGGGTAACAAGATGGGAGAAGCATCCAGTAATGCAGATATATCTTTCACTTCGTATTCCGTTGGAGCACAATAATGAACGTTGAGGACGATAGCCGTATAAAACTTCTTCCGCCCGAAAGGAACTACCACACGGCAGCCTATCTTCACATCTTCTGCACATTCATCCGGCAAAGAGTAAGTAAAACTCTTCGGAAGCGGAAGCGGTAATATGACATCTACATACTTTTTCATTGCAGCCACAAAAATACAATAAAAAAACGGGGATTTAAAAGAAGGAAGGAAGAACACTTAAAAAGAAAACTCTACTTTATACGAGAATAGAAGAAAATATATTCGAGAGTGTAACAAGATCATCTCAAACAAAAAAAGAGTTTCCGGTTATCGGAAACTCTTTTTCATATACTATGTAAAGCGACAGACTACTTAAAAAATATAGGCTACAGATACTTGCCAAGTCTTAGTCTTATAAGAACCACCAGTGTCAATATCAGCAGTATCGCCCAATGGGATATTGTAATTAGCCCCCACCTGCAAATGGTTCAGCAATTTCACACCCGCACCCACATTAATACCTACTTCTGCTTTCTTCTTATCAATTCCCGATTTCTTTTCAAAATCGAAATAAAAATCAGGACCTGCAGCCAGATAAATGCCTGCCAGACTTCCCAAGCCAATGGTATATTTCAGGTTCACAGGAATATCAATACCGTTTTGCTTAACAGTAAAATCTTCATTTCCTTCTGAAACTTTGATACCCCGTTGAGCAAAAAGCAAAGATGCATCTACTCCCAACCCTACGATTGGAATATTAAACTCGGCCATCGGACCGATAAAGAAGCCTGTGAAATTATCCTTTTTAAAGTTTTCGCTCACATTAGAGAAACTCGCCTTTGACAAGTTCAAACCTCCCTTTACACCAAAGTGTATCTGCGCCTGAGCAGGCATTGCCATAGCTATACACATAGCAATCATTAAAGCACCAAAAATCTTTTTCATAAATTTACGTGTTTATAATTCGGGACAAAGATATATATTTAGATTAAATAAACACAAATTCTTGGTTGTTTGTTCATTTAAAGACGTCGTTGCCCCTCCTGACGAACTAATAAGAATTTCTTATAAGTTCGATTTTATCCAATTGGTACGGTTATGAAGCAATTGATATTTTAGCAAATAAGTATTAAATTAATCCGATTTTACTTCCTGATTTTCATACAGATTCTTTTCAGCCAACAGGTACAGCAAGTAGTCTGCCCCAAGACGAGTTCTTTTTCCAACTTCCGCAACCGGTCGCATTGTTTCAGCCATTTGACTTGTAAGGTATCATAGAGGATTCCGGCTGCTTTATATCTTGTGATTTCTTTATCTTGTTTGCCTAAGAGTGATAGGTATATTGAACAAAGTTTTGACTTATCTATGCAATATCGTTCCAGTTTTTCGATATACATCAAGGTAGCTCCTTTTTCATTTCGACTCATAAACTCCTGAACACTGTCATCACTGATGATGTCGATGCCCGGCCTTTCGTAGTCCACAGTGATTTCTCGCATTTCTACCAAGACCCAGAGATATTCTGTCTCGAATCCGTACTTTGCAGCTGCCTCTTCTATACTAATCCATTGTGCCATAGCGTTTGTTTTTTCATGTGTGATACAAATAAGGGATGAATAATATTTTATTCATATATATTAGTACAACGAGCATCCACGCTTTTTTGCAGTCCGCCGGGTGGGGATTGGCTAGGTTAAATTGGGGCAATTTATAACCGGCCGAATACAAGAAAGACGCAGATGCTGCTGTACCATTATCTGCTTCCAAGGCTAGCAATACCCGCGCAAAAGATAATGATGACAGCAGACACCCACGTCAATCGTTTATATATAACACATCTCTTACGAATATGTTGATATACATCCGTTCACGTGGAGTATCTGCCGTATCATCTCTCTTTGCTTAGATTTGCTATTCTGGAAGCGAGAGATAATACGCTTTTACTCCAATAAGGAAATAAAAACCGCTTTCTGCCTATTCCATCACGCTGATGGGCTGAAAGCGTACGGCAAAGATATATGTTTTTTTTGAAATGCAGTCGAAATATGGAAATAAATACTGGAAGTTATGTATTAAAATGAATCTGACAAAAGACGACTCTACTTCTCGTTCTTGATTATGGAACTTTCTCACAAATAAAAGTTGTAGTGGTTTTTACTCTCACACCCTCACCCATTGGTTCAATCCCTTTATTCATCAGCATTACAGGTGTGAGAGTAAAGGTGAGGGTAGAAGTTACCCTCACACTACCCTCACGTTGCAAATGGCTTATCCATTAGGAAAGTTCCAGTTTCCAATAGTACGAATAAAAGTTTCATGTAATGATACTAATAGTTTCCCGGTGAGAGACTATAGTTTCCCCGTAGGGAAACCATTGTTCCCCCATAGGGGAAACTTTAGTTTCAAGCCTGCGAACAGATTGTTTCACACCTCTAAACAAATTGTTTCAAGCCTCTAAACAAATTCAAGCTACCACTGACCGGAAATTAGCCAACCAGTAATCACGGGAAAAACACAACTTACCCGACAACTGAAATCAGGATGAGCCCCACACAGCGTATGCGACTAGAAAGACGTATTCTTACTACTCTATGAGAACAAATCATTCAACGCTTCGCTCATGCTGGGATGAGTAAAGATGAAATCACGCAGGAAAGTATAATCCTGAGCTGTTTTCATTGCCATGGCAACTATATTAATGACCTCGCTGGCATCAGGCGCAAACAGCATACAACCTACTATTTTTCCCGTATTCTTATCAATGACAGCTTTCAGCAGACCGTCCGTCTCTCCCAATGTCTTTGCTCTCGGTATCGCCATAACAGGCAATTTCTTGATAATCACATCCAAATTCTGCTTACGAGCCTCATCCTCATTCAATCCGATACGTGCCAATGGAGGATCAATAAATACGGAATAAGCAACCGGATTACGGTCACTTGTTTTCCGCTCCTTATCTCCAAACAAATCTTCGCGGATAATCCGATAATCATCCAATGAAATATAAGTGAACTGCAAACCACCTTTCACATCACCCACGGCACGTATATTCGGATTAGTTGTCTTCAGATATTCATCCACAATGATCGCTCCACGTGCGTCCGTCTCCACTCCGGCAACTTTCAGATTCAGATCTTTCGTGTTCGGCCTGCGTCCTGTAGCCAACAATACGGCATCAGCTTCAAGTTCGAACACCTCATCAGTTTGTGAATCAGAGAAAACAACGACAGCCCTATTTTCAACATGCTTCACAGATTGTACCTTCGCGTTCATCCGAAAAACAATGCCTTTTTTCTCCAATGTTTCTTTTACACTTGCAGCAATATCCCGATCCTCACGGACAATCAGCTCCGGATAACTTTCGAGTACCGTCACTTGTGAACCGAACGAAGCATACATAGACGCAAACTCCAAACCAATATAACCGCCGCCAACAATAACCAGCCGACGGGGAAGATCGGTCAATTCCATGATTGAAGTACTGGTATAAACCAAAGAATTGTCCGCAACTCCTTCAATAGGCGGAATTATTGTTTCCGCTCCGGTGTTGATAATTATTTGCTTTGATGTCAACCATATTTCTTCAGTAGATGTACGGACAGAAACCACATCGGCAGATACAAAAGAACCTACACCTGTATAAACTGTTACATTAGGATGATCCGCCAGATTATGGTAATTCTTGCCTCTCAACGCACTTGTCACAGACTCCTTCACAGCAATAGCATTGCGATAAAACGCACTTCTTTCTTCAAATGTGGAGTCTTCCATACCGGAAGCAATTTTAGCCTGATGAACCAACGTCTTTGTCGGAATACAGCCGATATTGATACACGTTCCTCCATACATTTTATCAGAACGTTCAACAATGGCGACTTTCCGCCCACGTTTTGCAAACTCTGCCGCAAGGGTCTTTCCTCCCTTACCGAAACCGATAATAATAACATCAAATGCATTCATATCTATATAACTTTTAATGGGTTCAAGACTTGCTTATCAGGTTAACAACGAATGATATTGCAAAGTTCGTCGCTTTCGAAGTAATAAACAATAACCATTTCGCCGGATAAATTAGCAATTATTCCCATATAAGGTCAAAGTAATAAATAATCAAAAATCGCCGGAACAGATCAATGATCTGCCCGGCGATTTCTCATCTTAAACCAATCTCCACTTACTATATATCAATCAACGATTCGGGTGAATGTCCAACTTCACCGGTTTAATCATATTCTCCGGTTTTAAGATAGTATCCAAGTCTTCTTTGGAAAGAATGTTATGCTCCAAAACAAGTTCATAAACTCCCTTCCCGGTTTCCAATGCTTCTTTGGCTATTTTGGTAGAGTTCTTATATCCGATCACCGGATTCAGGGCTGTCACTACTCCGATACTGTTATGCACATCTCTCCTGCATTTTTCTTCATTAGCCGTAATGCCGTCGATGCATAACGTGCGCAAAGTGTCGAAACCATTCATCAACAGATCGGCAGACTCGAAACAGCATTGTGCCATTACCGGCTCCATTGCATTCAGTTCCATTTGAGCCGCTTCACCGCTCATGGCTACGCAGAGGTCGTTTCCTATTACTTTATAGGCTATCTGATTCATGACTTCGGGAATAACCGGATTCACTTTTCCCGGCATGATGGAAGAGCCCGGCTGCATTGCCGGCAGATTGATTTCCCCCAATCCGCAACGCGGACCGGAAGCCAGCAACCGCAAGTCATTACATATCTTATTCATTTTAACAGCAACACGCCTCATCGCTCCCGAATAGCCTACCATGCAGGAAGTGTCCGAAGTGGCTCCTACCAAATCGTCTGCAAGTTTGATATCCAATCCCGTAATCTTGCGCAAAGCGGCAATGCACTTCTCCGCATATTCCGGTTCGGCGGTAATTCCTGTTCCGATGGCCGTTGCTCCCATATTGACTGCCAGAAAATCCTGTGCGGCGAAATCGAGATTCTTCACTTCATGCGACAGAATACTTGCAAAGCCATTAAAGGTTTGCCCAAGCGTCATCGGTACGGCATCTTCCAGTTGGGTACGCCCCATTTTGATGATATGCGCAAACTCATTCGCTTTCTTCCGGAAAGACTCGATCAGAACCTCCAAATGCTTAACCAACTTCAAATGAGTATAATACAGTCCAATGTGGATGGCAGTAGGATAAGCATCGTTGGTCGATTGCGAACGGTTGACATGATCGTTGGGTGAACAGTATTGATACTCTCCCCGCTGATGTCCCATCAGTTCCAATGCCCGGTTGGCAATCACTTCATTGGCATTCATGTTAGTGGTCGTACCGGCTCCTCCCTGAATCATGTCTACGGGGAATTGCTCGTGATGCTTTCCTTCAAGTATTTCTTTACAGGCTCTCAAGATAGCATCCGCTTGTTCTTCTGTTAATAAGTCCAGTTCACGGTTGGCAACGGCGGCTCCCATCTTGGTAATAGCCAATGCCTGAATGAACAAAGGATATTCATTCAAATGAAACTTGCTGATGCGAAAGTTTTCGATACCACGGAGTGTCTGTACTCCATAGAGTGCACTTTCCGGCACTTCACGACTACCTATCAGGTCACTCTCTGTACGAGTTTTTTTTGATAAATTCTGTTCCATATCGGTTGTTTTATAGTAATAACGTTTTCGTTAGTTCTTATAATAACCAATGAACTTTGTTATTGTTTTAATAAATATGCAAAAACTATTCAAAGACTTTTTTGTTGTAAATACAAGAAAAAGAAAATACAAAGAGAGAAATCACTTATCTTTGTTTGGAACTTAAAACAGCAATCTATGATATTACAATTAGCATTTGTTCTGACAGCCATTATTATTGGCGCGCGCCTGGGAGGTATCGGACTTGGCGTAATGGGAGGCGTAGGGTTGGCTATACTTACGTTCGTTTTTGGTTTACAACCCACTGCGCCTCCTATCGACGTTATGTTAATGATTGCCGCTGTAATTTCGGCCGCTTCCTGTATGCAGGCAGCCGGAGGTCTGGACTATATGGTGAAACTGGCAGAACATTTGCTTCGTAAAAATCCTTCACACGTCACTCTGCTTAGTCCGCTGGTGACTTACCTCTTTACTTTTGTAGCCGGAACCGGGCACGTGGCCTATTCCGTACTGCCGGTGATCGCAGAGGTTGCCACCGAAACAAAGATACGCCCGGAACGTCCGTTGGGGATTGCCGTCATCGCTTCCCAGCAGGCCATTACGGCAAGTCCGATCTCTGCCGCTACCGTGGCACTTCTCGGACTTTTAGCCGGATTCGACATTACCCTGTTCGACATTCTCAAGATTACGATTCCCGCCACCATCGTCGGAGTTTTGGTAGGCGCCTTGTTTTCCATGAGAGTCGGCAAGGAACTGGTGGAAGATCCCGAATATCAGAAAAGATTGAAAGAAGGTTTATTCAACAATAAAAAGGTGGAGATTAAAGATGTCAAGAACAAACGTTCGGCAATGATTTCCGTCATCATCTTTATATTGGCAACTGCTTTTATCGTGCTTTTCGGTTCTTTTGAAGGAATGCGCCCCAGTTTCCTGATTGACGGGGAAATAGTCACCTTGGGAATGTCTTCCATCATCGAAATCGTGATGTTGTCGGCTGCCGCAATTATCCTGTTAGTAACGAAGACGGACGGGATTAAGGCAACGCAAGGTTCCGTATTCCCGGCAGGTATGCAGGCGGTGATTGCCATCTTCGGTATTGCTTGGATGGGAGATACTTTTCTTCAGGGAAATATGGGACAGCTGACGCTCTCTATCCAGGGGATCGTACAACAAATGCCGTGGCTGTTCGGTGTCGCCCTGTTTGTGATGTCTATTCTGCTGTATAGTCAGGCCGCCACCGTACGGGCACTCGTTCCTCTGGGTATCGCGTTGGGAATTTCTCCTTATATGCTGATCGCTTTATTCCCTGCCGTGAACGGATATTTCTTTATTCCGAATTATCCTACTGTGGTGGCTGCGATTAATTTCGACCGTACCGGGACAACAAAAATCGGCAAATATGTGTTGAACCATTCATTTATGATGCCCGGTCTGATATCGACCGTTGTGGCAATCGCACTAGGTTTGCTTTTTATACAAATATTCTAATAGATTCATATTATTAACCTAAACATCATTCAGTTATGAAACAATTCAAAAGCTTTGGACTGGTAGTAGTCACACTACTGTTTTCCGTAACTATGGCATTCGCCGCAAAACCGAATATTCATATTCTTGCTACGGGAGGAACCATCGCAGGTACGGGAAGCTCGGCTACCGGAACCAGTTATACGGCAGGACAGGTTGCCATCGGCGCGCTGCTCGATGCTGTGCCCGAAATTAAAGACATCGCCAACGTAACGGGAGAGCAGATCGTTAAAATCGGCTCGCAGGACATGAACGACCAGGTTTGGCTGACGCTTGCCAAGAAAATCAACGAACTACTGAAACGCCCGGACATTGACGGCATCGTGATTACTCACGGAACAGACACCATGGAAGAAACTGCTTACTTCCTGAATCTGACTGTCAAGAGCAACAAACCGGTGGTATTAGTAGGCGCCATGCGTCCGTCTACCGCTCTAAGCGCCGACGGCCCGTTGAACCTTTACAATGCCGTTGTTACCGCAGCCGCAAAAGAATCGAAAGACAAAGGGGTATTGGTTGCCATGAACGGCCTTATCCTCGGAGCGCAAAGTACGGTTAAAATGAACACTGTCGATGTGCAAACTTTCCAAGCCCCCAACTCCGGCGCACTGGGTTATGTACTGAACGGAAAAGTGTTCTATAATCAAGTAACGCTAAAGAAACATACTACCCAGTCCGTTTTTGATGTCACGCATCTGAACGCGCTTCCCAAAGTAGGTATCGTGTACAGCTATTCCAACATTGAAGCCGATATGGTGACTCCGATGCTTAGCAACGGTTACAAAGGAATTATCCACGCAGGAGTAGGAAACGGAAATATTCACCAGAACATCTTCCCGGTATTGACGGATGCCCGCCAAAAAGGTATTCTTGTCGTTCGTTCTTCCCGTGTCCCGACCGGACCTACCACACTGGATGCAGAGGTGGACGACGCCAAATATCAGTTTGTGGCTTCGCAGGAACTGAACCCGCAGAAATCTCGTGTTTTGTTAATGCTTGCACTAACAAAAACTACAGACTGGAAACAGATTCAGCAATATTTCAACGAATACTAAAAACCGGACTTACTTATGAAAAAATGGATATTCATGCTGCTTCTGGCGGGCAGCATACAGGGAGTATATGCTCAAAAAACAGAGAAAAAGGAGAAATTCAATCCGAACACTCCCCTGTTTGAAGAGCTGACAGACGTGAAAAAGAAAACAGATAAATTCAATCTTTATCTGAATATGCAAGGGAGCTTTGACGCTCATTTCCAGAATGGTTTTCAAGAGGGTGACTTTAATATGCACCAACTCCGTATCGAAGCGAAAGGAAATATCAACAACTGGTTGTCTTACCGCTATCGTCAGCGCCTCAACCGCTCGAACGATGCAAACGGCATGATTGATAATCTCCCGACTTCTATCGACTATGCCGGAATCGGTATCAAGCTGAATGACCAGTTTAGTCTTTTTGCAGGAAAGCAATGTGCCGCATACGGTGGTATCGAGTTCGACCTGAATCCGATCGACATCTATCAATACAGCGATATGATTGATTACATGAGCAACTTCATGACCGGATTGAATGTGGGTTATAACATTACTCCCGAACAGCAGCTTAACCTGCAGATATTGAACAGCCGTAACAGTTCTTTCGACAGCACTTACGGGATTACAGAGGATGCCGAAGGCAATCTCCCCGATCTGAAATCGGGCAAAATGCCACTAGTCTACACATTGAACTGGAACGGTAATTTCAATAATGTATTTAAAACCCGTTGGTCGGCTTCTGTCATGAACGAGGCCAAAAGTCACAATATGTATTATTATGCTTTAGGCAACGAGTTGAATCTTGGAAAATGGAATGCTTTTGTCGATTTCATGTATTCAAAAGAGGATATTGACCGCAAAGGAATCATTACCAGTATCGTAGGTCGTCCGGGCGGGCATAATGCTTTTGATGCGAACTATCTTTCGGTTGTTGCCAAATGTAATTACCGCTTTCTTCCGAAATGGAATGTTTTTGTGAAGGGTATGTACGAAACGGCTTCTGTAGGCAAGGCATCCGAAGGTATAGAAAAGGGCAATTACCGTACTTCCTGGGGATATCTGGGCGGTATCGAATATTACCCGATGGAAACCAATCTGCACTTCTTTGTTACCTACGTGGGACGTTCGTATGATTTTACTTCCCGCGCCAAAGTGCTGGGACAGGAGAATTACAGTACTAACCGTATTTCTGTGGGATTTATCTGGCAGATGCCTGTATTCTAGTTCTAAAGCCAGAAACCGTAGCTGACAATATAAGAATACCCGATAGCCTTCTTGCAAAGGTTATCGGGTATTCTTATATACTTTTGAATGCCGCAGACAGACTTGAAGCGAACACATACTTCTTACCATCTTTGGACAATCAGGAATGGCCTTTGTCAAGAACAGACCGTCAGTATGGTTGAATGAGCGAATTTTCAAGAAGCGCATTGATTAGCCACTCATCAAGCAGCCTTGCCAATTCATTATTATTCAAATCCTGCATCAAAAAATGCGTATTGCCATAGATTCCGATTTTAGGCAGTTCCACCAATGTAGCATTCCCTCCATGCCGATTGATGGTTTCGACGAACTTGCGAGCCATTTGAAGGCGCACACGCCAATTTTCGTCTCCCAGATTTTTGGAAGGCGTTTCCGGTATATAATCTCCGAAATAAAGAATAATAGGGATTTCCGTGAGCCGTTTGAATTGTACCATCGGAACGGCTGTACCAGCTACACCTCCAGTCAAACCGTCAATACGATCAGGCACTTCGCCTTCAGGAAACACAAACCCGCCCGGCTCATAGGATACGACACCCTTAACCTCTGAATTTTGCATGGCAGACATCCAACCGGGGAAACCACCTGCCGAATGGGTGACAAGTACATGATTGCCTATACGCTCGGATAATGCGCCGAGTGCGGGAATATCCAACTGATGATTACTTAAATCGGGAGTCATTTCACGGAAGAATTGCGAGAGCGATACGGAGTCTTTGGGAAATTGGACACCCTCGTTGTAGTTCGGCCAAATACCGATACGCCATATATCGAACCAAAACATCTCGTCGGCTACGGGCTTTACCGTAGTTGTTGCAGACGTGCGTCCAGCGCGTCCCCTACCCGGAAGATCTACCACATAGCTACTCCAGCCATGACGCAACATAAGCGTGGCAAATCCGTCCCTGCCGTCGGGTGTCATCTGCCAGCACACACCTGATCCTCCGTAACCATGCACATATACGAGAGGAAGTTTCTTGCTATCGACCGGTATTTGAAAATCCACGAAGGCATGGTCGGCACGATAACTTTGACCGGTTTCTTCTTGCGCTGCCCAGCCGATAAATTTACTGTTATCGTATGCTCCCGGTCGCTGGACAGTTTGTCCGCCTACCGAAAAATGTCCTTGTTTGGCAATCGTTATATTCTGCGCTGCTGCTATTGCTGTAACAGACAGCAACAATACTGATAAAATCACTTTTTTCATTGTTTTTTTGTTAATTGGTTCAACACTCCGCGAAGCGGTTCCGAATAGGTTTTACCGAGATTCATCTCCACGATGTTCAACAATGCCGAGAGCTGTTCGGCAGTGATACCGAGATGCAGGCAGATAGACATGTGTCCGACAGCCATCGGTTCTACGCCACCCACACCGGCAAGAATAGACACCGTAGCGAGTTCACGCTCCCGATAGGTCAGCAGGTCGCGCTCGAAAAGGTCGGCGAAAAGATGTTCTTTAAGGAATCGTTCAATGGTCGGAGCGAATACTGCATATCCCGCTTTCGGTGCATCAATCGGCACACCCGATATTTCGGCAAGCACATCGCATCCACGTTCGTAACGACTGTTGTTATCCTTGATTATGGACGCTTCCCGGCCAACGGGATCGCTCATTCCGTTCGCTTTCCGTTCATCCACTACCTGCATAAAAGTCTGGATTGCCCGTAAACTGCGGGGAAATCCGCAATAGGCGTAGGAATGAATCAGCACCTCATTGATTTCATTGATGGTCATACCAGCTTCCAACGCCTCAACAAGTGCAGGTTTCAGATGATCCAAATCTCCTTTTCCCGTATAGGATGCTATCGCAACGATAGCCTGCTCGCGGACTGTCAGTACCTTATTAGCTTCTACATAGCGGTTTTCCGATTCAGTTGTCACTTTACTATATTGTTCATCGCTCACCGAATTGAGCCATACCGCCGCATTAGCCTGCGGATTGGTGGTAATGGCTACATGAGCAAACCAGCTGTCCGGTGCGGCCCCATGCCAATGCACTACGTCGGGAGCAATTTCTACAATGTCGCCCGGATATAATCGACGAGCCGGTTGTCCTTTCTCCTGATAGTAACCAATGCCTGCTGTAGCAATCAATAACTGACCCGCTTTATGCGAATGCCAACTATTACGGCATCCCGGCTCGAAAGTTACATTTGCCATCGGAACATTCAACTCTTTCAGTTCGCTCAATGGAGCAAGCCATACTTCGCCCGTAAAATTCGGGGTCGGAGAGAGCTTCTCGCCAAACGGATAAGGTTGGCGGAAAGTTTCAACGGTCTGCGCATAAGCCGTAGCTGATGAAACACACAACATGGCCATAAAAAATAAATTACTGATTTTCATGTCTATTTCTTATTCAATTATTCACCTAAAGTTCTTGTAAAGGCAAGTGTAGAAAGTTGCCATTTGCCGTTTTCCATTACATAGACTTCCGTAACGATAAAAGGGAAGCGTACAGCATTGCCTCCGACTACCGAGTTCAAATGAATCCGGCTGTAGACCGTTGCCGTTCCTGCCGCAAACTTCACCTGCACATCATGTATTTCGGCTTTCTTGTACCAAATGCCGCCTGTACGGATGGTATTCAGTTCCTCCTGCTTGCCCCAATAACCACCCATATGAACGAACTGCGAGTTCTCATGAAACAACTCTGCCAACTTCTCCACGCTCTTCTCTGCCATCCAATTCCACTTTTTGTTGGATAAATCGACAATCGTCTGCTCTTCGGGAGTAAATACTTTCTGACTCTCCTGTGCTTTCGTTCCAACAGGCAAGGTCAGGAACATCAATACTGTCATGACTAGTGATTTCATATCGCTCTGATTTTTTTAATTGTTACATATGCAAAGATAGAGAAGATGCAGAAAAGCGACGATACAAAAAAATCGGCAAAAACTGCGAATTTTACCGATTATGCAAGAATTGAAAAATAACTATTCTCTGTAATCCGATGGTTTGACACCTAAATTTTGTTGCACATAGCGGCTGAAATAAGCTGGTGACGAAAAATCGAACATATCGGAAATCTGAACGAACGTCAAGGACTTATTGCGGAGCAAGCGGGTAATGTCGAGTATCGTATAACGGTTGATCCAGTAGTTAGCGGCATATCCGCTTACTTTCTTCGATACTTCGGAGAGATACTTGGATGTTACACACAGACAATCGGCATAATAGGTTACTTCCCGATGTTCCCGATACGTACCCTCTTCCAACATTTTCAGAAAGCGGCTCATGATGGAGGCATTCTGCGTGGAGATATCGCTTTCACCGTAAATACGTGCATGAAAATCGAAAAAGTCGAGAATGGCCGTCTGCATGGTATTGAGCAGCATCTCGCGGTAGAAATGGTGTTCCGTGTCTTTGACCCGAAGTTCCAACAGATCGAAATCACGGCGGCATACAATCTGTTGGTCAGGCGTCAAGTGCATGACCGGATTGAGAAAAAGGGCCAACGAGCCTTTCATGCCATAGTTGGTCTGCGGCGTACACAACTCAATAAAACCGGGCTTCGCATAGATTATCTTACACTGGAAGTCGTCCGACGGTTGTATCTTCTCTATCATTTTACGCTTGCGGATGATAGACAAGTCCCCGGCATGCAGCTCAAAATCCCGCTCATTGAAACGATAATGGCATGTTCCGCTCAAACAAAGCAAGTGAGCCAAATACTCCACCTCGGAATCAGTTTTTACGACGCCGAGCCTGTCAGCAACGATTACATCTTTCTGATAATCCATATCCTATCCGTTTAATCTCTATATATGCAAAAATAGGAATTAATACGAAATAAACTTGCAGCTGTTATCGATACAACTGCAAGTTTCACCGCTTTTAACAATGTTTTTTTCATTATGCAGTCACAGATTAAAGGTTCTTCCCGAAAAATTCAGTCAGCTTGCTTGTTGCTTGTTCTACATATTCCGGTACATAGTAAGTTTTGATGTGTGTTGCACCGGGGATAAAGAACAGTTCCTTGTTCTGCGTTCCAATCGCTTTGCTGTAACATTGTTCGGTCATATAAAATGTATCGGCAATGCTGCCTGCAATCATCAGCAACGGTTGATTGATGAGATACATTCCCTCGCTCGCATCGAAAGCCATCAGTTCTACAAGACTGCTCTTGGTATATTTGAATGTCGAATTGGGATGCGCATGGCTCTGGAGGTAATACTCATATCCGTCACGATAAAGATCGAACGGAAGTTTTGCCGCCTGCTCCGGCGTCATCCCGCTCATGTCGCCAACATATTCCGGTTCTCCGCCCTCGGCTTCACTCTGACGGGCTGCACAGGCATCGGCAAGACGCTCCTGCACTTCGTTGATTTGCGAATCGAGGAAACCGTTGCGACGCACAAGTCCCGTGTTGAACATGCTCAATGTGGCCACCGCCTTGAAGCGTTTGTCGGTCTGTGCTGCCTTCAGCGTATAACCGCCTCCGCCACAGATGCCGAGAATGCCGATGCGATTTGCATCCACACCCGGATACTGCGCCAGAATATCGGTGGCACGGCGAATGTCCTCTATACGATAGGCAGGTTTGTCCGTGTTGCGCGGTTCCCCCTCGCTGCCCCCTTGATAAGCTGCATCAAAGGCAAGACAGATATAACCAGCCTCAGCCATACGCTGACTATATAGCCCGGCGACTTGCTCCTTCACTCCTCCATTCGGGTGGGCAACAACAAGAGCCGGATAGCTTTTCGTGACATCATATCCCGACGGGATATAAACATTGGCGGCGATCTTAAGTCCGTTCAAGTCGTAAGCAATGGGATGAATGTTTACTGCTCCCGCTTTGTTTTCCGCAATAGCGTCGGCATAGACCAATCCAAACGGATTGTCATTGTGGCTTTTGATTGTTTTAGCATCCACATAAACGAATGGCATTTTCTCTTTCATTTCCATATTCTCCTGTGCATTTAATGTATTGCATACAGCCATTGTCGCACACAATACAGTTGTAATTGTCTTTTTCATTGTTTCTCTATATTTTATTGCAAAGATACGGTGAAGACAAGACACTGTTCTTATGTTATTTACGGTAAGAAATACCATTTTTACGGGAAATGTATTTTTCCCAGAAATGAATGGCATCTTTATGCCAACCGCCGACGCATGGTTAAAGGACCGACGATAACGGCATAGACTTTCAAGAGACCACTACATTCCACTTCATAGGGAGCAGCCCAACACCCGTCTATCAGTCGTCCATCGATGGAACTCATGATATGGCATATTATTTTCGGTTTCATAAGCTATTTTTTATAGGTGATCCTCCAAACACTTCGCTCATCTCCATTGCATCAAGAGCCGTATCAATAGCCTTCACCTCCTCATCAGCCAAGCGAATATCCGCCGCACCTATGTTCTCTTTCAGCCTGCACAGATGACGTGTGCCGGGAATAGGGATGATGGGCGGACGCTTGTTCATCATCCACGCCAGTGAGATTTGCGAGGCGGTAGCCCTATGTCCGTCCGCCAACTGTTCAAGCAAGGAGAACAGTGCACGGTTCTTTTCGAAACTCTCCGGACGATATTGCGGCATCGACGCACGATAGTCGGTAGCAGGTTCGAAAGATGTGTCGGCTGTATAACAGTTAGTCAGCAAGCCGTTGGCAAGCGGCGAATGTGCCACGAAACCGATGCCGAGTTCTTCGACAACGGGCAGTAGCGGCTCGTGCCAGCGTGCCATCATTGAAAAACGGTTTTGTATAGCCGCTACCGGACAGACACGGTGAGCACGACGCAAGTATTCTTCCGTTGTTTCCGAGATACCCCAATGTAAGATTTTACCCTCACGGATAAGATCTGCCATAACCTCCGCTACCACTTCGGGCTCAATGTTCGGATCAATACGATGCTGATAGTAAAGGTCGATGCGGTCGGTACGCAGGCGACGGAGCGATTCTTCCACCGAATGACGGATGCTTTGGGGACGTGCATCGGGTATCAGGGCGTGAGGTCCTGGCGCTTCAGGTGCGTCAAAAGTCAAGCCGAATTTCGTGGCGATAACGATATGGTCACGGTAGGGACGCAGGGCTTCCCCCAACAGTTCCTCGTTATCATGCGGACGATCGGCAGTACCATAGATTTCTGCGGTGTCGAAGAAAGTATAGCCCATATCCACGGCATCACCGAGAAGTTCCGTCATTTCCCGTTTATCGGCAGGTGCACCGTAGGCATGGCTCATGCCCATGCAGCCCAAACCCACTGCGGAGACTCGCAGTCCGCTTAATCCTAATATTCTGTATTCCATTGTGTGTATAGTTTATGATTCATAATCTGTCAATCCGGTAGTTGTACCTTTAAATACCATATGGGGTTACTTTTTCCCTCATTTCCAACCGTTGTGCGTAGAGATGACATTCAACCTGGAGTACGGCGGACTTTATACGGGCACTGTCCATACGATAATTTTCTTTTTCATATTTCTTAAAAGCTTCATTTGTTCTTAGACCTTGCAAAATTAGAGGGAACTTTTCAGCAAGGCTTTACAAGAAATTCGGTTGAAACTACACTTATTTCGGTTTTTCATTTTTCAGCATCAAATGTATTGATGCCTCGATTGCATTTCCCGAAAAATGGGTAATTCGACCCGTAATTTTTGTTCGCTCCGAATAGAAGAACACCCGTATTTTTGCAAATGGGAAAAGACATCAAGCCATAAATTATACCAAATGTACGGAGGTGGCATAAGAGGAGAAAAACAAGAATGCCCACCACACCTGCGGTGATTTGGTCTGTTTTTTTCATTGTATTCAGCAAGCAGAGCATCAATTCGTTCCACACATGCTAACAAAATCACACTATATAAGGCCATAAAACATCAATGCGACAAACAAATTTTCATTGTTTGTCGCATTGATATTTAATGTTTTATTAAACTTATCGCAGGCCTAATACTCTTCCTCGTTGAAGAAATTCATCTATATTGATTATCAGCATACTATATAATAATCGATGAATTTTGCACAAACAAACCACACCGTCTGAGACGGTCTGAGGCGATAAGAGGAATGGACGGACAAACAAATGTTTGGATACCTTATAACTCTACTGCATTTATTGTTTAGGTTGTCCCTGATACAATTTTATCTGTACGGAATCTACTCTGTCTGCGCTGAAGAATGATGAATTGTTAAAAGTCTTAGATTGAATCTCTACAGGTTTGTAGTTGTTGTTAAACAAATGAATCTCTCTATATATTGAATCTTGCTTATTGGATATATTATTCAATGGAGTATACAAGTCATCTTTTTTTTCAATCGAAACTTTACTTATCAGGAAAATTGTTATTCCGATAATCGCTAAAACAATAATACATTCCCAAAAATGTTTTTCTGTTCTTTCCCAAATGGAACGACAAAAAGCGCATTTATAGCCTTTTCCTTTATAATAGTAGTAGCTCTGTTTTATTCGCCTGTATTGAACCTTCCAAATAGGATAATTATTAGACTGATTTATATGGTGTACATAGTCATTGAGAAATTCGTCTATCTCATATTTCATCTGCAATAATCTAGACTTATGCTCTGTCGAGGGAATATAACGAGATGCAGAGTATTGATTATTAAAATCTTCCCAATTTGTTATTTCTCCATAATATTGATCAAGAATATCCATAAACTCTGCAATTTGAAGGTCTAATGATTTTCGTACACCTTGGTCTGTCCCTTTAACATCAATAGCCAAATGGTCATACCAACTCACTACTTTCCGGAATGACCCCTTTCCAAAAGCTACTTTATGAAAAAAATCACCTACGCGGCCTTTAATTCCTTTTACTTGCTCGATATAATAGTCTTTAAGAACCCTTGTCCTCGTATCCCTTATTGAACAAATATGAGTAACAAAGAAGCCAAATATTATAGATACGGCAATCCCAACAAAAGTAAGAATATCTGCAATTGTCATAATATCGGTATTACATCTAATTTCCCATCACCATTAATATGATAAATGTTTCCACTTATCCCCGAAGAATGTACTACAGTATCATTCTTTTTTCTTCTTTCTTCCCATTGAGGATAGGTTTCTTCTTTTACTTGAGCCACTCTTCTTTTGTACATATGTGTATCAAAATCGAGGTGTTTTTCTACGATTTCCAAAGTAAAATCAAATACCAGCTCGCCTATAGCTTCATCAAGAAAAGAAGACGGGTAACCTGATACTCCATCTAATTCTAATACTAGCTGTTTATTCTCCTTATAAGCCTGTGTAAATGCTTCATTTAATGTCTGTAGATAAAATGCCTCACCAGAATTTGACTCCCCTTTTTTATCTTGTCTAATGTATCGTGGACCCGGATTCTCTGTGAAATCCAAAACCTTAATTCTAATCTGTTCCATTATAGTGAATTTATCCATTTATTATAATTATTTAATGAGACTGTCCATGAGAAAAGAACTCCATTAAAGCCCCGACCTAAAGAAGTTGACTGTTTTGTTTCAAAATCTAATAACACTTTATTTGTTAAGACCTGTAAGTCTGATACAAAGCCCTCTTCAAATGATTCGTATATTATTGGCAATCCTTTATGTCTATTTATTTCGCCTGTTATTGATTGATATAGCTTTTTGAAAACATCTCTTAATACATCTGCTTCACTCTTAAGAAACATATCCTTAATTTTTTGAGACGTTTTCTTCCGTAAAGTTGCGAGAATCCCAAGGCCTGTATCTGTTAAAATGAAGTGTAGTTTATCTCCTTCTATAGAAATGGAAACTAACCAATTTTTTTCTCTCATGTGTTCATTCGCATGCTCAACAGAATTTGCACTAATCTCACACATATTATCGTAGACCGGAGGATATATAGTTGGCGTACCTACAAGATGGGTCATTGACTCGCGAACGGATTTTCCTATTCTATTACTATCTACACAATTCTTCCCAACCATATAAATTTGGTTTCCCTTTTGACGGTCTTCTGGCTTCTTTATATTGGTCTTGACAATATCCAAGAAACCAGAGTCTATAATATATTGACGGCATTGAATATCACTTGGATATGTTCCCCAATATCTTATATTTCTACATGACAACTTATTAAGCATAGACAACATTAAAGAAATGGCATACATGTCAATAGCAACAACATTATCTAAATTAACTTTCAGAAAATTAACTTTGTGTCTTTTGCAAATACTTTCAGTCTCTTGTAGAAACTTAATTAATTCATCAATATTACTAATATTAAATCTTGATGGAGCAATAGCTTCATATGTTTTCAAGCCTTGAGGACCTTGACGCGTTTTTTGTATATTTCCGGTCATTCTTCTTAGCTGCCGATATACTCTTTTTTTATGAAGCGTTTTCTTAATTCTTTTTTGACGTCGTATTTTCCGCATATCAGACTCCTGTTTGAGACGAATGTGGATTATCTGATGTCTTTTCATATTGATATTCATATGTTGATGCAAATGTACGCAAAATAAATCGATTTATCGAATATAATTCCCTATATTTGCACTATTCAATTGAGAAATAATATGAAACTAAATAGGATTAAAGCCGCCTTATCTGAGAAAGGTATTTCTCAAACGTGGTTAGCCAAACAACTTGGCAAGAGTTTCAGTATGGTGAATGCCTATGCTTGCAATAGAATTCAGCCAAATTTGGATACCTTGCAGCAGATAGCGGAGATACTACAAGTGGATTTAAAAGATTTGATAACCGACAAAAAGGATAGGTGACATGAAGCAGTTCTCGGAAGCGACACGGGTGCAGATGCCTGCAATGGTTCACCTCACCCGAATAGGATATACTTACTTCGGCAAGTTGAGTGAAGATAAGAATGGCACGGTCTATGACGGTGATACGAATATTCTTTTGCAGGTTTTTGAACGGCAGTTTAAGAATCTGAATCCCGGACATGAGGGAGAGTTTCTTCAAGTTTTTAAAGATATTCGTAAGGAACTGAACGATGATGACCTCGGTCGAGGTTTTTACAACCGTCTCAAAGCTGTTTCGCCTGTAAAGCTGATAGACTTTGATAACATTTGGAATAATACGTTCCATTTCACAGCCGAATTTTCCTGTAAGAACGGACAGGACGAATTTCGACCTGACATTACTTTGTTCGTAAACGGCTTGCCTCTTTGCTTTGTGGAAGTGAAGAAGCCCAACAATCATGGTGGTATGTTGGCAGAGAGCGCACGAATGAATAAAGAACGCTTCCCAAATAAAAAGTTTCGTCGCTTCATCAACATTACGCAGTTGATGATATTCAGCAACAATATGGAATATGATGCGTTGGGCGGTATCGTACCTATACAAGGGGCTTTCTATTGTACAGGGGCACGTTCATACGCACCATTCAATTGCTTCCGTGAAGAAAATTTAAGCGGTCAGAAAATCGCACCATTTCATCGTGACTATCCGTATAAGGAGATTGACAAGACGGTGGAAAAACAGATATTGTCTGATTACAACTGCCAAGTAATCCATACAAGTCCTGAATACCAGACCAATCTTGATTTCAACACGCCCACAAACAGAATCTTGACATCCATGTGTTCGCCTGAACGGTTGTTGTACATTATCAAATATGGTCTAGCATACGTCAGAATGGAACGCGAGGTGGACGGGAAGATAGAATCTACTGATCAAAAGCACATCATGCGTTATCAGCAACTGTTTGCCTCACTGGCTATTCGCCAAAAACTAGCAGAGGGGGTGAAATCTGGCGTAGTCTGGCATACACAAGGTAGTGGTAAAACTGCCTTGTCATATTATCTGACCTATATTCTTAACGATTTCTATTCCAAACAGAATAAGGTTGCCAAATTCTATTTTATAGTAGACCGCCTTGACCTTTTGGAACAAGCCACACAAGAGTTCGAAGCTCGTGGGTTGGTAGTATCTACCGCCAATACAAGAGCTGAACTGATGGAGCAGTTCCGCAGTAATCAGGCACAACAAGGTGTAAGCGGACAGGCAGAAATCACGGTTGTGAACATTCAACGCTTTGCCGAGGATAAAGAAAAAGTACGCATCAGTGATTATGCAACCAATCTTCAACGCATCTTCATTCTTGACGAGGCACACCGAGGATATAAACCCGGTGGTTGCTTTCTTGCCAATCTCTTTGATGCCGACACCGATGCGGTCAAAATCGCACTTACAGGTACACCGCTGTTAAAGGAAGAACGCGCCAGTTGCAAGGTGTTCGGTAACTATCTGCATACCTATTACTACGATAAATCTATTGCGGATGGCTACACGCTGAAAATCATACGTGAGGATATAGAAACCTCCTACAAAGAACGTTTGTCTGATGTGTACGACAAACTGGAAACCCTTGTGCAAAAGAAAGACATTCGTAAGTCGGAAATCATAGAGCATCCAAGTTATGTAAACGAGTTAGCCCGTTACATTATGACGGACTTAAAAGAGTTTCGCAAGATACAAGGAGATGATACTTTAGGTGGTATGGTCATTTGTGAAACCAGCGAACAGGCAAGACGACTTTATGATGTATTCCAAGAGGAGTGGCAGAAGTATCAGCCAAAGCCCATCAAGATAAAACTTGCCGATGGTTCGTATGTGGTGGGTGAGCCGGAAGTGGATTACAAATCAAAATACAGACCGCTGAAAGCCGGAATCATTCTTCACGATACGGATGACAAGGAAACTCGCAAGCAGATAGTCAAAGACTTCAAAAAAAATATGACAGTGGATATTCTCATTGTCTTCAATATGCTTTTGACTGGTTTTGATGCGCCACGTTTGAAACGCCTGTATTTCGGGCGCAAATTGAAAGACCACAATCTGCTTCAAGCCATAACACGTGTAAACCGCCCTTATCCCGGTATGCGTTACGGTTTTGTCATTGATTTTGCTGACATTAAGCGCAACTTCAAGGAAACCAATGAAGCATATTTGCAAGAATTAAATCGCTTTAATGACGTGGATGAGACTGGCGAATCCGCTGCCACCGATACCTTTACCCAAGTCATTGAGGACAAGGAAGAGATATTGAATCAGATGAAGAAAGTTCGGCAAACGCTTTTCAATTACACATACGATAATGCGGAAGAATTTTCTTCTGAAATCTCCACCGAAGAGGATAAAGCTGTATTGATCGACCTCAAACAGGCATTGGAATCAGCCAAGAACATGGCGAACATCGTGCGTACATTCGGTGATGATGAAATGAAAGAGCAATTTGCCAAACTCGAAATCACCAAGTTGCCGCAACTACTCTCTGAGGTGCAAAGACGGATAAGTATCATCAATCAGAAAGAGGCTTTCAATACAAATGAGGAAACGAAAACTCTAATCAATGAGGCAATGATGGATATAGAGTTCACTTTCTCCAAAATAGGACAAGAAGAAATGCGCCTTATATCCGGTGGTGTGGAATTGAAAGAGAAATGGCAACGCACCATTTCTTCATTTACCCAAAACTTCGACCAAGACGATCCGGAGTTTATCTCGTTGCGTGAAGCCTTTATGGAACGCTTCAAGGAACACGGTTTTGTGATTGACACGATAGCCAAGTTCAACGAAGAAACACAGGCTTTGGATGAAATCATTGGTCGCCTGCAAGAACTGCAAAAGCGCAACAATGTCTTGCTAAAAAAGTACAAGGGCGATGAAAAATTTGCCCGTGTACACAAGCGCATCCGTGAAGTGAACAAGCAAAGGGAAGATAAAGGACAGAAGCCTATGTTCTCTTTCCTTGACGAAGAGATTGCTGCCATCCTCAATATTATAAAAGAGGATGTAGATGCCAAAGTGTATGACCGTAACGACATTCTGAAAAAGGATGCTTATTTCGGGCGCACGGTGATGGCTCTCATCAATGGATGTCTGTTTCATTTTCCGCAAATCAAGCCTGAAATGGACGATTACAAGTTCATCCAAACACGCATTTCACAACAGTATATCAACCAATATAACGCCACTTACGGCATTACATAAGGATTATGTCAGAGATTAAAGAAAAAACATTAAAACTCATCGATGGGCTTAAAGCCACCTGCCAATCATACGGCATGGGAAACGATGGTAACGAATATAAGATTATCACTCAGGTATTTCTCTATAAATTCCTGAATGACAAATTCGGCTATGAACTGAAAAATGCGAAAAGCGAAATAGCCAAGAAATTGACAGGAGACGTGAAATGGGAAACGGCATACGAAAATCTTTCAGATGATGAACGTATGCTTATTCAGAGTGCCATTTCGCCCGATGTTCCAATGCTCGAACCATACCATCTGATTGCTAATCTTTGGAATCAGCAAGGAAAAGGTGATTTTGACGCGATATTCGACTCCACGATGACGGACATAGCGGAGCTGAATGCTGATATATTCTCCACGCAGACCACAGCCAACACAAAGATTCCATTGTTCGAGGCATTGACACCGTTTGTGACCGATTCAGCCCAACGTGCGCCATTTGCCCGTGCTTTGGTGGATAAACTCGTGAATTTCTCTTTCGAGGAAGCGTTTGCACAGAATTACGACTTCTTCTCCAGTATCTTTGAATATCTGATTAAAGACTATAATACAGCCGGAGGGGGCAAGTATGCGGAATATTATACGCCTCACGCCATTGCCACGATTATGGCTCGTCTGTTGGTGGGTGACGATGCCGACCTGCATAGTATGGAGTGTTACGACCCATCGGCTGGAACAGGTACATTGCTTATGGCACTCAGTCATCAAATAGGTGAAGACCGTTGTACCATTTTCTCGCAGGATATATCTCAGCGAAGCAATAAGATGTTGAAACTTAATTTGCTGCTTAACGGACTTGTGTCTTCGCTCGACAATGCCATTCAAGGTGATACACTTGTAAGCCCTTATCACAAGAGCGATGACGGACAGCAGTTGCGCCAGTTTGATTTTGTGGTGAGCAATCCGCCTTTCAAGATGGACTTCTCTGATACCAGAGAGAAGATAGCCGCCATGCCAGCCCGTTTTTGGGCAGGAGTACCCAATGTGCCTGCCAAAAAGAAGGAGTCAATGGCGATATATACCTGTTTCATTCAGCACGTTATCAATTCGCTGAAAAAGACAGGTAAAGGTGCGATTGTCATTCCGACAGGTTTTATTACAGCTAAAAGTGGCATTGAAAATAAAATTCTTCATAAAATTGTAGATGACAAAGTGGTATTTGGCTGTGTTTCCATGCCAAGTAACGTGTTTGCCAATACAGGTACGAATGTCAGTGTGCTGTTCTTTGATAAGTCTGCAACCGCTGACAAAGTAATCTTGATTGATGCCAGCAAATTAGGCGAAGAATACAAGGATGCCAACGGATTGAAAAAGGTGCGACTGAATGATGATGAGATAGAGAAGATTGTTGGCACATTCCAGCGAAAGGAGGCAGTGGAAGATTTCTCTGTGGCAGTTAGCTATGGAGAAATCAAGGAAAAGGGATATTCTCTTTCTGCCGGGCAATATTTCGACATCAAGATTGATTATATAGATATAACCGAAGATGAGTTTAATGCTCGTATGGCGAACTACAAGCAAACGCTTGCCGAACAATTTGCAGAAAGCCATCGTTTGGAAGGAGAAATCATGAAACAGTTGGATGCTTTGCAATTCAACGCAAATGTAGGTGACAATGAGTAAAGGATTGACCATCATAGACAAGGACTATAGCCGGTGGGTAGAAGATCTTAGTGTGCGTTATCGGCAAAGTCAAATCAAAGCAGCCGTAAGAGTAAACCGAGAATTGCTCAAGTATTATTGGGAACTCGGTCGAGACATAGAAGAAATGCACGTTGAAGAACGTTGGGGGCAGAGTGTCATTAAGAATCTCTCTGTGGATTTACAGCTCAAGAATCCAAACTCAACAGGCCTATCACGTACAAACATCTACTATGCAAAGAAATTTTATTTGCTTTATTCTCAATACCTAAAAATTGTCCCACAACTTGTGGGACAATTAGAGAATGGTAAAGCACAACAAACTGTAAAAGATTCTTCAGAGATTGTCCCACAGCCTGTGGGACAATTGGAAGAAATGCTATTTTCCATACCTTGGGGACATCACCGTTATTTGATAGACAGATATGGCACTGAACCTGCAGAGGCCTTTTTCTATGTTAAAAAGACAATGCAAGAGGGCTGGAGTCGTAATGTACTTCTCAACTTTATGGACTCCGACCTATACGAACGAGAAGGAAAGGCCTTGACAAACTTCACCCGTACATTGCCGGACGAGACAAGCGATCTCGCACAAGAACTTACGAAAGACCCTTACAATTTTGCCTTTACAGGAATCACGAAACCCTACAACGAGCAAATTCTTAAAGATGCTTTGCTGGCCAATATATCGCAATTTCTATTGGAACTCGGTACGGGATTCGCATACATTGGCAAAGAATACCGCCTTCAAATTGGACAAAAGGAAAAATTTATTGACTTGCTTTTCTACAATTTGAATTTATCATGTTATGTGGTAATTGAAGTTAAAATAGGCGAGTTTGATTTTCAAGATTTAGGACAGTTAAGTGGTTATGTAGTAGCTTGTAATCATATTCTGAGAAAAGAGGGAAGAGATAATCCTACAATCGGTCTGCTTATTTGCCGCCAAAAGGATTCAATGCTTGCCCAATACGCATTAGAGGGCAGCAATCTTCCATTAGGCATATCCGAATATGACCTCGAAAAACTATACCCGGAAAAGGTGGAAGGTACGATACCTACTATTGAAGAAATTGAGGCAAGATTAGGTGAAAATCTAAATGGGGAGCAGAGTGAATTATGAGTGAAAACTTGGTTCAATGGGCCACCTTATTAAGCCCAATAATTAGTGTAATTGCTATAATTGTCGCGCTACATATAGCTCGCACTTCATCGAAGGAGGCACAAAAACAGATTGCAGCAATTCGTAACCTGCTTGATGTGTTTGTGGCTGCTAATAATTTGGATATAGTAGAAGCTCAACGCAAATATCAACGACAACTTGCAGAATTGGATAAGGAGATTGAAGAAGCCCAAATGGAAGTTGATATAGTATACCCTTTTATAGGAGGAGCTAGAATTGACCATATCATAGCTGCGCAAGAAAAAGCGGAACAGAAAGCACATCTTAATCAGTTATTAGCCAAGCGTAGTGAGATTGAGGTAAATCTATCTTTAATTCAAGATTATGTTAAAAAAGCAACACGATAAATGGAATTAAAAAAATATAAGCTGGCAGACATTGCTGATTTTAATAAAAGCTCTATTAGCAGATCCGAAACATTTAAGGAGATTATCTATCTTGATACAAGCAGCATTACGGAGAATGTTGTTTCGGGTACTGTTATTATTAATACAAAAGAAGCTCCTAGTCGAGCGCAACGTAAGGTAACTAATAATACTATTATTTATTCAACCGTTCGTCCTCGCTTAAAACATTACGGGATATTGAGGCGCCCACAAAATAATTTTATTGTATCAACAGGCTTTGCAACTATAGATATAAAGGATTTATACAAAGACAAAATAGACCCACGATATTTATATTTATTGCTTACCCAACCGGCTATAACTAATTATATAGGAAACATAGCAGATACAGCTGTGTCTGCATACCCTTCTATAAACCCTTCTGATCTTTCGTCGTTGTGTTTTATGTTTCCTGACTATGATATTCAAAAGACAATAGCTGATATATGGAACAATTACGATTACAAAATAGAAATTAATCGAGCGATAAATCAGAATTTACCGACACTTGACCGTTCATCAGCAGAGGCAAAAGCTTATCACGCTGCTTAGTAAGGCATTCGTTTTCTTTTTGAATTTCAAACTGTTTGTTATTAAAAGCTGACACTCGCTCTTCCCATAAATCCAAGATTGCATCATTTGGCTTTAGAATTGGAAATTTCAGCACGTCTTCACGAGAAACCTCTTTGAATGTTGTTCCTGTGCCTAGTTGTTCTATCTGCTTGATGTGAATGTTTAGATAATAATACAGGTAAGTTGATATGTTTTCCGCTTTGGGAACAAAGCTCTTAAATCCTTGATTGGTACACAACTCAGTCTTAGCAATAGATAACAGACCTATTGGCGCACGGCTTGACATCAATATTGTATTTGGAGGCAATAAATGAGTACTGCAAGAATTATATCCTACTTGCGAAATATTGCGTTCTCCTTGATATACATATTTTTGCTTCTGGTCAGATAAATCTTTCGGAGTAATCCAAACAATATCTCCTCCATAATTTTGTTCATTAACAGTTGAAGGGGTTGCACCATTGTAAACATCAGCAATATCTTCTATCGCTTTGGTTTCCCATGACACAGGAATATCACGCTTTAATTTCTCATTCCAAACCATAGCACCACCACTTGACTTATATGGCTTTCCCTCCTCATTCGGAAAGTCAAACTGCACAAACCAATAGTCATAGAGTTGCTTGGCGATGGCCTCTAAATTCTGATTTATCTGACGATTGATAATGATTTTCTTGTCAAGTGTTTGAAGAATTTGGGCAATTTTTGTTTGTTTTTCAATATTTGGCAAGAAAATTTTTAGTCCGTAATAGTTGTCAAATGTCATACTCGGAACTCCGGTTCCCGAATCTAAATTGCTCAAATCCAATAGAGACAAATATCGATACAAATAATACGGATTTGCTAAGTTTGTATTCACTTCAGTGTAATATAGTGTATCTACAGTCCAAAATGGCACATCGCAATATTGGATATTATCCAATGTTCCCTTACGAGGTAACAAGACACTTGGCTTATCGTAAAGAAATTTGTCAACATAGCGCATAATGCCCCCACTTCCAAGAACAGGGTATTTCCCGTTTGAAAGCATCTTGTGGTCTTTGCCATTTTTTATTTTTACTAAATCTGAAAGCCTGTAAGATTGCATATCCTTTTCCATTTGAGGGGCAAAGTTACGCATTTTTAGGCAGATTCTTGTGATTCAGTTATCCCAAATACTTCTTATGAGCCAATTTTACATTGTTTTGATTTACAATAGCATAATGTAATGTAGTGTCAATGCGTACATGGCCAAGTAATCGCTGTACCTGTTCGATAGGCATACCTTTGTCGATAGCCATTGTTGCAAGGGTTCGACGGAACTTGTGAGGATGAACTTTGGGCATAGAAAGGGATTGCCCCAATTGCCTGATTCTAACTTCCACACCGCTGATAGTCAGTCGTGAATATGGCGAGTTAAGGGAAACGAATAAAGCAGGATTATCATCTGTTCGCTCATTAAGGTATTGTTGCAAATGTAGTTTTGTACGGGCGTTGAAGTAAACTACACGCTCTTTGTTACCTTTTCCGAATACCACACATTGACGCTCATGGAAATCTATATCCTCACGGTTCAGTTTAACCAACTCACCAACACGGATACCTGTGGATGCAAGAATGTCTATAATGGCAAGGTCTCTCTTGTTAGTGCAACTATCCCTAAGTTGCTCTAATTGCTCGTCAGAAAGTACCTCCTTTACAAGTGAATCCGTCTTTACCTTGTGAATCCGTCTGACCGGGCTTTTGGCGATATAATCTTCATCTTCCAGCCATGCAAAGAAACTGGAGAAAATGCGCCTCATATTGTCGATGGTTACTTTACTTGATTGGTGTTCTTCTTGATAATCGGACAGATAAGTGCGAATGTCCGTTGTACTGATGTGGCAAATAGCCAAAGAGAGCGTAACCAACAATCGCTCAATGGTATTGCGGTAGTATGCTAATGTCTTGTCCGAACATCCCTCTATCTTTTTTGCAGATATAAAGGAGTTTAGAAGATGCTCATTCTCTTGCGTTTGCTGTGTGGCGCAATCGCTTTTTTCAATGATTTCTACATTATGCAGTTCTGATGCAAGCACGGCTTTAAGCCGTGCTATTTGTCGGTAATCCAAGTCACGCTGCATCTTCGCAACTATCGCCTGAATGATGTTCTCTTTCATAATTCTGATAATTTTTTCCTCTATATAATATAAGAGGCTGCTAAATCAGAATTTAGAGGCCATCACCAAGCAACTCTATGACTATTGGTTTGTGCAGTTTGACTTTCCGAATGAGGAGGGAAAGCCATATAAGTCAAGTGGTGGCAAGATGATTTGGAATGATAAGTTGAAGAGAGAGAGTCCGGTTGGCTGGCATTGCGGGAACCTCCTTGAGATTGCTGTTTTTACAAATGGTTTAGCTTGTCAGAAATTCAGACCAAAGGATGGTGAATTGCCATTGCCTGTTATCAAGATACGAGAAATGCACGAAGGTATTTCTGCTGACACTGAAAAGGTAACGCCCAATATACCAGAATCTGTTAAGGTGTATAATGGTGATGTACTATTTTCATGGTCGGCATCACTAGAAGTTATGCTTTGGGCTTATGGACTTGGAGGACTTAATCAGCACATCTTTAAGGTCACATCTGCAAATGATTTTCCGAAGTCATTCTACTACTTTCAACTTTTGAATTATGTGGATGTATTTAAGAAAATGGCAGAAGCAAGGAAAACGACGATGGGGCATATTACGCAAGACCATTTACAACAAAGCACAATAGCTATACCTGACAATAAAGATATTGCGGATAGATTCGAAGAATTAATATCACCCATTTTCAATCAGATAATCAAGTTGCAAGAGGAGATCATAGATCTAACTAGGCAGCGCAATGAATTGCTGCCGCTTCTGATGAGCGGGCAGGTGTCGGTAAATTCTGATTTAGCGAAATGTATAAGTGAAATTGGGATAGTCGCAATAATTCGCAACTATCCCAACTCTTTATTGAAATATTGGAGATTAGTGATAATATACAAATGCAGAATCACCTTCTCCTATAACTTTTCTTCTCATTCAGCTTCTTTACCGCTCCTATCGCAAACATCAAACACCTCCTCCGATAGGCTTCTTCCTCTTCGTCTGGTCTGCGGCCGTCCCATCGAAGGTCGGAGATGGAGCCACCGCCACCGGAGGCAATCGGTACTGGTTGTCCACCGATAAGTGCATCGGCAACAGCAAAAATAAGGTTTCGTACCGATGGTACTGCCAATTGCTCAAGCAATGTATTCAACTCCGATTCCAAACTTTCGTTTGTGTCTGAAAGGGATTTGTTCTCCCGTCTCAGTTGGTAAAGTTCCCCATAATCCGCCAGCACATTACGCTGGGCAGCTTCGACCTGCCGTGCCGCATCATTTCTGTACAGGGATTCTATTTTGCGGACAATTTCAGTAAACTGTTTGGCGATATGCTGATTCTGACGCTCAACCCATTTGTCCGTACCGAACAGGCGGACTTTTTCAGTAATTTGCGGTGTCGTGAAATCAACCTTGTGATTGCGGAATGGCTGGACAACCGAACGGGCTTTTGTCGCATCTGCAGTCAGCCGTTCCAGTTCCTGCTCCTTTACGTGGAGTTTGTCGGTCTTGTCTTCAAGTTTGGTCTGATACTCGGCAATGAGTTTCTGTATATCCGCTTTCTGCGCTTCATACCTGTCGAGTGTAATTTTGCCGGAAGCCAATTCCTTTTCCGCTTCTTCAAGCTGCAGCCTATAACTGAAAATCCTTGATTCCAGATTCCGCATCATGGATTGAAGCCCCTTGACGGCTTTCTCTGCCTGTTTAGCCTCCTTAGTCAGTTTGCGGATATAATCGCGCTTGTGCAGATGTTGTACATTGCGCCCGTCAATGCTGTCCCCACGTTCAAGGCCATATTTGCTGCCGACATCTTCATATAGAGAAGTGTGCATATCTTTCAATATCCGGCCATATTCATAGCGGTCTTTCCCGAACTTTGCCGACCACATCACACACTCCCGTCCGCTTTTGGGGCGGACACCTACCGGAACAATCAGGGCATGAATATGCGGGCTGCTCTCGTCGAGATGCACCTGAAACCCAACAATGTTTTCCTTGCCATATCTGTTGGCACACCAGTCATAGACGTCCTTTGCCCAATTCTCGATTCCCTCGTAACGTTGCAGATGGCTGTTGTCCGCACCTTTCTCCAGATTGACGGACTGATTCCCGAAAGCCATTTCAAGCGTCCGGTCATGGTTGCCTCCAAAAACAAATTTCGCACAACAGTTCGGTTGGATTTTGCTGTCCGCCTTGAACGGTTTCCAACCCAATTCGTCCAGCCGTTCCTGCAAACGTACTTCGAGCGGTTTCTCCTGATAACCTAACGGATGAACTTTTCCGTCAGAACCGATTTCGAAATTCAACTTCATTCTGGTCTTGTCGTAGTGGTTGGTCGGATCCTGATTCTTTCTGTCAATCTTGTCATCGTTCCAACGTCTTTCATTTTCATTGGCCTCTGCCGTGCCGAATGATTTGCCGGCTTCGACGTGCATAGCTTGTTTTATATCTGTATTCATATAGGTATTCTTTTTATAAATGATTTATGTTTGAGCTTGCTCACTCCGAACCGGATTCTGCCGGATGCCGGAGGAACTTTATTGCTGTCAGGCAAAAAGTCCTTATTGTGTTATGGACTTTCTTATAAATTCCCGAAGTAAGACTTCGGATTACTCCACCAATGCCAGATCCAGTCCGTCAATGAGCAACTGCAAAGCATGGTTACGCTGTATCATCAGTTGAAGTATTTGACGTTTGGACGGTGAAAAGAGAAAGAAATCTGCAATGTCCAACCCTTGACTGCGTTGTTCTTCAGTAGCTGTACGTTCTAGAATGTCAGAGACAGTAACCTTTTTACAAATGCCAGATAATAAAGCGGACTTCGCGTTCCATTGTTCGGTTGCTCCTAAATCAGGGATGAGAGTAACCTCCCTACCTTTGAGAACCTGCATAGCTTCACTGTTGAAACAACCGTTCTTTCCACCTGTTGCCAGCCATATATAATCGGGGATAAAATGACTCATTACAACAGCGGTCTTTTCACTTTCCACCAGCATTACCGGAGACGATGAATTTTTCAGAAGATGTTCTCCAAACAGACACTGCTTCAAACGGAAATCATGCAACTTCAACTCAGAATGCGCCCAGCTGACAAAAGCCTGAGGCCCTTTAACCCGATGCCCTGTCTCTGCATTATAGCACATTACCTTTCCGGTTCTTACCTGCCCATTTATATCTATCTGCCAGAAAACCGCTGCGCCTCTCCATTTTGAAGATGTCCCTATGCGATACATTTCAAACAATCTGGTTGTCTCATCTTCACCAAATACATGACAGAAATACTGATATAAAGGGTTGATTGAATAATGCGACAGACTCCTTAACACATAAGATGATGGAATATACGAAGGAACAATACAAGACGGAGTTTTATCTGCCTGCTTATAAGGGGCAGAAAGGAGCGACTTGCCGTTTCCCTCATCCATTTCCAATACATCAGGATTATCCTTGAAGTATTCCTTAGGTGTATAGTGGTAGCCACAACTGTTTTCATGATCACACTTGCCGACATTACTGGGAAAGCTAATGCTGCCTTGTTCATCAATATACCTGACAAAACATCGGCTTTTACCACAGCTCGGACAAGTAGTCTTGCTTCCAGGACGGTATTTCTGTAAATGGAATCTGTATTCACTCATGATCCTCTGATTTTAGTGTGGTTGCACTCTGCACTTTTGCACTTTGAGAAAATTGCACGGTATCTTGACAAGATGAAAGTGCAATAGTGCAAGGTGCATCAGTATTTTCTGTAATGAGTTTGCGATAGACTCCATGCTGAAGCTTTTCTATAAGAGGGTGCTGAAGCCGGCACAATTGGTCAAGCGCATAATAGACAGTACGCCTGGACATATCAACTTTTCTACCCGCAATAACAGCATCCCCGGAAGTAAACCTATCTTCCAATAAGGATAGCCAAGCTTCCTTTGTTTCACCGATACTGTTCATGACAATGGCTTCCCGAATCCTCCTGTATGTTTCCTCATAATAATCAATCATACGGATTGCAGCTTTCACAGAATCCAATTCCACGTACTGCATATCGCCATCATCAACAGCCCATTTCATTACCCGAAACAATAGTGCAAGACGTGCAACATGCCCGTTGAGTTTCATCTTGCGACTTTCAACATCGGCATCGTCCTCAATAGCATTTACAGCATTGATAATTCCATTATACCATTCGTAAAAGTATTCTTCCGCATCGTCAGACATTGTAAGAATACGGGGATTTAACGTTGCACCTTTATCATCAAGAATACAAGGAATGCTGAAAATTCTGTTGATAATTGTCCTCCATTGGCTCATAATATCAGGACGGACAGTATTTCTTTCCTCCCGTCTCCATCCGGATATTTTCCTATTCTTGGGATAGACAAACAGAAACCGGTCAAGCAATCCATTGGCAAGAAACTCTGTACGGAAAACCTCCTGCAACATATTTGTCTGTATCGAGCCTATGACATTAATACATGGATTCTTGATTAGAATCGGACGTGATTCTGACTTGCGGATAACCTTTAACGGCTGTCCGCTATACGCTGTCAACAAATCTTCAATGAGGTTGTTCTTGCTATTATACCTTTTGACCGAATTGAACAAAGCCAGAATTTCATCAACTACCAATGTTATCCCACGTTGATTATGCTGATGAATATTCATCATCGCCTCTGGAGTAGAATCATAAATGACTGTCGTTACAAAATTGGGCTTTTTGAGCAACTGTCCCTCCCCGTCATTTCCGTGCTTGCCGACAGACATGGCTCTTTCATATTCGTCACACTCTTCGTTATATTTTTCATGCAGCCGGTCATCATGCTCATTAATTGGCTTATATATAAAACCGAGAGGAGGAGTTTTCCCAAGTCCCGGACGACCGACCAACATCATATAAAGGGATGGGCAAGTTTTCCACTCGCCCTTTATACGGATATGACAAGAATTGCCTATTGCTGTAGCAACAGCAGAAAGGATTATAGACGCTGTATATTCTACATTGAAATTTTCGTATCTGGCAAGGTTCAGGATAATCTCCTGTATCTTGTCCGGAAAGGCATCCAACGGAAGACCTGTTTCAGGAATACTTTCCACTTCGGAACGCAGCATATTGGTTAAATGCAGATTATCAAACATAGCCACCTCCTTCCTGTTTAGGCAGCACTCCACCTACAGCGAAAGCCTCATAATGGAAATGACGCAGAAAACGATCTACATCTTCTTGCGTGTACCAATATTTGTCACCCTCGCGTGAGTAGCCGAGATAACCGTTGTCACGCAACTTTTTCAGATATTTCTCTTTGATGTTCAGTTTCTCCATCAAAGACTTGTTGTCATAGAGACAGCACCCACCTGCCTTACTTGGAAGTGGTAATTGCAACTGTTTCTCTACTATGCCGAGAATCTTCTCAAGTAATTCCCGTTCACATAAATTTTTCTCTCCATCTAATTTTTTAGCCATATTTTTTTCGTATTATGGCTTAACCTTCCTGATGCACACTCGGACTATAAGCCGGGTTCATGTTATGGCACGACTGTGCACATCGACCATAACGGCAGCGAAATTAGAGAGTCCTTAGCACTTAGGAAGTTAGGATGGATTAGGCTAATGAATTAGACCGAAGTTAAGATTGTATTAGATAATATTAGAATTGGGAATTAAAGCATTGATATAAACAAAAAGAGTAGCCAGACAGCTACTCGAAAAATTTATCTATTTCCTTAGATTTTGCAGGAACGGCAAGGTCTTTCCTATTCGACCGGGATTGCCCCAAATCAGGCATTTCAAACAAGTTGCTCAGTTCTGTATCGGGAAAGACTCCCATTCTGCCGAATTTCCAGTATGATTTCTCATCCATTTCGGAATATTCAGGCTTGTCTCCACAATATATCCGCCCACACATATATGCCAACAGAACTTTGGAATCATTCCACTTATAATGGGAACCTTTTTCACTCATATAACCAGCCTCTATCGCTTTGGCGAAAACTTTTATAGCCAGTTCAGTATGCAACATCCCAATCAAAACAACAGTTTCCTCGTTATCTGTCGTCTGCTTCCCTGAAACAGAGGAATTGCCATTTTGCACCTTTATTTTTCCCTTATTTCCCTCTTTCAGCATTTCAGCACAAAAGGCGAGAGCTGCACCTGAAATCAATGTTATGATAGTACCCCAAAACGTTGTAGAGCCAGTATTGTCTCCATCAATCGGATTTATCACACCGATTCCGACAAGCAATAGTGTACCAGCAAACAAGGTGATTGCACTTGACCACAGAATCAGCCTTGCATATCTTTTGAAAGCAAAGGACAATGCAAGAACGATAATACAAAGACCTATAACCAAGAATATTATTTGTAGCATAAATATTTCAATTACATAGAAACAAAAACTAATTATCTCAATACTATAAATTCTAAAATCAGATTATTTCAAGCGGAGTTAACTCGTCTTTCAGTCGGGCTACTTCTGCAGACAAGGTTTCCGGCAAGAAACGAGCATAAACTTTCTCCGTTACATCCGTACTGCCATGGCCGAGCAATCGGCTGACTACAGACATGGACAATCCCTTATTCAGGGCAAAGACCGCAAACGAATGTCTGGCCGCATGCATTGAAAGACTGAAAGGTAGCCCAATCTGCTCTCCCACGACCGCCAGCGACTGATTGATACATTTAGTCGCATTATTACGAGCCTTATAAAGAGCCTCCGCATCATCCAAATCCAAAGTTTCTTTCACAAGGTCAAATACATACCGACATCCTGCACGTTTTTCCTGCCATTGTTGCAATATGCGCAATGCAGGTTCAGTCAGAGGAATCACATGACGTTTGTTTGTTTTTATCATAATCTTCCGCAACTCTTTCCGGGCAAAATCGATATGTTTCCATTGCAGGGTCATCACATCCACCACACGAAGTCCGCAAGCGTGGAACGCAAAGAAAAACATTTCTAAAAATTCCCTTCTACGTAGTTCCTGACAGGTTTTGTAATATTCTAAAAGAGCAGACATCTGCTCTTTAGTCAGGCTTTTCCCGTCAAACTCAGCCTCTTCCTCTGAAAGTGAAACTTTTGTAACGATACGCATATCCTGAATCCTTGCATTCACGGCTGGATCTATCATGCTCATTTCACTCGCGTATGCACACGCTTTCAATATCGGTGTCAAGGCATGATTGATTGTCGCATCGCTATTCTGTTTGATTTCCTTGCGCCAAACGATATAACTGTCCAATAGTTCCGGTGTCATATCACCTACATATATTGCGTCCGAACGGTATGTGCCTTGTTTGGTTGCCCGTAAAAAAGTCTGAAAAATGTTCATGCAACTCTTTCCGTTCTCGTATCGGCTTCTACCGATTCTATTCCTTGAATAATCCGAAGAAAGGCGTTCCAATGTGAACTCAACAAAATCTTTTCCTTGATCACGACGTGCAAGAGGCTTGTCTGCAAGAAAACCGGAAACGACATCCGCTGTAATTTGGTTCGGATGTTTTTCGTTATACTCGGCAAGCTGCGAATCTATACGTTCGACACGTGCAAGCAGAAGTTGGTTCAGCCGTTTGAACTCACCACCATAGCTTGCACGGATTTCACCCCGTCCCTGATTGCCGTTCTGATTCCAGTCTGCAACCTTGACAAAGACATTTGTAGTCTTACGGATTATCTGCCTGTTCCAAGTATATTCCAACTCGACAGGATAGGTTTTATCTCTATCAATCTCCTTCGGTGTACGAAGGCGGTATTTGCCCAACGGATATAGTCTTTTCGGTCTTCCCATACGCTTTTTCCTCCTTTTAGCAATATTCCTGAGGAGAAACAAAGATATGGAATTTTAGACAAACAAACTCCGTTTTTGAGAATAAAAACTACAATTTAGACAAACAAACCACACCATTTGAGACCTTAAAACACCAGCGCGACAAACAAATTCTCATTGTTCATCGCGCTGATATTTAATTATTTAACCTATTCAAAGGCTATTAATATTCCTCCTCGTTGAAGAAAAAATCCTCCTTACTAGGATAATCCGGCCAAATATCTTCGATACTCTCATAGATTTCGCCCTCATCTTCCATCTCTTGGAGATTCTCAATAACTTCAAGAGGAGCACCCGAACGCATGGCATAATCAATCAATTCATCCTTGGTTGCCGGCCAGGGAGCATCTTCAAGTTTTGATGCTAGTTCCAATGTCCAATACATAATCTTGAGTATTTAAAATGAATACTAAATTTGTCTCGTTTTCTATTTTTCGGCAAAAGTATAACAAAATCTATCATTTCCAACTATTATCCCAAAATATTTCATTATTTTGTTCATCAAAATTAATTTTTCGGGATAATACAAACAAATAATCTGATAATCTGTTGACAAATGCTAATACTTCAGGAGAAATTGTACAAGTTTCGGACAAAGCCAGAATACGTCTTTCGGCTCTCCGGCAAATAGTACGGCAAACATGACAAACAGCTGCTCCACGACTTCCTCCGGGAATAATAAAAGCACAAAGCTCCGGAAGTTGTTCGTCCAGCTTATCAATCTCCCGCTCAATATTCTCCACGTTTTCGGGAGTTATGATGCTAGCAGGTTTCAGCTGTGTTTTCTCCTGATCGGTGGCGAGGTGTGAACCGATAGCAAATAGCTTATGCTGGATACTTAAGATGAAACCACGGTCTGATTCATCCTGCAGATAGGTGTTCAACCATCCCAGATGAGAATTTAATTCATCTACAGTTCCGTAAGCTTCCAAACGGATATGGGTCTTCGGGACGCGGCTTCCACCAACAAGACTGGTAGTTCCTTTATCTCCGGTCTTTGTATATACAAGGCTCTTTTTCATGATCTTCTTTTTTACAGTTACTATAAGGTAAACGTACAAAGGTTCTTAGAAGTTGACAATATACTGCTGTTTTATCTTCGTTTTATCAAAAAATAATAAACCGAGGTCGTAGAGGTCAAAAGTGATGCCTACTCTTTCATCGGTCTGCAGCTTTTTCCAAAGTGTTTTCATCTCTTTGGAATAACAAATGCCATGAACAACAAATACACTTTTAGGAGTAGTGCGATGTGCGCAGATCCGGAAGACTTCTTCCAGTAAGTCGGGATTCCGGTAATCATTCAGATACAGAAAGTCGACTGAAGTGTCTGCATCCAGAAACAGTTCCGACAAATCGGATGCAAAAAGGTAGGAAGCCGACGGTTTAGCGGATTGTAAGTAGAGGGTTGTAGAGGACGGACGCCCAACTTCTATGATTGTATCAGGCTGTACTCTGTTCACCAACCGGAACAGGAAACGGTTCACTTTTTGAGAACCTTTCGTCCACCCACGCTCTCTCATCATCTTTTGCTGTTCTTTTTTCAAAGAAGAATAGGCATAGTAAGGCATCTTCTCATAAATCACATCGGTAATCAGACTAAAAGCAAAAGGGGAATGTACGCCATATCCGCAACGATAACGAAAGCGGGAAAGCCAGATAAAAGGTCTTTTTATACAGAGTAGAAGATTCATAAAACAATCATTCGTATTTTTATTCTCCCGACAAAGATATATTTTTTTATTGAAAAAGGGTCGGTTCCCATCAAGAACCGACCCTCATACTCATTTATTCCAAGTTACTACTGTAGTCTGAATGATACCGGTACAGTAAATTTCACTCGAACTTTCTTACCATTTTGCACTCCG
Organism: Bacteroides sp. 90-K9/2; assembly: GCF_047310725.1. Classification (NCBI taxonomy): domain Bacteria; kingdom Pseudomonadati; phylum Bacteroidota; class Bacteroidia; order Bacteroidales; family Bacteroidaceae; genus Bacteroides; species Bacteroides sp. 90-K9/2. The sequence continues at coordinate 107,530 of NZ_JBCGVL010000006.1, forward strand.
GGAGTCCATTTCGGCATAGAACTTATCACGCGGATAGCTTCTTTATCCAAATAAGGATCAACCCCTCGCACAACTTCAGGATTGGAAATCGTTCCGTCTTTGTCTACAACAAACTGAACAATGACTTTTCCTTGTGAACCTGTTTCCTGCGAAATCGTTGGATATTTGATATTACTACTTAAATATTTCATTAAAGCAGCTGTACCTCCAATAAACTCCGGCATGACTTCAACACTTACGTGAATAATGTCTTCAACTACCGTTTCTGTTTCTACCACTGGGGGTATCCAAATAACGTCACGAACTGCATTCATATCCTCTGACACTGTAGAAACGTCATCCGTCACCTCCATATTGTTTTCCACTATTTCGAACAATTCTGTTACCTTAGTTTCGGGAGGAGGAGGCGGTTCCAGTTTCTCGTCTGGGAATGTGATTGGAACTAGCTCTGTTACAAAGATGGATTCATCATCTGGTGATAGTGCTGCAACTCTGACATCATGTTGTGTCCATTCGAACGAAACGAACATGAAGGCTAGCGCAACAACCAAACCCATCAACAACCAAGAACCCCGTTGATTCTCAATTGCAGCCTTTTTTGATTTCTTGGCTTCCATAAAAAATGTGTTTAAGTAATTAATAATAGAAAATATATAGTATATATACTACTTTTCGTTTTTCCTCTTAAGCATTACTTAAAGTGCTCTCTCGCTGCAATAAATATAATCTTTTTATGGATAGGTTGTTACGACGTCTCTTGTTTATTTTATTCTTTTCTCTTCTTTTGGATAAAATTTATGAATAATTCATTTGAGGTTATCAGGATTCGGACAAATACATTGAAGTCCAGCAGGGTTGCTTTTATGGTATTCTGAAGCAAGTATGTTCGATGAGGCTGTATCGCGCAGTTCTGGTAGCTATTACAGGAAAAGCAATGCTCTTCAATCCCAGAACGGACAATACATTCAAGCTCTTTTTAATAATACTGTTAATGGATTTCTCTACTGTAAATTCGTCCTTTTGAGACCAGTCTATCGTAATTGCATAGGATAGATGCAGAAACTCCTCCACCCATTGAAAGATAAGCGTCGTCAGCACTAACAATAACATCCGTCACTGCCGAAGTAATATCTCCGAATTTGATTATCAATCTTGACTTACCAAACTGGCAGGCTTTATCTATCTCATGCTTTTATAGAAGATATATGTGTTGACAAAGCATTTCTCAATATGCATTAATTATAAAAAAATAGCCCACAATTAGATAGATATAACTACCGCTACTTTTTTGCTTGTAGTTCCTCTTTAACTTCATATTCTTCATTATCTCATAAAAAATCGCTCCACCTAAGTTGAATATATGTTTTCACCTTAAATGGAGAACATACATCCAACTTTAGTAGAACGAAAACTAAAATGTAGATTAAATAAATATTTATGAAAGAACAGGAAATAAACATAGCCTCATAACAGACAATCTTTTATAATCATCCATATGATAGGTTTAGCTTAAATTCACAGTACTTATTTTGCTTTTTTCTTTTTCTTCGCGTTATCCTTCTTACGCATATCCTGATACTTCTTATATTGTTCATCGGTCAGAATGCTTTTTATTTTAGCATCGACTTCCTTCTTTTTCTTTTGCATTTCTTCTCGTGAAGGTTTTTCATCCGATTTATTTTTTGCAGGTCTCATCTCTTCCATTGCAGCTTTAAAATCTTTGGCCTGCTTTTCATTCAGTCCCAAATCAGTAACCATTTGTTCTATGCGTTTCTCTCTATCAGCTTTTCCTTTCTGACGATTTTGAGCCATACATACAGTTGAGCCAATCAATAGTGCAACTGCCAAACCTAAAATTTGCTTTCTCATAATTCTAAATATCATATTAAGTGAGTAATGTATGTTAGACCTCACTAAAGCTTGAAAGTTAATTCTACGATGAAAAGAAAATCTGCTTTTTTACATTATTTATTGTTTCTCCACATTATAAATATTCAGCCGGATATGAGTGTCATTCAATTATTTCCATTACTCTTCCCTACCTCCTCCTAGTGCTTGATACAGATTGATTATTCCTTGTATCTCCTGAAACCGGTTACTCACCTGTGTCAACTGTGCTGTCAGTAGAGTTTGCTGGGCGGTGAGGACTTCAAGATAAGTGGAATTTCCATGTTGCATAAGCAGCTGTGTGCTGGTAACAGCCGTTTGTAGAGAAGAGATCTGGCGCCGGTAAAGATCGGATTTATCCCGGGCCGTTTGATTTTGCTTCAAAGCGTTGTTCACTTCAGCACCGGCATTGAGTAGGGTTTGCGTGAAAGACAACTTCGCTTCTTCCTGTTGCGCTTTAGCTATTTTTAGACGGGCTATATTCTGCCCCTTATTAAATAAGGGCTGCGTAAGGGAGCCAACAGCTGACAGCAACAACTTACCCGGATTCATAACCACCTCACCTACTCCATTTGTCCACCCGGCAGAACCGCTGAGGGTGATGGATGGATAAAAGGCAGAGCGTGCCTCATTAGTCGTGTAAAAGGCTTGCGCCAAAGCCAATTCTGATGATCTGACATCAGGACGATTAGCAAGAAGTTGTAAAGGGATACCTACGGATAAATCCTGTGGCAAAACCTGTCCGTCCAGTGTGCCACGACGGATAAATTGCGGAGTTTCTCCCAGCATCAGGCAAAGACTGTTTTCCGCCTGCCTGATTTGTTCCTTTAGATCCAAAACAGTGGTACAGATGGAATAGTAGGTAGCTTCGGTTTGTGCCAAACCTGCTTCGTTACCTTGACCGGCATTCTTCAAAGCTTGCATAACGCGTACACTTTCTTTCCATTTTACTTCTGTTTCCTCGGAGATGGCCAATTGAGCATCCAGCATTAAAAGTGTATAATAGGTATTCGCTAGATTGGCTATCAATTGTGTCTTAACAGCGAGTTCATATTCCTGACTTTGAATATAAAGAGCTTTAGCACGACGGTTGGCATTCGTCAGCCGACCGAAGATATCAATTTCCCAAGAGGAAGTAATAGGCAGGGAATAGCTCTGTCCAGCTTTCCCCTTATCGAAACTGCTCACAGTGCCCTGCGGTGAAAAAGCGAATGAGGGCAGATAAGCCAGGCAGGCCGCACTAAGTGAAGCACGGGCTTCTTCCACTCGCCAGTGAGCGGACTGTAGATCGGTGTTATTCCGCAACCCCTGCTCAATGAGGGATTGCAGATGAGGATCGACGAACAATTGACGCCAATTCAACTTGGCAATATTATGAATTGTATCAGAAACCGTTTCCGCCGCCCCAAAAAGATCTTCGGGGACGGTCGTTGCCGGTTGATATTTTGTATAGATGCCGCAACTACTCAGCATGAGCGTCGTTATGGCAAGGGTGATGATATTTCTTTTCATTTCTTCTTATTCTCCAAATATTGTTTTCTTTCTTCATCGGCTTTCTCCACCTCTTCCTTTATCTGCCAGTCGGCAACAGTGGCATCAAACTGAATCGGTCGCACTTTCTCCTGTATTGCCTGGAAGACAATAAACATAGCCGGCACAATGAATAACAGTGCCAATGTACCCACCAGCATACCGCCTACCACACCCGTACCGAGTGAACTGTTTCCGTTGGCTCCTACGCCAGATGCTAACATCAAAGGTACCATACCGAAAATCATCGTCAGTGCCGTCATAAGAATAGGACGCAAACGATCTTTAGCAGCAATAAGCGCAGCAGACGTCAGACTCATACCGGCACGACGGCGCTCGGTAGCATATTCGGTGAGAAGAATAGCAGTTTTTGCCAACAGACCGATAAGCATGATAAGTCCTGTTTGCAGATAGATATTATTCTCCAATCCAAGCAATTTGGCAAAGAGGAAGCTACCCATCAATCCGGCCGGAACACTAAGCAGGACGGCAAACGGAACGAAGAAACTCTCATAAAGCGCACTCAATAGCAGATAAACCATCAATAGGCAGATAGCAAAAATCACGATGGTGGTATTACTCTGATTGCTCTCCTCTCGCGCCAGTCCGCCAAAATCGAAATCATAGTTGGCGGGAAGCACACGGGCAGCAGTTTCCTGTACGGCACGGATGGCTTCACCCGAACTGTACCCTTCGGCAGGCATGGCATTGAGTGCAATGGAGTTATACATATTAAAACGGTTCAGGCTCTCGGCTCCATATACTTTGGTCAGTGTGACGAACTGACTCAACGGTGCCATCTCCCCATTGCTCAAGCGAACAAAATGACGGTTGAGCGAAGCCTCATCCAGACGATAATTCGGATCAGCTTGCACCATCACACGATAGACGCGCGAAAAGCGGTTAAAGTTGCTGACATAGCTACCTCCATAATATCCCCCCAAGGTAGAAAGCACCTCATCAGGCATGATTCCGGCACGCAGACACTTAGCAGCATCCACATCGACCTGCCACTGGGGATAGTTGATTTCGAAAGATGAAAAAGCCATTGCCAGTTCAGGCCGCTGATTCAACGAGTCGATAAACTGGCGAGTGATGCTGAAAAACTCTGTGAGATCACCTCCAGCCTTGTCCTGCATTTGGATATCGAGCGCATTACCCATATCATAACCAGGTATCATACCCGGAGCCATGGCAAAAACTGTGGCATCCTTGATATCTCCGGTACGGGCATAAATCTGTCCGATTACTGCCTGCACGTGATCTTCTTCCTCCGGTCGTTCATCCCACGAAGTAAGGCGAACAAAGAAAATACCGGAAGAATTACCCGCACCACCCATTGACCAACCGGTCACTTTGAGTACCTGTTTCACCTGTGGGATTTGCTGAATACGTTCTTCTACACGGTTCATTATGCCATCGGTAGCATAGAGCGAGTTACCCGGCGCAGTGGATACGGCAACAAACACCAGTCCCTGATCTTCATCGGGCACAAGGCCTGTTTTGGTGCTGTTCATCAGCAGGGCAAGGATTACGACTGTCCCGGCAACAAAGGCGCCCGTCAACCATTTGCGACGGATAAAGAAGAGAACTCCTTTTTTATACCGCTCTGACAATGATTCGAACGCAGTGTTGAACGCACGGCGGAAACGGGCTGCGAAGTTTTGCTTCTGTGTGCCGTCCTCATTGGTATAGGGACGCAGAATCAAGGCGCAGAGGGCAGGACTTAGTGTCAATGCATTGATGGTAGATATACCTACCGCCACAGCCATTGTCAGACCGAACTGCGTATAGAATGTACCCGAAGTCCCACTCATGAAAGACACCGGAATAAATACCGCCATAAACACCAGTGAAGTGGTAACGATAGCACCCGACAGTCCTTTCATTGCATCCACACTGGCCATATAGGGCGAACGGTAGCCGGAATCGAACTTGGATTGCACTGCCTCGACCACAATAATGGCATCATCCACCACTGTACCGATGACCAGCACTAATGCGAAAAGCGTAATCAAATTGATACTGAATCCTACCAACGCCATGAAAGCGAAAGTTCCGATAAGAGAAACAAAAATACCCACCAGCGGAATCAGTGTAGAACGAATATCCTGTAAGAAAACATATACCACAAGGATTACCAGCAGAATCGCTTCAATCAGTGTCTTCAATACCTCATGGATAGAGGCGAAGAGAAATTCGTTGGTACTCATCAGCTGGGTTATTTCCGCCCCTTTGGGAAGACGTTTGGAAGCGTCTGCCAGAAAAGCGTCAATCTCACGATTAATCTCTGTGGCATTAGAACCGGCAGTCTGATAAACCATACATGACACACCGGGTTTACCATTGAAACTACCTTGATAAGAATACGATTCTTGTCCGAGACTGATGTTGGCAATCTCTTTTAAACGAAGTACCTCACCATTCTTAGTGCTGCGGATCACGATCTCTCCAAATTCTTCGGGAGTCATCAATCGACCTCGGTATTTCATGGTATACGCTTTAGCTTCCTTGGAATTCTCACCAATGGAGCCTGTTGCAGCTTCAATGTTTTGTGAGGCCAGTGCAGCAGTCACGTCGGAAGGAATCAGCTTGTACTGTGCCATGACGTCAGGTTTAAGCCATACGCGCATGGAATAGACACCACCCATCACCTGCACATCTCCCACTCCGGAAATACGCAAGATGGCAGGTTTCAAGTTAATATTGATATAGTTCGAGAGAAAGTTCTCGTCTAATGAGCTATCGGGACTATGCAAGGTAAATATCTGGAGCATACCGTTCTGTCGCTTGTTGACACTGACACCCACACGGGTCACTTCCGCAGGAAGTTGTCCGGCAGCTTTCGACACACGGTTCTGTACATTGACAGCGGCCATGTCCGGATCGGTACCTTGCTTAAAGTAAATGGTTATTTCGGCTGAACCGGCATTGGAAGCACTGGAAGTCATATAAGTCATGTCTTCCACACCATTGATGGCTTCCTCCAACGGAGCGATGACACTCTTCTGCACCGTTTCAGCACTGGCACCGTCGTATGCAGTGTACACCTGAACAGTAGGCGGGGCAATATCAGGATATTGCTCCACGGGTAGGGTGAATAACCCGATAATCCCCACCACTACAATCACAATGGAAAGGACGGCGGAGAGCACGGGGCGTTCTATAAATATTCGTAAGTTCATTGTTTTTTCAATTTTGAGTTAGTTACTTCTTCTTTGTTATCGGCATTCCATCCTGTAGTAGTCCGACACCTTCTGTCACGATTTCATCCCCTACGGCAAGTCCGTTCGTCACGATGTAATCCTGTCCACCGTCCACACGCTCCACACTTATTTGGGTAGAATGCGTTTTGCCATCCACTACCTTATAGACAAAGACCTTGTCCTGCACTTCGTATGTTGCTGCACGAGGGATAATGATACCGTCTTTGTAGACCGCCGGCACCACCACATTTCCCGAGCTTCCACTATGCAGCAGTCCGTTCTTGTTGGGGAATGCTGCCCGTACACTGACGGTTCCTGTCGAAGCATCCACTACTCCGCTGATAGTTGCTATGGTACCTTTTTCCTCGTAGGTAGTCCGGTCATTCAGCACCAGTTCGATAGCAGGCATCGACTGCAAAGCCTTCTCTTTAGAACCATATTGGCGAATGAGTCCTAAGAGTTGATTTTCCGTCATTGAGAAGTAAACATACATGTCCGAGTTGTCTGATACAGTAGTTAGTGGCTGTGCCATTCCGGCACTAACAAGTGTACCAACGCGATAGGGAAGTGTACCGATCACTCCATCCGAGGGACTTTTCACTTCGGTGTAGGAAAGGTCATTGGCAGCACTCAGCTCCTGCGCTTTGGCTTGTGCGCGTCCGGCTTTCGCCATCAACAGATTATTCTCGGCCGTTTTCAATTCATAAGCCGAAATGACGTTTTGAGCAAAGAGTTCTTTCTTGCTATCGTAAGTCAGTTGTGCCGTAGCCAATGTAGCATCGGCTGCTTCCATATTCGCCCGGGCTGTGGCCAAAGCTGCCTGATAGGGAACCTGGTCGATGATGAAAAGCACTTGTCCACGTTTCACCGCCTGTCCCTCGTTTACACACAATCGGGTGATGGTTCCCGTCACCTGCGGAAAGATAGCAATATCCTGCTTACCCTGGATAGCCGCCGGGTATTGGGTAGAAAGAGTTTTATTGACTGGTGCCACCTGCATCGTCGCATATTCCGATACAGACTGCGAATATTCTCCTCCTCCGTTCTTGCATCCGGCAAGAGTAAGGAGTGTTGTCAGCATGAAGATTTGCCACATTTTGTTTGTTTCCATTTTCATAAAATTCAATGTATTATAGTGATTGATTAGTTCTCACAAGAGCGGTGCAAAAGTAGGTGTCAGCGCCCGCTCCCGCAATGTAATTCTGGTCAAAGCCGGATTTTTGGGGGACGAAACCGCAGAGATAAGTGGTGAAACGGAATGAATGAAGCCAAAGACCTATCCTCTTCATATAAAGTTGTGATGAAGATGTAATGCTATTTGGTATTATTTACTACTTTTGCCCAAACAAAGATAAGAGTCCATCCTAATAAATAGACTTGCATTTCAGACTTGATTACGCAGTTATGATAAGAAAACGTATTTATCTCACAGCCGCAATATTCCTGCTTGTGGTAAGCTTTTCCGCTTACTACCTCTATCGTGTGAACCGCTCCGCACGCAGCCGTCTGGAGTATGCCAACGGACTCATTGAAGTGAATCCACGAAAAGCACTGGAAGATGTGGAACAGATAAACCGTACTTTCTTGAGCGAAAGGAACTACATGATGTGCGATTTAGTAAAAGCCGGTGCTCTCATCGGCATACAGGAATATCTTGTGCCGGATTCGCTACTTAACATCGTCAGTCCTTACTTCAAATATAAAGCGGACTCATTACACCTGACGGAAATATATTACTACCGGGGCGAGATAGCCCGCCACTCTAATTTCCTGCTCGAAGCCGTAGAATATTTCACCCTCTGCACACAATACAACAACGATGTGTACGATCTTCGCGAACTAAACTTCTACCTCAACAACTTCAAAGGGCAGGTTTACCACACTAAGCACATGATGAAAAAAGAGAAAGAGGCCAAACTCGCCGCCCTCTCTCTAGCCAGGGAACTAAACAATCCCTCTCTCATTGCCGAAGCCTACTCTGAACTCACCCACTATTACGCCCGGACAAATGATGGCGATGAGAGTATTCCTCTGCTCAAAACAGCTTCTATGAAAGGCTACTCCGGCTCCTTGCAAGCCCGGTTATTATTCCTCCTTAGCGAAAAATATGCCGACAAGCACATGTCCGACTCCGCTCGTATCTATGCTCTGCAAATCCCGCATTTATATCAGGACTCGGTCGACTATCTGCTCGGCAAGATACATTCCGATCTTCAACAAATCGATTCCGCTCGTTTTTACCTAAACCGAAGCAGTCAGAGTAATAACCCCTTTATCTGCCTGAAAACCTATCGCCAGTTGACAGATCTGAATATACGTACCGGTTCTCTCAATGGTGTATCAGACTGCTTGGAAAGACTGACGCACTATCAAGCACAGATAGACAGCATCGCTTATAACGAGGACCTTGCTCAAATAGAGAATGTGGATAAACTTCGAAAAACGATCCGTGACTCCGAAGTCGCAGAGGCAGAATACTACCGGTACTGGGTCTTCTATTGCCGGATTATTGTCATTGCTTTTACCGTCATCCTCATTCTAATGTCTATCTCCATCATTCTGCAAAAGAAGAAAAAAAACCTACAACTGAAACGTCAGCAATCACGCCTTGACGCACTGAAGATGCAGATAGACCCGCATTTTATATTCAATAATCTCAGCATCCTGCTCGACCTGGTAGAGACGGGAGATGCCACAGCTCCCATCTACATCAAATGTCTCTCCAAAGTTTACCGGCATATCGTAGCTAATGTAGATAAGAATCTTTCATCCGTTACCGATGAATTATCCAGTCTGGAGGCTTATATCTTCCTACTCAAAATACGGTTTGAGGATGCCATACAGGTAGAAGTACAAGTTCAGGACGCTATCCGCGAGAGACAGATCCCTCCCATTGTATTGCAGATGTTACTGGAGAATGCTATCAAGCACAATCAAGTGTCGGAAGAAACACCGCTATTCATCCGTGTATATTCTGATGGGAACAAATTGGTAGTGGAAAACAACTGCAAACCTCTTACTCCGAACTCTTCCACCCACCACATCGGGCTGCGAAATATCAAAGAGCGGTATCAGCTCACTGGTGCTCCCGCCCCTGAAATCTATCAGGATGAACACATCTATCGTGTCACCCTTTCAACGCTTTAAACGAAATGATAAATTCCATGAAAGTTCTGATTATAGAAGACGAAAACCACAGTGCCGAACGCCTGCAACGTTACATCTGTGCACTGCACCCTGATTACGAAATTTCCGGCATCACCAAAAGTATTGTCCAAAGCATAGATTTCCTCCAACGGGAGCAGCCGGACCTGATATTCTCCGACATCCGCCTACAGGATGGATTAAGTTTCGACATTTTCCGTCAAGTGGAGATAGTCTCGCCCATCATTTTCACCACTGCCTATGACCAGTATGCTATACAGGCATTTAAATTCAATAGTATCGACTATTTGCTGAAGCCTATCGACTCGGATGAATTGGAAGCAGCTATACAAAAAGCGATAGAAAGAATATCCCCCTCATCTCCTACTACCACTGCCCCGAATCTGGAACAGCTGTTGGAATACCTGAGTGGGGCTATTCCCACCCCTCATTATCGGGAAAGATTTCTGGTATCCCGCAGAGACGAATATATCACTATCGAAGTCCAAAACGTCTGTTTCATCCACTCTCAACAGAACATAACCCGCCTTTATCTGACGGATGGCACCTCTGCCACCATTCCTTCCACATTGGACCAACTGGAAAAGGAAATGAACCCTACTTCTTTCTTCCGTGCAAACCGCCAGCATATGATACAGGTGGGACACATTAAGAAAGTCAGCAACTGGTTCAACTATAAATTAAAGGTAGAAATGAACGGATATCCGCAGGAGGAAATTCTGATAAGCCGGGAGAAAGCTGCCACATTCAAGAAATGGCTGGACAGATAACGACTGACTAGCTCTATAATCAATGATTTGCTGGGGTGTCATACCGAAAGATCAGGACACCCTGCAAACACTGGCAGTACATAGTACAACAACACACTACACAACTACAACCTATAGAAGTAATAATCCGGAAATTCTAACGAAAAATCCGAAAAACCACTAATCATAATAATAAAATACCGGCACTTTTTTCTTTAATGCTGGGATGTACATTTCATCCTGTTTTATCAGATTATCCACGAAAGTGACATCAAAGCCCGTAATATCGAACCAATTCTTATAACAAAGTACCAGATTTAATCTATCAGCAAACCAACGAGTTACGAGGAGTAGAAAAGAAAAACGGAGAGAGCTTTTCAACTTTCTCCGCTTCAGTACCCAGACCCGAACTACTTAATTTCCATTCAGTTATACTCTATTAAAACAAAATCATCTATTAATCAACCATTTACCTTTCTTTATATGGATAACAAATGTAACTAAATATAATAATAGCACCAAAAAGTTTCAGTAAAGGTTTCAGTAATTACAGAATTTTACTATCTTTGTTATCAAGATATTAAAATGATATAGATATGGCAGTTACATTCAATTTTGAGCTCAATAACAGAGCCAGCAAAAATAAGACCTATGCAGTCTTATTGCGTATCACTCAAAACAAAAAGCATAAAAGAATTAAAACATCGATTTCAGTCAGTAGAAAAACAGACTTTAACAAAGATGCCAAACAAGGAAATTGGATAAGGCAAAGAGAGCCAAATTATGAAGCTTGGAATGCAACCTTAGCTCAAGAATTAGAAAGGGCAAGAAAAACCTATCAAGAATTAAAAGAAGATGGATTGGCAACTACTGAAAAAATTGCTGCTGAAATGGTAGCAGGAGAAAGGACGTCATCATTCTTTCAATATGCTAAACAACGAACAAAAGAGATATACGATGCAGGAAGTTATAGAAATTGGAAAAAATATAACGGCTTCTGCAACAAATTAGAATCATTTCTAAAAAGCAAAAAAGCAAAGGATCTAACTTTTGCAGAACTTACCCCTGCTTTTCTTTCTAAGTTTGAAGCCTACATGCACACTTTGCACAATGAGAGAGAACATGAAAAAAAACTTCATCCAAACACTATACAAGTCAACTTCAATATATTTAAAACATTAGTAAAAAGAGCTATTGAGGTAGAAGGACTTATGAAACCTGAAAAAAATCCTTTTTTATCATATTCATACAAAGGAGTAAGTACTACAAAAGACAAATTAGATGAGGCTGAAATCGAAAAAATAATAAATCTCGATTTAGAGGCAGGGACTTTATTATGGCATTGCAGAAATTATTTTCTTTTCTCATTCTATTGCGCAGGTATACGAGCAGGAGATTTTATTCAATTACGATGGTGTAACATTACTAGCGATGGCAGACTTCACTATCAAATGGGGAAAAACCATAAAGATAGAGATTTGGTATTAGTAAAACAGGCTAAAGATATACTTTCCCATTATTACCAAAAAGAAATAAAAGCGACAGATTATATCTTTCCCTTATTAGATGCTTCCGAACCTTATTCAAAAGCCATTAGTCAGGAAGAAAAGGATACACTACCTACAGAGCTGAAAATAAAGTTATTCAATCAAATTTCATCAAAAAATGCACTAATCAATAAATATTTAAAGAAACTTGCAAAGATGGCAGAGATTGAAAAAAAACTATCCTTTCACATTAGTCGACATTCATTTGCTAAAGTAGCTAAACAAAGAGGAACTGACAATGCCAACCTGAAAGACCTATTAGCTCATTCTTCAATGAAAGTTACAGAAGGGTATATGGGAGGCTTTGATACGGCTGAAAACGATAGAGCATTACAACACATTTTTCAGAAAGAAGAGTCTTCCTCAAAAGACGAGCTAATTAAGCTACTTAACAATATGAGTTCCGAAGAAATAAATAGCCTCATCAAGCAAATCAAGAGATAAAAATTATTATCCTTTTTAAACACAATAAAAATATGAGAACAAAATATTTAGAGAATTATATCATTACAAAGAATATGCAAAGTCTGAATTTATTAACACTTATTAAAGACGAGTTGAAGCAATTCTTTCCAACCACAGATATAGGTAAAACAACAATTGAATACTACATAAAAGAATTGCAAGATAAAATAGGTATTGAGTATATAAAGACCTTAGCTCAAAAGTACAACGTCGTCATTTTCGAAGATTTATACCCTTTCTTAATAGGAATACAAGATTTTGATAAAAGAGACAGAATATTGAGAAATGAAGTTAAAGCATTAGATAGAAAAACTTATAAAGAAAGTAAAAATAGACTTAATACAATCCGCATGGCTAAATGTTTTAGAGAAGAAAATGTCAATATTAAAACCAAACGTTATCCAACAATAGAGTCTAAAAACAAAGAATACAACCATTATATATCTGACCAAATACTTAAAAAATTATTTCGAGAAAATAAAGATTTGTATTGTAATGAACTTAAATGGAATGAAGAAAAAAATATTATAGAAGATAATGAAATAGATATGCTGGTAGAAGTTGAGAAAAAGATGATTGAAGCTTATGAATTGTTAGATGCCGATAATGAAAGAGAAATCGCTATCGAGATAAAAAGATTAGCCAAACTCTTACATGAGATCGATTTTATGAATGACATATTGAACAATGAAGGTGACCATTTCAATCCTAAAATCAAACAAGAATACAATGACACATGGGCTAATACTGAAAAATCATGCTTTATAGTTGACTTACTCGTATATTTTAATGTTTTAGAGCCATATTTTAAAGACAAAACATCACAAGAGAAATATCAATATATAAAATCTAAACTAAAGCAAGCTAATAAGTTTCTTTCTAAAGTTTAAACTATTTATTAATATTCAGCAGGTTATAAAACTAGGTTTTCATGATAATGTAAAACCTAAATAAAGAAACTATTTTTCTGGTTTACATTGTATTATAACGCAATACTTTTGCAACAAGGAAATAAAACAAAGACAGTACGTTCTGTTCGGGATGTTTATATTCTTATTCATGATTAAATACAATGAACCATCAGCCACAATGGTCATTTTACCACAAGAGATATGGGAAAATGTTACCACGACTTTAATAGAGCTAAAAGACTATATTAAAGAAAAGAAACAAGATGAAGTCGGTAACCAATGGATTGATTCTACAGAAGCGAGAAAGCTCTTAAAAGTCAGCCCTAAGACATGGCAAACTTATCGTGATGAACGAAGAATACCTTTCAGCCAGTTTGGTAGAAAAATCTATGTCAAGAGAGCCGACTTAGAAAAATTCATGGAACAGCATTATATCTGCGCTAGAGATCAGAAAGGAGGGATTGCATGAATGTTCAATTTATTAAATGCATCCTCCAAGAAGCCACTTATGTTAAAAAAGAGGGAACTAAAACTAGCTACCTTTGGCATTCAGGAATGAAAAATCTTCCTAAGACATTAACTATTAGCAAGGAAGAACTTTCTAAAATCGCAAGAAAAGGTCGAAACCTTCTGCATCCAGTCGCAGGACAAATGTTAGGCTGTTTTACAAAAAATGAAGAATCACCTCTAAAACAAAATGCACCATACAAAATAAGAACTCAAATATGGAGTATAGATGAATATCCCCTTTTTATTGGATATGGAAGTATTGGCATTAGTAATAATGAAGGTAAAATTACAAAAGAATCAGATTTAGGAGATTTGGTCATACTATACACTTCTGATGATTGGCAATCTATTCGTATCTATTATTTTACAGGAATGATTACTAATTTAAACGAGGTTATGGAATATCTATCAACAACCATTTAAAAGAAACAAAGAGTGGGAGCTTCACAGCCTCCACTCTTTTAAGATATTAAAATGATTGATTATATAGATATAACCAAGCACCTTGAGAACAAAGTTACAATTAATTTTGCACACTTACAACCCGAAGCAACTTATAATTCAGGTTGGGAAAAATACGTTCTAAAAGGATGCACACATTTAAAAGTGTGGATAAATCAACAACTTTCTCTAGTGAGGATCAAAGGAAGTATTCCATATTTCTTTCAAGGTCATAATTTCATTTTTTGCAATAAGTCTTTTAATGAAGCCATCAAGTACTTAAATAATATACTCAACTGCAACTTCTGGGATGCAACTGTTAATGCATTTGAATATGGAATCATATTTGAAGTACCAACTAAACCAAGCGAGTATATCCAGCATCATAGAGAAAGATCTCAAGAAAGACTTATTTTATATGAAAAACCCCAAGATAAAGGCAGTTTTAGATGGTGGAAAGACAAATATGTAAAACTCAAAATGTATGATGCTGGAAAAAACATTATACACAAACAAGGATTATCCATGAAAGAGATTATTAAAAAAGAGGGCTGGAACCCTTCCTTATATTATCTCAAATGGGAAGTACATTATACAAAGCCTCATCTAGCACTTAATAAAGGCAAAGCTATTAAATTAGCCGACCTTGTTAATCCCCAATGGACGAAAACCTTGAATGAGAATTTGTTAATTCAATATCAGAGATTAAATCCATTAAGAACTATAAAGTCACCACTAAAAAAGAAAGATATTTCAACTGCTGACATTTTAATGTTAGAATGTGTTGAATGCTACATTAATCAAGGATATTCGATAAAAGAAATTAAAAAGAAACTTTATAAGAGAATAGACACTTATAATGTATTATCTGAAAGTGATAAAAAGGCAAGAAAAAGGCAGATAAGTAGTATTACATCCAAACTTAACGAATCAGAAATAAGCGAGTGGGATTTATCTGAATTAATTTCAAATAATTTATTCCACTCAAGAACATAGGCAGGTCACATATTATTATATTATATATTAAATATATAACTATGTCTAGTATATTTATTCTTTTATCAAAAACTTTTCATATTTTTGCATCGTATACAACAGTCGTGTTGAATTACTATTTATGAAACATAGCGTTTTGCTATTGGACTTGCTTTAAGAAAACTACCACTTTTCAAACCAATACAAGGACAATAGGCACACAAAACGCCTACGCTTAAGCGTGGGTGGTGCTTATTTGTATTGGTGGGTATGTGGTAGTACCTCTTAAAGCAAATAATGTACAACTCACGCTCTTTTTATGTTTAGACGTGAGGTAAGTATTGATTTGATTTACTTTATGTTTAACTATAAAAAGAAAAGTTATGAAAAAGATTCTATTCACAATCGTTGTCACATTAGTATTTATAGGATGCAGTAAAGAGTCCACTATTGAGCAACCGTCCAAAGAAGTTGAGGTATCGTTAGATTTCTCTTTCACAGAATCAGGCAGTATGACTAGGGCTAGAAGTACTGCCTATACAGACTTCTATAACAAGTACATTAAGACTAAACAGTTAACTCCTAAAAATTTTGATTTGACATTTACGAACAAAGAAACAGGAGCGATTGCTACAATCAAAGGAAATTGGAATAAAAAACATTCCTTCAAACTATTAACTGGAGAATATGAAGTAACAGGTACTTCTCATCCTTCTACAGTTTATTATATGTCTTGCATAGATTCCCTATACCTTGCTTTTAAGGAAAACATCACTATAACAAACAACACAGAAAACATAACATTAAACGCACAATATGATTCTTTTATGTTGATGTTTGACAAAAGTGATAAGACGCAAATAGAATATTGTTCAGGTGGTGGCGGTACAGCTTCATTAGAAAGTACCAATTTGAAAACTATAGATGATCTATATTATGCTTTCTTTTGTGAGTTGCGAGGAAATGTGAAATTTCTTCGTATAACCCGAAATAAACAAACTTCTACCATAGATTTAGATAAAACACCTTTTGAAAAAGGGAAATATTACTATTTCAATGATATAGACAATTCTTTCAATCTTCCTCCAATGGAAGAAGGAAATTAGGAATATATTTAACGATAAAAGAAGTATGATGATTACCTTTCTATAATTATAGACAACAATTGGTTTACATTATCCAATATGTAATCTGCATATCAATTTTAACATACTTAATAACAAATCAATAAGCCATGAAAAAAAATATTCTAGCACTGCTTTTTCTACTATTTCAAACATCAGTATTTTCACAAATACTAGGAGATGAAAACATATGCATCATTAAAGATAAACTATCCAAGAATACTCACTGGGAACTTATTCATAAATGGATTTCGCAATCCAACCATATAGTTGACTATCAAAGTGAAATTCAAGGAAGAACAATACTAAAAGGGATACGTAAAGGAATCGTCTTCAACTACGTACTTAACCTAGAAATTAAATATACTTTTTTAGTTGATTGTAGAGATAACGAATATAAGATAAATTTTCTAAGAATAGAAGTTCATCCACAACCCACAGGTCATAATCTATTTGGGTTTAACAGTAAAGATCTTGAAAAGATGATAAAAGAGACCGAGTTTCTAAGAGATATAAACATGTTACATAGCACTAATTCGACATGGATTATCAATGAGACATTTTATAGTGAAGCTAAAAGGATAAACACAAAGTTTAAAGAAAACAGTTCCGAATTAGAGCGATTATCAACAATCGTTAACAACCCAAATTCCTCCAGAAAGGAAAAAAAAGAATGTAGACGATTGTATGAAAAGATAAAAAAAGAATATGACGAATACGAACTAAAAGATAAAATTTACAGAAATATAAGTAGCAATATCGAATCATTAAAATACAGTATCTCTAGTGATATAATAAAAAGTATGGAAAGCATAGATAGATTCTAATCATGAAAACTGTTTTATTATTACTACTATTTACAATAGAAGCACATGCACAATATTCAAAAAGAGGTGAAGTAATTCAATGTTTAGCATTAGCGCAACCTGTAAATTGGTACCCAGAGAATAACAATAGTCCTAAAACTATTCATAATCAATTTGTATATATTACCTTTTTTCCAAATAAGATCATAGTGACAGATGATGATTTTAACGAAAAACTAAAGATACATTATGAACAGATGGGAACTATAGGTGAATATTATCTATATGCTCAAGATGAAAAGAATTTCTTTATTATAAATAAGGATATAAAAGCTTGTGGCTACACTTTAAATGGTCATACCATTTTTACAGCAGCAATCGACCCTATAAAAACCCTAACATTAATAAATGCATTAGAGTTACAAAAAAACGATCCTAACTCAAAGGATAATACAAAAGAGCAATCACATTTATACATCCCTGTGAAATACAAAGAGGTTATTACTGAACAAAATAGCAACCATAGCACTATTCCCAAAATTGAATATTTTATAATACATGCGAATCATGATATCACAATAAAAGAAAAGGATGATATAGAAAAAACATACAGAAAAATAAAAGTGTTCAATAGCCCCAAAGGTGATATTATAAAAACAGATAAAGGATTAATAATAACCTATAGAAAAAGTGATTCTGATATTATTTATATAGATAACGGACTATTATTAAGATATCCTATTGACGCAAATAAAAATCTGAAAAAATAAAAAACAAACCTGCATTTTATACAAAGGGGAGTGAAGTTCATCCCCCTCCCCTTTATATTACTCCCCCCTTCTCTTATTTTAGACCATTTTATATATGAGGAATATAATGCGTCACCAGAATAGAGAAAGTCGCTAAAATGCCAATATATTATAGCTCAAATAAGTATTAAACAGCCAATCATAATAGGATAGCTTCTATTTTGTACTTCAATTCACTCACATAGATTTCCAAATACTTCCAAGCAGCTATTTCTCATAAAAGTTTCAGTAATGTTTCAGCAGAAAAAGACAAAACCTCCATAAAAGCTTAATATTCAGCTCGTTATGAAGGTTTCTTCGTACCCAGACCCGGGGTCGAACCGGGATGGAAGTGAATCCACTGGTGTTTGAGACCAGCGCGTCTACCGATTCCGCCATCTGGGCGCATACTTGATTTCTCAATTGCGGTGCAAAGATACGACATTATTTTGAATCCACAATAGTTTGGCAAAAAAAAGGAGAAAAAAATAATAAAACATATCTTAAACACTTCTCTATTCAGAGAATAAACCGTACATTAGCAGAAACTTTAAAATAGAGTCACTATCATGACAAACCAGGATAATTATTGCGTGATTATGGGTGGCGGCATTGGAAGCCGCTTCTGGCCGTTTAGCCGCAAAACATTGCCCAAACAATTCTTAGATTTCTTCGGAACGGGTCGTTCACTTTTACAGCAGACTTTTGACCGGTTCCAAAAGGTTATTCCAACAGAAAACATTTTCATCGTTACCAATGCAATGTATGCAGACTTAGTGAAGGAACAATTGCCAAAAGTAAGCGAAAGCCAAATTCTGCTGGAACCTGCAAGACGGAATACGGCTCCATGTATAGCATGGGCCTCTTACCACATCCGGGCACTGAATCCAAACGCCAATATCGTAGTTGCACCTTCAGACCATTTAATTTTAAAAGAAGATGAGTTTCTTGCCGCTATTGAAAAAGGACTTGAATTTGTTTCACGCTCTGAAAAACTACTAACATTAGGTATTAAACCCAATCGTCCGGAAACAGGATATGGATATATACAAATAGATGAACCCGCAGGTGAAAACTTCTACAAAGTAAAAACATTCACTGAAAAACCGGAACTGGAATTAGCTAAAGTATTCGTAGAAAGCGGAGAATTTTACTGGAATTCCGGACTGTTTATGTGGAATGTAAATACAATCATCAAAGCAAATGAAGATTTGTTGCCTGAATTAGCTTCCAAACTGGCACCGGGAAAAGATATTTATGCCACCGATAAGGAAAAAGCATTTATTGAAGAAAATTTCCCCGCATGTCCTAATGTATCCATCGATTTCGGTATTATGGAAAAAGCGGACAACGTGTATGTATCGTTAGGAGATTTTGGCTGGTCTGATCTTGGAACCTGGGGATCACTTTATGATTTATCGGAAAGGGATTCAGAAGGCAATGTTACTCTGAAATGCCATTCGCTTATTTATAATAGTAAAGATAACATGGTAGTACTTCCAAAAGGAAAACTGGCCGTAATTGATGGATTGGAAGGATTTCTAATAGCAGAATCAGACAACGTTCTTTTAATCTGCCGCAAAGATGAAGAACATGCCATCCGTAAATATGTGAATGACGCCCAAATGCAACTGGGTGATGATTTCATTTAGCAGCGCGCAGCACTTAACCCGCCACAGCAAAAACCGGATAAGACAATAATACAAATAATGAACGGTGAACTCTCTGCAAACAATCATGCAGTTCGTTCACCGTTCACCGTTTATTATATTGAAAAACTTTGTGTGTCTTTAAGCAATCACAGGTCCTAGATAATTTCTATTCCCTGCTCTTTACAAAGTTGCAATCCCAGATCTTTCAATCTGAACTTCTGAATCTTTCCACTACCTGTCATCGGGAACTCATTCACAAAGAATATATATTTCGGAATCTTATAACGGGATATTTTATTTCTGCAAAAATCACGAACATCGGCTTCCTGCATTTTCACACCTTTCTGCAAGATAATAAATGCTCCGACTGCCTCACCGTATTTCTTAGAAGGAATACCTGCCACCTGAACATCTTTCACTCCATCAAGTTTATAAAGAAACTCCTCTATTTCGCGCGGATAAATATTCTCACCACCCCGGATAATCATATCCTTAATGCGTCCGGTAATCCGGTAATTTCCATCTTCATCCTTGATACCCAAGTCACCGGAATGCAGGAAGTTGTTTTCATCGATCACTTCTGCCGTTGCTTCCGGATTTTTATAATATCCTTTCATGGTGTTATATCCACGGTTGCACATCTCACCTTGTACGCCAACCGGACATTCTTCACCAGTTTCCGGGTCGATCACTTTTACTTCCGTAAATTCAAAATCACGCCCTACCGTATTACAACGTACATCAAACGGATCATCAATACGAGAAGCTGTCATACCCGGTGCAGCCTCTGTCAGTCCATACACACTAGTCACCTTCATATACATTTTCTCTTCTACCTGCTTCATCAGTTCGACAGGACACAGAGAACCTGCCATAATACCTGTACGAAGACAAGACATATCAAAGAGATCAAACATCGGATGATGCAACTCGGCAATAAACATAGTCGGTACTCCATAAAGAGCCGTGCAACGTTCTTTATGAATGGAAGCCAATACAATCAGCGGATCGAAACGTTCCACCATTACCTGCGTACAACCATGAGTCAGACAGTTCATGGTAGCCAACACCACTCCGAAACAATGGAATAACGGAACACAGCAGCAAAGTTTATCATCTGCCGTGAACTTCATGTGTTCACCAGTCAGAAATCCATTATTGGCAATATTATAATGTGTCAGCATTACTCCCTTCGGAAAACCGGTAGTTCCCGACGTATATTGCATATTCACCACATCGTGACAATCCACCTTGCTTTTGAGTTCGCTCAAACAATCATCTTTCACATTATTTCCCAATAACAGAATCTCCGCTGTATTATACATACCCCGATGTTTCTCCTGCCCTACATACACTACATTTCTCATGTACGGAAAACGTTCACTCTTCAAATGTCCGCGTTCACAGGTTTTCAATTCGGGAAGCATTGTATAGGTCATCTGCACAAAGTCACTGTCCTTCTCGCCATTCACGATACAAAGCGTATGCATATCCGAATCCTGGCAAAGATACTCCAACTCCGATTGTTTATAGTTCGTATTCACAGTAACATATACCGCACCGATCTTCGCACAAGCATACAACAATGTCAACCAATCGGGAACATTAGCCGCCCAGATACCCACATGGGTACCACGTTCCACACCAATGGCGATAAGCCCTTTCGCCATATCATCCACACGACGGTTTAACTGGCTCCAGGTAAAACGGAGATTGCGGTCGGAATAAACGATATATTCCTTATCGGGAGTCTCTTCAGCCCAGTGCTCGAGCCACTGTCCCAAAGTACGATCAAATAATTGCATGGGATTCTTTCTATACTTAATACTTTATACTTAATACTTAACTCAAATCGGCGTGTAAACTACTGCCAGGATTTTTGCAGCCTGCCCCTCGTAAGCATGTACATGATGAGGAACAATGGAATCATAATAAATGCTATCACCCTCTTCCAACAAATAGGTATTCTTACCGTAGCTGATTTCCATGATACCTTCCATAACCATGATAAACTCCTCCCCTTCATGAGAAGAAAGCACGAAGTCGGTATCCTCCGTTGGCATCACATCGATAATAAACGGTTCCATATGACGATCTGCCTTTGACTTGGACAACGAGTGATATTCCATGTGTTTGCGAGAATGAATCGCGTTATTGGAAAAACTAATCGCATCTTTGGCTTCTTTCTTACGACATACCACCGGTCCGACTTCATCCTGGTCATCAAGAAAAGTCCCCAGACGTACTCCCAACACACGCGCTATTTTAATTAGCGGTGCAAGAGAAGGTATATCAATATTATTCTCAATACGTTCAACTTGTTCGATAGCCAAACCCGAACGTTGTGCCAACTCTTCTATGCTTATTGATTTATCTTCGCGGAGGGCTTTAATCTTTTCGCCAACAATCTTACTTGTATCCATTTTGAAAGCATTTTAGTTATCAAAGGTGATAAATTATAATAATTAAGTTGCAAAAATAGCAAAATCTTTAGATGGACACAATTATAACTGAAGAAAATACGACTGTCAGGAAGAAAAAGAAGAAACTAAAAAAGCCGCTCCTCTATAATGAGGAACGGCTCTTAATCTTTTCGCGACAAGTAGATTACTTACGCAAACCGAGCTCTTTAACAATAGCACGATATCTTTCGATATCTCTTGCCTTCAGGTAATCGAGCAAGCGACGACGCTTACCTACCAACATTGTTAACGCTCTTTCAGTACTATAATCTTTTCTGTTGAGCTTCATGTGCTCAGTCAGGTGAGAAATACGGTAGGAAAACAAAGCCACCTGGGCCTCAGCTGAGCCGGTATCAGTGTTAGACTTTCCGTACTTTCCGAAGATTTCTTGCTTTTTAGCAGCGTCTAAATACATAATTCTTAGAATTTTAATTGATAAATTATTCTTTTGAGCGTGCAAAGATAGGCATTATCTTTATATCACACAACGATTTACAAGAAAAAATTGCTATCATTGCATATATTTCTAATCCTATTTTCGTACCTTTGCAGCCAAATAATAGGTATTATATGCAAAATATTCGAAACATTGCAATCATTGCCCATGTTGACCATGGGAAAACAACGCTGGTTGACAAAATGCTATTGGCCGGAAATTTATTCCGCAGCAACCAAAATAGTGGTGAACTTATCCTGGATAACAACGATTTGGAACGTGAACGTGGTATAACGATTCTCTCCAAAAACGTATCCATCAATTACAACGGTACAAAAATTAATATTATTGATACTCCGGGACACAGCGACTTCGGTGGTGAGGTAGAACGCGTATTGAATATGGCCGACGGTTGTATTCTGTTGGTAGACGCCTTCGAAGGTCCGATGCCCCAGACTCGTTTCGTACTGCAAAAGGCGCTGGAAATCGGTTTGAAACCTATCGTGGTAGTTAATAAGGTAGATAAGCCTAACTGCCGTCCGGAAGAGGTTTACGAAATGGTTTTCGATTTGATGTTCAGCCTGAACGCAACGGAAGACCAGCTGGACTTCCCCGTAATCTACGGTTCCGCCAAAAACAACTGGATGAGCACCGACTGGAAGCAACAGACTGACAGTATTACTCCGCTATTGGATTGTATCATCGAAAATATTCCGGCACCCAAACAACTGGAAGGCACTCCCCAGATGTTGATTACTTCTCTGGATTATTCTTCTTATACCGGTCGTATCGCCGTAGGTCGCGTACATCGCGGTACATTAAAAGAAGGTATGAATATAACGCTTGCGAAACGCAACGGCGATATGTTCAAGAGCAAAATCAAAGAACTCCATGTTTTCGAAGGTTTAGGCCGCGTGAAAACAAGTGAAGTCTCTTCCGGTGACATCTGCGCACTGGTAGGTATCGACGGATTCGAGATTGGAGATACAGTTTGTGATTTTGAGAATCCGGAAGCATTGCCGCCAATCGCTATTGATGAGCCGACCATGAGTATGTTGTTTGCGATCAACGATTCTCCTTTCTTCGGCAAGGATGGTAAGTTTGTGACTTCACGCCACATCCATGACCGCCTGATGAAAGAACTCGATAAGAACTTGGCTCTCCGTGTAAGAAAGAGTGAGGAAGACGGTAAATGGATTGTTTCCGGTCGTGGCGTACTCCACCTCTCTGTATTGATCGAAACAATGCGTCGTGAGGGTTACGAATTACAGGTGGGTCAGCCGCAGGTTATCTTCAAAGAAATCGACGGTGTGAAATGCGAGCCGATTGAAGAGTTGACCATCAATGTACCGGAAGAATATTCCAGCAAGATTATTGATATGGTTACCCGTCGTAAAGGCGAGATGGTGAAGATGGAAAACACGGGCGAACGTATCAATCTCGAATTCGATATGCCTTCTCGTGGTATCATCGGATTGCGTACCAATGTACTGACTGCTTCTGCCGGTGAAGCCATCATGGCACACCGCTTCAAAGAATATCAGCCGCACAAAGGAGAAATCGAACGTCGTACGAACGGTTCTATGATTGCTATGGAAAGTGGAACAGCTTTCGCTTATGCCATCGACAAATTGCAGGATCGCGGTAAGTTCTTTATCTTCCCGCAGGATGATGTTTATGCAGGACAAGTAGTAGGTGAGCATTCTCACGACAACGACCTGGTTATCAATGTTACCAAATCGAAGAAGTTGACGAATATGCGTGCTTCCGGTTCGGATGATAAAGTACGTCTGATTCCACCTATCCAGTTCTCACTCGAAGAAGCACTGGAGTATATCAAGGAAGACGAGTATGTAGAAGTTACCCCTAAAGCAATGCGTATGCGTAAAGTGATTTTGGACGAAATTGAACGTAAACGTGCAAACAAGAACTAACCATTCTTTCATAATATTATATAGAAATCCCGGTTAAACGCAGTGTTTAACCGGGATTTTCTTTTTCCTATAAGCATTACTAATACAGCAACAATCCTACCACACCCGCCAGACAAATCAATAGAATAGGATGAAGATTCCATTTCCATGTAACCCCAAAGGCGACTGCGAAAATACCGATGCTTTTATAGTCCATAAAATTCTCTCTATTCATCATAAGCAATGCAGCAGAAGCAATCAGGGCGACTGACATAGGAAGCAGTCCGGACATAGCCGCTTTAATATACTTATTATCCTTACACTTCGCAAAGAAATAAGAAATGAGCAATACCAAAATAAAAGAAGGCAAACAAACGGCTACAGTGGCCAACACAGCTCCCCAAACACTTTGTGTTACCGCATAGCCTACGTACGTAGCACTATTTATACCAATCGGTCCCGGAGTCATCTGCGAAATTGCGACCACATCCGTAAACTGTTGAGGAGTCAGCCAATGATGGAGATCCACTATCTCATGTTGAATCAGGGAAAGCATCGCATATCCACCCCCAAAACCGAACATACCTATTTTAAGATACACCCAAAGTAATTGCCAATATATCATACCTGTTTATTCGCTATTTTTTCCTTCAACCATAATGTATATACCAATCCCCCTATAATTCCGGCCAATACAATATAAATAGGTGATAAGCCAAACTGCCAGATCAACACGGTAGCTATGGCAGGAGCAACCAACTGAAAATACTTCAGTTTCAAAGCTCTTGCAGCAGAAATACAAGGAAACAGAATCAATGCTACTACGGCAGGACGTATTCCATTAAAGATGCGAATCATCACTTCATTATCCTGAAACCGTGCAAAAAACATGGCTATCAGCATCATGATAACGAAAGAAGGAAGAATCGTAGCCAATGCACACACCAGACTCCCACCCACCTTATACAACTTATATCCTACGAAGATAGAAATATTCACCGCAAACACCCCCGGAAGTGACTGTGTCAAAGCAAACATCTCCATAAATTCTTCCTTACCCATCCATTGTTTGGCAACAATCTCCCGTTCAATCAACGGAATCATGGCATAACCACCACCAATAGTAAACATTCCAATCTTCGCAAATGTCACGAATAATTTTAAATACTCCAGTACCATCCTCTCTTTCTAACTTTCCGATATTTTGCGTTTAATTTTTAATGAGCCCTTTGGCTGCATCATATCTAATCTGATAACTGTGTCCTTTCACTGTTTTAAAGGAGATAGTCTGATCCGCATACTTTATAACACAGTTGCCTCCTGCATTAGAGCGCACAACAGCTTCCTTCAACAGATGATTCTCCCAAATCATATCCACCTCAAAATTTCCTTTTGCACAGATACCACTGATAGAACCATCTTTCCATGCATCCGGCAAAGCCGGTAATAATTGAATAAAGCCCATATGACTTTGGAGCAACATTTCGGTAATTCCCGCTGTCCCGCCAAAGTTTCCATCAATCTGGAAAGGCGGATGCGTATCCCACAAATTATCCATGGTTCCGTTCTTCAATAAATTGCCGAATAAAGTATAAGCATGATTACCATCCTGCAAACGCGCCCACTGATTCAACTTCCAACCCATACTCCAACCGGTAGCACCATCACCACGATGCACCAATACTACTTTAGCAGCTTTCGCCAGTTCGGGAGTAGTGACCGGAGAAACCGTATGCCCCGGATGCAGACCGAACAAATGATTCACATGACGATGTTCATCTTTCGGATCATCAATATCCACCGACCATTCCATCAACTGACCATAACGACCTATTTGATAGGGAACGAGATTGGCAAGCACATGCTCCCACTGCTTACGTTCTTTCTTATCTACACCCAACACTTTGCTTGCCTCAATCGCATCCATCAGAATTTCACGCACCACGGCATGCACAAAAGTAGCTCCCTGATCGATAGGACCATGTTCGGGCGAAGTGGACGGAGCAGCCGTATAGGTTCCATCCGGCTTATGCCACAGGTAATCGACTGCAAAATCGGCACTACTCTTAATCAGTTCATAACCGGTTTCTTTCAGAAATTTCAAGTTTCTTGTATAGTCGTAATACTCCCAGATATGGGTAGCCAGCCAAGGACCTGCCATCGGATTGAAGTTCCACGACATATCCTGACTTTCCAACGGAGTGGTAAAGCCAAAAATATTGCCTGAGATAGATGCCGTCCATCCTCTAGCACCGAAATAAGCCTGTGCAGTCTTCTCGCCCGGTTTCACGAGCGTACGGATAAAGTCAATCAACGGAAGCACGCACTCATTCAAGTTGGTAGAACAAGCAGGCCAATAATTCATCTGGATATTGATGTTATTATGATAATCCACACGCCACGGCCCATCAACATTATTGTGCCAGATCCCCTGCAGATTGGCAGGCATATTGCCCGGACGGGAACTGGCAATCAGGAGATAACGTCCAAATTGATAATACAACTCTTCCAGATAATAATCCGGTTGTCCTTTCCGATAATTTTTCAGACGTTGAGAAGTAGGCAGGTTCACTCCTTTCACCGCTGGATTCAGATTCAGCCGGACCCGGTTGAACAGAGTAGCATAATCATTATAATGCTGATTGAATAAAGCAGTATATCCCTGCGCCACTGCGTTATTCATCCACTGCTTTGTAGTTTCTTCGGGATTAACGCCTATATATGTTTTCGGATCTTTGAAATCCGGATCAAAGTTAATCTTATAGTCAGTGTCCGCTGTGACATAAAATACAACTTCGTCTGCATCCTTCACCGTCAACTTTCCATCTGCATTAGACAGTGTTCCTCCTTTCGCTTCTGCCCGGATGCGAACAACATATTCCATTCCATTATTATCCAAAGAAGCTGTGTAAACCAATCCTTTATTTCCATCAGAAGCCATGCTGCCGATAGACAGGGGATTGGGCGCATAACTGAAAACCAGATTTTGTTTCCCCGGTTGATCCGCGCTAAAACGTACCACCATTACATTGGCAGGGTAAGAGATAAAAAAGTTACGTTGATAAGCCACACGATCCTTTTTGAATTGCACGACTGCCATAGCCGAATCCAAAGACAGAATGCGCTTATAATCGCTCATTCCTATCATATTCAGTCCGGTTTCTACATAAAACTCTCCCATTGTAGTAAAGCTGCCGAAACGGAAAGGATTTTCTCCGTCAGCTTCATACGATACTTCACTATTGAAGTTCTGCCGCGTCAGCATTTCAGCCTTTTTCTGATCTCCTTCTGTAAATGCTTTGCGTATTTCATCTAAAAGATGGGCCGATTGCTTATTGACATTCCAATAATAGTCCGCACCTTTCGCTGTGTTCGGACCACCGCGCCAAAGCGTTTTTTCATTGAAAGTGATACGCTCGGCTTCCACCGATCCCATAATATTTGCGCCGAGGCTGCCGTTACCAATAGGCAATGACTGTGCCTCCCAACTGGCATCCAGATTACGTCCGCTTCCTGCTGTTACCGGTTTATTTTCACCTTTCCACAAATCCGGTCTTCCGCCATACCAGGCAGCATACCCCTGCAAAGTATTGGGAGTGTCAAACCAGATGGAAAGTCCTTGAGTATAATCGGTTTCTCCGGCATAAAGCCCGGAGGTAAGGAATAAGGAACTGATAAGAAGGAAATAAAATTTCTTCATGGTCGTCGCGTCGTTATTTAAGATTAATAACCCATTTATAGTCTGTACAAAAGTAGTCAAAATATGCTTCTATTAAAAATAAAGTACCGTCTTATATTTTCAAAAACATTCCATGTTTATACATCATTCGTTATATCAGGAATACAATCAAATAGTTGGCAAAGCTAAACCACACTGCATAGTAGTTTCCCATATACTGTTCCAACCCATAACTGACAGATGCAATCAGATATCCGGTCGCTATAGCCTGCAAGGTATCGGAATAGTATTAGTTAATAATTAGAAATCCTAATAAAGATACAACAAATTGAAGCTATATCAAACCCGACAGTATTTTTTTCACGACCCAATACCCGACTCTGGCTTCTGAAATCCCCGACAGCAACCGATGAGGACAGACAAATGAATCATCAATAATTTCTGCTTCCATATAATAAAAGCAACAGGAAGAATCCTTTTCAAAGGCTTTCGCATATTCCAGAATATGTGTTGATATCAAAAAATGACAATGAGAGAAACCTTTCAATAATTCATTGACGGCAACGGAAGCCTCGAACGCATCTTTAGCATTCGTCCCGCGAAACATCTCATCCAATACCACCAAACAGTGTTTTCCGGTTAAAGCTTTTTGCATCACTTCTTTTATACGAAGCACTTCCGCCATAAAATGACTTCGTCCGTCCCGCAAAGAATCCGGCAGATTAATAGAGGTATAAATTCCCTCGTAAAGAGGACAAATCATCGATTTCACAGGAACAGGCAAACCGCAATGTGCCAACCAGACAGCCAAGGTCAATGCTTTTAAAGTTGTTGACTTCCCTGCCATATTAGAGCCTGTAAAAATGCATATATTCCCTCGGGACATCTGCCAACTGTTTGGCTGCGCATCTTTCACAAAAGGATGAACGACTCCCTCTACCGAGAAGTCCATTGTCGATACCATTGTCGGCATACAACAAAAGTTCTTCTCTTTTGCCACACGGTGAGCTGTACGGCAAACATCAAGCAGATATATAACAGACAAGAGTTCTTTCAAGGATAACAGCCGAGTACACCGGAACAGATAATCAAACTTGTCTATGACAAAGTTAGACAGTCTTTTTTCTTCATTAGAGGTCTGCTCCAATACTTCCTCCAATTCACTTCCATGGAGAATATTATCGATCATAGCAGCAGATTCTTTCATGAGTTTCGGGGCATCCAGTGGTAACTCTGCCGCCCATTTCTTCAGACAATGCAAGAGATGAACCACTAATTTCACCCCTCTGCAAATCACATAACGGGTCGAATCATACCGCACCAGACGGTCGATAACAGTAGCACATGAAAGTAGAATATGAGCTTCCCGTATCTGGTCACGATAAGCCAGGTAATATTCAATAAAATCCAGCTCTTCTTCATTCAAAAGAAGTTCGGGCAAAGCATCCCATGCAATAGCCTCCTGTCTTTTACGGATTGCCTCCAAATCACTTAATGGATACATAATCCAGTTCAACATCAGGGCTCTTCCTTCTTTTGTCTCTGTTTTGGAAAACAAAGAGAAAAGAAATTGCTCATTACTAGCAGTCTCTGTAATGCTTAGATCCGCATAGGTCTGTTTGTCAGTAGCTAGATATACCATAACTGCCTTTAAAGGTTAGTACTCCCGTTTTGGCAAATATAGGGAAAAGTTTTAAACAGGCAGCATTTATTCCCATAGAAAGGCACAGGCATAAACAAAAAAAGGCGGTTCGAAATCGAACCGCCTTCCATATTATATCTGATTCTCCAATTAGAGTTTCGGACCAGCAGCAACCAAAGCCTTACCAGCTTCGTTACCAGTAAATTTAGCGAAGTTCTTGATGAAACGTCCAGCCAAATCTTTTGCTTTTTCTTCCCATTTGCAAGCACATTCGTAAGTGTCGCGTGGATCAAGGATCTTCGGATCAACACCCGGAAGTTCTGTAGGAACAACAAAGTCGAAGAAAGGAATAACCTTAGTAGGAGCTTTGTCAATAGAACCATCAAGGATAGCATCGATGATACCACGAGTATCTTTGATAGAGATACGTTTGCCAGAACCATTCCATCCTGTGTTAACCAAGTATGCTTTAGCACCAGTCATTTCCATCTTCTTAACCAATTCTTCTGCATATTTAGTCGGGTGCAATGACAAGAAAGCAGCACCGAAGCAAGCAGAGAATGTCGGAGTCGGTTCAGTGATACCACGTTCTGTACCAGCCAATTTAGCTGTAAATCCAGACAAGAAGTAGTATTGAGCCTGTTCCGGGTTCAAGATAGATACCGGAGGCAATACACCGAATGCATCAGCAGACAAGAAGATAACTTGTTTAGCGTGAGGACCTTTAGAAACCGGTTTAACAATGTTTTCGATGTGATAAATAGGATACGAAACGCGAGTGTTTTCAGTCACGCTCTTATCTGTGAAATCAATCTTACCGTTAGCGTCAACTGTTACGTTTTCAAGCAAAGCATCACGTGTGATAGCATTGTAGATATCCGGTTCGCTTTCTTTATCCAGGTTGATAACCTTAGCGTAGCAACCACCTTCGTAGTTGAATACACCTTCGTTATCCCATCCGTGTTCGTCGTCACCGATCAATTTACGTTTCGGGTCAGTAGACAAAGTTGTCTTACCTGTACCAGACAATCCGAAGAAGATAGCAGAGCTAGTTCCTTCCATATCAGTGTTAGCAGAACAGTGCATAGAAGCGATACCACGAAGCGGGTTCATGTAGTTCATGATAGAGAACATACCTTTCTTCATTTCACCACCGTACCAAGTATTCAGGATTACTTGTTCTTTAGTCTTCAGGTTGAATACAGTAGCAGTTTCAGAGTTCAAGCCCAGTTCTTTGTAGTTGTCAACTTTTGCTTTAGAAGCGTTGAAACATACGAAATCAGGTTCTCCGTAGTTAGCAAGTTCTTCAGCAGTCGGGCGGATGAACATGTTAGTTACGAAGTGAGCCTGCCAAGCTACTTCCATAATGAAACGTACTTTCATACGAGTAGCTTCGTTAGCACCACAGAAAGTATCAACAACGAACAAACGTTTGCCGGAAAGTTGTTTTACAGCTTTAGCTTTCAAGTCAGCCCAAGCTTCTTCAGTACATGGTTTGTTGTCGTTTTTGTAATCTTCAGAAGTCCACCATACAGAATCAGCAGAAGCTTCATTCTTAACGAAGAATTTATCTTTAGGAGAACGACCGGTATAGATACCTGTCATCACGTTCACAGCGCCTAATTCAGTTACTTGACCTTTTTCAAAGCCTTCCAGACTCGGTTTTGTTTCTTCAGCGAACAAAACATCATAAGACGGATTGTGCAAAATCTCGGTCACACCTGTGATGCCGTACTTGCTTAAATCTAAATTTGCCATTTTCTTTGAATTAATTAAAATTGGTATTTTGTTTTCTATCTCTTTTCACCTTAACATGGGGAGCTTTGAATACCCCCTTGTAAATCCGGCTACAAAAGTAATACTTTCTTTGGAAAGGAAGAAGGTATTGAAGAAATTTTTCCTTAATTGAAACTCTTTTATAAATTCCTAACAATATCTGCAAACTGAATATTGCAATTTGAAAGATTATCATTTACTTTGCAAGCCAGTATGCTGACAATACTATGAAAATGAGATTAAAATTTGATTAAAATATAATATGAAAGTAATTGATTTTGGCCAAACTAATTCGATTCTAAACCAGTACATATCCGAAATTAGAAATGTAGAAGTTCAGAACGACCGCCTGCGTTTCCGCCGTAACATTGAACGGATTGGAGAAATCATGGCTTATGAAATGAGTAAAGAGTTTAAATACTCGGTAAAGAATATCCAGACACCACTGGGAATTGCTCCGGTCAGTACGCCGGACAACAATTTAGTAATCAGCACTATTCTACGTGCAGGTCTGCCTTTCCACCAAGGTTTCCTTAGTTATTTCGACGGGGCGGAAAATGCATTTGTTTCCGCTTACCGCAAATATAAAGATACGCTGAAATTCGATATACATATAGAATATATCGCATCTCCCCGTATTGATGACAAGACATTGATTATCACCGATCCTATGTTAGCAACAGGAGGCAGTATGGAACTGAGTTACCAGGCAATGCTGACGAAAGGTCATCCCGCTGAAATTCACGTTGCTTCCATTATTGCCAGCCAAAAGGCCATTGACCATATAAAGAATGTATTCCCTGAAGACAAGACAACCATCTGGTGCGCTGCCATTGATCCGGAAATCAACGAACATTCTTATATTGTTCCGGGATTGGGTGATGCAGGTGATCTTGCTTATGGCGAAAAAGAATAAATGATTCAACCCGATACACCATCAGCTGATTCAGCCGACACAGGAATAGATATAGAAATCTGTGTATATCCGGTTCTCTCTCATATATAAAAACAGAAATCCTCTTTCAACCTATCACCAGCATTATCAAACCCTTTATCCATAGTGTTTTCAGAGCGGTGATAGGTTGTCAGTAACCTATCACCGCATCTATCACCTATCACCACCTAAATTAAATAATAGTTATTGCTAAAGAGAACATCAACGCGTTCTTAATAGTCTTTCCCGTATTGAAACGACTTGTTTCAAGCCGTGGAACTATCAGTTTCAAGCGTTAGAAACAAAAGTTTCAAGGTGGAGAAACAATAGTTTCACGCTGGAGAAACAAAAGTTTCACGCCGGAGAAACAACAGTTTCAACGCTTGAAACTACTTGTTTACCACCTCGTAACTCCTTTCCATCCCAAGGCATAGATAATATAAGCCACAGGAGAGTAGAGTCGAGCTTTTGATAGACAAAACTCCGCACTTAGTCGATTTTATTTTTATCTGTTCCGATATCTGCTTAGCTTTGAAGTATTAAAACAAATAAAAGCATAAGAGAGATGAGAAAAAACATGAAATTGATAGGATTGGCAGTCTGCTTAACGTGCTGTGCAGGTTTTATAAATGCACAAGAAGCCAATGAGCCGCAAGAAAGGCAACAAGAAAAGCGTCTTCCACGTGAGGTGTTGAATCCGGAAAAGGTAGCCACGCAGATGACAGACCAAATGAACAAGTTACTCCAGTTGACAGATAAACAATATAAAAAAATATACAAGCTGAACCTGAAAGAGCAGAAAGCATTCTTCAAGGCTATGCAAAATTCGGATGGTCAACGTCCGCCAATGGGAGAAGGTCATGGGATGCGGGGAGGACGCCCACCAATGGGTGGAGGCCAACCGCCTATGATGAGAGAAGGTGGTTTTCCCGGTAGAATGGGAGGTGGACCGATGATGAGCAAAGATAACAATTCTGCCGATTCACAAAAGAAAGCTGCAGAAGCCAAAGAAAAGAAGATAAAAAAGATTCTGACAAAAGAGCAGTACGAAAAGTGGCAGGCAGAACAAAATGCCGCACGGAAAAAGGCTGCTCAAAGAAGAATGCACAAAGATAATCACTCTGGCGAAAGACCGGATTTTGAACAGAAAAATCTCTAAAACATCACACTTAATATATTTCTATGAACAGCGTTTGTTTTTCATAATTTTTTTAGTGAATGCAAAGTAGCGGCTCTCTTCGTGAGGAAGAGAGCCGCCTTTATTTTACAGCCTTACAATACATTATAAGGTTGATGACTATTACATTTTAAGGCTTCTTCGCTATCTTGCTCCGCTGTGTCCACGCAAGAAGCATAACTCCGATTAACAATAAAGCCAATGCTGCATAAGCAATACTTTCCGTGACGTGTATGCTTTGCGGATCAAACCACATCTCGATGGTATGTTCTCCTGCCGGCATATTTATTGCACGCAAGATATAGTCTGCACGGGCAATATCCACCGGCTGACCATCGATAGTAACCTGCCATCCCGGATAATATATTTCAGAGAAAACGACAACTCCGTCTTTAGGAGTGGAAGCCTTATAAACCAAACGATTTGGCTCGTAACTGGTTAACTGGATGGTAGATAATGAATCTTTATATCCTTCTGTCACACCCTTCAGCTGTTCTTTAAACTTCACATCCACTACGGCTGTT
This sequence comes from Bacteroides sp. 90-K9/2, assembly GCF_047310725.1. Classification (NCBI taxonomy): domain Bacteria; kingdom Pseudomonadati; phylum Bacteroidota; class Bacteroidia; order Bacteroidales; family Bacteroidaceae; genus Bacteroides; species Bacteroides sp. 90-K9/2. The sequence goes on from NZ_JBCGVL010000006.1 coordinate 141,829, forward strand.
TCCGTTGGAAGAATATCGTTCAAAGCATCTATTTCTTCATTTGCATTATTTACATACTGCACCTTATCTACGAACCATGCATTACCGTATGCATAAGGATTCATAACAGGAACAGCCTGCCCTTGCTCTCCGGCAGGGAAAATGAAGTATTTGGTATTCAGCATATTCAGTACACGGAATTTGGAAGCATCCACACTGTCCATCTGTCCACCGGCAGTAGCCACAGCCTGATAAGTTTCTTTCATTTCGGGCACGATGTGATGGTCTATCATTTCCTGATAGCGGCGAAGCTTCGCTGCATGATAGCCGCCGACACTCTTATGCCAATATGCTGTATTGTTTTCGTTAAATGTATTACCGGGGAAACCGATGAAGTTCAGTACACGATAATTCGGAGTCGTATCCTGAAGAATAATCTCATCCGCCTGTGTCTTCACGAATGCTTCTGACTGCTTCGACTTCGGCACGAACTGTTCGTCATTCAAATAGCGTTTATTGACACTCCACATATCTATCAGACACAAAAGCGCAATACCCGCCAGTGTGAAAGAGGCTTTCAACTTCCGCAGTTGATACAAGAATAAGAACAGGCAACCGATCACTATAATAAAGAAGCTGCGCCATGCATCCGAAGCAATAATGGCTTCGCGCATTTCAGTCAGATTAGCTACAAACGGAGCCAAATGTTCGGCAGGAAGTGCTTGTTTCAAAGCAGTCATCTCCTGTGTCGTTATAAAGCTGGAGAAGAAAACGCCCGGTGCGACAGCTAAAATGAGTGCAACACCGGCAGTCAGTACCAACGCAGCAATCACTCCTCTGCAGTTCTTTTCCTGTTTCAGCATATCCGGTTTACTCAAAATCTCTTTCAAGGCAAAAATCGCCAACAAAGGTATTGTAAATTCAGCTATTACCAGAATAGAAGATACAGCGCGGAACTTATTATACATCGGGACATAATCGATAAAGAAGTCCGTCAGTCCCATGAAATTCTTTCCCCATGAAAGCAGAATCGAGAAGATAGTAGCTCCCAGCAGCGCCCATTTAAGAGGACCTTTCACAATGAAGCACCCCAATACAAAAAGGAACATCACAAATGCCCCCACATATACCGGACCGGCTGTCCACGGCTGCTCGCCGAAATATTGAGGTAACTGTGAGTAGATACCGTTATACATTGGATTAGCCTTTGCCATAGCAGCTTCGCTCTGCGACATCGTAGATCCTGATCCTCCCCCTTTTACATTCGGAACCAGCAACGTCAACGTTTCACCGATACCATAACTCCAGTTGGTTATATAATCACGATCCAACCCACTACTCGTCTGACTGGCAGCAGCTCCCTCCTGCTTCAATTCGCTCTTGCCGCGCATCGTCTCCTTACTATATTCATACGTATGATACAGATTGGAAATATTGATACAGACTCCTACCACGGCAGCCAGTGCCAAAACCCCGCTGGCCTTGAAGAAATGAGGCAATTCTTTCTTTTTATAAGCATCTTCAAAGTAAGCTCCTACAAAAAACAGGATCACAAACATGAAATAATAACTCATCTGAATGTGATTCGACTGAATCTGAAGGGCGATGAACAGGGCCGTAATGATCCCGCCCAACAGATATTTCTTCCGGTAAGCCAAGACGACACCTGCAATCGTAGGTGGTATATAAGCCAATGTCACAAACTTCCAGATATGCCCTGCCGGTATCAGAATGAAGAAATAGGAAGAGAATGCCCATATCACTCCGCCTAATCCTGCCAGCCAGGCCGATATTCCGAATGCCCGCAAGAGGATATAAAATCCCAGCATCATGATAAAAGTCAGCACTACATAATCCGGGAGAAAGAGGCGATAAATCCTCTCCACTCCTTTCAGAGACGTTGTCGAGTCGTAACTCGGAGACATCTGATAGGTAGGCATACCTCCAAAAATCGAATTCGTCCAACGTGTACGTTCTCCAGTACGTTCGAGGTACTCTTTCGATTCTTGTCCTGCACCGACTCCGGCAGCCGTGTCATGCTGAAACAAGATACGACCTTCGATATCAGCCGGGAAAAAATAGGCAAAAGAAAGAATGATAAAAGCCAGAATGGCTATTAAGTCGGGAAGAAACTTTTTCATTTACGATTAGACGATTTACTATTTACGATTGAAGTTTGAATATAAAAATAAATACGATTGGCAATCTAACATTTACAATTGATAACGGTGGGATATCAATCTCCTGCATTTATCAATCGTAAATGGTAAATCGTCTAATCGTAAATCTAATTAGTATCTATAATGATCTGCTTTATAAGGACCATCCACCGACACACCGATATAAGCAGCCTGTTCGGGAGTCAGCTTAGTCAGTTTCACACCGATCTTTTCAAGATGCAGGCGGGCCACTTCCTCGTCCAGATGCTTCGGCAGGCGATATACATTGATATCATATTTCTTGTTGAACAGTTCTATCTGTGCCAATGTCTGATTGGTAAATGAATTACTCATCACGAATGACGGGTGTCCTGTTGCACATCCCAGATTTACCAGACGACCGTCGGCCAACAAGATGATGCTATGTCCATCCGGGAAATAATAACGGTCTACCTGCGGTTTGATATTCACACATTTGATGCCCGGATAATGTTTCAAAGCATCTACCTGAATTTCATTATCGAAATGGCCGATGTTGCAAACGATAGCCTGATCTTTCATTTTCTCCATGTGGTCGATACGGATAATATCGATATTTCCTGTCGTAGTCACGAAGATGTTACCTTCCATGCAAGCTTCTTCCATCGTCACTACTTCGAAACCTTCCATTGCAGCCTGCAGTGCACAGATCGGGTCTACCTCCGTCACGAGCACCCGCGCTCCGTAAGAACGCATGGAATGAGAACAGCCTTTACCCACATCACCATAACCGCATACCACTACTACTTTTCCGGCAATCATCACATCTGTTGCGCGCTTGATTCCGTCGGCCAACGATTCGCGGCAACCGTACAGATTATCAAACTTAGATTTCGTTACCGAGTCGTTCACATTGAATGCCGGGAACAGCAATTTGCCTTCTTCCTGCATCTGATACAAACGGTGTACGCCTGTCGTTGTCTCTTCAGATACGCCACGCACTTCTTCCGCTACACGATGCCAGCGGGTGCTGTCTTCTGCCAACACTTTTTTCAAAATGGCATTCAGTTCTATTTCATCCTCTGCGTGTACTTCCTTATCCAATACGGCAGCATTATTTTCTGCATCATAACCCACGTGGATCATCATTGTCGCGTCACCGCCATCATCTACAATCACATTCGGTCCCTTGCCGCCGTCAAAGCTCAATGCCTGCAACGTGCACCACCAATAATCGGCAAGAGTCTCGCCTTTCCATGCAAACACCGGCACGCCGGCAGCAGCTATTGCAGCAGCAGCATGATCCTGTGTTGAATATATATTACAAGAGCACCAACGTACTTCAGCTCCTAAAGCCACTAATGTTTCAATCAGCACAGCCGTTTGAATGGTCATGTGCAACGAGCCCATAATGCGGGCGCCTTTTAACGGTTTGGATTCTCCATACTTTTCGCGAAGAGCCATCAGGCCGGGCATTTCTTTTTCTGCCAAATCGATTTCCTTGCGTCCGAAATCAGCAAGTGTAATATCTGCCACCTTATAGGGCAGAGTAGAGAATAATTCTGTAGACATATTGTAAATCATTTATATATAATGGACGCAAAGATAGAACATTCTGATTAGTAGGGCAAAAGCTATCCGTTTTTTTTATATTATAATAACTAGGGAGGCAGTCAGCATCTCGGAATATTGTCTTATATTTGCAACAGATAAAACAAATTCTACAACATTCTAATGAATAACAATAAATCTTCTATGAGGAATTACAAAAACAAAACAAAGGAAGACCTTTTAGAAATAATCGAACAATTAGAGGAGAAAATAGATTTTCTTTCCTCTCATTCTTCTTCTGATTCTTCCTCTCCCTCCAAAGAACGTTTTCGTGATAAATATAGCACCCGGATACTGGATGCTCTTCCTGACATGCTCACCGTCTTCGACCATGACGCCAACATCATAGAGCTTGCTTCTTCTCCGGCAACTAATCACGTAGAAGGTATCAGCGCCAACAATATCACCACTACTAACGTAAAAGACATTCTACCCAAAGAGGCTTATGAAAGTGTCCGCAAGAATATGGATAAGGTGATTCTCACAGGAGAAAGTTCAACAGCCAGACATGATCTTATGTTGGACGGTGTTTTACATCACTACGAAAACCGTATCTTTCCTTTGGATAAGGAATATCTATTGTGTATGTGCCGTGATATATCCCAACAATGGGAGGCGGAACAGACGAATGCCCAACAACAGAAAGAGCTAAAGGCCGCCAGAATCAAGGCGGAAGAGTCGGACCGGCTGAAATCTGCTTTTCTGGCAAATATGAGCCATGAAATACGTACCCCGCTCAATGCCATTGTAGGGTTCTCCAAACTAATCACTTCCGCAGCATCTGCGGAAGAGAAGAACCAATATTCGGAAATCATCGAACGAAATTCGGAAATGCTGCTGAATCTATTCAATGATATTCTGGATCTGGCATCTCTTGAAGCTGATTCTCTAAAATTCAATATCCGCCCGATCAAATTAATAGATATCTGCCTGCAACTGGAACAACAATTCTGCCATAAGACGCAAAACGGTGTCAGGCTCATTTTGGACGACGTAGATACGGACATGTATGCTTCGGGAGACTGGAATCGCATCATACAAATTATAAGTAACTTGCTTAGTAACGCTACGAAGTTTACCCCGAAAGGAGAAATCCATTTCGGCTATCGGGAAAAGGAGGATTTTGTAGAGTTCTATATTAAAGATAGCGGCATCGGCATTCCGGCAGCAAGAATTGCCACTATTTTCCGGCGCTTTGGAAAGGTCAACGATTTTGTTCAGGGAACAGGATTGGGATTAACTCTTTGCAGAATGTTGGTAGAGAAGATGGGCGGACGCATCTGGTTGCGCTCTCAGGAAGGACAAGGAAGCAGATTCTATTTTACCCTGCCTTTGATTCGCCAATAAAGATCGGTTAAGGACACAAATATCAGTGTCCGGGCATGACCTTACAGGACTTTTACAATTAGATATAGAGATACAGAAAACGCGGCTTGTTAGTAACAAAGCCGCGTTTTCCGCATATATCTATGTTCGAAATATATTCATTTATTCCTTAGCAGCCGGAGCACTAAGCATTTCTTTATATTTCACCGGATCATTCAGAATTTTCATTGCTTCCTTCAAACCGTCATCATCCTTCAACTGCTGGATGATATTACCACGTTGGTAATAGTAACGCTTGATAATTTCAGTAGCAATCATCTTCTTTATATCAGATGAGAAATAATCCAAGTCGCGGTCAAGATCATGATTCAACTTCTTTTCAAGTGCTTTGAACTCCTCTGAAGCATCATCCATATATCCTTCAAACTCGGCAGCTTCTTTCAACGTTTTCAGAATCTTCTCGCTTTGCTGGTCATATTTGAAGTCGGCTTTCTTCACCAACGCTTTAAAATCATTATAATCGGCATCTGTCACCTCAAACTTCTCCGGAGCAACGATGGTAGGATGCTTCAAACAATACTGTGTTGCATAATCGAAAATCAGATTATCGCGTACCAGATAGAAGAGGATATTCGGTAGTTTCTCCTGTTTGATAACAATATCCGGCATTACACCACCTCCGTCGCGTACTTCACGTCCGGCAGCCGTATGGAATACCTTAGTCAAACTATCAGGAATGGTTCCTACACTTCCATCTTCATTACGATGCTTGTAATCAATAGCCTGTACACAACGGCCACTCGGAATATAATATTTGGAGGTAGTCACTTTCATCGTTCCGCCATAAGGCAAAGAGCGGGGAACCTGTACCAGTCCTTTTCCGAAGGTACGGTTACCAACGATAACGGCACGGTCGAGATCCTGCAAAGAACCTGATAAGATTTCGGAAGCAGAAGCGGTTCCGCTATTTACCAGTACCGCAATCGGAATGTCCAAATCCAACGGTTCGCGCAATGTCTTGTAAGTGTTACTAGCCTGTTTGATTTTTCCTTTTGTCGTCACAATCACCTTTCCACGCGGTAAGAAATAATTCGCAATTTCTACTGCTTCATCCAGCAATCCGCCGCCATTACTACGAAGGTCTATCACCAACGAAGTAGCGCCCTGTTTCTTCAAATCCAGAAATGCTTTCTTAAACTCTTTGGAAGGGTTGCCGGAAAAAGTGCTAAGGCTGATGTAACCTACCTTGTTATCCAATACGGCAGTATAAGGAATTGCCGGATTCTGAATAGACTCACGCACAATCGTGAATTCCATCGGTGTACGTCCGCCTTTCTCATTCGGGCGCTCAATCTTTAACTTAAAACTGGTACCTGCCTGTCCGCGTAACATCTGGCTGACTTCCGCGTTATTCTTACCGGCAAGATCCTGTCCGTCAATCTCCATCAGGATATCTCCCGCTTTCAGACCGGCTTTTGCAGCAGGCGTTCCCTCGAAAGGTTCAGAAATCATCGAACGCTTTAGTTTCGTATTATAAGCAATGTAAGAACCCATCCCACCAAATGATCCTTTAATCATCTGCTCCAGTTCACTCTGATCCTCTTCCGGGAAATATTCCGTATAAGGATCCAGCGTATAAAGCATATTATCGATTCCTTCCCGAATCGTTTTATTCGGATCAATGGTATCTACATAGAACATATCCAGTTCTTTCACAATCGCATTAAATATATCCAGATTCTTTGCAATCTGGAAATTACGGTCGTCTCCACTCTTGAAACTAAAGAAAGCAACTGTGGCTATCACCGCTACTGCAACAATAGCTATCTGCCTGTTCAGCAATTTTTTCATACCTCTTTCAATCTAAATGAGTCGTAAAAGTAGCTCAATCCTTTGTTATTCCGCCAGAATCCTGTTAATATTTAACTTAATTTCATCCCAGCGTTCCTGTGATATCGTTGTTCCGATTACCTGAATAACATTTCCCGAGAGAATAGAACCTATTTTTGCACATTTATCCAACGAATATCCGCAAGTCAATCCGTATAAGAATCCGGAAGCAAAATAGTCACCGGCACCGGTAGTATCCACCACCTTTTGAACCGAAATGGCTGAAGCCTTTATTTCTTCTGTCCCTTTACGGATATAAGAACCATTTGCCCCGACTTTTACGATAGCAATACTGCATTTCTTGGCAATCACTCTCAAAGCTTCCTCCGGCTCCTTGCCGGTAAAGGCTTTCGCTTCCTCTTCGTTTGCAAAGACAATGTCGACATATTTGTTGATTAGCAAGGTGAAGAATTCCAGATCATTAGCCACAATGTTATAACTAGCCATATCGAGACAAATCTGCAAACCGGCTTCTTTAGCCAGTTCAATGGCATGAAGAATCATTTCGTGGTCCTGAACAAGATAGCCTTCTATAAATAGGTACGCGTAACCTTTAAACATATCCAAGGTCAGTTCCTCTGCTCTCAAAGAAGCCGCTGCTCCCAGATAGGTTCCGAAAGTACGCTCCCCATCCGGTGAAATAAAAGTGGATGCCACACCGGAAGGCAGTCGATCTGACGTCAATAATTTGTCTTCAATCTTATTTTTCCACAGATTTTCACGAAAAAATTCTCCATAATTATCATTTCCCACTTTTCCGATAAACCCTGTTCCGGCACCCAGACAAGCCAGTCCGAGGATGGCATTTCCTGCCGATCCGCCTGTTGCCAAATGGGTTTTCATCTGTGAAAATTTTGCGTTAATCTGCTGTAACTTAGCGTCATCGATGAGCTGCATGCTTCCTTTGGGTAAACCCATTTCATCCAACAGAGTATCATCCTTCAGGGTTGCGAGTACGTCTACCAGGGCGTTGCCCAATCCTATTATTTTGTCCATTCCTAATATTTTTTTTGCAAAGATATTGCATATTTCAAAAAAACCTAGTACTTTTGCATCGCAATTGAGAAAAACATTCTTCCTTAGCTCAGTCGGTTAGAGCATCTGACTGTTAATCAGAGGGTCCTTGGTTCAAGTCCAAGAGGAAGAGCAAAGTTGAAAATCTTGATTGCAAACATTCTTCCTTAGCTCAGTCGGTTAGAGCATCTGACTGTTAATCAGAGGGTCCTTGGTTCAAGTCCAAGAGGAA
>NZ_JBCGVL010000006.1:150118-366555 GCF_047310725.1 Bacteroides sp. 90-K9/2
GAGCAAAAAAGAAGCCACCTGAATGGGTGGCTTTCTTATTTAATATCATTTATTCGTATATAATCACTCCACCGTTGCCAACGTCAATATACTAATCCGTATTCCCTCCACATTCACCAGACAAGAAGCACATGCCAGCGTAGTAGAACCGGTGGTCAATACATCGTCAACGATCAGTATGTGTTTCCCTACAAGTATTTCGGGACGTTGAAGTTCAAAGATACCTTCCACATTATCCCGACGTTCAAGTATGGATTTATGTGTTTGCGTTTCCGTATTTTTCTTACGCAATATGGATTCTGTATCTATAGGTATTCCAGTTACGGCAGTGATTCCACGGGCAATCCATTCGCTCTGGTTATAACCGCGGATTTGCTGTTTTTTCTTGTGAAGCGGTATAGGGATTATAACATCAATTCCTTGAAAGAAATGGGAAGATAATAGTTCTGCTGCCATATACCGTCCCATAATTGCACCTATTTCCTTCTGTCCACCATATTTCAAACGGTGAAGAATCAGCCGGAAGTCGCTTCCTTTCTCATAAAAGAAAAAAGAAGTAGCCCGTTCCAAAGGAATTTGTCCCCAGAAAAGCCGCTCTACCGGATTATCTTTTCGAAGATGATAGTTCGTACGAGGTAGTTTGATATTGCATACCGTACAAATACATTCCTCACCCTTTGCTAACGGTCGGCCGCAAACAACACAGCAACGGGGAAACAGTAAAGATAAAAAAGAACTAAGCCAGTCTTTTACAAGAAGTGTGTGTTTCATCATAATAGAGATTTTAAAGTTGCAATACCACTTACATATTCAATGGAGGGACTTCTGCCAGAAGTTTCTGAAAGAAAGAATGCAGAGTTCCGTTCGTTGCAATAATATGATGTCCTTCTATGAAGTTATCTTCGCCATAGAAGTTAGTTACCTTTCCTCCCGCTTGCTGGACGATCAATGCCGCTGCGGAGTAATCCCATTTTCCGAGAAACGCTTCCATCCACGCATCGAAACGCCCAATAGCTACATAGCAAATTGCAGCGGCAGCCGAACCATTCATACGAATACCTCCCACTACTCCATAAAGTTGATCGATGAGATGAAGAGCGGTCTGTTTATATTGCAGATGATTATAAGGTAATTCTGTAATAACAAAGGCATCTTGGATATCCTCAACACTCGATACATGAATTTCTTCACCATTCATGAAAGCCTTTCCACCTTTCCAGGCATAGAAACATTCATCCCGGCAAACTTCATAAACGACACCTAAAAGAAGTTCAGTGCGATTGCGTAAAGCAATAGATACACAATAAGGAGCCTCATCATGAATATAATTTGTAGTTCCATCCAACGGATCAATGACCCAACAGTAGGGTTCGTCCTGATAAGTGGCAGAGCCTTCTTCTGTTATGAATCCCGCTTCGGGCAGTAGAGCAGCAAGTGCTTTCACCACTCGCACCTCTGACTCTTTATCTACATAAGACACATAATCATGTGCATGTTTTTCCTCCACACGCTCACGACGGAAGTTCTTCCGTTCTTCTTTCAAAAAATGTCCAACCTCTGTAGCAATCTGGCATACATCAGTGGTAAGTTGCTTTAAATCTAACATTCTATCTTTCGTAATTTAGGCAATCTGCAAATCAATGCCAAAATTATCACTTTTTTTGATAGAAATAAGAGTTTTACAGGAAAAAGATAAGTAATTCCAGAGCATACTCTATTAAATTACTTTTGCACAGAAAACCTATATTCCGTAACGGAATGATATTTCTCATGAGGTCGTAACACACAGGATGGAAATTCAGGATGATGTGGCGTGTCCGGATGATGGATGGTTTCCAATATAAAACCACCAGATTTCTGTTGTGGACCACCTTTAGCCACAATCTTTTCAGAGAGTCCGATGCCGGTATAAATCAGTAAACCGGGCTCTGTTGTGTAAGTTTCTATTCGACGTCCACTTTGAGGTTCTGTGATCGTTGCGGCATAACGCAAATCTCCATTATAATCACGAAGTATCCAATTGGCAGAATAACCACCCATAAGTTTCATATGCTCATTGGGAGAGTTGGCACGTTCCGCAAAACTGTGAGGAGTACGAAAATCCAATGGGCCTCCTGTTATCGCTTCTACCGAAGCTGGCACATACCACGGAGTATTAACCGTGACTGAATCCGCATTAATTTGCACAATATGATTTAAAACCGAACCTCCGTCATACCCCTGAAGGTTAAAATAGCAATGTTGCGACATATTGACGATAGTCGGTAAATCGGTTACCGCCTCATATTCTATACGCCAAGTATTATCCGGAGTCCAGAAATAAGTGACCTTACAATCTAAGTTACCAGGATATCCTTCTTCTCCGTCAGGACTACGGCGGGTAAAAACAATTCCAAGCGTATCAGGAGTATCGATCGGCATAGCTTTCCACATAACACGATCAAATCCTTTCATACCACCATGTAAATGCCCCGGATGTCCGTTGGGAGATTCATTGCACGATAGCTGATACCGAACCGAGTCAATCATAAAATCACCACCGGCAATACGGTTGGCATAACGTCCTAATAAAGCCCCGAAAAACCGCTCAGCTCCAATCTCGTAATCTTTAAGATTCTCATATCCAAGCACTACATCTGCCATTTTCCCCTCTCTGTCCGGCACTATAATATTCGTTATACGACAACCATAGTCAATTACTTTGATTTGAGCACCTGAAGCATTAGTCAGAGTATATTGGGTAACAGTATCACCGTCAAGAGTAACACCGTAAAAAGCTTCTTTTACTCCAGAACTGGAGCCACATTCCGCACAAGCAGTAACAAGTACGGCTAAAGACAAACAAGCCAAAAATCGATTCATTTGATATTCAATATTAAGGAATAAACATTTATCGAATAAACAGCCACAAAAATGCAAATGCAGAAGAAGACAATATCTCTCTTATTCGTTTGAGTGCAATACTTATTTGCGTTTCCACAGTTTTCACAGAAATTCCGAGACGTTCGGCAATCTGTCTATAAGAAAGCCCCTCCTGCCGACTCAAGGAAAATATTTCTCTACATTTCTCCGGAAGTTGTTCAATTGCCTGATTCACCACCTTTGTTAAAGCATCCATATCAAAACAATCTTTATATTTCCTTTCTTCCAGTTGCTGATTAAACCAGTTTTCCAACAACTGATGCCTGTTTTCCTCATCACGAAGATAGTTTAATACCCGATTTTTGGCAGCCCGGAAAAGATAGGTTTTGATATAGGTTATTTCAATACAATCTTTATTCTCCCATAGTTTGAGAAACACTTCCTGAACAACATCTTCTATGACTGCAACATCATGCGTATAGAAGTTGAGAAAACAACAAAGTTGTTCATAGTATGTATCGTAATAATTTCGAAAGGCTTGAATATCCATCGTTCCCGGAATTGTGTTTATCAGTCTCACAAATCTACAAAAAATAATCTTCTTTCGGAATACATTTTCGTAAAGAGAACCATACCCTCAAAACACTTTCTAATACTAAAACCGAAATCACATTAATTACACTAAACAAAAATGCTGATAATGACGCGGAACATACAGATTCTTTCTACATATAAATCTGTATGAATCCGCGTCCAAATGAGCTTTACAAGATCATTCAGAATTGTCTTTCTGCAAAAATATTCAGAGCATAAGGATCACTCACCGCTGCTTGCTCAATATATTTCTGTGCCTGCTTCGTATCACCAGTGTAGCGATAGGCCAGAGCTAGTAAATAGCTATAATAAGCACTCCGTTGCTGTACGGCACGATCGCAGAAACTTATAAAGAAAGGAGTAGTGGCAAAATAACCCGCATCAACAGTCTTCATGCCTTCTTTCCAATCTTGCAGTTTATAATTGACTAGCATATCCCCCTTGAAAGGCATACCCGTTTCACGATAACAAAGTGCCTGATAAAACGGCAATTCCGGTAAGTTCATATTACTAAAATAATCGACCTCAATACCCGTTATAAAATCAAAATTCTCATTGGCCTTGTCTTCCTGCCCCAAAGATTTCAAACAGATTGCTTCATAATATTTAAATGGAACCAATCTAACGATATTCCACAAACCTGCTCCCAGATTTTGAGGTAAAGTTTGCGCAGCCTTAAAACAATCAGCCGCTTCTTGCATCTTATTTTCTTTCATTAATCTACGCCCTTTCAGGAAATAAGCAAACATATACTGTTCTGCAACTGCATGCTCCCCACCTTCAGCGGGGACAAAGTTACGCCCCCTAAGAAGTTCTATTGCCTTATCCTCCTGTCCTGCCATGTTATAAGCTCGTGCCCATTCAAGCATAATATCATCGCGGCTAATTGCAGACTTATGATTATTCAGGAAAGAAATGCGTTCAGCAGGAGCAACTCCTAACTTACCCATTACATAGACCGTTTCAAAAATCAACTGTTCATCATTCAGCTTCAGGGATAATGCCTGCTTCAATAAGGGTAACACTTCATTTTTACGATTCATGTGTGAATAGTAAGCGACAGCCAGATTTCGTGCAGCACGATAATCAGTACTGGACAAGCCTTCCCAAAGAGCGACTGCCTTCTCATAATGTCCTTTAGCGTAAAGGGCACATCCCAACAGCAACTGTGCCTTCTGACTTCCCTGTTTTGCCCAATGAGACAAACTGTTCATTTCAATTCGCCGGCTTGGGAAAGCAATCCCTTCCGTTGCCGAATCATTCGGAGAACCGCCTTTTATATCTGCATATATGGCAGACAGACTAAAAATCAGAGGCTCGTGTGTTTGCAACATCTCTATCAGGGAAACAGTCTCTTTCTGCAGATCAGCGACAAGCAAAGTTTCTATAAGATCGAGACATACCTGATTCTTATCCGTCCGTATCTTTTCCATAAAATCCCGGGTACTAACTTTACCGGTCAGCACACCGAAGTAACGCGCCAAATGATTAAGTTTATCATTCGCTTCTACAGACAGATATTGACGTTCCGATGCTTTTTTATCTCCCTGCAAATAAGAAGCATATATCATCAACGCATTGGCTACAGCATTATCTTTATGATAAGTAATGGCAGTAGTAAGATGTTGAACAGCCTTGTCATACTCCAGTTTACGTATATCAAGCATAGCCACATAAGTCATGGCGGAAGAAACATAAGCACTGCTCCATGCTGCTTTCTGGAAATAATCATAGGATTTCTCCTGCTCATCGAGCGCTAAATAGACATGCCCTAACAAATAGTACAGTTTCCCATTTTCAAGACGCGTATTGAACCGTGTCAACACTTTTTCCGCCCTCAAAAGATATTCCAAAGCCTCACTATAAAAAGCATTGCGTAACTTTGCTTCTCCTAAAGCGATCAATGCAGGAGCAAAATTCGGATCACGTTCAAGAGCTTCTTTATAATAGCTCTCGCCTTTAGTGGCAGGATCACGATATTGATCAACATGCAAACCTTCAAGATACAACAAATGCGGACTTTCAACCTTTTTGATATTCGGCATATCCTGTGTTGTATGAGGAATATTAAAAGTATCGTGTTTCTTCACTGTATAAGACATTAGAACAGTTCCGTCATTAGCGGTGACATCTATTGAATACCCTAACCGCATTCTTACATCCGCAGGCAACGAATATTCTTCTCTCGCCTTGATCGTCGCATTTCCCGAAAACAGAACCCGATCATCCCCTTTGACCGTAATCTTCACATTACGAGTCTTATTCAACTGCACTTTAATCGCATCCTTGACGTATATAGCTCCTGTCGTATTTGCAAAGTCCGGAACCCCTATCTCTCCGATCGGAAACCAATATTGCGAAAAAGTTTTAGTCTCCATCGGTTCAAGCCATGTAAAATCCGGCTGATTGTCAGAATAGCTGCCTGCCATCAATTCACAATAGGCTCCATCTGTATCCGTAAGAGCATTTTCCCAAGACTGGGACAACTGGTTGTAAGCCCATGTGAACATCTTCTTACCGGGTGACACATAATGATCTCCGATATGCACAACCCCGCATTTCCTGCCGGTATCATAACCGCCAAAGAAATCATACTGCGATGCAGCACTAAAATAAGAAGTAGGCTGAATCGTATTCTTATGTTTGCTTATATCAACTGCACCATCATAACGAATACCATTAAATATTCCCGCCGCATTTGTTGCAACCGGATAAGTGGTAACCGAACGTTTGTAATGGAAAAACACATGGCTTACATCGTGCGGAAAGAATATCTCATAATTCTTATTCGAAGGTACCGCCACATTCTCCCACCATAAAAACGAATGTCTTAACGGGGTGATATTCGACAATTTGACTCTTGTCTCAAAGATAGACTCACCGGGGTTAAGCACAATACCAACCGTACCTTTCATCCGGTCTGTCGGATCATGTTCCGAAACCCAAACGATCACTCCTCCGCCCGGCAACTTTTCTATCTCATAATCAGTGGGCATAAAAGATGAAGCCCGATGGTGAAAAGGCCAGTTAAACTCCAGTCCACCGGAAATCCACGAGCCCAAAGCACCGATAAGAGCTGGTTTTATGACATGGTTCTTATAGAAAAAATCATATCCATTCGTTTTATCTTTGGCTGCATATATCTTCCCACCGATTTCCGGCAATATTTGGAGTTCCAAATATTCATTCTCCAATTTGATAAGCGTATATTCTTTATCCACCTTTTGTTCCCGATTCACTTTCAAAACAATTTTATTGGGATAAGGATTGCCACTCGACCGCTGGTGTACCCTGTTTTCGGCAAACATCGGCAGTTCTTCACGTTCGGGTTCTGTGTATGTCGGAATACTGACTTTACTTACAGACACCTTGACCGATTGTGCTTTCGCGCTTGTAGTGAGAAACAAAATCAAAAATAAAATATTGAAATATTTCATGAGTGTATGTATTATGATTAAAAAAAGATCTTTCATTTTACTCTATCTTGACACAACGGACAGATGCTGCCGAAGCACGGTCCAGACCTGTAAAATTAAGATTTGCATTATTATAATAGAAGTAATAAGCTCCTGTTGTCCCTGGATTACTAGTCCATTGGTACCCCCGATATTCCTGATAAGCAATCTTATTAGATCCTTTATCCAGATAACCTCCTGTCGGGAAGTAAGAAGTTTGCGAACCATCAATCACAAACAGATGCCCGTAATTGTTATCACATTCCGTTTTTGAAGTAAAGGTGAATCCCTGATAGCAATTCTGATCGGGCAAACAATAGCCTTCCGGACAAGGATCATACACAGTCTTTACATTCTTAGTAAGACCATCAGAATTTCCCCATAGTCCGTTATTCCGCCATTCATTATGCCAGTCATTCGCAGAAAAAATTCTTATATCAGGATTGGATATGGTATAACTTACTGTTCCCACTTCAGCAGAAGTAGTTGCATTTGCG
Organism: Bacteroides sp. 90-K9/2; assembly: GCF_047310725.1. Taxonomy (NCBI): domain Bacteria; kingdom Pseudomonadati; phylum Bacteroidota; class Bacteroidia; order Bacteroidales; family Bacteroidaceae; genus Bacteroides; species Bacteroides sp. 90-K9/2. The sequence continues at coordinate 157,527 of NZ_JBCGVL010000006.1, forward strand.
GTCAGTTCCTTATTATCCACAGTTGTCGCACTCGAACGGACAATATCAAGCGGACGCGGGAACGGATCTTTGCGCCCCCACTGATACCATGCACCATAAGCATTCTGATCTTTAGGAGTAACAGAAGTTGCACCCAAATTACGATCCAGCATTTTGAATGTTCCCCGTTCCTCATTAATATAGGTAAGATCCGATGCTTCAGTCACCCAAATATGGAAAGACCATACATTCTTGCCCGATGCATCTCGAATAGCCACAAGGGCATTTCCTTTCACGCCACTTACAGGAACTTTTAAAGTAGTTCCCTCCAATGCAGGAACAGCAGAAAGAACATCTCCTGATGAAGACGAATTCGTTTGTGTCCACAAAACAGTTGCAGACACAGCCTTATCTACTAATTCCCCATTGACATTCACTCTCGGGCGATTTTCATAAGTATAATCTCCTGCCAATGAATAATAAGGTGTGACATCTATTTCAAGTGTTCCTGCAGATGCCGTACGATAACAGTTTGCCTTACCATAATACAACGTCACCGGCAATAATTCCATCGGTTTGACAACCCCGGCTTCAATAGTGAAAGCACCCGGAGTTGCTTGTTCGTAAATACGTCCGGCAGCATCCGTTATGACGAAAGTCAACCCTTTGGTATAATTTACCGCAGGAAGAAATAAAACAAAGTCAGTATGAGCTGAGGGATTATTATCAGCAGAAAGAGGTACACTTGTATCACAAGTAACCAATGCAGTAGCCGCAGCAGAAGGAGTGGAAGACTTCCGAAGTGATACGATTCCATCCGCTGCATTGACATCAGCTATACCCGACACCTGTTCTCCGTCATTACCGCGTACAGCTACAGACTTAATACTAATCCCCATTAATTGATAGTCAGTCAATTGTATCCGTACTCCACCACACAGATTCTTAAAAGAAAAGGCTTCACCATCAGAGGCTGCCGCCATCGGCAAAGATGATATTTCACTATCGGCATTAAATGCACCCATCCATTTCTGTCCGGCAAGTGCCGAAAAGTCAATAGCAAGTGTCGTACCTTCAAGCTGGCTGCCTGACGCAGCCGACGCCGGATAAATAGCATATCGGATGGCATCATCTACAGGAGCGTCCACCGGATCAAAAACAGCGGTACGAACACTATTGGCAGCAGTAGTATAAACAGCTCCATTCGGCGTTGAAGTGCCAAACAGCCGTATCTCATCATTTTGGGTCCAAACCACATTCATGGATGCATTAAGCGACGTGCGTGTTGTGGCGGTAACAGCACAAATTGCCGTAATGGATTTTTCTCCTCCTTTTACGGTCGGTTCCGGAGAAAACGCCTCGTCATCAGTTTGCACACAACTACCCAATGATAAACCAATTACCAGAAGAATCAGAATTTTATTTTTTTTCATGGTCTCGCAAATTTAAAATGTTATCATTATTTCCATGTACCTTCCGTATCGCCATTATTCCAGGAAGGTCCAGTACCGGTATCTCCTTCCCCCGGTAGAGGTTCAGGGTCCGTAGCAGCTTTTAAAACGATTGGCAACCATTTCTCATAATTCGTAGCAGTCAGTCCAGTAAAGGTATCACTACCATTCTGATCGTATAAGGTAGCATTAAACATCAAACGGTCGGCCACCACCCGAAGTAAAGTCCGTGGAATAGCCATTTCGACTACATATCCCTTATCGGCTGCCGTATCACCAAAAGTTCCGTGAACCGCACCTTTACAAGTTACTGAAGAATGACTACATTTAATGGTATATTGAACTGCATCCGGAATAAGAGAGATTTTAAGAGGAGTTCCGGTAGCATCTCCACCCTGAAAAATCAATTCCATGCTGTCGTCTGTAGTCAAGTCTTTATCAAGACGTTCCACCAGACAATATACATTTTCTGCATCATAAGCAAAGCGGAACACGGCTTGTGTAGTGGACACACTTCCGATAAATAGTGCATCACTGACTGCACTCCAATCCGAATTGTCAGCGTCTATCACCGGTGTCATTCCGGAAGCATTAATCCGATGATTCAGAACAAACTGTCCAATCTGAATACGGGCAGCATCTTTATTCTCGCTATTGACAAAAGTAGCAGGCATGGCAGCTACAAGAGTATGCGGATCAATAATTTCCGTCGCTCCCCAATACCCTTTTCCACTGAATGGCTGATACGTTTCTCCCCATTGGGAAGCCTCTGTGTTACCCACCTGCATGGTAAAGAGAGAAGAAGCATTGTACGACAAAACAGTCTCTCCCGAAGGGAATTGTGCCAGATAAGGTGCTGCAGCCTTCTGCACAAAATTGAGTTTACGGTCCGAAGGCCCTACTTCATCTCCGGTCAATGGAGCCGAAGCCCAGTTGTCGGAGCTCCACGCCATTGAAATATGATAAACGTCGCCTTCATCTCTGAAACGTGTTTCTGTAGCTACTGCAATCTTCGTCGAATTATTTAATTCGCGGGCAGAAGGCATCTGATCCGAATAAATTTGTTTGCCCGAACCATCTATAGCCAGTCCAGTCTTTTGACGGATCACCTTTCCAACGACCGTCCATGTCCGCCCATTATCCATAGAGCGCAGCATGGCAGTCCCCGAATCGGCTGTGAGAGGCTCGCTATCCGTAAAATAGACCTGTATTTCACCCGAACGAAGTTGTAATGCATAAGGTTCCCAAGTCGTTCCCTGATAAATAATCTGGGCAGTCGACCAAGTACGTCCATTATCGGAAGAACGCCTCATCATAATACCATTACTCTGCGGATCGACCCTGTATCCCTGATTCAAGCGAAAGGAAGCGAAGGCCAAAATATCCTTATTTGCCAGAACGACTGCATCACATGATGAGAAACAGCGTGTATCACTGGCACCGGAAGTTTGCTGGGCACTTTCGCTCTGAAACAGAGGACTAGATGCATTCTGCCATGTAATCAGATTAGTACTTAAAGCATAATAGACATTCCAAGCCTGTGGTCCCTGCTGGTATAGTAGCAAATAGGTCCCGTCACCCAATTTCTTGATACGGGGATAAAGAGCATTCACTGCCGACAGTGCCGGACTTTCCAAAGTCAGCAACCGGCGATAGTCTAACTCGAGAGAACTATTCCCCCATTCGTCCGCATGAGAGTTCACTGCTACATTTTCACTTTTATTGAGCGACTGAATAGAGGTAATCTCTCCGGTGACCGGTTCAGGGTCAGGATTTGAATTAGGACGCGGATTAGGCCACTCATCCGTTGAGGTATAAGATGTACAAGCAACGAGAAGCCCCATCACTGTTACCAAAAGGTATCTATGAGTTTTTAACTTTTTCATCATATTCATTCTTTTATTTGTTCAATCCGTTATCGATCAGTTTGAAGTCATACTTTTTATAAAATCAATTTCTTGTTGACTATAAGGTGTACCATCCAGACGGAATATATCATGAAACCAGATTTCAGGTTCCGGATCTCCGGCTTTGCTCGACCACTGTAAATGAAAATTACACTTTCCTGCTGTCAATCCCCAACTGATGGCACCTACCTTTTCACGTTTAAGAATCGGCATTATTTCTTCAAAAGTTGAACGAGGACGTCCCATATACTCCTGACAGATAACCGGACGATCAAACTGCTTCATGAAAGCGATGAATTTTTCCATTTCTTCAGGTCCATAATAACAGTGAAAGGTCATAACGTCACAATTCTCACCCAGAAAACTGATAATCGGCAAATTACTGCGTGTGCCATGTCCTCCGGGATAAATCCATATCGGAGACGACAGCGGTTGCGAGGGATTCACCTCACGTGCCCAACGGAACACTTCGCGCAACAATGGCATACTATGTGCTTTCTGCTTGAAGTTTTCCGGTTCGTTATATAAACACCACAATAAAATACGATCATCTGCTTTAAAGGTAGTCATCACATCTTTCACGTAACGTTCCAGACGCGGATACGTTGACGGATCATTGACGGATGGTGCTCCGGGGCTCTGTATCCATTGAGAGTTATGAACACCCTGTACAGAAGCCGGTTGTACACCGAGTTTCGGACTCTCAAAACGCCCACCATTCGTAAAGAAAGTGACGATGGCACGCATACCATGTTTCTGACAGATACCCAGAAATGTATCCAGTCGTTGTTTAAACCCTGCCGGATCCGCTTCCCACACCATATCATGCAGGAATATGCGTACCGTATTGAATCCGAGTTCCCCGGCACGTCCCAACTCCAACTCCATGGTTTTCGGATCAAAAGTCTCCTCTTGCCACATCTCAAACTGATTAATTGCCGTAGCAGTAACGTAGTTGATACCCACCGGCCATTTTTGAGATGCGTACCATGCGTTTGCTTTTTCCGTCGACCATCTTTCAGTCTGTTGGGCGCAGCCGGTTGTTGTCAATAAAAAGAGAATTGTTGCAATCAATATATTCAATCTATTCATAAGAAATCAAATTAATTAAGTTGTTAATACCCAGGATTCTGGTCTTTTGTCTGATCCAATGCCATATTATAATTAAATTCATCGGTAGGGATAGGCCACCAGTAGGCTGCATCTCCCACTTCGGATAAAGCCGAAATACGTCCGGCAGCCAAAGCTGCTTCTGCAAGCTTTCCACAACGCTTCAGGTCATTGTAGCGTTTACCTTCAAAAATCGTTTCGTAGCCACGCTCCTGCAACACCAGCGCAAGGAAAGCATCTTTACTTGCATAATCGGTCAGTTTGTAGTCTGAAGAAGATGCTTGTGTCGGTTTCTGTCCGTAAGCACGTCGCCGCACCATATTCAATTTTTCCATGGCATCATCGGTAGGAGCTCCTTTCCAGCGACAAACAGCTTCTGCATAATAAAGCAGAATATCAGCATAACGATATACCGGGTTGTCATTGGGAGTTGTACTGCTCCCTGTCCATTCCGAATCTCTGAATTTCGAGCAAATCATACCCGTTTTAGTCAGTGCATTGAGTGTTCCATTCTGCGTTTGTTTATACAATCCGAACTGATAGCGTAAATCATTCTGGTCCCAATTCTGAATAAATTTATTCTTCTGATAATCGGTATAAATCCCTACAGCTCCCATATTCACGAAAGGATTGGGCTTGCAGAGATACATATAGGCGATGGTCGATCCACTATCGCGGTTGAACTTTATATAGAAAATTTCTTCAGAAGTGGCATTAGCTGTATGACCGTAAAGGTCGAGGAAATCATCCGCTTTGCCAACCTCAACCAGAGAATATCGTTTGGATGAAATAATTAAACCGGCTGCTTCAGCCGCCTCTTCATAGCGACCGGCATAAAGACAAGCTTCTGTTTTCAATGCCAATGCGGCATAACGCGAAGGACGTCCGGCAGCTTTAGCCACTTCCGGCAGATTGGATGCAGCATAATCGGCCTCATCAATCACAAACTTCCAGATATCAGCTTCCGGAGTACGGGGTTTATTAAAGTCATTCATGTTCTGTTCATCAAAAAAAGGAACGGCGCCCCAATTTCGTGCCAGCCATGAATAGGCGAATGCACGTAGAAAACGTGTTTCCCCGGTGAGGTTGTTATACTCCTGTTGCGAGAGTGGAGTATTACCTATACCGTCAAGAATATTATTGGCAAAACGAATGGCGCGATACAACACCGCCCAGCTATCTTTGGAGAAGCCCACCCCACCACTGGTAAGCCCGGTATCATAAGCTGTGGCATAGTTACCTCTTCCAATACAATAATCCGCCAGTCCTTCTTCCAGAACAATCAGATAACGACTGAATCCCGGATCACGACGGAGTTGGAAATAGATGGAATTGATAACACTCTCCACTTCTTTGGCATTCGCCATAAAAGTCGTTGCATCCACTTTCTTCGGATGTTCTTCCAAAGAGCCCATATCTTCACAGGATGTGTTCATTGCCAGTATCATAGCAAAAGCGGCAATATATATCAATAATTTTTTCATAAGACATCAGTTTTTATATGTTAGAAAGTGAGTCGGCATCCAATCGTATAAGTACGGGCACTAGGATAACAATACGAATCTACCCCCTGAATCATCGAGCTTCCGCCACCATTGGCATTTATATCCGGATCCCAGAAAGGGTAGCTCGTAATAGTAAACAGGTTTTGGGCACTCACATAGACACGGGCGCGCTTGATGAATTTGCTACGGGCACAAGGTACATCGTAGGCCAATTCGAGGTTTTTCAGTCTGACGAAGCTGCCGTCATAAACAAACCGATCGGACATTTTATAGGAAGTCTGGTCGAGATTGGGATATTTTGCGGTAGGATTCTCGGGTGTCCAATGGTTGTAGTACACCTCGCGCAACGTATTCCCGTTATATCCATAATCATAAGCTTGTGCAGCCATACTAAGCGAATATATATCATTACCTATTGAACTCTGGAAGAAAGCGCTTAGCGTAAACCCTTTATAACTGACTGCTGTAGTTAGATTGACCAGAAAATCAGGATTAGGATCACCGATGATGGTCTTGTCTGCTGCTGTGATGGCAGGATCATCATCCATATTCTTATATACGATATGACCGTTCTCATCGTATCCATCTTCAACATATCCGTAGAAAACATACATTGGCTCACCCACACGCATCAGATTGAGCTGGTCTTTCAAAATGGTGTTATCCAATTCGCCACCGAAAATATCCTTATCTTCCGAAAGGACTAACACTTTGCTGCGATTAAGCGAGAAGTTGACACCCAAATCCCATTTCACAGCACGATCAATAATCCGCCCGTCGAGTTGCAACTCAAACCCCGAGTTACGGATGGAACCGATATTACGCAGGGCAGTGGTGTATCCACTTGAACGAGGCATCTCTACATTGTTCAGCAAATCAGTCGTTTTCTTCCGATAGTAATCCGCAGTCATGCGGAGGCGATTATTAAACAGGGACAGATCAACCCCCACATTAAACTGTGAGGTTGTTTCCCATTTCAAATCGCCGGTGTAGGTATCTGACGGGACATACGCCACTGTTGTATTCTTATCAAATACTACATTTTCCGTCCTCAATGTGTTCTGTGTAGAATACGGTGAGATGGCAGTGCTACCAGTCACTCCGTAACTCAAACGGAACTTTAGATCCGAAAGCCACTCTACATCACGCAAAAAAGACTCTTGCGAAAGACGCCAGGCCGCTGCCGCTGAAGGGAAGTATCCCCATTTGTTTCCTTTACTATAACGTGAGGAACCATCAGCACGAAGACTGGCAGTCAATAGATAGCGATCAGCATAATTATAGTTGACACGTCCCAGAAATGAGAACAAACGCCAATCTGAATAAGAAGATGTCGGCAGCCCTTTAACGGTAGCTGCATCCATGTCATAGGTTTCAGTCACATCACTCAAGAAACCTTCGGCCGTACCCGTTCCCGCAGTTTTCGACGTACTCTGTTCATAGGTAAAACCACCCATCACACTCAAATGGTGTTTTTTTAGAAAACTCTTATTATAGGTTATGATATTATTACTTGTGATACCGACTGTTTCTCCAAATGTAATAGAGGCAGCCCCTTGTGAATTAGGGTATTGTAATGACTTGTAATAATCTTTGCGGTTCTGGTTATTGTTTACGTTGGCAGATAACTGAATTGAAAGTCCGTCTATCGGTTTTATTGTCAATGAAGCATTTGCCATAATCCGGTTGGCGTACCATTTATTATCCACTTCTTTCACATAAGCCAACGGATTTACCGGTGCAATCGGTTGTGTCTGGAAGTCATTCCAGGTTCCATCGTCATAATGAGGTGTCGCTGTTGGCGGCAGAATCAGTGTAGAACCGATAACAGACGTTCCCCGGCTACCTCCCTGTGAATTCATCTGATTATGATTGGACCGGCTGAAAATCAAGTTGCTCGACACGGTGACATATTTTGAGATGTGATAATTCAGGCTCGAACGGATAGACATACGTTTATAGCCACTTTCCTTCACGATACCTTGCTGATCGAAATAGCTGGCTCCTAACGTTCCCTGAACCTTTTCCGTACCACCAGAGACATTCACAGAGTGGTCGGTAACAAGTGCATTACGAAACAGTTCACGCTGCCAGTTGGTACTATGCCGGGTAGATTTAATCTCTTCATCGGTATATATCGTAGGCTGATTATTGATCGCTGCTTTTTCATTCAGATAGTTCATATATTCCCAAGCATCGAGCAGCTCAAGTTCTTTAGCCAGACTCTGTACACCAAAGCTGGCATTGTATTCCACGGTAATCTTCCCCTCTTTAGCTTGCTTCGTCGTAATCAGGATGACACCATTGGCACCACGCGAACCATAGATAGCAGTTGCGGAAGCATCTTTCATCACTTCAACAGATTCGATATCGGCCGTATTAATCATATTAATATCACCCGGAAATCCGTTGATAATCCAAAGCGGTTCATTGTCACCCCGAATAGAATTGGAACCACGTACCCTCACTTGTATTCCGGCTCCCGGCTGGCCATTAGTTTGCTGAATCTGTACGCCTGACACACGTCCCTGTAATGCTGACGCAACAGAAGTATTTGCATATTCAGTAATGATATCGCCTTTGACGGAAGCTATCGAACCGGAAAGGTCCCGTTTGCGTTGTACACCGTAACCTACCACTACTACTTCATCCAATGTCTCTGTATCTTCTTCAAGAACGAAATTCATTGAACGTACTCCTGCCACCACCTTTTTGCTTTGTGGGGCGTAACCTATAAACGTCACATCAATAGTGGCACTTTCAGGTACATTCTGCAACTCAAACTTTCCGTTAAAATCGGTAACCGTACCGTTGGTGGTACCTTTTACCAGCACGCTTGCTCCGATGACTGCTTCTCCCTGTTCATCTTTCACCACACCCGAAATCGTCCGGTTGGTCTTCGCCTGCACCTTTTGTAAAACAATCTGTTTGCCTACTATTTCATACACAATGTCACTTTTATCAAAGGCCTGTTTCAGCACATCCGAAAGATATTGAGAACCTCCTTTCAGGGAAACAATACGTGACAGAGGGATAGAATTATCGAACACAAAAGTATAATCTGTCTGTTTTTCAACAGCTTGTATCAGATTCTTTAAAGAAATCTGCTTGGCAGCGATATTGACTTTAGTCTCTTTCTGCGCCCATAGCGAAGGGCTGGAAAGCAGGCTGCCCAAAACAAGAATGCTACATAATATTTGTTTTAGCTTCAACATTGTAAACTCATTTAAGGTTAAATAAAGGAATTAATTATTACCTTTGTCTGCATAAAGCAAGGCTATACCTGTGCCATCCGTCCGACGGATAGCATACATACGCAGGTTTTGCTCTTCGGACGTGGAAGATGGCACTCTTCTGCGTCCTTTTTTATTCTTCGATTACTTTCTCCCGGTTATGCTCACCTCCTCTCCATTAATAGTGTATGTAATCGGAGTCACCCGATTAACGATCTCAAGCATTTCTCGCAAAGATTCTGTTTTAATTGTCATCCAATAACGTTTATTTTCCGGTACATCATGCAATTGAATTTTGATGCCATACCATCGTTCCATTTTTTGAACTATTTCCTTCAGATTCTCATTTTCAATTTTCAGCTTGCCCAATCGCCATACGGATTCTACTTCAGCATCGCAAGCCGCCAATTTACACTTCTCCATTTCACGCAAAGGAATAATGGCTTTCTGATTGGGTTTCATATCTGCCAACAGCTTGTCCGTTAAAGCCGAGACAACCGTCACGTGCCCTCTAAGCAGTACAACTTCCAATTCTGAATGGTCTCCATATCCATTGACATCGAATGCAGTACCATGAACCAACACTTTCACATCACCTACCGATACATCAAACTGTCTCTTACTGTCTCGCACCACATCAAAAAAAGCCTGTCCATTCAATTTTACAGAACGGCAATCTTTGGCATAATCCGTAGAATAGGTCAAAGTAGAACCAGAATTTAACCAAACTTTAGTGCCATCCGGCAAACTGACTTCTGCTTTCTGACCAACAGGAGCTGTAAATGAGACTAATCCTACTTCTTCCTCTTCCGAAACCAGCAGAGAAAGCGAGAAGCCCAACGCCAGCGCCAACATAGCAGCAATTCCCACTGCTCGATACAACAACCGCCGCGTGTACATCTTCACAGGTTTCACCAGATTCAGATTACTCATTATCTTTCCCCACACACGTTCTTTATCAGGAATTACCGGATGTATTCCCGCATGAGTTATCTGCCAGCTCTCACACAGTTCCTGAAATTCCTGTTCGTGCCCAGCATCAGCATTCCGCCATTCCATGATTTCTTTCTCCTCCTGCGGAGAAGCAGTTCCCAATAGATATTTAGATATGATAATATAAATGTCTTCCATATTTAAATGTGTTTTATAAGCTCTTTTATTAAATAGACCCATAACTTTTAAATTACCCTGAAAGCATCCGACATTTTTTTTATAACACTCACTAAACAACTCTATTTTTTCTCATTTAATGCACAAATCAATGACTTTACCCTAAAAAGAAAAATCACCCTTACTACGATATATTTGTAGTAAAGGTGATTTCAGTAAGCTCAAGGCTTTTCGGACTGCTTTAACTATAGCCAATATTAAAGAGGCATCTCAAATTCAGAGCCAACCTCTCTTGATTCTTATATAAAATACATATTTCTTCATTCTTTCATTATAACAACTTTACTTCTGAACCACAATTTTCAACTTGCATGTACGCCCATAGAGTAATGCTACGCCATCATAAGTGAGTCCGGTTATGCCAGCTCCCGAGTAGGCTGGCCCCTGGCTTCCCACCACTCCTGTAGGAGTAGCAATTTTACATCCTCCGGCAACTAATGCATCCATATCGTTTGCGGCTTCAATAACATGAATCACACCATACTTACCCATTGCGGTAACAAAAGCAATATAAGTATTGTCTTTTATCTGCAAGCTACAAGGATCATCCGGATACCCGTCAGACGCATTGACTCTTTGCATTAACATATCAGCACCTCCTTTAGCTATACTTTCCAACACATTCAACGCCTCAAAAGTCTTGACGTCCGGAGCCGCGTTCGCCATCATCACATCAATACCAAGGTCAGCAACCTTATCATCAGGTATAAGAGTAAACAGCGTTTTGTTGGTGGCCACACCGGCCGGTTTAATCCAGTCATTCACATCGTAAGCTCTCCCTATTGGTCCTCCACTAATTCTTGACGCACTGACATAAGAGAAACCTCTGTTTTTAACGGCAACAAAGCTTGGATTTCTCCATATATTAATGAAAGCAAAGTCTACGCCGTTTGCCTTTGAGCCATATCCTTTAATTTCCTTCAAGCTTAACACATGCTTCTGCACACCGCGTATCATTATTCCCTCTATGGAGAAAATATAAGGTTGATCCGGTTCTATTGAATGTTCCCATTCGGGTGCCATTTCAATATCGTTGAAAACAAGCGCGACATTATTGTCAACACCCTCAATGCCCTCGATATTGATAATCTTCTCCTCTCTCAACCCTTCTATATCTTCCACCACAATCTTGATTCCATCAGTATCCTTATTGTCTACGACAGTTTTCAAGATAAATTCCATTTCCAATGGATTACCTGATACCGGAATAGTTGTATAATCCTTCAGATCACCCAGTACCTTATTGCACAAAGTATGTTTTACGGACTTAATACCCACTGCAGAACGGATCATTACAGACAGAGAAACCTCTTCATCGGGTACTAAAACTGGTAAATCTGATGGCTCTGTAAATATCTGGGACGGAAGTTTGGTTATCTTTTTAATCGGTATTACCTTTTGTGCCGTTTTTGTCAAAACATCTGTCGATGTCACTAGTATTCCGGCTGCTTCACGCGTGTTGACCTTGACATTCAAATCAAATTCAAGTGTCATATCAGTTTCCAGAGTATCTATCTTTAAACGTTGGCGTTCATTCGCATTTATCTCTTCATATTCTCCATTTTCATCCACCTTCAACAAGGTAGCATATATACTATGTATCCCCACAGCAGAGAAACTTCTGGCAGATACAGTCACCGTAGAATTATACTCCACCACATCTATCTCGGAAGGAGAAGTTAGTTCTACAGTAGGTGGCGGATATGCGTTGTCATCCGAATAATCGGCTTCACTATCACTACAATTTGTCAATAGCAAGCCCCATGACAGGGCAAGCATCAGGATCATTGTGTTTTTGATATATTGCTTCATGACTGTTCATTTTTTATTTTAAAGATTCGATTTGTAATTGAAAACAATGTAAATCCCCGCTTACACTTGTTTCGGTTACCCCCCTAAAAGCCCATTTGTGTGAAGTCAGGACAAATATACAATACTCGGAGTCTCTATTTCTATTTTCCACTTCCGAGAAAAAATAAGTATCAGAAGTTAAGTTAGAAGTAATTGCCGACTCAAGATTAGACAACAACGCACGTTTAACAGTGCCCACCAGAACTGTCTGTTCGTTTACTCTTTTCTTGAATACATCAACGGCCGGAGCTATCAGATCTTCACTATTTAGTGACACAGAACAGAAGAGCATATCTATTCCGTTCACTGCTTCTGTTTTTGTTTCAAGATATCTGCAATCGTTTTTTACCACATATTGTGTCATCTCGGAAATAGTAGAAGGAAAAAGCACAGTACTACCGATTATCTTTTTTTCTCCGCTACTATAGCTGACAGGTACAAACACCGGCACTTTTTTACTCTCTCTAGCAGTCTCCGTACCCGTATTTATGATTGCAGTTTGCCCATAAATAGCGTTCGTTCTATCCAACAATGCCACTGCATGAACAGTGTTCCTGATAGACGCCGCCACCTCTTTATAACTACAAGAACTAAATAAATTTTGCTCTGACAAGTGTGCATAAACCAACACGTTAGTTGTTCTGAACCGATTCCATTCAGGGATTTCTTCTCTCTTGTTATCCTCATCACTACATGAAACGAACAGGCAAGAGGTAATACATATAAATAGCAGATATAGATAGTTTGATTTCATATTTCACTTATTTTACAAATTCAACTTCGGCAAACAAAGCTCTGTGGTCAGATACCGCCGGATTAGATAAAACTTCAAACGACTTCACCTTCCACTTATTCTGTGGAAGCCCGAATAGATAATCAATCTTGATTGCCGGCTGATCTGCCGGATAGGTGAATGTATCATCGCAGATTCTCTGCCAGTTTTTCATTACTTCACAAATCACATTAGAGTCTGTTCTGGCATTAAAATCTCCTCCCAGCAACGTCGGTGTATCTCCCGTACCAATCCGCTCATTAATTTGTTCGGCCATTGCGCTCCTTATCAGATCCGTCGAATGATCCAGATGAGTCGTTCCTATCCTGATTACATTTGAAGTGCCGGGTTGCTGAATATCTACATATAATAGCGTCCGGGGTTCTTTGGCTCCGTCTATACCTTCGAAAGGCTTGTTGTTGATATAAACAAAAGGATATTTTGAAAGTATGGCTACTCCATATTCTCCACCACCAGTCTCCATCGCTTTCCCGAATACGGAAAACAACCCTAACTCCGCGGCCAGTTGAGTGGTGAAATCTTGATTTTTATTCCTTTTTGTGTTGTAATCTATCTCTTGCAACATTACAACATCCGGATTGTATTTCCTGATAAATACAGCATACTCCTTCACCGAGTAACCAGTCATCTCACCGGACATCCGGCAATTATAGCTCATTATTTTAAGAGCCTGCGCATACGTACTTTGATACGCAAAGAAGAAAAGGCATACCCATACAATGGGCTTTAAAAGTGCTTTCATAAATTTGTTTTTGTTATTAGATTAAGTTTACTTATTCAACCGTATATGCATATTCTGATATTTTTTTAAAGCTAACCGGTGTTATTGATTGCATCACCTCCAACACATAGTTCAAGTCGTTCCCTTTACAAACGAAGTTGTATGTAAACGAAGCAATCTTTTCGTTTTTAACTGTAATCTCTATATCAAAATGCCGCGAAAGTGTTGTAAGCACTTCTTTCAGTGATGCATTTCTGAAAATAAGCCGGTTGCTCTTCCAACTCGAAGCATCATCGTGATATCTATCAGTTTTTATTTTTATTACATTACTCCTTTTTTCATAAACGGCCGTTTGCCCGGGAAGCATTTGCTGCATAGGTCTACGGCTTTGCACATGTCCGATATTGATACTTCCTTCGTCGAGTGTAGTTTTTACTACCTTATCCGAAGCGTACGCTTTTACATTGAAGCACGTTCCTGTCACCTGTATTTTTACATTCTCGGCAAGTACCTGAAATGGTGATTTTTTATTTTCTGCTATTTCAAAATAAGCCTCTCCCTCCAGCATAACATTCCTGTTGTATTTCGCAAACTGTTCCGGATAAGTCAATTTAGAATCGGCATTTAACCACACCCGGCTACCATCAGGAAGTAATACAAGCAGCTTTTCACCTCTTACAGCACAGACTTCACGATAAACAAGATTTGCCTCACTGTGGCTTTGATAATAATTATATCCCACACTTATCACAAGCAAAACAATAGCACAAGCCACCGTCCACTTAAATAACAATGGCATTCTGATTCTCCTGTTCTTTCGTTTTTCTTCCTGCATTACGGCTTCCTGAATATTCTTATAAATGCGATATTCATCAAAAGGAGGCAGTTCTCTGCCACCCAGTTCGAGCTGTTTGCCTTCTACTATCCTCTGAATGTCGTCATCAATATATTTTCCGATGCCGTCAACCACTTCAAAGTCCTGACTTGTATGTTTCTTTTTTGATTTCATATTTCAATATCTATTAGTAATACACACTGTTACAAAAAAGTATTATACAGACTACGTTAAACCGTGTTAATTCAAAAGAACGTTCCATATCCGTAAAAGTGATAGAACTACATCATACAATAAAGTAACAGTAGGCTAAGCTCTCCCACTGTCGAGCGAATCTGCTTTAAAGATTGGCTATATTGGAATTTAATTGTATTTATCGAAAGATTAAGTTTATCAGCTATTTCCTGATTGGAGTATTTTCCTGAAACTTTCATTTCAAAAACCTTACGACGTTGCGGCGAAAGTTGCTCAAGAGCTTGTTGTATAATGTTCATTTGTTCTTGCTTAAGGTTTTCGTTTTGAGAATTGTCTTCCAATTCCAAAACCATTGAAAGGCAATCCTCAAGTAAATAGATATTTTTCTTTGAATCTCTCAACGTATTGAGCAGATCGTTCTTCAACATCGTAAAAAGGTATCTGTTTATAGGTTTTGTTTCGTCGATCTCTTCTTTTTTCAGCCAGAGTTTTAAGAATAAGTTCTGCACAGCATCTTCAGCCAATTCCTTATTCAGCAAATATTTAAATGCCAAAGAAAAGGTCTGCGCCGCATATGTCTTGTATACAATACTAAATGCCAGCTGGTTCCCCTCTTTCAGAGCCTTAACCAAAGCTTGGGCTTCATCCTGTGAGTATTTCTGGAACATCTTAATCATTTTAAATATGAAAACAAGAAGCTTATGATATCAAGTCCTTATTTTCAAATATATTAATTCTTTCTGATATAGCATGAATCGCAAACAATAAATGAAACAGGCCTCTTGTTTATTTCACCAGTCTTTGATATTTGCTGAATAAAAAGGTTGAGAATGATAGCAATCCGTCATTTGTTGAATGAACATCTTTCCGAATATTTTTCCTATCAGTTGCATTTACCCAACCAGCTTCTATTTCTTTTAACTCATCTTCAAGTTGTTGCTGATCCACTTCCACACCTTTCTCAGCCGCATTGATAAATGTATTGATATACACTTCCCAACGTTTTGCATAATAATCACTTATCAGTCCTGCCCATGAACGGCTGGCATAATCGTTCAGGCTTCCTCCCCAAGTAGTAATCAAGTTGCGAGCGTTCTTTTCATAATAGTCTTTCAACCGGGGAGAATCCCCCATCTTCCGCGCATCATCCATCCATTTATCCAGAGAACAGTAAGGATGAAAGGCATTCAGTTTATCCAAATCATTCAATATTTCCTTCATTTTTTCGCCACAAGCTTTCAAAGCCTGATAATCTTTAGCTTCAACCATCCTGTCAAACTCCATTTTTACATCAAGAAAATAGTTTCCAAGCACCTGCCTGCCTACAGTAATCAAATCCAGACGAAAAGCATCCCTCCGGTCAGAAGGCGCGTCGTTCAGTTTTCTCCAAACCTCTAATAGTTCAACATTACCGTACACATTACTTGTCCGTTTTTCACTATTCTTATTCAATACGGGGCGATATCCGGGTAAAGTGCCCAATGTACGCGGCACCTGTACATAAATATCATTGAATAATATTTTCCAAGCATCGCGCACAGGTTGCGATACACATCCTACGTGTCTGTCAGCCAGACATTCTATCCATTTGTTATCATCTACATTCAAGTTCCATGCTTTCTCAAGGATGTATTCGTAAGGGAACTGTACAACATCCAATCCTTCCAGTGTAGAGCCGATTCCCTTAAGGTTGTCTCCACCGTTAATGAGAGCATTCTCAAGTCGTGCGCCACTTTCTTTGACGTTACCTGTCAAAGTTGTGTTTCCTCCGAAATTGCCCAGATAACACCAGATATAAGGCTGTCCATGAAATTTATCAGTCGTTTTCCAAAGTTCAATATTTTCACAATGATAATCGAGCAGATACGTCTTATTCTGCGGAACACCCGTCAGTAAAGCTTCTATTCGCGGAGATGTCCACTTCTCTTTGTCATGATAAAACATCCATGTCATTTGCATCCATTGGGCTTTGGGATCAGCAGCCGTCAACGTGGCGTACATATCCGAAGCTATCTTCCGCAAATATTCGGGTTCGAAACTTGGCGGGTCAACCTCATTGAAAGGATCTAAGCCATAAATATGATCGGTTCCGAAAAGTTTTTTTTGTTCATCAAGAAATAGTTTCTGAATTTTCGCAAACAAAGCGTCGTTAGGATTCAGAAAGTTACAACGGTATGTATCAGTAAAACCTGCCCATTTGCCCAAATGCTGAATATCGGCCTCGGGGTAAATCCGCTTTAAATCGGCAGGGACATGTCCGGCAAAGGCTGGCAATACGGGCTTCATATTCAATTCACGCTCACGTGCGAGTATTTTTTTCTGCAAACTTACCTGATGTTCCAGCCATTCCATCGGCAACGGACCGTTCCAACCATCTATGTTAGCCATCCGATGCCAGGGCAGATACGGCGGTCCCGTGAAGTAAGAGCGTATTTCGATGTCCGACATTCCCATTTTCGACCAGACTTTATACCACACAGCTTCTTGTCCGGTGATTGCCAAAGGCATATTTATGCCATTAAGAGCCATCCAGTCAATAAAGCGTTCCCATTCTTTCCATTGCCACCAAGGCATCGTGTAACCATACGTGCAGTAATTCAGGAAAAAGCGAGTATCCACTCTCGCTTCCGAAACGACCTTCTCGCCAACCATTGGCAATTCATCAGGAATTTCAACGGCTATATCCGCATACCACGATACCGTAGTTAGACAGTAGTATTTCAGGTAATGGTTCAGTCCCATCGCCATTGAATTGGCGTTGTTTCCACCGATTACAATCTTATCTTTGACTGACTCTACCGTAAAGCAGTCTTTCTCCCCTTTTAACTTTTGAAACTGAAAACTCTCGATGTATGACGGCAGCAAACGTTTCACTAATGCTTCGGCAACAGCTACGTCTTTGTCTTTAGCCTGAAGAGCCAACGACATAAAAAACATAACCAGACACATGTATACACTTTTTCTCTTCATTCTGATTTATAATTTTATATAGATTTTTCTTTTTAATAAAACATATCCCAACAGCCCATTGAACAACAGAAAAAACACACCATACATAAATGAACCGAAGTAATTTCCGAATAATGGGTTAAGCAAATTACTGAATACAGCCGTATGGATATGCCAATGCACAAGCAATCCTCCGGCTATGCAACTAAACACATAGATTACAAGCGGATTCGCTCCAAATGCTTCGAAAAATGAAAACCACTTTTTATTCTGCTTCACATCAATGATATAGAGCAGCAAAGCCAATGACAATGCTGCGATCCCACAAGTGACCAAAACGAACGAAGGAGACCACAAACGTTTATTCAAAGGGCAGGCATAACTTAACAAATAGCCGACAAACAACAGAGTGGTACCTATAAGAAATAGATTTAGCATCCGGCGGTCATTGTCTTTAATGTCGATGATTATTTTTCCGCAAACAAAACCTATCATCACTTGAGATACAGCGGGAATCGTGCTAAATATCCCCTCCGGATCGACAAACTGCCGGCCTTGAAGATACATGTGATTAGACCCTAAAATAGCCGAATCAACAATCCCGACGATATTATCCGCACTTTTCTCAAATCCGTTTCCAAATAACTGAAAAATAAAGTAGACAGCCAACAAGATGATGGCTAATGGCATAAACCGCTTATGCGGTATTGTTACAGCCAACAGGGCTGTAATGCCATAACAAATTCCAAGCCGTTGCATCACTCCCATTAACCGGAGCTGACTCAAATCAGAATAGTTACCACCATCTACTGATGTAATGAACCACTCCATAACCAGACCTATAAATATTAACAAGAGACTTCTTTTTATGATTTTCGCAATAGCCGGTCGACACTGGAAGTTATACTTACACAAAGAGATGTAGGTCGAAATACCCATCAGGAACATAAACATCGGAAATACCAGATCGGCTGGCGAAAAGCCATCCCACTTGGCGTGTGTAAAAACAGCAAAGTTATACCCACACTTTCCTGTGTTATTGACCAGGATCATCCCGGCAACAGTAATACCCCGAAGTACATCAAGTGAAAGTAACCGTTTGTTCGGATTCATATATTTTATTCTTTTAATTACTTATTATATATAAAATAGTCGTCCCGGCAGTTAACACTATCCCTATAAGCGATTCATAAGGTATCAACTTCAGACGTTCCTTAAAGTTGAGTTCGCATACGCCTCCTGTTGCATGAAAGAACGAACCATGTGGCAAATGGTCAAGAACTGTAGCCCCCGAATTAATCATAGCTGCCCCCCAAACCGCAGAAATCCCTATAGCCAATATTGTTTCAGCAAACGAAGAAGAAGCCAGTGTCGCTCCGGCTGTTGTCGATGCCGTAGCCGCTGACATCAATGCGCCTGATATAGGAGCAATCAACACATCACTAATATGAGCATGATCCAATCCTGTAAGAATCCAGTCTTTCAAAGAAGAGTTCTTTATGATACCGGCAATAGTTCCGGTTCCTATCAACAGAATAGCTACCACAGACATCTTCTGCAGTCCATACTCTATACTTGGAAGAATATTTTTCCATTGTCTCATACAGATAGCGCCACACAAACCACCTACCGGCAAAGCTATCAAAGGATCAACATTGATTCCTGCTATAGGGCGTAATGCCAATAAAACAACAGTAACAACAGGAGCAATCAGACTGGCTCTTAGCGACGGCAGATTTCTCTCTTCCTCTTTATTCACAGTTTGTATCACCTCTTTTTTGTTTTTTACTGTTTGAGGCATTAGACGGACAATAACGAAAACGGTGAAAAACAAACCGATCACTGCCGGTAAAATATTGGCAAACATTACAGCCGATAGATCTGCATTAAAATTTCCGGCTGCTATAATGGTATTCGGGTTAGGTGATATGATATTTCCACACTTACCTCCCCCGATCATAGCAATAAGTAACACGGATGGAGACAGGTTTAAACGCTTACCTATCGAAAGAGCCACCGGTGCAACAGTTATCACAGCCACATCAATAAATACACCTACAGTACAAAGTAACATAGTTGCGAGTGCCAATGCCATAAATACCCGCTTCTCACCCATTTTATGTATAATTGCATTGGAGATGACAGTGGTAGCTCCGGTTTGTATTAATATACCTGATAAGACTCCGGCCGTCAGAATCCGCAATACCGCCGGAGTGATCTCTTTCACCCCTTCGGTCATCACCGTTACAGTCTCATTTAAAGATAGTCCTCCCAACAATCCTCCAACTATCGCTCCGATAATCAGACTGTATGTCGGAGAAAGCTTTCTTATGATTAACAGTATGGATAATGAAAGCCCGATTAATGCGCCTATCGCTGTCATTGAGTATTATTTAGTAAATTGTTTGATGATTCTCACCACCTGTCGCACCGTTCTCTCTATGTTTTCTTTCGTAAACTCCGGTTGCATCGCCTCTTCAAGTGTTACCGGGAAAGGTTGGATAGGAAGTACGGCTGTAAAACCCATCCTATTAAGTGCTTCGGCGGCTTCGACCGCTCCTCCTAATGCTATCACCGGAACCTGACATCTGTCACCGACACGTAAGATTCCGTCCAGCGCCTTTCCCATACAAGTCTGGCAATCCAGTTTCCCCTCTCCAGTCAGTATCAAGTCTGCCTGTTGAACGACTTCTTCGAAACGAAGCGTTTTCAATATAACTTCTATCCCGGATTGCAATTTTGCATTCAGAAACGGAAGCAGACCGCCTCCCATTCCTCCGGCTGCTCCGGCACCGGGAAGTTGCGATATATCCATATCTGTATATTCCTTTATCACCTGTGCATAGTGCCGCAACCCATTATCCAACTCTATCACTTGCAGCATAGTTGCCCCTTTTTGAGGAGCATATACATAGGCCGCACCTTCTTTTCCATAAAATGGATTACTAACATCACAGGCGATCGCAAAATTACTCTCCTTCAATGCCGGATTTAATTGAGAAATATCTATTTGATGGACTTTTATCAGACTTTCGCCGACAGGTTCCAGTTCACTGTTCTCTCTATCCAGAAAACGTGCCCCTAAAGCCTTCAGCATACCCATTCCCGCATCATTTGTTGCACTTCCGCCAATCCCGATAATGAATTCCCGACACCCTCGTTTTAATGCGTCAGCAACCATTTCTCCAACTCCATAAGTCGTAGTCTTCATTGGATTTCTCCGGTTTGAATCAATCAATGGAAGACCACAGGCTGAAGCCATTTCGATAATAGCCATCGCACCATTGTTCGCGATACCATACGATACATCGATTGGCTTCATGAATGGATCATGCACCCGACATGACACCGTTTGAGCACTAAGAGCAGAACATAAGGCTTCTGTAGTCCCTTCGCCACCATCAGCTATGGGAAAACGTATAATCTGACAGTCAGGTAATTCCTCCTGAATCGCTTTTTCGGCAGCTTTCGCTATTTCAAAAGAGCTGACCGAACCTTTAAACGAATCGAATGCCAATACAATCTTTTTCATAAAAAGCTATCACTTATTTGTTTTCTCTATTAAACCCAATGCAGCCTTGACCGGGTCATCAAACGGAGTTGTACTGTTGCTCCAGGGAGATGTAATCCATTGTTCCTCCCATTCTCGAATTTTATTCCGGTCTTTTGTGAAATAGAGCTGTATACGAGGAATATAGTAATCTTTAATCAACCCGCTCCAGAAACGGGCTGCATAATCTTCCTGAATACCACCCCAACTTGTAATCAAGCGTTTAGCGTTTGCTTCATAAGCATCTTTTTCCTGAAGAGTTGTTCCGCTATTACGTGCAAGTTCCACCCATTCTTCCAATCGATATAAAGGATGAGAAGCCAACAGCCTGTCAACGTCAATCAACAAATCAACAGTTTGTTGCAGATTACGCTGCGCTGCGAGAACACGATTCTCCGAATCATCTTTCAGCGCCTGCTTATAAAAATTTTCAGCTTTAGCCGCTACATAATACGAAACAAACTCAATGAGGTCGTTTCTGTATAATTCAGAGTTTTTCAGTTCGTCAGCGCAACTGGCATACAAAAGTATAGCCTGCAAGTAATCATCACTAAGGTCGATTTTACTGATCCGCCGTTGATCGGGTACTACGGTTTGCCAGGTAAAACGGGGGTATGAATAGAGAGAACTATATGCTGTTTTCCGAAAAAGTTTCCAAGCTTCTTTCATAGCATCGGGATATCCCCCATAGCGGGCCTCACAGTATATCTTCATCCAATCGTCCAGATCAATGCTGTCTGAAGTCCACCCCATATCGGCTAACAGTTCGTAAACAACCTCATTGTTTTCGAGG
Source organism: Bacteroides sp. 90-K9/2 (assembly GCF_047310725.1). NCBI lineage: Bacteria > Pseudomonadati > Bacteroidota > Bacteroidia > Bacteroidales > Bacteroidaceae > Bacteroides > Bacteroides sp. 90-K9/2. Next base: position 179,569 of record NZ_JBCGVL010000006.1, read on the forward strand.
CCTTCAGGGGCAGAACCGAACCCAATCAAGTTACCTTTATTTGCAGCACGTAACGCTTTGACCGAGGAACTAGCATACATGCCCAGATCTCCTGTCATTGTATTTTTCCCACCGAAGTTGGGTACATAGCTGAATACCCATTTCTTTCCGTAAAACCCATCGTGTACTTTCCATGTCTGTTCGGTGTTCCATACCCATTTGGGATAATCATTGCCCAAATCAATGATAATCATTTTATCATCAGGTACATTGCTTAACAAGGCTTTAAGCGATTCTTTATCCCAGAATGAATGTTGATATCCGAATGTCCATCCTTGTGTAACCCAAACGGCATCAGGGTTTCCGGCTGTAATTGATTTATAAATCGTTTCTCCATACTCGGCCAATAACTTGTATTTCACTTCTTTATCTTCCTTATCTATAGGTAGTTCCATTTCGTTAAAACTGTCCGACAGGTAATAAGTATTTTCTCCAAACTCTTTTTCCCACTCTTCGACAAACAGTTTACCTATTTCTTGGAAGAAAGGCGAATCCGGTGGCAGTACATAGGCATTATACTGTTCATCAAAACCACCCCACCGCATATGCCGGAATTGTGTATCGGGATGTTTCCGTACGAATCCTTCCGGCACGAAACCGGCAAACGCAGGTGCTATGGGCTGCATTCCCAACTCGCGCATACGGGTCAGGATTTGGTGCTGCAAGCCGATTTGGTTACGTTGCCAAGCATCAGATAAGGGACCGTCCCACTTGTTCAGATTACCCATGCGATGCCAAGGAAGATGTGCAGGAGCTGTGAAAAATTCACGGATTTCTTCTTTGGTCAATCCCATACGCAGCCACACCCGTTCAGCAATAGCTTCGCTGGCCACTGTAGCCAAGGGCATATTTACACCATAAAGAGCCATCCTGTCAATTTCCTTTTCCCAACGCTCCCAGTCCCAGTAAGGAGTAGTATAGCCGAATGTACAAACATTCAGGAAGTAACGCAACTCATAAGGGGACACTTGTTCATACAATTCATAATCGGGCCACGGCATCACTGATGTTAGATGTTCACCGCTCCATGTTTTCATGCTCTTACAAGCTTCTTTCATGTACGTATGAAAAGCGTAACAAATAGCAACGGAGCTACTTCCCCTTAAAGTAAGCCTGCCGTCGCTTGCTATCACTTCAAATATATCTTTACCTTCGGATGGTTCGATATATTCAAAGTGGATAGACTTTGCTCTTTCCCCAATCTGACGTTCTATTAACTGCTTGGCGGGGGTGATAATATCCGTCTTAGGCTTGTGGCATGAGCAGAAAAAAAGCGTTGTTGAAATTAATAAATACTTGATTATCGTATGTATCATAAAAAATCAAAATGTTATAAGTGAGTATCAATATTTCTTTTTCGATGCTTCTTTCACATATTCCAGTTCCGTAATAATCGGTAAATGATCTGACAAAAGCGACCGGACAGTTTGTGTACTAATCACACGCCATCCTTTTTGCGGGTAAGCAAACAAGTAATCTATCTTAATCACAGGTTTCCATGCCGGCATTCCAAAATCATCGTTACTCGCGGCAAACCAACTATCCATACCACGTATGGCCTCGGAGTAGTGACGCGCATTGAAATCGCCTCCCAAAATTACAGGATATTTATAATTTTTGAAATGTCCGGTAATAAATTTTATTTGCTCCGCCCGTGTTTCTTGAGAGTTAACGTCCAGATGCGTAGAGGTGAAAACAATAGTATCATTACCCATTTCGAATAATCCCTCTAGCATAGCCCGTCTCTCATGTTCTTTGACCGGATGGGGCAGCATTGTCTTTTGAACAGAAATATATGGATATTTACTTAACATTCCAATACCGTAATAACCGGTAGAATAATCAATCGTTTTTCCGTAAAGCCCAAACATTCCCGTATAATAGGCGAGTTCGGATATAAAATCCTTCCCCTTCTGATGCGGGGTACGCTTACGGTCTGTTTTGCTATCCACTTCCTGAAGCGCCACAAAATCAGGTTTGAAGGATTTGATGTGATGAGCAAGTTCTTCTAAAGATGCCAGTTCGCCAAACCTCAAATTATATGTCATTACCCGCACTCGTAGAGTGTCTTGTGCATAGGCAACGCCCAAAGTCAGGCATAAAAACAATAATAAATATTTCTTCATTGAATACATGGTTTCTATTTTTTAATGATTACTTTTCCCATCCTGGATTTTGTCCCAACAGAGGATTTTTCTGACGTTCGGGATTAGGCACAGGCCACAAATAATGTTTCGTTGCGTCGAAGTAGCGTGCTCCACCTTCTGCGGTAGACTTTTCGTAGATTACATCGCCAAATTCATCTACACCGGTATCGGGATATGGGTTGGCACCCAAATCGTTCATACATACTTTCAGGCTGGGACCGGTGATGGCACGTCCAAAACGAAGTTCACCTTCACGCCAGCGCATCACATCGGCATATCTTGTACCTTCACCTGCCAACTCAATACGACGTTCTCTTCTCAATTCAGTTTCGAGATCCATCCCCCATGCACTAAGTTCGTCAAGGTTCATACGATGCATATTCACACGATCTCTAAGTCTGTTGATGGAGTAATCAACCTGTGTCTGTGTCAGTTTCTTACCTTGTAGTTCGAAAGTGGCTTCCGCATAAATCAGCAAGACTTCGGCAAAACGGATGACATTGAGATTACCGTGCCCACCTATACTTGAGCCGGCCAAATCAATATCGTTATACTTTTTCAGATAGAAACCTGTACGGCTATTTGCCCCCACACGATTATTATCTTGTAATGAAGCAAAACGAGGTAGATTAAATATCTCGTTGGCCTTATCTGTATCAGGGTCACCGTCATCTCCTCCCGGCCATTTGTCACCCGGAGCATATAAAGTCATCTTCATTCTAGGATCCCGGTTTTGGAAATAATCAGCATAATGCTCTTCAGGCGACTTGTATAATGATGAGGTCTGCACACCAATCTTTTTATAATATTCCAATCCGGTTTTTGCTGGTTTACCGTCTGTACACAGATAAGCATCTACCAACGACTTCGTTGGATTGAGACGTATATAGTCTGTCGGGCTACAAGTTTCATTGGGCAGACTTTGTGTACGGACTTCGGGTACAAAAAGGCTATATACGATGGCTTCGATATTCTTCGGATCATTCTCGACATCCCCTTCGTGATGAAATAGTTTTTCGTATTCATACAAGCCATAGGGACTGTTTTCGATGATATATTCACTCGTTTTTGCAGCCAGTTCCCACCTTTCGTTCTGCAAGGCGATACGTGCCAATATGGCTAAAGCGCCCCAGCGGTCAAGTCTTCCCAGTTTATCGCCTGTATACCTTTCTTCAGGCATACGCTCTGCCGCCCATTTCAAATCCTCGACAAGTTGGTCAATGACTTTCTCTCTGGGAGTACGTTCGATATATGCATCTTCGGGCTGGATGACTTCTCCTACCCAAGGTACATCTCCCCAAAATGTCGTGAGGTAAAAATACATAAGCGCCCGGATAGTTTTTACTTCTGCAGCATAAACGTCTTTTTTGTTTTGAGCCACTTGAGCTTTATTATAATTGTCTAAAAAATTATTGCAGCGATAAATATAGCTATACGCTCCTGTCCAATAGGTAGTGAAAGGAAAGCCGTCAGTATAAGAGTGCTTGCCTCCCGAAACCTTACTTAGTCCACTGGTAATATTCCCCCACATAACTGTTTCGGCCGTCGATTCGCTCCAATTCACAAGATAGTCCTTTTGTAAAGCTTCATAGCAGGGTGGCAAAGCATTTTTAAGCTGCTCTTCATTTACCCAGAATGTCACATTGTCCGGCTCGTTAGGGTTCGTTCTATCCAGGAAATCACTACATGAGGTAACTATACCAAATAAAGCAATGATTAAAAAGTATTTTGAGTATTTCATCTTTATAGTCGTTTAATAGGTTAGAATGTTATTGATAATCCAAAAACATAGGTTTTTACTTGCGGATAGACATCTCCGCTGGTGGTCCTCACTTCAGGATCATAAGCCCCGAAGTAATTGGTTTTAGTAAACAAGTTATCTGCCGAAGCATATACTCTAAGACTATTAATGCCAAGAGGTGCCACCATCCGGACAGGAAAACGATAACCTATCTGAATATTCTTCAGACGCAAGTACGATGCATCTTCTTTCCAATAGTCACTGAAGAGCCTGTTGTGCTCCTGCGACTGATAAAGTCTGGGATAAGAAGCATTTGGATTCATAGGCGTCCATCTGTCAAGATGTTCTTTTTTAGGGATCGAGTAGTCATTGATAAACGCATGCCGCGCCTCATCCTCAAGGTAACCGGCAACTTTACCTACACCTTGCAAATAGAAACTGAAGTCTATACCTTTCCATTCCAAACCACCCTTGATTGCATAGGTGTAATGGGGCTCTTTCTCGCCAAATACCACTTTGTCGTAGTCATCAATCACCCCGTCGGGAGCACCGTCAGGACCACTGATGTCCCGATACTTAATATCTCCGGGCTGTACAATGCCATTTTGTGAGGCAACAAGAGGGAACTTTGGTTTCTGATACTTACCTGTAGTTGTATTCACCGATTCGAAATCATACACTTGTGCCAACCCATCCGTAAGATAACCATAGAAAGCACCTATCGGATCACCTACCCGACGATACGAACCGGAAGCCGTACTGGTCAGGGACTCCGGAGTTCCGCCCAAATCGGTGATCTTATTACGGGCATCCGACAAATTGAATCCGAGATTGTAATTTACATTTCCGATCTTATCACGCCATGACAAATTGAGTTCCCATCCTTTGACATCAATCTTACCAAGATTGACATAGCCTACGTTACTGCTGGAGACCCCGACAATAGCCGGAACATCGGGACGAACCAACGCGTCAATATTTTCTTTCTTATACCAATCAAAGTCCACATTCAGTCTATTACTCAAAAAACTAAGGTCTACTCCAAAATTAATCATGCGGATGGTTTCCCACTTGATATCGGGATTACCTATTTTGTTCTGCCAAAGTCCCATAACAGGTGTATTAGAAGCTCCGATAGGATAGGACTCCTCGGTAATGATAGGTGACAAGTAGGGGTAGTAATTACCGGGAATATTTTGATTTCCCAATTCACCCCAGGAAGCACGCAGCTTACCCGAATTCAATACCGAAGTAGCAAACTCCATGAATTTTTCACGTGAAAAGTTCCATCCTGCCGAGAACGATGGAAAATATCCCCAACGATTGCCCTTGGCAAATCTTGAAGTTCCGTCAGCACGCAGGTTGGCTTCAAACAGATATTTACCGTCAAAAGCATAGTTGACACGACCAAAGTAAGAGCGCAAAGCCCACTCATCTTTTGTTCCGCTATTCATGAAATTAATCATTCCGGCGCTGATAACGTGAATATCTTCAACCATCACATTATCACGCGTAGCACCCAATGTGCTTCGGTTCTCCCACTCTTGCGAAAATCCCAACAACGCTCCCAACTCGTGGCGTCCTATGGTTTTATTAAAGTTCAGGGTGAATTGCAACGTTTGGGTCATAACGTCGAGATGGCTTTGGGAAATATAGTCCTTGGCATCTTCATTTGCTTTCAACGGGCTACCGTCCGAGTAATAAGACAACATCTTCGGGTTAAACTCATCCACCTGGCGGGTGTATATATTAGCAGAATACTGCATACCGACATTCAATCCGTCTATAATTTTGAGATCTGCATTGAATATTCCATTGAGCACACGAGTTTTCCGTTCTTCCATTCCCGACTCATAGGCTACCTGCAAGGGGTTACGCACCGAACCGTACGACCAATTCTCGCTATCTACCATCCGGCCGTTTTCGTCAGGAATTTGCCACTTGACAGGAAGTAGCGGAGACATACGCTGTGACAGGCGAAATACCCCTGATGTGCCGCTATAACCTAAGTCCTTCTTGTAGAAATCGACATAGCTCATCTGCCCATTCAGTTTCAAACGATTGTACACTTCTGTGTTTACACTGATACGCGCATTATGTCTTTTGGAACTATATCCGTCACCTACAATCAGCCCATCCTGATCCAAGAAACCATACGACATAAAAAATCCGGTTTTCTCGCTTCCACCCCGTGCACTCACATTATGCCCCGTCTGAAAAGCCCGGCTTTTGTATATTTCGTCAATCCAGTCAGTATTGGAATATTCATTGGGGTACAGTCCCGAATCATATTTATCGAAAGCCTCTTGTGTATAAGGTTTGGAAAATCCGGCAGCACTCATGGCTTCGTTGGAGAGTTCCATGTATTCCCTTCCGTTAACAAGCTCCGGTAATGCTGTGGGAGTCTGAAATCCGGCATATCCGTTATATTGGAATACTACCCGTTCTTTCTTTTCTCCCTTTTTAGTAGTTACAAGAATAACACCATTGGCGGCACGTGCTCCATAAATGGCTGATGAAGCGGCATCTTTCAGCACTGATACACTTTCAATGTCCGAAGGATTCAATAAATTGATGTCTCCCCCAGCTACCCCATCAATCAAGATCAAAGGTGCTGTACTACTGTTGATGGTTCCCGTACCACGAATATTGATACTGGGCACAGCACCCGGCTGTCCCGAAGAAGAAACGATGCTAACTCCAGGCAATAACCCTTGTAACCCCGTAGTTACGTTAGTAATAGGTCTGTTCTCAATAGCCTCTGCTTTAACCATAGATACAGCACCTGTTACGTTTACTTTCTTTTGTACGCCATAGCCCACAACTACTACGTCTTCCAAGCTGACAGCATTCTCTTTCATCACTACGTTTACTGTCGTTTCTTTCGCTATGATGCTTTCTTCACGATAACCGACGTATGAGTACCGAAGTGTACTTCCATAGGGTACTCTGATGGAATACTGACCATTGATATCGGTTATTGTACCCGTAGTCGATCCTTTTACAGACACGGTGGCTCCGATTATCGGTTCCGCATTCTCATCAGTAACTTTACCTTTCACATACAGTTCTCTCTTACTCTCTTGCGAATCAACAGGTTCGGACGTGTTTTTATTTTGATATTCTTTATTATAAAATAAAATGCTGTCATCCAAGAAACGGAACCCAATGTTAGTCCCTTTTAGCAAAAGAGTTAATGCTTTGTTTACATCTGTGTTTTTCACCTCCAATGACACTTTCCTACTCGTATCTACAAATTCTTTGCTATAGGCTACATTCATCGATGCCTTCTCTGCTATCTGACTGATAGCTTCTTTAAGAGGAAGCTCTTTGATACTAACTGATATTTTTTGCTGCTGTGCATAAACAAGAGCTGTGACAAATATGCACATTAGGGCTACAATACACCTTCTGCCGGTGGATGAAAAAGGAGAATCTTTTTCCATAATATTAGTCTTTAAAGTTTATAGTTCGATATCTATTAGCTAATACACAAGAGGTGATAAAAAGTATTACGACAAATAAGTTAATGAATATTAATTGAAACTATATGAGGAATTTTCGGGAAATCAATCCTATCTGATAAAAAAGAAATCACTTCGAGAATATAGTTTTTAATAACAAGAATAAAAGGATATATCGTATGTTCTCATTCAATACACCAATTAGTGTCTTTACCTAAAAAAGAATGAGCAACCTCCACTTCACGCATGAGTGATTCCACCAGAACTCTTAATACTTATAAATTCATATAGTTGGTGTCAAAAGACAATGGTGTCAAGTACACCTGACAATGGAAATGGAGGTAACGGAGAAGGCGGAAACGAAAGCGGTGGTGAAGTACCGTATCCAGCAGCATAAAGACAATATTAATATATAAAAAATCCGGCTTGATAATACTCAAACCGGATTTTTCTATTATAGAGAATATTATTTTCTGTCACTTAACACTTTTATTGAATCCCGTTTTATAATATTAGGTTTCAAAAGAATCTCCGAATGAAGTTCTGTTTCTTCCAGAATCTTCTGCATCAACATTTTCACTGCAATAATGCCAATATTCTCCAATGACTGGGCAATACGCGTAATGGGAGGATTCAGATAATCCAGATATAAGTTATCATCAAATGAAATGATAGACATATCTTGAGGTATTCTCACTTTATGCTCATTCAATGCTTTGACCGTTCCCAAAAGAATTGTACTACTCAACGCAAATATAGCGGTTGGTTTTGTTGTAGAGTTCAAAGCCAACTTGGTTTCAATATAACCATTTTGAATCGAAAATTCATTTCCTTTTATCATTACATTATCCTGATAACCAGCCTCACGAAGCGCATCAAGATAACCACGCACGCGTTCCTTAGTTGTTATGGAGATATCCGGCCCCTGAATACAGAGAATCTTACTATGTCCCGATTCTAATAATAATTTCGTCGCTTGATAAGCTCCTACATAATTATCAGTAGCTACATATGGTAAATTATGTTTCTCAAAATAACGGTCAATCAGAACAATCGGAGTTTTAGTACTAATTTCCTCCAGTTTGGAAGGATTCTCTCCGGTTGGAACCAAAATAATTCCGTCTATCTTACGTGACAGAAGCGAATCGATAGCTTTATTTTCCTGAACAGGATCTTCTAGAGTATCGATAAGCATAACAGTATAATTATAACGTTGTGCTTCACGGATGACAACACTTGCTATATTGGCAAAAAAAGGATTATCTATGTGCGGTACAAGAAGGCCTATAGTATATGTCGTCTTGTTGCGCAAACTTTGCGCAACAATATCAGGTTGATAATCCAATTCTTTAACGGACTGCAAAATAACCTCCTTAGCAGACTGGCTGATCCTATATTTCTCTGATTTCCCATTTAACACTCTGGAAATCGTAGAGATAGAGTACCCAGTTTTCTTTGATACATCAATCAGAGTTTTCTTCATTACTGGTTGTTTTTTGCAAAAATAACATTTTATTTGAGAAAAAAGCAAGAAAAATATTTTGTTTTGAAAAATATTTCTATATTTGCGCAAACGATTGCGCATCGTTTACAATTCAATTCACCTTAATACTTAATACTCATTATATGGACACAAAGAAGAAAATCGTAGTGATAGGTAGTAGCAATACGGACATGGTTATCAAATCAGACCGTCTACCAAAACCAGGAGAAACAATTCTGGGAGGAAACTTCTTAATGAATCATGGCGGCAAAGGAGCTAACCAAGCCGTAGCTGCTGCAAGACTAGGAGGAGATGTCACTTTCATATGCAAAATAGGGAATGACATTTTTGGAAATGAAACCTTGGAAATGTTTCACAAAGAAAAAATCGACACTACTTATGTAGGAATTACCCCGCAGGAACCGTCAGGAGTAGCTCTTATCAATGTCGACCAAAAAGGGGAAAACTGTATTGTTGTTGCCTCCGGAGCCAACGGGACTTTATCTATTGATGACATACAAAATGCAGAACCCGCCATCAAACAGGCATCCATCGTCATCATGCAGCTTGAGACTCCAATCGAGAGTGTCACTTATGCAGCCAAAATGGCGAAAAAAGATAAAATTACTGTTATATTAAATCCCGCACCTGCCCCTACCCAACAACTGCCTGACGATTTATTAACCAATGTCGACATTCTTATTCCTAATGTCACAGAAGCTGAAATCATCTCAGGAATGCACATTACAGATGATGAATCGGCAAAAGAAGCGATTCGTTATATTAGTTCGAAAGGCATAAAAACTGTCATTATTACGATGGGAGCCAAAGGAGCTCTCGCTTATGAAAATGATGAGTTTATTCACATTCCAGCTTTCAAAGTAAAAGCAGTAGACACTACCGCTGCCGGAGATACATTCTGTGGCGGACTGTGCGTAGCTCTATCTGAAGGCAAAAATCTAAAAGATGCAATTATATTTGCAAGTAGAGCCTCTTCTATTTCTGTCACCAGAATGGGAGCACAAATATCTATACCTTTGAGAAAAGAAATACAATAATCATCCTTAATTCTGTTATTATGATAAAACTATGTTCAACCCACGGTCTATTGACAAGCATATTGTTAATAGTATTTTCTTTGATGAGCAATGATGCTATTGCCCAAAAGGCAATAAGAGGTACAGTCCTCGATGAAGCAAATGAACCCATTATCGGTGCCAGTGTCCTTGTTAAAGGTACAACAAATGGTTCTATTACAGGAGTTGATGGAACCTTCAATGTAAAAGCGAATCCTTCTGATGTATTGGTTATATCTTATGTAGGTTATGCAACTGTTGAACAACAAGTAGGAAATCAGACACAGCTTGTAATACACCTGCGCGAAGACTCGAAAGTGCTTAATGATGTTGTAGTAATTGGCTACGGATCCACCACTAAGAAAGAGCTTACAGGATCGGTTACCAGTATGAAGAAAGATGATCTCAATCCCGGAACATTCACCAATGCCATGGGAATGCTGCAAGGAAAAGTGGCAGGATTACAAATTATCAACCCGAACGGTGCTGATCCGACAGCCAAATATGAAGTATTACTTCGTGGAACAAATACGCTTTCCGCAGGGCAGGGTCCATTAATTATTATCGATGGAGTGGCAGGTGCAGATATCAGAAATATCAATTTTCAGGAAGTGGAATCTATAGACGTATTAAAAGATGGTTCGGCAGCTGCTATTTATGGAACAAGAGGTACGAATGGAGTAATCATCGTCACAACCAAACGTGCAAGAAGTGGCAAAACGGAAGTTTCCTATGATGGGCAACTCACAGTGGGAGTCGTTTCACGCAGAGCAAAACCTTTATCGGCAAGTGAATACAAATCTATTATCAAGGAGTATCGCCCAGAATTGGAAAGTTATATTTTTGACAGTGATACCGATTGGTTCAAAGAAATTACGCAAACTCCGTTCAGCCATAAGCACAACTTGTCTATATCCGGAGGTTCCGAGAAGTTCTCACATCACACATCTTTCAATTATGAAAAGAGCGATGGCTTGCAAAGGCATAATAGCTCCGAAAAGTTAATGGCACGTACCAATATTCGCCAGTCATTATTAGACAAATGGGTCGATTTGGATTATAACCTGAATATCATTCATCGCAAATATAGTCCTTCCTCTACAAGTGCTTTCATGCAGGCATTTACACATAATCCGACAGAACCTGTTTACGATGACAGCGATCCGGATGCCGGAGGTTATAGTCGTATCAAAGCAATGGAGTACTATAATCCAGTAGCGATTATAAACGAAAGAAACATGGAAAGCAAGAATGATAATTATGGTGCAAATATCCGCGCTACTCTAAACATATTGCCAATAAAAGGATTGAAATGGGAAAACTTTGTTTCATACGATAAAGAACAATATGAGACACGTGAATATTACACACACTATTATCCAAGCTTAATAGGAACAAACGGACAAGCTTATATTGAAAACTATCAAGAAAATGATACGCAATATGAGTCTACTCTAAACTACGCAAACAACTTTAGAAAACATTCTATCCAGGCATTGCTTGGATATACGTACCAGTATACCTACAGTACATCTGCCTCCATGACTAATTCCGGTTTCGACTTCGATGACAACCAGACTCATAACATCGGAACAGGAACCAATCTTACCGAAGGCAAAGCCAGTATGTCATCCAATAAAGAAGATAATACATATATCGGATTTTTCGGACGGTTCATGTACAACTACGATGATAAGTATCTTTTATCCGCTTCTTTACGTCGTGACGGTTCCAGCCGCTTCGGTGACAATAATAAGTGGGGATGGTTCCCGGCTGTCAGTGTAGGTTGGCGCATAAATAAGGAAAAGTTTCTCTCGGATGTCAAATGGATCAATGATTTGAAATTGAGAGCCGGATACGGTGTGACCGGTAATCAGGATTTCTCAAATTACAAATCTTTGATGATGATGACTACAGCCGGTAAATTCTACTATAATGGTCAATGGATAAACACCTATCAACCTGCGAGTAACGCAAATCCTGATTTGAAATGGGAGAAGAAAGCAGAGTTTAACGTCGGTGTTGACATGACCATGTTTAATAACCGACTCTCATTCACTTTCGATTATTACAAACGGACTACTTCCAACTTGCTATATGACTACATCGTGCCGACTCCTCCTTATGTATATAATACCCTGTTCACAAACGTTGGAAAAGTAACCAACGAAGGAGTGGAACTGACAATATCCGGTACACCGTTCAACACCAGAGACTTTACATGGAACACCTCACTTACCGTTTCGCACAACAAAAACAAATTGGTAAAATTCACCAATGATGAATTCACTAACGGAACATACAAAGTAGGATGGTCTACCAGTGCAGCCTGCTATACTCAACGCTTAATAGAAGGACAGTCACTAGGAACTTTCTATGGTCCTATATGGTTGGGAACTGATACAGACGGAAAAGATGTATTGTTAGGACAAAATGCAGAAGGCTCTGTACCGGAAGAGCAGTGGGAGAAAATCGGCTGTGCTTACCCGGATGCCACTCTTAGCTGGAGCAATACTTTCAGATACAAGAAGTTCGACTTGAGTTTCTCGCTCCGCGCCTCTATCGGTGGAGAAATTCTAAACAACTACGCCATGGAATATGAAAATCTAAGCAGCATCGGACTTAGAAACATTTCATCCAACTGGCTGTCACAAACGAATTTCACAAGTACGACCTATAAATATTCCTCCAAATATGTAGAGGATGCCTCTTATTTGAAAATGGATAATATTACTTTCGGATATACCTGGGACTTCACATCGAAAATGGTCAAGAGACTAAGACTATCCCTCACGGCACAGAATGTATTCTGCATCACCGGTTATTCCGGCGTCGATCCTGAAGTAGCCCTTTCCGGACTGGAACCCGGTATGGAAAGTCTAAGTTATTATCCACGTACTACCGAATTTACTTTTGGGGTTAATATAGTATTCTAAAAACCACGATTACCATGAAAAAGACAAATATAATATTAAGTTTCGTTATCTGTATATTATCATACGGATGTACCGATCTCGGCGAAACAGTCTACACAGGAGTAGCTATGAATGACTTCTTTAAGAATGAGAAAGAGCTAGTAGCCAACGCAGGTAGAGCGTATACGAAATTACAAGGTTACAATTCCGAACAAAGTCTATGGACACTACTTTTACAAGCCTCTGATGAATGTGCCGTTCCAGCTTGTGGTGGTTCCTGGTACAGTAACGGACGTTATGAAGAAATCCAAACGAATAAGATTCCACCTGCAAACAAATTATTGACAAAAGGTTGGAACTGGATATTTAATGGCATTGCCGCATGTAATGAAATTATTTACGAAACGGAACTGTCGCCTATCCAATTTGAAGGAAAAGAGAAGATTGTAGCTGAAATGAAAATATTGCGTGCTTTCTACTATTATCAGGCTATTTCTTGTTGGGGTAACGTTCCTTTTACAACTGACTATACAGAAACCGGATATCCGGAGCAAAAAAGTAGAGAATATATTTTCAACTACCTGGAAAAAGAAATTAATGACAATATCGAATTTCTGGACAGAGAACCTTCGGACACTAATTACGGACGGGCTACACAAGCGGCCGCTTATTGTATTCTCGCGAAAATGTATCTGAATGCAGAAGCATGGTTCGGAACTCCTATGTACGACAAGGCAGAAAAAGCTTGCAAAGATATTATGGATATAAATGCTTACAGCATTGAAGATTCCTATTCTACCAACTTTGACATTAAAAATGAAGATTCCAAAGAGAACATTTTTGTGATCCTCTATGACAGAGTATATACTAGCGGTGACAGCAATTCATTTTATCTGCATACGCTGACACTGGAAGCTGCATCACAAGCAACATTTAATATTCCGGCAGCTCCGTGGTCAGGTTTCCTCTGCCAACCGGACTTCTTCAAAACATACGATGAAAAGGATCTTCGCAGAAGCCAAAGTTGGCTATATGGTCCGCAGGTAGACTTAAGCGGAAAAGCTCTTGGGTTCGAATATACTCCTGACTTCCCCGAGGAAAAATATTATAATAGCAACGGAGGACGTAGAACATACGACGGTGCACGTTGCTGGAAATGGCATTATCAGACTGACGGTTCTTTAAAAGAATATACAGTCAGCATGGACAACGATTTCGCTATTTTCCGTTATGCCGATGTTGTATTAATGTATGTGGAAGCTTTGGTACGACAAAACAGAGCCAGTGAAGCCGTTCAACTGGCAGACTTTAAGAAAATTCGTACAAGAGCCAATCTTGACGCATATACCACGAGCCAGTTGACAGTCGATGAACTTTATGCAGAACGAGGCAGAGAACTGGCATGGGAAGGATGGCGCCATGAAGACATGATACGTTTCGGAAAATATTTGAAGAAATATTGGGCACATCCCGATCAAAGTTCAGAAACCTTTAGAAATGTATTCCCCATTCCTACGGATATATTGAACGCAAATCCGAAATTATCTCAAAACAAAGATTATTAACTACAACATCCTGATAAGTATGAAAAAACCAATTATCTTTTTATTTGTATTAATCACCAACATCTTATTTATCTCTGCACAGAAAATTTCAAAAGCAGAGTTAAAAGATAAGATAGCCGGAGCCTGGATCGGGCAAATGGTAGGAAACATATATGGACTTCCTTTCGAAAACAAGTTTGTAGATGAACCGGCTCCCGAATCCAGATTTCCATTCGGTTACACCAAAAACATAGATAAATTACAGCAGTATAATGGTGCATTTTCTGATGATGATACGGATGTTGAGTATATATATTTGCTATTAATGGAGAAATATGGTGTAGAACCGACTTATGCCAATATGCGTGAAGGCTGGATGTACCATATCCGCGATCGTGTATGGTTGGCTAACAGGGCAGCACTCGGATTAATGCATCTCGGATTTACCCCTCCGTTCACTGGTGATGAAAATCTAAATCCTCATTGGTATCAAATCGACCCTCAATTGATTAATGAAATATGGGCGTATACAGCACCAGGCATGATCTCGTATGCTGCAGGAAAAAGTGACTGGGCAGCCCGTATCACAAGTGATTCGTGGGCTGTATCCCCCACTGTCCTATACGGTGCAATGTATGCTGATGCCTTTTTCTGCAAAGATATCCGCAAGCTCATTACACGAGCCCTGAAAGAACTGCCTGCTAATGACAGATATGCAATAGCTGTAAAAGAGATGCTCGCTTTATACGACAAGTATCCCAAGGATTGGGTAAAAGCACGTCAAATCATGGCTAAGAAATACTATATAGACGAACCGGCCATGACAAAAACAATCTGGAATGCCAATCTGAACGGATTATGCGGAATTTTGGCCATGCTGTACGGTGAAGGAGATTTCCAACGGACATTGGATTTAAGTTGCGCAATGGGATTTGACTGCGATAATCAAGCAGCTACCATTTCCGGACTTCTGGGAGTAATGTACGGTGCAAAGTCACTTCCCGAAAGTCTGACCAAACCTATCGAAGGATGGGAAAAGCCGTTCAACGACCGATATATCAATATCACCCGATTTGATATGCCTGACGCTTCTATTGAAGACATGATTGAACGGACCTACAACAAGGCAATCGAACTAGTTTGCGCAAAAGGAGGAAAAGTAAAAGGTGACATGGTATATGTGAATCCAAAAGCACAATTCATCCCTCCTTTGGAATTCTGTGTCGGTCCAAACCCGGATTTGGAAATCGGACAGCCTACGGATTATTCATTTGCCTGCAGGACAAATGCTAATTTCAAATGGGACTTGGTAAAAGGTATACTCCCGGCAGGAGTTACATTCCAGAATGGTAAATTGGCAGGAACTCCTACAGAAGCCGGTAAATACCCGATTACCCTTCAGTTAAGTGCCAATAACCAAAATGCAATTACTAAAGACTTTGAGTTATTAGTAAAAACAAAGAATATAGCCCCAAAAGCCGACACTATTTATGCCAATGTCCGCAAACTGAACGAGGAAGTTCTCGATTCTTGCTGGATCACCTTTGGAAAACCGATGTACGCAACCAATGTGGAAGTGATTAATGACGGGATTAAAGATGGCGTTGGCTCTGTATTTTATTCATTGGCCGCCAAAAGTAACCTGCCTAAAATAGACTATTTCGGATATGGCTGGAAAGAAGAGCATACTATCAATATGGTTGTTTTAGACATGGGGTGCCTGGAGGAATTCGGAGGGTGGTTTACTTCTCTAAGCATCCAGTATCTTGGGAATGACGGACATTGGTATGATGCAGGCAAATTCAAATCAACTCCGGCACTACCTGAAACTGATATTGTATTTTTTCAGCCTCCCTTTGCACAATATGTTTTAGAATTTCCGGCAGTTAAAACCAAGGGAATACGCGTACTAATGGATGCCAAGATACAGGAGCACTGGCATAAATACACAAAGAATGTATCCTCATTCATCTCTATTACCGAATTGGGAGTTTATGAGAAATAAAGAAAGAAAAATGAAGAAAATAATTACTATATGTATCATAGGGCTTTTCGCTCTCAACGTACAAGCCCAGCCTGTAAGAACTTTAAAATTATCTGAAAAAGAACTTTTGGATAAGATTAAAGGTGGATGGGCAGGACAAACCATTGGTGTTGTTTTCGGAGCACCTACGGAGTTTAAGTTCACGGGAACGTATATCCAAGACTACCAACCGATTCCGTGGGCGGAAGGCTACGTAAAATATTGGTGGGAAAAGAAACCCGGACTGTTTGACGATATTTATAACGATTGCACGTTTGTCGAAGCGTTCAATGAGCTCGGTCTGGATTGTTCACAAGAAGAGCTTGCCAAAAGATTCGCATTTGCCGATTATCACCTGGCTCATGCCAATCAAGCAGGCAGATATAATATCCGTCAAGGCATCATGCCACCAGCTTCCGGACATTGGCTGAATAACCCACATGCAGACGATCTGGATTTCCAGATTGAAGCAGACTTTATTGGCCTGATGGCTCCGGCAATGCTGCCGGAGGCGTTGGATATCGCTTCAAGAGTAGGTCACATCATGAATAGTGGTGATGGTTTCTATGGTGGTGCTTTCGTAGCAGCTCTCTACAGTTCTGCTTTCTATGAACAGAGCCCTGAAGCAATTCTAAGGACCGCAATCTCTGTCATTCCTAAAGAAAGCACATTCCATCAATGTATTCAGGATGTAATCAATTTCCATTCTTTGCATCCGGACAACTGGAAAAATTGTTGGTACTTTCTACAAGAAAAATGGAACTGTGATGTAGGGTGTCCAAAAGGTGTATTTCTTAACTTTAACATTGACGCCAAGCTCAATTCCGCTTTCGTGGCATTAGCTATGCTTTATGGTCAAGGAGATTTTACTAATTCCATCGATATTGCAGCACGCTGTGGACAAGACTCTGACTGTAACCCATCTACAGTTGGCGGTGTACTCGGGGTCATGTATGGCTATGACAACATCCCCTCATTCTGGCTGAATCCCCTGAAAGAAGTAGAAGATCTCACATTTGAAGGAACCGATATGTCCCTGGCTAAAGCCTACAACATGAGTTTTGAACAAGCCAAACAGCTTATAGTCAAAACAGGTGGTACTGTATCTAGTGGAGAAGTAGAAATTCCAATCAGAAAAGCAGACGTCCTTCCTCTAGAACAAAATTTTGAAAATACCTACCCACTTTACAGGGAGCGCAAAGACTGTTTCCTGACAGATACGTTCGAATTCGATTTCAATGGCAATGGATTTGTTATCTGGGGAAATATATGCTGCACAAGAAATATTACTCCAGATTATATCAATCGTGTGTCTACACGCCACATTGGTTCCGAGGTCTTTGGATTAGCAGAGCCTAATGATTCCTATGTTGCTAAAGTTGAAATATGGATAGATGGAGAACTGGATCATGTAGCAGCATTACCCATGAAAAACACGGATCGGAAAGTAGAACCAGCCTGGAAATACCTCATGAAAGAAGGAAGACACCACGTAAAAATGAAATGGTTGAACCGTAAGAAAGACTATATTATTCGTATCAACGACATAATGTATTATTCAGAGAAAAAAGAACATGATAGATTTTACTTTAATAAATAAGTTAAGATGAAAAAAGTCCTGATTAACATGATTCTACTACTTGCTTTCTCCATATCGGGAACGGCACAAATAGAATATGGAAAAACAGTTGAAATAAGCAAAGATGTACTGCTCGACAAGATTAAAGGAGGTTGGGCCGGACAAACAATCGGATGCACTTATGGCGGTCCCACAGAGTTCAAATACAGAGGAGCGATCATCCATGAGAAAATTCCAATTATCTGGTATGACGACTATTGCAAAGACATCTTTGCGGAAGATCCCGGATTGTATGATGATGTATATATGGATCTCACTTTTCTGGAAGTTATGCAGAAAGAAGGAATAAATGCTCCTGCCGAATCATTCGCCAAAGCCTTTGCAAATGCAGATTACAAACTATGGCATGCCAACCAGGCAGCTAGATACAATATATTACATGGCATTATGCCACCAGCATCCGGACACTGGAAAAACAACCCGCACGCTGACGATATTGATTTCCAGATTGAAGCAGACTTCATTGGAATGATATGCCCGGGAATGGTAAATACCGCATCTGATTTTTCCGACAGGATAGGACATATCATGAACTACGGCGACGGATGGTATGGAGGTGTATATATGGGAGCAATGTATGCACTAGCTTATGTTAACAACGATATTTATACCATTGTCACAGAAGCCCTCAAAACTATTCCTGAACAAAGCAAATTCCACCATTGCATCACAGACGTAATTAAGTATTGGAAACAATATCCGGATGATTGGCGTAAATGCTGGTTGGAAATAGAAAACCGTCATGCTTTTGAGATCGGCTGTCCGGAAGGAGTATTCAATGCATTTAATATTGACGCCACGATCAATGCAGCCTACTGCGTTATGGGACTGTTATATGGTAATGGTGACTTTTTCAAAACAATGGATATAGCAACTCGCTGTGGGCAAGATTCCGACTGTAATCCGGCGACTGCTGCAGGAATCCTTGGAGTCATACAAGGCTACAAAGCTATCCCCGAATACTGGAAACCAGCACTAGAAAGATGTGAAAATATAAAATTTCCATACACTGACATCTCTTTAAGCTCTGTTTATGATATCAATCTCAAATTATTGAGCGATGTACTAAAAGCAAATGGAGGTAAAGTGAAAGGAGATAAATACTACACCACAATCCAAAAGCCAAAGACCGTAGCATGGGAAGTTTCGTTCGAAGGTCTATATCCTTCTGAAAGAAGAGTCATCAAATATGACCTTGGTACAGAAAAGACCTTTGAATTCAACGGCAAAGGCGTTGTTCTAATGGGACTAATCAGGCAGGATATTAAAGATAATAATGATAACTACATCGCCATTTTAGAGGCTTACATTGACGGAAAAAAAATAGAAACGATAGAAATGCCTTACGACTATATAAAAAGAAAGTACGATATTTTCTATAACTACGATTTAGAGGAAGGACCTCACAAGCTGGTCATCAAATGGATCAACCCGAACGAAAAATATGCTGTTCAGTGTAAAGACATGGTGGTTTATTCATCCACACCGGCAGAGCCTATCAATCCTTATAAATAAAAGAAAAAGCTATGAATAGAAAACTACTCATATTATTAGCCTTATTATTCTCCTACGGATTGTCATCATGTTCGTCCGATGACAATCCCCCGTCCGAAGATGAACAAACCGAAACACCGGAACAGTTCACGAAACGTTATAATCCCGACCAAAGTTTTTATAGCAAAATAATAGGACAAGAAATCAAATATTCAGTATTACTGCCTCAAGAATATCTATCGGAGAGCACAGCTAAATATGGAGTAGTTTTCCTTCTGCATGGTTGGGGAGGAAACCAGAATTCATGGGGACCTTCAGGATTGAATATTCAAACCATAGTCGATACACAAACCAACAATGGCAGTGTTCGTCCATTGATTTATATCATGCCGGAAGGTTTCAACTCTTATTTTTGTAACCGTTATGACGGAAAATTCAACTATATGGATATGTTCATTAACGAACTAGTACCCCTGATTGACAAACGATTCCGGACAACAGCCATTAAGACGGAAAGAGCTGTTGCCGGATTCTCTATGGGAGGATTTGGAGCATTGAGCATCGCATCACAACATCCCGAAACATTTTCTGTGTCAGTAGGATTAAGCCCATCTCTAAATACAGATGAACAATACATTTCCCTATCACAAGACGGTTGGAATCTTCAATGGGGAAACAACTTCGGGGGAAGTGGTCAGGCAGGAACCGGCAGATTGACAAGCTATTATAAAAGCCAATGCCCTCTGCACTTTTTCAAAGATAAATCAAGCTCCACATTTCAAGCCATACGTTATTATATAGACTGTGGTGATGATGAAGAGAGATTATATGCAGGCAACGGTGAATTACATTCTCTATTACGGGACAAAAATATCCAACACGAATATCGCGTACGGAACGGTGCTCATACTGACAGTTATTGGCGTGAATCCATGAAAGAAGCACTACCTTTTATCGAACGTTCATTCAAAGGAGAAAGTTATCCGCAGGAAACGCTGCAGAAGTTTACGGAGGAATTACATTCTACAACTAAAAACATTAAAGTCGGTAATTCCAATATCGAGCTATACATACCGGACGATTACAATTCTACCTTAACCTACAAAGTCCTTTATTATAGTAAAGGAGAAGGCAATACTAACCTTACAACAGAACAGGTAGCCGTAGCATTGGATTCTCTTATGCAAATCAAACGTATGATAATTGCCGGTTTTGATGTGAAGGAAATCATTCAAAATGGAATAAGTTTTTCAGCTATCACCAATGCAGTGGAGAAAACAATTCATACTGAAAATAATGCAGATTTCAGATTAGGATTGGCATACGGTTCAGGCGCCGATTATTTATACCATCAATCAACAGGTAATACACCTGCCATCCATTTCTTCTTCGCTGAAGATGCGGATATTGCCAACCCTTCTGATGAGAATCAGACCCAAATCTATTATCTGGATATAACAGACGAAGGCACTAACTACAACAGTATGTTCACGCTATTCAATGGATTGCGGAAAGCGGAAGCTCCAGTGCAATATCGTGTCAGAAACGGAGTGGATAGTTCACAGTCTGCCCAAACAGGTATTTATTCAATGAGTTATTATATTGGTGAACAGTTAATAAAGAAATGATATGAGAAAGATACTGCTATATATCATCCTGTTCCTATCAAGTATAGATGGAGTTCGGGCACTTCCCATAGAAAAAGAAGGAATGAGCATTTATAGTCCGGCTTTAAAAAAAGAAGTCTCCTACTCTATCATCTTGCCGGAAGGTTATGAGCATTCAGATATGGAATATCCCGTCCTGTACATGTTTCATGGAATAGGAGGCGATTATACCAGTTGGCTTGAATATGGCAACGTGGCCCGTATTATGGACCAAATGACAAAGAAAGGAGAAATTCAACCTTTCATCATAGTCATTCCCGACGGTTATCTGTCTTATTATAGTGATACTTATGATGGCAGTTTCCCTTATGAAACTTTCTTCACTAAAGAGCTGGTTCCCTACATTGACACTAACTATCGCACCCGCAAAAATGCTAATGCACGTTCAATAGCCGGTTTCTCCATGGGAGGATTCGGAGCCTTGTCCGTTAGCCTGCGCAATCATAACCTGTTCGGTTCTGTTGTTGCTTTATCACCATCTATCCGCACAGAAAAACAATATATAGAAGAGGGACCACAAATAGGATGGGACAGTCAATGGGGACGGATTTTCGGAGGAGTAGGAAAGAATGGCAATGAACGCCTAACCAGTTATTATAAACAACATTCACCCTACCACATTCTTTCCACTCTCCGTAATTCCGATTTAAAAGAATTTGGCATCATGTTGGATATCGGAGATAAAGAAGGTACTCTATGCGAAAGTAATGAAGAATTGCACCGATTATTGTTAGAAAGGAAAATACCTCATGAATGGGAAGTTCGTTCAGGAGGACATGATTTTACCTGCTGGAATGCAGCACTGCCAAAAGCATTCAGATTCATCAACGGATATTTCAATGAAAATCAACAAAAAAATAGAGAGAAAAACTCTCCGAATGAGACTCCATTTATAAAAATGGGTAATACAACGATTTATTATCCGGAACAGGCTCAAGGAAGCATTAGAAAATATCCTATTATCTATGTACAGGGAGAAATTAACGGGCAGCAACAAAAGGCTCTCGTCAGTCAGTTTCATCAACTGGTGAATGACAACAAAACATGGCCTGCTGTTCTCTGCTTCGTAAAAGAGAATGTAGATCTGTCAAAAACAATTTCCGATGTGGAGAAACAATGCTCCGGGATCAGAGGTTCTCAACGCATGAGGGCGCTAATCACTTGGGAAAATCATATCAAAGAAAGCATAGAAAC
The DNA here is from genome assembly GCF_047310725.1 of Bacteroides sp. 90-K9/2. NCBI lineage: Bacteria > Pseudomonadati > Bacteroidota > Bacteroidia > Bacteroidales > Bacteroidaceae > Bacteroides > Bacteroides sp. 90-K9/2. Next base: position 201,995 of record NZ_JBCGVL010000006.1, read on the forward strand.
TATTCGGAGAGAGAACCTGTTTACCGGTATAGTCTGTGTAAATACCACTGGTGATGAAAGTGACGCTTCCAATTTTATAAAAGCAGTTAACTCTCATAAAAGATATCCCAGATGCTGGATAGAAGTACTACCCGAATCAAAGGAATATGGTCTTAGTAGTAATATTCATATCCTTTTGAAAGCATCAAATCTGGAACATGAGTTCCGGTCAAGGAAATATAAAGAAACCAATGCTTTCACTTATTGGGAAGATTGGATTATCTATTTAAATAACAGAATCCATGTTTAACAATTAAATACTAATAGTATGTTTACAGTAAACAGTTATTTATTAGCAGTTATATTCTGCATCGTAACCATGATTTGTTGGGGTTCTTGGGGTAATACCCAAAAACTGGTTTCCAAGAATTGGCGTTATGAACTTTTTTATTGGGATTATGTGATTGGAATGGTGTTGTTCACCATCTTATTGGGCTTCACGATGGGTAGCCACGGAGATACCGGACGTCCGTTCCTTGAAGATCTGGGACAAGCATCAGGAGACAGCATCGGCTGGGTCATCTTGGGTGGTGTGATATTTAATGCTTCAAACATTCTCCTTTCAGCCTCCATTTCTTTAGCAGGAATGTCGGTAGCATTTCCTTTAGGAGTCGGTATCGCATTGGTACTAGGGGTGATTGTCAACTATCTGGGAATTCCTACCGGCAATCCCATGCTTTTATTCGGTGGTGTAGCTCTCATTGTCATTGCTATCATTTGTAACGGAGTGGCCTCCGGAAAGATGCAAAAGGGTGAAGAGAGCAAGAAAAACAACAAAAAGGGAATTATCATTGCATTAATTGCCGGTGTATTGATGTCTTTATTCTACAGGTTCGTAGTGAAAGGTATGGACGTGGAAAACTTCAATTCTCCCGCTATAGGAATGATGACTCCTTATTCTGCCATCTTTGTCTTTTCAATCGGCGTGTTACTAAGTAACTTTATCTTCAACACATTAGTAATGAAATATCCTTTTGTCGGGGAAAAAGTCAGCTATTCCGAGTATTTTAAAGGAAATGCAAGAACTCATATATGCGGAATGCTTGGTGGAGCAATATGGGGACTTGGTTCCGCATTCAGCTATATTGCATCGGGTGAAGCTGGTCCGGCGGTATCTTATGCGTTAGGACAAGGCGCACCGCTTATCGCTGCTATCTGGGGAGTATTTATCTGGAAAGAGTTTAAGGGATCAACCAAATCTGTTAATCAGTTGCTGGCTTCGATGTTTATCTTCTTCCTGATTGGCTTAGGAATGATAGTAGTTGCTGGAAATTAAATTATTAACCTTAAATAGAACAACATGAAAAAGTATTTTTATTTATTAACCATGCTGGCAGTAGTACTAAGTACAGTTGCTTGTAGTGATGACGACAATCATCCCAGTACAAATGTGTTGGATAAACCAGAAGTCACCGTTCCTGATGTAAAAGAAAGCTCGGCCGTTATTACATGGAAAGCTATAGGAAATGCAACAGCTTATATTTATAGTTTGAATAACGGTAGTGAACAAAGTACCGACCAGAATACCATTCAACTGACAGGTCTAGAGCCGGAGAAAAGTTACACATTCAAAGTGAAAGCTCAAAAAACCGGATCGATCTATTTTGAAGATTCAGAATACGCAGAAATCACTTTTACAACGACTTCTGAAGTAACAGTCTACCGGATAGCTACTTTTGCTGATGATTGGGATAAATGGTATTATGAATATAATGACAACGGTACAGTTAAACGTGTCTACAGATTATATGAAGGAGAACTAGATAGAGAATGGCTCTTTGCTTACGAAGGAAACAATATTACGGTAACAGGTAAGAACGCATATACAATGACTTTAAATGACCAAGGCTATGTCGCCACCTTTGTAGACGGTTCAAATACATATGAATATACTTACGACGAGAATGGCTACATGACAAAAGCTGAAAAGAATGGCAATATCGCATCTAACATCACAATAGAGAATGGCAATATTACGCAATGGACCAGATTCTCTGATGGAGTAGAGCAGTTCAAAGTTCAGACTTATTCTGCTGTACCTAATGTTGGCGGTGCACATTGTATTTATGCAGAAGGTAGTGGGCTAAGCCGTTGGTTGGTTGAAACAGGCCTCTTTGGAAAAGCTTCAGCTAATTGTCATACGAGTAGCGGCTGGCAGCATTCATCCGTTGCATCTACTTACACATTCGAATATGATGAAAATAGTTGTATCAAAGAAGAAAGCAAGAACTATGACGGAGATATTGAGAAATTCTATTATACATATTTCTCCGAATAACATTTTATGAAACAATTATTTCATGGAGGTGTGTCTAAAAGTCTGATACACCTCCATTTTTTTAACTTTAAACTGTAATATCCAACAAAACCTCCCCTTTCACATTCAACACCTTAACCCTCAATTCATCTTTCTTCTTTTCCAGAATCATCACCGTAGCGCTATCCATCTTATATCCTCCACCAATAATGACCGGGTAATTGTTTCCCAACTCACCTTTCGGATGATAGGCATACGTATGAGTATGAGCATTCAGGCTCACATTAAAAGGTGCTTTTTCCAATAATTTAGTCCATAGGTCAGCGCAGAGATTTTTTCCATCATTACCATAAAGCGGAATATGATGAATAAGAACACGTTTCTTCGCTTTCTTGAAGTCTTTGGCAGATAACTCCTCTTTCAGAAAATCGACTTGTTCATTACGTAACTGTGTGAAATCATTCAAATCGTAATACACCCAGTGAGAATCCAGCTTATCCTCTCCACAATCAAGCATGACAATACGGGTATCGCCCCAATTAAAAGAACCATAGGTCTTATCCCCTACATAGTCATAATGGTCGCGCAGACCGATAGAATAAGCATTGCGAATCTCGTGATTGCCACGCATAAAAAAAGTTGGAATGCGATTACTGCATACACCTTCGGTAAGTTCACTAATAAAAGTCGTTGCCTGTTCGTGGTCGACAGGATCGTCTACACAATCACCATTGAAAACTACAAAGTCATAGTTGATATTCTGTATCTGTTTGCATAAAGCACGAAAGGTTTTTGTATGCTGATGCAAATCATTGAAAACAATAGCAGTGAAAGAATCTGTATCCGTTTCCGGAAGCGTAAATTCTGAGAAATCTGACTGGGCAGTATTTCCAAATACTTTCTTATATGCTTGATAAAGCAATATTTCTTGCGAACATACGCGATAATAATATTTCTGTCCCGGTATTAGATCGTTGATACGTATTTTATGTAGTTTATTATTGCAGACTACCTGCCCGTCAATAATTGTACGAGCGCGTTTCAGTTGAGTAGTGTCTGTTCCATATTCCACCCAACAATATGCTGGAACGGTAGTTTCCCACATAACTGTCATACCATTACCTATGGGATTCTGTAAATAAGGTTTAGTACGGAATATTTTATCCGCCTTTTCAGCGGTACGCAGTTCTACGAGTATAGGACGATGATCAGAAGCCATCGGTTCATCCAACACTTGGGAGGATATAAAAGCGAAGCCATTAGCATTTGACTTCAATGCGGTAATATAATCTATAGTCTCCTTGGGATCAGGAGCCGGATAAGTAGATTGTTTAGGATTGGAGAGTATCTGGAAGTCTTTCTGTAACTCCTTTATAAAGTCGGATTCCGGTTCAGCATTCATGTCCCCAGCCAGAAAAAGAGGCTTTTTATAGGAAGCAGTAAATGACTTCACTATTTCCAGAGACTTCATGCGATCTTCTTCCGTTAATGACAGATGAGTACAACAATAAATATAATCCTCAAATTCTGCCAGAATCAAGGTGCGAGCCTCTTCTCTACCAGGTAAAGGGATAGCTTGTAAACGTAGCGGAACTTGCTTTGTCAGCAGTCCGATTCCATATTTACCTCCATCAAACTCTATGGCAGGTGCAAAACAAGCATGCATCTGTGTACGTTCAGCTATCTCACCCAACACATATTTCTGTCCGCTCCGACGGGTCATACTGTCTACCTCTTGTATAGCCACAACATCAGGAGAAGCATTATTTATCACATTGGCTACCCGTTGAAAATTACAAATATCATCCATGCCGTTCGCATTTTTAATATTATAAGTCATCAGTCTCAATGTATGCTGGGCCTGTACCGGAAAAATAAATAGGATAACGAAAATTAGTAAAAAGATCTTTTTCATGTTTCTCATTTTTGGGGGTTAATGTTAAGTGCCCCAAAGGTAAGAAAAAAAATAAAGGGCAACAAAAATATGTATTCATACCTTTATTGCCTTTACCATGAATTGTTTGTGTGTGTCCAGTTCTATCTGTACATTTTAAATAATCCCTCTCACTCTATCGTCAAATGCAGAAAGCGCAGCTTTCGCCCCTTCGCCCATAGAGATAATAATTTGCTTATAAGGAACCGTAGAAACATCTCCGGCTGCATAGATACCCGTCACATTCGTACGGCAATGTGCATCAATCATGATTTCGCCCGGACGGTTAGTTTCCACTATGTCGCGGAACACACTGCTATTCGCAGAAAGCCCGATCTGTACAAATACACCATCCAATTCAACCAAACGTTCTTCTTCCGTTTTGCGGTCTTTGATGCGCAGGGCAGTCAGCTTATCACCATTTCCTATCACTTCCGTAGTCTGCGAACTTGCAAACACTTCCACGTTCGGCAATGATTTAAGTCGCTCTTGAAGTACACTGTCTGCTTTCAACTCATCCATAAATTCAAAAACAGTCACTTTGGAGCAGATACCAGCCAAGTCAATGGCTGCCTCAATGCCGGAATTTCCTCCACCTACTACTGCTACATGCTTTCCTTTATAAAACGGACCATCGCAATGAGGACAGAAAGCGACACCACGACCTATATATTCGGCTTCTCCCGGAACATTCAGTTTACGCCAGCTTGCACCAGTTGCAATAATCAGTGCCGGAGCCAGGAATTTCTCACCAACAGAGGTAGTGATCTGCTTCTGTTTTCCAACCACTTCTACTTTTTCTACTTTACGATGCTCCAGTAAATCCACCGGATAGCGTAAGAGATGTGTTTTCAGATTATCGGCAAGTTCATTTCCTGTCGTTTCCGGAACAGAGATTAGATTTTCAATACCTACCGTTTCTTTCACCTGTCCGCCGACACGCTCGGCCACGATAGCTACACGGAGTCCTTTACGGGCAGAATAAATAGCTGCCGATACTCCTGCAGGTCCTCCACCGGCCACAATCACATCATATTCTTTCACCTCTGCATTCGCTTTGGTTTCGTCAATACCATATTGTTCTTCCAACTTGGCAAGCAATTCGCCAAATTCACCACGGCCTACATGAAGTAATTTTCCGTCTGCAAAGACAGAGGGCACTCCTTGTATCTTCAGTGCATCTACTTCATCCTGATAAAGCGCACCGTCTATCATTTCATGCGTAATAGCCGGATTCAAAGTAGTCATTGCATTCAGAGCTTGCACTACGTCAGGACAGTTCGTACAAGTCAACGAAACATAAGTGGTCAGATGTATAGGGCCTTTCAGTGCTTTCACACGGTTGCAAACGGCCTCATCGGGAAAGTTCTTTCCTTTGCCATCCAGATTCAGGATAGCCAGAAGCAACGATGTGAACTCATGTCCGTTAGGAATACCACGGAATGTGATTCCGGTACGGTTGCCATTCTTCAGTAAAGTAAACTTCAACGCGTCTCCCTCATTCACTACACAAGTGATGTGATCGGAACAATCCGCTACATCTCCCAGCAGTTCCACCAGTTCGGTTTTGTTTTCGTGGCCGGATGATACGGATATATCAAAAGTAAAGTTTGCCTCCAGCCCAGCAAAAATACCCCTTAGTTGTTCTTTTAATGCAGATTCTAACATATCTTTTTCCTTTCGTTTTTTGAGAAAAAAGGCCGGCAGCGTCTTCCGTTACCGACCTCCCATAATCACCATTATCAAGATCTATCAAATCTTACCTACCAGGTCGATGCTTGGTTTCAGGGTAGACTCACCCTTCTTCCATTTAGCCGGGCAAACTTCTCCGTCATGGCTGGCTACAAACTGTGCAGCTTCCACTTTACGAAGCAATTCACTTGCATCACGGCCAATATTGTTATCATTCAATTCCACCACTTTAATCTTTCCTTCCGGATTGACAACGAATGTACCGCGATAAGCCATACCCTCTTCTTCGATATATACACCCAGTGCACGGCTCAAAGCGCCAGTCGGGTCTGCCAACATCGGATATTGAATCTTGCGAATACTTTCAGAAGCATCATGCCAAGCTTTGTGCACGAAATGAGAGTCAGTACTTACCGAGTAGATTTCTACCCCCATCGCTTTGAACTGATCGTACTTTTCAGCCATATCCACCAATTCAGTAGGACATACGAAAGTAAAGTCAGCAGGATAGAAGAAAAGAATCGCCCATTTACCTTTCAGGTCATTGTTGGTTACAGTTTTGAAAGCTCCGTTGTGAAAAGCCTGAACGCTGAATTCAGGAAGTTGAGAATTTAAAATTGGTTCCATAATCTTTATTGCTTTTATTGTTATTAATTGATTTGACTTATAACATCAGAAACAACGTTTTGTTTTTTGTTTCTGATGCAAAGATAAAGGCAGCCCCCCCGCCTTTGCAAAAAAAGTCCAATCGAATATTTCTATGCCATGATAGATGAAATTAATAAAAGCATTTTATAACTTTGCAAGCATAAACAAAAACCTGAAAATATATACGATCATGGAACATCCTCTTGCCCAATTCCTATATTGCCCTGAATGCGGTTCCCCTCATTTTGAGGTCAACAACGAGAAATCTAAAAAATGTGCAGATTGCGGCTTTGTCTATTACTTCAATCCTTCTGCCGCCACAGTAGCACTTATCTTGAATGAGAAAAATGAACTGCTTGTCTGCCGACGTGCCAAAGAGCCGGCCAAAGGAACTCTCGACCTACCCGGCGGATTCATCGACATGAATGAAACAGGCGAAGAAGGTGTTACCCGCGAAGTACTGGAAGAAACAGGGCTGAAAGTTAAAAAAGCCGTTTACCAGTTCACACTTCCCAATATTTATGTTTATTCAGGTTTTCCTGTACACACACTTGATATGTTTTTCCTCTGTACCGTAGAAGACATGAGCCATTTCTCCGCCATGGATGATGTAGCAGATTCTCTCTTCCTACCTCTCTCCGAGATTCAACCGGAAGATTTTGGGCTGGATTCTATCCGGCGAGGACTTAAAAAGTTCTTATCTGGCAGATAATTCGTTAAAATATAACAAACTACAGAAACATATCCCCTTTCATTCTGTACTTTTGCATAAACACCCGATTATGAAAAAAGAAATTACTAGACTCATTTGTGCGGCTATCTGCTGCACTCCTATGATAGGATTTGCCCAGACAAGTGATAAGTTCACTTCGACCGACAACCTTTATAAAGAAGGGAAAGAACTTTTCCAGGAAAAAAATTATGCAGCCGCCCTACCGGCACTGAAAGCATTTGTAAAACAAAAGCCTGCCGCCAGCCTTCTTCAAGACGCTGAATACATGCTGGCCAGTTCCGCTTATGAACTGAAAGACAAGAACCGGATCGAAATCCTGCGCAAGTATCTCGACCGCTATCCTGACACTCCTTACGCCAACCGTATTTATGCACTATTAGCCTCCTGCTATTTCTATGAAGGAAAATACGACGAAGCACTGGCACTCTTCAACTCTGCCGACCTCGGTCTACTGGGTAATGAGGAACGGGATGACTGCACTTACCAATTGGCTACCTGTTATCTGAAAACCGATAATCTACGAGAAGCCGCAATTTGGTTTGAAACATTGCGCTCCAACAGTCCCAAATATGCTAAAGACTGTGATTATTATCTCTCTTATATCCGCTATACGCAAAAACGCTATAACGAAGCACTGAAAGGTTTCTTGCCGTTGCAGGACGATTCAAAATACAAGGCACTTGTCCCCTATTACATTGCCGAAATTTATGCACAGCTCCAAAACTATGATAAGGCACAGATTGTAGCACAAAACTATCTGTCGGCCTATCCAAATAATGAACATGCCGCAGAAATGTATCGCATTCTGGGAGATGCCTACTACCACTTCGGACAATATCACCAAGCTGTAGAAGCATTCAACAATTACCTGAACAAAGATCATTCGGCTCCACGTCGCGATGCTCTTTATATGTTAGGGCTCTCCTACTATCAGACGAAAGTCTATTCCAAAGCAGCCGAAACATTAGGCAAAGTTACAACTGCCAATGATGCCCTTACTCAAAACGCATATCTCCACATGGGGCTCTCTTATCTGCAACTGGCGGAAAAAAGCAAAGCCCGCATGGCTTTCGAACAGGCAGCCGCCTCCAGTGCCAATATGCAAATCAAGGAACAGGCAGCTTACAATTACGCTCTTTGCCTGCATGAAACTTCCTTCTCCGCTTTCGGCGAATCCGTCACTGCCTTCGAAAAGTTCCTGAATGAATTTCCGACTTCTCCTTACGCTGAAAAAGTCAGCAGCTATTTGGTAGAAGTTTACATGAATACCCGCAGTTATGATGCAGCCCTGAAATCCATCGACCGGATTGCCAAACCAAGTGCACAAATATTGGAAGCCAAACAAAAAATCCTGTTCCAACTAGGTACACAAGCATTTGCCAATGCTGATTTCACACAGGCTATTAAATATCTGAATCAATCCATCGCCATCGGACAATACAACCGGCAGACCAAAGCAGACGCTTACTACTGGTGCGGCGAATCTTACTATCGCCTTAACCGAATGACGGAAGCAACCCGTGACTTCAACGCTTACCTGCAACTCACCACCCAGCCCAATAACGAAATGTACGCACTTGCCAACTACAACTTAGGGTATATCGCTTTCCACCGCAAAGACTATACACAGGCAAGTAACTACTTTCAGAAATATATTCAACTGGAAAAAGGTGAAAATACAACCGCACTTGCCGATGCCTATAACCGTATCGGCGACTGCTACCTGCATGTACGCAGCTTCGAAGAGGCCAAACATTACTACTCACAAGCGGAACAAATGAATACTTCTTCCGGCGACTATTCTTTCTATCAACTCGCTCTCGTATCGGGATTACAGAAAGACTATTCCGGCAAAATCACTTTATTAAACCGACTGGTGGGTAAATATCCTTCTTCTCCTTATGCAGTAAATGCCATTTATGAGAAAGGACGTTCTTATGTCCTGATGGATAACAACAATCAAGCCATTACCTCTTTTAAAGAATTACTGAACAAATACCCCGAAAGCCCTGTCAGCCGGAAAGCCGCTGCAGAAATCGGATTATTGTACTATCAGAAAGGAGACTACAATCAGGCTATCGGAGCTTACAAGGAAGTGATCGAGAAATATCCGGGCAGCGAAGAAGCCCGCCTTGCCATGCGTGACTTGAAATCTATTTATGTAGACCTGAACCGCATCGACGAATTTGCAGCTTTAGCAAATGCCATGCCGGGACATATCCGTTTCGATGCCAATGAACAAGACTCACTTACGTATGCCGCTGCAGAAAAGATTTATATAAAAGGCCGGATGGAAGAAGCCAAAACAAGTTTCAACAAATACTTGCAGACTTTCCCGGAAGGTGCTTTCAGTCTGAATGCGCATTATTACCTCTGCCTGATTGGTAACGAACAGAAGAATTACGATATGGTACTTCTCCATTCCGATAAGTTATTGGAATATCCTAACAACCCATTTGCAGAAGAAGCGCTAATCTTGCGTGCCGAAGTGCAGTTCAACCAACAAAACATGGCTGAAGCATTGGCTAGCTATAAAATGCTGAAAGAAAAAGCAACTAGCGTAGAACGTCGCCAACTTGCCGAAACAGGTATTTTGCGTTGCGCCTTCCTGTTGAGAGATGATATAGAAACCATCCATGCAGCTACTGACCTGCTTGCAGAAGCCAAACTAAGTCCGGAGTTAAGGAACGAAGCTCTTTATTACCGTGCTAAAGCCTACGCCAAGCAAAAGGCTGACAAAAAAGCACTGGAAGACTACCGTGAACTGGCTAAAGATACGCGTAACTCTTATGGTGCCGAAGCAAAATATCAGGTTGCACAATCACTTTACGATGCAAAAGAATATGCCGCTGCAGAGAAAGAGTTGCTCAACTATATAGAACAGAGCACACCTCATGCTTATTGGCTGGCACGTAGTTTTGTCCTTCTGTCTGATGTTTACCACGCTACGGGTAAAGATCTGGATGCACGTCAGTATCTGTTAAGTTTGCAACAGAATTACCAGGGTAATGACGATATTCAAAGTATGATTGAAAGCAGACTTCATAAATTGAAAGTTGAGAATTGAGAATTAAAAAATAGAAAAGTATGAAACGATCTTATTATATAATAGGAGGACTCGCATTGGCAATCTCAATGCCATCCTGCCTTCAAGCCCAAACTACCCAACCGAAGGATACGACAATGAACCGCACGGTCGTTGTGGAACAAGAATATAACCCGGACATTATGGATGCTTCGAAAGTGAACGTCCTGCCTAAAGTAGAAGAACCGACAGTGAGTAAGAAAGAGGTGGAATATGCTACGACATTCTTTCCGGCTACTTCTGTTCCGGCAGGTCTGATGCGTCCCTATACCGGAAAAGAAATTCAGCCAGGCACTACTCCCGGATATGTACGTGCCGGATATGGCAATTATGGCAATTTGGATGTTCTTGCCAATTATCTATTCCGCCTGTCGAAGAAAGATAAGCTGAATGTACGTTTCCAAATGGATGGGATGGATGGTAAGTTAACTCTTCCTTTCACAGATGGAGAGAAATGGAACGCTTTCTACTACCGCACACGTGCTAATGTGGATTATACGCATCAATTCGATCAATTGGATTTAAATATTGCCGGAAACTTCGGATTGAGCAACTTCAACTTCCAACCGGAAAGCGTAAACAGCAAGCAGAAATTCACATCCGGTGACTTTCATGCAGGCATTCATTTCATTGATGAGACTGCACCACTGCATTTCAATGCAGAAACAAATCTGTTGATGTATGAACGTCAGCATAATATGTTCAATGAATCTGAAGCCAATACAGGTATCAAGGAGACAATCATACGTACCAAAGGCGATGTCACGGGAGCTATCGGCGACCAACAATCAATAACTATCGCTTTGGAAATGAACAATCTTCTCTACAGCGGATATACAAAGAATGTTTCCACCGGAGATGAATATTTCAAGAACTACACAACGCTTCTTTTAAATCCATATTATGAACTGGATAATGATGACTGGAAACTGCATATCGGAGCCAATGTAGATTTATCTTTCGGATTTGACAAGTCTTTCCGTATCTCACCCGATATCACTGCACAGTATATTTTTTCTGACAGCTACATTGTTTATGCAAAAGCAACTGGCGGTAAGCAACTGAATGATTTCCGCAGATTAGAAAACATCTGTCCTTACGGTGAACTGCCGGAGGCAAATACCACTGCTACTTTGGGATATGTACAACGTCCTTATGATACTTACGAGCAAATCAACGGTAGTATCGGATTCAAAGCAAGCCCTTATCCGGGACTTTGGTTCAACGTGTTCGGTGGTTATCAAAATCTAAAGAACGACTTATCTTATTTAGGTTTTGACCCGAGTAATATTCATTCAGGCTCTTATCTTACTTTTGCTCAAGATAATACAGATAATCTCTACCTTGGCGGTGAAATCAGTTACGATTACAAAGATATCCTCGGAATATCAGCTAAATACACTTATCATAATTGGGACAGCAAAACAGAGGAATATCTGTTGGCTGTGAAACCCGTCAGTGAAATGTCTTTCAATGTACGTATTCATCCGATCTCTGCTCTTAACATAAATCTGGGCTATGATTACATCAGCCGGAAAGAAGTGAAAGAATATGCAAAAATGACCGCAATTAATGATTTGCATATCGGAGCCAGCTATAATGTATTCAAAGGAGTATCCGTTTATGCGCAAGTACATAACCTGCTGAATAAGAAATATCAATATTATTTGGGTTATCCTACAGAAGGATTCAACTTCTTAGGAGGATTGAGTTTCCGGTTCTAAATTAATGAAAGGGGCGTTTCCATTTCCGGATAACGCCCCTTCTCAAAAACTTAAACTTCAATTATTCCGTTGTCTTCACCACAAATCCGCCACCAATAGATTTATAAGCCTTGTATTTCTTCTACCGACAGACCTGTTATCTGTGAAATAGTATTAATAGGAATATTCAAAATCTTCATATTACGTGCTGTTTCTTTTTTTTCTTCTGCACGACCTTCTGCACGACCTTCTGCACGACCTTCCGCACGACCTTCCGCACGTTCTGTTAATATATTATCTTTCAATATTACAATATTATCCAAATGACGATAATATGCTTCAAGTTCGGTTTTCGTCATTTTATCAAGTTTCAATCGTTCACGAGCCTCCGTCAAACCGGGAGCAGTAGCACTATCAGGAATATCACCTGTATTCAGATAGCCAATCCATTCTTCCAACGGGCTCTTGGCAACCTGATTAAAGTCATTCACCTTTAGTATATAATATTCAGGATAAAGCTGGCTGACAGCATCGACCTTAAACGTCTGTTTTTGGAACGGAGTCAACTCCAGTACATCATTCTGATGAATCCCTCTGAATTCCGTTTTACCATGATATACTATATCCTTTCCATTGCCTAATGAAAAATAGACAATATTGACGCTATACACTTTACGTACTTTATCATAACCTTCTCCACGATTGATGTACTCGGTCACCAATTTAGAAGTACCAAACAACATACGTTGGAAATAAGCATACTCATTGTTATTCTGAACTTCAATCAGAATAAGTTCTCCTTTAGAGTTCTCCGCAAGCATATCAACACGATTATACTTATCAAACTCATCTTCTTGATTACCTTCACTTTCCAACAATTTCTGAATGACAATCTTTTCATTGAGAAGAGTAGTCAGAAAGCCTTCAAGAACTGCAAAATTGGCTTTATTACGCAATAAGCGTTTCATAGCCCAATCGAAACGAATATAATTACTGGCCATAGGTTCGTCTCCTTTCCCATTTTCTTTTTTCATGCAAACAAAGGTAAGCAGAAAATGTTTAATATCAAGTATATATCCGATAAAATGGTTCATCCAGCCTTAATATATACGACCGAACGTCCTGAACCATATTTTTTCAAAATTCCTTTTTCAATAAATGCATTAATATCCTGCAATGCCTGTGTTTTTGTCTTTCCAACAAGTAAGGCATAATCCTGCCGGTTAATACATGGATTCTTTTCCAAGAATTTATTAAGTCGCTGCAAGCACTTTTCTTCTGCCAATAGATTCTTCACACGAAAAGGCGAATGATAACGTTGTAATACCAATTCAGTCTCAATATCCTTCTTAAACTGACGGTTGATTCTCAAATTAATATCTTTAAGAGATACTGACGGTGAACGCAAGTCTTTTGAATCAGTCACTTCTTTGTTCACACTCAAAGAAAGAGTAAAATAGCCAATATCACCCAATTCAACGGAAAATCCCTTCAAAAGCAAATGTCTCAATTCTTTCGAAATAGCTTCTATGACACCCACCACTTGTGCATGAGGCATATGCTGAAATGCAGTCACTTGTTCTACAAATTCTTCGGCTGTATAACTTCCCTTCAAAACGACACGTGCATGCAAAGGTTGTTCTTCCCCACTTTTTGTGAGATCGGGAGTCTCATAAAGATCATAATTTACACTCATTATCTATTAGTATTTCATTAGGAAAGATTAAACTCCACTTCCCTATTATTAATTATTTATCATGCTATTGAATCTTCGTTCGACTTAAGTCAAGCGATAGTTTTAGTTAAGTCAAGCGATAGTTCAACTTAAGTCAAACGAAAACCAACTTACTAATGAGACAAATGTACGTAGAATATAGAGAAACTAACCTATACCAATTGATATTTTATTTCCTGCAATAAAATGTAAATCTTAAGATTTTATTAAATTCTCCTTATATTATAAGGTAGGGAGAATCTTTTTTTTTACTTTTGTCCCCGAATATTGTGGTACAAGCCATTATAAAAGAAAGAATTATGCAGAAAAACCTTGTCATTGTCGAGTCTCCGGCAAAAGCAAAAACGATTGAAAAGTTTCTTGGGAAAGATTTTAAAGTCCTTTCTAGTTACGGACATATACGTGATCTGAAGAAAAAAGAATTCAGCATCGACGTAGAGAAGAATTTTACACCCAGCTACGAAATTCCGGCAGACAAAAAGGCTCTGGTTAACACGCTGAAGACAGAAGCTAAAGACGCAGAAACCGTATGGCTCGCATCCGATGAGGACCGCGAAGGAGAAGCGATTGCCTGGCATCTTTATGAGGTCTTAAAACTAAAACCGGAAAACACAAAACGAATCGTATTTCATGAAATTACGAAAAGCGCTATCTTAAAAGCGATTGAACAACCACGAGACATAGACCTCAATCTCGTAAATGCACAGCAAGCACGACGGATTCTGGACCGTATCGTAGGTTTCGAACTCTCGCCCGTGCTTTGGAGAAAAGTGAAACCGGCACTTTCTGCCGGACGTGTTCAATCAGTTGCTGTCCGCCTGATCGTTGAACGTGAACGTGAAATACATGCTTTCCAAACGGAAGCTGCTTATCGTATCACTGCCGTATTCCTCGTTCCGGACACGGACGGAAAACTGGTGGAAATGAAAGCTGAACTGGCTCGCCGTATCAAAACAAAAGAAGAAGCAAAAGCTTTCCTCAACGCATGTCAGGGAGCAAGCTTTGCTATCGACGATATCACTACCCGCCCGGTCAAGAAAACACCTCCTGCTCCGTTCACAACATCTACGTTGCAACAGGAAGCCGCACGTAAACTGGGATATACCGTAGCGCAGACCATGATGCTCGCGCAACGCTTATACGAATCGGGATTCATCACTTATATGCGTACGGACTCTGTCAACCTCTCGGAATTTGCGACAGCAGGCAGTAAAGACGCTATCATTAAAATGATGGGCGACCGTTACGTACATCCCCGCCATTTCGAAACAAAGACTAAGGGTGCACAAGAAGCGCATGAGGCCATCCGTCCTACCTATATGGAAAACCAGTCCATTGAAGGAACAGCACAGGAAAAGAAACTGTACGACTTGATATGGAAACGTACCATTGCCTCACAAATGGCAGATGCGGAACTGGAAAAAACAACTGCTACCATAACAATAAGTGGCAGCAGCGATGTATTTACAGCCATCGGTGAAGTGATTAAGTTTGACGGATTCCTGCGTGTATACCGTGAATCTTATGACGATGACAACGAACAGGAAGATGAGAGCCACCTGCTTCCTCCTCTGAAAAAAGGCCAGAAGTTGGAACACGGCCCTATCACCGCAACAGAACGTTTCACCCAACGTCCTCCACGCTATACGGAAGCAAGTCTTGTACGCAAGTTGGAAGAACTGGGTATCGGACGTCCGTCTACGTATGCACCTACTATCTCTACCATCCAGCAACGCGAATATGTGGAAAAAGGTAATAAAGACGGGGAAGAACGGCAGTTTAATGTCATGACATTGAAAGATCGTCAGATTAAGGATGAAAACCATACTGAAATTACCGGTGCAGAAAAGGCGAAGTTATTCCCGACAGACACCGGCACTGTGGTAAATGATTTCCTTACCGAATATTTCCCGGACATTCTGGATTTCAACTTTACCGCCAGCGTAGAAAAGGAATTTGACGAGATTGCAGAAGGAGAAGTGAAATGGACTTCTATCATGAAGAATTTCTATGATAAGTTCCATCCGTCTGTAGAAAACACATTGGCTATCAAGACGGAACATAAAGTAGGCGAACGTATTCTGGGAGAAGAACCGGGAACAGGTAAGACTGTTTCTGTTAAGATTGGTCGCTTCGGTCCTGTTGTACAGATTGGTACTGTAGAAGATGAAGAAAAACCACGCTTTGCACAAATGAAAAAAGGTCAATCCATGGAAACCATCACTTTGGAAGATGCACTGGAATTATTCAAATTACCTCGTACACTGGGCGAATATGAAGGAAAATCAGTCAGTGTAGGCGTAGGCCGTTTCGGTCCGTATATCCTGCATAATAAGGTATATGTATCGCTCCCGAAAACACTTGACCCGATGGAAATTACTTTGGAAGAGGCAGAACAGTTGATTCTGGAGAAACGCCAGAAGGAAGCGGAACGCCACATCAAGACGTTTGAAGAGGAGCCGGAACTTGAGATTCTGAATGGACGTTACGGACCTTATATTACCTATAAGGGTTCCAATTATAAAATACCTAAAGATATCGTCCCGCAGGATTTGAGTTTGGCTAGCTGTTTAGAACTCATCAAATTGCAAGATGAAAAAGGACCAGCGACCACAAAAAAAGGACGATTCGCAAAAAAGAAATAAAAAAAAACAGAAAAAGAGCAAATTATATAATTAAATGTATATATTTGCTCTTTATCTATTTAATACACAAACTTATGAAGCAAACAAATTTAAAGTATTTAATGACAGGAGCACTTATCATATCTTCCATCAGTTGCATGGACAAAGAGCGTGACTTATCCTGGGAGAGAAGACATATGCCAAAAGAAGCATACTTCGACTTCAACATGACCCAAGCTGTTGCTTTGGATATTGATTATTGTTTTAAAAGCGAAAATTATCGTGTCCTTTTTGATGTTTACGATCAAGATCCCATTGAATACTCAACTGACGGCACCGCGTCCAAAAAAGACATAGAGCCTATCTACCGCGCAGTTACAGATGAAGATGGCAAATTCAGCGGGGAGATGAATAATATCTCGGCGGACATCTCGGAAGTATGGTTATCATCGGATTATTTAGCTACCGTATCTCCTCTTAAACTAACGATTGACGAGAGTCATCGGCTTTTATTTAATCAAGATGCATATATCGCTGCCTTACGTTCACAAACGGCATCAAAAACCAGAGGAGTAACCACGAACCAACATACCTATCTAAAAGAATGGAATGTTCTTCCCGATGCAGACTGGGATGACAGAGGAAGACCAACCAACCTGGAACCTAAAATAAATATACCGCCGGCAGACGTACTATACAACATCAAGTATGTTTTCCGAAAGGTTACAGTCAAAGATGAAAACGGTAAAAACAAGGTTATGAACATCAGTCAGAATTATCCGGAGTTTTTTGATGGTACCATTAAAATGACTTCAGATATTCCAATTGTTAACCCGACCGAAGTGAGCCTCGTATTTATAACCAGCTCTGCTGCATGGTACAATACAGTTGGATATTATACCTATCCGACCGATAATCCGCCCCAGAGCGCAAGTGATATAAAACAAATAATCGCATTTCCAAACACCTCTCCTATTTACAAGACTTTAGGAGCAGGAGCATTAGTGTGTGGCGAAGAAATAAAACTCAAATATTGGAATGAAGCTACACAAGAATACGAGGACAAATTTCCCGCCGGAGTCACAATTGGCTGGTGCCTGCAAGGTATGGGATTCAAGAGCAAACTCACCTCAGAAACAGATAAAGACAAAGTGGGTGATATTATAAAAGGTATGGGAGCACGCTACTCCACCAGGAATCTAAACACGAATAATACACAAAGAACCGTATCTCTCCGTGATTCCAAGTCCGGGCAGATTGTAGCGGTAGGATTTGAAGATAATACTGACTTTGATTATGCAGATGCCATATTCTATATTCATACGTCAGAAAAGAATGCGATTGACCCGACATTGCCTTCACTGCCTGAGGACCCCGAAGCAATTCCTGAGCAATATAAAATTTCTTATTCCGGCACACTGGCTTTTGAAGATTTATGGCCTAAGTTAGGTGATTACGATATGAATGACGTAATGGTAAAGTACACCAGTACCATGACCCGAAACGCTCTCGACAATCGCATTTACGAAATAGAAGACAAGTTTATCTTACAGCACTGTGGAGGTTATCTGCAAAACGGATTTGGATATCAATTCCACAAGCTCTCAAACAGCAATGTCAAGAGTGTAAAAATAACGGGGCCTGATGCCAATGGTTTATCAAGTTCTATATACATGGAAGGAAAAGAAACAGAGCCTGGACAGTCTCACCCAACCATTTTGTTGTATGACGACATGACCAAATTCAAAAACGTCACTGATGAATCAAAGAAAGAATATACTGTAACCATCACGCTTGATGGAGCCAGTGAGAAAGATGTGGTACCTCCTTACAATCCGTTTATCTTCATCAGTTCCAATGAGGGTAGAGGCAAAGAATTACATCTGATAAATTACCCCCCGACTGACAAAGCCGACTTATCAATACTGGGAACCGGAAAAGACATCTACAGACCGGAAGAAGGGATGTATTATGTTTCAGCAGACTTGATGCCGTTTGCTATCAATATGCCGGTAAGTAATCTCCCGGTTCCGGAGGAAGGGAAACGAATCGATCAATCATATCCTAAGTTCGCAGGATGGGTATCATCGAATGGAAAACAAAATAAAGATTGGTACAAATAAAGATTAATACGATTTAAATAAGAGCAGGCCGGATATTGGATGGGGAGAATAAAACATGCGGGGTTCCTTTTATATAAAAGAAACCCCGCAAAAGTATATTTTATTCAGAGAAAGTCTTACATTCTGGAAGGAACCTCGATACCCAGTAAATTCATTCCTAAGCGAATGACTTTAGCCACATTAGCAGACAGAGCGATACGGAATACTTTCACCGCTTCATTCTCTTCGCGCAGAATACTATAGTCATGATAGAACTGATTGTATTCTTTCACCAAGTCATAAGTATAATTGGCAATAATAGACGGGCTGTAATCTTCACCGGCTTGTTTTACAACAGCAGCAAAGTCGGCAACCATCTGAATCAACCCTTCTTCCTTCTCACTCAGTTCAATACCAGCCGGAATCTGTTCAGGAATTGTGATACCTGATTCGGCAGCTTTCCGAAGTACAGACTGGATACGTGCGTAGGTGTATTGGATAAACGGACCTGTATTACCGTTGAAGTCGATAGATTCTTTCGGATTGAATGTCATATTCTTACGGGCATCGACTTTCAGAATGAAATATTTCAATGCTCCCAGCCCCACAATACGGGCAATATCATCAGCTTCTTCCTGTGTCAAACCATCCAGTTTTCCAAGTTCTTGTGAAGTTTCTTTAGCAGTGGCAATCATTTCCTCCATCAAGTCGTCAGCATCAACTACCGTACCCTCACGGGATTTCATCTTACCTTCCGGCAGTTCCACCATTCCGTAAGAGAAGTGTACCAGACTCTTACCCCATTCGAAACCAAGTTTATCGAGCAAGATAGAAAGCACCTGGAAGTGATAGTTCTGTTCGTTACCTACTACATAAATCATCTTATTAATCGGGTAATCGGCAAAACGAAGTTTAGCCGTACCGATATCCTGTGTCATATAAACAGAAGTACCGTCACCACGGAGAAGGAGTTTATGATCCAGTCCTTCGGCAGTCAGGTCGGCCCATACGGAACCGTCTTCTTTCTTGTAGAAGAAACCTTTTTCCAGACCTTCCATAACCTTTTCTTTTCCTTCGAGGTAAGTATTGGATTCATAATAGATCTTATCGAAGCTGACACCCATCTTCTTGTAGGTTTCGTCGAATCCGGCATATACCCAATTGTTCATCATTTCCCACAATCCGCGTACTTCCGGATCACCGGCTTCCCACTTCACCAGCATTTCGCGGGCTTCCTGCATCAACGGAGATTCAGCTTCAGCCTTTGCCTTCGCCTCATCATCACTCATTCCCTGCGCTGTAAATTTAGCCATCAGCTCCTTTACTTCCGCTTTATAATGCTTATCGAAAGATACATAATAATCGCCTACCAGATGGTCACCCTTCTTACCCGAAGTTTCAGGAGTTTCACCGTTTCCGTATTTCTTCCATGCCAGCATGGACTTACAGATGTGGATACCACGGTCGTTTACAATATTTGTTTTGACTACCTTATTGCCGTTTGCCGCTACAATGTTAGCCAATGCGTTGCCTAAAAGGTTATTACGCACGTGTCCCAAGTGAAGCGGTTTGTTTGTATTCGGAGAAGAATACTCAATCATCACCAATGGAGAAGCGTCAGTAACCTGCACCAAGCCGTACTGTTCATCTGCCTGGATTTCGTTCAGCAACTCAATCCATGTAGCCGATGCAATAGTCAGGTTCAAGAAGCCTTTTATCACATTAAACGCTGCTACAGCCGGATCGTTTACCTTCAGATATTCACCAATTTCCTGTGCCGTTTGTTCCGGTCCTTTTTTTGACATCTTCAGGAAAGGAAATACCACCAACGTCAAATGTCCTTCAAATTCTTTCTTCGTTTTCTGCAACTGCACCATCTTTTCAGGGACTTCCTGACCGTAAAGTGCTTTGAGTCCGCTGATAACGGACGCTACAAGTTTATCTTCTATCTTCATAATCAAGTTATTTCTTGCGCGCAAAGATACAAAAAAAGGAGACGCATCACGTCTCCTCTCTTAATTTCTTTCAACTATCTATCTTATTCAACAGCTGCAGATAATTCAGCACCAGCTTTAAATTTAGCTACTTTCTTAGCAGGAATAGTAATAGTTGCCTTTGTAGAAGGGTTAATACCAGTTCTTTCAGCTCTTTCGCTTACTGAGAAAGTACCAAAACCTACGAGAGATACTTTGTCACCAGCTTTCATAGCGTTAGTAACTGAAGTGATGAAAGCATCAAGTGCTTTTTTTGCATCGGCTTTGCTCATTTGAGCTTCAGCAGCCATTGCACTAATAAGATCAGACTTATTCATAATACGTAAAATGATTAATTAATATATATGTTACACAAAAGATTATCCCACAATGGATTGATTTCACAAATATAGCCGAACAAAACAACATATCAAATAAAAACATAAAAAAAACGCAGCAAATTATTGAAAAAGAGCTAATAGGAAGCATTTTTCATGCTTTAAAACAGAATTTATTCGTACTTTTGCGTCTATTATCTAAATATTCAGAAATTAAAATGATGCCAACTGTAACTAAAAACCTGATAATTATCAATGTACTAGTATTTTTCGGAACAATCGTAGCCCAACGTTACGGTCTGGATTTAACGAATTATCTGGGATTACATTTTTTCCTTGCAAGTGACTTTAATCCGGCGCAGCTAATCACTTATATGTTCATGCACGGCGGATTCAGCCACATTTTCTTTAATATGTTTGCCGTTTTTATGTTCGGACCGATTCTCGAACAAACCTGGGGCCCCAAACGTTTCCTCTTCTACTATATTCTATGCGGTATCGGTGCGGGACTTATTCAAGAAGGAGTACAGTATATTCAATATGTAACGGAACTTAGTCACTACGCACAAGTGAATATAGGTACAGGCGTTATCCCAATGGAAGAGTATCTGAACATGATGACTACCGTAGGTGCTTCGGGAGCCGTTTACGCCATATTGCTGGCATTCGGTATGCTATTTCCCAATAACCGGTTGTTTATCTTCCCGCTGCCTTTTCCTATCAAAGCGAAGTTCTTCGTTATAGGATATGCCGCAATTGAATTATGGTCAGGACTTGCCAATAGCGCCGGAGACAATGTCGCTCACTTTGCACATTTGGGAGGAATGCTGTTCGGATTGATCCTGATTTTGTACTGGAGAAAAAAAAGCAATAACAATGGGACATATCATAGCTGATTTAAAGGAGACATTCAGAAGAGGAAATATTTTTATCCAACTGATTTATATCAACGTAGGCATCTTTGTAATCGGCACGTTGATCAACGTTTTCTTGCGACTGTTTGAAGTAAGCACCCCCGATATATTCGGTATATTTGCCCTGCCGGCATCCTTTATCGGATTTATTCATCAGCCGTGGTCGTTATTTACTTATATGTTTATGCATGCCGGCATCCTGCATATTCTATTCAATATGCTTTGGCTGTATTGGTTCGGAAGTTTGTTTCTCTACTTTTTCTCGGCAAAACATTTAAGAGGTTTATACGTACTGGGAGGTATTTGTGGAGGGTTGCTGTATATGGTTGCCTACAATGTATTTCCTTTATTCAGCTCGCAAGTAGCGGGGGCAACATTAGTAGGAGCATCGGCCTCCGTGTTAGCCATCGTAGCTGCCACAGCTTATCGTGAGCCTAATTACAGGGTACAACTTTTTCTTTTCGGTGCCATCCGTCTCAAATACCTGGCACTGATCGTTATCGGAATTGATGTATTGTCCATTACCTCAAGCAATGCCGGAGGACATATCGCCCACTTAGGCGGTGCCCTTGCAGGACTTTGGTTTGCCGCCAGCCTAAGCAAAGGAACTGATTTAACTTCCTGGATCAACCGGATTCTGGATGGTTTCATCTCCCTGTTTCAGAAAAAAACATGGAAACGAAAACCGAAAATGAAAGTACACTATGGCAACAGTGCTACCGGTCGTGAGAAGGATTATGATTACAACGCTCAAAAGAAAGCACAGTCTGATGAAGTAGACCGTATCCTGGAAAAACTAAAAAAATCCGGCTACGACAGTCTGACAACAGAAGAAAAGAAAAGCTTGTTCGACGCAAGCAAAAGATAAAAGAATGGAACATATTGGCAAATTTGTCACATATCTGATACTTGCTGTCAACGCTCTCTTTGTGGGAACGTTGATATTAAGTGCTTATAGCCCTTACCTTAACCCGAAAATAAATCCACTTGCCTCCAGTCTGGGACTTGCATTTCCGATATTCCTGACTATTAATCTAATTTTTATCGGTTTCTGGGCATTCGTCAATTACCGCTATGCTCTTTTGCCCGCCATTGGCCTTCTCATTTGTATTCCACAGATACGGACTTATATCCCTTTCAACTCCACCACTAAAACTATTCCGGAAGGAAGCATCAAAATCCTGTCGTACAATGTAATGAGTTTCAGCAATCTGGAGAAGAAAGGCGGAAAGAACCCGATATTGTCTTATCTTGCAGATAGCAATGCCGATATTATCTGTCTGCAAGAATATAACACTGCTACCAACAAAAAGTATCTGACAGAACAGGATGTAAAAAAAGCATTGAAGGCCTATCCTTACCAATCCATCCACCAGCAAGGAAAAGGAGATGTTCAGCTTGCCTGTTTCTCCAAATTCCCTATACTTTCGATACATCCTATCGAATATAAAAGCAATTATAACGGTTCCATGAGATATGTACTGAATGTGAATAACGACACTCTTACATTAATCAACAATCATCTGGAATCTAACAAACTCACCAAAGAAGACAGAGGGATTTATGAAGATATGATTAAAGACCCGAATGCCAGGAAAGTAAAAACCGGACTCAGACAGTTAATAAGAAAACTAGCGGAAGCATCGGCCATTCGGGCTTCACAAGCAGATTCCGTGGCGAGAGTCATTGCCGAAAGTAAATACCCGACAACCATCGTATGCGGTGATTTCAACGATGGTTCCATTTCGTACACACACCGCATCCTGACTCAAGAGCTGGACGACGCATTCACACAATCCGGCAAAGGTCTGGGGATCTCCTACAATCTGAACAAGTTCTATTTCCGCATAGACAACATCTTGATCAGTCCCAACCTGAAGGCCTACAATTACACCGTAGACCGGTCTATCAAGGCATCAGACCATTACCCGATCTGGTGCTATATCAGTAAACGATGAGAACTGAAAACTCTAATAAAAAAACACTTATGATGATTAAAAAGACACTAACCATTTTAGCAGTAAGTTGTATGATGTACTCCTGTGCTACGAAAACAGAAAGCAATCCTTTCTTTACAGAGTTTCAAACCGAGTATGGTGTTCCTTCTTTTGACAAGATTGAATTAGAGCACTATGAACCTGCCTTTTTAAAAGGTATAGAAGAACAGAATCAAAACATCGAAGCCATCATCGAAAGTCCGGAAATTCCGACATTCGAAAATACGATTGTAGCTTTAGATAACAGCGCACCTATCTTAGACCGGGTAAGCGCCATTTTCTTCAATATGACAGATGCGGAAACTACTGATTCGCTGACCGCACTTTCCATCAAACTGGCACCGGTTCTTTCGGAACATAATGATAATATCTCCCTGAATGGGAAACTATTCAAACGGGTGAACGATGTCTACCAAAAGAAAGATTCATTGAATCTGACGTCGGAGCAAGAACGTCTGCTGGACAAGACTTATAAAAGATTTGTCCGTTCCGGAGCAAACCTTAGCGAAAAAGATCAAGCTCGCCTCCGCGAAATCAACAAGGAGCTTTCTACACTTGGTATCACTTTCAGCAACAATGTGTTGAATGAGAATAATGCTTTCCAACTTTTCGTTGACAAGGAAGAAGATCTGGCAGGATTGCCTGAATGGTTCCGCCAAAGTGCCGCTGAAGAAGCGAAAGCAGCCGGACAACCGGGAAAATGGCTGTTCACCTTGCACAACGCCAGCCGTCTGCCTTTCCTGCAATATTCAGAAAATCGCCCTCTCCGGGAGCAAATATACAAAGCCTATATCAACCGCGGCAACAACAACGATGGAAATGACAACAAGGAAAATATCCGCAAAATCGTTTCTCTCCGCCTGGAAAAAGCGAACTTATTAGGTTTCGACTGTTACGCAAACTTCGTCCTGGATGAAACCATGGCAAAGAACGCCAGCAACGTAATGAGCCTTCTGAACAATCTATGGAGCTATGCACTCCCCAAAGCGAAAACAGAAGCTGGCGAACTCCAAAAGTTAATGGACAAGGAAGGAAAAGGAGAAAAGTTGGAAGCATGGGACTGGTGGTATTACACCGAAAAATTGCGGAAAGAAAAATACAATCTGTCAGAAGAAGATACAAAACCTTACTTCAAACTGGAAAATGTACGCGATGGTGCTTTCGCCGTAGCCAACAAATTATATGGCATCACCCTAAGCAAACTGGAAGGCATACCGACTTATCACCCGGATGTAGAAGTCTTTGAGGTGAAAGATGCAGACGGATCCCAGCTCGGTATCTTCTATGTAGACTATTTCCCACGTTCCGGGAAAAGCGGGGGTGCATGGATGAGCAACTACCGTGAGCAATGTGGAACAACCCGTCCGTTGGTATGCAATGTTTGTAGTTTTACCAAGCCGGTAGGCGACACTCCTTCTTTATTGACCATGGATGAAGTGGAAACCTTGTTCCACGAATTTGGTCACGCCCTGCACGGACTGCTGACCAAATGTGAATACAAAGGAACATCAGGAACCAATGTGGTACGTGACTTTGTAGAACTTCCTTCTCAAATCAACGAGCACTGGGCGACTGAACCGGAAGTGCTGAAAATGTATGCCAAACATTATCAGACAGGAGAAGTGATACCCGACGAAATCATCGAGAAGATACTGCAACAGAAAACTTTCAACCAGGGCTTCATGACCACCGAATTACTGGCTGCCGCCATCCTCGACATGAACCTGCACACGATGACAGATGTAAAGAATCCGGATATGCTTGCATTCGAAAAAGAAGCGATGGACAAGCTTAATTTGATTCCCGAAATAGCACCGCGTTATCGTGTGACTTACTTCAACCATATCATTGGCGGATACGCGGCCGGATACTATAGTTACCTATGGGCCAACGTATTGGACAATGATGCTTTCGAAGCTTTCAAAGAACACGGAATCTTTGATAAAAACACCGCCGACCTGTTCCGCCATAACGTATTGGAGAAGGGAGACAGCGAAGACCCGATGGTGCTTTATAAAAATTTCCGTGGAACGGAACCAAGCCTGGAACCACTACTGAAAAACAGAGGAATGAAATAATTCAGCAAAAAAGCCCTTAAACATCAAATATTTGAGGGCTTCTTACATATAAATGTGAAAAAAAAACTATATTTGCAGCCTTGTATACGGCAAAAAGAACTTGTGTACGACAGAATTTAACTGAAAATTAAATTAAAAAAGTAATCATCATAAATTAAAAGTAAAATGCAAAACAAAGGATTTGTAAAGGTTTTTGCGGTACTACTCACATTGGTATGTTTGTTCTACCTTTCCTTCTCCTTCGTAACACGCCATTATACCAACAAGGCGAAAGAAGTTGCGAACGGTGACCCGAAAGTGGAACAAGACTACCTCGACTCTCTCTCCAATGAGAAAGTATGGTTGGGTAACTGGACGCTGAAACAATGTCGTGAGATGGAGATTAGTTTAGGTTTGGACCTAAAGGGTGGTATGAACGTTATCCTTGAAGTATCTGTACCTGATGTTATCAAAGCACTGGCTGACAACAAGCCGGATGAAGCTTTCAACAATGCATTGGCAGAAGCTGCAAAACAGGCTGTCAACAGCCAGGACGATATCATCACCCTGTTTGTTAGAGAATATCACAAAGCTGCTCCTAACGCAAAACTTTCCGAACTCTTCGCAACACAACAGTTGAAAGACAAAGTTAACCAAAAATCATCGGATGCAGAAGTTGAAAAAGTATTGAGAACAGAAGTAAAAGCTGCTGTTGAGAACTCATATAACGTACTTCGTACCCGTATCGACCGTTTCGGTGTTGTTCAGCCGAATATCCAGAGCCTGGAAGACAAAATGGGGCGTATCATGGTGGAATTGCCGGGTATCAAAGAGCCGGAACGTGTGAGAAAACTTCTCCAAGGTTCTGCTAACCTGGAATTCTGGGAAACTTATACAGCTAAAGAAGTTCTTCCTGCCATGCAATCTGCAGACGCTAAATTGCGCGCTATATTGGCACAGGAGACAGATGTAGACTCTGCCGCTGTAGATTCTTCCAAAGAAGCTCCGCTTGCAGAAGCTACTCCGGCCAAGAAAAGCGTAAGTGCTGCCGACAGTCTTGCTGCTGCCCTGAAAGGAGATGCAGTTGCTGAAGAGAATTCAACAGCCAACCTGGCAGAAATTAAAAAACAATATCCTCTGCTGGCTATCCTGCAATTAAACTCTAGCGGACAAGGTCCTGTCATCGGTTACGCTAACTACAAAGATACTGCTGATATCAACAAATATCTGGCTATGCCGGAAGTTAAAGCAGAACTCCCGAAAGACCTTCGTCTGAAATGGGGTGTTTCTCCTTCTGAATTTGACAAGAAAGGACAGACTTTCGAATTATATGCTATCAAGTCTACCGAACGTAACGGCAAAGCTCCGTTGGAAGGCGATGTAGTAACAGATGCGAAAGACGAATTCGACCAATACAGCAAACCGGCTGTCAGCATGACAATGAACTCTGACGGTGCACGTCGTTGGGCACAGTTGACCAAACAGAACATCGGCCGCTCTATTGCTATCGTTCTTGATAACTATGTATATTCTGCACCAAACGTAAACTCTGAAATCACAGGTGGACGTTCACAGATTACAGGTCATTTTACCCCTGAACAAGCAAAAGACTTGGCAAACGTATTGAAATCAGGTAAGATGCCGGCTCCGGCTCACATCGTACAGGAAGATATCGTTGGTCCGTCATTGGGTCAAGAATCTATCAATGCAGGTGTATTCTCATTCGTAGTGGCTCTGATTCTGTTGATGATCTATATGTGTATGATGTACGGCTTCATACCGGGTATGATTGCCAATGGTGCATTGTTCCTGAACTTCTTCTTCGTATTAGGTGTCCTCTCCTCCTTCCAGGCAGCATTGACAATGTCCGGTATTGCCGGTATGGTGTTGTCACTAGGTATGGCAGTGGATGCGAACGTACTTATCTACGAACGTACAAAAGAAGAACTTCGTGCGGGTAAAGGTGTGAAGAAAGCACTTGCTGACGGTTATTCCAACGCATTCTCCGCTATCTTCGACTCGAACCTGACATCCATCATCACAGGTATCATTCTGTTTAACTTCGGTACCGGTCCGATCCGTGGTTTTGCCACGACATTGATTATCGGTATTCTGGTATCCTTCTTCACCGCTGTGTTCATGACTCGTATAGTTTACGAACACTTCATGAACAAGGACAAACTGTTGAACCTTACATTCACAACCCCTGTTTCAAGAAACTTGATGACCAACACACGTTTTGATTTTATGGGAACAAACAAAAAATCCCTTATCATCACTGTAGCCATCATCCTCGTTTGTATCGGTTCATTTGCCATGCGTGGTTTAAGTCAGAGTATCGACTTTACCGGTGGACGTAATTTCAAAGTACAATTCGAGAATCCGGTAGAACCCGAACAGATTCGTGAATTGATCTCCAGCAAGTTCGGTGATGCTAACGTTAGTGTTATCGCTATCGGTACAGACAAGAAAACTGTACGTATCAGTACCAACTACCGTATTGAAGATGCAGGAAACGATGTTGACTCTCAAATCGAAGCATACTTATATGAGACTTTGAAACCTGTGCTGACTCAAAACATCACTCTAGCTACCTTTATCGACCGTGATAATCACACTGGTGGTAGTATTGTAAGTTCTCAAAAAGTGGGTCCAAGTATCGCAGACGATATCAAGACAGGTGCTATTTATTCTGTAGTATTGGCATTGATCGCTATCGGTCTGTATATCTTAATCCGTTTCCGCAACATCGCATATAGTATTGGCTCTATCGTAGCTCTATCGTGCGATACCATCATGATTATCGGTGCTTACTCATTGTTATGGGGCATCGTTCCATTCTCACTGGAAATCGATCAAACATTCATTGGGGCTATCCTGACAGCTATCGGTTACTCTATCAATGACAAGGTGGTAATCTTCGACCGTGTGCGTGAGTTCTTCGGCCTGTATCCGAAACGTGACAAACGTCAGTTGTTCAACGATTCATTGAACACTACACTTGCACGTACTATCAATACATCATTAAGTACATTGATCGTATTGCTGTGTATCTTCATCCTTGGCGGTGATTCAATCCGCAGCTTTGCATTCGCAATGATCTTGGGTGTTGTTATCGGTACATTGTCATCACTGTTCATTGCATCTCCGATTGCATACAACATGATGAAGAACAAAAAAGTTGTACCAGTAACTACGGAAGAATAATAAATTCCAGAAATAGAAAAAGCCTCTTCCGAACAATTCGGTAGAGGCTTTTTCTATTGATTATTAAAACAAATAGAAGCTATAAGACGTTCATCTTAAAAGAGGCCATTGTTAAACTTAAAACCAGATACAGCATGAAAGCAAACCAAAACAACTTCTCACAGATTCTCCGTAGTAGCCCCGAGGGGAATCGAACCCCTATCTAAAGTTTAGGAAACTTCTATTCTATCCGTTGAACTACAAGGCCGCTTCAAATTTGCTTGCAAAGATAACGGTTTCTGTCGATTTAACAAGAATAAAAATACAGGTTCCTTTCAGATATTTCAAATAATTGGCGTCAATAGGACAATAAAGTTCGATTTATTTTGATAATTCGATTAACTTTCCGACCTTTGCGCTCACAAATTGAAAGTAAAATCAGTTTTTAAATTAAATATAGTAATTAAAGTTATGGCAGACGAAATGATGGTTAAAGAATTGGAGGAAGTAGTAGTACGTTTCTCCGGCGACTCCGGCGACGGTATGCAGCTGGCCGGCAACATCTTCTCGAACGTGTCGGCTACGGTAGGAAATGACATCTGTACATTCCCCGACTACCCGGCAGACATCCGCGCCCCGCAAGGTTCACTGACCGGTGTTTCCGGTTTTCAGGTCCACATCGGTGCCGGACAGGTTTACACTCCCGGAGACCGTTGCCACGTATTAGTGGCTATGAATCCTTCCGCACTGAAAACACAAATCAAATTCTGTAAACCGCAAGGACTTATCATTACCGACTCCGACTCATTCGAAGCCAGAGATTTGGAAAAAGCACAATTCAAGACTGACAATCCTTTTGAGGAATTAGGCATAAAACAGGAAGTGCTGGAAGTTCCCATCTCTTCCATGTGTAAAGAGAGCCTGAAAGACTCCGGACTAGACAATAAATCAGCACTCCGTTGTAAGAACATGTTCGCACTCGGACTGGTTTGCTGGTTGTTCAACCGCAACCTTGCCGCTGCTGAAAAAATGTTGCGTGAGAAATTCGCCAAGAAACCCGAAATTGCAGAAGCTAATATTAAGGTATTGAACGATGGTTTCAACTATGGTGCCAACACACATGCTTCTGTCTCTACTTATAAAATTGAAAGTAAAGCTCCGAAATCAAAAGGACTTTATACAGATATCAACGGAAATAAAGCAACGGCTTATGGCTTGATTGCTGCTGCCGAGAAAGCAGGTCTGGAACTCTACCTGGGTTCTTATCCTATCACTCCGGCCACTGATATTCTGCACGAATTAGCTAAACATAAATCACTGGGAGTAAAAACCGTACAGTGCGAAGATGAAATCGCAGGTTGTGCTTCTGCCGTTGGTGCCGCTTTTGCCGGTGCTTTGGCTGTAACGACTACTTCCGGCCCCGGTATTTGTTTGAAAAGTGAGGCTATGAACCTTGCTGTAATTGGCGAACTTCCATTGGTGATTGTGAATGTGCAACGTGGCGGTCCGTCAACAGGTTTGCCTACTAAATCAGAACAGACAGACTTATTGCAGGCACTTTACGGACGCAATGGTGAAAGTCCAATGCCGGTGATTGCCGCAACTTCACCGACAAACTGTTTCGATGCCGCATACATGGCATGTAAGATTGCTCTGGAACACATGACTCCGGTTGTACTGCTGACAGATGCTTTCGTTGCTAACGGCTCGGCTGCCTGGAAACTTCCTAACTTAAACGAATATCCTGCCATCAATCCTCCATACGTGACTCCGGACATGGCTGGTAACTGGACTCCATACCAACGCAATGAAGAAACCGGTGCACGCTACTGGGCGATTCCGGGAACTGAAGGATTCATGCACCGCATCGGTGGTCTTGAAAAGAGCAATGAAACAGGTGCGATCTCTACCGAACCTGAAAACCATAATAAGATGGTTCATCTCCGCCAAGCTAAAGTGGATAAGATTGCAGACTATATCCCCGAACTCGAAGTACTGGGTGATGAAGATGCAGATTTACTGATTGTTGGTTGGGGCGGCACGTATGGTCATCTCCGTCTGGCTATGGACTTTATGCGCGATCATGGAAAGAAAGTGGCTTTCGCACACTTCCAGTACATCAACCCGCTGCCAAAGAATACAGCCGATGTATTGCGTAAATACAAGAAGATCGTAGTAGCTGAACAGAATTTGGGACAATTCGCAGGTTTTTTACGGATGAAGATACCCGGATTGAACATCAGCCAGTTCAACCAAGTGAAAGGACAACCTTTCGTTACGAGAGAATTGATAGATGCATTCACTAAATTATTGGAGGAATAAAAGATGAGCGATAAAGTATATACCGTACAAGATTATAAATCAGGCCAACCTCGCTGGTGTCCGGGATGCGGTGACCACGCTTTCCTGAACTCACTGCACAAAGCTATGGCCGAATTGGGAGTAGCTCCGCACAATATTGCCGTCATTTCCGGTATCGGTTGTTCTTCCCGCCTGCCCTACTATGTAAATACGTATGGCTTCCACACGATTCACGGACGTGCCGCTGCTGTTGCAACAGGTGCAAAAGTGGCCAACCCTGATTTGACAATCTGGCAAATTTCCGGTGACGGTGACGGTCTGGCAATTGGTGGTAACCACTTCATCCACGCATTACGCCGTAACATCGATTTGAATATGATCCTGCTGAACAACCGTATCTACGGTTTGACAAAGGGACAATATTCACCGACTTCGGAACGTGGACTTGTTACGAAATCATCTCCTTACGGTACCGTAGAAGATCCATTCCATCCGGCAGAACTTGCTTTTGGTGCCCGTGGACATTTCTTTGCACGTTGTATTGCAGTAGACGGTGCCGCTTCTGTAGAGGTATTGAAAGCTGCTGCTAATCACAAAGGCGCCTCTGTTATAGAAGTTCTGCAAAACTGCGTGATCTTCAACGATGGCACTCATGCTTCTGTAGCCACCAAAGAAGGACGTGCCAAGAACGCTATCTATCTGGAACATGGCAAACCCATGTTGTTTGGTGAAAACAAGGAATTCGGATTGATGCAGGAAGGTTTCGGACTGAAAGTGGTGAAACTTGGTGAAAATGGTATCACAGAAAAAGATATTCTTATTCACGATGCCCACTGCCAAGATAATACGCTTCAGTTGAAACTAGCGTTAATGGAAGGTCCTGATTTCCCGATTGCACTCGGTGTGATCCGCGATGTAGATGCTCCAACCTACAATGATGCTGTAATTGGACAGATTGAAGAAATCAAAGGCAAGAAGAAATATCATAATTTCCAGGAGCTGTTGATGACGAATGATACTTGGGAAGTGAAGTAATTCACTGCTCATCAATAATAAAAGAGCTGGAGGAAGGATAAAACATCCCTTTCTCCAGCTTTCATTATAAATACACCTCAAGCTTGCTTAAAGGTCATCTTCAGTCATCCCACAGCATGCTGGACGTCACCCCACAAGCCGTGGTTTGTTTCATACCATGAAACCATTTGTTGTACTAAATCCCGCATACGTAATAGCTAAAGTTTAGTTTTCTGTATGCGGGATTTAGTATAACAAAGTGTATACCTATAAGAAAGCATACTTTTGTTAAAATCTAGTGTATAACCACCTTTTATACAAAGGTTACGACATTAAGGTTGGCTATTACGGAGATAAGGAAATTGATTTTATCGGAGAAAAGAATGGAGAAAAACTATACATACAGGTCGCTTAAAAAATAGATGGCGACACAGCAGAAAGAGAATTTGGAAACTTACTAAAGATACAGGACAACTATCCCAAAATAGTGGTAACAGAAGATACATTCAGCGGAAATAGCTATGAGGGCATACGTCATTGTCCTATACGCCAGTTCTTAATGGAGTAAACCATACGATATACGAAAAATAAATGCAGTACACCATTAGGTTACCACGAGCAATCAAATCGCCTTTGGTGTGCTGCATTTACATTTGAGTCAAGTCATCTATAATACCATGGGGTTGCTACAAGACAGGCGGCAATGTCCATTGTTAGTTAGTAATAGACAGCTCGGTTACCTTATACGGATGCTTTACTGCTGCATGGGCAGCTTTCTGGGCAACAGCTTTCCTCGCCTCATCCAACCCTTCCGGGGCATAAGGATTCCCGACTACATTGTGTTTGAAGATGCGTTCGAACCAGGTACAGGCAGCGGTATAACGCCCAATCTTCACATCCAGATGATAGCCATCCCGATTCAGATGGTCGCCGATGAAAGAGGTGCGCGCATTTTGTATGGCAGTGCCCGAAGGGATGACAATCTTTATCTTATTCACCTTAGCCGCTTTCTTCACAGCATCGGCAATTGCCTGATACATGGTCAGTTGA
The DNA here is from genome assembly GCF_047310725.1 of Bacteroides sp. 90-K9/2. Lineage (NCBI taxonomy): Bacteria > Pseudomonadati > Bacteroidota > Bacteroidia > Bacteroidales > Bacteroidaceae > Bacteroides > Bacteroides sp. 90-K9/2. The sequence continues at coordinate 235,376 of NZ_JBCGVL010000006.1, forward strand.
TTGCAGTTGTAGTTTTTAAATCCACTATGCTTGGAAGTAGACGCATACGCCCAGGTTTGGTGCAGCATCAGCTTTGTTTTCTTTGGAAGGCGTGCTTTTACATATTCTATGAGCTCGGGAAGAGAGGCTTCATACGTCTCATACATTCCCGAAAAAGGACTTGCCTGTTGCAGGCTGACGTAATCCCAGTCTTCATCTGCGAGCACCGCTTCCAAAGACATCTTGCCCTTTTCCCCTTTCTTTCCATCCGTACCGATTTTCCGGTAGGCATAGGCAGGAGCATTTTCACGGGCATTTTTCACATGACGTTCTAGAGAACAGCCGCCAATAAACATATTGCCGATTATGGTTGAAATGCCTTCGGCTTCGGCAAGTTCATGCAGATATTGCTCCACGGCATCCTGAGAGAAACTGTTGCCGATAGCAAGTATCCTGACCGTTTTTTGCTGCGCATACACTCCTCCGGCAAGAAGGAGCAGTATGCACATACAAATCACTACAATCTTATATTTCTTCATCACATTCAAATATAGCTAAACTTATCGATTATTTCTCTTTTTTATGTAATAATCTCTCATCAGATACCACGCTTTCTTACGCATACCCTGGTCGGATATGAGCCCTTTGCGGTTCCAGCCATCCTGATTGGTGGGGTGGAAACGGAACGGCGAACGGAAGTCGAACAGAATCCAGGGCGATACACCACGCAGGTTCGGGATATTGTCGAACATACGGATATTGTCTCTATACAAGCGTGCCTGGTATTCTTCACTCCAGGAGCTGACTACGTTCTCATCACCGGACTGACCGTACAATGCTTCGCCGCCAAATTCCGAGATAATCAACGGTTTGTCCGTCACTACTTCCCATATAGCGTCTTTTGGTTCCACAGGCCACGGATGATACCAGCCCATATATTTATTGATAGCTACGACGTCCAGTTGGGAAGTAAAAGAATCTTCCATTACAAAACGCTGTTTTTCGCTATTGAAGTGCACAAGGTCGAAAGCGGCAACATACAGGCGGGTAGTGTCCAGCTGTTTTCCCGTTTCGAGCAGGGAAGTAAGGAATTCATTCCGTTCTTTGGAAGGCTGTGTTTCATTGGCAACACCCCAATAACCTACCGCGCAGCGGTTTTGATCGCGCTTAATCATTTCAGAAAGCATCCTCTGCGCTTTCTTACGGGTATCATCGTCTGTAAAGTCAATGCCTTGCCAAATGGGAATCTCCTGCCAGAGAAGGAAGCCCATCTTTTCCGCCAGGCGTACCGTGTACTCATTCTGCGGATAATGAGCCAGGCGAATCATGTTCACGCCAAGCGCTTTCGCTTCATTTAGTAACATGGCTGCATCGGCTTCCGAGAAAGCACGCCCCATACGTTGCGGGATTTCTTCGTGGAAAGAGATACAGCACATAAATGTCGGCTTCCCGTTCAGGTAAATATCAGTTCCTTTCACGGTGATATTGCGGAAGCCTATTTGCTCTTCCACACGGTCGGCACTTGAAGATACAGTCACGCCATAGAGTTTCGGTTCTTCCGGCGACCAGTGTTGCAGCTTCTTCGCGTTCAATACGGTTTCCGCCTTTCCTTCTGCGTCGGTGGTGAGCTCCGCGTTGATTTTGAGTTCGGGGATGGCAACTGTTACTTTCTCACCTACTTTTTTATCAGAAAGACGCACGCGGGCGATGATGCGATCGGGAGCATTTTTATCCAGTTGGACGAAATAATCTTCTATAAATGTCCGAGGAGTTTTCACCAGCAGCACATCTCTTGTGATGCCGCCATAGTTCCACCAGTCGAATGCCAAAGCGGGAATGGCGTCTTTGGTACGGCGGTTGTTCACTTCTATTGCCAGGAAGTTGTCGCCGTCTTTCAACAGGTCTGTCACTTCCACTTGAAAAGGGGTGAAGCCGCCTTCGTGCTCTGCTATCTCTTTTCCGTTCAGGTAGACTTTGCAACGATAGCTGACAGCGCCGAAATAAAGGAACTGGCGTTTGTCTGCCAAGCGTTTGGCGTCAAAGTGACGGGCATACCATACAGTGCCTTCGTAATACTTCAATTCGGGCGATTGAGAGTTCCAGTCTCCCGGAACATTAAGACGCAACCCGCCTTCAAACGCGTATTCGTAGAAATCGATATTTCCTTCCGGTTGCCGGTTCTCATAGATTTTCATCCGTTGCCCCTGGTCGTACAGGTCGATGATAGCATTCCATTTACCATTCAGCGAATGGATGTTGCGACCATATACATTCGTTATCAGCTCCTGTGCCGCAACGCTTCCAGCAAAAACGATTAGCAACAATAGACATAGACTTAATTTCTCACCTGTTTTCATTTAAGTATGTTGTTATAATTAGTGTATATAATAAGTTCAGGCACGGATTATACGGATTTCACGGTTTTTAGAATAGAATAGGTAAAACAACAGTGTTAATCCGTGTAATCCGTGCTATTTCGATTTATTTTTCAGGAAATTCATTACCCAGTTCCAGGCTGCGCTCCACTGTTCGGCATAGGCATAATGAGCGGTCGTCTCAGCTACAAACAGCTCTTTCGGAGCATTAATCACGTTGTAAGCGGAGTAAGTAGTAGTAGGCGGACAAACCATATCATTATAACCAAAAGTATAGAATCCCGGAACTTTGACCTGTCGGGCAAAGTTCACCACATCAAAATACTGAATGGTTTTCATCTTTTCCGGTGTCCGGTTCTTCGCATCCTTCAACATATGCGGCCAACCGCCTGCACGACCGTGAGCATACCCCGCCATATCACACAAGGCTGGATAGAAAGAAACCAATCCCTTGACACGGTCATCCAGTCCGGCAATTACAATGGAAAGCGCACCGCCCTGGCTTCCTCCAAAGGTCGCCAGATTACCATTGAATTCGGGAAGTGTGTAAATGAAATCAATGGCTCTCACACAGCCTGTATAAACCCGTTTGTAATAGTACTTGTCCCGATTGTCCATATTGAACGAGTGGTAATTCTTCAAAGCACCGTTATAAAGCCGGTGATACACATCTCCCGTCAGGTTGACCGGAATGCCGTGGATACCGATTTCCAGAATGATAAAACCTTTTCCGGCACGTTCGGCTTCTCCGTTATAGGCACGGATACCTGCACCCGGCACTTTCAGAATCGCCGGATATTTCCCGGAAGCCTTCGGAACACAAAGGATGCCGTACATACGGGACGCATAGTCATTGTTCGCGAAGGAGACATGATATACGTTCACCTTATCTGTACACCTTTCTGGCAGTAAAGTCATTATCGGTTCCAATGCCCACTTTTCTGCGGCTTCTTTGGTGCTTTTCCAAAATTCCAGAAAGTCGGCAGGCAACGGAGTGGTCGGTTGCAATTTCTCAGGAGAAAAGCCGACGGTAGCCACGCCTTCATACTCACGCCCTTGGCAAGTGACGAAAGCACGGCAACGCAGGAACCCTTCTTTTTTCATAGTCCCTGCGTTAATTTCAAGCTTTTCATTCTTCAAAGGCTGTTTGCCTGTCTGATGAGGTTTCATCATGTCTTCCGAAATCTCATAGCGCACTTCCAGATTATCCTGCGGGATATTGCATTTCAATACCGCCACTTTGAATTTCACTTTTTCTCCCGGTTTATACAGCCAATTGGTGTGGTCGGGAGTGACCTGCACTTGAACCAGTCTTTCCTGTGGCTGCCCCCATGCAACTATCTGCATGGAGACAAATGCTATCAGGAGAAGAAGAAAACGTACACTTTTTATCATAGTTCCCTATTTTATTTCATTTGTCATTGCTATATTAATATTCCATTTATCAGCTATTAATACCCATTGTCTCAACTATTAATACCTATCCGCCCAACTATTAATACCTAACAACTCAACTATTAACATCCAACAGCAGAGATATTAATACTCCTCTCCACACATCATAATACTCTGCTAATCAGAAGTTAACACATCATTCGTCATTAGCGTAAAATGCAGATAGCCGCCTTTTTATGGTTTTACTTCGTATTGATAGAGTGCGAAAGAGTTCTTGTCATTTAGCTCGAAACTTACTCTACCCTGTGCGCCGACTTTTGCGGCAAACTTTTTGCCACTTCCCATTACAGGGGTAAAAGTAACTTTCTTACCCTCAGGAAGCCAAGTATCAATAGTCCCCCTAGCTTGCTCATTATCTTCGCGGTAAACCACAAGATAGCCTTGCGTGCCGGAGACGGTCGATTGGAATCCTGTCCACGAACGTCCCGAAGGTTCTTCACCAATGGGCAGTATGACGCCTTGATGAAACCGGAGTTGCAAGGGTTGGTATTTCTTGAGCAGAGATGCCGTAATATAAGCCTCTTCGGGCAGGTTCGAAGCCTCCATCCAAGCCAACGGCTGTGCCGCCAAGGTGATGGCAAAGAGGTAATCGAAACTGTAACGGGCGGGGGCAAAAGGGTCGGCAGCGTCATACTTGTCGGCATTACGCCATTTATTAAGGAACTCTATCTGCATCTTCTCCGCCGGTACATAGCGAGACAGCATCCAGAGGTTGCGCAAGGTGCGATAAGGGTAATAGTTGCCCCAATCGGTATAGCGGTTTTCCAGGAAGATATTACCATACTCGTTCATATAGTGATACCCGCCGCGACGACCGGCAGTGGCATCGAGGTTGAAAATCACTTCATAGTTGGTTTGCTCCAACACGGTATCAAACAGTCGGCGTAGATTCTGTTCGGCTATCTTGGTAGGTATCTGCAGACCGTCTATCTTAAAACAGCAGATGCCGTACTTCTTATAAAGTCCGATAATGGCTTGCGCATCTTTTTGCCAATCGGCAAAATCATTCTGTATACTGGGATTGAACCATAATCCGATGCGAATACCCAATTTCTTGCCTTTCTCTACAATAGGTTTCAGCCCATGAGGGAACTTTATGGGGTTGGGCGTCCAGTAATCGCCACTTTTCCAGATATCCTTAAAACTACCTCCGGCGGTCTTTGAGTTAGGGCTTTTTCCGCTCTGCCAGCCATCGTCCAGTTGAAAGAGGGTGATGCCCATGCGTGCGGCACGGTCTAGTTCTGCCAAACAGAAAGCCTCATCTATTTTGGCATCCTGACTACGGTCGCCCCAGGTATTGAGCATAATCATCTCATCCTGTGCGGCGGTATGATGACGCAGTTGTTTCTGATAAAGGCGCAAGGCAGTAAGCGCTTCTTGCTCGCCGCCGGTATAGATGCCGGTAACGCATCCATAAACGCGGGTCCAGCTATCCGGCTTTACATCATGAGACGCAATGCCCAGCCCCACTACCATAAAATCGCTAAAGTCCGCCACGAAGTCAGAACCCGGATAATGTAATTGGGTACTGCTGCTAGGAGCCTCTTTCAAGAAAAAGAAGCCTTGACACGTAGTGACGTCATGAGCAAAAAGCAAATTACCACGATACGTATTGCGACGATAAGGAAGCCAGGTACGCCCGGTCACCAGATTGTCGTTCCAATCGGTGTAGTCGAAAAACTCTATTGTGCGGGCACTCCAATGATTGCCGGATAGTTGCAGCCTGTCGAGCGTGGGAGTTTTCACCCCCGTAGCCATATCGGTCGTGTGCTCTATATTTTTGCGGTCGGCGTTAGAACGGTTATCCTCCTTATTCTGATAAAGTTCCACTTGCCCTTTCAGATAGGTGTCGCAAGCAATGGCGGGACAGTCTGCGTAAATGCGATAGCGACGCTCTATATTCAGCGAACCGATAGTGCAAGCCACGGTAGCCTGTAGATAACTGGCGTGGATGCCGTTCGTCGGTATCTCGTTCACGGTAAGTGTAGCATCCGTAGGGATACCTTTCACAATCGAGAAATCGGGTTGTTTGCCCTGTGCCGGAATGTTTTTTCCGTGTTGTTTGTCAGTAAGGCTGATGGTAACAGGCGCACCGTTATTCCACAGCATGGCGCGTTCCATATAGTTATTGCCCATACGTAGCGTGTCACCTTTCAGAAAAGCGTAATACTGTTGTCCTCCCCAAAGCGGCAATGTCCATATTGCCGATAGAAATATCGTGATAATATTTTTTTTGCTCATAGTTTGTCTACGGTTTGATGTAAGCTCCCGGAACTTCCAACAATTTGTTGGGTTCGTTGAAGCGTTGGTTATCGGGCACATCGCGTTTGCCCAGACCCGCTTGCATAAGTTGCTTCAGTTCCGGCAGGTGATGATGATAGATGTCGCGCGGCTCTACACTATGCTTGTGGCAGAGTCCGGCTGCCATACCTACTACTTCACCCATCATGCCGGTAGTACGCATCACACGTACCGTACCCAAAGCTACATGGGTGCAGCTCATATTGCGACCTGCCATAAAGAGGTTGTCCACATTGCGAGAATAGAGGCAGCGATAGGGAACGGCATAAGGATGAATCCAACGATGCACCGTAGCCGACTTGAATTCATTGCCGGGAAAGCGGACACTGTTCACGCTGTCGGGGAAGTGAAGGTCGATGCTCCAAGTTGTGGTAAACGAAGCATCCTCGTGCGCCACATTCTTATCAATATCGTCCTGTGACAGTACGTAGTCGCCCAAGAGACGGCGCGATTCGCGTTTGCCTGAAACATACGCCACCCAGTCGAGGGAACGGTTGGCATACTTCTTATGGTCTTTATAGTGATTCTTCAGATAGCTCCAGTTGGAATATATCACCAAAAGTCCATAGTCGCGTACACGTTCAGCTTCGCTGACTTGATTGCGGTTCATACCCGTTTCCCATTTCCACTCGCCCATAGTTACAGACTCACAGTTTTCAGCGTCAAAACGTACGCCATATTCAAAATGAGGGAATGAGGTTTTCTTCTTCATATCCTTACTATACCATTGTATAGAGGCGCCCATCACCAATGAGTCGGGTTGCTCGGGAGCAAGGCTCTCGCCATATTCATCGCGACCTTCACGCCCCATAGCCCAATCGGCACCGGCTAAATAGCCTATGGTAGCATCACCTGTGCAGTCGCTAAAGAGAGGAGCGGTAAGTTCGGTTTGTTCGCCTGTCTCGATGTGCTGGATAGTGACTGACGAAATGCGGTCTCCTTGCATCTTCACGGCTACCGCACGTTGAGAAGCATAAAGGGTAATGTTCTTTTCGGCCTCTATAAAGTCTTCCTTCTTCTGGTCTTCATAGTAGTCGCCCGGTTGGGCATTGCCGGAACGCTCATGGCCAAACTCACGTATCATACGACCCAATCCCTGATTAGGCCCCATTTCGATGATACCGCCGAGATGTACACGAATCTCTGACGAGTTATTGCCGCCCAATACAGGACGGTCGTTCACTAGTGCTACCTTACAGCCTAATCGGGCAGCAGATGCGGCAGCACACATTCCGGCTATTCCCCCTCCTACTACCACAAAGTCGTATTGATGAGCGGGTACCGTCTGTTGTTGTCGCAAGCGGGTACGAAGTGCGGCTGTCTCTGCCGCATCCCAGGTAGCAGGCTGCGTGTTCGCATCGGTCGTAAGGTAAATGGCATCGCAACGACCATCGAAACCAGTGAGGTCTTTCAGGGCAAGGGTGGTAGTCCCTGCTTTCAATACTGTCTTTCCGGCAAATTGCCATTGCCAGGAATTACCAGTATGTCCTAACGTCATTTTCAGTAACTTGCCGCCTAAAGCCAGGCGGAACTTTCCGGGACCCTCGGCATTGGTCCAAGGCGAAGTCCAGTTGTAAGTACGGGCATATACGTAGTAAGTGCCCGCCTGGGGAATGTTGATTTCTGCCGTAGCATCCGCCACAGGGATGCCCATGCCATGTGCCATGAGATAGGGTGAACCCATTTGATCCATGAACTGCTGGTCGAGCACCCAGCCGCCTCGCTGGTTGAAGCTTTCTGCTTCGATGAGCAGTTCTTCGGCTACAGCCACAAGGCTACAGGCTACGGCTATGCATATCAGTAAGAATTTTTTCATCACAGTACAGCGTTTTTATGATTATTGTTTACTATCTTCACAGAGGGAACAGATTATCTCGCCATTTTATAAATTTCATTGCCTGCCATCAAAAAAGCACCAACTCCATAAACTTCCGTCATGTCACGAGTCACTTTCTTCGGGTCGGCACCGATTTGCTGCACATAACCCAGTTTCCCATTCGGTTCCACAGCCGAGACTAATGCATTCCAGCCTTTTACCAACACTGGAAGATAGGTTTCCTTATCCAATAAACCTTCGTTTATTCCATAAGCAATGGAATAGACAATGAAAGTAGTGCAACTCGTTTCCGGCGATGGATAAGAGGCAGGATCCAAAAGACTGGCATGCCAGAAACCGTCCGGATGCTGTAATCCGGCAACACGTGTGGCCAGTTTTACAAACAATTCCGCATAGAATTTGCGGTTCTTGTCTTTCTTGGGGAGTTCCTTTAATATTTCAACCAGACCACCAAGCACCCAACCGTTGCCACGTCCCCAAAAGACTTTCTTACCATTGGCTTCGCGCTTATCAAAATAACGCCAGTCACGGTAAAACAAGTTTTCTTCTTTATCGAACAAGTAACCATAAGTCGCTTTATACTCACGATTCATAAATTTGATATATTTTTTCTCTCCGGTCAGCATATACAGTTTGGCATATACAGGGGGAGCCATAAAGAGAGCGTCACACCAAGTCCAACGTTCCAAGGTCTTTAAGTCTCCCTCCACCAGCTTGAAACTGCCTTCAGACGGATGATTGACAATCCATTCCGTACGGGCGAGCGTAGGGATAATCATTGCTTCGTCTTTGTACTTGCGGTATAAATCCAAAAAGGACTGTGAAACAGCGATGTCATCAGCATGATAAAACCGTTTGTCCGGCTGCCAACAATTCCGCCGCCCGATACGAGTCAGCCACTTATAATATGTATCATCACCGTCTTCTTTTTCAGTTAATTCCGCCCAATCCACCATGCCGACATAAAGAGCACCTTGCGGCCAGTTCAAGTCGTCATGTTCAGGAGCGGGGTGTGGATTGGCAATCTGCCAATCCGCCACCTTTCGCATGATAGACTTTATTTCTGCTTTTTGAAAAGGAATCTCTGTTGCCATTATAAAAACGGAACATAACAGAGACGCTCCCAATAAAAGTGTTTTTTTCATTATATATTTATTTGTTTATCATTCGGTCATTACAGTTCAACCATAGCCTTTAAAGGCAATTGACTGGAAGCAGGACCGACTAAGATCTCAAAGTCTCCTTTTTCCACTACAAAGCGGTGTTGATTCATATCATAAAAAGAGAATGCATCCTCATCCAGCACAACAGAAACCCGCTTCTTCTCCCCTTTCTTCAAGAATACCTTTTCATATCCTTTCAGTTCTTTCAACGGACGGGAAACAGAAGATTGTACATCATGCACATACACCTGTGCCACCTCCGAAGCATCCATCTTACCTGTATTCTCTATATCAAAGCTAACGGTAACCTGATGCTCACCCGTTTGCTCCGCAGCCATATTACTATAAGCGAAAGTAGTATAAGACAAACCGTAGCCAAACGGATAGAAAGGTTCTTTTCCCGAACGGTCGTATCCACGATAACCGACAAAGACACCTTCGGAATAGTCTACACGCTTAATCTCCGCCTTTAAGTTCTCGTAATAACTGCCGTGCACCGGATTATCTTCCCATTTCCGCTCGATAGAAATCGGTAGCTTTCCACTTGGAGAAATCTTACCGGTCAGGATTTCAGCTATCGCCTGGCCGCCTTCCTGTCCCGGATACCAGGCCATAAGAATCGCTTTTGCAGCATCATACCAGTTGGTGAAATCCACACCGCCACCAGCGTTCAGTACAACCACAACATTGGGATGCATGGACGCAATCTTCTTGATAAACAATTCCTGATAGCGGAGCAAGGCAAACGGACGGTCAAAGCCTTCGCCTTCGGTATTACTATTGAAACCTGTGCAGAACACAACATTATCCACCTTTGCCAATCCTTGACGAAGTTTCGCCTCATTAAGGCTATAAGCATTAAAACGAATGATGGCCGAAGAAATATTATCAAAGAATTCAATCCGGAAACGGTACTCCTTACCACCCTCAACCGGCAGTTCAACTTCACGGCTAGAGTATGAATGATTTCCCCAATCTCCTGTAATATGCTTGTCATTCACAAACAGACGATAACCGTCATCACCACCGATATGAAGTTTCAACTGACCGTCAGTTTGTGGCATGTAGCAGGCTGTCCAACGGACAGAGAATCCATCTGTCGGAAAGCCGTCCAAAGGTGCTCCATATCCCCAGTCATAATCAACAGAGGATTCCGTGCGTATTACTTCAGGCTGGCCCGAAAGAGTCTTGTTTTTAAAGTATTCAGCTTTGAAGCCTTTCATCTGACGATTAGCATCAGTATAAAACTCATGGACAATATCTTCATAAATCACATCATCCGTCAATAGTAACAGATTCCTTTTCTTCAATTCCTTCAAGCCTTGAGCCACTGAGACGGTAGAAAAAGGAGTGACAAACCCACTGCCGCCACCGGTAGGAATCAAACTTGCATTAGGTCCCATTACGGCTGTCTTTCCTTTCAGCGGGAGCAAGTTTCCTTCATTCTTCAACAGGACTACACCCTCGCGCGCCAGCTCTAAAGCTGTCTGGCGGGAGAAAGGATTATCCTCTGCGATGTTGCTGTCTTTCTGTTCCTTATCCAGCATACCATAAGCAATCAGAGTTTGCAGGATGTGTTGTACTTTCAGGTTGATGGTTTCTTCTGTCACTGTGCCGGCTTTGATAGCAGGCAACAGATTCTCCAAATTCATAAAACGTCCTTTCGGCATTTCGAGGTCAAGTCCGGCGTTAGCAGCGCCTACGGCGGAATATACAGAAGTCCAGTCAGACATCAGAATACCTTTGAAGCCCCAAAGATTGCGCAAGACATCAATATTCAACCATTTATGTTCGGTGGCATGGACACCGTTCAACAGATTGTAGCTGTTCATTACGGCGCCGACATTGGCTTCCTGTACTGCTTTCCGGAAAGCCGGGAAATAGATTTCCTGCAAAGTACGCTCGTCTATGTCAGAGCTGGCATGGTGGCGGCTCCATTCCTGGTTGTTGGCAGCAAAGTGTTTGATTGTAGCAATGACTCCTTCCGATTGTACTCCCAGGATATATTGTTTCGCCGTTTCACCTGTCAAGTAAGGGTCTTCACCGAAGTATTCAAAGTTACGGCCGCACAACGGAGCACGATAGATATTCACGCCCGGACCAAGCAGGATACTAACTCCTCTTGCCTTGGCATCCTGTCCCAAGCCTTGCCCTAACTTATAAAGTAATTCCCGGTTCCAAGTAGAAGCGGAAAGTATTCCGGAAGGATATAAAGTGCTCTTGGGAACATGATTACGAATTCCCTGCGGCCCGTCAGCCAACTTGATTTCAGGTATTCCCAAACGGGGAATGGCACGCAGAGAAAAACTGGTATATCCGGAGATATACTCTATTTTCTCTTGCAAAGTCATTTTTGATACAATGTCCTTCGCACGTTGTTCGGCTTGGGGAGTGATTGTTTGTGCACAGGTTAATATGCTCCATGCAAGCATACATAAACCTATGCCTCCTATTTTCTTTTTCATGGTGATTCTGTGTTAATATAACATGTGTAAAAAACCAACTTAGCTATCAGCTCTTCACACACTTTTGTTCTTTACATTTTTAGTCTATCAGTTCTATTTTAACGGTCTGTCCTTGTACCAGAATATGATATTCACCGGCTTCAAGGAAGCGTTTACCATCCTCATTGACAAAACCGAAATCACGTTCCAGGTCGATGTCAAAACGGAAAGTCTTCGTTTCTCCGGCTTTGATAAGTTGTTTCTCAAAGTGTTTCAGTTCTTTCACCGGACGGGTGATAGAGCAATAAGGATCGGAAATAAACCAATGAACAGTCTCTGCTCCGTCGCGGGAACCGGTGTTGGTGACAGTCACTTCTGCCGACAGTTTATCGCCGCGCTTCACCTTAGTAGCAGAAGGGGTAACAGTGCCATACTTAAATTCGGTATAACTTAATCCATGCCCGAACGGATATAACGGATCGCTTGTTATATCTTTATAAAATCCCTGATGTCCGCGTCCGCTCTTGCGGCGATTATAATAAATAGGAATTTGTCCTGTGGAATAAGGGAACGTCATGGCTAGTTTACCGGAAGGGTTGATACGCCCGGATAAAATTCCTGCCATTGAACGCGCACCATTTATACCCGGTTGCCATATCTCCAATATAGCATCACAAAGAGGTTCCATGCGATTTAACTCCAAGGGACGTCCATTAGAAAGCACCAATATAATAGGTTTACCAGCCTCCTTTAGTTCTTTCACCAATTCTTCCTGAATCTGTGGCAAAGCAATCGTAGAACGGGAAGCATTCTCACCACTCCAGGTAAGCATCTCACCCAAACAAACAATGACTACATCAGACCAACGAGCAACGTCCAATGCGCCAGCAAAACCTGAACGGTCATTGCCCTGCGGTTTGCATCCCATTGCATAACGTAATTCGGCGTCTCCTCCAAACTCGGCAGTCAACCCATCATAGAGCATTTCCACATCCGTATCTTTTCCATGTCCGCACCAGGAACCCAATAAGTCCCAACCATTTTTTGCCATTGGACCTACTACGGCAATCTTTTTTTTGTTTGTAAGTGGTAATATCTGATTGTCATTTTTCAACAACACCATTGATTCTGCTGCCAGTTGAGCGGCCACAGCCATACTTTGCGGACGGAAAAAACGATCCTTCTCATTAGTAACCGGAGTATAAGGACGTTCGAACAAACCCAGACGGAATTTTACACGCAATACTCGACGGACTGATTCGTCAACTTGTGCCATTGTTACCTTACCTTCCTCTACAAGCTCTTTCAGATGACGATCGTAGGCATGAGACATCATATCCATTTCAAGCCCCGCATTAAAAGCATACCGAGCAGCATCTTTCTTTGTAGCGGCTAATCCCTGATTCTTTAACTGTTCCACAGCCCCCCAGTCAGACACAATGAACCCGTCATGTTTCCAGCGTTTCTTTAATATCTCGGTCATGATATAAGGATTAGCTGACCCAGGTACTCCACTGATGTCATTGAAAGAACTCATCAAAGTGGCCGCACCAGCTTTCACTCCCATCTCATAGGGCAGTAGATAAGTATCCCAAAGAGTTTGAGCTGAAATTTCGGTATAAACATAATCTCGCCCAGCCTCCGAAGCACCATAACCTACATAGTGTTTCAGACAAGCAGCCATACGGTTCTCTGCTGCCATATCATCTCCCTGATACCCACGCACCGAAGCAGCGGCAAACACTCCATTTGTATAAGGATCTTCACCATATCCTTCGGCTACACGTCCCCATCGAGGATCACGTGCCACGTCGATCATGGGAGAAAAAGTCCAATCAACCCCAGACATGCGGGCTTCTTGTGCAGATACCGCACATGCCTGTTCTACCAATCCCGGATTCCATGAACAGGCTTGCCCCAACGAAATAGGATATATGGTGCGAAATCCATGAATAGCATCGTAGCCAAAAATGATGGGAATGCCCAAACGAGATTCTTCCATCGCTTTTTTCTGCATACTATTACGCAACTCTGGATTTATATCAAAGTAAATCAAAGAACCAATCTCTGACGGTACTTTTTTCACTTCTTCGCCAACATTATTCACATTGTTATTTCGTCCCAATGTATATTGGTTTAGTTGTAAAACCTTCTCTTCCAATGTCATACGCGATATTAAATCATCAATACGTTTTTCAATTGGAGCTTTGGCATCCTTATACAAAGGAATACTCTTTTTATCTTTTGACGAAAGAGAATGTGTGACTCCCAATAGGCACAATCCCAAAATCAAAACTTTTTTTCTCATCAATGTTTTCGTCAGTTAATTATTATTTCTAGTTTTCAGATGTATATCAAGCAATACGTAAGCAGATACTTATTCCAGCCATTCCATGCTCTTATCATTTAGCTAAGTACCAGACACTTACAATCAGTTCATTGGAGATATATGCCCAACGAGCCGGAGAACTATGCCCTGCCAATACATTCATTTCCAACAATTAATGTATCTCGTAGCAATTGACTATGACTTACCGAGCGGTAACTTCAAATAATTTCAACCATCCGGCAGATGTTACATTGTTCTTCACAGCAAGGTGAATTCCAATCTCATTCTGCTTTGTCGTATCAACAATACCAACAGCCCACATGTATTTACCTGCCTCCACGCCTTCAACCCGGGTTGTAAACGTATATGATTTAGCCGTACCTTTCACCCAATCACAAGCTTCCGGTTCTCCATCAACAAATACATACTTCGGTTTATCATTCTTGGTGTCCAATAAAGCAAAAGCCACTTTATATTTATTCTTCCACTGGGGAATATTCGTCGGACAATATCCCCAACCAAAATTATTCCAACGGTGCGCTATTTCAATCTGTTTACCATTAGAGATAGTTGTAGGCAAAGAAATTCTGTCCGGAAATAAACGATAGCTTCCTTCTGTACAGAATTGTTTAACTAATTGGAAAGCTTCATTAAACCATGAATAAGTTTCTCCATTGCGAAAGTCTGAATTATAGCGTAAATCCATCATATTGACGCAGGCTGTTTTAGCCTCATCAAACTCACCCTGACGTACTTCTGCATAATTGGCATATCCATCTCCCTGAATCGAGTTTCCATGAGAATTTTTCACCCAGCCACCTTCCATTACTACAGGAACGAGATACTTCCACTTGGCTATAAAATTGCGTTCCCAAGTAGAATAGTAAGTTTTCATACCAAACGCATCGTGACGTAATGAATATCCTTTAGCTACTGCTTTTCCTATTAATCTTTCAGTATCCTTATCATAATTATTGCCGTCCCATTCCTTGCTTGTACCTATCCAACGATGATAATTTACAAACACAGGAACTTTATCAAATACTTGAGAATATAAATCTGTCACCCAATCGAAAACAGCCTCACGAGTCGGCAGCTCCGGTTTTCCCAACTCACGCACCTGATAGTACCATACACTATGATACTCTCCCCATTTTCCAAATCCTGAACCACTTACAAACTGTACTTTGTCGGGATCATTAAAATCCTTAGCCAAAGCCCTGATAAATTTCTCATAATATTTCTGGAAAATAGGATCATCCGGATAGGGAGACCATACTTTTACTGAACCTGTTTGTGTTTCATATCCTTTCGCGCCAGCCTCTTTTACAAAATTCGGAGTAAAATTATAGTGCTTATCACGGCTATCCACCACAAAAGTAAAGGCCAATTTCATATTTCTTTGCTTAGCTCCCTCTATCAACATCTTCAGTCGCTTAGCCGAAGGGGTATCACAATCAGAATTCCATGCGTATTTTCCTTCTTCAGGATTAAAATCAGCCCAGGCACCACGAAGGTATAAGGTATTTGCATAATCAGAGACCTTTACAGTGCCTTCCGATGACGGGAAATTATCATAATCCTGCCAGAATGTGGAAGATAAACCATCACCAATACCCGCATATAATACCCATCCGGAAAGAGGATTATGCAAAATGATATTTCGATTCTGCTTTACCGTGACAATGCTGTTCCCAGGAATAGAAGTATCTTCTACCAAACCATCATCACCATTATCACCTCCTTCTTTATCATTATCACTGCCACAAGCGACTAATGATATAGCCATAGAAAAAATAAGCCCGCAACTTATTTTTCTCAAACTGCACATATTTTGAAAATTAATCTTCATACCTATAGCTCTTATTTATTTATGCTTACTTTCGACAATTTTAACCAGCCCGAATCCAATATATCCCCTTTGGCGGCAATATCCAGCCCTACGAGATCTTTATTACTCCGGTCAACCAAGCCCACAGCCCAAACATAAGTACCTGTTTCAGCTTTGGACATATCCGGCTCAAATACATATTCAGCGGGACTTCCTTTTATCCACTTGGATAAATCTGTATCCGTATCCACAAATGTATATCGCACCTCATTCGTTTCAGAATCAAGCAAAGCGAAAGCTACTTTATATTTTTGATTCCATTGCGGAATATTAGTAGGACAGTACCCCCATCCCAGATTGTTCCAGCAATGTTTAATAGTCGGCGTTGTTTTTTTAGAGACTTCTAACGGCAAAGAGATTTCACTGGGATAGAGCCTATACCCCCCTTCCCGAAGGAATCGGCGTACTAAATCAAAAGCATCTTTAAACCAGGACTCTGTATCACCAAAACGAAAATCCATCATATTGACATGTGCCTCTTTGCTGTCATCAAACTCACCGCGTCTTACGTCCTCGTGTGAATCCTTGCGATATCCTCTAGGATCCTGCCAATAATTATGTGATTTGACAATCCAGCCACCTTCCATAATAATAGGGCATATATTACGATATTTTTCTGCAAACCTACGTTCCCAACTGCCATAATAGGTTGTCATACCAAATGCATCATGACGTAATGAATATCCTTTCTTGATTGCTTCTTCCAGCATTTCTTCACTGTCAGCAGCAAAATGTTCATCATCTACCCAATCTTTTCCCGCACCAATCCATCTATGGTAGTTAATTACTACCGGAACTTTATCAAAAGCTTGAGAATATATATCTGTCACCCAATCGAAAACAGCTTTCTTTGGAGTATCATCACCTGTTGAATAAATCATTGTATGATATTCTCCCCATTTCCCAAGTCCGAATCCATCTATAAATTCAACTTTCGAAGGATCGTTGAAATCTTTAGCCAGAGCCTTCACAAATTTAGTATAGTACTTCTGAAAAACAGGATCGTCAGAATAAGGTGACCATTTACTTTTATTCATAAATCCTTTTGCACCGGCATCTTTTACAAATTGAGGAGTAAATTCTGTTCTCTTATCACGACTGTCAACTACAACACGAAATGCCAAACGCATATTCCGCTGATAAGCTCCTTCAATATATGCTCTCAAATTAGAATCAATTTTCCAACCATATACATCTTCCTGTGGATTAAAATCTGTCCAACTAGCGCGAATATAAAGCGTATGAGCATAATCTGTCACACTAACATTGTGTCCCAGTTCAGGAATATACATATGGTCATACTGTGCCCAAAAATCCGCAGCATCCACTCCCATACTTGCATAGAGCACCCATCCTGTAAGCGGGTTATGAAGAATACGCAAAGAATCAGGCTGAATCGTAACTATGTTATTCTCTGATAGTTCCTTATCAAATGAAACGGCTGAATTCTCGTCTCCGAAAACAGGAGATAAAAGAAACATAAACAGACAAAGAGACACAATTACTCTATAATAACTAATCTTTCTTACAACCATACTACTAATTGTTTTTTTAAAGAGTGCTATATCATTGTTCTCTTTATTCATATAAAAATCACGAGATTGATATAGCACTCTTAATATTATCCTGCTTGATTATCTCTTATCAAAGAATACTGTCAGTTCTTTAATATCTAATTCTATGTAATTAACTCCTACAGGTACACTAAAGAAAGCATAGCGGTTGTTAGCTTGTCCACCGACTACAGTCTGTTTTTGATTGTAGTCACTCTCTGCAATATCAAGGCAACCGTCATAAGATCCTCTGATGGCATCTGCTGTTGAGCCAAAGGTATAGCAACCTGCACTTTGCGGTCCGACTTTAAAGTTCAATCCACCCGGATGTGCATTTCCATCTTTATCTTTAATGGAATTCTTTCTGGGTAACTCCGCTCCTTTGTATATAAACAAATAAGGATTTGCCAAACTAGGTGTCATAGAATGAGCCATAGTGAATCCTGTATCACCAGTGCCATCTTTAGCCCATCCATCGTATGGTCCCCAAATAAAGACTCTTTCAATAGTGGTAGTCACCGTATTATTGTTCCATGTCCACGAAACAACCATTGGTTTAGGATCTGTTTCGGGGGAGTAAATCGTAACCTTTTTAGTATTTATGTTAATCACAATACGATAGACACCCGCAATCTTAATATTCCAATGATAACCAAGCGCAGCTGTTTCCGGACTCATTGTCGAGATATTCATTGCTGTACCATCTGTAAAATCGCCTGATTCTTCCGGAGCAATAGCCATATCTTTCTGTCCATTAAACAAGATCGGGAAATAAATAGTACCTGGTTGCAGTTCTGCATGGAACGCATATTGATTTTCATCTTCTATCGTGCGAGTCATCTCTACATCTGCGCTAACACAAGTTCCGGCAATATAGATTTTATCAGCTTCTATAAAATTACTAGCCAAACCTATAGTAACGGTACGTGTTTCAAAATCTACCACTACACGATACTGCCCATCTTCAGGAATCACCCAATATCCAGCATTATCTATCCCCTTAATTTTAGCTTCCATTGCTCCATCAGTTATCTGTTGTTCTGCAGCAACTGGTGAGATGGCATTAATCTTATTTTCATCTTTCCAAACAATCGGGAAGTGAAGATTACCTGCCTTCAAGTCACAAATGGAAACATAACGCTTCGGCTGACTTTCCATTGGCAAGATTTCAATATCTTCACCATCAACAGCTGTGCCTGACATATAAAGATGGTCTGCTACAAAAGTCTTTTCAGAATACATCTTTACTTTTATAGTAACTGTAGAAACTTCCGGTTTTACAAACTTAGGCCCTTCTACAGAACCGATAATACGGGCTTGTAACTTTACTAAATCACCAGGCTGCTGCTTCCACTTTGACACCAATAAACTCTGCAATTCTTTATGAGTATAACTTTTAGAAAAATCATCATCAATATACTCCCTTATCATTGTGTTTGTTCCAAAACTGTTATTTTCCAGATCCATTTTATAAAGATAGGAAATATAATAGTCAGAGCCTATTGGGTCAGCTTCCGTCCAGTTTAACGTCAATGCAACCTCATCCGGGGTATCTTCCTTGAGTTCTATTTCATAATCAGAAGGAGTAAGAACTAAACTTGTACGATTGTCGAGCGAATTAGTAGCATCGTCATCATCATTGCATGCTACTATGAAACACGAAGCAAGTGTCAGGAAGAAGAACCGTAAAAGGTTCTTCTTAAATATATATCCGTTTTTCATATCTATATTCAATATATTAATATTATAACTATTTATTGGTTTCCGACGGTCCAGTCAGGAGTTTGTACCAAATTCCAATTCTTATCAATATCGTCCTGTGGAATAGGCCACCAATAGCTTATAAATTTACGTGTCTGATATACTGTACGAGTATAATATTTATTTCTATAGTCCGCATCGGATACTTTAATATAAGCATTCATGCCATAAAAATCACCATCCAATACTTTCTCGGCTAATTTCCAGCGACGCAGATCATTAAAACGAAGTCCAGATTCACAATTCAATTCCACACGCCTTTCTTGACGAATTAACTCGCGCATTTCTACAGGATCTGATGGGGCTGTTATCTTGCCTTCTTCAGCTGAAACACTATATTCAGGAATACCCGCACGCTCACGAATCAAATTGACATATTTCAGAATCTCTTTTTGATTAGCAGTATAAGTGCCCTTCTCAATGCTATATTCATTTAACGCCTCAGCATAACTTAAATAGATCTCTGCCAAACGACATAATGCACCATGACGGTTTTTATAATCTCCACTGCCTTCTTTGGGATTTGCAGATGGGTCTACTCTCTTACGTACCAGATAGCCGCTCCATGGAGCGTCGTGAGAAGGACCACCGTCTTTACCATCCATATAGAAATCTGTATTTCTCTTACCACCAATATGCCATTGTTCGTTATGCAATACTGAAATATAAAAACGAGGTTCGCGGTCACAATACATTTTATATGTATTGGCATCTACAACTACATTTTCATCTTTATTACGATCTCCTTCTGAAGACCCATACTGCCACTTTGTAGAATAAGTCTCTTTTTGCGTACTAAAGCCTGTCTCTGAATAATTAGCATCAGGGTTAACTTTAGGAGAACCATCCGAATTATAGCCTATAATAGGTCTTTGACCGTTTCTCATGAAAAAA
This sequence comes from Bacteroides sp. 90-K9/2, assembly GCF_047310725.1. NCBI lineage: Bacteria > Pseudomonadati > Bacteroidota > Bacteroidia > Bacteroidales > Bacteroidaceae > Bacteroides > Bacteroides sp. 90-K9/2. The sequence goes on from NZ_JBCGVL010000006.1 coordinate 255,358, forward strand.
GCATCAACCAAAGATTGGGTTATTCCGATCGCTCCCACTCCATTAATACCCAAACCACGTGGAATACAGTTTTTATCATACCATCCACCGGAATCCATTGTACGAACAAACAGTAATTCTCTGTTTGCTTCGTTCCATCTCTTCATCACTGCATTCTGATAAGAAAGAAAAGGATCAATATCACCGTTATCCAAATATTCATAATGCAAATGATAGCCAGCAGCTTCCGCCTCATCGATAACCAGTTTACAAGCATCTACTGCTCTTTTCCATCGTTCCGGATCATGTGCAGAATTAAAGATAGGAGTTCCATCAATGTTTTTTATATTCGCCAATGCAGGATTACCATTCACCAAGTCACTAGCAGCAAATAATAACATACGCGCACGCATTGCCAAACATCCAACAGAAGTCACACGGCCATATTTCTTATCTTCAGTTTGAGTGGCAGGCAATTGTTTTGAAGCTTCCAGCATTTCTTGATCTGCCCAATCAATTACATTATAAAACGGCTCTTGTTTCAACATCAGATCATCAGCCGAAGTACTTTCACTAGCCTCGCGAATAATGGGAACCGAACCATAAGCTATAGCCATCATAGAATTATAATAAGCTATAAAGAAACGACATTCAGCTTTCATAAAGTCCACTTCTTCAGCCGGTACAGCCTCCAGCGGGTGAGCATGTTTAATAAACAAATAAGCGGAACGGATATATTTAGGATAAGTATTCCAATAAGTAATTACTCCGGGATTGTCTGCTGTCCAGTTACCTTTTTGATATTGAATGGCTTTAAATCCTTGCGCTTCCCAACCAACCGAAGGAATCAGTTCATCAGCTATGGCATCCGGACCATCATAAGTATAATATTCAGGCAGGCCGCGATAAACATATGCCAGCCAACGTTCCATATTCTTTTTATTCTCAAATACTGATTCTAAGTCCAACTGGTCATCCGGTTGCTTATCCAGATAATCAGAACAAGAAGAAAAAGCAAATGTCGTAATAATACTTAATACTATAAATTTTAATATGCTATTTTTCATATGCCCTATTATTAGAATTTAATTTCAAAACCTGCAGATAACGATTTCATAATTGGGTACGCAGCCCCTGTAGTATTCTCGACTTCCGGATCCCACAAATCAAATTTTGAGAATGTTAAAAGATTTGTTCCTCTCACGAAAAGACGAATGCCCGATATAACTGTAGTATTTCTCCACAAATTCTTTGGTAAAGAATAACCAAGTTCAATGTTTTTTAAACGTAAAAAACTCATATTCCGCAGCCACCATGTAGATGGTTGGTTATTATTACTATTTATACCGTCATCCAAACGCGGATAAAATACGTTCTGACTTGGGTTGTCTACAGTCCAACGATCATTTGCATTAGTAAACATATTGCCTGTCACTCCTCTATTGGCACCCGGAATAATGCTTGATCCTAATATATTCCAACTACGGCCTATTCCTTGAAAGAGAACCCCAAAATCTATATCTTTATATTTCATATTCAGTCCAAAGCCATATACTATCTCCGGATCTTTTGTTCCTCCGATTGGAGATTTATCAAATACGTCCACTTTACCATCACCATTGACATCCCTGTATCTGATATCCCCCGGACGTAATTTACCTACAAAACTTTGAGTCGGAATTCCTTCTTTCAGTTTACCTGTACTTACGTCTTCAAAGTCGTCTTCTGTAAACAAACCTTCTGCTATATAGCCAGTTAATTGCCCTACCGGATGTCCTGTTTCAGCACGGTTAGTACCAACTACTGCACTAGGTTCATCCTTTTCTGTTATTTCATTATGAGCATAGGTAAATGTTCCCATTAAGCTGACAAATAAGTCTTTGCCAAACTGTTTATTAACATTTAAAGAAACTTCTACACCCTGATTAGTCACTTTTCCAAAATTCTTCCAAGGTTGCTTCATAAATCCAGCCGTCATCGGAACAGACTCACGTGGCATAAATATATCTTTACGGCGTTCATCGAAATAGTCTAATTGCAAATCAATCATACCATTCAGGAAACCTAGCTCAACCCCCAAATTCATCTTATTAACAATCTCCCATGTCAAATCTTGTACTGCAAACTCACCTTCTGCCATACCAGTTAAGCCATAACTGCTATCCAATCCCCATTTATACATGTTTAATGTATCATAGTCATCAGTAATTGTAGAAAGGTATGCAAAACGGCGTCCACCTAAATTAGCATTACCTACCTGACCATAGGACGCACGCAATTTCAATTTAGATATGACCTTACGCAATGGTTGCATAAATGCCTCTTCCGATACAATCCAACCAATAGCTCCTGAAGGGAAAAAACCATAACGTTTACCTTTGGCAAAATTTTCAGAACCATTATAGCCAAAATTAAATTCACCTACATATTTACCCGAATAGGTATAAGATGCACGTCCTGCCAATCCCTGATTACGGTAAGGCAACTTGCTTCCATCATCATAATTACGACGATTAAACAATAACATTGCAGCAACGGAATGTTTCTCGGCGAATGTACGGTCATAAGACAAAGTAGCTTCCATATATACGCTCTTATTTCCATAATCACCGCTTTTTGAGTAATCCAGGAAATTAGTACCATTGGATTTTGATGCTATAATCAAATTACCTTCATCATCACGTCCTGTAGCAGGTACATAATAATCCGGTGTCTTTCCACGAGAAACAGTACCTGAAGAAAACCTGTCAAATGAGAATGTACCTTTTACTTTCAATCCCGGAAGTAAGAATTTCAAATCTTGTTCTACAGAAAACAGTGTTTCAATCTTACTGTCGCTTCTTCTTTTATATCCACTTTGAGTAGCCCATGCCCAAACGTTTGGCTCCTCTGTTGTCGGTATCTGCCCACTGGAATATTGTGCAGGGAAAGCATGAGGAACAGCAACGAACGCTTTCTGGAAAATTTGAGATATATCTTTCGTTGTAGAATTTCTATCTTGCAAATATCCACCAATATTAAAACGTAATTGCGTAGTAGGACTTAATTTCAAATCCACATTAGAACGAACGTTATAACGTTGCAATTTAATAGTAGGATCCCAATCATAACTTTTATCACGTTTCAAAATACCACGTTCATTATACGCAGCAGCAACAAAAGAATAACGTAATGTCTCTGTACCACCAGAAATATCTACTGTTACACGCTGATTCGAAGCATAATCATTTGCAATTGCATCCATCCAATTCACGTCCGGATATAAATCAGGATCATAACCTGCACGAGTTTTTGCAATACGATCTGTATATTTAGGCTGTTGTCCTGTATCCATCAAGATATCATCCAAAACCTGCATATAATCTGCCGCACCCAAATACTCGGGAAGTTTAACTGGCTGTGTAGCTGCAAATTCAGCCTTTACAGTCACACGAGGTTTACCAACTTGTCCGCGTTTTGTATTAATTAAAATAACACCATTAGCTCCCCGCACTCCATAAACAGCACTTGCAGCAGCATCTTTCAACACAGAAAAAGATTCTATCTCTTCAGGATCAATATTATTCAAATCGCGTTCTATACCATCAATCAAAACCAATGGGTTTTGTCCGGCATCCTGGAATGTACTAATACCACGAATCCAGAAAGAAGAATTATCATATCCCGGTTCACCAGAACGTTGCACAGCTAATACACCAGCAACTGTACCAGCCAGATTATTACTTATTGAACGAGTAGTAGAAACCTTTAACTTAGCAGGTTCAATCGTTGTGATAGAACCAACAACAGACTCTTTCTTTTGTGCGCCATAGGCAACCACTACAACCTCATCTAATTGACCAACATCTTCTACCATTTGTACATTAACAACCTTCCGGTTATTAACAACCTCTTCTTTAGGAACAAAACCAATATAACGAAAAGAAAGTACAGATTTTCTTTCAGGAACAATAATACTATAATTACCATTCATGTCTGTCAACGCATGTACTGTAGAATCATTTTTCAAAATGATTGTTACACCAATCAAAGGCTCACCTTTTTCATCTGAAACGTTACCTGTTACCTTAATACCCTTTTGCTGTGTAGTTTGCTGTACCTTAGGAGTTTCTGGCACCGAAATAGTAATTTGTCTTCCCGACATCTTATAATTCAGTCCTGTCTCTGAAAACAGCTCTTTTAACACAGCATCTATTTTCTTATTGGAAACTGAAATGGAGACTTTGTTATTCAGATTTTTCTGAACATTAGCAGAGTATATAAAAATATATTTACTATGTTTTTCGATATAATCTAAAATATCTTTAACTGTAGCATTCTCATACTGTACTGAGAATAGATCTTCTTCGGAATTCCAACTAATAGAATTAGCACCGAATGAAGAAAATGGAATCATAAAAAAGACGTTTATAATGCAAAAAAGCTTAAGTCTTTTCTTTAAGTGTAAAAAAATACTTTTCTTTACCATAAAAATTTCTTTTTAGGTTAACAATTTTGGATTTATTGATTTAACTCAAGGAATTACTATCGGGTAAATACGGCAATATTTATCCGATTTTTTTGTGTATCATGAATAGTATTATCTGTTTCTCATAGGCTATATTGGTTTTATAAGATTAATTAAATTGTCATTATTTACTCAAGTATATACTAGTATCACTTTTTTCTACTTCAATAGGGATTGTCTGCCGGATACATTCAATCACCTCATCAATATCATCTTTCAAATCCAGTTTTCCATAAACCTTTTCTTTACCTACCATCGGTTCGCATTGAATAGGAATGCCATAATAAATACTCAACTTCTGAATAATATGAGATAAATCATTACCATTTAACAACATGACACCATCCACCCAGCTAATATATTCGGCTACGTCCACTTGCTTCTGATAGGCAATTGCGCCATTGGCTATATTCAGCAAATCACTAGGTACCAGTTGCGCTTTTCTCTCATTCCTATCGGTCACCTCAACAGAACCTTCCACCAATACAATATTAGTTGCCTCCCCCTTGTAGTTTGAAATATTAAACTTCGTACCTAATACCCGTAATTTGAAATCTTCAGATTCTACAATGAAAGGGTGTTGCTTATCATGAGCAACTTCCAGAAACACCTCTCCCTGGGCATATATTTTACGAATATCTCCATTAAAACGACAAGGATAAATCACTTTTGATTGAGAGTTGACAACCAATCGGGTTCCGTCAGACAGTTCAACCCGCACTCTTTTCCCTGCGGGAACAAGTAACTGGTTATATTCCGGTTCGACCTTTACTTTCTTTTCCTCTTTTTCTCTTATTACTTTAGAATTAACAGTAACCTTTCCTTCTTTTGAATAGGTAACAAAAGCATCCTCATCCAAATTGAGCTGTTCTTTAGCAGTGATAAGAGTCACTTCTTCAACAGACTGGCTGTCCATCTGTTCGGCAATAGCCTGAAAATCTAAATTAGTGTTTTCACTATGAGTTAAGAAGTGGATGGTTGAAATGCAAATTAAAATAGAAGCTGCGACAGAAGCAGAAGCTACTAAGAAATAATTTCTTCGACGCCTCATTACATCTCTCCGGATTTTTTGTTTAGTTCGCTCTATTATAGAAGAAGCATCAATCTTTTCATGCCCGCATTTTTCCCAAAAGAATTTCAGTTTCCCGCCTTCAGGTATAGTAGTAAAATCATCCTCAAGCTTTTCTTGAGAATTCAGTTTACCAAATAAATCAGCAAGGCAATGGTATCCTTTTAAGTCCATAATCTTCTTTAATGTTGTTCTATAAATAAAGACGCAACATTCAAAAAAATCTCCTAGTTAAAAATGAACTTTTTCTATTTTTCTCGAAAAGTAAAAATAGCAAGAAGCTCCTTTTAATAATTAAATCCTTAAAATACAAACAATTAACAGTAAGTCTTCAATCATTTCTTACGCAAAACCAGATTCAGATTTTGAGCAATTTCTTCTAAAGCAAAAGCAATATGATTATTGATAGTCTTCACAGATATATTTAATATGTCTGCAATCTCTTTGTAAGGTAACCCTTCTATCTTCGCCAAGAAAAAGACATGTTTACATTTAGGTGGTAGCTGTTGGATAGCATTGTTTATTTTCTCCATCTCCTCTTTACTAATCATCGCCTCGTCAGGTGACTGGATAGGAGCAAATATAAAATCCCCTATACCGTCAAGCGATAATTCAGTTTTTCCCGTTTCCTTCCTCAAATAAGAAATAGCTTTCCGATAAGTAATCGTCTGTATCCAGGCATTCATATTTTCTATACCACCCAAGGTTTTTCTGTTTTTCCAAACCTCATAGAAAACATCACTTACAACCTCTTCAGCCGGTTCCTTTTGACCAATCAAAGCAAAAACATAATGATATAGACGTGAAGAATAACGTTCCATAAAACGGCAAAAAGCCGCTTCATCACTGTTTATAATTCTGTCTATGTCATTACTTTCAGGTTTCACGGAAGTGTTTTACAGATTATTTCTAATTAACAAAATTGTGCCAAATATAGTAGTATATCAGCAATTATAAAAATAAAAACCACAAAAACGGATTAAAAGTTATCAATTACGAAAGATTAAAAAGTAACTTGGCAGGACGTGCCATCAAAGATAGATTCTTTTACGCCTCACGCAATAAGTTTTCAAACATGGAGTTCACCTTTCACCTTTTCTTCGAAACCCTTTATTCATCGATGGTAGCGGGTGAAGGCTCTTCTTTTCACCGAATTTCTCTCTCTGAACGTTGTACCGTCCTTACTCTAGTGGTTCTTTTTCAATTTAGTTGACTGGTCATTGTAACCCACTACTTCATCTCCAATCTATTAATAGATAACTTCTGTTTCATTAGGAGTAAAGTTACTTTCGTCTAATAATAAAGTTATTTCCGATAGTATGGAAACTATAAACGCAAATTCTGATCATATAAATGCAAGCTTTGTTTTTATAAACGCAAGCTTCATTTATAAAAACAAAACTTGTATTTATAGTTTGCATCCATTGAAAAACAACTTTACTCCTAGACCAAAAGAAGTTTGCATAGGAGCAAAAGCAACTTATCCAGTAATAGACTACATGTAAGCTATTACTAAATTACATAAAAGAATGACACAATCATCATTCATGCATTTGCATCCGGTACAATTCAATTTTTTAATTAAATACGAGGTGAAGGAGTGCCCCTTCACCCGCTATCGCTGATGAATAAAGGATTTCGAAGAAAAGGTGAAGAGTGAAGGGTATGTTCTCAACATTTCCTGTATGGTCACTTAAAGTGATGCTTTTAGCAATCAGAAAGCATCGGGACTTTTGAAAGCCCCAAGTATTGATTTATAAAAGCCTCTTACTTAAATAACGTACAGGATACCACACAGAAAGGAATCCGACTGCCAAAACGGTGATAAAAATAAGTACCACATCCCAAGCATGAACGCTGACAGGATAGGCGTCTACAACAAAAGTACCACCACCGCCTCCCAATGAAATTATACCAAATTTCTGTTGGATAAAACATAGGATTAAGCCCAGGACAATACCGGAGATAGCGCCAAAAAGAGAAATGAGACGTCCTTCAAAGAGGAATATTCGGGAGATGAGTTTATCACTAGCTCCAAGACTCCGCAAAGTTACTACATCATCCTTCTTATCCAAGATCAACATAGAAAGAGAGCCTATCACATTAAAACAGGCTATCATTAAAATAAAAGTGAGGAACAAATAAGAGATTAGTTTCTCTATCTCCATAATACGGAAAACATCTGCCTGTTGCTGATAACGATTCTGAACAACAAAATCATCACCTAGTATGTTTTCTATTTTAGATTGTACCGATGAAGTATTTACATTAGGTTTCAATTTCAATTCCATCGCAGAGACTTCTGTTGTATAATCCAGAAGCTGACGAAGAAAATCAAGAGAAGTCAGAATATATTTTCCATCATATTCTTGCTGATTCACCACAAATACGACACCTGGAGAATACAGATAATCACGGTTAAAAGAAGCGCCGGGATTTGCCATGTTCACTTTGGCATTTCGCTTGGGAAGATATACCTGAAGAGGATCGACAAACTCCAAACCAGTTCCCAAGGTCGCAACCAATTCCACTCCCATGACGCCATAATTCACGATCGAATCATGAAGAACAAATTCTCCCGCGCCATAAAGTATGCTGTCTATGGCTGTCAGTTCTTCAAAATTATCCTCCACCCCTTTTAGTACAACCATAGCCTGACGGTCCTTGTATTGCACCATTGCATTCTCTTCGAGCGTCTCTGTAAACACCTCCACTTCAGGAAGCGCACAAACCGCACGAATCCGTTCATCTTGTGCATCAAAAACCTTTCCTTCACGGACCGTAATTTTCAACTGCGGATCAAAAGCCGTAAAAAAGCTGGCCACCATATCCTGAAAACCATTAAAAACAGAAAGAGTGCAAACCAAAGCAAGTGTAGCAAGAGCCACCCCACATACGGAAATGCCGGATATGATATTAATAGCATTATGCTTTTTCTTTGAAAAAAGATAACGCCTGGCTATATAAAAAGGAAAGTTCACCTCTGCAATGAGTTATTTCACTTCAGCAATGAATCTATTTTCTCAATATAATCCAATGAATCATCCACGAAGAATTTCAGTTCAGGAATGATACGTAGCTGGTGACGTACACGAGTCCCAAGCTCATAACGAATGGATTTCATATTGTTATTGATATTCTTCACCATCTCTTCTGCTTTCTCTGAAGGGAAAACACTGAGGTAGACACGGGCAATACTCATATCAGGACTAATGCGAACTGCGCTAACAGAGACCAGTGTACCCGGCATGGACTTTGTTTGAAGCAGGAATATCTCACTTAGTTCTTTTTGCAATAGGCGAGATATCTTATTCTGTCTGGTTGTTTCCATAAAGTTATTTACTATTTTACGATTTACTACTTACTATTTTCTTCCTTATGATCGTTAATCCGTCACGTAAAGGCAATATCACTTTTTCCACTCGCACATCTTCCGCCACCAAATCATTGAAGGCTTTAATACCAATCGTCTGTGCATCCGTGTTGCGAGGCTGTTCGAGAACATGACCGTCCCACAAAGTATTATCAGCAATGATATATCCGCCTGCAGATAGATGCACCAACGTCATCTCGTAATATTCAATGTACTTACGCTTATCACCATCAATAAAAGCCATATCAAAGGTAACACCTAAACGCGGAACAAGTTCTAAAGCATCACCTATATAAAAACGAATTTTATCGGCAAATGGTGATTTTTCCAACCATGGACGGGTAAAATCCTCTTGTTCATCATTGATCTCAAACGTATGCAACATTCCACCTTCGGCCAGACCTTCCGCCAGACAAAGGGCAGAATAACCACTATACGTTCCTATTTCCAATATCTGACAGGGGCGAATCATTTCTACAAACATTTTCAGCATCCGTCCCTGCAAATGCCCGGAAGCCATACGAGGACGGAGCAGTTTTACATGTGTGTCCCGGTAGAGCGATTTTAAATAATCGCTCTCGGGATCAATATGCTGCAAAATATATTCGTCTATCGATTCGGTTTCCTGCATAAAAGTAGCTCTTACAAATTACAAATAGCGGTTGTTATTAGGCAATACAGTCTCCTCTGCATGCTTCAGAGCATCTTCCACCACATTAATTTCAAGGAATGATGTTTTCGTTCCCGCCTTACCACTACTCAAATAACCAACCATGTCAGAAGGCTGTAAACGACCTTCTTTCAACAAACGACGCAATGCTGCAAAGTAATACTCCTGCCCGTTAGCCAGTTCCGGCATATAGATAGCTTCCACACCATAAGACAAAGCCAAATGACGCATCGTCTTTTCTTTATAACAGATAGCCAACACCGGATACTTTCCACGGAAAGCTGCCAAGTTACGGGCAGTGCGTCCGCTATAGCTATCAGTAATAATGGCACGTATTTTTAGTTTAGAGGTAGCTTTCACTGCCTGTTTAGCAAGGAATGCCGTAACATCATTACTATTCTCATCCAATGGAATACGGATATCATTTTCCTCCAATTTATCTTTTTCAGCCTGGGCAGCAATCTTAGTCATTGTTCTCACAGCCTCTACCGGATACTTACCATAAGCAGTTTCCCCACTCAACATCAATGCATCTGTACGATAGTAGATTGCATTAGCAATATCAGTCACTTCCGCACGAGTCGGACGAGGGTTATTTATCATCGTATGGAGCATCTGAGTAGCAACGATTACCGGCTTCTTTGCCAAAATACATTTGCGAATCAGTACACGCTGGATCCCCGGAATACGTTCCTGAGGCACTTCGATACCCAAGTCACCACGGGCCACCATTACACCATCTGCCACTTCCAGAATTTCATCGATATTATCTACCCCTTCCTGATTCTCAATCTTAGCAATAATCTTGATATCACTATTATGAGCATCCAGAATTTCACGAATATCAAGCACATCCTGACGATTGCGTACAAAAGAATGAGCGATAAAATCAATATCCTTTTCAATAGCGTAAAGGATATTGTTACGGTCTTTTTCCGTTAATGAAGGAAGATTAATGCGAACACCCGGAACATTTACGCTCTTACGGCTTCCCAAAGTAGCATCGTTCTTGACTTCACACAACAAATAATCGTTAGTCTTATCAATAACTTCCAGTTCCAGATCACCATCATCAATCAGGATCGTACCACCGATATTCAGATCGGACACAAAGTTCGGGTATGAAACAGCAATACATTCACGGGTTGTCTCCAAATCCGGATTACCTACAATCTTTACTTTATCACCTGTCTTATATGGAATTGGTTCTGCATTAGCCGTCGTACGAACTTCCGGACCTTTTGTATCCATCAAGATCGCAATACGGTTGGACACAGCACGTACATTTGCAATCAAAGCTTCAAAACCTTCACGGCTAGCGTGCGCTGTATTCATACGCACCACATTCATCCCAGCTTCAAACAACTGTTTTATAAAATCCACATCGCAACGTCTATCCGAGATGGAAGCCACAATTTTAGTCTGTTTCAATAACATAGTCTTTCTACCTATTATATATTATATTACCTTATTTATTATCTATCTAACAAAGCTTCCAAGGCCAAACGGTACGAATTCAACCCAAAGCCACAAATCACTCCCTTGCAGGCACAAGCAATCATCGATACGTGTCGGAAAGACTCCCGACTATGCACATTGGAAATATGTACCTCAATCACCGGAGACGTCACAGAGCGAATAGCATCCTGCAAGGCTATGGAAGTATGTGTATACGCACCTGCATTCAGAATAATGCCATCCACATCAAATCCCACCTGCTGTATGCAGTCTATCATTTCACCCTCAATATTCGATTGAAAATAGTCGATCTCCACGTCAACGTATCTTTTGCGAAGATCAGCCAAGTAATCTTCAAATGTAACGCTTCCGTAAATGGAAGGTTCACGCTTACCCAACAGATTAATATTCGGGCCATTAATAATTTGTATCTTCATCGCGCAATCCTGTTTTTTATATACCTTTGTATCCAAAGAACAATATTTCAAGGTGCAAAGGTAGAAAAAAGAAATGGAAATCAACGAAAAAAAGAGGAAGAAGGAACAACAAGACGTGATAATCAGGAAGTATCAGCAGTATCTCAAACTGGAAAAGTCTTTATCTCCTAATACGCTGGATGCCTATCTTACGGATTTGGACAAACTGATAAACTTTTTAGAGCAGGAAAAGATAGATATATTAGACGTATGTTTATCTGATCTTCAACATTTTGCAGCCGGATTACACGACATTGGCATTCACCCTCGTTCACAGGCCCGCATCTTATCAGGAATCAAATCATTCTTCCGTTTTCTCATCATTGAAGACTACTTGGAAGCAGACCCCAGTGAGTTGTTAGAAGGACCTAAAATAGGCTTTAAACTTCCTGAAGTACTGACTGTGGAGGAAATTGACCGGATCATCTCTGCCGTTGACCGCAGCAAAACCGAAGGACAGCGAAACAGAGCTATTTTAGAGACATTATACAGTTGCGGACTTCGCGTATCGGAGCTTGTCACTCTCAAGCTGTCCGACCTTTATTTTGATGAAGGTTTTATCAAAGTAGAAGGAAAAGGAAGCAAACAGCGCCTCGTCCCCATCTCTCCGCGAGCCATTAATGAAATAAAACTTTACATACCAGACCGCAATCAAATTGAAGTTAAAAAAGGGCATGAGGATTTCGTTTTCGTCAGCCAACGGAGAGGCAAAGGACTTTCCCGGATTATGATCTTTCACATGATAAAAGAATTAGCGGAAAAAGCAGGTATTACCAAAAACATCAGTCCGCACACTTTCCGGCATTCCTTCGCCACTCATTTACTGGAAGGTGGAGCCAATTTGCGAGCTATTCAATGCATGCTCGGACATGAATCTATTGCGACAACGGAAATCTATACACATATCGACCGCAACATGCTTCGTAGTGAGATTATTGAGCATCACCCGCGAAATATCAAGTACCGGAAAGAAAAAGAGGAGTTATTTCATTAAATTATGATAAAATCAGCCCCTTATCTATATATTTATATTAAGAATTAATATCTTTGCGTTACTTTTTCTGTGCGAGCAGAAGGAGGTTGACAAATAGACGATATTTCAATTACAAACATTTAATTTATACCTAAAATGACTAAGAAGTTGTACTTGCCTTTACTCATGGCAATGGTTGTTGCATTATTCTCTTCTTGCAGCAAAAAAATGGGTGAATTATCAGCTGATTACTTCACTGTTACTCCGCAAGTGCTGGAGGCAGTAGGTGGTAAAGTTCCTGCGACCATCAATGGTAAATTTCCTGAAAAGTATTTCAACAAGAAAGCGGTTGTAGAAGTTACTCCGGTTTTGAAATGGAATGGCGGCGAAGCTAAAGGCCAACCAGCTACTTTCCAAGGTGAAAAAGTGGAAGGTAACGACCAGTCTATCTCTTACAAGATGGGCGGTAGCTACACTATGAAAACTTCTTTCGACTATGTTCCGGAAATGGCTAAGTCTGAATTGTACCTGGAATTCAAAGCTACTATCGGTAAGAAAGTAGTTACTATTCCTGCTGTGAAAATTGCTGATGGTGTAATTTCTACTTCTGAATTAGTAAACAATACATTAGGTAACGCTAACCCTGCATTGGGCGAAGACGCTTTCCAACGTATCATTAAAGAAAAACACGATGCTAACATCATGTTCTTGATCCAACAGGCTAACATTCGTTCCAGCGAATTGAAGACTGCTAAGGAATTCAACAAAGAAGTAGCTAACGTAAACGAAGCTGCTAACAAGAAGATCAGCAACATCGAAGTTTCTGCATACGCTTCTCCTGATGGTGGTGTAAGCTTGAATACAACTCTTGCTGAAAACCGCGAAGACAACACAACTAAGCTGTTGAGCAAAGACCTGAAGAAAGCAAAAATCGACGCTCCGATCGATGCTAAATATACTGCACAGGACTGGGAAGGTTTCCAAGAATTAGTTTCTAAATCTAACATCCAAGACAAAGAGTTGATCCTCCGCGTTATTGCAATGTACCAAGATCCTGCTCAAAGAGAAAGCGAAATCAAAAACATCTCTGCTGTATACAAAGAATTGGCTAACACTATTCTTCCTCAGTTGCGTCGTTCTCGTTTGACTTTGAACTATGAAATCATCGGTAAGTCTGACGAAGAAATCACTAAACTGGCTTCTTCTAATCCTTCTGAACTGAATGTAGAAGAATTGCTGTATGCTGCTACACTGACTAGCGATCCTGCTAAACAAGAAGCTATCTATACTCAAGCTACCAAACAATTCCCGAACGATTACCGTGGTTACAACAACTTGGGTAAATTAGCTTACCAGGCTGGTAACATTGACAAAGCTGAATCTTACTTCAAGAAAGCTGCCAGCGTTAATGCTACTCCTGAAGTTAACATGAACTTAGGTTTGATCTCTTTGATGAAGGGTGACAAAACTGCTGCAGAAGCATACTTCGGTAAAGCTGCCGGAACAAAAGAACTTGGCGAATCTATGGGTAACCTGTACATCGCTCAAGGTCAATATGAAAGAGCAGTTAACTCATTCGGTGACTCTAAGACTAACAGTGCTGCTTTGGCTCAAATCCTTGCTAAGGACTACAACAAAGCTAAAAACACATTGGCTAACGTAACAAGACCGGATGCTTACACTGACTACTTGATGGCAGTTTTAGGTGCTAGAACTAACAATTCTTCTATGGTAACAAGCAGCTTGAAGAGCGCAGTTGCTAAAGATTCTTCATTAGCTAAGAAAGCAGCTACTGACCTGGAATTTGCAAAATACTTCACAAATGCAGATTTCATGAGCATCATTAAATAAGAGAATTACCACTCTATTTTAAATATTAAGAATTGCCTGTCATTATAAATGACGGGCAATTCTTTTTTTTTATCCATAAAAACCGTACTTTCGCAGAAAAGAATTCAAAGCAATGAAAAAGAGCAGCATTTTAATCCTCATAATCATCTGTCTGTGCGGTTGTGGCAAATCGTCTAAGAAAACAAGCATAACCGGAGAAATCAAGGGACTGGGTACAGATACGCTCTACCTGTACGGAATGGACGAATCCTTTGACCGGATAGATACTATTTTCGCGAAAGGAGACAAATTCTCCTACACCACCTCCATAGATACCATAACTTCGGCCTATCTGCTGATTGACAACCAAATAGAATATCCGATCTTCCTCGATAAAGGAAACCAAATCAAGATAAAAGGAAATATAGACCACCCCGAATTTCTGGACATCAACGGGAATAGATATAATGAAGAGTTCACAGCCTTTCAGAAAGAGCTGAGTAGTTTAAACAACCCTTCCGAAAAAGATTTAGAGCAAAAGGCGGAAGAATTCATCAGGATACATCATTCTTCTTTTGTCAGTCTTTACCTGTTGGATAAATACTTTGTGCAGAAAGACTCTCCTGATTTCAACAAGATAAAGAAATTAATTGAAGTCATGACAGGAATACTGCAAGACAAGCTATATATCGAGAAATTGAACGAAGCTATCTCCTTGTCCGAAAAGACAGAGACAGGCAAATATGCTCCGTTTTTCAGCCTGCCCAATATAAAAGGAGAGAAAATTACCCGTTCATCCGAAGATTTCAAAAAGAAGAATCTGTTAATCAACTTCTGGGCCTCATGGGCAGATAGTATCTCCAATCATCAAAGCAACAGCGAGTTAAAAGAACTTTATAAGAAGTACAAAAAGAACAAACACATCGCTATGCTCGGAGTCTCCTTTGATATGGACAAGAAGGAATGGCAGGATGCTATTAAACGCGATACGCTAAATTGGGAACAAGTTTGTGATTTTGGTGGATTGAATTCCGAGGTTGCCAAACAATATGCTATCAAACAAGTTCCCAGCAACATTCTTTTGGCAGCAGACGGCAAGATTCTGGCAAAAAACCTCAAAGGAGAGCAGCTGAAAAAGAAAATTGAAGAAGTAGTCACAGCAGCTGAAGAAAAGGAAAAACAAGACAATAAAAAGAAAAAATAACCTGTAAGCAAACGTGTTAATCAAAGTTTTCGGAGCGGCTGTTCAAGGGATTGATGCAACACTCATCACAATCGAAGTCAACAGCTCGCGCGGCTGTATGTTTTATCTCGTCGGCCTTCCGGACTCTGCGGTCAAAGAAAGCCATCAACGCATTATCTCCGCATTGCAAGTGAATGGCTATAAAATGCCTACAAGCAATATAGTAGTCAATATGGCACCGGCTGACATCCGCAAAGAAGGTTCAGCCTATGATTTACCGCTTGCCATCGGACTGCTGGGTGCCAGTGAAACAATCTCTTCCGAGAAATTCTCCCGCTATTTACTGATGGGTGAACTAAGTCTGGACGGAAGTATCCAGCCTATCAAGGGAGCACTCCCTATCGCCATCAAAGCCCGCGAAGACGGGTTCGAGGGACTTATCATTCCCCAACAAAATGCACGGGAAGCCGCCGTTGTCAACCAGTTAAAAGTATACGGAGTCAGTAATATCAAAGAAGTCATCGAGTTTTTCAACAACGAACGCGAACTGGAACCAACTATTGTCAATACCCGGGAAGAATTCTATCAACAACAGAATCATAGTGACCTGGATTTTGCAGATGTAAAAGGACAAGAGAACGTGAAAAGAGCCTTGGAAGTTGCAGCAGCCGGAGGACACAATTTAATCATGATAGGTGCTCCAGGCAGTGGCAAATCAATGATGGCTAAACGACTCCCGTCCATTCTTCCCCCTCTTTCATTAGGGGAAAGTCTGGAAACGACCAAGATACACTCGGTTGCCGGAAAACTGCAACGCGGGTCCTCATTGATTACCCAACGCCCGTTCCGCGATCCACACCATACGATCTCGCAAGTAGCAATGGTTGGTGGCGGAAGTTTCCCGCAGCCGGGAGAAATCAGTCTGGCACATAATGGGGTT
Source organism: Bacteroides sp. 90-K9/2 (assembly GCF_047310725.1). NCBI lineage: Bacteria > Pseudomonadati > Bacteroidota > Bacteroidia > Bacteroidales > Bacteroidaceae > Bacteroides > Bacteroides sp. 90-K9/2. Next base: position 271,816 of record NZ_JBCGVL010000006.1, read on the forward strand.
TTATTTCTGGACGAGTTACCAGAGTTCAACAGGGGCGTGTTGGAAGTATTGCGCCAACCGCTGGAAGATCGACACATCACCATTTCCCGTATCAAAAGCACCATTAGTTATCCGGCTAACCTGATGCTTGTCGCATCTATGAACCCATGCCCATGTGGATATTACAATCATCCGACAAAAGCATGCGTATGCAGTCCCGGACAAGTACAAAAATACCTGAATAAGATATCCGGCCCGTTATTAGACCGTATAGACATTCAAATAGAGATAGTTCCCGTACCCTTTGACAAGATATCCGATCAAAGACAGGGAGAGTCGAGCAGTATCATCCGGCAGCGAGTAATAAAAGCGCGTCAGATACAGGAGAAACGGTATGCCGAATGTACGGGTATTTATTGCAATGCACAGATGAACAGCAGATTGCTGGCAACATATGCCCAACCGGATGATAAAGGGCTTGTGTTATTAAAAAACGCCATGGAACGGTTCAATTTATCCGCCCGTGCCTATGACCGGATTTTAAAAGTAGCCCGCACCATTGCCGATTTGGAAGAAACAGAGCAAATACTTCCCAGCCACCTGGCAGAAGCCATCAGTTATCGGAATCTCGACAGAGAGAACTGGGCAGGGTAATCACAGTAAATATAAACAGATAAAAATTATTTCACCGTGAACGCTACCTTTTTTCATATATTTGTTTTACATTTGTGACAAACAAATAAGCAATAATATGAAAGCATCCATAACAAGCCTCCTGATAATATTTTGTTTCACCATACTGACTTCTGCGCAAACTCCCCAAGACAGAGCTACAGAGCTAAAGGAACAAGCGCAGAGCAGCCTTAAACAGAAAGATTATATCAAAGCGCGCTATTTATTCAAAAAAGCATACGAAGCATTTGCCGCCCGCGAAAACTACCCACAGGCAATAGAATGTGGTGTTCAGGCCAATGCTTTATATGTCAGAGAGAATTTCTATAAAGAAGGATTCGAGCTTTGCCGTGACATGGAGCAGCTTCTATGGACCGGAGAACAGAATAAAAAGAAAGTCTTTTATGACCTGCGTTTCCTTATCAATAAGGAACGATTGCAGATGTACACCGCACTGAAAAACCCCGCACAGGCAAAGACACAGTTGGATAAACTGGAAGAAACAGCTAATCTTGCAAAGAACGACTCCCTAACGGAGGCACTGCTGTATACAAAAGCCAACTATTATTATACTTTCAACCAGAACACACAAGGCGATGCCTGTTTCCGCAAACTTATCAACCAATATAAAGAAAAGAAAGACTATGCCAAAGTGAGCGATTGCTACAAGAACCTTATCAGTATTGCACGGAAAGGCAACAATGCTCCACTGATGGAACGCACTTACGAAAGCTTCATTGTCTGGACAGACTCTGTAAAAACGTTAACCGCACAGGATGAGCTAAATGTACTGAAGAGAAAATATGACGAAAGCCAACTGACCATACAGGAGAAAGACGACTCACTATCTGCCAAGCAGTATATTATCATAAGTCTCTGTGTGCTAGTGGCTATATTGGTAGCCGGCCTGGCAATACTGGCTGTGATATTGCTGCGATTCATCGCCGGCAATCGTAAATTAAAGAAAAGCGTGAAAATTGCCAATGAACACAATGAACTAAAAACCAAATTTATACAGAATATATCTTCGCAAATGGAACCTACCCTGAATACGCTGGCTACTTCAGCCGAAGAACTGTCACAGAAGGCTCCTCAAGAAGCTGCCCAAATGCAGGGACAAGTTGCAGCTTTGAAGAAATTCAGTGATGATATTCAAGAACTGTCATCTTTGGAAAACTCACTAACCGAGTTCTATGAACTAAGTGAAACCAATGTGGGAACTTTCTGTGAAAATGTGATGGATAGAGCCAAAGAACACATAAAACCGGATGTCACATCTTCAGTCAATGCACCAAAACTTCAGGTAAAGACAAACAAGGAACAGTTGGAACGCATTCTTCTCTATTTACTGAAAAATGCCGCTTTCTACACCGAACAGGGTCGTATCAGTCTCGAATTCAAGAAACGGGGAGCACACACGCACCAATTCATCGTTACGGATACAGGGACAGGAATTCCGGCAGAGCAACAGGAAAATCTCTTTAAGCCTTTCACAGAAGTAAAAGACCTGACTACAGGGGATGGACTAGGATTACCGATCTGTTCACTGATTGCTGCCAAGATGAACGGAAGCCTGACACTGGATACGAATTACACGAAAGGAGCACGGTTTGTTCTGGAACTTCACGTATAAATTTAGCCAACAGGAAAGCTGTTGCCTCATTTGATTACTTTCTGGTCTGTTAAGTATAGTTACCTTTAACCAAGAATATTCTAAACGCAAACTTGAGAACATATAAAAATATGAACAATTTTCTATATAAACGGATCTCACGTTTTTAATAAACTTTTGAGCAGTTTATTATAAATGGTATCTGAGTTTATTAAAAACTCTGCAATCGGATTTCCAAGTTTTCAAATCCATCTTTTACAACAAAAAGGCTGCAAATTTCATAAAATTTGCAGCCTTTTTGCCCATATCTGATACACCATTCCTGATACTTATCAGGAAACATGCCCGAATTTGTTATAATATTATATCATTTAAGTCATTTATTTCATCTTCTTTTATCTGTTATTTATTAAAGCTCGTACTACAAAGATACAACATTAAAAAGCATTTGTCAAGACGAATATCCTATAAAAATCGTTCTTAACATATTTATAAAAAGTATTGTCCTTCTTCTTTTAATCTTTTGCGTAGAAAACCGACATCAATCTTATGAACATCATTCTTTGCCTGTTTAATAGCGTGTACCGCAGCCATTCCGGCAGCTTCACCAGTCACCAGACAAGGTGGCATCACTCGCAAGCTTCCAAAAGCTTCTTCATCAGTAGAAATACAGCGTCCGGCGGTCAATAGATTCTTCAGACCTTTAGGAGTCAAGCAACGATAAGGAATTCCATGAGATTCACCTTTTTTGTAACGCGTCTCTTTATGCCCCGGTTTATGAACATCAATATAGTAACAATTACGTCCGATCTCATCTTCAAATGTTTTACGCTCCAACCAATCTTGGAAAGTAAACGTATAATCCCCTTCAATCCGACGACTATCTCTAACCCCCAACAAAGAGGCAGTCTTTACAACAAAAGCACTACCAAAAGTTTTAGGCTGAAGTTCTTTCAGTGCCTCCAAGTATTGTTCAGCGATTTGCCTACCGGTAGCCATCGCCCGCGTAGTAGCCCATGGGTCGGTCGAATCAACATTATCAATGTGTCCTGCATTGAATTGTACCACATCCGGGCCGATCAAATTACTATTGAAATGTCTGCCTATCAATGGATATTTCCCGGACCTAATCGCGTCAAAGATAGGGCTATTTTTGTTACTCGTATGCAATGAAGGACCTATGAGATTGTAGTTATAGCTATCAACATTGGCAAACGAGAAGCACAAAGTAGAACTTTGCAGTATACCATCCTCACCTCCCTTTTTAAATGAAGCACCTGCCCAAGTAGCCACATCTCCATCTCCCGTCGCATCAATAAAGACTTTTGCTTTGAATGCAACAAGCCCGGATTTATTTGCTACAATAATAGCATCTACCGTATCATCAGCTGACATCTCAACAGCAGCAACCCTCGAGAAGAAAAGGACTTTTGCCCCCGATTCAGCGACCATCCGATCGTAAACCTGCATCAAATATTCAGGATTTATATTCACCCAATTCAGTTTTTGCTTTCTCTCATGAGGAACTCCTTTTCTCGATGCCTCGAATATCTTTTCCGCCAAACCTCGATAAATAATCTTTTCGCCATCAGAAAACGGACACCATGCCGGAACCATACCTGCTGTTCCCATACCGCCAAGTTGTCCCATTGCCTCAATCAGCAAAGTATTAGCTCCCTCCCGGGCTGCAGAAATCGCAGCAGTACACCCAGCAGGTCCTCCACCAATTACAATAACATCCCACCGATCATCCACCGCAATCTTTGTGTTCTTTAAACGTATCTTAGATTGCACTGTTTCCCCTTGCGCATTAAGAGCGGGGACAGCCAAAGATGCAGTGAGTAACCCTGCTTTTTTAAGAAAATCTCTTCTTGAAGTCATAATAATCTATTTGTCTATTTATAGTATTTAGATATAACTTACTGCTCTTGATAGATCAAAGAAGCTAAGTTATCGGCACAATCTTTATTCAGATGATTCTACTACAGGCTTAATGACATTTCCCACGATAGAAATCACTCCATCATCTCCAAAAATCAAATCATTCAAATATGAGGTACGTGGTTCTACACGATTTACGCTCGAATGAGCATGATAAATATATTTGTAACTTCCATCCCTGCATAAAAAAGGTGCTCCATGCCCTGTTCCAACCAATCCTGCAGCCACATCCTTATCTCTGCACAAAATAGGATTCCCGTCATATTTCTTCCAAGGTCCTAGCGGAGAGGTAGCTGTTGCATATCCCACTGCATAATCCTGACTTCTGAAATGATTAGCAGAGTAAATCAAATAATATACCCCGTTTCTTTTAAGAAGTGAGGGACCTTCCGCTACTTTAGCCTGCTGTAATTCCCAACTGGCATCAGCCTTTATACATTCTCTCAAAGTCTCTTCTTTGACACTTTTCAAATCGGAGTTCATCTCACACCCCAAATCACATTGCCTCCTGTAAAACGAACAAAATAGAGATAAGCTTTACCATCATCATCCATGAACAACGAAGCATCAATGCCTTTTTCTTCTCTGACCGGCTTCTTTTCATCCTGCACAAAAGGCCCCTCCGGACTATCAGAAGTGGCAACACAAATATGCTCATCTACCGTATAGAACATATAAAACTTCTTCTCTGACTCTATATAATACACCTCAGGGGCCCAGTACCACTTTGTTCCCCAAGAGTCTTGCGGTGACAAAGCCAGTCTATCCCCACGTCTCCAATGCTCTAAATCATCAGAAATATAAACTTCAAAACCATTTGTGCGAGTACCGTACGCATAGTACTTATCCTCATAAAACAACACATAAGGATCGGCAATAGGCAAACGGTCCTCTATTATCAACATAGATGACTCATTTGCTCGCTCGAATAAAAGCGAATTATCCGTTTCCCTTTCTAATGAAAGGGAAACGGATAAACAATAGAACAATAACGAATAAAAGAGTTTATTCATACTTTAAGAGACCCTATACCAGCAATTTAAATTATTTTTCTAAGAAAATCTCGGCACGCCCAGGAGTAAATAATTCCCATAAAGAAGCAACAGTCCATCCGGGTGCGAAAATGTCATTATAATATCCTTTGCCATTCTTCCCGTAATCCCAACTGGTGTGTTGGACAACTTCCGGATAGTAACCCACTTTGGCAATGCCACACATGTGTCCTTCATAAGGCAATAACTGCCGCATAGAGGTTGAAATCACTTCTGCGAAGTCCGAGAAACGGGATTCTTTATATTCGTTCGATAACCAACGAAGTACATCGGCAAATTCAAATACAAACACATCGATATGATTATTTTCTACCGAAACATTTCCCCAACCACGTGTTTTCAAACCAATATCACCCAGCATCTGTCCGGGAGCAAAAGGAACATCCCACAAATAATACCACGATAATGCAAAATAAGCGGCTTGCTTCGTCAGATCAGCATAATGCTTGTGTTCCTCCCCTTTAGTAACTAATGAAAGATAATAGGTAGCAGTTGCAGCATAAAGTGACGCTTCTTTATCCTCACAATTTGCATCAAGGGTAGATGAAAAATAATCTGCCTTAGAAATCAATTCTTTCTCCAGATAACCCGCAGTCCGCTTGGCACTATCCAAGTAACGTTTATCCTTAAAGTATTTATATCCCATGACTAAAGGTAATGTAGCCGAAGGAGTACTTCCCCCGCTTTTATCTACAACGGAAAAGTCATCACGGAACTTTCGTGGAAAACTACCATCAGCATTTTGCAATTGCAGAAACATATCCAACATCTTTTTCAATCGCTGTTCCCATTCCGGATGCTTGCGCCCTTTTTCTTTTTCATAAGCCAGGAAATGGAAGATTGCATAAAGCCCTTCCGATTGACGACGGATACTATGAACAGGATCCTCAAAGTTCTTATCAAAGTTTACCGATTCCTTAAAAAAGCCTGCTACCGTGAAGCCGTTCTTCAAATAACTATCGAATATTTTGGTACTGTTAACTTTCAAATCTTCCCGGTTACATTCCCAACCATATTCCCAGGCATTGAATGCATTCAGAAGAACACGTCCTATAAAACCAACTTCTGCCTGCCCATTACTTGTACATGCATCTGTTCTAAGATGTATGCCCGAATTATATACCAACGGATATTTATCCACAAAACTACTTACAAAGAATTGGCTAAGAGTCTGCTTCATATATTCAATTGAATAGGGAGCATCTACAGGCTTGGGCAAATATGTATCATAACAATATTCCCAAGTATGGCGCACAAAATCAGAATAATCTTTTGCTTCACCTTCAGTAATTTGCCAAGTCAACAAAATCGTCTCTCCTTTTCTAAGATGCTGATAAGCCGTTACAGCCGGAGCTAATGTCAATTTACGGATATAACTTTTAGGGGCCTCCCGATAAGGAAAGCCGAAAGAAAGAGTAGCAACCCCATCCTTATTTTCAAATCCGGTATACCCCAAAGAAGTCTTATCCGAAAGAATAACCTCCCCTTCGCGATGAGTAGCCAACGTGTTATTTACGAATTTATCCAATCTGTTGACAGTCATAAAACGTTGTTTCTTCTCACAGAAAATCCCGGTGAGAGGTGCGCTTAACCTGTCCTCACTTACAATCCAACTGTCTGAAGTATGGAATGAAGGGGCTTCTTTGGGCGAACGCAGATTACGCCGATACCAGAATCCCGGCATATAGAACAGGCAATCGTTATGGCGGAAGTCTGTTGCCACCTGCTGATTGTAATTAAAGTAAATATCTTCCAATGCAGTGATAGACACACTAATACATATCCCATCGTTACCATCCACTATGTTTTGAGACACAGTCAACGGTATTTTTTCCGAATTCTCCAAATAATAAGTGCCGTTATTATTCTGCGACTTCTGAAAAGTCAATGGATAACATTTCGCGCTATTTCCCGGGACTTTCAAGGAAATAGATGCCGAAATCGATTCCGGCACATTATTAAAAGCTTTAGCAATAGTAGCACATGCTACAAAAGCTATCCCACAAAGTAAATATTTCAGACTCATATAAAATATTAATGTGAATCAGCCTGCCTGATTCTATTTGTACTAAATTGTTAAGGCAAAATTAGGGAACATCCTCCACATTGAATAAAACAAATTGAGCTATAAATAGAAATAATTATCCAAATCGGCAGAAATTCTCCAAAGCCTCAACTATGATCCCATACCCAAACGATTATTTTTCCATAAGAGCGGCAGCACACCACAAATAAGGACCCTGTCCGTGATAATCACCCGTACGGCGCGGACGATCATAATAGTACTGTTTACTGTTCTTCTTATTCGTTCCCACACAAATTTCTCTCACCTGATTTTTATCATTAAGATATGAAACTAAAGCCATCCATGCTTTACGAGCCGCAGGAGCATATTCTTCTGCATCTAGCCAGCCATTCTTAACCCCTTTGATAAATGCGAAAGTAAACATAGCCGAACCTGAAGTTTCAGTCCAACAATCAGACTGGTCGATCAACTGATTCCACAGACCTTCCGGATTCTGATATTTCTTCAGACTTTCCATCATTGTCCGATAACCTTCTAAAATACGCGGACGGTCTTTATGATTCTTAGGCAAACATTGAAGCAACTCCGTCATACCTGCAGCCATCCAACCATTTCCACGTCCCCAATAATAAGGAACATCTGGTGCATGATAGAAAAGGCCATTCGGACGTTGTAGTTCATCCAGATACATCACCATCTCTTTAGCTGCACGATCGATATATTTCTTATCCTTCGTCACTTTATAAGCACGAGTCTGCACGATTGTAATCATATACATATCATCAATCCACAAACGTGTTTGCCAGGAATATCCTTTTTCAGCCCATTCTTTTTCCTCCGGTTTTGCGTTTGCTGGCACTTTCCATTGAGAATCGGCATAAGGCAACCCTAAATACCAATATTTCTTATCTTTTGTCACAAGATACAACTCAAGAGGTAAGCTACCGAACATATTTACATCAACGTGATTCATTATGGGTTGCAACGCCTTCTCTTCAGTAAATAAAGGCTCAAACTTATCTTGCAAACGATTGAGAAGTTCCTTATCTTTTGCAAGATAAGCATATCGCAAAGCCCCGTTCCAATAAAATGTTTCCGGATAACCAATCCATTTTCCAATATGGAGTGCATGCTTCTCGGTTAGAAAGCGATATGCCAATCGTTTACCAATTTCTTCCGGAGTAGAACCTTCCGGAAAGTCCTTCAACATACTTGTTTGAGCAAACAACAACTGAAAAGGAACAAAAAACAATAATATTAATACCTTCTTATACATAACACCTAGTCTTTAATTATTCAACAATATATCTTTCAATTCAACATTATATCCATCTACCCGTAAAAGCATCTTATCAATACCTTCTTTACAGTCTACTTGGAAACGGACCTCTTTAGATTCGCCAGGCATCAAATAAAAGTATCCGTCATCAAAATAAGCCGGACGAATAGGCGCATCAGTTTTCGCATCTCTTAATGTCAATGCTATTGCAGCAGCCAAGTATTGCCCCGGATTTTTCACAATAAGCCTGCCCTCATAATGGTTAGCCTTTTTCGTGAAGTTCTTCACCGAAACATTCACCGAAGAAACCGGCAAATTAGCCAAGACTTTTCCGTCCCATTCCTTCTGATTGAGCCAATAAACATTATCATCAAGCAACTTTCCGCTATTAGTTGTCAACACCAACTTTACCCAGCAGAAATCAGGAAGTCCTTTTATATCCTCTAATTGTATTACAGGAGTCAGTACATTAGCTTTCACATGAGCTACCTTCTGTTGTGAGGAGCGTATCTTTTTTCCTACTTTATCGTAAACCACAACTTCCACTTTCAAATTCCGATATTCCTTCAGCGTAGTATTAATAATATCTACTTTATGATGATTAAGACTCATCTGAATATGAAGAGGACGGCACGCTTTTTGCGTGCCATAATAAGCACCGGCTGTTTCCCCATTCGAACTGTAGTTCTGCCAAACCATACTAGGCCATGCGGGATGACTCATCCAAAGTAGCACTCCAGAAGCATCATTCCACATCTTGCTATTCCATGCTTCAAAAATAGCCCGATGACTTTCGTAATTAATCAATTGTGCTTTCCGGCAAAAATCATCCAAGTTATCGGAAGGTCCCAGTTTACGATCCATCCCTTCCTTATAAAGTTCACTAAAAGTCTTGTCACCATATCTATGGTTATGCCAGTCATGGTAATACCAAACATCACTGATAGGCCAAGTATCCTCTTCCGCCATAAATTCACGAATGGTTTCAGCCGTTGGTAACGAAGGAGTACCCACTTCTGAACGGAAACCACCAGCCAAAGAACGATAATACCATCCGGCATCATATTGATAACGCCAAGGCCCACTTCCTGAACTATTTAATGAACGAGAATTTCCTGTATAGTGCCGGCTACGGTCTTCTTTAGCCAAAGTAGCAGCCAACATGTATTCAAGTTCATTCGGAGCAAACCCCTCATTACGTGCACACCATAAAGCAATGGAAGGGTGATTACGGAAACGACGTACTGTCTCTGTCACATTCCTTATGAACAGACGATAATCTAATGGATTAAGATTAAATCCGTCTGTTGAAAGCCAAAAGTCATTCATCACCAACATGCCATATTCATCACAAAGTTCATAGAACACTTCTTCCGTGCTCTCACCCGTCCAATTACGAATCATATTGTAATTCATATTCTTATGCAACTTCAAAGCTGGTTCCAATCGCTCCCGGGAAACACGCTTCATACCGTCATCCATACCCCAGTTACCTCCTTTGCAATAGATTCGTTGACCGTTCACCTTTATCACCATATATTCTTTCATCAGCGAATCCTTTATTAACTCTATTCCCTGTGAAGATACCGGTTTCAATAAGTTCGGTACAAATTCTCCATCATAATTCGTATAGCGAACCTTACTATCCGTTCTTTTGCGTTTCACAGCATCAAAAACTGGTTTTCCATCCTGCAAAGCAGCAGTCGGATTATAGTTTAACCGCACTACAGGAGAATTATCCTCATATGCAGACAATTCATACTCCAGCTCACGGATACCGATACGCATCTTCTTAACATCAAGTGTGTCCTTACCTGACGAGACCAGACTTAAAGATGCATCATATAAATACTGTTCTCCATATCCATTGGGCCACCAAAGACGTGGATTTTTCATTTGCAATACCTTACACTCACGAGGAGTCAGTTTAATCATCCTCTTTTCATTGGCATTCAAAGAAACCGGATAAATGGCAGATACTCCGCCAATATTAAAATGCAAATCAGCAGTACACGCAGTTTTAGAAGAATTATAAATCTCCGTATTAACAATAAAATTAACAGAAGTAGTGTCAGGCAAAGGCAGATCCGTAATCACGTGCGTATCAACAATTTCGAGTTCATTGCCAAATTTTATTCTGACATCCTGCCAAATCCCCATATTTCGGTCGCGTATACCAGGAATCCAATCCCACCCCTCCGAAGAGATAAAAGTAGGACCGTCTAAACATAATGCCCCACCATTGGGACCAATTCCTTCTTTCTTATTTGCCTCATGAGGAATACCGGGATTATTAGGCGGAAGAATACGGATGGCTAACAGATTCTTTTTGTCATAATCTACCCAACGAGTTATATCAAAGATTCCTCTTTCAAAAGCACCCGTCATGGTCCCTAATAACTGATGATTAAACCATACCTCCGCTTTATAATTAATTCCATTCAGAATCAATTTTACTTTTTCTCCCTTGCTATTACGGGAAATATTAAATGAATTTCGATACCACCAATCCATCCGGCAAAGTGTATCGGGAATCAACAGATTATTAAGCCCCCAATAGGGATCAGGGTATACTCCCTGATCCACCAATGTAGTTAATACCGTACCGGGAACTGTTGCCGAATACCATTCGCTTGTATCTAAATCTTGTGCAAATACCGATTTTTCAGCTGCCCGAGCTTTATATCCTTCTATCATCTCCCAACCTTTGGAAAGTTGATATTCCCAATCAGAAAGCGGACTCAATTCTCCGGGTTCTACCACCTTCTTTTTAGGCTTAGCTGTCTGAAATGAATGTTTTGAATGAGGTATCACTTCGGAACTCTGTTTACGGGATAAACCAAAATTCCATTTTAATTTTTGTGAATAAATGCATTCTGTAGAAGCACACAGAAAAACAATTACACAAGCAATATATGTATTCAGCCTTATTTTCATCGTCTTATAATCTACTATTTAGTTTTCAATTTCTTTACATCATCACATACAGCTACTGCCACTTGCGAATCCGCACATCCATAATAAAGGTATAGTTTCTTCTTGTGATAAACAAGTCCCTCAATAAATACTGTTCCATCCTTGTATTGTCCACTCTTCTCAAAAGGAGCCTCTGGAGCAAAGAAGGGTTTATCCAAGCGAGCCAATACTTTATAAGGGTCATCACCATCTAATAAAAGTTGTCCGGCACAATACGCATTGGTTGGATAGTCGGGATCTCCAGTACTGCCACTATTCTTACCATTATACATAAGAACAATACCATGCTTGGTACGAACTGCCGGAGGTCCACACTCTGTCAACAGGCTATCAAAATGCCCTTTACGCGGTTGTATGATCTTCATTAGCTCATTTTTTTCATCCAAGATAGGATACCAATCTATCAAGTTATCAGAAGTAGCAGCATATATAGCATGTTCTCCCCAATACATGAAATACTTACCATTAACTTTATCGATGACTAATTGATTTCCTTTCAATTTTGTTAAAATAGACCCCGATTTACAGAAAAGGTTGTTAAACCGACCATTATAGGCTTTATCAAAAGCAAGTCCATGTTTTGTCCAGTTCTTCAGGTCTCGGGAGGTAGCTACTGCAAGACGCGCTTTTTTCCGATTCCATGCCGTATAAAGCATCACATATAGTCCATCTTCAGTCATAGTCACACGAGGATCCTCACAACCACCGGGCCAATCCTGATCCTTAAAATTATCTTCGCCAGGAAAAAGTACCGGCTTATCCAGTCTATTCATCTTAATCCCATCTTTACTTTCAGCATAGCCGATACGCGAAGTTCTTTTACCTATACCTTGAGCAGAATTATCTTCTGCACGATAAAGCACGACAATTTTTCCGTCTTTTACAGTAGCAGCCGGATTAAATGTGTCACTTTCCTCCCACTTAACTTGCTGCTTGCGCATCGGACAGTAAAACTCTGTCGGCAACGGTGATATAACAGGATTAACTCCTTCAGGGCGTTGGAATGGACCAAGCATCCAATTATTATCCTGTTCCTCCTGATTAATATCCAAAGAAGGTGCATTAGTAAATCCACACGCAGATAATACACCGACTACACCAATAATAAGTTTCAATTTTAGTTTCATCCTATTCCTTTTCTATAATTAATAATGATTTTTCTATAATGCAAATGATTGATTCCGCACCTATTGTTTCAATTTATACTCTTGTCTTTTTATATTCCAACCTTTTAGCGCCAATACAGCTCCGTCTTTCAGCTTTCCTTTTGCAGTCTCAATAGTCACCGTTTTCTTTTCATCCGGCATCAGGGAGAAGAAATTATCTGTATAGAACGACGGACGTATCGGACTCATCTTTGAATTCAGGAATTGCAACTGATTAAAGAAAGCAATTTGCTCGGAAGTATTTCTCAAAGTAATATCTACAAAGTAATTATCATTATCTTCTCTTACTTTATAGGTAAGTTTCACTTTTGCCTGTTTTAGTTTACTCAAATCTTCAAAACCAGAAGCAGCCGGCCCGGTCAAAGTTTTGCTTCCTTCATATTTGTCATTAGAACGCCAATAGAAGTTAGAAGAAACATCTTTTCCCTTTTCATCCTTCAGTATCAATTTAATAAAGTGAACTTGAGATATATTTTCCGGGAAACGAATAGTCAACGCATCGTTCACCACTCCATCCGAAGGCAAATTAACCATTGCTGACTCTTCAAATACTTTCTTGCTGTCAATATCATAAACCTGTGCTATTACTTTATAATTCTTAAATTCACGGTAATAGTCATTCACTACAGACACCGTATTTTTAAGATAGTCAAACTGCGCATGTAATGGCTCTAATGAGTTAGCAGTATGATAAAGGGATGCTGTCGGTTCCAAAGACCAGTCCCACATACGGGAAGCCACTTGAGGCATAGAGCAGTTATGATACCAGAACAAGAGCCCGGAACAAAAACGATCACCATAGTCCAGTTTATTATAGTTCCATACTTCCCAGATACTCTTCGAATTAATAGCTCCCAACAGTTGCCCTTTCTGCGCAAATTCATCGATTGATGATGATTTTCCATAGTTATTCACCAAGTCTGTATACATAGTACTCATCAGATGGAAACCATTTCCATCCAGATAATCCCATACTTCTTTATTGATAGGCCACAGGTCTTTTTCATCCATCATTTCTCGAAGAATTTCCACAGTCGGAAGAGTAGGTGCACCATATTCCGGATTAAATCCGTCTACCCGGCTTCCTCTGGGAGAGGCTGTATTTTCATAATGTTGCATCGGATTTACCTGCTTGTAAGGACTGCCATCGTGCACTCCTTCACATTCGGACTGCATCTGGAATCCACGTGTACCATCCAGTTTATTAAGTAATTCAGGAGTGCCGGTAACTTCTGTACTTTCATTAGAAGCAACATAATAAGCCAAAGAAGGATGATTACGAATACGTTTTACGGTAGATTCCACGTTACTCATATAGAGAGCTTTATCATGTGGATGACGAGTGTCACCGGTCATCCAGAATTCTTGCCATACCAACAATCCCAATTCATCACACAATTGGAAGAAATAATCAGATTCCGCAATTCCACCTCCCCACATTCGTAAAAGGTTGACACCGGACTGACGGGAGTAGCGCAATTCAGCATAAGTACGTTCATCTGAAGTTCTCAACATTGCTTCCGGTATCCAGTTAGTACCACGAATAAACAATCGTTTACCGTTCACATAAAAGACACGTGATTTATCCGGAGTCTTTCTATCCGAAACAATTTCTCGAATACCAAATCTCGTTTTCACTGAATCACATTCTTTACCATCAACTGACACTGTCAGCTTCAGGTCATATAAGTTTTGTGGTCCTTTATTAACAGGCCACCAAAGTTTTGGAGAATTGATGATAAGTTGAGGAAACTCTTCAGGAGAGAAGGTAGCTATCTTTTCTTCTCCACGCATTAATCGGAAAGTTTTTTCGAAAGTGATATTCTCACCCACAATTTCACCCTTTACCTTGCAACTGATTACCCGGTTACTGGTTGATGGATTGACAATTTCAACTGATACAGTCTCACGAGCCTGGTCATAATCAGGCTTTCGCAATTCAGATTTAACAAAAGGATGGCGTAATGCCACTCTACCTGTAGCATAGAGAGAAATATTCTTCCATATGCCTGTATTACGGTCACGGATACCGTCCATAAAGGTAAAGTCCCAACCTACCGTCATCAACATGGTAGTATTCAAACCAATATTGCCATTTCCACCATTATGGAACTCACCGGCTGCCCCCCAAGACTTTGGCTTTGTACTTCCGGGAACATCTACTGGATAGACTTTTATGGCCAGCCCGTTGCTCTCTCCGACTTTTACAAAGTCTGTGACATCAATATAGTCCTGAATGAACATGCCGTTCATTGTACTCAACAAGTTACCATTCACCCAAATTTCCGCCCGATAGTTAATACCATCCAACTGTAACCAGACAGTCTTTCCCTTAAATGACTGCGGAACTGTAAAATCTGTACGGAACCAGTAGGTATAAAAATCACGTCCGGTTTCAGAAATATCCGGTATCAATTTAGATTCAATCTTATTATTGATTCCATAATAAGGCTCCGGATATTTTTTATTATACACCAAAGAATTCAACACTGTTCCGGGTACGATAGCCGGCATCCAATTTGCAGTTGCATAATTGGATAACGAAATCTTTTCTCCGGGATCTGTTGCATCTCCAGCTTTAATCATTTTCCACTGACAATCTCCCTGATGACCTATTTCAGAATCGAGCCAAAGTCGATCTGATGATCTTGACAAATTCGGAGGAGTTTGCCCCATGGAAAAAGGGGAAAAAAGGAACAACAATAAAAGAATAAAAAGTAAATTTGATAATTTGTACATGTTCACTAATGGGTTTAAGATTGTTGATATTTAATTTAAATTTTATCTGGTATAAACAAACTCTGTACGCAATCCTCTATGATCGAAAATCCGATCGGAAATCCATCCTGGAAAAACAATATCCGATGTTTCCGCATTCTCCCCTATTATCTGGCAACTTTTCACCGTTGTATTTGGCGACAAGGTATAAAGAGTGAGATCCAAACGATCTTTTGTATCCTTCTCGCTCGGGAAAGGTGTCCATGTGTATCCGGGATGTGTGACAGGATTCGGATGTATTGTCCTGTATGCATCGCCTTGCATACCACCTTCCCACAATGAACGGGTCGTGGGCCACTGTACCACATAAGGAACAATGCCTGCCGATTGAGCATCTACAGTCCAATCAAGCCATGAAGGTTCGTTGAAATCACCTGAAAGGGAAATAAATGGAGTAGTAGCCGAAGCTAGGTCTTCCAATAATTTGTCCACCATTGCCTGACGCGCTTCTTTATTTACTTTTACCACATAATCGACATCGTCCGTGCCGGGATATCCTTTATACTCGATGCCATTCAATTGATAAGGACCGTAAGGATAGAAAGCACCATGACAATTCATCACTAACGCGACAATTCCCTCACCCAAGTCGATATAAACTCCATATTCATTTGGAGTAGTCCCTGAAAACGGATAACGCGATATGATACTACATTTCCCTTGTCCATTGTTGGAATGAGTATGTATATAAAGTCCCTGTGCTTTTATTTCAGCTTCAGAAAGCTTACTACATTCCTGCGCACAAAGTACATCCACATCTATCTTGTTAAAATAGTCTATGACTGTAGAAGTCGCTTTACCCCATAAATTCTGGGTTGCAAGTTTCAGAGTCTTAGGAACAACGCGTGTTGCCCAAGTAGCAGTAATTTTCCCGTTTGCATCGGCTGCTATTTCAATATAATAGGTCTTTCCTCCACCAACATTAAGCGCAAGACCTACCGGCACTGCCACTGGTATATCCTGATTCCCTGAAACTGGATCTGTTATATGCAAAGTGGCATTCATTCCGAATAAGTTAGCACACATATCTGGAAGCATATAGCATATACCTTCCTGAGGTACATACTGATAAGTTGTTCTGTCAGCTACTGGAAGCTTCTCATACTCATTATAATATTGCGGCTCAATATGAGGATAAGGAACAGAAGATACAGCATTCGTATAAGTCATAGAATTCACTATAATATCTGAAGCAGTATCCGGATCTTTCTCAAGCACTATTCTGGATGCACGTGGGGAAAGAGTAACTTGCACCGATGACGTAGAAGCAGCTACACGGAGTGTGCCATCTTGTTCACCTTTGCTGACAAGCATTGTCATAGGATCAGTTAACGGCAATTGCGGAGAATATGCTTCTAAATCCCAATAAGTATCACCGGAAGTTAACGTAGGAAACGTATTATCAGCTGTAGTAAACAAAAACAGGAATCGATAAATGATACCTTTAGTTACAGAAAGTTTTATTTCATTTGTCACATCACCTACATTTCCAACTCGTTCAAACAGATAATTATACTGGTCATCAAAACAGAATATTTTCCATTTCATTCCGTCCAAAGACACAGAGGATCTGGTAGGACTCCCTCCATCCATATTTAAACTGAAACATATTTCTTTTATGTCTCCCTCTTTCTGCTCATCACTTACATATCCCTCAGCACAAGCCGTGAACAAGCTAGAAATCATCAGGAGAATCACTAATAAGGTATTCTTTAGCATTGTCTTACAAATTTAATCATTATATTAGAAGATATCAACCGATAAATATGCAAATCAATTCCAACCTGCCTTATCACGGATACATCTGTAAGGGATTCCATATTCCTTTTTCACTACCCATGCACTACCAAAAGTCTGGTCCTGTACGGTAAGATCTGACAATTTTATATTTACCCAGGCAACATTTGGCCACGTACCAAAAGCTGCCAAATCTTTTAAATTCGCCTTTGTTGATGGATAACCTGCAAGTATACGCATATAAGTACCTTCCCCCACCGGTTCAAACCAACGATAGGCATATACTGATTCAGAAACCTGAGATTTGAGATTCTTACCTACCCACGAAATATAATCTTCCGCCTCCTTATCATTCAAAGTAGACCACCCCTCCGGACACGGATTTACGGCAACATCATTATTAATCGAAGACATATTTGCGCTAAACGTATATCCCTCAGCACCACAGAAATAAGCCCTATCTACACTGTTATGTGTAAGATAGGTAGACTGTTTAGCATGAATAGGTGAGTAAAGTTTAGTGCCCCATGATAGACAAGGAAGAGGAGTTCCAGGATACGGATCAATAAACCCTATCACAAGTAAATTTTCATCCGATACTGCTCCATTAAGGTATGTAACCGCATACTGATAAGAGTTTCCTGGACGTCCTGTCACTGTATAAACAATTTCGTGACGATAAAGCCCACTACCTGCAGCTATGGTAGATGAAGAGATCGTAAGCCATGAAGGCAGACTTCCATCATACAATGCTTCCAAAGCAGCGGAGTGATAATCCGTAACAACACGTTTTATAGTATATGGCATTGTGGCATCAACTCCAATTTTTATATAAGTTCCCTTAATCTCGGTACCTGCTATAATTTTAGCATTATCATCCATAACAGAAATCCCATTTTCAACTGTTACCCAGTCAATAGATGTACCATCTTTCCATTCCTCTACTGATACCTCAAAGCCTGCAGAACCTGCTATACGTTTTGTATTAAGCTGATACAAGTAGTTAGCCTCAACGTTAATATCAGATGCAAGATTAAGATATAGAGTCGGACCTGCCGTATTGGTATTAGCAAGTTTGGTCGTAGCCCATACAACTGTCTTTTCATTCTGGTCAAGAGTTGACGTCAACTGAGTCGGATAAAGATAGAAACTCTTTCCATCATTAACTAAATCAGCTGCCGGTATTTCCAGAACATCAGCAGATATATTGCCTGCATTTCCACTTACATCACCAATGAATCCTTGAGTATATCTATTTTTGATATACACTTTATCAAGAACTACTCCTGATTCAGCCGGATCATTCAACAAATCAAATCTGGCTACGCGTCTTTTAAGTTTTACATCAACTTGATTATCGGAAGATTCTACATCAGCAATAGTTACGTACTCTTTTCCATCAGTTCTAACATTAGACATAACAAATGGAGGATTTAACTTGCCATTCTCAACAATAGTTTTGCTTTTTAGTAAATCATTGATTGTATTTGACTCACTCATACTGGGAAAATTATTCTCATCTTCACTCTCTACAATAACGAACCTCTTTTCTCCCCCAGTCGAAGAAGTTAATTCTAAGGTATATGATCTTGTATTGCCACTTTCAGCTACAAAACTAGCCGCTGCATAATTGAGAACATATCTCTGCTCATATTTTCCTTCCTTATTAAATTGATAGAAAGCAATCTTGTCTCTGGAACTTCCATTCTCATCACCAAGCCCCGTAGCTCTGGTAAGAAATGCTCCAGGAACATGCAAATTAAATATTATTTCTCCTTTGCTTAAAGGTAAATCATTGGGAGTATCGTCGTTTTTTTGACAACCAGCAAATACGATTGCTGATAGCATTACCAAATGCAGATAAAATAGCCTTAAGTAAATCGGGTTTTTCATAAAAATATTGTTTAATTCAAGTTGAGAAAGTTGAGTTGTCTAATAATTCAATCAAAAAGATATGTATAGAGGTAAAGAGGTTGCTCTCAAATTCGGATTTGAGTCCAACCTCTTTCCATTCTAATTAAAAGTAGAATTTAATCCCATTGAATTTGCTGATCTTCATCAGGAATTAATGTATTCAAGTCACGTTGCATACTCAATGTACCTTCCACTTTGTACTTTAACGGATTCCCTGGACTAAGTGTACTATCTTCAAACTCATAAGCCAAATAAAGTGTAATATAAGTATGCTCCAAATAAGGTTTTGCCGCATCCTTTTCTGTATCGACCATGTAGTAAGCTTGAAGTTCTACAGTTTCACCATAATCATTTTTTCCTTTAGATATTTCAAATTTGTTTTGATCTTGCCTATCTGTATATAGTCGCAGTTTCTTTTTCACCGGATTTATTTCTTCATCAGTAAACTCTATAAATAATTTATAGTCTTTCCGATCTAAATATTCCCCATCTCTAAGTCCCATATAAATGAAAATTGTTTTATCATCATGTACATAAGCTTTACATTGAGTCTTAGTAAAAGCAGCACTCTGACCATCCAAGTAAATCAAATAGTTACTGCCACTGTAAGTACCAGAATAATCATTAAACGGAGTAATATTCAATAAAGCTTTCCGATAGTGCTTACGAGGATTTACCTGATAATTATATGAGGGATCATCCATAATAGATAAAGGTAGAATCCATTTATCTGACATATCTATAGGATTACCTCCCTCGGCTCCACCTAGGGTTAAATCAATAGGCAATACACCTATACTCTCACCTGCTGGTATTTCTACACTCTCTGGTGTTGTGTAATATTGCGACTCCAACAATTGGTAATAGAGTTTATCGCGTTGGCCATAACGCTCTTCATTCAATGTATTCAATGTATCTTTATCTAAAGCAACATGAATAGTCCGGTCTTGAGTATTTGCAGTAGAACCACTTAAAAGAATAGGAAGATTATATGTCACCACACCTCCAGGTTTATAACGCACATAAACAGAAGTTACTCCATCACTATTCGGTACAGCTTTAAAAGAAGCCAATTGCACAAATTGTTCATCTTCCCATTCATTATTGCATGAAGTACAGCATATTGCTGTTATCATCGCTAGAAAAAAGTATTGTATTTTTTTCATTTTTATATGCAAATTATTGAGTTTATTCAGGATCAGTCCAACCAGGGTTTTGAGTTAGCAGCGCATTACGTTTCATCGCATAATGATGAATGGGCCAGAACCACATTTTAGTAGTGAAGATTGCAGGTAATGAAGGTATTTCAACCGGTTTATGAAATGCATCCGGATTTGAGCTACCAACATAAATATTACATCCATAAACAGGAGTAGATTCTTCAAAAGGAGCATCACACCAACGGCGCAAATCAAAATAACGATGTCCTTCTGCAAACAACTCTATTTGACGTTCACGTTTCAACTTCATACGGAATTGTTCCCGATCACCATACACGTCATAATCCGGTAATCCTGCGCGGATACGTACAGGTTGTATCCCTTTCTTTAATTCAGTTTCTGTACGTTGAATTGTGTACGTTTTTTCACCATTCCAAGAAGGTATTTCATGCACATTTTCCAATTCATTTAGTGCTTCCGCATAAATCAAAAGAACTTCGGCATAACGAATATCAGGAGCAGTCTTCGCTTGTACGCGGCTGACATCATACGTTTTTTCAGAATCAGCTCTATCATGTGGATTTACAAATTTCTTAATGCCAATACCAGTATGTAACCAATAAGCCCCTGCCTTATATCCGTCTGGCTTATCTCTATAATAGAAAATCTGTACATTCGTTTTCTCTCCTTTATCTGTATTTGCATTCAGCATATGCCAAATACTACCATTATAACCAACCGAGGCATAAAAACGAGGCTCACGAGCTGCATATTGTTTAGAAACCCCAGTTCCCATTGAACCTAATTCCGGATATTCTGCAAGTTCATTCTGTGTTATCACACCAGAGGGACGTGCTTCGACATCATAGCGGCTTGGATCAGTATATCCCTCCCTGCCTTGATACATACTGTTCATACCAGGACAATCTGCACCGTCTTTCATGTAATAAGCATCGCACTGCTTTTGTGTTATACCATGGTAATTGTATCCTCCACCTTGCGAACGAGGCAACTGATGAATCACCATGATATCAATGCCTTCATTTCCTTGATTGGAACCTCTGGTATAAATCAATTCATCATTACCATACGCAATAGCCGTTCCATCAAACAAGGAACGATATGACAGGAACGGGTCAATGTTCTGCCAACCTTTCGGCCAAGGATTTGAATGAAAAGTCCCATTATCATCTGGAGGAGTAATAGTTGCAGGCTCTGCAATATCACCATTTTCTTTAGCATATACTACGTACAAATTATATTTTCCCAACTCCATCACATCTTTAGCAGCAGCAGCAGCTCTCGCCCATTTTACCTCATCATAAGTAGATGAGAGTAGTTGTCTTCCCTCTTTATCTACCATTGCGGTAAGTACTTCTGATGGAGCTTTTCCATTATACAATGGACTTGCAGCATACAATAGTACTCTGGCACGAAGTGCTAACGCAGCACCACGCGTAGGGCGAGCCACTTCTTGCAACCCCCGATCATCAGGAAGCTGGGCAGCAGCTTTTACTAGTTCATTAGATATATAATCTGCACATTCATCATAAGTATTTCGTGGTTGAGCTATTTCATCATAATCTTTTGTATAATCAACTCCTTCATCAGGAAGAATAGGAACCGGACCAAAAGAGCGAATTAACATCCAATAGAAATAACCCCTCAAAAAATGAGCCTGACCTTTTAAATCAGCAATTTCCGTTGCGGTGAATTGCGTACTCGTATCAATGTGATTCAGGAATATAGATGCTTGACGAATACCTTTATAAGCAGCCTGCCAAATATACAAACTATTTCCGCTGCCTAAACCTTTCTCAGTGTACCTACCATATTTCCAATCGACATAATCACCATCGCCATAATACATATCATCTGCAAAATTAAATGGTACACTCTTTTTACTACATACCTGCTGCAGATAATTATTTCCTAAAAATGAATAAGCATATGCTAACCACTGATTAGTGTAGTCTCTATCTGAGAAAACATCTTCAATAGTAGTACGTTCGTCAAAGATGTAATCTGAGTCCAGATAATCGGTACATCCTGTCAAAGTAGTACCAAGTCCTGTCACAAAACACAAAATTATAATAATATTTTTCATATTTCTACTGTTTATAGATTAACCGATACTCCCATAGAGAAAGTTTTGCTCAATGGATATTTCTTTCCATCCGAACTACCCAATTCTGGATCCCAAAGTTTGAATTTAGAGAAAGTAAGCAAATTAGTTCCTACAAAGAATATCCGTACCTGATTAAGACGAATTTTGTTTACTAAAGTCTTTGGAAGTGTATATCCAATATCTAATGTCTTCAAACGTAAATACGCACCATTTCTCAACCAATAATCCGATGTCTGATAATTATTCGGATTTTCTCCATAAGTCAAACGGGGAAATTCTGCATTGGTGTCTTCATTCTCTCCCAAAATCCAACGATTACCACTAGCCATTTCTTTTAACACATTTCCCCAGCCATCACCACCACTAAACATATGTACGGTAGTACCATTTATAAAGAAAGTTGATTTTCCAGCCCCTTGAAAATGCACATTTACATCTAATCCTTTCCATTTAGCAGAAAGTCCAAAACCATAAATTAAATTCGGCTTCACTGTAGCTCCAATAGCCACTTTATCATTATCATCTATGATACCATCACCATTAACATCCTTATATTTAATATCCCCCGGCATGAGTTCATATATATCATCTTTTGTGAATCCATTTTGAGTCTTTGTATATTTGAATTCCTGCTTCGGGCTATTCCGAATTTCTTCATAGTCCTTAAACAGTCCTAGAGCAATAAAACCTTTAGCCTGATTAACCCGATGACCTTCATCCAATTTATACGTATAAATTGTATTTTCTTCATCTCTCTCCAAAATCTCGTTCTTACTATAAGTAATATTACCACGCAACGTAAAATCGACTTTACCTATTTTCTGTTTGAAAGTAAAGTTTCCATCAAAACCTTGAGATTTCACCTTACCTACGTTTGCCTTTGGATTATTCTCTATTCCGACCATATATGGAATAGATTTGCGTTCCATATAGATCCCTTCACGGCGTTCATGGAAATAATCAATAGCACCCGATAGTTTATCATCAAACAAAGAGAAATCAAGTCCTAAGTCTTGTTTAGTCGCTACTTCCCATGAAACAGTAGGAGAAGCAACTGTTGCATAATATTTACCAGTCCAAGTCCCTGGATTATCTGGATTTTGAGCAGATACATCTATAAAATTAAATGAACCACCATCCTTTATATCATATAAGTAAGGAAAACGGATATCTTTTCCCAAATAATCATTACCCGTCTTTCCATACGAATAGCGGATTTTTAACATATTCAGCCATTTTCCTGCGCGCTTCTTAATAAATGATTCTTCAGCTACATTCCACGCTCCCGAAATAGCCGGGAAAAAGCCAAAACGGTAGTCTTTATGGAAATTTTCAGAACCTGTATATCCAAAATTGAAATCAATAAAATAACGATAACTCCAGTTGTAATTGAAACGTCCTGCTAATCCTTGATTACGTTGTGCCATACCAGTCTTTAGATCTGTTCCCAAGTTCTGCGTAAACACCTTGGAAGATTGTGTATATTTCAGAACTCCTCCGACATGATGATTTCCAAAACCACGATCATAATGTAATTCCCATTCAAAAAATTCTCGCCTATCACCTTCCGAATTTGAAGTTTGTTCCATTGGCTTTTCCTTTCTCACTTCCTGCATATGTAAAGAGCCATCTGGTTGTCGATAACGGTCAGCTTTATATAGTGCAGGAGATTTATAACGTTTAATCCAGTTGGAATTATTAGTATCATATCCAAATTTTCCAATAAATCGTAAACCTTTCGTGATGAAATCCAGCTTTTGTTCCAACGTCACATTTGTCTGAATATTATTTTTCCAGCTTTCATTAAATCCAGTCATCGTTGCTTGTACCCAAGGATTCAGATTATCATCTTGATTAGACCAAGTAGGAATCTTTCCATCAGAATAAGTAACAGGCATCATAATTGAATTATATCCCATCAGCGCTGTCCAAATAGCATCTGTCCCGGAACCTGGATCATTTTGTTTACGTAACGACCCAGAAACACCCACTTTTAATAAAGTTGTTTTCGTAATATCAATATCAACATTCATGCGATAAGTCCATTTCCGATAATTTGCGTTGGTGTTATAATCCTTCATTGTTTTATCCACCTTATACATACCTTGTTGATCCTGATAACTTCCTGAAACAAAGTACCGCGCAGTTTTTCCACCACCACTTAAATTCAACGTAGCACGTGAACTCCAAGCACCATCACGCATCATAACATCCATCCAATCAACATTTGGAAAACGATCCGGATCCAATCCTGTACGAAATAGTTCCAACTCCGACGCAGAATATAGAGCATCCTGATTACGTGTCAACCTAGCCTCATTTGCCATAGAAGCGTACGTATATCCGTCCACAAAGTCTGGTACCTGAGTAAAAGTACTATAAAACCCTTCTACCTTTGCATTAATATTAATCTTACTCTCTTTACCACGTTTAGTATTAATCAATACAACTCCATTAGCACCTTTGCTACCATAAATGGCAGTAGCTGAAGCATCTTTCAAAACTGTAAAAGACTCAATATCTTCCACATTCACTTCATCAATATCACGTTCAAAGCCATCAACTAATACCAAAGCAGCCGTACTAGCACCAAATGTAGAAATACTACGTATCCAGAATTCAGACACACTACCAGGACGGCCTGAAGTTTGCATAGCAATAACACCAGGAACAACACCTGCTAAACCGTCAGCAACCGATGTAGAAGGTACAGATTTCAACGCATCTATATCTACATTAGTGATAGCACCAGTTACGGCTATCTTTTTCTGTGCCCCTGTACCAGTTACCACTACTTCATCAATAATAGTAGAAGAAGATTCTTTCATGGTAACATTCACCACACGTTGCTCCTTTACCAAAACCTCTTGGGTCTCGTATCCAATATACGAAAAGACCAATTTATTGTAAGGAGGCATCTTAATTGTATACTTACCATTTATATCAGTAATAACACCAAGTCCCGGCATATTCTGGATAGAAATGTTCACACCGATCATAGGTTCTTTATTCCCATCGGTCACAACTCCTGTTACCTCTATATTTCCTTGTGCCTGCACACCCAAAGAAAATCCGAGTAACATCAATATAAATAAGAAATTTCTCATCATAGAATGTGTGTTTATCATTTATTATTCTTCTAGAGCAATTTTACGTATCACATTATTTCCGGAATCACCAACATAAAAGCATTTTCTCTTTTCGTCATATGCAATTGCACATGGAGCATTAAAACGGGCCTCTGTACGCAATTCACCATCAGCGTAATCTCCTGTTGCTATACCATTTCCACGTCCTGCAAATGTCGTTATCCTTCCATACGGAGTCATCATACGAACACAATTATTACCTTCATCACAGAAATAAAAATCATACTCATCCTCTTCTCCTTCATAATTTGGATTCTTTACAAAAACTCCTTGTGCTGGCTTATTTACTTTAGCTCTATCACCTACTCCGTCAACATAGCCACCTGCTCCTGTTGTTCCACAAATAATATAAGGGTCGGTAAAAGCCTTTGCATTATCATCATAATCCATACGTGCAATGTACCCTCCACCATTCTGATGGTAATATCTCATAAGATATGCATATTTTCCTTCTGGATGAACCACCATACGTATAGTTTCTTTGGTGGCAAAATGCCTATTCGGAGTTGTTACCTGCTGTGTCTCAAAATCATATCTAAATATGTTCTGATCGTAATATGCAGTATAATAAAGCTCACCATTTTTAGGATGGACTATCGCAGCCGTAAGGCTTCTTGCTTTCGCATTTACCAATGGTTCGGAATTTTTAAAATCAGTACTACGCTTAAATACAAAATGCGCATTCACATTACTCCCCTCCGAACGGTCATCAGTCAGAATCATATCCTGATTTTCATCTACAGTCCAATTAATAATAGCAGGTCTGTCAAGACCACTACTAAACTGCGGAAGTATATCTACACGTTCATTTGCCAAATCAACCTTACGAAGCAATTTGGTCTTGTGAGTAGTCACATACAGATGATCAAAATTTGACTGTGGATCAAAAGAAAACCACATTTGATATGTAATCCACCCACAATCATTAAATGGACCAGATTTTTCTTCAGCATCATTAGCATTCGTATAACGAGTTCCTACTAGAGTAGTCACTAACCACTTTT
The DNA here is from genome assembly GCF_047310725.1 of Bacteroides sp. 90-K9/2. Classification (NCBI taxonomy): domain Bacteria; kingdom Pseudomonadati; phylum Bacteroidota; class Bacteroidia; order Bacteroidales; family Bacteroidaceae; genus Bacteroides; species Bacteroides sp. 90-K9/2. The sequence goes on from NZ_JBCGVL010000006.1 coordinate 298,389, forward strand.
TAGTATACTCAAATGTACCTTCTGCCTCTGCATAAGCAACTTCCTCTCCACTATCATTACAAATACTGATTTGTATATCCCCATCATAGGCTTTCTGTGGAACAACACAATACAATTTGTCATTTTGTACACTAATAATATTGGCAGACTGTCCTCCTACTGTTACCTTTAATTTAGCAGGATCATTACCAAAATTATCTCCATACAAGATCAAATTACTACCATACCCACCTTCTTTGGGCATAAAATCCGTAATTACGACGGGCTTACTGGGATCGAATGCTACTCCGGCTGAATCTTTATCATCTTTACAACCGATAAAGCAAAGAGTAATCAATGCCAGCATCACCCCCAACAAAGAGGCATACCCACCTTTCCAATAACTACTTTTCTTCATAAATTAAATTTTAGTTAATTAACATATTCACTATTATTCTCTATATACTCCATGAAATGATTTACTTATTATAGAAAACTGGAATCAAATCTGTATCAGAGGGTACATAACCTTTAACATAAGGCCAACCATCATCCGACCACTGCAAGCGATCCAACATTCCATGGCGTCCTGTAAACTGGGTACCAATTTTACGAAAACTATGATATACCATCCACTCCGTACCTGCATCATCTTGGACAATTATAGCATTATGTCCAGGACCAATCCATTTAGTAATATTACCAGCCAAAACAGACTCCCAGCTATTATTTATCATATCTACATTCTTTCTATCGACATACGGACCTAGAATATTTTGAGAACGTCCCACCACCAGTTCATAAGTACTGTTCTCACCAGCACAACAGGATCCAATGGAAGCCAACAAGTAGTAAAATCCATTCTTCTTATAAATATTGACTCCTTCGTAAGCATTACCACAAACCTTTTTCTTCAAAACTGGATTATTAGCCGCATCTCGTTTAACAGAAAGTCCATCGTCTGTCAGTTCTGTTACATAAATACCTTGAAAACTTCCATAAAACATATATTTCTTCCCACCATCTTCTATGTAGAATTGGTCAATACAATTAGAGCCAAACTCCTCATTACCAAGCAATTCTTTACTATCTTTAAAAGGACCTAGCGGATTATCAGAAACCGCTACAGCCGTATAGCTCTGATTTGCACCATTCAATTTAGCCCATGAATAATAAAGTACATATTGTCCATTGATATAACGTATTTCTGGTGCCCAAAATGTACCTCCACCTGGCAAGTTAGGCTTATAAGCATTTACAAAGGCGGTACGCTCATACTTCCAATTCACTAAATCTTTTGAACTATAAACTGGTACCCAATAACTACCCGTCTGAGTAGCATACAAATAAAAGGTTCCATCTACATTTATTACAGTAGGATCCGCCGCACTTGTATGTGTGATAATAGGATTGCTATACGTTTGTCCAATCGTGGCATAATGTACTTCATCATTACACAACACACTTTCTGTAGAAATATTTGCTAAAGTCAATGGTAACATATAATATTTGACTTCTATAGCATTGCGCGTAATAGTAAGCATACCTTCCGCTTCCTTAGAACCTACAGTATAGGTCACATCACCCAATGTATAGCTACCTTGAGGCAATAATTCATAATTAGATTTATATTTTTGATTGTAAGCTGCGACTAATTCCGCCGCATTATCTGGAACTTTAAGTTTACAAGAAAAATCCCAATTACTACCACTAATAACGCCATTTACTTTATAGTCAAGAGATGTCATTATTTTAAAGTTGGTTATTGCCTCATTTACGTTCACTCTATCAACTTCAGTAGAAGTAAAACCAACCCTAGCGTAATCAACAACAAGACGAAGCAGCAAATCCGATTGTCCTTTTCTCAACTCTACATCATCACTTTTAAGTTTTAATGCAATTACATAATCCTTTAACAAATCTTCTTGCTTAGAAAAAATTTCTGTTGGATTAACTTTTATTTCGACCGTAGTTTCATCTGCTCCCGCAGCAAAAGATACATTTTTAGATATCGAGTAAGACGTTTCTGGTAAAAGAATATAAGTAACTTCCTCCTTTTTATTATAGGCTTCTAATTCCTCTTTACTCCATGTCTCCAATTTAGCATTGAGTTCGGTAGTAAATGTTCCACCAATTCTTTTTATCCCAAGAGAAAATGTTTCCTCTTCTGAATAATTAGTAACTTTAAAATCGGTTAAACCATATGACTTCAATGACAAATACTGTTTAGTCAGAACTTTGTCATCCTCTCCACTATCATTTGAACCGCATGATATAAATAGGAATAATCCTATCAGTAGGCACATTGTGCTAATCTTAAGAATGTTTTTTTTAATCGATTTGTTATTCATTACACATAGATTTAAGTAAAACTTAGTGTGTTTTATAATCAAAAAATGTTATCCTTTAACAGTCTCCTCAACCGTATCCAAAAACTAAAAATCGTGCTATAATAATGATCATTATCTTCATAATAGAAGCTCCAGCAGTCCTTATTGACTGATACAAAAGTAGAAAAATGGAATTATCGAAGATATTATAAACAGGTCAATAAATGAAAAATTAGTCCCAAACTAATCTAAAGATAGAAAAATTGTCTTAAGACAATTATTAGTCCCTTTTATATTTTTATTCTGAACAAATTATTGCTTTTATTGAATAATTTATTGCTTATTCAACAAAGCAAACTCCACTTATATTTGGTCAGAAAATCTAGCCTATTTCATAGGCTGGATTTTATCTAATATACTAATAGTAAAAATGCTCACTTTAATATCAAACAAAAGTGAGCATTCTTATTTATTCCCATCAATATAAAAAGCTATCTATTCAGTAATGCATAAGCACACCACAATATTGGAGCCTGTCCGTGAAAGTCTCCAGCTATACGAGGACGATCCAAATAGTACTGTTTGCTATTCTTTTTGCCGGTACCAATACAAACTTCGGTTAGATTATTATTATCGTCTATATAATTACATAAAGAAAGCCAAGCTCTACGCGCAACAGGAGCGAATTCATCTTTTTCCAACCATCCGTTCTTCACACCTACAATCATGGCATAAGCAAACATTGCAGAGCCAGATGTTTCTGTCCAAAAATCAGGTTCATCTATCAATTGATTCCAAAGCCCGTCCTTATTTACGTATTTTTTCAAATTATTCATCATCAAAAGATAACCTTTAAGTATGCGTGCTCGATTGGGATCATTTTCTGGCAAGTTAAATAAGAGCTCTGTCATTCCCACAGCCATCCAGCCATCACCACGTCCCCAATAATAAGGCACATCGGGTGCATGGTAGAAAAGTCCGTTCGGATGTTGTAATTCATCTAGATATAACACCATTTCTTTTGCAGCTCTGTTTATGTATTTTTTATCCCCCGTTACTTTGTAAGCCTCCGATTGCACTATTGTAATCATATACATATCATCGATCCAAAGGCGAGTCTGCCAGGAATATCCTTTCTTATGCCAGCTACATTCTTCCTCATTGGTAGTATTTGGTAATGTCCATTGAGTATCGGCATAGGGTAACCCCAGATCAAGATAACGTTGATCTTTTGTGATACTATACAATTTCAAAGGCAGACAACCGAACATATTCTGATCTACATGAATTGGAGGCGGAAGAAGATCTTTTTCTATATGAAACAATACTTCGAAACGATTTCGCAGTTGTTTGATCAATTCTTTGTTATTCGTCAACTCGGCAAACCTAAGTGCACCATACCAAGTACACACTTCAGCATAATGTATTCCTCTATCGAAATATAGCTGGTGATTACTTTCCAAAAAACGTTTACTTAACTTATCACCCACAGTCTTAGGGTTTGCGCGTACAGGAAAATCCTCCCAATAATTCTGTGCTGCAACAGAACTAATTAAAAACAATAATAAAAAAGAGATTAAACTACGACTTGTTTTCATATTCTCACTATTTTAAGGTGAATAAATTTATTAGATTTAATTATTGAAAAAAGTGCTGTGACATCGATATACAGAGTTACAGCACCTTCCTCCTTTCATTTTCCCAGATCTGAGCAACCCTTATTTTGAGTTTCTCGTCGGTTGCGGACCTAAATAAGAACGCTTCATTCCTCCAAAATCCAAAACAATCTTTTGCAGAACAGTTCCGGCATCGCCACATATAATTTTCACAGTGTGTTTACCCGGTTTGTCGATATGCAAAGTGGTTTTGTTGATTCTACAGTTCTTCAACACACTTTCGTACCAAATTTGTGCATACTCAAAAGAAGAAGTAGAAGGATTCATCACAGGACCTTCGTCAATACATACTCCATATTTCGTTTCCACATTCGTTGCTTCATGTCCGGCATACCCACGGTCCTTACTTAAGGTAAATGTAGGCAATACGTATGTGTAAACATCAACCGAACCTTGTTCGAATGTATAGAAATCATATTCCAGACGAGGGGCACTGCGACCTGCAGTCCGCTGTGGGGCGGCTGTCGGATCACCTAGTTGAATAGCTGTATTTTCTATTCCCAAGTTAGGAATCGTTCTCATTTGAATTGCTTTGTTCTCTACCTTCCGGTGGAAACCGGCAGCATCAATAGAAACATATCCATTGTGCTCCACAAATAAAGTATCCATTTCTGCTAATGAAGGAGAAGAAGGGTTGAAGACAGAAATATAGACATTTTCCTTCTCACCACGATCAGACACGATTTCCAATATTCCGAATACTTTCTCACCAGTCGGGACCTTAGCCCAGTCGATTGAGACTTCTATACGATTTTCCGTAGCAGTTTCTCCGGCTTTCTGACTTAACAGAATCCAACTATCTGAAACCGATGCTTTCCATTTCAGAGGAGTCGCTCCTTTATTGAAAACGTCTACGTAATAGGATTGACGGAAGTATGTGTTGAAAGATGGCAGTGAATGGAAACTCTTCTGTCCTTTCAAAACATCTTCTCCTTCTGCTAATATGCCCAAAGAGGCTGTAGGTGCCAGATTGACCTTCCGCAGAGCCGGGAGTTCAAAATAGGCTGCGGCAAATCCTTGTTTCATGGTCATTACGTGATCCCATTTACCTCCAAGTAATGAGTTATATCCTTTTGTTATTACTTCCAGACTGTCATAACAAGCTTTGGTCATTTTCTCCAGTTCTGCAGTAGTCGCCCTCTGTTGAATAGAATACCAACGATTTCTCTGCCCGTTAAGAATCATACGGTTCAACAGTTCACATCCTTTGACCGGATAATACAATGATTGATAATAACATGCTTTCTTGTCTTCAGGCAAAGCTTTCAGAATCTTCTCTGCCATATTTCCTATCCGTTGATATTCAGCCAGACGAGTATCCACTTCACGATAATTGGCAAGCGAAAAATCAGTATCCGTATTTCGCTCTCTTCCGTGTTTATCGGTAGCCCACTGATAACCCCATCCCATAAATTCAGGTTTACGGGCGAAAGCCAATTTATAGAAAGAATCTATCACATCCTGATATTCAACTCGGTAGTCATCGCCCAACATACCGCACAACCATTCGGTACGATAGTTTGCCGCTCTTTCAAAATTGAATGAGTCAATATCGAAAGCCATTGTCAGAAAATAATCTACAGCAAATTCACAGGACTTGATATCTCCGGCGTTGAGTAGCCAAATGCGGTCAGCCGTCATGTCGTATGCCTTACGGAGTTCTTCATACATCAATGTAGGGGAAGTTGTGTTCATCCAAAGATGATCATGAGGTTTACCCAGATAAGATGAATGATAATATACTCCCGAACGTCCGGAACGTTTCTGCTCTTTCGGACTACTCAAGCGTTTCATATATCCATAATTATCATCCGGCCAGATAATGGTCACATCATCCGGAAGTTCCAACCCCTGATCGTATACATCGAGCACTTCTTTATATGGAGTAAAGGCTTGAGGAATGTCTTCCGCACGCTTACCGATGGCATCTACCAGCATTTGCCTTTGTGCCATCAACGCTTCCTGAAGCATATCTTTTCTATCGGACATATTATTGCTTGCATTCATTGCCCGATCGTGCAATCCACGCAAAGCCAGAGTATATACATTTTCAAACGGAGCACATTCTTCTACGCGCGATTTCAAGACTTTGTCGACACCATCCTTATTATTGATATAATCCCATTCGCCCATTTTATCACGTTTCCATTCGCTTGCTGTATTAAACAATAATGGTTCGCAATGAGAGGAACCCATGACGATAGCAAAACTATCCGCTACCAAACGATTTTCTGGAATACGGTGGAAAGCCATAGATGCATCATGCATAGCCGGACAAAGATAATTGGCCTGAAGACGAAGCAATAATTCGCATACTTTTGCATACGTTCTCGGCCCGAAGTTTCCACGTTCTTTTTCGTAATTATCCCTTGACCAACGGTAAAGTCCCCAGTCTTCATCATTGATAAAGACACCTCTGAACTTGACTGATGGTGTTTTGGAGATAAACTTATCGACTTTTACACTTACTTGTTTCTGTTGTTTGACCGGAGCATCCGCCCACCAATACCAGGGAGATACTCCGATTGCCTTTGAAATAGAAAGAAGTCCGTAGGCAGTACCGCGCCTGTCACTTCCGGCAACGACAATTGCCTTCTTTATACCCGGAACAGGATTGTTGACTACCTCTATCATATAGCGTTCCCAACCTCCGGCAATAGCTGCCGTATCTATTTTGTTTCCGGATGCCAAAACGTCAATCCATCCGCTTTCTCCTATAGTTCCGGCAATAATCGCATAACGCGCGGATACTTTTCCGGGCTTGCTTTCATTCATCTTCAACTCTTGACCCGTCACACGGCGAACATCATCTACCAAAAGAGATGCACTCTTACGTACTACAGTCGCATCTTTTCCATCAAAACAAACAACTGCATTCGTTGATGAAGAAACAATAGGAAAACTATTCTTTCCGGTTCCTTTGTCGAGTAAAATTTGTGCTTCTGCCGAAATCAGGCTACAACAAAATAAGCCCAACAATAAAATCTTATTTTTCATATAAACGTTAGATTGACAATTAATGATGCGACAAAGAAAAAGAAAAATACACAAACTAAATGAAACAATCTGACCTATAAATAGCAGTATATATTCAAAAAAAACTTCGAAAACTATTTTGAAGAGATAGTGGATAATATATGCACACAACAAAGCCACCACAATTCCAAACATCCGAATTGTGGTGGCATATAAGTATAAAAAGAGGAGAAAATAAACGCCGTTAATTAGTCGCCTCATCGGCTACAGCCTCTTCCCAAGTCTCCCACATCTTCACATTGGCATCATATCCATCGTAGCCGAAGTTTTGGTGAAGTTGTCCCTTGCTGTTAGCAGTAATTGCCTTTTCCGGGATAGGCCAGTATATGTTCTTCTTATCAATGGTATAGTTAAGTGAATTATTAGAAGCTGTCACATTGACTACACCCTTGTTGTAGATGTTATAATGGTTAACACGCTGATACCAGTAGCTGCCACCTTCTTCATCCGTACCCTGCTGTTTGTCGAACGTTTCAAGGCTATACATATTACCCCATTCGTCAGGACGTCCGCTACGTGCCAAGCACAAGGACACACGAGTCAACTCACAGTTTCTCCATTCTTCAAAGTACAACTCACGAGCACGCTCATTCATAATATCACCGATAGTAACACTGCCCGCCTTATACAGTTCATCACAATGTGCACGCTTGCGGATCTCGTTTACATCGTCTGCAATGGTAGCGTCGCTCGGATTAATGTAAAATTTCGCTTCCGCGCGCAAGAGATAGACTTCGGCAAGACGATACAAATACCAGTCTGCATTACCACCAGTGGTCGCACCACGATTACCGTCAGAACCGGAAACATTCGCATCGTTCACAGGGTCATCTAGGTACATCTTATAATGTGGCACATCATACCAGCGGCGGATGGTATCACTGCACAACAAATCGCCATTGTCGCTGTACAGGCGCAGATTCTGTCCGTAATACTGTGATTCTCTATTGTTATATTTCAGGTCCTCCATGCGCATCCAGTTTCCTGTCTCAGAACTGTGCCGAAGGTCTCCCTTATCCTCCTTGCCGTTGACGTACCATAAAGAATGCGTATACCAATAGCTGTTTCTCCATGTAGAGATACCGCGGCCCAAGGCACGCATATAGTCATACTCTGCATCATACTTACTGTCGTTACGCTTATAGTTTTGCAATCCCTGCTTACCGTCGGGATCTGTCAGACCACTATTAAAAAAGAAAGGATAGAAGATACGCATTGTCAGCATCTTTACGAATGACTCTTGATCTGATCCCCTGTTAGGCATACCCATAATCCATTCTGTATTTGAACTGATAAGTTTGTTCTCCGCACGGTGCATATCCCAAATAACGTTACGCGTAATAGGCCATGTCAAAGGTTCTCCTCCGTCATTGAACGTTCCAAACTCCTCTCCCTTAACCAGCTTATACTGACTCTGGTCGATCAAAATATCACATTGTTCTTTTGCTTTCGTATATTCACCGATAGCAAGATAGATTTTCGTCAGCAGCACGCGGCAGGCACCTTTGTTTACCATACCGATCTCGTTCATGTCTTGCTGCTCGGGGACATGTTCAACGGCCCATTCCATATCCTTCATCAGCATAGTCAGGAGGGCGTCACGCTTTATTGAATAATAATTCTGTTTTGGAGTGTCAATCAGTGTGGCCACCAAAGGCACTTCACCAAACTGCATCATCAATGCCATATAGCGAAAAGCACGGTGGAAATAGGCGCGTCCGATATAAGCATCCCGGATGGTTGGATCCAGTCCTTCCACACCCGGAGCATATTTGATAATCGTATTCGCATGTCTGACACCTATCCACCCCTCATCCCAGAAAAAGCAAATACTGTTTGAACGGTCCAGATAATTCTGAGTACTCTGATCACTGTTCGGGGTCAAGTCGTTGGCAATGTTGCATAGCATCCTTGCCTTATCCGTATTCGCGGCTACACACAGGTCAGAAAACATCAATTCAGTTCCCATCGGCAACATCTCGTTGTGATCGCAAGCGTAATACAACTTCAAGTGACGATCGCAGATACCCATTGCCGCCCTCAACCCAGATTCCGTAGAGAACGTTGCCCCCGGTTCATAGAACGAAAGAGGATCGGTTGCCAAGAAATCCTCGCTACAACCAGACAAGAGTACTGCAGTTCCGGCCATGATTAAACATACCCTACTTATATTTTTAATTATATTTTTCATGTCATTTCATTGTTAAGAATTAAAATGTAAAGTTCACACCCAATGTATAAGAACGTACAGCCAATCCATTAGCCTCGATATCACCGTATTCCCAGTACTTGTCGAAGGTAATCATGGCAAGGTTCTTAATCGTTCCATATAAGCGGATACGTTCGATACCCACCTTTTTAGTCAATTCCTTCGGCAGGGTATAACCCAACGTTAGGTTATCCAAGCGGATAAAGCCGGCATTATACACCATAGGAGGCGTCTGCGCTCCTGTAGGCCCCTTCGCATCAATGCGGCCATAGTGATTAGTCGCGTTGTCTAATGTCCAATACGTCTTCGCCTCCTTGTTGGCAAGCGCGTAGGACATACGTCCTCCATCATCATCATTATTCAAATAGTTAGTGCTGGTTTTCTTTTGTCCCATGTAAGAATACATATTTAATGCCAACGTGAAGTCCTTGTAAGAGAATTCATTGCGAAATGCCCAACGATAAGGAGCGACTGTCTGTCCGAGAAATGTCTTATCTTTCGAGTTATACACCGGTGTTCTTGAACCGTCAGCATTGATAATGTCGTCGTCCGTACAGAGATTGGCTACAATCGGGTCGCCCGGTTTCTGCCCGTACTTGGCGGCCTCTTCCCACTGGTCTTTCTGCCAAATACCTGTCACTTTGTAGTCCCAGATGTTGGAGATGGGTCGTCCGATGAACCAGCCGTTCGTCTCGTCATCTGCCTCCTTCTGACCGATAACGTTGCCATCGGCATCCGTTACATTCTTATAATCATTATACAAATGCTTAATTCTATTCTTGTTATATGAGAAGTTGACGGTAGACGTCCACTCAAAATTTCTCGTCTTGATATTCTGCGTGTTCAATGTCAGTTCAACGCCATTATTGTCTACCTGTCCCAAATTCGTGGTGATAGTAGAAAATCCCGTGAAGTTAGGCAGCTTCTGACTCATAATCATATCCTTCGTTTGCATAACGTAAACATCCAGTGCACCAGTGATACGCCCTTGCAAGAAACTAAAGTCCAAACCTGCATTCCATGAAGCCGTTTTTTCCCATTGCAAATTCGGATTGGCCAGACGCTGCGCCATGAGATATTTCACCTCTTCCATCTTACCGTCCGCCTGAATATATCCCATCGTCTTGCCTGCACCAGAATACAAGTTGGCAAGGGCAACATAAGGATCGCTCAACGAACGGTTACCATTCTTACCGTAAGACAGGCGCAACTTACCATTGTCCATAATATTGTCCCACTTCCAGAACTTCTCGTTAGTGAATGTCCAACCGAGAGCTATGGAAGGGAAAGTAGCGTACGGATTGGAAGAACCGAATGCAGAGTAACCGTCTCGACGTACGGAGGCAGTCAACATGTAACGATTGTCATATGCATAAAACACGCGTGCCATCAAGGCATCAGCCGTAGAGTGAGTGTCGTTGGTAGAGAACGAACTTGCATCTTTTGAAGCATTCTGTGTATTATGAAATCCTAGTGCATCAGAAGGCAGAATGTTACGCGCCTCGATACGATCTGACCAGTAACGGCGTTCCTCCGCCTCCTGCACCAATGTTAATGTCACGTGATGCACCTTACTGAATGTATAATCCCAGTTAATTGTATTGTTGAGTGAATAGTCGAAGCGCTTTGCTTGTTCACGATTCACACCTCGATCTGTGGCAACAGATCCGGGAAGATCCGCTGACATAAAGTAACGGTCGTAGAACCACTGAAAGCGCGGAGCGATGTTAAACGTATATGTAATACCGAAAGGCAGCTTCAACTTCGCATCAAACACAGTGTTGAAAGTGGTATATCCCTTCTCCAGTTCGAGATATTGCTTCTGAAACTCATAGTTGTATCCGCGCTGACTATAGCTACCATCCAGCGGATATTGCACGAGGTTGCCATCAGCATCCTTGTAGTCAGCATATGGACAATTACGCATTTGATAGTCTTCGTCCACACCGATAGAACCATCCGAACGATTCTGGAAGTTCACATTGGCACCTACTTCAAGGTACTTATTGACATTCATGTTCACCTTCATATTGGCACGTATTGATGTATAGTCATCGTCAATCTTCACACCTTGATTATTGAGATAGCCTACAGAAAGGTAGTAGTTCGCCTTCTCTGTAGCTCCGCTGACGCTGGCATTATAATCTTGTTGTAAACCTGTGCGAAAGGTAATGTCATCCCAGTCCGTCCACCGACCATCCAACAGGTTCTGCAAAGCGTTACTTCCGGCGTTAAAGCCTAGACGGCGAGCCCAAATACTTAGGTCAGATTCATCGGCATCGTTACCGGAGTATCCTCTCCATTGTTCAAGAGATACTCCCGAAAGGTGAGCGGGATTAGCGTAGTACCCCGGGCGGTCTATATAATTGCCAGAGCGGTAAGCCTCCCACTCTCCTGTCTCAGGATTGGAACCATATGTAGAAACCTCTTTCCAGTCTTGATAATGTTGAAGATAGGCTTCAGGTGTCTCCCAGCGCTTGCGATACCCTGCACGCTGCACAAAACCTACGTTAGCACTCAGGTTTACGACCGGTTTGCCTTGCTTACCTTTTTTAGTTGTCACAATGATGACACCATTGGCAGCTTTCGCTCCGTATACGGCTGCAGAGGAGGCATCCTTAAGGATATCAATTTGCTCGATATCGTCAGGATTAATCTCGGAGAGTTCACCATAAAACATCATTCCGTCGAGAATAAGTAGCGGATCGTTGTGTCCACCATCCGTATATACCGAGCGTTGTCCACGGATAGACATGGAACCGCCTCCCTTGGCAGAAGCATCATACCCTACGGAAAGACCTGCTGTTCCACGCAGAATATCCTGTACCGTTTTCGGGTTATCCATTGCAATATTGTCCGGACGCACCTGAATGACGGACCCCGTAAGATCTTTCTTGCGCGCCGTACCATAACCAATGACTACCACTTCTTCGAGCGCTTCAGAATCATCTTTTAACGTAATATTCACAACTTTCTTTCCTGCCAAAGCGATTTCTTGCGTCTTGTAACCAATGTATGAGAAACTGAGCACCGCATTCGCATTTTTCACAGAAACACTGTACTGTCCATTGATATCCGTCACAGTACCGTTTGTCGTACCTTTTTCTATGACATTTACTCCAATCAACGGTTCACCCGCCTGATCCTTCACCTGCCCTGTCACTTTAAGAACCTGTGCTTGCACTGTACAAAAACACAATGCCATCAATAGTAGCATCAAGCCCCCCCTCAGGAAAACTAAATCTTTCTTCTTCATACTATTAATTTTAAGTTTTATATTACATCTATGCGATTGTAACTCATCGCTTCGTATTCCGTTTACTATTTGAGTTAGAATGTTTATCGCTCTTTATTTATGCAATTTTTATTCTCCATTTGCACAGTATCAACCATTCCTCAATCATTCTCCACGCACTTTTTTCTCTCAACCCTCACACTGCAAATATACTTACCTACTAGCAATCACTAGTATAAAAATAGTCTCAAAAAAAAGAAATATTTGTTCAAATCAACATTTAAAAATTCAAACTTCGTAAAATGTTCCAATTTGCACAATAAGGATAAATATCAAAATCACTTCTCAGTCAATTCCCCCTACTATATATAGCCGTAATAAAAGTAATTTTCATAATCTATGCATCTTGTCCCACCATATTAGCCTACCAAACTATACGAATAACTTAAGAGAGTTAAACCAAGAAGATGTCTTCATTTCTTTATTGCATCTGTTCTTCACAAACATTACTACCCCATCTATCCAATATTAACAGTTGAGTTCTCAAATATTAACACCCGCGTATGGAGTATTCAAACTCGAAAAAAGAAGCATAAACACTTGAAAAATCTACACGAATACTTATGAAAAGAATATTAACCTTCCAAAATAGAATTAAAGAATAGCGCATGCTCTACAAAAAAACTTACCAGCACAGCTTATATATACACGCGATATTGTCGATATATACCCAACAAGGCTTCACGCTGTTCGCTATCAGCGGCAAATAAGCCGGTAGACAAGATTTCCCCTATTGATCCGTCAGTCGTTACTACAGCAATTTGTTTAACGCCTTCCACCAATTTCCCATTTCGGGGAGAAACGATGTGCCGACGATTGGGAGAGTCATTGCCGGAGGTTGTAAGGCATTCGTTGTGAAGAAGTATATCATTAATTTTCCATCCCGAACCTACCGGATGATTACCCAAAGCAAGAATGGAACTGTTTCCCATATTTATCAATGCATTCTCTATCAGAGCCTCATTCAATATACCTCTGATTGTTTCCAAAGCATATCCCTTGAGAAAGCCGGACAAATTGATAGTTACTCCCGGCTGTGAAAAACAGATACTATGATCTCCGGCTGATAAATGTACTGAATGTATTGTGTTCTGGTTATAATTTTCCGAATGAACTGTGACATCAAAGCATCCCAAAGTCTTGCTGTTATATTCCAAACATAAATCGATCATTGAATAAAGTTCTTCGCTAAGAACGACCGGAGAGACAAAGGCTGTCCGGTTGACAACAGACAATTCACTGGCCGGATCATAAAAGTTCGCCATCTTTTCCAACCGGCACAATGCATCATAAATACGATTGACCACAAGCAGCAATTCTCCTTCCGACTTCCGGCTACATAAGATAATATCCACCCGCGTATGCATGGCAAGAAACCAGGCATAAAACAAGGAATTATCATCATTTGACGGTTTGTATAGATGTTGAATAGTGGTCTGCATCGTATAAAATACAAATTAGGCACGGATTACACAGATTACACGTTTTTTATTTCATTAGCGTAACCGTGAAACCCGTGTAATCCGTGCCTGAAAAATCATAAAAGAGTTTTAACGTATCTCCTAATAACTAGAAAACGGAACTATTCCAGTTCTTTAATCTTTACATTCTTAAACCATACTTCATCTCCATGGTCTTGAAGAAGTATATTACCCTCCTCCGAATTTCCGAAATTAGGCCAGTTTTTATATTTACTGTATGCTACCAATGCATTCCACATATCATTGTTACGATCATATTCAATCAGCTTAACTCCGTTCAACCAATGTTCTACGTGATTACCTTTTACAATGATAGTAGCAGTATTGAATTCTTTCTTATTGAAAGGTTTATCTTTTGGAGCCGGAATCAAGTCATACAAAGACCCCAACTTTCTGTTGCCTTTCACACCCAGTTTTGCATCAGGATGCTTGTCATCATCAAGAATCTGGAATTCGCAGCCGATAGCAGAACCTTCACCCTTATTCAGCCCCGGATTTACGAAATATTTAACTCCGCTATTTGCACCTTCAGTAATCTTGAAATCTACTTTCAGAATAAAATTCTTGTATTTACGGGTAGTCACAATATCACCACCATTAGCAGATTCAGCTCCACCACTCTTCATTACTTTCAGAATACCATTTTCTATCTTCCAGCCTTTTGCAGGGAAAGTAGAAAGTTTAGCACCTCTCCATCCGTCAGTAGTCTTGCCATCCCATAATAGAGCCCAGCCTTCTTTTGCTTCGCTAGGAGAAATCGTGTTGGCAATCAGATTCACTTCCGGTGCAGCTTGCGCTTCCGATGTCTGATAGCGCTCTACGTCCGTCGTACAAATGCGGATATTCTTCCAGCTAACTGTTTTTCCTTCATCTGCTGCATTTCCAATAGCATGTACTTGCAAAGCGATGAAACCTACAGGAGTCATGTCATCCCAGATATTAGCACAAGGTACTCCGTTTATCCAGGTACGGATCGAATTACCAACAGCTTCAATACGGGCTTTATTCCATGCGTTATTCTTAAAAGCAGTTTTTGCCGACGGATTCAGCGTCAAAGGATAAAGCCAGTTTCTACGTGCCTCATCATAAATGCCACCCGACCAAGCACGCTTAGAAGGATCAATCTCAAACTGATAACCGTGTACGCGACCTTTCTTATAGTCTTTCTTACTTTCACTGCGAAGCTGTACACCGGAATTTAAACCATCATCTATCTTGAAGTCAAATTCAAGAATAAAGTCACCATAATTCTTTGTAGTTGCCAAGAAAGTGTTGGGAGTTCCCATCTTAGATACACCGACAATGGCATCATCTACAATTTTATACTCGGCTTTGCCATTCAATTTCTTCCATCCTTTCAGGTTTTTCCCGTTGAAAAGAGGTTCCCAGTTTTGTGCACCCAACGAAGCGGCACAAAATAAAAGTAAAGTTAATACAATATTTTTCATGATTATTTATTGGTCCTTCTCCATCCCCTTCTCCTGGAGAAAGGAATGGAAAAAGCTGTTTTTATTTATAATTTATAAAATTCATCCCAACCCTTACGCGGCGGAAGTCCCGCCAACATGGCATTAGCAAATTCATTATTTGTAATCTGCTTCGTGCGGCTGTCAAAGAACAGTTGTGTATTAAGACGTTGAGCCATTACACCCAGTGAGAACACCTGACTCAAAACACCGTTGATTTCGAACGGTGAGCGCGTCTTTTCAATGCCGTTACATGCCAATAAAAAGTTCTCGAAGTGATTGGAAGGACTTTTAGGAACCTTCGGTAATTTGCCAGCCATCTCTTTCGCTTTCTCTTCCGGAATAATAGACAAAGTACTTCCATGACTCCCCCCTTTAAAGATTAAGTCTTTCGTATAGATAATCTTTCCCGGATTCAATTTAGCCGCAGGAGTATCTCCCTGATTCGTCGAAGGAATGTTCGGATCCAATCCCGAAACTCCATAACCGGCAGGAATAGGAGGAAGATTATCCAGACCGTCATACCAGGTAATGTCTACCGGTGGCATTCCTTTACGTTGCGGGAAACGGAAGAGAATCGTGGAAGAATAAGGGAAGAAATAATCATTATGACCATTTGCGTATTGCATGGTGACTTCATAAGGCAATCCCAGTTCCAGAAATTCGTGAGCCGTATCGAGGATATGTGCCCCCCAGTCGCCCAATGCACCCATACCAAAATCATACCAGCAACGCCATTGTCCTAAATGATAATCTTTATTATACTCGTGATAAGGGGTAACTCCGAGCCAAGTGTCCCAGTCCATATCTTTCGGCAGTTGCTGTCCCGAAGGAAGTTTATAGATATTAGTATCCCATTTATGCCAACGCCGCGGGTTATTCATATGGGCAGTGATAGCGGTAACATCTTTGATAATTCCCGCATCCATCCAAGCTTTAAACTGGAAATAGTTTGCTTCAGAATGTCCCTGATTTCCGACCTGGGTAACTAAGTTAGGACGTTTAAGCGCAGCCTGCATCAACAACTCGGCTTCGTAGAAAGTACGCGCCAGTGGTTTTTCTACATATACGTGTTTTCCGGATGCCAATGCCAGCATGCTGATCGGGAAATGTGAATGGTCGGGAGTAGCAATCGCTACAGCATCAAACTCATTACCTGCTTTATCAAACATCTGGCGGAAATCCCTGAACTGTTTTGCTTTCGGATATTTAGCCATTATCTTTTGCGTATGTTTGGCACCCATGTCCACATCACATAACGCTACCACTTCTACCATACCTGTCCGCGCAAAATCTTCAATAATCTGCTCCCCGCGGTTACCAATACCGATATAAGCTATCTTTACCTTGTCACCCCTTCCTTTCTTGGGTGAAATCGTTTGAGCATGCAGCAAGTCACCTGCTCCCAACGCCAATCCGGCAGAAGCCATTGACATCGTTTTCAGAAAATCTCTTCGTGTTACCATAAGTTAATTATTTTCATTGATATTGATTAAGTTCGTGAACGAGTAAACAGTGCCCGTAGCCCATAAAACAAGAGACGCAAAATCCCCCAAAAAGCATAAAGCACAAAAGCAAATATGATGATATAGAAAATAGAGGTTATCATCTCCGTAAATGGCGCATGATAAGCAATAATTGCATAGAGGTGTATCAAATTGGATACTACGAAACAAATAAGTAAAGTGATTAACTCTATTTTCTTTCGTCGTGCGGTTACAATCGTGTCTTTCATACTGCTTCGGGTGTTTTTACAGATTGATGGTTCAGATAATCTATTTTATATTCATCGGGGAAATAGAGCGTCCGCTCTTCCTCCAATGCCTGATGTCCCAGCAAACAAAGCATACTTGCATAGTATCCTTCTTCCGCTATTTTTTCCGGTTGTTTCTGTGTTATGACGGCTTCAACGAACGCTTCCAGCAATAAGGACGTACCGTCACTCTTGGGACGTTCTCCAATAATAAATTCTCCTTTATTCTCGTTTGCTGTTTCCGGAGCCCAGCTCGTTCCTGCAAAAGGAAGAGAATCGAAAACTTTGTTTTCCCAATCATTCACCATCTGCAAGAAAGCCGGTGCAGGAGCCACATTCTCAAAATAATATTTTCCTTTTTCCGGTTCTACCGTGCCGAGGTTACCCATGATCTGTTCTTCCAGTCCATAGAACTTATTGGAAATAACGGAGTCAAATGTCATCTTCACCCCATCATCAAAGACATATACACAACTCACATTGTCATACACATCTCTACCATCCTTCCAATAAGTAATGGCACCATGCCCCATTACCTTCTCGGGAATCTTACGCAAAGCCCAACTTCCAATCTGAAGCTGGTGGCAAGCAAGTTCCGTCATCAGTCCTTTCGAAAATTCCTTATAAAGACGCCAGTTTATCAGACGTTCCAGATTAGGTGAAGGCACCGAGCGTCTCCAATCGCCATTCCGGTTCCAGAAAGTACGGATTGCATTTATTTCACCAAAGGTACCCGCATGAATCATCTCCATCGCTTTGATGTAACGAGGATCGAACAAACGTTGTTGCCCTGTGAAGAAAATCTTCCCTGTGCTACGGTGCTTCTGATACATACGGTAACACTCTTCCATCGTAAAGCCTATCGACTTCTCACAGAACACATGCTTTCCTGCGTCGAAAGCATCCAATACGATTTTACAATGCGAGCTAAGAGGAGTAGCTACGAGTATGGCATCTATCGACTTATCTTCCAGCACTTCCCGGTAGTCACCATATACTTTGGCATTAGGGACAAGCTCCAACGCTTTTTCGATAGATGGTTTATAAATGTCACACAATGCTACGATCTCGACTTTGGGATTCTTAGCCAAAAATCCCATTAAAAAACGTCCTCGGGAACCAGGACCGATAATTGCCAGACGACACTTTTCGTTTGAGGTGTTCGTCACCTCCGAAAAAGCAGAAAGCCAAGGGCTCGCTGCAAGAAGAGTGCCAGCCCCAGCCATGCCTAAATTCTTTAGAAAATCCCGCCTGCTAATAGGGGTATGTTTCATGCTTGTGGTATTTAAGATTATAATTAGTTTATCTGAAAATCAGTTATTAAATACAGGTGCTTTTTGTGTTTCGTAAGAAGGAGCTTCACCTTCCACATAAGGCCATCCTTCTTTATCCCACTTGATCTGGTCCAGCAACAGGATACGTCCATTCTCCGGAGCCGATCTTGAAAAGCCATGATACAAAAGCCAGTCTTGCCCCGCATCATCCCGGATAATCTGTGAGCCATGTCCATTGCCTACAAAATGATTATTCGCACCTATCACCAAAGAATAACCATTCTTCAACATCGGTTTGCCCGACTTATCTTTATATGGTCCCCAGACTTTTTTAGAGCGGCCCACTACAACTTTATAAGTACTCCTAATCCCCTCGCAACAACTTCCGATAGAGGCAAACATATAATAATAATCGCCGTGCTTATGAATATAGGCAGCTTCAAAAGCAGTTCCTGCTATTCTCTTTTTTTCCGCTCCCGGCTTCAACGACAGACCATCTTCAGTCAGCTCAATAACATATATTCCCCGGAAGCTTCCCCATACCAGATAGTTTCTCCCTTCATATTGCAGGAAGCTGGGATCGATCGAATTCTGCACACCGATCTCATTACTACGGAACATCTTACCATGATCCGTAAAAGGTCCCTGTGGAGAGTCGGCCGTAGCTACTCCAATTCCACACGTCTGTTCTCCTCCCCACACCGACATCGCATAATAAAGTACATATTTATTGTTGATATAATTGATGTCCGGTGCCCAAATCCCAGCTTTAGGTTCAAATCTGGGACGAGTTTTATTTGTGAATGCCGTGTTACAAAAAGTCCATTGCACCAGGTCTTTCGACTTCATGATCGGAACGTTTCTGGTAGATTCGGTAGCATACACATAAAAATAACCATCCGCAG
This sequence comes from Bacteroides sp. 90-K9/2, assembly GCF_047310725.1. NCBI lineage: Bacteria > Pseudomonadati > Bacteroidota > Bacteroidia > Bacteroidales > Bacteroidaceae > Bacteroides > Bacteroides sp. 90-K9/2. The sequence continues at coordinate 317,793 of NZ_JBCGVL010000006.1, forward strand.
CCTTAATCACTGTAGGATCAGGCATAGCAATATCTACAACCGGATTCTTATAGCTCACTGCAGATTTCGTCTGTGCTTTGTTCTGCGAAAAACAAGTACCCACCATGAAAATGAAAACGAACAAATTTACATACTTTTTCATCAAATCATTCTTTTAAAAGTTCCTTTTTACCTTATCTTTATAGCTCTAAATCAATATTAACTTACAAAATCTTTTGGTAGCACTCCAAATTGTTTTTGGAAACACTTGGCAAAATAAGACGGAGAATTGAATCCTACCATGTAGCAAATCTCATTCACCCGGTTTTTTCCCTCTTTCAATAATTGGGCAGCTCTTTTCAAACGTTCCAGACGAAGATATTCATTCGGGCTCAAATCCAGCACTCCTTTTATCTTCCGATAGAAATTGGAACGGCTCATATTCAAGCTATCCGCCATATCATCCATACTAAATTCCGGATTACTATAATTCATTTGAATCACCTCGTTCAGCTTCTTTATAAAATCTTCATCGGCCTTCGTCAACGCCATCGTATTGGCTGCCACAAAAGGAGACTGTGCAAAAGCCTTACGCAATTTCTCCCTGTTCTGGATAAGGCTGGAAGCACAAGCCTGCAAGTATTCCACAGAGAAAGGCTTCTCCAGATAAGCATCGGCCCCCAACTCCATTCCTTCTATCTTAGACTGGATATTTGTCTTCGCAGTCAACAGGATGACGGGGATATGGCTATAATTCAAATCCGACTTAATCGTCTTACACAATTCAAAACCATCCATCACAGGCATCACAACATCACTAACCACCAAGTTCACATAATTGCCGTCCAACACTTGCAACGCTTCCGCACCATTGGTAGCAGTCAATACTGTATATTCTTTCGACAGCTGGCGCACTACAAAGGCAAGCATATCCGGATTGTCTTCCACAACCAGCACTGTAGGTCGGTTATCTTTCTTTTCCGGCTCCCCGGCAGGAATCTCACTCATCTTGTCTACTTCACCTTCCGGTTCCGGAGTCAAGGTAATTGTCATATCCTGAACAATCGGTAAGGTCAGACAGAAAGTATTGTTTTTCTCTCCTTCTCCCATAGCCAGTGTCCCTTGATGCAACTCGGCCAATGAACGGGAAAGAGCCAGGCCGATTCCAGTTCCGGTAGTCACCTTTCCGTCTTCTTTTTCATTGAAACGAACGAAAGGCTTGAATATTTCCTCCTTCATCTCATTGGGAATAATCACTCCATCATTTTCCGTACGAATACAGAATGAATTGTTATCATCCGTTTCCGGCACTTCCAAAGATATGTGTACATAGCTTTCAGCATACTTCACCCCATTATTCAACAGATTACTGATAATCTTCGTAAACGCTTCCCGGTTCACATGTGCATAGAAGTCCTTTTCAGGCACTTGCAAGGTGAACTCCAGGCCTTTCTGTTTGGCAAGAGAAGTAAAACGCACATGAGTCTCTTTCAATACCTCCGTTACATTGCATTTCGCAAAATTCAAACGGAATCCCTGACTTTCCGTTTTACGGAAGTCAAGCAACTGATTAGTCAAGTTCAACAGCCGTTCCGTATTCTGCTTCATTACATTCAAGTCTTCCCGCGTTTCCGCATCGACCTGTTTCTTCAATATAATGTTTTCCAATGGACCTTTAATCAGCGTCAACGGTGTACGTATCTCATGGGCCACATTCGTAAAGAAATCAATCTTTGCATGGTAGACTTCACGCTCTTTCTCCTGCTCGAATTTCTCCATCTGCCTGCGGTGCTTGCTGTTACTACGTCTCTTGAAGTACATAACCGTATACAGGGAACAGCCGATAATCAGCAAAGCATACACACAATACGCCCATATAGAGAGATAGAAAGGAGGAAGAATATGTACCCCTAATGACACTTCGTTGTCACTCCATATACCATCACTGTTAGCAATCTTCACCCGGAAAGTATAATCACCATAACGAAGATTGGAATAAGTAACGATAGGGCTTTCGCCAACCGTCAGCCAATCCGTATCAAAGCCCTCCAGTTTATACATAATCCGGCTCGTTTTCGGAGCCTGGAAATCCAATGCTGCTACACGGAAAGAAAAAGAGTTCTGATTGGATTGAAGCACAAGCTGGTCGGAGAAAGTTATACTCTGCTCCAACGGAGATCCCGGTTCGCCGGCATATACCTCCTTACCAAACAGGAAGAAATCAGTAATGGCAACAGACGGAATGAACTTATTCTCCGAGAAATTCTTAGGATTAAAAGCGATAAAACCATCAATGCTACCCAAATAGATCGTACCATCCTCGGTCTCAAAGCTTGAACGATAATTAAACTGATCGCCCAACAAACCATTGGAGGTGGTATATACTTTCATCACTCCAGTGGTAGGTCGGAAGCAAACCAGACCGTTGTTAGTTGTCAACCACAAAAATCCATCTTTGTCCTCCACAATCTGGTATACAACATCGTTCGGCAATCCGGCAGACAAATTATAATTGACGAATGTTTCTGTTTCCGGCTGAAAACGACAGAACCCTCCTCCTTGGGTAGTCAGCCAGATTTGCCGGTGAGAGTCTTCAAAGATGCTCAATACTTTGTCATACGGAAGGCTCTTCGGATTATTTTCATCGTGCAAATAGTTCTTCCATTTCTTTTCGCTCACATTGTAGCAATAAGCTCCATTTGCATAAGTTGCCAGCCATAGATTACCGCCGGAATCTTCCTTTATATCATATACAAACCTGCCGTTCAGTTCCGGTATCCGGTCGAAATCATCAGACTGTTTATTATATCGGAGCAAGCCGAATAAAGTTCCCAGATAAATATCACCTGTCGTTGTACGGCAAATAGAGAACACACTATTGTCTATCAATGAACGGGGAGAATCTGTTTTCTGATAGGTTTTCACAATAGCCCCTGTATGCGTATCCACCACTTTCACTCCTTTTGAGAAGGTTCCTACCCAAAGATAATTATCAATCAAACACAACCCATGCACATTTGTAAAAGCACTGCTAGGTGTAAAAAAGGAGAAAGTCTTGGTCCTCGGATTGAAACGGTTCAAACCACCGTCTTCCGTACCAATCCACAGAATACCCTGATTATCCAGGCAGAACTCACGTACCCGTTTTCCATGCAAACCATTATCTGTTCCTTTCGGATAATATTTTTCGAAATACGTATAAAAACGCGGATAGTAGTTCACACCGCCAAAATAAGAACCGATCCAAATGCCGCCCTCACGATCCTTGCACAATGAATAGATAGCATTATCGGACAAAGAATAAGGATCGTTAATCGAGCTGCGCAAATGAACATGTTTGGCCGTCCGGAGATTATAAATATAAAGTCCCGATTCTGCACCAATCCACAATTCATTGTCAGAAGCAACCAGCAGTTCACGACAAAAAACAGACTCTCCACTTTCATCCTCCGAAAGCAAGTCATGCAGTTTGTTGGAAGTCAGGTTCAACTCTTTCACTCCTCCTTTTAAAGAACCTACATATAGACAATTATATGCTCCTCTCACCAGAGATGTCACGACATCATTGGCATAGATTTCCCGATTATCTACGGGCGAAACATAAGGCTGAAGAGTTTTTAAACGGTCTTTCGAATAAAAAAGCCCGTCACCATAGCAACCGATCCAGAGAGTTCCGCTATTATCGAAGACAAAAGACTGGATATTGGTGGTAAGAAAAGAAAAATTCTTTAATGTATAGTTCCGGAGTTTTCCTTCCTCCAGGTCATAACAAAATAACCCCTGTGATTCTACCGCCACCCAGACACATCCTTTGTTGTCTCCGGAAATTGCAGTTACAGTATGTTCTATTTTAGTGTTTTCCTCACTCAATTCGGCAAAGTGCCGGAAAGAATCTTTTTCAGGATGATAGATATAAAGTCCTACATCGGTACCTACCCAGATATCTCCTTTCGCATCTTCATAAAGTGCTGTGATAAAATTATTACCGATGCTCCGCCGCGTACGGTCATCATGTTTGAATCTACGGAATGACAAACCGTCATATCTATTCAAGCCATCTTTTGTACCGAACCACATAAAACCTTGTCTGTCCTGCAAAATTGCATTGACCGTATTCTGGGATAATCCGTTTTGTACACTAAGATTTTTAAAATAGTAATGTTCGTCCGCCATTTGTGCATGGCAGCCTATCTGATAGCCTATTAAACAGATCAAAAGTATTAGAACTTTCTTCATAAACATACGTGTTTTCTATCTTTCCGTTTGAGTTACCAAATGTAGGCAAAATCACAGCGGAAAGATAGTAAATATGTCTCAATGAATGAAAGAATAGTCCTATTTTTCTATCCTGATACGCGCGTCAACTGCTATAACTGCCTTTTGCGTAGCTAAAAGCGGATTTATATCCATTTCTTTGATTTCTGTAGCGAAGCGTAACAAAGTGGACAAACGAACAATAATTTCAGCAAACTTATCTTCGTTGACTCCTTTTTGTCCCCGTGTTCCCTGAATGATTTTATAGGCACGCAGCGAATGAATCATTGAGTAGGCTTCTTCGTAGGAAAGCGGAGCCAGACCGGAAGACACATCCTTCAGCACCTCCACAAAAATACCTCCCAAACCGCAAAGTACCACATGACCGAACTTCTCTTCATACTTTGCACCGATAAACAGTTCCGTACCTTTCAGCATCGGCTGTACCATAATTGCCTTTGCATCAGGAATCTGCATCATACGTTCGAATTCCAGTGCCAGATGTTGCTCGCTTTTGATGTTCAGAACTACACCACCGACATCCGATTTATGCACAGGACCAACGACTTTGGCAACTACCGGGAATCCGCACCGACGGGCAAAGGCTACTATCTCCTCTTTATTATCGGAAACAAACTCATCTACCAGCGGGATACCGGCAGCATGCAGTAATGCTTGTACGTAATTGGGAGCAATATAACCATTCTCCGGGATAGAATCGACAATGCGACGAATCCTCGGTACATCTACTCCGAACAGTTCAATTTCAGGAACTGCCGGTTTAGGAACATTGACAATACGGGAAAGAGCAGTGCCCAAGGTCACCTCATCTGCAAAATTCACGTGTCCTTTTGCCAGAAAGGCGGCAACCTCTGCCCCGGCTGTATTAATAGAAGGAAGGATGGGAAAAATTGGTTTCCTGCAAGTCTGCATCTTCTCATGAAGCACATCATACATTTCAAACATGGCAACCAGTCCCGGAGTTCCGAAGATGGCCATCATGGCGTCTATATTGTCGAGTTTCTCCTCGCAGTAGTCAATGCAAAGACGCAGATGCTCCGGTGTTCCGGTAGCCAGAATATCAATAGGATTCCCGACGGCAGCACCGGGGAACAGTTGAGCTTTTAGTTCTTCGGCTATTTCTCCTTCCAGTTTAGGAACATTCAGCCCGCCTTTACTCAACGCATCTGTCAGCATCACTCCCGGCCCTCCGGCATGGGTGATAATGGCAAAATTCTTTCCTTTCAATTCGGGCAAAGTAAACACGCAACCTACGGTAGTCAATTCCTCGCGGGAGAAACAGCGTACAATCCCCGCTTTACGGAACAAAGCCTCCACTGCCGAATCGGAACTCGCAATTGCGCCTGTATGAGAAGATGCCGCCCGGCTTCCGCTCTCCGAACTGCCAGCTTTGATTGCTGCAATCTTGCATCCTTTTCGAATCAAAGAGGAGGCATGAAATAACAACCGGTCCGGATTCTGAATACTTTCAATATAAAGTAGTTTCAGACGGGAATCTTTTTCAGGATCAAAGTTTTCATCCATAAATTGCAATACATCTTCTACCCCGATCTGCTTGGCATTTCCCACCGACCAGACAGAATTAAATTGCAAACCTTTTGTCACAGCACTTTCCAGAATAAATACCGCCGTAGCACCGGAACTGGAAATCAAATCCACCCCTTTCGGATTCAAATTAGGAATTGGCTGGCTAAACACGCTATGATGCCATGTATTCATCAATCCGATACAATTAGGTCCAATCAATGAAGCCCCGTATTTATTGACTGTTTCCAGAATGCGTTCTTCCAACAATGCCCCTTCGTGAGTCTCTTCACCAAAACCTGCCGAAAGTATGATAAATGCTCTGGTCTGTTTCTTACTAGCCAATGTTTCTACTATATCAGGACACATTGAAGCAGGCACAGCCAACACCGCCAGATCCGTATCCGGCAGATCATTCACATCAGCAAAAGCGGGAACTCCCTGCACCTCCTTCTCCTTCGGATTCACCGCCCGAAGTTCTCCCTGATAACCTCCGTTTATCAAATTCTTTAATATTGCGCCACCCGGCTTATGCACATTATTCGATGCCCCTACTACAACAATGCTTTCAGGACGAAGCAACTGGGTTGTTATCATATCATGCTTTGGTTTTCGTTTAACTTAAATACAAATATATTCTTTCTTATGAGAAAAAAGAAAGAAAAAGGGAAGAATTGTATATAGAAACAGACTGTAAAAAAGAAAAAGATTAAGATTACAAATAGATTATACTAACTTTTTGAAAAATGAAGCCGTCATCTCTTCATGAAATTCAGATCATCAGGGATGAAATTATTTTTATGCAGAAAAAACGGATATAAAACTGATGGAGAATCTGGAATATACGCTACAAAGATCAATATGTATCAAAAAAGGGAAAGAGAAACCATTTGTAAATTTCAAATTCACACGAAATAGGGATTAAAACAAATTATATTAATAGTTCAAAGAGATTATATATAAAAAGGAATCGATTATCTCAATTCCACATTTCAAATTAACACCATTAGCATCTCACTATTTCAGGAGCAACCAGAAGAAAATCTGTACCCAAAAGACTCTTTTACCTCTTTGTTTAAAAGCAAAGACATGTTTCTCTCTAACCAATGAATCGTTCCTTTAAAAGCAACAGAAGCTTCCTTTAAAAGGAACGGTATTCAATTCTGCCAATAATTATACATATTTGCTTATTTATATTCAAAGCCACCTAGTTATCTCTGCATATTCTTGCAATATCTTATACAGCATTTATTTTATTAGAACGAAATTTAGATACTAATATTTTATTTTAATCTTAAAAACAGAACATGTGAGAATAAATCCAACATATCAGCAAATAGCTTTATGTTAGAATAGCTATCAAGTTTACATCATTCTTATGAGACAACCACGGCTATGAGAATGAAAAATCTGTGTTAATCCGTGTAATCTGTGGTGAAAAGTCACTATCTTTGCACATTGCAAAGCTGAAAACAACAAAAATCACACTATATAATGGAAAAGAAATTCAAAAGAACCACCGTCACATCGGCACTGCCGTATGCGAACGGTCCTGTCCATATCGGTCACCTAGCGGGTGTATACGTGCCGGCAGATATCTATGTGCGCTATCTGCGTCTGAAAAAAGAAGATGTATTATTCATCGGAGGTTCGGACGAACACGGAGTGCCTATCACCATCCGTGCCAAGAAAGAAGGAATTACTCCACAGGATGTAGTAGACCGCTACCATTCGCTGATTAAAAAATCATTCGAAGAATTCGGTATCTCATTCGACGTGTATAGTCGCACCACTTCACCGACGCATCACCAACTGGCTTCGGATTTCTTCAAAACATTATACAACAAAGGCGAATTTATCGAAAAAACATCCGAACAATATTACGACGAGGAAGCAAAAACATTCCTTGCCGACCGTTATATCACCGGAGAATGTCCTCACTGCCATTCGGAAGGCGCTTACGGCGACCAATGCGAAAAGTGCGGAACCTCGCTTTCTCCTACAGATCTTATCAACCCGAAAAGTGCCATCAGCGGTAGCAAGCCGGTGATGAAAGAAACCAAACACTGGTATCTTCCTCTCGACAAGCATGAAGCATGGCTGCGCAAATGGATTCTGGAAGATCACAAAGAATGGCGTCCGAACGTATACGGTCAATGCAAAAGCTGGCTCGACATGGGTCTGCAACCACGTGCCGTGAGCCGTGACCTTGATTGGGGTATCCCTGTTCCCGTAGAAGGAGCAGAAGGAAAAGTGCTCTATGTATGGTTTGACGCTCCGATCGGATACATCTCCAATACTAAAGAACTTCTTCCCGACAGCTGGGAAACATGGTGGAAAGATCCAGAAACGCGTCTGATTCACTTCATCGGAAAAGATAATATCGTATTCCATTGCATCGTATTCCCCGCCATGCTGAAAGCAGAAGGCAGCTATATCCTGCCGGACAACGTGCCGAGCAACGAATTCCTCAACCTCGAAGGAGACAAGATCTCTACTTCCCGCAACTGGGCCGTATGGTTGCACGAATATCTGGCTGATTTCCCCGGAAAGCAAGACGTACTCCGCTACGTACTGACCGCCAACGCACCGGAAACGAAAGACAACGACTTCACTTGGAAAGACTTCCAGGCACGCAATAACAATGAACTGGTAGCCGTATACGGCAACTTCGTAAACCGTGCAATGGTGCTGACTCAAAAATACTTCGACGGTCGCGTACCCGCACAGGGCGAACTGACCGACTACGACAAGGAAACGCTGAAAGAATTCGCAGATGTGAAAGCAGAAGTAGAAAAACTGCTCGACGTATTCAAATTCCGCGATGCACAGAAAGAGGCCATGAACCTGGCACGTATCGGAAACAAATACCTGGCCGACACCGAACCGTGGAAACTGGCTAAGACAGATATGGAACGTGTAGGAACCATCCTCAACATTTCCCTGCAACTGGTTGCCAACCTTGCCATCGCCTTTGACCCATTCTTGCCGTTCAGCTCGGAAAAACTCCGCAAAATGCTGAACATGAATACTTTCGAATGGTCTGAACTGGGACGTGACGACCTTCTTCCCGTAGGCCACCAGTTGAACAAACCGGAACTGCTGTTCGAGAAGATTGAAGACGCTACTATCGAAGCACAGGTACAAAAATTGCTCGATACAAAGAAAGCAAACGAGGAAGCCAACTACAAAGCCAATCCTATCCGGGCAAACGTTGCCTTCGAGGATTTTGAGAAACTGGATATCCGCGTAGGTACCATTCTTGAATGTCAGAAAGTGCCGAAAGCGGATAAATTGCTGCAATTCAAAATCGACGACGGACTGGAAACACGTACCATCGTATCGGGTATTGCCAAGCATTATCAACCGGAAGAACTGGTAGGCAAACAGGTTTGCTTCATCGCCAACCTTGCTCCGCGCAAACTGAAAGGTATCGTCAGCGAAGGCATGATTCTTAGTGCCGAAAACAACGACGGCAGTCTGGCAGTTATCATGCCGGGACGTGAAGTGAAGCCGGGTAGCGAAGTAAAATAATAAAATTAGAATAGGGAATACATGAAAAGCTATCATCACGTATAGCCTTTTCATGTATTCTTTGCAAATAATATGAGCGAGAATCAGTCACTAAAAGAAAAGACAGCCAAAGGACTATTTTGGGGAGGATTCAGCAACGGCATACAGCAATTGCTAAATCTGCTTTTCGGAATATTCCTCGCGCGGTTGCTCACTCCGTCAGATTATGGAATGGTGGGAATGTTGGCCATCTTCTCCCTCATTGCCAGTTCGATACAGGAAAGTGGTTTCACAGCTGCCCTTGTTAATAAGAAAGAAGTGACGCACAATGATTACAATGCCGTATTCTGGTTCAACGCGGCCATCAGTCTGTCGCTGTACCTGCTGTTATTCCTCTGTGCACCGCTTATCGCTGACTTTTACGATACTCCCGAACTGACACCATTGGCACGTTATTCTTTTATCGGCTTCTTCATTGCCAGTCTGGGAATATCCCACAGCGCCTATCTCCTGCGTAACCTGATGGTCAAACAGCGGGCATTATCTTCGGTTATCGGACTCACCGTGTCCGGAATCACCGGAGTCACTCTTGCCTACTTTGGTTTCTCTTACTGGGGTATTGCTACGCAAAGCATCGTTTACGTAACCATCAACACAGCCTGTTACTGGCATTTCACCCGTTGGCGACCGAGCTTGCAATTCAACTTCACCCCGATTAAGGAAATGTTCGGATTCAGTGGGAAACTACTGGTTACCAATGTATTCAATCACATCAACAACAATCTGTTTTCCGTGATACTGGGTAAATTCTACAGCGAAAAAGAAGTAGGATATTACAACCAGGCCAACAAATGGTGCGGCATGGGACAACTCTTCATCTCCGGCATGATAAACGGAGTAGCGCAACCGGTACTCACCAAAGTGTCCGACGACCTTGAACGGCAAAAACGGGTATTCCGCAAAATGCTGCGTTTCACCGCTTTTGTCTCGTTTCCCGCCATGTTGGGATTGGGAATCGTATCGGAAGAGCTGATTATCATCACCATCACCGACAAGTGGTATTCCAGCATATTAATCATGCAGATACTGTGTATCAGCGGAGCCTTTGCTCCCATCGCATACCTCTATCAACAACTGATTATCAGTAAAGGAAAATCCCGCATCTACATGTGGAACACCATAGCGCTCGGCATCATCTTACTGTCAAGCGTTCTATTAGCCCACTCTTACGGGATCTTTACCATGCTTACCGTCTATGTATCTATCAACATATTGTGGCTACTGACATGGCACTACTTCGTACACTTGGAAATAGGATTGAAGCTTCGCCATGCCCTGATGGACATACTTCCTTACGCTATCATTGCGGCTACGGTTATGGTAATCACCTATTACACCACCCGCTCCATCGAGAATATTTATCTCCGCCTGGCAAGCAAGATAGTGCTTGCTGCAGCACTCTACGTAGCAGCCATGTGGGGCAGCCGATCGGTTACTTTTAAAGAAAGCATCCAATATTTCATCAAAAAGAAGACACATGAACCCAAATGACCTTGCCACCCGATACCGCCTTCTGAATAGTTCTTTCAAAAAGACGATGATTTATCACATAGGCATAGATGCCGGTTTCTTCACCGAATATACCTATATGCTTCACGCAATGCTTTATTGCCTGCAACACAAAATACAGTTCAAGCTTTACTCCGACGACGCCAACTTCGGATGGGAAAAAGGTTGGGAAGATTGTTTCGCCCCCTTCTGCGAGCAAGTGCACGAACCGTTTCATCACACCTATAACACCCATCGCCTCCCCTCCTGGCAGGCATTGATGAAAGACAAAAAGCTGCCTAAGACGAAGTTACTGAAATGGAAACTGAAAGTAACCTGTAAGAACATCATCGGAAAAACGATTGCCTTTTTCACATACGGCAAACCGGTCTTGCTCAACTTTCAACTGACATTCAACCCTAACCAGCATTTCCATATTCCCGAACTGGGAATAGACGGCGACTATCTCCATACCTTCCAAAAACTGACGGAAATCACCTGGAAACTCAACGACACCACCGCACAGGAATGTTGCCAATGTGCCGCCGACCTGCAACTTCCACCCCAATACGCAGGATGCCAGATACGGGGAGGAGACAAGATCACCGAAACCAACCTGCTTCCACCGGAACATTACATACGGCTTATTAAAGAAAAGACCGCCCTACGCGACGTCTTTGTATTAACGGACGATTACCGCCTTTTCGAACAAGTACAAACCCTTGCCCCGGACATACACTGGTACACCCTTTGCAGCCCCGACGAAAAAGGCTATGTCAACAGCACCTTCACGCAGACCACCAAAGAACTGAAACAGAAACAAATGGCACGTTTCCTTTCCTCGATACAGATATTGATGGACGCCTCCGTCTTTATAGGAAGCATCACCACCGGCCCCAGCCTGTTCCTATTGAAGAAATTCTATCCGGACATCCATCCGGCAGACTGTCTGCTCAAGGACTTTCCGCAAGCATCCGTCCTCCCCATACCGGAACGCGGACAAGTGGCCACCGAATTTATACAAGGAAACTCAACATGCAAGGGAACTTAAAATGATAGTAACTCAAAGTTATAGTAACTTAGCAATATAATTACTACTTTTGTAGCACAACGTGCATTAACCATTTCCGATGAACAAGAAATATACAGCCGAAGAGCTTGATTTATTACATGCCGAACTCTACGACATATTGGGAGAAACCATCCGGGTGTGTCAGAAGCACAACATTCCCTATTTTGTGATTGGCGGCACGGCCATCGGTGCACTCTACGACCAAGCGATTCTCCCCTGGGATGATGATATTGACATAGGCATGACGCGGGAGAACTACAACAAATTTCTGAAAGTAGCTCCCGGAGAACTAGGTCCTTCCTACTTCCTTTCATGGATAGAAACAGACCCTCATACCCCGTATTATTTTGCCAAAGTCAAAAAGAACAACACCCTTTTTGTAGAAGAAATGTTCAAGAATGTCCCGATGCATCCGGGCATTTTTGTCGATATATTCCCATTCGACAAAATTCCCGACAACAAGCTGCTGCGAAGAATACAATCCGAAGCACTCGGCTTCCTCAAATGCTGCCTGATGGGAAAAGAGATATGGATGTGGAAACACTTCGGTACATGTGAAATAGAGAACCCCACGAACCGGGGAGCCTTCTCCTGTTTCCTGAACAGGGTAGTCGACCTGCTTTTCTCTAAAAAAGCAATCTACCGCATGCTGGTGTCAGTTCAAAGCTGTTTCAACTCACGAAACACCCGTTACTATAACAACGTAATGGCCACTGCCGACCACGTAACTGTAGAAAGCATCCGCCACCTGCAACCGGTGAAATTCGGGCCTCTCACAGTGACCGCTCCCGATGATCTGGAAGGATTTTTGCGTTATAACTATCCAACCCTGCATCGATTTACAGAAGAAGAGCAGGAAAAAGTGAACAACCACTATCCTGCCGCTCTGTCATTCAGTACAACCCCAAAACAAGAACTATGAATATGAAATCCGCTTTAGTAGACGTCCCGGTACTTATCCTGTTCTTCAACCGCCCGCAACAGTTGTCGCAAGTGTTCGAGCAAGTGAAGAAAGCGCGTCCGTCCCGACTCTTCCTCTATCAGGACGGAGCACGAAACGAACGTGACCTGCCCGGAATAGAAGCCTGCCGTGAAATCGTATCACAGATAGACTGGGAATGTGAAGTAGAACGGCTTTATCAGGAAAAGAATTTCGGCTGCGACCCTTCGGAATACATTTCGCAGAAATGGGCCTTTTCGAAAGTCGACAAGTGCATCGTATTGGAAGACGACGATGTGCCCGCCGTCTCCTTTTTCCAATTCTGCAAGGAGATGCTGGATAAATACGAACATGACACCCGCATCAGCATGATTGCCGGATTTAACCCCGAAGAAATCACCCAAGACATGCCCTACGACTATTTCTTTACCACCACCTTCTCTATCTGGGGATGGGCAAGCTGGAAACGGGTAGTCGACCAATGGGATGAGTTCTACAGCTTCCTGGACGATTCCTTCAACATGCAACAACTGGAACAGCTTATCAAAGAACGCAAATTCCGGAGCGACTTTATCTACATGTGCCAGCGTCACCGGGAACAGCAGAAAGCCTTTTATGAAACAATCTTCCACGCCTCCATACTGTTCAACTCCGGACTAAGCATCGTGCCTACCCGCAACATGATCAACAACCTCGGAGCAACGGCAGATTCCACCCACTTCGCCGGCTCGATTCATACCCTGCCCAAAGGTTACCGCCGCATCTTCACGATGAAGCGCTATGAGGTGGACTTTCCACTGAAACATCCCCGCTACGTCATCGAAAACGTTGCCTACAAAGAGAGCGTTTACCGCATCATGGGCTGGGATCATCCGTGGATCAAGATCGGACGTTCGTTCGAAGAACTGTTCCTCAACCTGAAATACGGTAATTTCTCCCTCATTACGAAAGCTGTCAAAAACCGAATCAACAAATGGCTGAAAAGAAACAAGCACCACTAAATAAGTTGCTTACTATTTATTTTTACCATACCCGCCTCACGCGGGAAAGCTACGAGGAATGGAAAGAATACAAATTCCCCGGACATATCCTATACGGACTTCCTTTACTGGAGAATTACGGAATACACTCCGTGATGCACAAATGCAACTATTTCTCCGGTCGTCTGAAACTCATGCTTTACGCCACCAAAGAAATTCTCTTCTGCAAGGAGAAATACGACGTCCTCTACGCCACCTCTTTTCGGGGCATAGAACCCGTCATCTTCCTCCGTGCCCTGGGACTGTATCGCAAACCTATCGTGATCTGGCATCATACGGCAGTCGTGACCAATCCCAAACCGTGGCGCGAACAAATCTCCCGCCTTTTCTACAAAGGCATAGACCAAATGTTCCTGTTCAGCCGGAAACTGATTCAGGACTCGCAGAAAACCCGGAAAGCCCCGTCCCACAAACTGAAACTCATCCATTGGGGACCGGATCTTCCTTTCTACGACCACCTGCTTGCAGAAATGCCCGACCGGAAGCCCGAAGGATTTATCTCCACCGGCAAAGAAAACCGGGACGTAGACACTTTGCTCCAGGCATTTGCCGCAACGAACGAGAAACTGGATTTGTACATTGCCGTCTCATGCGGTAACATCAACTATAAAAAGATCATCGACCCGTATGCATTGCCCGACTCCATTCACATCCATTATACCGACGGAGTGATTCCCTACGAACTGGGAAAACTGGTGGCACGCAAAAGTTGCATCGTGATCTGCTGTCTGGACTTCCCCTATACCGTAGGACTGACCACGCTCGTGGAAGCATTCGCCCTCGGCATCCCCGTCATCTGTTCGCGTAACCCCAACTTCGAAATAGACATCGACAAGGAAAGAATAGGCATCACCGTAGAATATAACGACGTACAAGGCTGGATAGACGCTATCCGCTACATCGCCGACCACCCCGAAGAGGCACGGCGCATGGGAGAGAATGCCCGCAAACTGGCGGAAGAACGTTTCAACCTCGAAATCTTTTCACGCGAAATAGCAGAAAGCTTGCTGGAAATATCAAACATTTCCTCTAAAAACCGTACATTTGCATAAACTTTTGCCCATGAGAGTCCTGATTATAAATACATCTGAACGAATAGGAGGAGCAGCCATCGCAGCAAGCCGATTGTTGGAATCACTGAAAAACAACGGTATCAAAGCCAAAATGCTGGTGCGCGACAAGCAGACCGACCAGATCAGCGTCGTCCGTTTGAAAAGCAACTGGCTGCAAGTGTGGAAGTTCATGTGGGAACGTATCGTGATCTGGAGCGCCAACCGTTTCCGGCGTTACCATTTGTTCGACGTAGATATCGCCAACACAGGTACAGACATCACCTCACTCCCGGAATTCCGCCAGGCCGACGTGATCCATCTGCATTGGATCAACCAGGGAATGCTCTCACTGAACGATATACAAAAGATACTGACCTCCGGCAAACCCGTAGTCTGGACCATGCATGATATGTGGCCATGCACCGGCATCTGCCATTACGCGCGGGAGTGCAACAACTATCAGCAGGAATGTCATGACTGTCCGTACATCTACAAAGGCGGGGGACGAAAAGATTTATCCTATCGCACGTTCCACAAAAAACAGAAGTTATACAGCTACGCTCCCATTCATTTCGTCACGTGCAGCCATTGGCTGAAGAAACAAGCCCAGACCAGTGCATTGTTCGAAGGAAAAAGCGTCACCAATATACCGAACGCCATCAACACCAACCTGTTTAAACCTATGAACAAGAAGGAAGCGCGTGCCAAGTTCATGCTGCCGGAAGGTAAGAAACTGATTCTGTTTGGTTCGCTAAAGATCACCGACAAACGCAAAGGAGTCGACTATTTAATCGAAGCCTGCAAACTGTTGGCAGAAAAACATCCGGAATGGAAAGACTCATTGGGTGTAGTCGTATTCGGCAACCAATCGCAGCAATTGCAGGAACAACTTCCTTTCCATGTATACCCGCTCCCTTATATCAAGAATGAGCATGAAGTGGTGAATATCTACAATGCCGTAGACCTTTTCGCCATCCCGTCTTTGGAAGAGAATCTTCCCAATATGATTATGGAAGCAATGGCCTGCGGAGTGCCCTGTGTCGGTTTTAATGTGGGAGGTATCCCCGAAATGATCGATCATCTGCACAACGGCTATGTGGCACAATACAAATCTTCGGAAGATTTTGCCAACGGCATACATTGGATATTGACGGAACCGGGATATAACGAACTCTCCGCACAGGCCTGCCGCAAAGTGCTGGGTAATTATTCGGAGAGCATCGTTGCAAAGAAATACACAGATGTCTACAATAAAATAACGGGGAAATATGCATAGTGTCCATCCTACTCCTAAGTTCTCTATCATTACGGTAACGTACAATGCTGAAAAGGTATTGGAAGACACAATTCAAAGTGTTATCGCACAAACCTATCATCATATAGAATATATTATCGTGGATGGAGCTTCCAAGGATGGAACCCTCTCTATTATCAACCGCTACCGCTCACACATACACACCGTCGTCAGTGAACCCGACAAAGGACTGTATGACGCCATGAACAAAGGAATCGCCCTTGCCAGCGGTGATTATCTCTGTTTCCTGAATGCAGGCGACTGTTTTCATGAAGACGACACTCTGCAACAAATGGTGCACACCATTAACGGCAACGAACTACCTGATATACTTTACGGGGAAACCGCTATCGTAGACAAGGACAGGCATTTCCTGCGGATGCGCAGATTGTCCGCCCCTGAAACGCTCACCTGGAAAAGTTTCAAACAGGGAATGTTAGTCTGCCACCAGGCATTCTTCCCCCGCCACACGCTTGTAGAGCCATATAATCTGCAATATCGCTTTTCTGCAGATTTCGACTGGTGCATCCGCATCATGAAGAAAGCACGTACTTTGCACAATACTCACCTGACAATCATCGACTATCTGGAGGAGGGAATGACTACCCGGAATCAGAAAGCATCCCTCAAAGAAAGATTTAGGATCATGGCAAAGCACTACGGGCTGATTGGAACCGTGGCGCATCATGCATGGTTCGTAATCCGTGCAGTTACTCACCAGTAGGCGAAGGCATATAAAGCATCACCTGGTCTAATATCACCCCTTCGTCCAATGCCTTAATCACTAATTGGTGGGATTTCTTTCCGGATATCGGAAGCCGAACCGTTCGGATGGCTTGATTGCGCAGCACATTCTCTTTCCACTCTTCACTTCGCCCTTTCGTTTCATAAGAAATCACTTCAGGCACAGCATTGTCCAACGATACCGAGAAACGTAATTGTTCTCCCCTCACAGGATGATTAGGCAACAAGCGGATGTCAACCTCTACCGAGTCTGTTTTCCAGTTGTCAAAAGAGAACATCAGTGCATCTCCCTTGTCAATGCCTGCCGCTTTGCTTTCATATCCCAGACCCTCACAAATTGCAGAAGTTCCTTTCCGTACATTCAATGTATTCTTACCATTCGGGATATTCTTCCCATCCAATCCGTTCCATTTATAGATGGCTACACGCTCTTTCATCATCGGAGAAGTAGCCGTTTTTCTTTCCACGCGATTGAATACAGGAAGTTTTCGGGGTTGGAAATCCATCATGCGATTCCACTTTCCATCTTCCAGTGAGTTATACTGTTTTGTCAATACTACAATGCTGTCATAGGCAAGATCACTTTTCTCCCAATCCGCTTTTCCGTGGCGGGCTAGTTGTGCATATAGCAATTTCCAGTTCATCTGTGTAGCAGCTTGCACCGGGTATTTCACCAATTCAAAATAGGCACTTTGTCTGCCGGATGGGATTTTCGAAGCTGCCCGTTCCACTGCCTCCGACAATTTATCATAAGCCTGCAAACGTTCGTTGATTTCTTTTTCACTCCATGGGAGATCTTTGACAACACGATAAACAGGATCTTTCTCCTCTTCCCTCGTATTTCCCATAAATTCAGGTTTACGAATATAGGCCAGACGATAGTGTTCCTGCATCACAGGCAATACCGCCTTTGCACACGAAACTCCCAATTCCCGTTCCAGCCAGTGTTTCAAATGAGAGGTCACTCCTTCCGAGGCCACAGCTTCTATATTCCAGGCCATATCCATAAACAACTCTATCTGATACTCGGCAGGCTTGATATCTCCGACGTTCAGTATCCACATCTTCTGTATGCCTTGATCGTAAGCCAGTTTCATTTGCTGGAAGATCAGATACGGGCTCATCGTACCCAACCAGAGATGGTCGTGCGGACGTCCCCAATAAGAAACATGATAATAGACTCCATTCCCTCCTTTACGTGCACATTCTTCGGCTGTAGGAAAATGGCGGATATAGCCATAGTTATCGTCACACCACATCAATGTTACATCATCAGGCACCTGTAATCCGGCATGATAAATGTCGAGTACTTCTTTATAAGGGATAAAAACCTGCGGTACTTTAGTTACATCTTTATCTACGTATTTTTCAATCAACCCGCGTTGATCTGCAAACACACGGTCTATTACCGCCTTCTGTTCTTCCACCGTCTTCGCTCCTTGCATCTTGCCATCATGTACACCACGCATACCCAGCGTATAGAGTATTTCCTGATCTGCCACTTCTTTTACACGGTTTTCCCAGAATTTATAAACAGCCGGAGCATTATTCACATAATCATAAGCCCCTTCCCCTCTTCGTTTCCACTCACCGGCAGCATTGCAAGCCATCGGTTCGCAGTGGGAAGCACCGATGAAGATTCCATATTTCTTGGCAGCTTCCCGGTTGCCTTCGGTCAGGAAGAAAGGAAGTGTACATTCGTGCATTGCAGGCCAATAGGTATTGGCACGCAGACGAAGCAGCAGTTCGAAGATACGCTCATTGGTACGCGGACCGATTTCCCCTTTCACTTTTGAAGGTTCATAAGTCCGGTTACTCCACGGCATCAAGCCCCAATCTTCATCATTAATAAAGATACCACGATATTCCACTGAAGGAGCCTGAAGGCTTTGGAATTTGGAAGGTAATTTAAAAAGTTTCTTCTTTTCCGGAGTCACGTCCGCCCACCATTCCCAGGGAGAGACACCCAGCAAGCGGGATATTTCGAGTATTCCATAAGCCGTTCCATGTTTGTCACTGCCGGCTACTACCAATTTACCCTCCGGAGAAACAGATAATAGAAAAGCCTGCTTCTTGCCTTTTAACGTAGAAACATCTACGCCGATCCGGCCGATAAGCTCACTCTGTCCCACCGTTCCTATCACAATTTCACCTGTTTTCTCATTCGCTTGGGTAGTCGACGACAATACTGTCTGAATATCACGCCCCAGCATTTCCAATGCAGTTCGTACAACCAGTTCTTCAGAAGGGCTGCAAGCGATGACAACTGTTTGACCGGAAGTCAAAACAAAATCCTTACTACGAATCGGTAAAGCAACGATCAAAAAGATGAAAAAAGAAAACAGAAGTTTATGTCTCATAGGTTCTATTATTTATAGAAGACAAAATTACAGGTTTGCAGAAAATGTACTATAGAATAGTGTACAATTTCATAGAATTCTGTCCGGCCTATTTAAAATGTAACAGGCAACGCCAGCAACTGATACATCAGCGTTCGTGCCATGCGTATCTGTCCTTTCGTGCTGGGATGCAAACGGTCATATCCCGCATCATAGAAATAAATCAGTTGTTCTTCCACCATCGGATTCAATCCGGTTACCGCATTAAAATCAATCACGGGGACTCCCCACACATTGCCGGCTTCTTTAACAGCCTGCACGTAGGCATCCACATATTCGCCACAACTGTTCTGGTAGTTTTCATCCGGTTGCACGTTCGTTTCTCCAAAATTGGCCAATGAGCGGTGCAACGGGGTCAGCAACACAATCTGCTTGTCCGGGAAGAGTTGTTTCAGTCTATTGATTCCTATGTTGATACGTCCCTTATACGTGCTTCCATCCATTATAGGAGTGCGTTTCTTACGGGTTTCCAGCTTTTGGGTTTGTCCACGGGCTGCCATCACTTGTTCTTCTGTTTCCGTAAACCATTCTCCAATAGGTACACCGTCATTAAAATCATTCGTACCCATCAAAATCACGATAGCATCTACTTCTCCGCCGTGTTCTTTCTTCAACAGCTCGGCTTGCCGGGGCACATCATTCCATTGCCTGCCACTGATACCATATACATAAGGAGTAATTCCCAGCCATTCCTGCAGAAAATCCCAGTATTTCTTGATCTTGTCGCCATAACAGTTGGGATCTGTAATAGAGTCTCCCAAATATCCCACTCTTTTTCCTTGCCACGGGTGCCGGATGCATCCATTATTCGTTTCAACAGAGTTTGCCACTTTAGAAGATTGATTCTGTCCGCACAGAAAAGAGGAACAGAAAAACAGGATGGTACATGTGAGTAATAATTTGCTTTTCATCGGTATCATACATTAAATGAGAGATTTGTATTCAATATTCGACAAAAATAACTCAAAAAAATGTAGTTTCAATCAATTTGGGCGATCAATCTCATCCATACAACCGGATATATAAACATATTCCTATTTGACTATTCTTGCTAAAATGCAGGTATACAGTCTTTTTTCAATCAAGTTATCATTGAGTTTTACAGCTAAAACCCTATCTTTGCCACAAACTAAAAGAAAAATTGGATGTTTAACTCATTTTCATTCCATAAGGATTCCGTTCTGTAAATAATCTGTAAACCTCCTCTCATTACAGATTATCCCTTATGTTTTCTGACATACTCTTGTCAGAGTTATTTTCTATATCTAAATTTTCAAACTATTTGTATGGTCAAATGGTTGCAAGCATCATTATATGCCTCCATTCGCCGTACAACTAAAACATTAAAACAATGAGTAACGATTTTAAATCAATCCACGAATTCGATTTTACACTGATATGTAATTACTTCAAGGCATTAAAACGTCAAGGTCCCGGAAGTCCTGAAGTCACACAAAAAGCCGTAAGCTTCATCAACGAACTGTCCGACAAGGCACGAATAGCCGACATTGGCTGTGGCACGGGCGGTCAGACAATGGCATTAGCCAACTATACGAAAGGACAAATTACAGGTATCGACCTTTTCCCCGACTTTATCGAGCTATTCAACAAAAATGCAATAGAAGCCCATTGTGAAGACAGAGTAAAGGGTATCGTCGGCTCCATGGACGCTCTGCCGTTTCAAGAGGAAGAGCTCGATCTGATCTGGTCCGAAGGCGCTATCTACAATATAGGATTCGAACGCGGCATGAACGAATGGAACAAATTCCTGAAAAAGAACGGATTTATCGCTGTAACGGAAGCCTCGTGGTTCACCCCGGAACGTCCCTCCGAAATAGAAGACTTCTGGATGGCCAATTACCCGGAAATCGATACGATCCCAAGAAAGATAATGCAAATGGAAAAAGCAGGATATATCCCGACAGCCCATTTCATTTTACCGGAAAATTGCTGGACCGAGCATTTCTATGCTCCCCAATTCCCGGTTCAGGAAGCTTTCTTAAAGGAATATGCAGGAAATGACGCAGCCGCAGACCTCATCACCGGGCAACGGTATGAAGAGAGCCTATATAATAAGTATAAGGAATACTACGGCTACGTATTCTATATAGGACAAAAAAGAGATTGATTATCTGCCGGAGAAGTTAGCAAGATAGGACAACTCTCCGGCATTTATTATCCTTTACTTTGCAGAAAACATGGAGACGAAAGATATCAATAAACAGGAATATCAGTTACGGATCAATAAAGTGACCGACTATATTCACAATCACATAGACCAGCCGTTATCATTACAGAAAATGGCAGGTATCGCCTGCTTTTCTCCTTTCCACTTCCATCGCGTATTTACAATCCTGACGGGCGAAACGCCTACGGATTATATCAAACGCACCCGGATTGAAAAAGCAGCCCTATTATTAAAACGAAACAAGGAACTTTCCGCCACCGAAATCGCCCGCCTTTGCGGCTTTAGCAGCCTTTCACTTTTAAGTCGCAATTTCAGGTTACATTTCAGTATGACGATCCGGGAGTTCCGTTCATTAAAATAAAACTCTAAAGAATATGGAAAAAGAAAATAAGATTCTGATTTTTCGAACTTCTATCACCCAAAGGCGTGACATCAAGCGCATAGGAGAGCTTTTGGCAGAGTTCCCCCAAATAGACAAATGGAATGTGGACTTTGAGGACTGGGAGAAAATATTAAGAATCGAGTGCAGGGATATCTCTGCACTCGAAATATCGGAAGTACTCCGGAACAATCATATTTTTGCCACCGAACTGGAATAAAACCGGGAAGAGAAAACCTCTCAAACTCCCAACAATTGTTTCAATTCAGCCACTCCTTCAGAAGCTCCCTTCTGAATTACATGTATCGAACGGGAAGTATGCGTATCTACCGGTTTCGGATCAATCAGATACACCTCTGCTCCTCTCGGTACATAATGAAGCAACCCCGCTGCAGGATATACATTAAGCGACGTACCGATAATAACGAAAATATCCGCTTTCTCCACATATTGGATGGCTATTTCAATTTCCGGCACAGCTTCTCCAAACCATACGATAAAAGGTCGCAATTGAGTGCCGTCGCCGGCCTTGTCTCCCATCTTCACTTCATATTCTTCCGGTTTCAGTTCTTTTATGTAATGGGGATTATGAGGATCTCTACTGGAACACACCTTCGTCAGTTCGCCATGCAGATGAATGATGTGGCTGCTCCCGGCACGTTCGTGCAAGTTATCGATATTCTGTGTCACCACCGTTACATGGAAGTTTTTCTCCAGTTCTGCCAACAATTCATGTCCACGGTTCGGCTTTACTTCCAACAACTGTTTCCGACGTTCATTATAGAAATTAATCACCAAAGCCGGGTCACGCTGATAACCTTCAGGAGTAGCCACCTGCTCTACAGGATATTTATCCCACAAACCGCCTGCATCGCGAAATGTACTAATCCCACTCTCGGCACTCATACCCGCACCCGTCAAAACTACCAGATTCTTCATTACTATTCCTCCTTCTTTTTTTAATAGCCACACAAATGTAATCAGAATCATCGAATAAAAGAACACTTTCTTACGCTTAATATAATCCGGTTTATGCAGAACTTTAAGATGAAAGATACAGATAGTTAGCATTATTTATGGCAACAACTATTCGTCTGACTACTGTTATTCTTTCGTCTGACAGTTGTCAGACGAAAAAACAACAATTGTCAGACGCAAGTTCAACAACTGTCAGACGATTAATTATCTACATAAACCAACCTAAATAATAAGAATAAGCCGATTAAATCCTACGAATAAAAGGACTAATTCTTAAAAGAAAAGCGATTAACTTTCACAGATATAAGAATTTTTAAATAGCAAATGCTAAATCATTCAAATAAAACACGTACTTTTGCGATTCATAAATTTGCAATTGATTGAAAGCTAAAACCATGATGGTGATGCATTTCAATCGCCAACAAAAAACATTATATGGATAAATTCAGTTACGCTATTGGCCTCGGAATTGGTCAAAACTTATCAAGTATGGGAATCGGAAACCTTGCGGTAGATGATTTCGCACAAGCAATCAAAGACGTATTGGAAGGCAATCAGACGGCTATCAGCCACAATGAAGCCCGCGAAATAGTAAACAAGTATTTCGAAGAACTGGAAGCTAAAATGGGTGCCGTTGCTATCGAGCAAGGACAGGCTTTCCTCGAAGAAAACAAAAAAGGACCGGGGGTAGTTGTTCTTCCCAGCGGACTACAATATGAAATTATCAAAGAAGGTACAGGCAAAAAGCCGAAAGCTACCGACCAGGTAAGATGCCACTATGAAGGAACATTGATCGACGGTACGCTGTTCGACAGTTCTATCCAACGCGGAGAACCGGCTGTATTCGGTGTCAACCAAGTAATCCCGGGATGGGTGGAAGCGTTGCAGCTGATGCCGGAAGGTTCTAAATGGAAACTGTATATTCCGTCAGAACTCGGCTATGGCGCAAGAGGTGCCGGGGAAATGATCCCTCCTCATAGCACACTCATTTTTGAAGTAGAATTACTCGAAGTATTATAAATAAAAAATTTCAAAGCAAAATGAAAAAAGTTAGTATTTTTATGGCAATCGCCGCTGCTGCAAGCCTTGCTTCTTGTACAGCTCAAGCTCCTAAAGCAAATCTGAAATCAGACATCGACTCACTGTCTTATTCTATCGGTATGGCTCAGACTCAAGGTCTGAAAGGCTATCTGACAGGTCGTCTGGACGTTGATACTACCTACATGGCAGATTTCATCAAAGGTTTGAACGAAGGCGCAAACAAGACTAGCAAAAAAGACATCGCTTACATGGCAGGTCTGCAAATCGGTCAGCAAATCAGCAACCAGATGATGAAAGGTATCAACCAGGAATTATTTGGCACTGACTCTACTAAAACTATCAGCAAAGAAAACTTCCTGGCAGGTTTCATCGCAGGTACTTTGGAAAAAGGCGGCGTAATGACCATGGAAGCAGCTCAAGAATACACTCGTACAGCTATGGAAACTATCAAAGCAAAAGCTTTGGCAGAAAAATATGCTGACTACAAAGCTGAAAACGAAAAATTCCTTGCTGAGAACAAGACTAAAGATGGTGTAAAAACAACTCCGAGCGGTCTGCAATACAAAGTAATCACTGAAGGTAAGGGTGAAATTCCTGCTGACACTTGCAAAGTGAAAGTAAACTACAAAGGTACTTTGATCGACGGAACAGAATTCGACAGCTCTTACAAACGTAACGAACCGGCTACTTTCCGTGCTAACCAAGTAATCAAAGGTTGGACAGAAGCATTGACTATGATGCCTGTAGGTTCCAAATGGGAACTTTACATCCCTCAAGACCTTGCTTACGGTGCAAGAGAATCCGGCAACCAGATTAAACCGTTCTCTACTTTGATTTTCGAAGTTGAACTGGTAAGCATCGAAAAATAAGGAAGTTCTTTCTAAATAGAAAAAGGAAAGAGGCGCAAAACATTTGCGCCTCTTTTTTTGCTTTTTCCTATTTTTTTTCTCGGAAAAGAAGAATAATTAAAATAAATCTCTATATTTGCTTACTATTTGATAACAACAGGAATTTACAATTTATTATTATGGAAAGAATAGACAACCTCGACAGGCAGATCTTAGAGATTATCTCCCAGAATGCCCGCATCCCTTTTAAAGACGTAGCAGCCGAATGTGGAGTGTCACGCGCAGCTATTCATCAGCGTGTGCAAAGACTGATTGACCTAGGTGTCATTGTAGGCTCTGGTTACCACGTTAACCCGAAATCGCTGGGATACAGAACTTGTACCTACGTGGGTATCAAACTGGAAAAAGGATCCATGTACAAATCTGTCGTAGCGGAACTACAAAAGATTCCCGAAATTGTGGAATGTCATTTCACTACAGGCCCGTACACAATGCTGACAAAGCTTTATGCATGCGACAACGAACATCTGATGGATTTGCTGAATAACAAAATGCAAGAAATACCGGGTGTGGTAGCTACCGAGACATTGATTTCTCTGGAACAGAGTATCAAGAAAGAAATCCCCATCCGCGTTGAAAAATAATTGTGATGGAGTTTCTAAATGAATATCACCTCGCAGGGTTATTCATCGGAATATGTACCTTTTTGATTATCGGCCTTTTTCACCCCGTCGTGGTAAAGGCCGAATACTATTGGGGTACAAAATGCTGGTGGATATTCCTGATACTCGGCATAGCCGGTGTGGTCGCCTCATTAAGCATCGATAATGTGATTTTATCTTCTTTGCTTGGCGTGTTTGCGTTTTCTTCCTTCTGGACGATTAAAGAGGTTTTCGAACAGGAAGAACGGGTACAAAAAGGATGGTTCCCCAAGAACCCGAAGCGCAAATATAAGTTCTAAAAATAAAGTATCGTAGTTTTTTATCAAAAGGATTTGCATAATTCGAGGGAAAATACTACTTTTGTCACCGCATCCAACAAAGGATACACCGGACTTGTAGCTCAGTTGGTTAGAGCAACAGACTCATAATCTGGAGGTCCCTGGTTCAAGCCCAGGCTGGTCCACTTTAATAATCAAGCACTTACAAAGATTTTGTAGGTGCTTTTTCTTTTGTTGGTGACCTTCAGGTGACCTTTTTGAAGAGAAACTATGTAGTGGTGACCTTTTGAAATTTCATGGAATTGCATAGTTTTTTTATAGATTTTTATTTCATTGCGAACTTTATATAAGAGAACGTGATGCACATTTCCAATTGAAATAGTATTTTCCACTAAGTATGTTTGTAAGCCGTTGAAAACGGAGAATAATCCCATTAGTAGGCTAAATTAGAGATTAATTGTTATAAAGTTGATATATAGGAGCTTTATTTTAAGTATTTTCTCCTGTTTATCAATGAAATTTTATACTTTTGTATTCGGATTGGGGTGACCCGTCCAAAGACATATTGCTCGATAGCTTCACAATCACCACCGCAAGTAAAAGAGCAACAACTAATATTGGGACTGCACCTATACGGGCGCAGACATCCCATATTTAGTTGTGGTTTGTGGTGAACCGTGAAGCGTATGGCGATTGTCTGCGCTTTTTTTGTAATCAGCAAAATGGAAGACGTTTATGTTTGAGTGGCTGAAAAAAATATTGGGAATGCAAATGAATACTCCTTCGCCAGAGCAGAAAGACGAAGAAGGTGTTTCTGTGCCTAATTCTACATACGACAGACTTGATGAAAGAGAGAAGACTGCGAAGAACGAAAAGGAAGGTTTAACGCAATCCTCTACTGATTGGTATTCCATAAAGATTCAACCCAAAAGTGTTCGTCAAATATCGAAAATTTTCCATTCAAGAAAATGGGAAGAGTTACCTACTTTAAAGTCGCTGAAAGACGAGAGACTAAAAAGAGAAGCGCATGAGTTGAAACTCTTGAAAGAGAAAATTTCAACTTTGCTGGGAGAAGCCGAGAAACGTATTGCACAAGGCAAAGCCATAGAGGCTAAACAATCTCTGCTTTCCCTGCGTGATAAAATGGTAAGGATAAAAGATGCTGCCATAAGACAACGATACACTCAAGCGCAAGATGCTTTGACGAAGTTGGAAGATACGTTGGAACAAAAACGGATTGCCCGATTGGCGGAGGAGCAAAGACGTAAAGAGGAAGAGGCACGCAAGAGAAAAGAGGGGCAGGAACGAATCAAAAGAGAGCAGGAACGTCAGGCAGAAGAACTTCGTGAAAAACGCCAAGCAGAAGCGGACAAACATGCTGCAGAGGCTCTAAAAAAGGAACAGGCAGAGCAAGCCGAAAGGCAGCGGCTGGAAAAATTATCAACTGAAAGAAAAGAAAATTGGAACGATTTTTATCAAGTGCTTGTCAGTAACGGCATTAGTTATTTATATCATTTCACGGACACAAGAAATATTCCCTCAATAAAGAGACATGGCGGTCTGTTCTCATGGTATTATTGCAAGAACAATAATATAAACATCCCATGTCAAGGCGGGGACTACGATTCAAGAGAATTAGACAAGAAATACGGGTTGCAGGATTATGTGCGTTTGAGTTTTTGCGATGACCACCCCATGGCCTATCGCTTGCAACAATCGGGTAGCGATATAATAGTCTTGCGTATCAAGATAGATGTCGCATTATTGAAAGAAACATTGTTCTCTGACATCAATGCGGCTGACAAACTTCATACACATGGAGGTAGCTTGGAAGATTTGAAAAGGGTAAATTTTGCAGCTACAAAAAGGCATTATATTTCAAGAAACGATGAGGACTTCAAACCGCATCAGGCGGAAGTTATGGTAAAGACATTTGTTCCACTAAAATACATTGAAAATATATGATATATGTAGAAAACAGAAAAAGAAAGATAGAACGAATAAAGGAAGAGTATCCCGATGCCGACATCTTGGATATTACCTCCAATTCAGAAACAAGGTATGCCCAAATTTTAAGTCCGTTCTATCCTCACGGAAATATCCCTATTCCTTTTACGGATGGGCTAAAGGCTACTTGCGTGGAGGCAGTATGGCAAGGGTTGAAAGTGTTTGAAAGTGCGGATGTGGATTTTTCTACATTCAAGAATGATACAATGCAAAACTTGAAACGGACAGTAAGAAAGTTTGGCATCCCCAAAGGGCATCGTAAAGGTGCCTACGGCAAAGAGTTGTTGGGCTATTTTGAGGCAAGGATGCTGATTTATTTGCCTACATACAAATGGGTACTAGATAATGTGCCGGAAGTCCACCATGTCGTGGAAAGGATAAAAGAACGAAATAAAATACGGGATATAGTCTTGTTGGACTATAATACCAACACGAATTTTCGGGATGTTTCAAAGCCTCTGTCTCATGCCGGATTGGTAAAACTATACATTGAAGGAAATTATCCCAAGGGAATAGAAGGTTACACCCCTATGAACGAAGAGGAAATAGAAGCGAAAAGAATCAAGGAGAAAGGGATAAAAAAAGAGTTAAGAAAAAATGCCAAGAAAAAAAAGAATACACAAATTGGCAATATGTTTGACGAATTAAATACAAAGGAATAATATGCAAGAGTATATCGGTTTGATTGTTGCTGTGGCTGTCGTTTTAGTAGTCATTGCATTACAAGTTTCCAATTTCTTAAAAACAAAGAAAAGAATTGTTGAGTTGCGGGACTTATTCAAGGATGTAGATAACCTTTCATTGAAAGAAACATCCATAACTTCTGATATTTTACGAGATAAATTCTCCTTGCAGAAGTTTTTAGCAAACATTCCTTCAAGAACCGAAGATGAAGAAGGATTCGATGAGGATTCTACCAATTTATCGCTAATAGTATTTCAAAAAGGAGGAATGCCTAAAGGGCGGTTGGGTGTTATTATCCATAGAACCAATGAATACCTATGCAAAAATACAGGGACGAGTGCCGACCTAAGTGTCCTTAGAGATATTAGTGATAACCAAAAAGGCGCATTGGAAGATGAAATTCATAACAGTCTAAATGTGCCTTTGTATTTAGGCTTGGCGGGTACTTTTGTGGGTATCATAACAGGACTAATTGGTGTCGATTTTAGTCAGATTTTTGGTCCTGCAAGTGACTTGAAAGGATTACAGCATCTGTTGTATGGTGTGGTCGCTGCAATGTTCGCAAGTTTGTTGGGTTTGGGATTCACGGTCTATAATAGTGCCATATCATACAAGAATGCCATATCTAAATCCAATGAAGGTACGGAAGAGTACATCAATTTTTTAAGAAGGGAACTGATGCCTTTACTTTCAAATAGCATGGCTTCAAGCTTAAACTCGTTGAAAGGGGTTCTTGGTCATTTTGTAGATAAATTCGGGCGTAATCTCGATGCCTATGCGGATTCTGCCGAGTTGCTAAATGACAACCTCGAAAAACAACATCTTGTTTTGTCGGAGATAAACAAACTGAGTTTGACACAGACAGCAAATAAAATAGCGGAAACATTTATGCAGTTGAAAGATTCTTCTGACTCGTTCAATGTATTCCGCACCTACCAAGAGCAACTTAATTCAACCATTTCAAATGTATCTGGAGTGGTTAATCAAATTCAGACGTTAATCAGTAACTTTAATGAGTTTGCTGCTGGTCTTTCCGTTGTGGTCAGCAATCAAAACAAGACAGCGGAACTCCAGAGAGAGTTTCAAGAAGCTATCACGACTCATTTCCCTACGGGGGGAGAGGCAAGAGATGTCTGGAGAAAAGAATTTGATATGCTTATATCAGAGGGAAAGAATGTTTCTGAAAGCCTGTCCACACAGCTTGCTGCATCAACAGAATATATACAAAACTTCATCGCGAATAATAAGGACTTCTTTGATACATTTGACAAGTTTCATGAAGTGCTTGGTACGATGGTGCAATATACACAAGTTCAAGCAGAATGCTATAAGGATTTGAAGGGCGAAATTTTAAATCTCCGCAAAGATTACAAAGACGCTCAGATAGAGTCAATTGATTTACACAAATCAATGCTGAAAGCCATAGATTCTATGACCAAAGCCCTTAACGAAATCAAGAAATAGCTATGGCAAGGGAAAAGCATAAGGATTCATTTTGGCTCAGTTATTCTGATTTGATGACAAGTTTGTTCTTCATCATGTTGGTTTTGTTTGTTGTGTGTATTTGTAAGATGAAAATGACAAACTCTCAGTTAAATACTGCCTTAAAAGAAGCGAATGCCTCCAATGAGCAACTCCAACAAATTCTTCAATTGGAAACTCAGTTTGAAGAACTAAGCAAATCTTCGGATTTGAAGTATGTTGAAGAAAAGAAAATGTTTGTAGCCAAAGATTTTATCGGTGTAGAGATATTCAATCCTAATAATGATGTGATAAAACCTGAATATATTGAAACTGTAGATAGGGTCGGAAACTCGTTGCAAGAAATCGTAAAACGGTTGCATGAAAAGAATCCTAATCTTAATTTTCAGCTTGTCATAGAAGGAAATGCGGCAATACCATGGCAACAATTAAGGGAAGATTCATATAATGCAGATAATCTTGAAATGTACAAATTGAGTTATCGCCGTGCCTTGGCTTTATACCAAAGGTGGAGAGCAAAAGGATTAAATTTCAGAAACTATAATACAGAGGTTATTATTGCAGGCAGTGGCTTTAATGGAATAAATCGTGATATGAAAGTTGAGGAAAACAATAAGAGGTTTATAATACAGATTATTCCAAAGATTTCAAGACCCACCCAATTTAACTTATGACTCAGTACACAATAAGCAGAAGGCATTCTATGACAATCAGCGCAACTTTCATTGTGAGGGTTGCGTCGATTATTCATAGTAATATGCGATATTATCTACTGAGATTTCTTTGCTCTCTCTTAATCTTCCAGTCATACTTACCCTCTGCCACATCGCCTACCTCTTTGAGTGTATGGCGATGTTTGATTTCATCAAAGGGCTGCTTATGTTCCGCATAGCCACACAGCCAGTCGCCAACAGCCTTTTGCATTTCGGTTGTTTTCCCATATTCCTGCATCACGCTCTTGATGTCTGCGGCTTCGGATGGGGCAAACAATGACTTGTACTGCTCCGTTCCGAAATGGATAATCGCATTGATGGCTCGTCTGAACACTTCGCTTGCTTGGTAGAGAATATCGGCAATGGCATTCAGAACTTTCCGACCGGATTCCAAAGCCTCTTGCAACAAGCGGATTGTGTTGTCTTTCTTCTTCGTGGCTGTGAGAACCGCCTGACTAATGTACTGCTGCATATTCGCTTCGTGTTCTTGAAGTTGCCTGACAGCTTCGTTCCTCTCTGTGATTGATGAGCGACTTTGCGCCAAAGCCCTGTCTCGCTCGGCTTCGGCACTCTGTTTTGCTTCGACCAGAGCCTTTGTCAGTTCTTCCACCTTGTTTTTTACGGCATTGGGAAAGGCTTTCTTGATACGCTCGATGTCGGCTTTCAGTTGGGCATTTTCCTTTTCAACTGTGGCAGATTTGCCGACTCCGACAAAGCTACCGACACTATCCAGTATGCTGTCCATCTTAGCCTTGCGCTCGTCTTTGAGCTGCCTTTCCTTGTCAGCAATCTCATTATCAAGCG
The DNA here is from genome assembly GCF_047310725.1 of Bacteroides sp. 90-K9/2. Lineage (NCBI taxonomy): Bacteria > Pseudomonadati > Bacteroidota > Bacteroidia > Bacteroidales > Bacteroidaceae > Bacteroides > Bacteroides sp. 90-K9/2. The sequence goes on from NZ_JBCGVL010000006.1 coordinate 349,237, forward strand.
AAAGGCTGTATTGTTCTTTCGCCTTGTTCTCGCCCTCAATGGACTGTCTATCGGCTTCGGCTTTCTCCTTGGCGGCAAGGGCGGCATCCTTTTCGGCTTTGACCTGTTCGGCTTCCTGTTTCTGTTTGGCGATGATGAAGTCGTTCCGTTCCAAATGCTCCTTGCCTGTCAGTTTCTTTGAGATACCCCTCTGCATCTCCAGACACTCAGCCAAAACGGTCTGCATTTCGCACATGGCTTTCTCGTCCAATTTGTAGGATTTGCCTGTTTCGTGGTTCATCCAGTCCCAGACGATATGTGCGTGAAGATTGGGCTTCCAAGTGCCAATGTCTTCGGGATTACTGTAATGCCCCTCGTCACGGTGAATGAACACTTGCAATGGTGTGATGCCCCATCGTCCCTTGCATACCTCACAAAAATGCTTCAACTGTTCCATTGTGGTATCTTCCTTTATTACCACCACACCCTCTTTAAGCGGAGTGCTGCCACGGACAATGGTCACCTTTCCTGTCTTCTTGTTCACTCGCTCACGGTCTTTGGTCTGCATCGCCCGACCTGTCTTTTCCTTGACCATTGCGGCTATCTGATTGTAGCGTTCCTTGAGCGATGTGTTGCCAAAGTCGGGTGCTACCCACGCTTCATTTTGCGGCATGAGGTCAGTGCGTATGTAGAACTTTTCCTTGCGGATGCGGGCAAGGTATTCTGCTGTCCGCCTGTTATGGGGTTCGCTGCTGCCGATGTTGCAGGGCTTGATGTTGATGGATGTCTTCTGTGCCATAAATTTATTTTTATTCAGGTTTCACAATGGGTTATTAGGGCATAGCCTTAATCGGAGGGTGCAGGGAGAGGGGCACTTCCTGCTCCGGGTTCTTAGGGCAGTGCCCTAAGTGGGACGGGGTAAAGCCCAGCTCCTCGGGAGAGCCCACAACTACGGAAGCGAAGCGTGTAGTTATAGTGGGCTATATCAGGGCAAGCCCTGTCATCCACGCACCCAAGCCTCTGTCACTAACCACAGAGCAGATTCTTTTTTCCCTTATGTTAGTTTGCTCATTAAATATTCATTGAAGTCTTTATATCCATCATACTCCTTTGACGCATCAGTACACCTGTCGCCCAATGCCGTTACCATCTGTTGAGTTCCCATCTGTCCGGCTTTGTCATTATCCAGATGGCAGTATATATCTGAATAGCCATTAAGGACGAACAGGGCATGTGGAATGTTTACGATGGAGTTGAGCACCACTGCATCGCATTTGCCATAAAGAGTGAGATAGGAAAGGTAGTCAATGAACCCTTCAAATACGTGACACTTCGTTTCGTGATTTATTATGGTGGTTATTGCTTTTGGGGCTATACAGCCTTTGAAGTATGGATTGCGAAGTTCGTAACCACCAGCATCATTCCTGAATCCAATGGCAAAATAGTTCTTGCCACAACTTTTGTAGTGTATTTCCAAGCACTGACTTTTAGCCATAACTGAGTCAACTCCTCTTGACAAAAGGTAATTCAGTAGAGCAGGATGCGCCAGTTCTTTTACTTCAATATCCTTAAATGAAGTCGTCTCACTGGAACTTACCAGTTTGACAGGTGGTGCTGGCATGATAATTGAATGGTTCATTCTGTGCAATACTTCTGAAATGTTTTGCGTGTGAAACAGAGCCATAGCCAAATCAATGATGTTGCCTCCCTTGCCCAATCCGAAATCGTACCATAAATTTTTGTTCAAATCAACTTTGAATGAAGCGGTTTGCTCAGTATGCAGTGGAGACAAGTACCACCACTTATACCCTTTCTTATTTATAGGCTCATATCCTTTGTCTGCGAGGAAGTCGGATATTTGGATTGTCTTTACTTCTTGTATAGTCATCATACGAGATTGAATTGTTGAAATGTTGAATTGTTGAGAGAAATGGCTGGTGAAAAGAAAAACTGCTTTCTCTTTTGCCCAGTTATGCTTTTTGTTGAGATGCTGTTGAATTGTATTTGTTTGAATATCAAAGATTAATTTGTTGTTCTCAACAATTCAACGACTCAACATAAGGTTACATTCCTAAAGAATCTATGAAATCTTTGGTCACCGTATAGAAACGCCCGACCCTGCTGATAGCTGATACTCGTCCCGGTTTGCCATAATCGCACTGGTAAGTGAGATAGGTAAGCGCATTGTGTGCCGGAACAAGCCGCCAGACATCTTTAACCACCTTTCGTATTTGCCATTGCTCCACCTTAACCCCGTTCATTGTTAATAGAGGAATCAAATCTTGGGGAATAAAAGAGAACTTGTCCACATGCTGCGTTTCCATAATATCGCGTATCAGTTCCACTATGTCCAACTCCGTATGATTACGGTTACACTGAATGATGCGGTCAAGAGCCTCAGTCCTAATGAGAGCTGGATTGAACCACATACGTCCTTCCTTAATGGTGGATAGAGGACGATGCTGTAAATGATAGAGAAATGCCGGTATCTGCTCTTTGAGCTTCAATAAAAAATTAGTGTCATCGCTTTCGAGTGGACGGATTTTGCGTACCCAATAGCGATTTTCTCCCGGATCTATGATAACGGGATAGAGTTCATTATTGGAACAGAGTACGAATTTGGCAAAGAAGTTCACCTCCTGTCTGTCTTTTCCTTTAGCTTCCACTTTGTAAGTTTGGGCAGTGCTGAGATTCTTCAACCTTTCGGAATCTTCCCTGCGGCTCAGTAGCACTTCATCTACCACAATAAGAAGTTTACCAGCCCAGTCTGCATTGAACTGGCTTCTAAAATCTTCATTTGTATTAAAGGTGGCATTGTCCTGAAAGATACTTTTGAGGAAATTCAAGAATGTGGTCTTGCCTGTGTTGCGCTCCTCTGATACCAATAGGAGTATGGGTAATTTCTGTGTAGGCAGCGTATAAAGTAATTGCATATAGTCCACTCCTAATTCGTATTGTTCCTCAAAGATGTGATGCAGCAATTTCTCAATATCGGGGAAATCACCTTCTGCCGGAACGTGGTCGATTGGTTCATAGAGATTGTAAAAGCCAGCGATTTCCTTTTGGTAGTTAGTATGGCTCGGCACTGTACAAAAGCCATTATACTTTGTGATGGGAGGAATATTGTCTTTGCCGTAATCTTGCCGGATTGTACCAAAGCTCCATTGTATTCGCCGAATGACTGTTGTGCCATCGGCCAATGGCTGCTGCACGACCTTATATATGGTGGTACCTACCCGAATGTATAATTCTTCCATATTGTTTCTCTTGGGATTATACGTTCAATTCACTACAACCGTGACCCTGTACTTTTGATTTCACAAGTGAAACAATCTCCCTTTTTGAGTAAAGGTTACGCCCACCTAACTTGTGAACGATGATAATGCCCTCTTTCTGCATACGCCACAAAGTGGTGTAGGTGATGTGAAGACGTTCACATACTTGGTCGCGCGTATAGTATTCGTCACTCTCTTCTGATGTCAAATCGGATTGGGGTTTCTTTCCTACCAACTCTTCCACCAATTCGGAAACAACCTGCTTGAGGTCATCCTTCTGTAACATGATAAAATTTCCTTGCATAATATGTTGTTTAAATGATTATGCTGCGAAATTACTATGGAACACAAAGAAAGTACCTCGGTAAAAATCGTGTCAATTTCTGCCGAGGTGCTTTTAACGGAATAGCGTTTCTTTTTAACTAATCAAGCGTTTATGGTGGAATCAATATACATCAGGGGAAAGCAAAGTGCGTAGTCTTATGCTCATCAATTTTGCTTGTTCCTTTCCTGATTGAATGGCTCTTTCTGACAAACTCAAATTATAATTATAGTCATGCTCATTGATAATAGCATTATAAAGGGCTTCTGCCCAATCAAAACCCGATTTGAATCCAAGAGACGGGAATTTCTCCAAAATGGCAGTATGGAAAGTTCGGTAATTGTAAGAGTCATTAAGCAAGCCGTCATTAGCCAACGCAGCAAAGATATAGGCAAGAACGGAATCTGTACCATTTGTTTCCATCCATTCGGTAAGTATTATCTGTATCTCATTGGCAAGAAGTTCCGCATGAGGTTGTATAAGCATTTCTTCAAGCAGGACACAGGCTTGCTTGCGTCCACGGCGACCTTTGGATTCTTGCAAGGTGGAGCTGAGCACTTTTGCCATACCATTTTTACCCATAGACTTCCATGCGCCTTTGGTATAAGCCGCTTTGTCAAGGCTGGTAAGCATTAAAGACCTTACGAATTGTCCTCCAAAGCTTTTCATCCAAACGGAGGTGTTCTCATCCATCATTGTTTTAGAAAGTAAATCTGCCACCTTAACAAAACCATCATCAAATATCATCCAGTAGAACGCACTGCACATGAAAGGATTGTTATGCAGTAACTTCTGTTTCGTAGCCTCTTGATTAAATGTAGAATCGAACAAGGTTGTCAGTTTCTCATGGACTTGCTGATGGTTGCTTGCGAATTGGGCTTTATTGTAGCTTTCTGTTCCGGGACAAAGACTTTCAAGCAATTCTGCAATGCCTTTAATTCCATTGAGTGATAGCATTTCAGTCAAGTAAGTAATACCTTTAAGAACGAAAGTCATGTCACCTTCGTATGCTTTGGTAAAAAGATTTGTGAATTCTTGATAGTCTTCGGGATGGTCATAGTGCCAGCGGCGCAAACTCAGTAAATTCAATTCCTTGTTGACCGCCTCCTGAGTTTCACGTTTCTTGTCCTCTAAATAGGTATGAATACCATCTTTGATATATTTTGCATCCTCAGATTGCTCAAAGTTGGTCATGGCATTTTCTATTTCCTCAACCCCATTATCCAGTTCCAAATAGCAATACAGACAACAAGCGGACACATTTCCATCTTTTATGGCATTGGCAAATCTGTCAATTATCTTATCGGCATTTTCTTCTTCTGTGGTCATAATCTCCAAGATTATGCTTTGGAGCGTGGCCATTTCATCGTCTATCAGTTCATTGTAGTTATCACACAACGGATTCTTTAAGACTGATTGAATCTTGCCCTTAAAGTCTGAATAGATTTCCCGATTCGTCTCAAGCCATTCCTGCATTTTCGATTGACAGGGATAGTCATCATGGTGAAGTTCCTTTATAGCATCGTCCATATAAATAATGTGCTGATTGGTTAATCCTTAAGACACGCCAACGGAATGACCTTCACTCCATCAAGACGAGTGTAAGCCATGCTTCCACCTGTCATAACAATAAGCAAATCGGGTTCCCGAAGAGGTACTTGTTTTTCTGTTTTGTTGTGCTCCTGTATGAGCCTTTTGAGTTCGAGTAAGTGTTTAGCTCCTTCATCGATTTCGCTACTACCAAGTTTACACTCAATGAGAGCATATCGTCCATCTTCCAGATGTAACACCAAATCCGCTTCCAGACCATATCTGTCTCTATAATAGGAAATATGGCTATTGAAATCTGCTGTGTAAATCTTCAAATCTCTTATACACATTTGCTCAAAGATGAAGCCAAATGTCTTGAGTTGAGTCTCTAAAGCCTCAGCATTGACATTCATAGCAGCCGCTGCAATAGATGGGTCAACGAAGCAACGCTTGGAAGAACTGCGGATAGCAGTCTTGCTACGGATAGCAGGACACCACGCATCAATATCTTGGATAACGAACAATTTTTCCAAGGCTGCAATATAATCATCAAAGGTATTCATGGACAAACTAATGTCTTCCGATGCTGTGACATCTGCAAGGATATTGCTTTTCTTGGCTAGTGTACTAATATTTCGAGCATACGACTTCATGATTTGTCGAGCAATTTTGGGATTTCGCTGTCTGTTATCTACTGCTGAAATATCATTCTCGCAGACACTATTTACATAATCCTTGGCGATGAGCATACTTGCTTTTGCAGACATCTGCAACGTGGCAGGCCAACCTCCCCGGCAGGCTGCCAGAATCAAACCCGGAATATCTAATTTGCTTGAAGCACCATCAATATCGTAATCAGGGTTGTTGAAAAGTTCCTGAATAGAGACTTCTCCTGATGACTCCAAAGATTCCCATAAACTCATCGGGTAAATCTTCATGCGTGTAATACGCCCTGTCCCCGTATGTCGAATCTTCGTTTTGTCTACGGTGTTGCTTCCCGTCAGGATAAATTGTCCGGGCTTGCCTCCTGCATTATCGACAGCTGTACGTACAGCGTCCCAAATCATCGGGGCATCTTGCCATTCATCAATCAACTTCGGCTGCTCTCCTTTCAACAATAAAGAGGGCTTTGTGGCTGCCGTAGTAAGATATTCTTCTGCTTTATCCGGGTCTTGTAGCTTAATTACGCTTTTGGCTTGCTGTTCTGCAGTAGTTGTTTTACCTGTCCATTTCGGACCTTCTATCAGCACTGCTCCAAATGTTTCCAAGCGTTCTTGAAGCATTTTGTCTGCTACTCTTGATAAATATTTCATAACGATTGCTTTATTTTAGTGCAAAGGTACTGATTTTATTTGAAATACAACTATCTATTTGGTATTTTTGCGGCATTTTGCTTAGCATTTTTGTGGTGATCTATTCCGCATTTTTGCGGTAATTCATTTGGTATTCTTGTGATAAATAGACCGTATTAGTCAGATAGATTAGCCATCAACTCCATACGTTCCTCTTCACTCAAACCTTTCAGCATCTCAAGCAAGGCTTTCTTATCTACAACCGGAGCAGCCTCCTTGGGCTTCTCATTGAGTAGATAATGATTATACTCCAGCATTTTTGCAAGAGGATAAGCACCGATATAATTGGAAGTAATGTCACCGCCACCACTATGTCCCATGCTGTCGCTTATGTATTTATAAGGTACAGCTCCTGAATTATTAAGGTTGGTGGCGAAGCTATGTCTTGCCCAAGTCGGTGATGGCATTTGCTCCATTTCCAAAAGCTTGGCAACTTTGGCCATGTGTTCACGTATGTATCTATTGTAGCGTTGGATAACCCATATTTCTTGTTCGGGCGAAAGAAGCTCATTCATTATGGGGAATACTCGCCTTCCAAGTTTTGGGACATTTCCGTATCGATTAAGTATCTCTTGAATTTCAGGGGTAACGGGAAATATCACTTCGCTGGCACTCTCGTTTCGCTCACGAGTCTTGTGCCTAAGAAAGCGCAGTTGTTTGCCATGAGTGGCATAGTATAGTTCATCATAAGTCAGACGGAGAGTATCGGCAAGGTTTTGCCCATCACCTAAATACATAAAAAGGAATAATCCAAGATCGCGAAATATGGCATGCTTCTCTCGCCCAAGGAATAACTCGTTTCCGTCTTTGTCCTTTGCCTCGTCAGCTTTCCAGAAGTCATAAAGTCTACGCATGGTAGCCACATCAAGAAACTCATGCTTACGGCTTTGGGCTTTATTGTAGCCTGTGTCTTTGAACATCTCTTTGGTGTCTCCTTTCATCAGACCATTTGAGATACACATATTGATAATGGTTCTCAGGCTACGAAGCGCGATGGCAATAGTGGTGGTGCTCAGTTCGTTCTTTTTCATGATTCTTACCCACTTCATAATAAACTCCCTGTTAACATCAGCAAAAGATACGTCTGTTCCCAAGTCTTTTACAAAACGGTTGCGCACATCCTTGCTACAACGAGCTGAACCTACTTTGCCCTCATTGGCCTTAGATTGGATATATGAATCCCACACCGTAATAATGGTGCTGTCATCATCCTTTCTGCCTTGAAATCTGTCTTGTAGTTTACGAAGAGAGAAGTTGTTTTCTGAAATAAGTTGATTGGCTATAAGCTCCACCCTATCCATCAGATTCTTCATGTCGTTTCTCTCTGTCAGTTGAATACGACGGCCACTTTTCTCATAATCACAGAGAGCCAACCATTTTTCCATAGTGTATGTTTTGCCCAAACGAAGAAACACTTTCTGTCCGGCATGGCATACACGCACGGCAACAGGAAGCGGTTGCGAGTAATCTCCTGCTTTTCGTATGTCAAGAGTCAACGAACCATATACGTTACCATTCGCAGCGGTAAATTTAGCTAGGCATTTCTCGCCTCTTGAAGAGGATTTCACTTCCTCTTTGGCCATTCCGGTGACCTTATCAGTTCCTTCTTTTCTCATAATGCGTTAACTTACAAGTAATACTTCGCAAATTTTGGTGACCTTCAGGTGACCTTTTCGCATGAAAACTACCGCAAATATAGTTATTTTCCTGCAAACCACAAAATCCAATAATTGCTGATTATCAGCATATTTACATCCCATGTAATTACATGAAACACCACGCAAAAAGACTCATAATCTGGAGGTCCCTGGTTCAAGCCCAGGCTGGTCCACTGAAAAATTCCTGTAAGTGAAACACTTGCAGGAATTTTTCCTTTTATAGCTATCCTCCAACTAGAGGAAAGATAACTGAAATCATACAATATCTACCCGATATTGCTGCATTGTTGTTCTTTAATTGTTCCTAAACAGGTAAAAACAACAGAGGCAGAAATACAGAAGAATAAACAATAGGGGAATAACACCTATAATATTAAGCTTTAGAGTACCCAATATTAAATAATTCCAAAGTGTTTCAGCGCCTTACAAAGCCCGTCATTCTCCACCGTATCAGTAACAAAATTGGCTGAAGCCTTGACTATCTCCGATGCATTTCCCATCGCCACTCCGATTCCGGCAGCTTTCAACATAGGAATATCATTACCACCATCACCGCAAGCCATTATTTCCGTCATTCCGATCCCATAATAATCAGCAAATACCGAAAGCCCGGTTGCCTTACTTATTCCTGCCACATTCACATCAGCAAATAAAGGATGCCAGCGTGACAAGGAAAGATTAGGCAGAAACGGCATCACTTTTTGTTCCATCTCATCATCGATATAAAAACAAAGCTGACAGCACTCTTTCTTTTCAAACAGATCTTCAATGTCTACAACGGCCGGAATAGGGTGTTCCACGATTTTAGCAATCTGTTCGACAGTCGGAGTCAGACGATTGACAAACACACCTTCATCCAATTCAATAGCGACTGCAAAATCAAAGGCCTTTGCTATTTCCATGGCTTTCTTAAAATCATCTTTCGGAATAAGGTGCTTTCTTATCACAGTGCCATCCCGCAAAACACAGTCGGCTCCATTCAACGCGATAATTCCGTCATACGGAACATCAGCTATTTCATGAAGGTCGCCCGCCGCTCTACCGGTAGCAATGGCTATTCGAATTCCACCGTCATGAATCTTCCTAAGGGCATCAACAGAGGATGGCAACACTTTATGAGTTTCAAAACTTACCAATGTTCCATCCACATCGAGCATGATCGCTTTTATCATAACATTTATATCTTTATTCATTCTTCGACAAATCAAGGGAAGCAAATCGACTATCCTCGACTGATAATCAGAGCAGTCAATTAACCAGTGACAAAGTTACTGAAAAAATTCCCATAACAAATACAGACCTCCAACACATAAAATAAAAAAGGCAAAAGGATCTCGTTTCCTTTTGCCCTATACCTATTGATACCAACTGAAAATTGATAGTAAACGTTAGCGGAAGTCCTTCAACTCTTCCTGCAATTTCTGACGGGTAAAGAATATGCGGCTCTTTACAGTACCTAACGGAAGATTCAACTTTTCTGCAATCTCACGGTACTTGAATCCTGAAACGTGCATAGCAAACGGAACTCTGTATTCTTTCGGCAGAGCATTGACTACACGGCGCATTTCCTTTAAATCGTAAGCTCTTTCCGTACTTTCAAAACCTGAATCCTGCGGCAGGTTTAGGTGATAAAGGTTCTCAGTCTGATCGACAAATGTCTGGTCGCGCACTACTTTGCGGTAATTATTAATAAAGATGTTCCGCATTATCGTATACATCCATCCTTTGAAATTTGTGTCGGGAGTATATTTATCTTCGTTATCCAATGCTTTTAATGAGGTTTCCTGCAACAAATCGTTTGCTTCTTCACGATCGGTCGTCAGTTTATATGCAAAACGGAGTAATTCATCCTGTACTCCTATCAGATCTTTCTTGAAGCTTAAACTTTTCATATACGTTATTTTTTTAATTGTGAGTATTCGTTATCATTATTTTGATGCTGCAAGTTTACGGGTTTTCAACAAATGTGACAGGTGAAGAACAGACATTGTTTAGGGGAAAATCTATCGGCTGATAGAATTTAGGTCATTTCTGATAGTATTCAGGTGGTTTTGAGACTGTCTTTATAGCGAAAATCCCATTTTGAAGCCACACCTGACTCAAAATGGGATAACACAAACAAAACAAACAATATTAGCGATTTTCACAAACAGCTGTCTTTTTCATCTTTAAAAATTCATAAGACTTAATTTAGAATCTGTTGCTAGAACATTCTAATTGTGGGCACAAAAATATTATTTTCTGGCAAAAAGAAACGTAGGATTTAAGAATAGTTATAAAGAATAATTGTTTTATGTATAAAAAATTGTGTCTGACTATTAAGAATTGTATTTGATATTTGCCATCAAAAGAGATATAAATGCTTCATTTGATGATATTTTATAATATCAGAATTCCAAAGCGATGTAAATTCTCCTACTTCTTTTTTTCACTAAGAATTAATTTCTATATTTGGAGAATATACAACCAAATTCCGATTTATTATCTATGACTGATACCATCTCTTACCAATATGCAGCTCCTTCCGCCCTGCAACGGTCGGCCAATCAAGACGAACTGTTTCTTGCCAAATACAGCGAAATAGAAAAGAAAGAAGCACCTTGTTTCTTTTGGGGAAAGTTGGCACAACCCTACATGACAGCACGCTGCCTCATCGCATTATCCAACGTTGTGCAATCCAGTTTCAATCTGACACCGGCACAGCTTGCCATGCTGAAAGATCCGATTGTAACCGCAGGAAATGACCGCCTGCGCTTTGAAGGATTTTCTAATTGTGCAGGTGTATATGCCAGGGTCGACGTACTTCCTGACGGACACGACGGAGAATTTCCGGAAAACGGGACAACAAACGTAGATTTTAATCCCGGAATGATTTCCGCTTTAGGAGGAATAGGCAGACAAGAGAATGTGGTAATGTCAGTCGGTCCCAAAGAGGTGGGGCTTTATCATAAAGGGGAGAAAGTGATAGAACGGAAAGTACCTCTTCCCGTGAAATGGATAAAAGGACTGACCACGGTACAGATTTATCAATCCGTTGCAGAACAGCTCTACTCCTTCAATCGCATACAAACCTTGCAACTCTTCCAGACTCTTCCGAAAAGTAGCGTGAAATGCGACTATTATTTAGTGATGCGCGGTCAAAAACCCGCCTTTTCACCGGTGAAAAGCATGAATGCCGTCTGCATTGGAGGACTTCATCGCTTACGTCTGCTCGAGCCCTTGCTTCCGTTTGCCGATGAGCTGAAAGTCTTTGCACATCCCACCATGCAATCCACCATTTGGCAACTTTATTTTGGTCCGGTACGCTTCAGCCTTTCTCTTTCCCGCGAATGTTGGAGAGGATTTTCCGGAGAAGGCGCCGCACTGGAATCTCTGCTCGAGGACGTCCCCGAAAGATGGATAGAGGCAATGGACAAATACAGTTATGCCAACCAACAGTTCAACCCCACTCTTTTTGCCATAGAAGAACATATTGACTTGGATAAGGTGGATTCCCTCTCGGCACGGCTGGCAGCAATGGGATTATTGGGATTCGATCTGGATGAAAACAGTTTCTTCTACCGTCGTCTGCCCTTCAAAACCGAACGTATTTTAAGTCTCAATCCTCGAATGATAGCTGCAGAAAAACTATTGGAAGAAGAAAAAGTAGAAATCATATCGAATGACGAGAAACGGACAGAAGCACGTGTGGCAGGAAGCGGAGGCGTCAGGCATACGGTCATTCTCGACAGAGAAAGTGAGAAAGAGCGTTGCACTTGCACCTGGTTCAGTAGCAATCAGGGAGAACGGGGAGCTTGCAAACATATTCTGGCAGTAAAGAAACTAGTACAATGGAAGAATTAAAAAAAGAACTGGAGAAATTATCCAAAGCTTATGTGGATACTCCGGAGAACGAAGAGAAGATATTAATCCCTTTTGTCAAGAGATTACTGGAGTTACCAATGAAAGAAAGGCGGAAACTGCTGCCGGTTATCCGGGATTTACAATGGATAAAAAGCAAGTTTGCCGGTTTCAGTAGTGAGACAACCTGCAGTGCGGCACGGGCACATTTTCTATCTGCTGTCCAGTTTGTCTGCGCCAACAAACGGGAAATGGATATGGCCTATCATGTGAAGTTTGATACGCTTTGCAAACTGCTCCCGCTTTACTACCCCACCTGGCTGACAGATTTCATCAACGATGACAAAACTTGGTTTAATTTCGATCTCAATTACGAACAGCTGACGCAGCTCATGGATATGGGATACCTCAAAGATATTGCTCCAAGCCGCATTGCACATGTATTCCCCTGGATTACCCGTATCAGAAATAAAGAGCCCAAAGGAAACGATACTTTCAACAGTGAGTTATTACTCAAGCGGGATATCACCCTGAAAGAACATATCTGGACGATTTTCGAATACGAATCGTCCATCAGCTATCAGGATGATTGCGCCAAAGAGGCTTATAAAAAAGGAGTTACCGCACAGGATGAAAGTATCAGTGCTGCCCTCTACCGTTTCTCGCTGGACGGCCATCTGGATAGAGAACGCCTACTAAAAGCCACACTCGCCACTTTTCACCGGAGCTTCAAAAAAGACATGGCAGGATGGTTTGCCGGATTCTTTGAAACTCTACAACCAACTACCGGAGAACTGTTATCCTTGCAAGAAGAGATGATGCAAATATTCACCTCTTCTTATACAAAACCGGTGAATGTGATGTTGCAACAACTGAAAAGTATCGCATCCGAAGAGGGATTCCGTTATCAGGAATTCATCGAACGTGCAGCTCCCCTTTTCTTCTCCAGCCCCAAAAACTCGCTACTTACCATCCATACTATCTTTGAGAAGATCGTTGCACGGCATCCCAAAATGAGAGAAGTCTGCTGCATCACTCTCTGCCAACTGTTCCTGAAGAAGGACGAGAACCTACAAAAGAAAGCCGCCGACTTCATCATAAAATATGGAGACGCTTCTTCGTCCAGTCTCCAAGAGACATTACAATCCTATCAGCCGGAGATGTTTCAAAGCGTACAAGCAATACTCATATCTTTCAGAGTACAGTCTGCCGGAGTATCAAATGCGACAGACATGAATCTTGAAGAAATCATTCATACCGGAGGAAATATTACAGACGAAACCTCCTTTAACGAGGAGCCGTCTTCGGCAACCGTCCGCATTTGCAGGGAAGACAACCATATTCCCTTTCCTGCCAGCAAAGAAGATTTTCTGTTCCAACTTAGCCGCCTGTTCGATATGGAGGAAAGCTGGGAGATAGAAACAACAGTTGCCGCTATTATCGCCTTCCATCCTCAACTGAACAAAGAAGATTTCGACCGGATGGGACCTGTTTTCCAACGGGCAACCAATATCGTAGCCAACAGTTGGGAACCATACGAGGAGCTTCTGGCTACCTTCCTGTTGGAATATCAACGTCTATGGACACAGACGACAGACACCTCCCGCACAGGATTCTTGAGAAATATGTTCACCCGGCTGGAAGAAAGACTGAAAGGAAGAGATCAAAACAGGGGAGCTTATGACGAGCGTTCTTTCAAACGACTTGCCGACTGGAAACCCGGCTACAGCGACGCAACCTGTTTCACACCCGTCCAACAGTTATGGCTGAATGTAATCCGTCAACTAAAGGAGAATAATACATTGCCCTTACTTTCCACTCCTACCCATACTCCGGCATACATACAGGCCACCGAACTGATACGCCGCCTCGCCGCATATCAGGAAGCAGGCACAAAGCCCTGTCCATGGGATTTCCAACTAGCGATTGCCCGCTGTGCCATGGAAGGCAAAGAAGAAGCCGTCACCACCGCCCGGCAACTATTGCAAGATGAATACCTCCATCTCTGCCTGTTCTTGTTGGATGAGAACACACAACCCGAACCGCCCTACAACCATCCGACCGGCTGGGTAGCCGCCGGACTGGTAAAAGCACCGGAAACTGAATTCGAAGTATTCAAGTCCTTCGCCTGCTGCACGTTGCCACACAACTATCTGGCAGGAGACTATGGGTGGAACAAATTGAAACCAAAAGAGAAATCATACGAAACGGACAGGCGTCTGCTTGAACTCGATTCCTACAAATGGCACAAATACGTCGAATTCAACAGCCATCAGCTATGGCAGGAACATCTGATTATCAACAGTAAATATAATATAGACGACTCCCGCTACATGGAACCTCTGCTATGTTACTTCCCTAACCGGCCGGAACCGTTGATAGCCCAGATCATCACCTGCTACATGGCTTTCGGCACTCCGCAGGAAGACAGCAAACGCACCCTCACCTGTGCTTTGCGGATGCTCCTTTCTTTCCACTGCCCGCTTCGGGAGATGAGCCTGCTCTTATTAGGCGGTTCACTACTTTTCGTAGACAAGACAGTCCGTTCCTATGCAGCGGAATTATGGGTAGAGGGACTTGCCGCAAGAAGAATAAACAACCGCCGGGTAGGAGAAATCCTGGCTCGCCTCATCACGATGGAGCTTGCTCCGCTAAAGCGCTTCACCACCCAAGTATACGAAAGCATGTACAAACGAAGTACTTTCCACAACCGTCAATTGGAAGAGCTACTCACAGTCTTTATCAGCGGATTGCCTGACAAACCCGTCACCGGACTCAAACAGCTGCTCGAACTCTATCTGGAACTACTGACTATCAACCATAGCAAAGTTACAGACGAACAACTCTTACAACATCTGCAAGAATGGGCAACGAACAGCAACCTGAAGAAGGTGGCAACTTCACTCAGCAATCTATAATGGATTGAAAAGACTTAATCCCTTACTTTATGCCACAGTATTAGTACAATTGTGACAGTAAGATGGTACTACCCGATCACTTAAACAACCAGAATTTAAAGGCAGCTTATTGAAGCTAAAGCCTAAAAGAAGTATCTTTGGCACACTAAATACAAAAGGCTGAATGATCATTCTGAAGTATAGTTTACCCATCCTCTGTCTGCTACTGACAGGATGCTCTTTCCTTTCGAGTCATAAAGAAGAAAAGGAAAGCATCCCCCTCGTAGAATACGAACATACGCCGGAGAATATACAACCGTGCGAAGAATGTTCCACCGTCTCGCCACCGGAGCGAAGCGAAATGGCTCTCTACATGGACTCATTAGGACTCATCAATATAGCTGATCTGGACAGCAGCCTCGTCGTAAAACTAATGTATACACAGGCTGATAATTTCACGGGTGAAGTGCTTTACGACAACTTAACGGAAGCCTACCTGCATCCGGATGCGGCATACGCTCTGATAGAAGCACAAAAAGTATTGAAGAGACTACACCCGTCTTACAGTCTTATCATTTACGATGCGGCACGTCCAATGTCAGTACAGAAAAAGATGTGGAACGTAGTGAAAGGAACGTCCAAATATAAATATGTCTCCAACCCCAACCGTGGAGGCGGATTACACAACTACGGACTGGCAGTAGACATCAGTATCCAAGACTCTCTGGGACAGCCCCTGCCTATGGGAACCAAAGTAGACCATTTAGGCGTGGAAGCACACATCACAGACGAGATCGGATTGGTACATAATGGAAAAATAAGTGAAACGGAGCGTCAGAACCGGTTACTGCTACGAAAGGTGATGAAAGAGGCCGGATTCCGTGCATTACCCAGCGAATGGTGGCATTTCAATTTTTGCAGCCGGGACGTAGCCAAACAGAAGTATAAGTTAATACCATAACCGACATTCAACAACCCCATAATCAGAGCTCGACGATTCATTGTAATATCCTATAACACAATAACACCATGATGCAAATCTCCCCTGAAACCCAACTTTTTATTCGAGAACATTCATCGGACGATGTACGTGCACTGGCTTTACAAGCTAAAAAGTACCCGGATATAGATATGCCGACTGCCATCACCCAAATTGCAGGAAGGAAGGTAGCGGCTGAAAAGATTCCCTCATGGTGGGAGATGGAAAAGATATGGTATCCGAAACATCTGTCGCTGGAGCAATGCTCTTCAGAAATCACCGCCCGCTACAAAGCACGTCTTTTGCAGGGAGATTCTCTGACCGACCTCACCGGCGGATTCGGCATTGACTGTTCTTTTCTTGCCACCGGATTCAAATCCGCCACTTACGTAGAACGTCAGGAAGAACTCTGCGAAATAGCGGCACATAACTTTCCCGTACTGAATCTAAACCATATAAACATAAGAAACGAAGACGGAGTAGCCTACCTGCAAGCAATGTCCCCCGTAGACTGCCTCTTCCTCGACCCCGCGCGCCGCAATGAGCACGGCGGAAAAACGGTTGCCATCTCCGACTGCGAACCGAATGTAGCCGAACTTGAAGAGCTTTTACTTCATAAAGCCAACCGGGTAATGATCAAACTTTCCCCCATGCTCGATCTTTCGTTGGCACTGAAAGAGCTGAAACATACACAAGAAGTTCACATTCTGTCCGTCAACAACGAATGTAAGGAATTACTAATCTTACTCGGACAAACATCACCGTCAGAAATCTCCATTCATTGCGTGAACCTCTCCACGAAAGGGACTCAAGAAGAACAACACTTTGTATTTACCCGCGAACAGGAGCAATGCAGCGAATGTACGTATACGGATTCTTTAGAAACCTATCTTTACGAACCGAATGCCTCCCTTCTGAAAGCCGGTGCTTTCCGTAGCATTGCAGCAGCTTACCCTGTCCGCAAATTGCATCCCAACAGCCATCTTTATACTTCCGATACTTTCATTGAAAACTTCCCCGGAAGAATATTCCGTATTGTCAACCAGTGCAGTTTCAATAAAAAAGAAGTAAAGGAGAATCTGGCAGACCTGAAAAAAGCAAATGTGACAGTCCGTAACTTCCCCGCCACAGTAGCCGAACTCCGCAAACGAATCCATTTGGCTGAAGGAGGAGATACCTACTTATTTGCCAGCACATTAAATAATGGGCAAAAAGTTCTGATCCGCTGTGAGAAAGTCTGAACTATTTTCTATTTTTGCAAAAAAAGGTGCGACAAGAAGTCGTACAAGTAATTGTTCAGCATAATGTCTGAACCTGTTGTTCCGTCAACAGTAGCCTAAAGAGGCGTGCTTTACGAGTAATTGTTTGGTGCGAAGCCCTCTTGACAATATGGTTCTATGCAGAAATATTCAATGTATAGGCTGTTAGGCTGACCGATATGAGTAACGTATGTGAACCGCTGCACCATCGTAACAAAAGAATAGCTT
>NZ_JBCGVL010000007.1:0-264326 GCF_047310725.1 Bacteroides sp. 90-K9/2
TACCAACGGTACTACAGAATGGCTACCGGATGCAGAACACAAATTGAGAGTAACAGGTGTAACTCCTGTCATGGGAGCATCTGTACCATTTGTTCCATTTTTGATAGATACTTTGCTTCCGTCATTGAAGGTCAGTGTGTAGCCATCAGATGTCTGTTCCGTGTTGGTGATTACTTTCCCTTGATTTAATGCGTCTACCAAACTCTGTAAAGTTGTAATTTCAGAGTTCATTTTCTTGACTGTTGTTTCTAGTGTTTCTACTCGTCCGTCGAGATCATTGACTTTATCCCAGAGATCATCGTCATTGTAGCAACTGCATACCGTAACGACAGTGAGCAGTAAAAATAGAATTTTCTTCATTGCTTTTGTTTTTAATTAGTAATAGTGATATGAATTATTGAATCTCTTTTAGTTTCTTATCTGTAAAGGCAATATGTGCCGGAATGTCCCCCGTGATGACTGACCATTTCTTTTTTCCATCCCGGGAGAAACAATATAATGTGCCGGGAGTCACATAGTCTTTGGCATCGGTGACGAAGAATTCACCTGTTTCCGGATTGATTGCTATTCCATAAGGTATCTTGATAGATTTTTCCGTACCATCTGTAATAAAATTGCGGGTATCAGTTTTCTTTGTTTTTGTATTATAAATAGCGTAAGAGACTGTCCAACTGTTGGTGTAATAACTCCATTCTGTACTGTATACATACAGTGAATCTCTGCAAATAGCCATTTCTGTATTGGGAAGAAGCGGTAATTCTTCAATTACTTTATCGGTATTGGAATCTATTACAAATGTTTCGGAGTAAGTGTCATAATAATCTCCCCGGGATGAGACATAAATATTTCCGTATTGGTCTAATTCCATTCTATGCAAATTGATTCCCACATCAATGGTTTTGATAACTTTGAATGTGTTCAAGTCGATGACGGATACCGTGCGGTCATAATTAGGTA
Source organism: Bacteroides sp. 90-K9/2 (assembly GCF_047310725.1). Lineage (NCBI taxonomy): Bacteria > Pseudomonadati > Bacteroidota > Bacteroidia > Bacteroidales > Bacteroidaceae > Bacteroides > Bacteroides sp. 90-K9/2. The sequence goes on from NZ_JBCGVL010000007.1 coordinate 958, forward strand.
CGCGATACCCGCCGGAGTTGGCTACATAGAGTTTGTTGCCCACAATCACCATTTCTTCCGGCTGGTAACCGACCACACAGGTATCCTTGACAGTCAGTGTGGTAGTGTCAACACGTGCTACATACCCCAGTCTGGCGTTGGGATCTATTTTGACAGGGCCTGCATACGAACTGACGTATGCATATTTATCTTTAAAGACGATATAACGGCAATTAGGTATGGAAATTTGCGTGATGTGTTTTGCTGTTTCTACATTCATCACTTCTACGAAATGAGAACAGTTGATGATGGCATATAACTTATTTCCATAGATTTGGATATCATTTCCCACATCCCCCAATTCTTGTACGACTCCCGGGTTCCGTTCCGCATAGATATTCTTATGATAGATACCGGTTTCGTAATCAAAATAATCAAGGGTAGCCTTGTTGCTTCCCATATTTCCTTCATTGAGTAGAAAGAAACCTTTGACAGAGGTACCGCTTACTCCGGGGGTAACTTGGTTGGGAGTTGACGGAATAATGCGTTCATCTTCGCGACAAGAAGTCGACAGAAGAACAAAACAGATAAGGATGGATAGAACAGATATTCTCATAACATGACGTTTAATTTGATTTTAAAACTTGTACCGGGCATAGGATAGCATTGCACTACTTCATATTGCTGATTGAAGATATTATTAATTTCTGCCGTTACACGTATTCCCGTTTTCCCCCATTGAAAAGTTTTGGATAGGGAAAAATCGTGGGTATACCAGGGCTGTGCGTAGTTCTCCGGGATATTGGCGACTGCTTCATAACGTTCACCTGTATAAATGAAACTATAGTTACAGGACCATGTTTGGTAACTTCCATTGAGGATGATGGAACCTCCATGCCAAGGTATATAAGGAATCTGGCCTCCATACCATTCACTGGTAGGATCGGTAAAATCCTGTGCCTTTTGATAGGTGTAATTGAAGAGAGTGCTAAGTTCCACCTTTCCGAAGCCCCATTCTCCTCGTATGGCTGCGTCTAATCCCCGAATTTCCACATGTCCGAGATTAATCATAGTCCAACGGAACTGGTTGGAGGTAGGCATGGCAATGATTTTATCATCTACTTCATTATAGTAACCATCTATTTGTAAGTCCAGGCTTTTCAGCCAATGGTTATTCCAGGTGTGAGAGAAAGTGATACCCACATCGTATTGGGTGGTATATTCTGGTTTTAAGTCCTTATTGCCGATAAAAGTATAATACAAATCATTGAGAGTCGGCATGCGAAAGACTTTCTTATAAAAGGCCCGTACATTCAGAGGGAGCTTGGGCAATGGTTGCCAGGTGGCTATGACAGACGGAGTGTATTTGTTTTTGGTGCCTGCATTGGCTCCTTTGGTACGTGTATTGTCGTCGACATGAGTATATAACAGGCTCGCCTGCAACATGAGGCGGTTGAAGTCAAAGGACGTGGCAGCAGAAGTCAGGATTGTATTACGGGTTGGATAGACAAAATCGATGAGATCGGCCCGTAATGTATTCCATTGAAAATCGTTGGATAATGACATACTCCACCAGGGATAGATGGTGAATAAATGGGCGGCCGAAGCATAGATTTCTTGCTGTCGGTAGTGATTGTCTACATACATGGTGGTGACATCCAGTCTGGGATCGGATAAATAGTGGAGATAGTCATAAGCATATTTTCCGTTGGCTAGCAGACTGTACCAAGGCTTAAAATAGTTTTGAAAAGAGCCTTGCACAAACAGATTGGTATCCCACTGCCGGTCCTGATGGCGAAACTTACCCGATTCTTCTCTTACCGCAGCTCCGGGGTATCCCCGTTCCGAATTGTATAGGTATGCTTTGGCTTTCCATTCTCCTTTGGGGACTTTTCCGAAGAATGCATTCTCCAAACGTAACATTCTTACGTCTCCATTTTGACGAACAGCTGTTGTGTCGTAGCCATCTTTCTTGGCGTATGTGAATTTATATCGTCCTGATGTATACATATACTCCGTACTGATGGAGCTGCTTATTCGTTCGTTGAAACGGTGTTCCCAAAGTAGTGACGGATTGATGGTGGAGAATGAACCGCCTTTCACCCCGATGTTCAGATTGTTTTTCTTTTCCCCGTTGAATATGGGTTTTCGTGTCTGCATATATATGGCACTTGCGGAACTATAATCTTTGGCAGGTTGGAAGATGGCACTTTTTTGACCATTATACAGTGAAATGACTTCCATATTATCTAATGAAAACCGGCCTAGATCGACGACTCCATTTTGCGCATTTCCTAATTCAATACCATCATAAAATACTCCGACATGATGACTGCCCATACTTCGTATATTGACGGTTTTTAGTCCTCCAATACCTCCGTAATCTTTTATCTGTACTCCGGAAAAGTAGCGCAAAGCATCAGCAACGGAGTAAACATTGAGCTTCTCAAGTTCTTTGCCGGACAGAATCTGCACAGGAGACATCTTTTTTTGCATCCGGTTGCTGTAGATAGTAACTTCTTTGAGTTTGAGAAGTGTATCAGACAGAGAAGTCTGATGCCGGACCCTGGACTGGGAAATGGCCGGTAATGTGGTAAATAGAGATAGAATCAAACATAATATCCACCGTAAATGGATACAATGCTTATTGTATGAATGGACTTGAATAGAAAGCATGTCTTTTATTTTATAGGTATAAAAAATCCGTTTGTTCAGATCTGAATTCAATCTACACAAACGGACATATAGCTATTATACCAAATAAAAGATAATTGCTTATTTTCTATTTGACTACTACCCGAAATCCCGCAGGTGTAAATCTGAGCATCAAGGCAGGTCTTCTGACTCATCCCATTTTGCAACGCCTTCCCAGATAAACTATCCAGTGACTTTCGTGTTGCAATTTTGCTCTCTGATTACAAGGAGCGGAGATTTACAGCAGCAGGTTCTGTTGCCGGTTTACACGGCATTCCCTTTTAATTCCTTAACAACGCAAAAGTTGTTTAAGGAAACCTTAACGGCACAAAGTTAGAAAGTTTTTATTAATTAGTTTGTTTTATTCTAAAAAAATATTCCGCTGACCAATAACAAATATTCCGGCATCTGATTCTGTTTTCCCCATTTGTTAATAATCAATTGGATGGAAAAAGGATATATTAATATGTTATCCCAACGACAGAATCAATATTTGTGCCGTCAATACTCGCAGGAACATGGTGAGCGGATAGACTGTAGCGTAACCAACGGCAGGAGCATCACAAGAGGTCAGGTCATTGGAGTAAGCCAATGCCGGCGGATTGGTGGTAGAACCTGCCAGAACACCGATAAGCGTGAAATAATTCAGCTTGCAATAATATCGTCCTATCAATCCTGTAATCAGAAGTGGCAGGATGGTTATAATGACTCCGTAGCCTACCCATACATATCCTCCGCCATGAATGACTGTGTCTACAAAGCCTTCGCCTGCTCCCAAACCTACGCAGGCGAGGAAGATGGAAATACCGATTTCACGAAGCATCAGGTTGGCACTCATGGTGGTATAAGTAATCAACTTGTATTTCGGACCGAAACGGCTAATCAGGATAGAAACGATGAGCGGACCGCCTGCCAGTCCTAGTTTCACAGGTTGCGGGATTCCGGGAAATGCGAAAGGAAGACTTCCCAGGATACATCCTAAAGCGATACCTATAAAGATAGGAATCAGGTTCGGGTGATTCAAGCGTTTCATGGAGTTGCCAAGTACTTTCTCTGCATGAGCAACAGCCAGTTCGGAACCTACAATGGTGACACGGTCTCCCATTTGTAACTGTAATTGTGGAGAAGCTACCAAGTCTACTCCCGAACGATTGACGCGGGTGATGTTTGCTCCGAAGTTATTTCTGATTTTGAGTTGTGAGAGTGTTTTCCCGTTCAATTCCGGTTTAGTAATCAGGATACGGCGTGAAATGAGTTCTTTGTTCAGTTGTTCCCATTCCATTTTGATTTCCTTTCCGAAGAATACAGTGATTGCTTCCACGTCAATCGGGGTAGAGATCACTAATATGATATCCCCTACATGTAGGGTTGTCTCGGAATTAACCAATTCGGTTTCTCCACCTTCGCGGTGTTTGATGCGGGAAATGACAAATTTACGGTTCAGTAACGGGCGGAGTTCTTTAATCTTGATACCGTCTACCGATTCGTTTCTCACCTCGATGGAGATAGGGCGTACAGTAAGTTCCTGAAGATGTCCCAGACCGACTTCTGCATCTTTTTCTTCTTGAGCAGTATTGATGCGCAGGAGATATTTCAAAGCAAGCAGTGAGAGGATGATACCTACTACACCCAGCGGATAACTGACAGCATATCCTAAAGCAATTTCGGGAGCGTCTATACCATTCAAATCACTGTTGGCCTGTTGTGCGGCTCCCAGTCCCGGAGTGTTGGTGACGGCTCCGGACAGAATACCTACCATTGTGGTAATCGGAGTTCCGGTGGTGAAGTGCAGGATGATAGTAATGGTTACTCCTAATACTACTACCAGCATGGCCAGCATATTCAAGGTGAAGCCACCCTTTTTGAATGCCGAAAAAAAGCCGGGTCCCACTTGCAGGCCAATTGAGTAAACAAACAGAATCAATCCGAATTCTTTCAGAAAGTGGAGCAGGTGTTCGTCCAGATTCATGTTGAAATGACCGAATACGATTCCGACAAAGAGTATCCAGGTAACTCCCAGAGATACTCCCCGCACTTTGATTTTTGCAAGGATGATTCCAAACGCTATGGTTAGTGACAGAATCAGTACGGAGTGTGCCACTCCGCCGCCCCAAAGATTGGGGTAACCTTCAAATAAATTTCTTAGAACTTCCATTGTGATTATTATATGATGATATTTAGTTTGGCTAAAAGTACCCCCGGAGAAATCACTTCTGCGGGGATACGCACACATTGAGCATGACGGTTTAATGCCGTCCTTTTGATATTTTAGCTAGAGAGAATTTATCCTCCTTCAATCATTTCCGATGTCATGACTACCCGATTATTTTTTTTACAGTCTGCCGTTTTCCTATCCCACGAGTAAAAACAGCTATTAAGGTATGAATGGCAGGTCTTCTGACTGACTCCCTTCCTGATTCCTTCCCGACCTTGACTATCTATCATACCCGGTCAGTGGTAAAAGTAAATATCAAGAAGTTGAATAGAGTTTCACAGCAGCGGGACTGTCCGGGATTTACACCCGATTCCCTTTTAATTCAGATAGTTGATATGGCTATCTGAAACCAATTCGGGGGCAAAGATAGCGAATTTATATAGAACCCAAATGAATGCTACCTATTTATTTTATACACAGTCTGATTCTTGTCGGATATCTGTTTGTTTATTTGATGCGTACTCTCATCTCCTGCGCATCGAACGTGACTGATTCATTGCGGAAAAGTCTTTCAATATGTCCGCTGGTCACCATTTCCTGAGTAGGTAGTGTGTACATCTGCGGATTATCTATGAGCATGATGGAGTCGCAGAGCGATAAGGCGATGTCGAGGTCATGAGTGGAGAACAAGATGCATTTGCCCTCGTCCTGTGCCAGTTTCTTTAAAAGTAAACAGAGCTCGTAGCGGTTGGGTAAGTCCAGAAAGGCGGTCGGCTCATCAAGCAGGATGACGGGAGTATCCTGTGCAAGAGCACGGGCAATCATGATTCGCTGACATTCGCCATCGGACATTTTGTCCATTGTCTTTTCTGCATAACCGGACATACCGACTAGCTGCATAGCGTCGTCCACTCGCTTTTGGTCTTCCGGTTGCAGTTGACCGATCCAGTTGGTGTAGGGAGCACGTCCTAAAGCTACTACATCTTTACAGCGGAGATTGGCGATGCGTACTTTATCGGTGGTGACAAAGCTGATATTCCGGGCTAATTTTTCCGGTTTCAATGAAGCTATGTTTTTTCCTTGCAGAGTAATTTCTCCTGATTGAGGCTTTTCCAATCCCATCATAGCACGGAGCAGGGTACTTTTTCCCGTCCCGTTACGTCCCAGCAGGGCGACGAGTTGTCCGCCCGTGATTCGGGTATTTACGGTTTCCAACAGCGTGCGCTGTCCATATCCTAATGTCAGTTCTTTAAGCTCTATCATTTGAATCTACGCAAGTTTTTGGTGATTACCCATAAAATAACCGGAACACCTAGCAAGGCGGTGATGCAGTTAACCGGAAGCTGGAATTTCTTGGCGATGATGTCGCAGAGAAGCATACTGATAAGTCCTGTCAGCATGGTGCCGGGGACAAGTATCCGGTGGTCGGCATTGTTGAACAGCAGTCGTGTGACGTGCGGTACTGCCAGACCGATAAATCCTACCGGACCACAGAAAGCGGTGACCGTTCCTGTCAGCAGTGCGGTAGAAACAAAGATGAACGTGCGTGAACGTTTTATGTTCATTCCCATCGTTCGTGCATAGTTTTCACCGAGCAGTAGCAGGTTCAGCGATTTGATACAGGCTACGGAAATCAGTAAGCCGATACATAGCATAGGTAGCATAATTCCCAGTTGGGTGGCTGTGATATGGCTAAGAGATCCCATTGACCAGAGTGTGAACATTTTCAGTTGTTCGGCAGAACTTAGGTATTGCAGAATCTGGATAATGGCGCCTGCCACATAACCTATCATAACTCCCATAATCAGTACACCGAGAATGTTTTTTACTTTCCGGCTGATAATGGCTACTCCCAATAAGATTACAGCAGTTCCTATCCAGCCCGAACCAACGATACCTAGTGACTGAAGAATTGGAAACTCCGCCCATCCAAGTAATGGAGCACCTAGTATGAACAGAGCTACGCCCAGTCCTGCACCGGAACTTACTCCCAGCAGGTAAGGGTCTGCCAACGGATTCTGGAATACTGTTTGCATCTGTAAACCACTAACGGAGAGTGCTATTCCTATCAAAGCCGCTACCACTACCCGTATGAAGCGGATAGAAAGGAGAATATTGCGTGTCATTTCATCACATTCGCCTCCTGTGAGTACAGTCCATACCTTGGTGATTGGAATATATGTATCTCCCGTTGCCATATCTATCAGTAATAACAGTATGGCAACTATACCCAGTGTAATGAATAAAAAGGGAGTACGTTTATCAGGTTGTTTCATTCCAGATGTCTGTAATAGTAAAGTGAATCGGATACGAGTTCGGGGTGAAAGATATGAATCAGGTCACGCAATACGATGTCGGGACGTACCACTGCAGATTCCCAGTAGTCATTGCCTCCTGTCGGCGTTGTTCGTAAATTGTTGTTGTAAACAGTTTTTTCGCGTACTGCCTTGGCATCTGCGAATTTAGGATTGACCGTCTTTAGTTCATCCAACGTAGAAGCCATGCCTACATTAATCCAGTAATCGGCCTTTTGTATCAGTTTGTAAGCCGTTTCCAGTCCGATGGGAGTGGAACTGTTAGAAGTGTTTTCTTTGTAGATGTAATCCGCACCTGCATCAGTTACCAATTGTGCCATGTAACTTTGTGTGGAAGGCATCACCCAACTGTCGTTCCACGGGGTATTGAACATAACGGTAGGACGTTGCTCTACCGATTCGGTGAGCGCTTTCAAAACTTGATAACGTTTAGGGATTTCACGGAATATTTCGATGCCTTTTTCCCTGCTGTCTGTTAATTCGGCAAGAGCTACCAGCCATTCGGCTTTACCAAGCGGTGATTCCTCCAAATATTCTCCTACATACATATAAGGTATAGACAGTTCTTTCAGTTTGTCTGTTACGGCAGTTTGCGCATCTCCGATACCGTATAGCAGGACAACATCCGGTTTCAGTCCCAATAATAATTCATAATTCATTTCGGGACCCATGTCCTTGATAGAATTTTTATGTGCAAGAATATATGGGTTTGATACATAGTCGATGCCCGATACTCCGACAATTTTGTCCACTTGTCCTAGAGCGTCGAACATAGCGATGTAGGAAGAAGCCATGCATACGATACGTTTCGCTCCGGCAGGGATGGTAGGTCCGTTGAATCCGGCAGGTGCCTGTTCACCGTTGCGTGAAATGAAATAAGACATTTTTACGTCCTTGGCTCCCTGCCATGGATTGGAAACCTGAATAAGTGTGCTGGCGGCATTGTCCGCACCCAGAATCTTGAATCCGGTAGCATATTCAGGTGTATAGACATCCTGTTTGAAAGCCTCGAGAGAAGTCTTCTTGTTGGATATACAACTAGTCAGGAAGAGAAGACATAGCCATATGAGGATTGAAATAGGAGATTTCATCTTTATTCGTGTATCTTTTAAATGAATAAATAATTTTCGGTGTCTGAAGATTGACATTGTGGGGCAAAGATAAGTATCTTTGGAGATATTCTTTCTTTTTTTATTGCATTTTCTCCGAAATCATTCCTATTTATGTATCTTTGCAAGGTGAATTTTGGTGTCACTTTTCCGATGCTACGGAAAGAGTGGTGAAAAGGGAATCAGGTGAAAATCCTGAACAGACCCGCTGCTGTAAGCCCCGCTGAAGTTTTCCTGCAATACTCAAATCCACTGTCTCGATCATGAAGAGGCGGGAAGGGCGTCAGGAAAATGGAGCAAGTCAGAAGACCTGCCAGAATGAAGTTTTCGATACTTTCCGGGAGTAAGGTTCGAGAAATACTTGAATAATCTGAAGATTAATCTTATAGATAAAATATGAGCAGATATAATAGTATGCGGCTGAAAGGAAAATACTGGTCGGTTGTTTGCCTTTTGTTATTTCTTGTTTCTTGTGGACAGAAGAGTAAAAACAATGCGCAGGCAGTCGGAGTGGCGGTTAGCACCTCTGATTCCTCCCGGAGCATTCTTCCGGAATATGCTGAAGGTTTCGAAGTGCAATATGTAGAGGGAGGATGTCTGGTGACCATTCAGGACCCGCAGAAAGAAAAAGGTAAAGGGGAAATTTATCAGTATGCGTTTGTCAGGGATAAGGAAGCCTTTGCGAAAAATAAAGTATCCGCTGATTATGTAGTGCAGCCCGTTCCGATTAAGAATATCATTTGTATGACTTCGTTGCAGCTGTCCAATTTTATAAAACTGGATGAGCTGGATCATGTGGTAGGTATCACAAGTACCCGCCATTTGTTTAATGAGGAAGTAAAACGCCGGTTGAAAGAGAAGAAAATTCGTAAGATAGGGATAGAGGGGAACTTTGATAATGAAGTCATTATCTCCATGAATCCCGATCTGATTCTGATTTCTCCTTTCAAACGGGGAGGATATGACGCATTGAAAGAGGTAGGTATTCCTTTGATTCCGCATTTGGGATATAAAGAGAATTCTCCCCTCGGGCAGGCAGAATGGATTAAGTTTATCGGTCTGCTGATTGGAGAAGAGGAGAAAGCAAATGCGATCTTCGATTCGATTAAGACTGAATATAATACATTGAAACAGCTGACGGCAAAGATTGAGAAAATGCCGGTTGTTTTTAGTGGTGAGCTGCGTGGCGGCAACTGGTATGCCGTAGGAGGACGCAATTTCCTCGCACAACTTTTCAGGGATGCCGGTGCCGATTATTTCCTAAAAGATGATCCGAATACAGGTGGAGTGACTTTAGACTTTGAGACTGTTTACAGTCGCGCGGAAAGTGCTGATTATTGGCGGATATTGAATAGCCATAACGGCACGTTCACTTACGACGCCTTGAAAGCGCAGGATTCCCGGTATGCAGATTTCCGGGCATTCAAAGATAAAGGAGTGATTTATTGCAATCTCAAGGAGAAACCTTATTATGAGAATGTTCCCACTCATCCGGAAGTGCTGCTGAAAGATTTGATTAAAGTATTTCATCCGGAACTGCTACCGGAATATACTCCCGTTTTTTATGAGCTTTTAAAATGAGAAGGGTATGAAAACTCCTGTCTGGTTGTTGATGCTTCTGTTGGTTGGATTGATTTTTTTTCTTTTCTTCCTGAATCTCGTATTGGGTTCTGTATCTATACCGTTTCGTGCCGTATGGGATATTTGCCTGTGGGGAGATCATGAGAACCACATCTGGACGAATATCATCTGGAAATCGAGAATGCCCCAGGCAGTCACTGCGTTGGTTGCCGGAGCAGGGTTGTCCGTCAGCGGATTGCAGATGCAGACAGTTTTCAGAAACCCATTGGCAGGGCCTTCAGTGTTGGGGATTAGTTCCGGAGCGAGTATGGGAGTGGCTTTTGTCGTTTTATTGTCAGGCAGTCTTGGAGGAGTGGCGTTGAGCAGTCTGGGGCTGATTGGTGAATTGGCACTGACGGTTGCCGCTATTGCAGGAGCATTGTCTATCATGGCGCTTATTGCTTTCGCCTCACAGAAAGTAAAAGGAAATGTGACTCTGTTGATTATCGGTGTGATGATTGGTTATGTAGCCAATGCTGTGATTGGAGTCTTGAAGTTTTTCAGCGTTGAAGAAGATATTCGCGCGTATGTCATTTGGGGATTAGGAAGCTTTTCCCGTATTTCCGGTGACCAGTTATTCCCATTTCTTTCCACAATGGCTGTACTTCTTCCACTCTCTTTTCTGTTGATTAAGACATTGAATCTGTTGTTGCTTGGAGACAGTTATGCGCGAAATCTGGGCTTGAATATCAAACGTGCCCGTTTGTTGGTAATCTCCTGTTCCGGAGCTTTGGTGGCGATTGTTACGGCTTATTGTGGACCGATTGTTTTTCTGGGACTGGCTGTGCCGCATCTTTGCCGTGCTTTGTTCCGTACTTCCGACCATCGGATATTGATGCCTTCTTCTTTACTGGTAGGGGCGGCAATGGCGTTATTGTGTAATCTGATAGCCCGTATGCCGGGGTTTGAAGGTGCTTTGCCGGTCAACTCCGTCACAGCTTTGGTCGGTGCGCCGGTGGTAGTGTCGGTATTGTTCCGTAAGCGTAAGGGAGAGGTAAATGAATGATAATCAGAACAGGGAGAAACTTAACATGCAAGAGCAAGAAACCATAACTATCAGGAACCTGGTCACAGGCTATAAAGGAAAGCATAAAACGCATATCGTAGCCCGTGATATAAATGCCAGTATTTATGCTGGCGAACTCACTTGTCTGCTTGGAGCCAATGGAGCGGGAAAGTCCACTTTGTTGCATACACTGTCCGGTTTCCTACCGAAATTGTCGGGAGAGATCCGGATCATGAATAAAGAGGTTGAGAAATATTCCGATGCGGATATGTCGAAAGTCATCAGTGTGGTGCTGACAGAAAAGTGCGACTTGCGTAATATGATTGTGGAAGAGATGGTAGCGTTAGGAAGAAGTCCTTATACCGGTTTTTGGGGAGTATTGAAGAAAGGAGATAAAGAAATTGTTTCCCGTGCGATAGCCGGTGTGGGGATAGAGATGCTAACCGGCCGGATGATGCATACGTTGAGTGACGGAGAAAAACAAAAGGTAATGATTGCCAAAGCGTTGGCGCAGGAAACACCTGTGATTTTCCTGGATGAACCGACTGCTTTCCTTGATTTTCCAAGTAAAGTGGAGATGATGCAACTGTTGCATCGGTTATCCCGCGATACGGGGAAAACGATTTTCATGAGTACCCATGATTTGGAATTGGCTTTACAGATTGCCGATAAAGTCTGGATGATGGATAAAGAAAACGGTGTGACTATCGGAACTCCTGAAGACTTGTCACTGAATGGTACATTAAGTAACTTCTTTTCCCGTAAAGGAATCATGTTCGACCAAAATACGGGACTATTTAAAATCAACAATGAATATTCTGTAAAGATGCGTCTTGAAGGGCATGGCCAAAAGTATGCGATGGTCAGGAAAGCTCTTTTGCGAAATGGAATTCTGGCAGGGCGTGAGATTGAATCTGATGTTTACATAGAAACAGGTAATCTTCAGACGGAAGGATTTTTGTTGCATTTGCCGGAGAATGAAGTTCGAAAAGCGGATGATATTGAAGTATTACTCAAGCTGGTGTCCGGTTATCTGGTGAATAGCAGATATAGTTGATTCAAAAAATCCTCTAAACTGTATGGAAATGAGCCGAAATATAATCTCTTCATACTCCACTATAAAATTAAAAAGTAAAAAATTGCTGTCACCTGTCACATGTTTGTGCTTAAACTTCTAACAGTGAATGGGTTATGGCGTGACGGAAGCATGTGACAGCACGGTGACGGCATTTCTGCTGTCACCTCTTCTCACTCTCTCTCTAAGAAGTAAGTTCCAAGTTAGTTTCCTTTGTCTGAAACTCTGGTTCCAACAAAGAAAAACTAGAGTTTCATAGGTAATAAACCAATGGTTTCAAGTAATTGGAACTAGGGTTTCAAACCTGTGGAACTAGAGTTTCAAGCCTATGAAACCAATGGTTTGAAGGTATGAAAACGAATGTTTTCCTGCGGCTAAGAAATATGAAGCTATACAGGTTGTGATTTTCAAGAAAGAGAAAAGAAAGAGAAGAAAGAATCGTGGGATAAAAGGTGTGACAGCAAAAGTGCTGTCACTGTGCTGTCATATGCTGCTGTCACACCGCTATTCATTCATTATCAGAAGTTTAAATACAAATATGTGACAGGTGACAGCAAATTTTTACTTTTTAATTCTCTAGTAGAAGATCCTAGGATTATATTTCGGCTCATTTTTGTTCGGAAATGAATCAAATGCTTATGATTCTTTTTAGGCACGGATTACACGGATTTCACGGTTTTAGCGTAGTGAGTGCGCAAAGCTACCGTGTAATCCGCGTAATCCGTGCCTAAATTTTATGACTTGTTTAGTTCATAACTGTGCTGAAATAAGCCTGTCAATAATAGATTTATAACAAGGTAGAGTGAATTTGATAGGAAATCTCCCCAGTCTCATTGATCCATAAAAGGGTGAGTTCTCCTTTGGGGAAAAGTGGTGTGCAATGCATAAGGCATAATTGCACTAACTTGCCGAGCAGAGCCTCTTTATCATGTCTGTTTGGTATTCCCCACAGTTCGCGGGCGAGTGTCATTTGTTCAATCAAAGATAAAGTCTCATTCGAGCAGCCACACTGGACTGCGATTTCTTTTAAAAAGTCTTTGTTCATTACCACTTTCTTGCTGTGAGTATCCAAGTGTCCTTCTGCTAGTTTTACCGCTTTTCCTATCATAATCCCCATGCTTACCTTTTGAAAACCAGTCTCTGCTGCTATTTTTAATGTCTCTCCGATAAAGTTTCCGTAATGGACGAAAGCCTGTGGAGGAAGATTCGGATAGAGGCTCCGGACAAATTTCTCACTTTTGGCTCCGGAATTGATAACCAATCGTTCCGTATTAACTGCATAGGCCACTTCCACTTCCTTGCGTATGGCATCAACGAATGCTTCCGAAGAAAAAGGTTTCACAATACCCGAAGTTCCGATAATGGAGATTCCTCCAATAATTCCCAATTTCGGGTTGAATGTTTTCAGAGCCAGTGCTTCTCCTTCGGGAACGCTGATAGTTACGTCCAGCCCTCCTCCATAAAGTAAGGATAGCTCATTGACGATCATTTTCCGGGGAGTCGAATTAATGGCAGGTTCACCGACGGCTAATCCCAATCCGGGAAGTGTGACTTTTCCCACCCCTTTTCCTTGCAGGAAATGTATGCCGGGAGAATCGGAAAAAGATACAGTGGCTACAATCTGATGTCCGTGGGTAACGTCCGGGTCATCTCCGGCATCTTTGATGACACTGGCAGTAGCGGTATTCTCATCCGTTTTTTCTACCTTATATATAGGTAGGACGACCCTTTCTCCATCCGGTAATGTCACTTCCGTTTTTTCTTCAAAACATTCTTCTGTCAATGCAAGTAAAGCGGCTTTGGCTGCGGCTGTTGCGCAGGTTCCGGTAGTGAATCCACTTCTTAGGGCATAAAATCCCGGTACATTTAGTTCAACAGCCCGTCTCAATCCGTATTTCCCATTTACTGTAATAAAACCCTCGGGCAGGGGAGGACGGCGGACCACATAAATTTTGATTCCGTTTTTCAGAGCAGCTTCTATTTTTTCGATGAAGCCTCCCGAACTGCCGCTTTCTTTCGTGATAATCGCTTGCGGGGAAAGTTGCTTAAAAAGGAGTGATTCATCTTCTTCGGGTTGATAGAAAATCAGTTTTTTTTTGGGGAATCCTGCCTTTATGGCAATATCTACGGATTCCGACCGTTCCAGAACCCGAAAGATACAGTCATGCTCTTTCCAGAAACCTTGTAGCTTGGCAATAGTTTGAGTGCCGGTGAGAGCCAGTAGTTTCTCTATACCGTCCTGTTTCATACGGGCGACGGAGCCTTCGAAGTCATCACACCAAATGATTTCCTCCGATAATTCCGGATAGATACGCTCCAGGCGCACTACCTTGATCGTTAATTCTTTTGCCGCGAGGAAGATATTCTGGTGGAGTTGTTGCGCAAATGGATGGGCGGCATCTATTATTAATCGGATGTCGTGTTCACGGCAGAAAGAAATGATTTTTTCTGAATCCATGTTGCCGGTCAGTCGCGTCATATTTCTGCACGTGACTTCCTGAAGGGTGCCACGTGTGGAATAATAAAAGGGTTGTCCTGCTTCATCGAGGGTTTCAGCGGCAGTGCGTCCCTCCGTCGTTCCTCCGAAAATCAGTATCATGGGCGGAAAAGATGTTTGAATTCATCAGCATATAGTCTGGATAATCCCTCCCGGTGGTCGATGGCATTACCGATTACAAGCAGGGTAGTAAGAGTCAGATGGTTGTCACGGACAATTTGAGCAAGATCTTTCAGCTTGCCGCGATATATCTTTTCTTCTTTCCAAGTGAGTTTGTAGCAGGCAGCTACGGGCGTTTCGGGAGAGTAGGCTTGCAAGAGTTCTTCCTGTACCTGCTCCACAATAGCAGCACTTAGATAGATGCACATCGTGCTTTGCGAGCGCGCCAGCAAATGAAGTTTTTCTTTCTCGGGCATCGGTGTCCGACCCTCTCCACGTGTGAGGATAATGCTTTGCACTTCTTCAGGAATGGTGAACTGTGATTTGAGGGCGGCTGCTGCGGCCTGAAAAGAAGAAATGCCGGGAGTGATGTGATACCTCATTCCGTATTGGTCGAAGAATGCCATCTGTTCGGCAATAGCTCCGTAAATACACGGGTCACCTGTGTGGAGACGTACCACAAACAATCCCTTGTCATAGAAAGACTTCATGAGGGTGAATTGTTCCTCCAATGTCATGTCTGCCGAGCTTCTGACTGTAGCGCCCGGTTTGGCGTAATACGTCAGTTCGCGTGGCACCAGACTGCCGGCATAAAGAATGAGGTCTGCCTTTTCCAGCATTCTCTTGCCTCTTACAGAAATCAATTCCGGGTCGCCCGGACCGGCTCCCACAATCTCGATATGCCCGTTGTTGCGGTCACTATCAGCAGAAAGTGCTACGGCAAAGGTGAAATTATTTCCTTCGGATAATATCCCTTTTTGCTTTTCCATCAGCAATCTGCCGTAATCGGAGGCACGGATAGCAGAACTTTCGGCCACCCCATCAACGCTTGTCACTTCCTTCACTTTTTCGGAGGGATTCGGAACGCTGATATCTGCCAGTTCTTCTGCTTTATAAATATGTAGTTCGCTGTTTGAGAACTGCGTATGTAATTCTGCAATCAGTGGTTCGTCCTTTTTCAGTTCAATCGTTGAGATGCTTTTCACTGCGAGCGGAGAAAGATGGTGTCGCAATAATTCATCTTTTATATAAGTGCAGACTCCCTGTGGAGAACATTCTTTTTTACAGCCTACCCCGATATGAAGCACGGGCGGATAGAACTGCAGTGTCGGGATAGGAGCGTCATATTCCCACGGACCAACAGTGATGAGCAATTGGTATTCGGCTAGCGGTATTTCTTCCAATCTATAATAGATATCTGTATGTTCCGGACAACTCTGTTCAAGTTCGTCCGTTCCTTTATCTTTGACACTAAGAAGCAGGGCTGTCTTGTGTTTATTCACAAACTGAAAAATAGCCTGATTCATGGAAGCCGGTGTTGCCGAAGTTTTCCATCCGTAACGGGAGGTAAACGTATCCAGCGCCCACAACTGTTGATTATCACTTTGGGTGGTGACGATGGCTTCCCCTCCGGTGATTCCCGCAACGATTCGTGTCAGTTCATTGCCGCCTCCGATATGTCCGGACAGTACGGAGATAACGAAACGTCCGGTACTGTCAACGTTAATCACTGCCGGATCGGCATATTTGTTCCGGATGCAGGAAGCAATACTTCTCACGCAGATGCCGAGTGCACCGATAAAAACGATTGCTTTAAAATCGGAAAAATGTTCTTTCATAAACCCGCTGTACGAGGTGATTGTTTCGCATCCCTCTGCTTCTCCCTTGAGGTATATGGCGGATTCTGCTAACTCTCTGCTTATATTTCTGGCTATGGGCAGACTTGACTCGGAGATTAAAATAATTGCTGTCTGAACGCTCTTTTCCATCCTGAAAATAATTAATTGGGTAATGTTGCAAAAGTACAATAATAATCAGTTTCTTTCCTTGAGAGGTCGTGTAAATTTCGTATTACTGAAAATATTTTTAGATATGTTATGAGATCCAAATTAAATGTAGTAATTTTGCGGCACTTTAGGTGATGTTTTCAATCGTCCGATTGAACATAAAAGGGAATCCGGTGTGAATCCGGAGCAGTGCCCGCTACTGTAACATCCATCTATTGAAAGTTTTACTACTGCCACTGTGCCGGATGCACGGGAAGGCGAACTTTCAGGATGAAGTCAGGAAACCTGCCTAAGGAAGAAACAATAGTTAACTTGTTCTCGGGGCTAAGAACATAAACTATAGAAATTTAAGTATAATCACAAAATGTTGAAAAAACTTATTTTGACCACCATGTTGGTCGGTGTATGTTGTGTTGTGTCCGCTCAGGTTACGATCAAGGGACGTGTGTTGAATTCTGAAACCGGAGAGCCTGTTGTCGGAGCGAATATTCGGGTGGACCATAGTCTGCAGGGTGGAACTACGAATACAAAAGGAGAGTTTATAATCAAGGGATTGCCGGATGGCAAACAGACTCTGCAAGTGTCTCACCTCAATTATGAACCGCAACGGTATTCTACTTCGAAGAGTGTAAATGACGTCGTGATACGTATGACGGAAAGTCATAACAATCTAAACCAGGTGGTAGTGACCGGAACCGGAACACATCGCCGGATGGTGGATAGTCCCATTCCGGTAAATGTATTGACTGCCAAAGATATCAAGGAGGCCAATGTTACGAATCTTGAGGAGGCTCTTACCAAGCTCACTTCTAACTTTTCTTTTTCTACCAACGGTATGGGAACGGAAATGGTGCTTAATGGCTTGAATAGCGATTATATCCTTGTATTGGTGAACGGAAGGAAACTGATTGGCGATGATGCATTGATGCGCATCAACATGGCAAATGTGAAACGAATTGAAATACTGAACGGTTCGGCATCCGCGCTGTATGGTAGTGACGCCATTGGCGGAGTTATTAATATCATTACGGATGACAGCAAAAATAAGATTGATGCATCGAGCACTACCAAGGTGAGTGACCACGGACGTTTTTCGGAAGCTGTGAATCTGGATTTGAATGTTGGCAAACTTTCATCGTATACTTCTTACCAACGCCAACAGTCGGATGGCTGGAAACTTCATCCGATGACCGAAACGGTGAATAAAAAAGGGGAAGTGAAACTGGATCCTACCGATAAACAGGCTTTCACCGGTTATCATTCGAATACGGTCAACCAGAGTTTCTCTTATTCTCTGAATCATAAGACAACGCTGTATGCACAGGGTTCGTACTATAATTTCCTGAATGACCGTCCGGTAACGGAATATAAATATAATATGTATCATGAGAATTATACGTATGGTTTCGGTATGAAGTATATTGTGAATAAGAAAGCATATATCGATGCCGATTTCTATTCGGACAATTACAAATCGGCTTATGACTATATTCAGGAAAGCGGTGACTTTAAGATTGGAGATAAGGAAACCCGTAAGAAACAATATTTTTACCGGGGGAATGTGAAGAGTATTATCAAGGTGAACAGCAAGAACAAACTGTCTGCCGGATTGGAATATCTGGATGAAAAGCTGGAAAGTGAATCGGATAATATCTCTAATAAGACGCTCTACACCATGGCTTTATATGCGCAGGATGAGTGGACGATTGCCGAATCTCTGCAAGCAGTAGTGGGATTGCGTTACATTTATAATGAAACATTTGAAGATCACTTCACTCCGACAGCTTCTATTATGTATAGGGAGGGTGGTTTCCGTGGCCGATTGTCTTTTGCAACAGGTTTCCGCACGCCTACACTTTCTGAAATTTATGCTACGGATCTGGCAAAGACTACCAATCGCTATACTATCGGAAATCTCGAACTGAAACCGGAAGAAAGCAAAAACTTCTCATTGAATCTGGAATATACTCATTCCCGTTTTTCCGTATCAGCAACGGCTTTTGTAAATAATGTGACGGATATGATTAATTACCGTACTTTGAGCGATGAAGAAGCTGCGCAATATGGTGATTATGATGAAGTGCGCCAGCGTGACAACATCGATAAAGTGAGAATCAAAGGGGTGAATGTAAATGCAAATGCTTACCTGGGACTTGGATTCAATCTGGGAGCCGGCTATACGCTGTTGGATGCAAGAAATCTGATAACGGACAAACCGATTGACAAAAGTGTCAAGTATGCAGGAAACGTAAATGCGCAATGGTCTAAGAACTGGGGATTGTATGGACTGAACATCAATATGGTTGGTCGCGGACAGGGAAAGAGATATTCCGAAACGTATGATTATGATTCATCCGGTTTTATGCTTTGGGATTTGAATACAGGACATACATTCAATCTGAAATATTTCATTCTGAATGCCGGACTGGGTGTTGAGAACCTGTTCGACTGGGTGGACGACCGTCCCTGGAATACGAAGAAACCTTATTCGACCATTACGCCGGGAAGAGCTTTCTATGCGAGCCTGACGATTCGTTTTAGAAAATAAGGATAAGAAATAATCGATAAGAAAGATGGAAGATTTGAAACCGGTATATATCGTTTCTTTAGGTCCGGGTGAAGCGGGGCTTATCTCTTTGATAGGAGGTGCTACGCTATGTCGGGCAAATGCTATTTTTTGCCCGAAAACAAATGCGCGTTCCCGGTCTTCTGTTCTTCTGAAAGAATTGAAGATAAAGAAAGAATCTATCAGACGCTATACATTGCCGATGAGTAAGAAGCGTGAGATGGCTTATGAGGCTTACGATAAGGTTTTTGAAGAAATAGTCAGCCTGTATTCGGAAGGTTTATGTGTGGCGATAGTGGCTGAAGGAGATGCAGGTTTTTATTCTTCTACCAGTTATTTGGTCGGAAGGCTCAAGAAAGCGGGAATACCTATCAAGCAGATTGCCGGTGTTCCGGCGTTTATTGCAGCGGCGGCTTCCATCGGTCTTTCTATTGTGGAACAAGAAGAACGGTTGACGGTGTGTCCGGGAAAAGTGGACAGGGAACTGTTCAGCCGGATTGCTTCCGGTAATGAAGTGGCGGTAGTGATGAAACTATCGCAGTGTGAGGAGGAAGTGAAGCATTTTATAAGTTTGGAGGAAGGACTTGTCTGTCATTATTTCGAGAATGTGGGAGCGGACGGGGAATTTTATACGTGTGATAAGAAAGATATATTGGCAAGGGAATTTCCTTATTTCTCTTTAATGATAATAAAAGGTAGATGAAACGAATGAGACAAATATGGTTAGCAGGACTTGTTTTGTTGTCTTTATCCACAGAGGTAAGTGCACAGAGCAATGTTGCCATGCAGGATTCGATTCCTGAAATAGTGGTGACAGGTACGGGAACGGAACACTATCTGAAAGATGCGCCTGTACAGACGGAAGTGATTTCCGGCAAAATGCTCGAACAGTATGCGGGTCGTGGACTGGAAGAAATGCTGGGTGGTTTGTGCGCTTCTCTCAATTTTAGCTTGGGGGATATGGGCAGTAATATTCAGCTGAATGGAATGAACAATGATTATATCCTTATCTTGATTAACGGAAAACGTATGAATGGGGATATCGGTGGACAGAACGACTTAGCGATGATTAATCCCGATAATATCGAACGTATTGAAATAGTGAAGGGAGCTTCATCATCTCTCTATGGAAGTGATGCTATAGCTGGTGTTATTAATATTATTACCAAAAAGAATCGTGATCCATTCAATGTAACCAATAAAACGAGGGTAGGATGTAATGGCGATATAACGCAGAGTAACAGCGTTGGCATCAAACACGGAAAGTTGAATTCGACTACTTCTTTCAATATAAAACATACGGATGGTTGGAGAAATACCGATAAGGAATGGCATCATTATGATCTGATGGACGGTAGTGTGTCGAAAACGGTTAGCCGATCAACCAATTATACAATTGCAGAGAATCTTGAGTATAACGTAAATAGTCAGCTTTCACTTACTGCTGATGTTTCATTTTATCAGAAATGGATTAAACGTCCTTTCGGTCCTTATCAGTACAATCGATATGATTATCAGTACCGTAATCAAAGTTATGCGGCGGGTGCAAAGTATCAACTGGGTGAGAGGGATTATCTGACACTTGATGTCTCTTACGATCATTATAATTATTACTTTGACTATACTCAAATAGAAACGACAGATGATTTTGATGAGAGTGTCCCTCCCAAACGGTTGACGTATTATCCCGGAATGAGTATCCTGCAGACTTCACAGCGCAAGCTTCTGGCACTTGCCAAAGGGGTATTTCATCTGGGGGAACAGAATATACTGAATACCGGAGTAGAATATATGTGGGATAAACTTATTGCGCCCAGTAGAATGGAGGGTGGACAGGCTTCTGTATACACTCTTTCCGCCTATGCACAGGATGAATGGACAGTAGTGTCTAATTTGATACTGACAGGTGGCGTTAGGTTTGTACATCATAAAGAATTCGGACAGAAACTGACTCCTAAAGTGTCCGCTATCTACAAATGGGGGGACTTTAATTTCCGGGCGACCTACTCTTATGGGTTCAAAGCACCTACTGTAAAAGAACTTTATTATGGCTATATCACTTCCATTATGAGCAGCAAGTTGAAAGCCTATTATGGAAATAAAGATCTGAAACCGCAGACTTCCAACTACTATTCTGCAGGAGTGGAATATAAGGGAAAGAAGTTGAGTGCATCTGTCACAGGATACTATAATAAAATAAAGAACATGGTTGAATTGACTGTCGTTCCTACTTCTCCCGAAGATAAGATACTGGAAGTGGAAGAGACGATGAAATACAACAACCTTGCGGGAGCGCGTTCTTATGGTGTCGATGTGACGCTTGACTATCAGATTCTGCCATCACTTGCTGTAGGCGGCGGGTATAGTTATGTAGATGCGAAAGCCCAGTATGCGGATGATCCTACCAGTCAGGATTATATGAAGTATATGCCTATCAACGCTACTTCTTATAATAGTGCTACATGGAAAGCTTTATGGTCACATTCATGGAAGAAATATAAACTCGGCATAGGTGTTTTTGGCAATTATCGTTCGACGAAATATTATATCACGGACGGGAATGGGGCTCCTTATCAGTTATGGCGCTTGAATACGTCCCATTCTTTGCTTAAGATGAAGAAATGGACACTGGTGGTTGATGCTGGCATTGATAATATTTTCAACTATGTCGATGATGTTCCTTTCGGAAGAAATAGAGGAACAACGACTCCGGGAAGAACGTATTATGTTTCTTGTTCCATTAAGTTTATGAATAAGAGTAAATAATCGAGTTATTATTTTTTTAATAAATGTAGTTATGAGAAAATTTAATTTTTTATTGTTCGCTTTCGCAATAGTTTGCGGAACGATGTGTATGGTGTCGTGTAGTGACGACGATGATCAAGGAAGCACACTCAACCCGGTGGAAGAGATTGTGTTTAACTCTAAAAAGTCTGATACGGCTATCCTCCTTTGTACATTTGGAAGTACATTCAGTGAGTCTATCAAGACCTATGAAGCTACTATGGCTGACTATAAGGCTCAATATCCTAATGCTGATATTTATTTGTCGTTTACTTCTCGTACTTGTGTGAATCGTGTAAAGGCAGAAACTGGTGTTGACCGTTACCAGCCGGATTTGTGGTTGAATGCTATTGGTGCTGCCGGATATAAGCGTGTAGCTGTTCAGTCTCTTCACGTCATTCCGGGAGAAGAATACCTAAGTCTGATGAATACGGATGTCAAGAAGAACTTTATGATTGATGCATATCCGCATGTGGAAGTTCTGAAAAGTCCGAACTTGTTGGCAAGTGATGAAGACGTAGCTGCGGTAGGAAAAGTCCTTTATAATGCATACAAAACTGTTCTTAGCGATAAAAAGAATATTCTGCTTTTGGTGGGACATGGTAATCCGGATAAGAACTATTCACATGCCAATGAACAGTATACAAATCTTGAAAAAGATTTGTTAGAACGTGCTGCTAATAAGAATGTTTTTGTTGGTACAGTGGACTATGGTGATATGCTTTTCTTCCCGGAAGTGGAAGAGGGTGCTACTCCTCCGGCTGACGCACAGGTAGCTGATACTTATATTTATAAGAAACTGCTTAATTATTGCACTGCTAAGGGGTTGAATCCTTCGGATATAACCATCCATCTGTCTTCTATTATGTCTATTGCCGGTGACCATGCACACAATGATTTGTGGGGACTTGAGGATCAAGATAGCGAAATTAATAATGCTACACCGTGGGCAGATTATAGCTGGAGACTGAAATTGAAAAAAATGGGATTCCAGATTGATGAAACGGAAAGTCATCATGGTAGTGTGAACAACTGTACTATCAAAGGACTGGGTGATTATCCGGAAATCCGTAAAATATGGTTGAAACACATGACTGATATCTATAATGATGAAAGTCAGTGGACAACAGGTGAAGATTATCAATAATTGGAAATAGATAATTTCCAATAGTTTCAAGGCGGCGATGTTTTATTGAATCATCGCCGTTGCTTTTTATATGGTAATTATGGTTATGAATCTTCATTAATATGGAGTATATATTTTAGAACCGAAAGGGTGTGAACATATGATTTATGATTACTTTTGTACTCGAACGAGTATCATTATGAAATATATGGTTCTATTAAATAATAGAGAATGAATAATGAAGCTGGTATCGGTTCATAATTTGATGATGATATGAAAAAGAACAAGATAATAGTAGCAGGCATCGGTCCCGGTAGTCCGGAAGATATTACTCCAGCTGTTGTTAGTGCACTGAAAGAATCAGATGTAGTGATTGGATATAAGTATTATTTTCAGTTTATTACCTCCTGGCTGTCGGAACAGACAGAATGCATAGATACCGGAATGAAGCGGGAGAAAGCCCGTGCAGAATTGGCTTTTGAATATGCTGAACAAGGAAAAACTGTTTGTGTCATCAGTTCCGGTGATGCGGGAATCTATGGGATGGCTCCGTTGATTTATGAAATGAAACGGGAACGGGGGAGTGAGGTCGAGATTCTCGTGCTGCCCGGTATCAGTGCTTTCCAGAAAGCTGCGTCATTGTTGGGTGCTCCCATCGGTCATGATTTTTGCATTATCTCTCTGTCCGACTTGATGACTTCCTGGGAAATCATAGAAAAAAGAATCACTGCCGCTGCTACTGCCGACTTTGTAACAGCCATTTACAACCCTAAGAGTGAGGGCCGTTACTGGCAGCTTCATCGCCTGAAAGAAGTTTTTCAGCAATCCCGTTCACCGGAAACGCCCGTAGGTTATGTCCGTCAGGCAGGCCGGGAAGAAGAAACGGTGGTAGTGACCACCTTGCAGGATTTCGATCCGGAAGAAGTGGATATGTTTACAGTAGTACTGATTGGCAATTCACAAACGTATCAGTTCCAGAATCGGATGGTAACTCCTCGCGGATATTATCGCGAACAGGAAAAGGACGAAGTCGGAAAAGGACAGGAGATTATGATGAACTCTTTCCGGAAGATAGAGGAAGAGATGCAGAATAAAGAGATCGACCTTGACCGTAAATGGGCTTTATTTCATGCCATACATACCACAGCGGATTTTGAAATGGAGAAGCTGGTATATACGGATAAAGAGGTTGTAAAGAACTTGTATGAACAGATTGCTTCCGGACGGATTAAGACGATTATCACAGATGTCACGATGGTAGCTGCCGGCATACGGAAAGGTGCTTTACAGCGTTTAGGGGTGGAAGTGAAATGTTATCTTTCCGACGAACGTGCAGTGGAACAGTCGAAGAAACGGGGAACTACCCGTTCACAGGAAGCTATTCGCCTGGCTGTAGAAGAACATCCGGATGCTCTTTTTGTATTTGGCAATGCGCCTACGGCATTAATAGAACTGTGCGATCTGATTCGAAAAGGAAAAGCACACCCGTCCGGGGTTATTGCCGCTCCCGTAGGATTCGTGCATGTGAAAGAGTCGAAATATATGATAAAGACATTTACGGAAGTACCGAAGATTATTGTTCAGGGCAGACGGGGAGGAAGTAATCTTGCCGCTACATTGGTGAATGCGATTTTATGTTTTGATGATGCCCGGACACTGCGCCCCGGCAGAGATGTATAGAAGAGTATAGACATTTTATATGACAGAATGCAGGAATTTCATATCATAGGAATAACAGATAGTCGCGAACTCTCTTTCAGTAAGGAGGTTCAGGCTTTGATTGCCCGTTCTCATGTCTTTTCGGGTGGAAAGAGACACCATGAAATTATGGCTGCCATGTTACCGGAATCATCGGTTTGGATAGATATAACTGTGCCTCTTGACGCTGTGTTCGAGTGTTATGCCGGTTATCAGGAAATAGTAGTTTTTGCTTCCGGTGATCCTTTGTTTTTTGGTTTTGCCAATACGGTGATGCGTAAACTGCCCGAGGCTGTTGTCAAAGTCTATCCGTCTTTCAATTCCTTGCAGCTTTTAGCACACAAAGCTTTGTTGCCTTATCATGATATGCGGACGATTTCTCTGACTGGCAGACCGTGGAAAGCCTTGGATGAGGCTCTTATTTCCGGAGAGACATTGATTGGTTCGCTTGCTGACAGAGAAAAAACACCTGCTTCCATAGCTGCCCGGATGCAAGCGTACGGATATGCCAACTACCGGATGATTGTGGGTGAGCAGTTGGGGAATGAAGAGGAAACAGTGGCAGAATATAGTGTGGAGGAAGCGATGGAAAGGCATTTCAGGATGCCGAATTGTGTGATTTTAAAGCGTATTACTGTTCGTGAACGGCCGTTCGGAATTCCAGAAGAGCTGTTTGAACTGTTGGACGGGCGGGCGAATATGATAACCAAGATGCCTGTTCGTCTGCTGTCATTAAGTCTGCTCGATTTGAGAAACAGATCGGTGATGTGGGACGTGGGTTTTTGTACCGGTTCTGTTTCCATTGAGGCGAAGTTACAATTTCCTCATCTCGATATTGTTGCTTTTGAAAAAAGAGAGGCGGGGCGGCAATTGATGGAAACGAATAGTCGTCGGTTTGGCTGTCCGGGAATAACGACGGTGATTGGAGATTTTTTGGATATGCCGTTAGAGAAATTTCCCATACCTGATGCTGTCTTTATTGGAGGTCATGGTGGCAAGTTGGGAGAAATGATAAAGAAAATAGCTCCTTTATTGCCTGTTGGTGGGACGCTGGTGTTTAATTCTGTATCCGAAGACAGTAGGAATCAATTTGAGAAAGCAATAGACGATAATGGATTGAAACTTGAACAAGTGATCCGACTGACAGTAGACGAGCATAATTCCATTGATACACTGAAAGCTATAAAACGATGAAACAGACCAGTCATTTCTTAATTGGAGCCGCTTCTTCGGGAGGTGGAAAAACAACCTTTACAACAGGGTTGTTAAGACTGTTTCGTGATAGAGGACTGAATGTGCAGCCTTACAAATGTGGCCCTGATTATATTGATATGAAATATCATGAGATGGCAGCAGGTAATGCTTCCGTCAATCTCGATCTCTGGCTCTCTTCTCAAAAGCACGTAAAGGAGATGTATGCAAAATACGCGGCTGCAATGGATGTATGTGTGACCGAGGGAGTGATGGGACTTTTCGACGGTTTCGATGGAATGGAGGGAAGCAGTGCGGCTATTGCCGCCTTATTGAATATCCCTGTTGTTCTTGTAATCAATGCCAAATCAACGTCTTATACAGTAGCTCCGATTCTATATGGCTTTAAATATTTCGATCCGTCGGTGCGACTTGCCGGTGTGGTATTCAATCAGGTAGCTTCCGAACGTCATTTCTCTTTTTTACAGAAAGCCTGTGAAGATGTAGGTGTAGAATGTTTCGGCTTTCTTCCCCGATTGAAAGAACTGGAAGTACCCTCCCGTCATTTGGGATTGACGTTGGATGCTTCCTATCAGTTTGATAAATTCGCTTCTGTGGTGGCGCAGGCGATTGAAGAGCATGTGGCGGTTGACCGGATTCTTGAAGTATGTAGTGTACCATTGGTTGATTATAAAGCACAGACCTCGATTCCATCGACAGAAATCTCCAAAGACATTCTTTCTGAAAAAAAATGGAAGATAGCAGTAGCACAGGATGCTGCATTTAATTTCATGTACCGGGAGAATTTGGCTCGTCTGAAAGAATTAGGGACAGTTACCTTTTTCAGTCCCATGAGCGATGAACATCTACCCGATTGTGATTTAGTTTATTTGCCGGGTGGTTACCCTGAATTTTTCCTGAAAGAGCTGGAAAGTAACATAGCCATCAAGCAACAATTAAAAATGTATGTGGAAAGCGGAGGCCGTTTGCTTGCCGAATGTGGTGGGATGATGTATCTTTGTGACAGTATCCGGGGAATGGATGGAAAACAATATGCCATGGTCGGATTACTGCATCAGAGGGCTACTATGGAAAATATGAAATTAAAGCTTGGTTATCGAACCCTCCGGATAGGAGAGCAGGTATGGAAAGGACATGAATTTCATTACTCTTCCATTGAAAAAGAACTTCCATCCATTGCGGAGGTGACAGATGCAAAAGAAAATCCTGTTTCCACTCCGCTTTATCGATATAAGAATCTGATTGCAGGCTATACACACCTCTATTGGGGTGAAATGAACTTAATGAAACTTTGGGAATGATGAGAAGAATATATACCCGTACGGGAGACAATGGAACTACCGGAATCTTTGGTGGTGAGCGTGTCGAAAAAGATGATATCAGGATTGAGGCTAATGGTACGATTGACGAACTGAATACGGTGATAGGAATAGTCCGCTCACTTCTTCCTGAACAGGATGAATGGCACGAATGGCTGTATGAAATACAGATGGAACTGATGTCATGTATGAGCCATGTGGCTACTCCATCCGTTAAAAGGGGCGAAAACCCGAATACCTTGCGTACGGATCTGACCGGTCTTCTGGAAAAAAGAATGGATACAATGAATGCCGCTATGGAAGATAATGGCTATTTTATACTACCGGGTGGTACACAAATTTCTGCACAATTGCATCATGCGCGTGTTATAGCAAGGCGTGCCGAACGGAGGCTTTGCACATTACATCGGCAGGACCCGGTGCCGCAATCTCTGCTTGAATTCATCAACCGATTATCTGACTTGTTCTTTGTCATGGCACGTTATGAAATGTATCGGCAGCACTGGACTGAAGAGAAATGGAAAGCTTTCGGTTATAAGCGCAAAGCTTCAACCCCTGACCAAAGTAAATAGAAAGATGGAGAAGAAAAAACTAAATTCCTTTATGCTTGCCGGAACAGGTAGCGATGTCGGGAAAAGTATTCTGGCTGCGGCATTCTGCCGCATATTGAAGCAGGACGGATATCATCCTGCACCGTTCAAGGCCCAGAATATGGCTTTGAATTCGTATGCCACTCCCGAGGGATTGGAGATCGGCAGGGCGCAAGCCGTTCAGGCGGAAGCTGCCGGTGTTCCCTGTCATACGGATATGAATCCGTTGTTGTTGAAGCCAAGCTCCGAACATACTTCGCAGGTTGTGTTATTGGGGAAACCAATCGGTGACCGGAATGCGTATGAGTATTTCCGCAAGGAGGGAAGGGAAGAATTACGAAAAGTAGTCAATGAGTCGTATGATCGCCTCGCTACCAGATATAATCCGATAGTGATGGAGGGGGCTGGCAGTATCTCGGAAATTAATCTGCGGGACGTCGACCTGGTCAATATGCCTATGGCAAAACACGCTGGGGCAGATGTTTTTCTGGTAGCGGACATTGATCGTGGTGGTGTATTTGCCAGTGTGTATGGTTCTATTCTGTTGCAGACTCCGGAAGAACGGTCATTGATTAAGGGTATTATTATCAATAAGTTTAGAGGGGATATCCGCCTGTTTGAATCCGGAATAAAGATGATCGAAGACCTCTGCAAGGTTCCTGTGCTTGGAGTAGTGCCCTACTATAAGGGAATTTATATAGAAGAAGAGGACTCTGTGATGCTTGAGTCTAAAAACCGGGAGGCTATGGCCGGAAAAATCAATATAGCTGTGATCTTGCTGCGTCATCTGTCTAACTTTACTGATTTTAATGTGTTGGAACGGGATGAACGGGTGCATTTGTATTATACCAATAATGTGAATGAAATAGCGAAAGCAGATATTGTATTGTTGCCCGGAAGCAAGAATACGCTGGATGATCTTTATGAATTGCGCTGTAACGGAGTAGTACAAGCTATTCTGAAAGCTCATCGGGAAGGGGCGACCGTCATGGGCATCTGTGGCGGTTATCAGATGATGGGGCTGGAAGTACGCGATCCTGACGGAGTAGAGGGAAGTTTTAAATTACTCCCCGGCTTGGGGTTACTTCCTGTTATCACTACCATGCAAGGAGATAAAGTGACCCGGCAGGTGAATTTCACTTTTGATGAGTCGGATACGGTTTGTAAGGGATATGAGATACACATGGGCAGAAGCGTACCTGCCGAAGGATTCTCCCCTTCTCCTTTAAATAAACTGGAGGATGGAAGAGAGGATGGTTACCGGAATGGCCGGAAATGTATGGGAACATATATTCATGGTATACTTGACAACCAGTCATTTATAGATTTCCTGCTCAAGCCTTATGCCGACAAACTGGAACAGCAGACCTTTGACTATGCAACATTCAAGGAAGAACAATATGATAAGTTGGCGGAACATGTGAGAAAACACATCAATATGCCGTTACTTTATAAAATATTAGAAAGAAATGATTGAGGGACACGGAGACGATCTTTATAAATACGGAAAGAAAATAGTTAGCAATTTCAGTTCGAATGTGTATAACCGGATCGATCATTCGGGACTTTACCAACGACTGAATGAGCGGCTCTCTACCATTTGCAGTTATCCCGAGCCGATGCCTTATTCTTTGGAAAGTGAAATAGCCCGGAGGTATTCGCTCACTCCCCGTCAGGTTTGTGTGACTAATGGAGCGACGGAAGCTATTTACCTGATAGCACAAGCCTTTCAAGGACGTATTTCAGCTGTGTCGGGGCCAACCTTTAGCGAGTATGCGGACGCATGCCGGGTACATCGGCACAAAGTGAAACCTTTTTATTCGTTGGACGCTTTACCGGAAGATGCGGAATTGGTATGGATCTGCAATCCGAATAATCCGACAGGTGAAGTGAGAAATAAGGAAGACCTGAAAGCATTAGTCGATTCTCATCCTGATAAATTGTTTATATTCGATCAGTCTTACGAGTATTTCACATTAAAATCACTTCTTGGGATTAAAGAAGCCGCTTCCTTTCCGAATGTGATCCTGCTCCATTCAATGACCAAGCAATACGCGATTCCGGGACTGCGGGTGGGCTATTTTACTGCCTCCGAGGGATTGACCGATGATGTTCGTTGCCACCGGATGCCTTGGTCTGTGAATAGCCTGGCTATTGAAGCCGCAAAATATCTTCTGGAAGAGGGAGACGGCATCTCAGCGGATATTCCGCAACTTCTGGCAGAACATGAGCGACTGACAAACCTTCTGCTTGCCACGGGTATGTTGGAAATATGGCCAACTGATACGCACTATATGTTGATAAAACTACGTATGGGGAAAGCAGCGGCCCTTAAGGATTTTCTAGCCGTGAATCATGGAATACTCATTCGGGATGCATCCAACTTTGAGGGATTGGACGAGCGTTTCTTTCGGATTGCTACGCAAACTCCCGAAGAAAATGATAAGCTGGTGAAAGCAATCTGTGAATGGATGGAACAGATAATGAGTTAAGAGATATTTTTGTTTATGATGAGTTACTTTATCGCTATAGGAGTAGTGCTGCGTGTTTTATTGCCGGCCTGGCTGATGGATCGGCTATTCGGTGATCCGGTGTCTTTGCCTCATCCTGTCATCTGGTTCGGCAAGATGATTGCTTTCGGGGAAAAGAAACTGAATAAAGGATCCTATAAGTTATGGAAAGGAGGAATCATGTCCGTTCTGTTGATCCTGTTCGTTTATTCGGTCACCAAAGGAATCGAATATGCTCTTTCTTTTTTGGGAACTCCTGCAGTGATCGGTTTTGATATAATCTGTGTTTTCTTTTGTCTGGCTGGAACTACGTTGATTAAAGAGGTCAGAATGGTGTTTGAGGCAGTTGATCGTTCTTTGGAAGAGGGACGTATTCAGGTTGCCCGTATTGTGGGGCGTGATACTTCCGAACTTTCTGCACAGGAAGTCAGGACTGCTGCTCTTGAAACTTTGGCGGAAAATTTGAGTGACGGAGTGATTGCTCCTCTTTTCTGGTATTTGTTGTTGGGCGTTCCGGGAATGATGGCCTATAAAATGGTGAATACGCTTGATTCCATGATTGGTTATCATAGTGATCGTTATCTTCTTTTTGGGCGTGTGGCAGCTCGTGTTGATGATGTCGCTAATTATATTCCTGCCCGTCTTACTGCTTTTCTGATGGTATTGGCAAGTGGTCGGCTGAAACTCCTGTCATTTGTGAAGAGATATGGCAGAGAACATGCAAGTCCCAATTCCGGCTATCCGGAAGCTGCTCTTGCAGGTATCCTGAATTGTCGTTTCGGCGGTCCTCATCACTATTTTGGTCAACTCTTTACAAAGCCTTATATCGGAGTGAATGAACATTTGCTGGACACATCCGATATGCGGATGGGAGTTGCTGTCAACCGTCGTGCAGAAGAGATGATGATTGTCCTGACTGTTTGTTTACGGGCGCTCTTGATATAGAAAAATTCCTCCATAGGCAGGTACTGTCTGAAATGCTTCTTCCGGTTGAATCAACTTTGCATAAATCTGTGCGCAAATCAATACGCCGCCATGAGCAAATACTACTATATTTTCAGCCTCCTTTTGTTTGATTTCGTCTAAAAATGCGGCTACTCGTCTATATTGGTCGGCAAACGATTCTCCATTGGTTGCTTTTACATTCATGTAGTCGTCGTACCAGCATTGGAGATTCGGGTCTTTGATTTTATCAAAATACTGCATTTCCCAATCTCCGAAATTAAGTTCCAGTATTCTTGGGTCACGGATGGCATCTCCGAATCCGCAATACTGTGCCAGACGGGTGCATCTGGATAGAGGACTGGTGTAAGCCATATCAAAGTGAATGGATTCGATTTTAGCTTTGGTTACGGCTGCTTCTATCTCAAATGTAGGACGTAAAGGAACGTCTGACTGACCGTAACAAAGACCTTTAGGAACGTCGACAGAGGTATGTCTGATTAGATAAATATTCATAGGTTTACTTATTTTATATAGATAGACATCACTGCTCCCAGCCAGAAACTCATTTCGCTTAAGAGAAATAACGCACCGCAACAATCTCCGGTATATCCGTTCAGACGTCGTTTCATCATCCGGCAGATAAAGAAGAATACCAGAATGGGAAATATACACACGGGCCAGTAGCTTGGAGGAAGTAATAGTAGAGGCAGTATTCCCCCCATCGCAGACATAACGATCTCCCCCAAATTCATTCTTGTATATACTGTTCCGGATTTGCTATCTTCTTCTTTCCGTGCGTAGGGCAGGTAATTGATGATATTGGAAGAAATGAATTTGCTCCAGGTATCTCCGCTTAGTAAAAAGAAAGGAGTAACTGTTAAGGGAAGTGCGACCAGTAGATTGTAAGCAAGCAGATAATAGATGATTAATCCCAAAACTCCATAGCTTCCGATATGGGAATCTTTCATGATGCGTAACGTGCTTTCCCTGTTCGTTCCACCTCCGAATCCATCGAAGAAATCGGCCAATCCATCCTCATGCAATGCTCCTGTGATAAGTAAACGTGAAGTCAGTGCCAGGATTACGGCTACTCCGTGAGGTAAAATAGTACTGGCTCCCCAGAAAATCAATGCCATCATTCCCCCGGTCAGCCAGCCACTGAAACTCCAATAACTGACAACGTGTTTGAAACACTCCTGCGGAACTTCTTTTATTTTCCAGAAAGGCAATCGTGTAAAGAATATGAGTGCGGCAAGTATTTGGTTCATCTTAGAAATATTTAGTGATAGAAGCATGAGCAAATGAATCCATCTCATTCAGCATTTTCACAGCAGAATCTACAATGGGATAGGCACAAACGGAACCGCTTCCTTCTCCAAGTCTTAGTCCGAGATTGAGTAGGGGACGTGCTCCGAGATAGTCCAATAATAGCTTATGTCCGCTCTCGTCTCCCTGATGACCGAATATGGCATAGCTCATCACTTCCGGATAAAGGCGTGAAGCGGCAAGAATACAATTGGTCATTATAAATCCATCAATTAGAATAACCATTCCCAGTTCGGCAGCTTTGAGCATTGCTCCTACGGCCATTACCATTTCGTAACCTCCGAAACGGCAGAGGATTTCTTCTGTGGAATGCTCTCCCGGATACTGTTCGAGAGATCTTTTCAGAACTTCGTATTTGTGATTTATTCCCTGGTGATTGAGTCCGCTTCCTGCACCTACACATTGATCTAATGGGATTCTGGTGAAGCAAGTCATCCATAGGGAAGAGGACGAAGTATTTCCGATTCCCATTTCACCGAAGCTAATGATATTGCAGCCTTCCTGGTGAGAAGTGTCCACACATTGGGCACCATGCTCCAGGCAGAGTTCAATCTCTTCAGGTGTCATGGCTGCTTCATGAAGGAAATTGCGTGTTCCTCTTCCGACTTTCATGTTAATGATGCCTTTTTCATAAGGTAAATCATAATCGACTCCTGCGTCTACAATTTTAAGGGTGAAACCGTGCTGTCGACACAGGAAGTTAATCCCTGCTCCCCCATGAAGAAAGTTACTGATTTGTTGCCAGGTTACTTCTTTAGGAGATGGGCTGACTTTTTCTTCTACGATGCCATGATCCGCGGCAAAGATTATATTTTGAGGATGAGCTAATCGTGGAGAAAGGGATTGTTGGATCAGTCCGATTTGCAAAGCAATTTCTTCCAGTCTTCCAAGCGATCCTTTAGGCTTGGTCAGATTGTTGATTTTGTCAATCAGAGCTTCTTTGATAGCTTCATCCGGCTTTTGAATATGAAATGTTTTCATGTTTATTTTATTTTTACAGGAATACCACTTGCCATGAGATATACATCGTCGGCATGAGATGCGATGTATTGATTGATCCAACCTTGCAGGTCTGTGAACTTACGTTGCAGTTTGTTCTCGGAAACTCCCCCCCAACCAATCTCATTAGTTACAAATATGAAAGTGGCATCCTGTTGGGTAAATTTGTCGAATTCTTTTTTGACGGCTTCCAACGAGGGGGCAACATTAGAATCAAACTCCATAAAGAAGTTAGTGCACCAAAGAGTTACACAATCTATCACTACAACTCTGCCCGCTACATTGTGACGGCTCAATTCTTTTTCTTCTTCTATATTTGTCCATTCAGAACCGCGGTTCTTTTGATGACGTTCCACTCTTTTTCTGAATTCTTCGTCCCATATCCTGGCAGTGGCCAGGTAAACCGGTGACGTAGTAAGTTCATGCGCTTTTTTTTCCGCAAACGAACTTTTACCGGATCGTTGTCCTCCTGTGATTAGTATAATCCTTTTCATTAAGTTGCTGATTGAATAATGGATGGACAAAGGTATAAAAAATAACTCTGAGATTAACCGTTTCACGTAAAAGTCATTAACTTTGCCTCGATTTGTTTTAGATCAACATAAATATCAGACTTAACTACTATTGGATATGAACGCTTGTAAGTTAGTGGGATTGCTTTTGCTGCTACTTTGGGAACATACTGCTCTGTATGCTCAACAAGTGAGAACTGTGCGAGGAAGAGTGCAGACAGTGGAAGCCGGCAGTAATGAGAAGCGGGCATTGCCATCTGCCAGCATTGTTATTTTGGCGAAGAGCGATTCTGCCTTTATCAAGGGAATAACAAGTGATAAGAATGGGCGTTTCGTTCTTAATTATCAACCGCAGAAGAAAAAGAAATACCTGTTGAAAGTCTCTTTTATGGGAATGCAATCTGTATACCGGGCACTGGAAGACTCTATATCGGTGAATATCGGTACAGTGGTATTGAAAGATGATGATATTCAGATTAGTGAAGTGACGATAACGGGAAAATTGCAGGAAGTAGTGATGGAGGGAGATACTACGGTTATCAATGCTGCCGCTTTTAAGACTCGTGAAGGAGCTTATCTGGAAGATTTGGTGAAGCGTGTTCCCGGATTGGTATATAATAAGAAAGATAATTCGTTGACATATAACGGACAGCCCATCAGTGAAATCAATGTAAATGGCGAAGCTTTTTTCGCCGGAGATAAAAAGACAGCGCTCGAAAATCTTCCGGCGGACCTGATTAGTAAGTTGAAAGTATATGATAAGAAATCAAAAGAAGAGGAGTTCACCGGAATTAGTTCAGGAGAAAAGAAATATGTACTCGACTTGCAGACTAAGGATGAATTGAACAAAACCTGGCTGACAAATGCAACGGTAGGATACGGGAATAACCAGAAAAAGGATTTGGAGGGACAAGTGAATTATTTTAGTAAAGACGGAGATAATCTTTCTTTCATCGCGCAGTCTACCAACAGATACCAGAATAGTACTTACAAGGATAATATCAACAATTCGGTAGGAATGAATATGACTCATAAGTTCGGTAAGAAATTCTCCCTGACCGGAAGTGTGAACTATAATTTGAACCGGAACGGAAATCTTTCTTCCATTTATCAGGAACAGTATTTGCCGGCAGGTAATCAATACTCTGCGTCTACTAACGAAAGTAACTCTAAGGGGCGGTCGATTAGTTCTAACTTTATGGGAAGCTGGGAAGTGGATAAGCGTACACGCATACATTTCACCGGTAATGTAGGAATCTCTCCCAATAGGAATGAAAACAGTAGCCAGAATGCATCCTTTGATGCTCCTCCCGGCGTAAGTCATGAGAGTTTGTTTGATGACTTTGAATCTATTCCTCGAAATATAAAAGTGAATCGTAGTGAGAACCGGTCGCGTTCGGAGAATCAGTCGAACCGTTATAGCTGGATGATGGGTATAATGAGGCGTCTGAATGAAAAAGGTACAACGCTGGCATTGAATATCCTGAACTCGGATTCGTGGGGAGATAATGAAAGCTTTTCGCTTTCCAAAACTACTTATTTCCGTCTCGAAGATAAATTGGGAAATGATTCGGTGCTTTATCGTAACCAGTATTTGAAGTCGCCTCAAAAAAATAATTCATGGAGAGTCGGGATTACCTTTGCCCAGCCTATTGGTAAGAAGATGCATTTCCGGGTAGCATATAACTGGGATACTAACTATGAGCGTGATAATCGTGATACGTATGAATTATCTTCTCTGACGAAGTCGGAAGTTTTTGGTGAGCTGCCTCCCGACTATGAAGCAGGATATGTGGATAGTTTGAGCAATCGGAGTCATAGTCGTACGAATGGACATAACTTGGATGTAGGGCTCAATTACTCCGATGATACCTGGATGTTTAATGCCTCATTGGGAATGACCCCGCAAAAACGTGCCATTGAACGGAAAATGGGAAAGCTCTATGCGGACACTACCATGCATACTATCGACTTCCAGCCTATGATATGGGTGAATTGGAAAAAGAAAGAGGCACGGATCACTTTCAATTATAGCGGTAGAACCCGGCAACCCTCTTTATCTGATTTAATGCCGCTGACGGATAACAGTAATCCGTTGTATATCACCCGGGGAAATCCGGATTTGAAACAGATGTTTTCTCATAGTGTCCGTGTGGGCTTTCAACACTCAAAAAAAGGTATATCTGCGAATATCGGCGGGCAAATGGAACAGAATAGCGTGACGCAGGTAGTGCTATATGATGCACAAACCGGTGGACGTGAGACATCTCCTATTAATATTAACGGAAACTGGAATGTATATGGAAGTGCCAACTGGTGGAAGCGTCTGGGACATTTTTCTTTGCGGTTGGATATGAACGGTAATCATAGCAATCGTGTCAGTATGATTAATGAAGACAAGAGCCTCGAACCGAAGAAAAGTACGACACGTGATACCGGATTGGGGTGTGACGCGAATGTATCTTATCAGCCCACGTGGGGAGGCATTGATTTCTCTACTTCCTGGAATTATCAGTATTCGCTTAATTCTATCAATGATAACGATACCTATACACGTAATTATAGTTTCCGTCTTGAGGGATACGTTGACCTTCCTTTTGGTTTGCAATTACGGACTGACGGGGCTTATTCTTTCCGTAATGGTACGAATATCCGTAAGGGCGAAGATGACCAAATGTTGTGGAATGCAAGTGCTAGCTGGCGGTTCTTGAAAAAGAAAGAAGCGGAATTATCTGCCTATTGGGCGGATATTCTCGGAAAGAGGAAGAGTTTCGGGCGTACGACTACTTCTGATGGTTTTTATGAGTTCCGTAACCAAGAAATAAAAGGATATTTCATAGTCACTTTTAAATATAACTTTCGTTTGATGATGTGATTTTTAGAAAAAAGTCGTATGTTTGCTACAGAACCATAAAACAAAATGTACTATGAGCGGTAATTACGTTATCAATATCGGCCGTCAGTTAGGTAGCGGTGGAAAAGAAATAGGAGAGAAGTTGGCTGCCCGTTTGGGGATCAACTTCTACGACAAGGAACTGATCAATCTGGCTTCAGAGGAAAGCGGATTGTGTAAGGAGTTTTTTGAAAAGGCTGATGAAAAAGCTTCGCAAGGTATTATTGGCGGACTGTTCGGTATGCGTTTTCCTTTTATCAGTGAGGGAGCTATGCCATGTAACAACTGCTTGAGCAATGATGCCTTGTTCAAAGTACAGAGTGATGTGATCCGTCATCTGGCAGCAGAAAGATCTTGTGTCTTTGTAGGACGTTGCGCAGATTATATTCTGCGGGAACATCCTCGTTGTGCGAATGTTTTTATTTCAGCCTCTAAAGAAGATCGCATAGCACGGTTGTGTAGTATGCATCATATTGATGCGGAAGCTGCAGAAGAAATGATGGAAAAGGCGGATAAGAGACGTTCGGAATACTATAATTATTATAGCTATAAAACGTGGGGAGCAGCAGTTACTTATCATTTGTGTATCGATTCTTCTTCTTTGGGAATTGAAGAGACAGTGCGGTTCATTGAAGAATTTGTGGTAAAGAAATTGCAGCTTGTATGATAGGGTGATAGAAAAGTAGATTGAAAAAATAAATAAAGCCGGCATATTTCATTAGGATATAGCCGGCTTTATTCTTTATGTGCTAAATTTGATTTACATCATTGTTAATAATATCATCTGTCCTGTCAGAATACGGAGGAACATCGATAACGGATAAACTGTAGAATAACCCACTGCCGGAGCATCTCCGGAGGTTGTTTGGTTGGCGTAAGCCAATGCGGGGGGATCGGTATTGCTACCGGCTATCAATCCCATTAGGGTGAAGTAGTTTACCTTATAATATAATCTTGCGATAGCACCGATAATAAGTAGCGGGATGACGGTGATCAGGAAACCACAGCCTACATAAAGCAGACCGTCACCTTCAACTACCGTTTGCACGAAATTGGCGCCGGCATCTATACCTACACTGGCAAGGAAGAGTACAATACCGATTTCGCGAAGCATCAGGTTGGCACTCATGGTTGTATAGGTTACTAAATGTAGCTTATGACCAAAACGTCCGATAAGAATAGCCACTACCAGCGGCCCGCCTGCCAAGCCTAATTTTAAAGGAGTCGGCATGCCCGGAAATGCAATCGGAAGACTACCCAGAAGGATACCTAAGAAGATACCAACGAAAATTGTGACAATGTTCGGGGTATCCAAGCGTTTCAATTGATTACCCAGTACACCGGCTACGCGTTCTACTGCATCTTGCTGTCCTACTACCATTACGCGGTCACCTACTTGAAGTATCAGGTTCGGATCGGCAAATAAATCCATACCGGAACGGTTGATACGGGTAATATTCACCCCATACATGCTACGGAAGTGCATAGAACCTAATGTTTTACCATTGATTTCCGGTTTAGTGACCAGAATACGGCGGGAAACCATTGGAAGATCTTGTTTCTCCCAGTCGAGTTCCACTTCTTTTCCGATAAATACAACAATTGCCGGAGCATCTTCTTCCGAGCAGACGATAAATAACTGGTCGCCTACATTAAACACTGTTTCATGGTCGGGAATACTTACATGACCATCATGGCGGATTCGAGAGCAAACGAAGTTACGACCCAAGAACTGCTTGATTTCAATCAGGGTTTTTCCACTGATTGATTCGTTTCGAACTTCCAGGCTCATCATGTGAGGTTTGTGGTGTGCATCACCGCTTTGAGTCTTTAAGTTCTCTTCCTCTTTGGTCATGTTGACACGGAAGATGTAACGGATAGCGATGATAGAGCCGATGATACCTACCACACCAAGCGGATAGGCACAAGCATATCCCAATGCAATCTGTGGACCAGTATAATTTAGCTGGTTCAAGGCTTCATTGGCAGCACCAAGTCCCGGAGTGTTTGTGACAGCTCCATAGAGGATACCTACCATCATCGGCAGTTCTACCCGGCCGTTCCAGAGGTAATAGAGTCCCAGTGCAACAGCAATATTTAACACTACGATGCCTACAGCCAACAGGTTCAATGTCATTCCTCCTTTTTTGAAAGAGGAAAAGAAAGATGGCCCCACCTGAAGACCGATACAGAATACGAACAAGATCAATCCGAACTCACGGATGAAATGTAGGATGTGTGTATCGGCCGTGAAGCCGAAATGTCCCATTAGGATGCCGGCAAACAAAACAAATGTGACGCCCAAAGATACTCCGAATATCTTTATTTTACCAAGATACACGCCGGCAGCCACTACAAATGCGTAGAGGAGCACGATGTGAGCTACGGAGCTGGGGTCCCACAATAAACTTTGTAACCAATCCATAATATAGCAGTTTTTATAATGTTTTTCTAAAAACGGGTGCAAAATTACTCATAACATCGGAGCAAATCAAATAAATGAAGAACTAAAAATGAAGAATTTCTATGCAGATTGTATACATTCGACGAATCGGGACGCCCTGTGCGAATTTTCCCTAAAAAAGAGATTCGTTTTAACTTATTGGTTATATTTGCAAGTCGAACGACGGATGTTTAGAAAGAGATAGATAAAAATAAAGACAATATTAATCTTGTTTTAATTTTAAATAAACTATGGCAGACAAAAAAGAAAAACTCTTCTCAGACTTTTCTCCTGTCTCTACCGAACAATGGATGGAGAAGGTTACAGCCGATTTGAAAGGTGCTGATTTTGAGAAGAAGCTCGTTTGGAAAACAAACGAAGGGTTTAAGGTGAAACCTTTTTACCGGATGGAAGATCTGGAGGATTTAAAAACTACTGATGCGCTTCCTGGGGAGTTCCCTTATTTAAGAGGAACTAAAAAAGATAACAATGCGTGGTTGGTTCGCCAGGAAATTAGAGTGGAATGTCCGAAAGACGCCAATGCGAAAGCACTGGATATCTTAAATAAGGGTGTTGACTCACTTTCTTTTCATGTGAAAGCAAAAGAACTCAATGCGGAATATATTGAAACACTGTTAAGTGATATTCAGGCAGAGTGTGTTGAACTGAATTTCTCAACCTGTCAGGGGCATGTGGTTGAGTTGGCTAATCTGCTGGTAGCTTATTTCCGGAAGAAAGATTATGATGTGAAGAAACTGAAAGGTTCTATCAACTATGATTTCTTCAACAAGATGCTGACTCGTGGCAAGGAGAAAGGTGATATGGTGCAAACAGCCAAATCCTTGATTGAAGCTATTCAGCCTCTTCCTTTCTATCGTGTGCTGAATGTAAATGCTTTATCGTTGAATAATGCAGGTGCTTATATTTCTCAGGAATTGGGTTATGCTCTGGCTTGGGGAAATGAATATATGAGTCAATTGACTGATGCCGGTATTCCTGCTGCTATAGTAGCCAAGAAAATCAAGTTTAATTTTGGTATCAGTTCCAATTACTTCCTTGAAATAGCAAAATTCCGTGCGGCACGTTTACTTTGGGCAAATATTGTAGCTTCTTACAATCCCGAATGTGTGCGTGATTGCGAGAATAAAGGTCCTAACGGAGAATGTCGTTGCGCAGCAAAAATGGCGGTTCATGCCGAAACCTCTACTTTCAATCTTACTTTGTTTGATGCACATGTGAATCTGCTTCGTACACAAACAGAAGCAATGAGTGCTGCATTAGGAGGCGTAGACTCAATGACGGTAACTCCGTTTGATAAGACTTATGAGACTCCGGACGAGTTCTCGGAACGTTTGGCTCGTAACCAACAACTGTTGTTGAAAGAAGAATCTCATTTTGATAAAGTGATCGACCCTGCTGCCGGTTCTTATTATATCGAGAATCTGACTGTGTCTATTGCAAAACAAGCTTGGGAACTCTTCCTTACTGTAGAAGAAGCAGGTGGCTTCTATGCGGCATTGAAAGCAGGAACTGTTCAGGCTGCTGTGAATGAAAGCAACAAGGCTCGCCACAAGGCAGTTGCACAGCGTCGTGAAGTGTTGTTGGGTACAAATCAATTCCCGAATTTCAATGAAAAGGCTGGTGATAAGCAACCTGTTGAAGGTAAGTGCTGCTGCGGAGGTGACTCTCATACTTGTGAGAAAGATGTATCCACATTAGTGTTCGATCGTGCTGCTAGTGAGTTTGAAGCGTTGCGTCTTGAAACAGAAGCGTCGGGTAAACGTCCGAAAGCGTTTATGTTGACTATTGGTAATCTGGCAATGCGTCAGGCACGTGCTCAATATTCTTGTAACTTCTTGGCTTGTGCCGGTTATGAAGTAGTCGATAATCTGGGATTTGAAACTGTAGAAGCAGGAGTAGAGGCGGCCATGGCTGCAAAAGCTGATATTGTTGTTATCTGTTCCAGTGATGATGAATATGCTGAATATGCAATTCCAGCTTTCAAAGCACTGAATGGTCGTGCTATGTTTATCGTTGCCGGTGCTCCGGCTTGTATGGACGACTTGAAAGCCGCAGGTATCGAAAATTTCATCCATGTCCGTGTCAATGTATTGGATACCTTGAAAGAGTTTAACACTAAACTATTGAAGTAAGATGAGAAAAGATTTTAAAAACATCGATATATATGCCGCATTTCAGCCGACGAATGGTGCTGAATGGCAAAAGGCTAACGGTATCTCCGCTGACTGGAAAACACCGGAACACATTGAAGTGAAGCCTGTCTATACAAAAGAAGACCTTGAAGGAATGGAACATCTTGGCTATGCTGCCGGACTCCCTCCTTATTTGCGCGGTCCGTATTCAGTAATGTACACTCTTCGCCCCTGGACTATCCGCCAGTATGCCGGATTCTCCACTGCCGAAGAATCAAATGCATTCTATCGCCGTAATTTGGCTTCCGGTCAGAAAGGTTTGTCAGTAGCATTCGACTTGGCTACTCACCGTGGATATGACCCCGATCACGAACGTGTAGTAGGCGACGTAGGTAAAGCCGGTGTATCTATCTGTTCATTGGAAAATATGAAAGTGCTGTTCGATGGTATCCCATTGAACAAAATGTCTGTGTCTATGACAATGAATGGAGCTGTGCTTCCGATTATGGCATTCTATATCAATGCCGGTTTGGAGCAAGGTGCTAAACTTGAAGAAATGGCCGGTACTATCCAAAATGATATTCTGAAAGAATTCATGGTGCGTAATACTTATATTTATCCGCCTGCATTCTCTATGAAGATTATTTCTGATATTTTCGAATACACTTCGCAGAAGATGCCTAAGTTCAACTCTATCTCTATCTCCGGTTATCACATGCAGGAAGCAGGTGCAACTGCGGATATCGAGTTAGCTTATACATTGGCCGATGGTTTGGAATATCTTCGTGCCGGAACGGCAGCAGGCATTGACATTGATGCATTTGCACCGCGTCTGTCTTTCTTCTGGGCGATCGGAACCAATCACTTTATGGAAATAGCCAAGATGCGTGCTGCACGTATGTTGTGGGCGAAGATTGTGAAGCAATTTAATCCGAAGAACCCGAAATCACTGGCATTGCGTACTCACTCACAGACATCCGGTTGGTCGTTGACAGAACAGGATCCGTTCAATAACGTAGGGCGTACTTGTATTGAGGCTATGGCTGCAGCTCTGGGGCATACTCAATCTCTGCATACCAATGCATTGGATGAGGCTATCGCTCTTCCGACAGATTTCTCTGCACGTATTGCCCGTAATACTCAAATTTATATCCAGGAAGAAACTTATGTTTGCAAGAACGTTGACCCATGGGGTGGATCTTATTATGTAGAGTCTCTGACTAATGAGCTGGCACACAAGGCTTGGGAACACATTCAGGAAATTGAAAAATTAGGTGGTATGGCGAAAGCTATCGAAACAGGTATTCCTAAGATGCGTATCGAAGAAGCTGCTGCACGTACACAAGCCCGTATTGACAGTGGTCAGCAGACAATTGTCGGTGTGAACAAGTATCGTTTGGAAAAAGAAGCTCCGATTGATATTCTTGAAATTGATAATACGGCTGTTCGTCTTGAACAGATTGAAAACCTGAAACGTTTGAAAGAAGGACGTAACCAAGCTGAAGTGGACAAAGCATTGGCAGCAATTACCGAATGTGTAAAGACTGGCAAGGGTAACTTGTTGGAATTGGCTGTGGAAGCAGCTCGTGTTCGCGCAACATTGGGTGAGATTTCTTATGCTTGCGAACAGATAGTAGGACGTTATAAAGCAATAATTAGAACGATATCAGGCGTGTATTCATCAGAAAGTAAAAACGATAGCGACTTCAAACGTGCTTGTGAACTGGCCGAGAAGTTTGCGAAGAAAGAGGGACGTCAACCTCGTATCATGATTGCGAAAATGGGACAGGACGGTCACGACCGTGGTGCTAAAGTCGTAGCAACCGGTTATGCTGACTGTGGTTTCGACGTGGATATGGGACCCTTGTTCCAGACTCCGGCGGAAGCTGCTCGCGAGGCTGTTGAAAACGACGTTCATGTAGTAGGTGTTTCTTCACTGGCTGCCGGACATAAGACATTGGTTCCGCAAATTATTGAAGAACTGAAGAAACTGGGTCGTGAGGACATTGTAGTGATTGCCGGTGGTGTTATTCCTGCACAAGATTACGATTTCTTGTATAAGGCAGGTGTAGCTGCTATCTTCGGTCCGGGTACTCCGGTAGCGAGAGCTGCTTGTCAGATTTTGGAAATTCTAATGGATGAAGAATAATCTCTGAAATTCTTTTGAATCATATTGTATTCCCACCTTTTAGACCGGTTTAGGTTTAAAAGGTGGGATGTTTTTTTGTTTATATTCCTTTTCTTCTCCTAATTTTGTCATTTGTCCAGCTTTCAATAGAAGATTTCATAGTAGATGAATATATGAATAGATGCGGTTTATTTCATTCAGTGGAACTTATCCGATCTATGACTTTATGGACTTTTTTCTCTCTTCATGCGGTCAATGAGAAA
The DNA here is from genome assembly GCF_047310725.1 of Bacteroides sp. 90-K9/2. Classification (NCBI taxonomy): domain Bacteria; kingdom Pseudomonadati; phylum Bacteroidota; class Bacteroidia; order Bacteroidales; family Bacteroidaceae; genus Bacteroides; species Bacteroides sp. 90-K9/2. The sequence goes on from NZ_JBCGVL010000007.1 coordinate 44,821, forward strand.
TAATCGTGTAACTTTGTAAACTGTTAGTGTAAAAACAAGAAGAGAAAAAAATGATAGTTTGCATAGCCGAAAAGCCATCAGTAGCACGCGATATAGCCGAAGTACTCGGCGCTCATACCAGAAAAGAAGGATATATAGAAGGAAACGGATACCAGGTGACCTGGACATTCGGGCATCTTTGTACCCTGAAAGAACCGCATGAATACACGCCTAACTGGAAATCGTGGAATTTAGGTAGTCTGCCAATGATTCCTCCACGTTTCGGCATCAAGCTGATAGAGAATCCTACATACGAAAAACAATTCCACATTATCGAGGGACTGATGCAGAACGCAGATGAAATTATCAACTGCGGTGATGCCGGGCAAGAAGGAGAATTGATTCAGCGTTGGGTGATGCAGAAAGCAGGTGCACGCTGTCCGGTGAAACGGCTGTGGATTTCTTCATTAACAGAAGAAGCTATCCGGGAAGGGTTTGCGAAGCTGAAAGATCAGACTGATTTTCAATCACTCTATGAAGCCGGACTTTCCCGTGCGATGGGTGACTGGCTATTGGGAATGAACGCCACCCGTCTTTATACCATTAAATACGGTCAAAATAAACAGGTGCTTTCCATTGGTCGTGTGCAGACACCGACCTTGGCACTGATTGTCAACCGCCAGTTGGAAATAGCCAATTTCGAACCCAAGCAATATTGGGAATTGAAAACCAACTATCGGGATACTACTTTTTCCGCACTTATCCGCAAAAGTGATGAAGAAATAGCTGCGGAAGAAGAAAAGAACGGTGGAAAAAAGAAAATAGATAATCCGGGTATCGACCCTATTGCTAACCGGGAAGAAGGTGAGGCACTGGTAGAACGTATAAAGGATCTTCCGTTTGTAGTCACTAGTGTTGGCAAGAAAGACGGGAGAGAGTTCGCCCCACGTTTGTTCGACTTGACTTCTCTTCAGGTAGAGTGCAACAAGAAATTCGCTTATTCAGCTGATGAAACGCTGAAACTGATCCAGTCTCTTTATGAGAAGAAGGTAGCTACCTATCCGCGTGTCGATACTACTTTTTTGAGTGATGATATTTATCCGAAATGTCCCGCTATCCTGAAAGGACTTCGTGATTACGAAGTCTTGACAGCTCCGTTAGCCGGCACTACACTTCCTAAATCAAAAAAGGTATTTGACAACTCGAAAGTAACGGATCACCACGCCATTATCCCGACCGGAGTCTATGCTCAAAACCTGACGGATATGGAACGTCGTGTCTATGACTTGATAGCCCGTCGTTTTATAGCCGTATTCTATCCGGACTGTAAGATTTCTACTACTACAGTCATGGGCGAAGTGGATAAGATAGAATTCCGGGTAACCGGAAAACAAATCCTGGAACCGGGATGGCGTGTTGTATTTGCCAAAGATGTAAAAGAACCTACCGAAGAAAAAGAGGAAGAGGATGAAAATGTACTTCCTGCTTTTGTAAAAGGAGAAAGTGGTCCTCACATTCCCGACCTGAATGAAAAATGGACGCAGCCGCCCAGACCTTATACCGAAGCAACTTTGCTTCGTGCAATGGAGACAGCCGGAAAACTGGTGGACAATGATGAACTTCGTGATGCCTTGAAAGAGAATGGTATCGGTCGGCCGTCTACCCGTGCTGCCATTATTGAGACATTATTCAAACGGAACTATATTCGTAAAGAAAGAAAGAACCTGATTGCCACCCCGACAGGAGTGGAGTTGGTGCAGCTCATTCACGAAGAATTATTGAAATCGGCAGAACTGACTGGTATTTGGGAAAAGAAGTTGCGCGAAATTGAAAAGAAGACATACGATGCCCGCCAGTTTCTCGAAGAACTGAAACAGATGGTTTCGGAAATAGTGATGAGTGTACTTTCTGATAACACAAACCGACGCATTACTATTCAGGATGCAGTAGCTGCAAAAGCCGAAGAGAAAGAAAAGAAAGAAACTAAAAAGCGCGAACGTAAATCGAGTGCACCGAAAGAAAAGAAAACAAAAACAGGAAAAGCGGCAAACGAAGTAAGTTCTAATTCGGCACCTTCTCCGGCTCCGGTTACTACTCCTGCTTCAACTCCTTCTGCTGCAGGTGATGTAGATACGTTTGTAGGTCAGCCATGTCCGCTTTGTGGTAAGGGAACTATTATTAAAGGAAAAACTGCTTACGGATGTTCGGAATGGAGAAATGGATGTACTTTCCGGAAAAATTTCTAATATAAAAGGGGGAAGATAATTGGGAGTAAAAAGACCGTCATATCACGAAGAGAGTGAGAGATGGAGGTTCTGCAATTAACAGGTTAGATTTAATCTGCATTATATGAATGCGGCCTCTTTATTATGCTGCATTGAAACAAATTAAGTGTGTTTGCAGTCCAGACAAATTTCCTACCTTACTATTGCTTTTTACTGATTTATTTTGTATCTTTAGTGGTTTCATCCTTTCAGGGATAGATGGTCACCTTATAGAATGATTAATATCACCTTATAAAGTGACATTAGTCATTCTATAAGGTGACCATTGTCCCGTTGTAACGTGACAACTACTCGAGTGCATAAAAGATTCTAGTTTTCTGCATAGAAAATCTTAAATCTATGCACTGAATAATCTTAAATACAATAAAGGTTATGGAGATATTACTTTATGGAAGTAGAATGTCTTACTCCATTTTTATACGAATTTTATTTCGTTCCATAGCTGTTATCTTGTGATTAATGTCTTCTTGCACTGGTGAATTTCATTTTATATGCTGCCGCACGATGGCAAGGTAAAGTACACTGCTGAAAATAGTTAAGTGAAAAGCTACCTGGTTTGTTGAAAAATACTATATTTGTACACAACTCTAAATGTTCTATTTATGAAACACGACTGTCAACCAAAACCCATTGATACGGATTATATGGTATTGGTGCATGATATGATACGATTATCAGGACAAATAGCTCGAAATGTACACAATATGGGCAGAACCTGTATGTTTTGCCATCAATAAGTTATAAGCATGAACCGTTTTATAAACTACTACAAGAAGATATTCTCGCAAGAGTATATGGATCGCACCATTTCGGGGGGTATCAAGTCGCAGCTCACCCTGTTACTCGTTACTATTGCTACGGTGCTGGCTATCTTCTTTATCATCGTGATGTTCTTCTCTATCCAATTTTATGGACATGAGGAATGGGGCGAAAGGCTCTGGGTGGTGTACAACAACTTTGTGGATCCTGGTAACCAAATGAACGAGACAGCTTGGTCCAGCAGGCTATTGCTGGGAATTGTTAGCTTTTCGGGATCCATTTTATTGGGCGGTGTGCTCATCTCTACCATTTCCAACATTATAGAGCGGCGTGTGGATGTGGTAAACACGGGGCGAATGACTTACCGCAACATAACTCAACACTATGTATTGATAGGCTTCAATGAACTATCTATCAATATGATACGCGAACTATATAACGAATGTCCTTCGGCACGTATCTTGCTGATGAGCGGTATAGAGGCAGCAACGGTGCGCCATCGCATACAGTCTGCCTTGCCCATCGAAATAGAGCGGCAGGTGCTTGTTTACTTTGGCAACATTGAGTCGGCCGAAGAACTTCAGCGGTTGAACATAGTGAGCGCGAGTGAAGTGTATGTATTGGGTGATGAAGAACGTTGCGGACGCGATGCTAAAAATATAGCGATTGTGCATTTGGTGAGTGCTTTGCGTGGCAAATGCCCCGATGGCAAGGTGATGCCTGTGTATGTACAGTTCGACAGCATCCCTTCGTACTCTAACATACAGAAAATGAATCTGCCGCCGGAGGTGTTTTGCATTGAGGGGAAACCTAATATCTTTTTCCGTCCCTTTAACCTCCACGAGAATCTGGCCCGGCAACTATGGAGTCTCTATGCTGCCGATAGTGAAAGATATTATGATCCGCTAGACTATCGCCCCATAAGCATAACGCAACAACCTGATGGAAGCTGGAGTGCTACTAGTCAAGACTATGTGCATCTGGTTATTGTGGGATTCAACCGGATGGGACGCTCGCTGTTGCTTGAAGCACTACGTATCTGCCATTATGCCAATTACGATGACCGTCTGCCGGCAGATGAACGCATACGTACCCGCATCACTTTAGTAGATCGAGAGATGGAGTCACAGAAAGACTACTTCAAAGCTCAATTTCCTTATATAGAGAGTCAGATAGACGATATTGAGGTAGAATATTGCCATGACGACATTTGTAGTACTGCTATGCGCACCCGTCTACAACAATGGGCACAAAATAAACACTGTATGCTTACAGTGGCTATTTGTGTGCATGATCCCGATTTGAGTCTCTCATTAGGACTCAATTTACCGCATGAGGTTTATCAGCATCAATGTCGTGTACTTATCCGTCAGGATTTCAATAACGATTTGTCGTCGATAGTGGATGATGAGCAAGGGCGTTATCGTTATGTCAAGGTGTTCGGCATGGTAGATAGGGGGATGAAGAAAAACATCTTGCAGGATAAACTCGCTTTGTATGTGAATTACCTCTACGATTGTTGCTATACGGATGAAAGCCTCAAGCAGAAAGAGGTGTTGAAGAAGATGTATGAATCTTATAGCAGCCACTCTGCCGACTTCATTTTGATGAATCACCAGGCACACTATCTGTGGAATAAATTGAGCGAGCCGTTACGTTGGGCTAACCGCTATCAACTGGATGCCTATAGTGTATTTTGTCGCACGTTAGGCTACAGTATTAAGCGGAGCGACCGTTCACCGGCGCGTATATCCGTATCTATGTTCAATGAGAATCTACCGTCTCAAGTTTTGTATCTGTTGGTGCGCATGGAGAAATACCGATGGAATGCCGAGCGTACGGTGGCTGGCTGGAGACGTGCCGAGGTGAAAGATAAAGTTTTCTTGCAACACCCTCTCATTATGCCTTTCAACGAATTGTTGCAAAAGTACCCCGAAGAGGTGGAGAAGGATGCCGACGTTATTCTTAATCTGCCCTATGTACTGGCATTGGGAGGATATGAACTTTATAAACTGGCGTAACCCTTATACGTTGAAAACCTAAAATTTCTTCCTGCATTGAATAAATGCCTTTTTTTCATTAAAATCATCTTTCTTTTGAGGAATAATTGTGGTGCATTTGTTCTTATTATAAATAAGAAGATCAATTATTTAAATAGAATGAATATGAAGAAAAAATTAGCAGGAGTTGCATTGGTGTTGGCTACCGTCTCTTTGATGAGTATACAGCCTGTAGAAGCATGTACGCGTGCGGTGTATATAGGCCCTGACCAGATGGTGGTAACGGGACGTACAATGGACTGGAAAGAAGATATCATGACGAATATCTATGTATTTCCGCGTGGCATCCAACGTATGGGACATAATAAGGAAAAAACAGTGAACTGGACTTCCAAATATGGAAGTGTGATTGCTACAGGATATGATATAGGTACTTGTGACGGAATGAACGAGAAAGGATTAGTAGCTAGCCTGCTTTTCTTGCCGGAATCCATTTACTCTCTCCCCGGTGATACCCGTCCGGCAATGGGCATCAGCATTTGGACACAGTATGTGCTTGATAACTTTGCCACAGTACGCGAAGCGGTGGATGAATTGAAAAAGGAGACTTTCCGCATTGATGCTCCCCGTATGCCGAATGGAGGACCGGAGTCTACCTTGCATCTGGCTATCACTGATGAAACAGGCAATACGGCCGTATTGGAATATCTGGATGGGAAATTGAGCATTCACGAAGGAAAAGAATACCGGGTAATGACAAATTCTCCTCGATATGAATATCAGTTGGCCATTAATGATTACTGGAAAGAAATCGGTGGCTTGCAGATGTTGCCGGGAACTAACCGGGCAAGCGACCGTTTTGTACGGGCTTCATTTTACATTCATGCCATTCCGCAGATTGCGGATGCAAAGATTGCAGTTCCCAGCGTATTGAGTGTGATGCGTAATGTTTCCGTGCCATTTGGTATTAATACACCGGAGAAGCCTTATATATCTTCTACCCGTTGGCGTTCCGTATCCGATCAGAAGAATAAGGTATATTATTTCGAATCTACCCTGACTCCGAATTTGTTTTGGCTGGACTTGAAGAAAATTGATTTTAGTCCGAAAGCCGGTATTAAGAAACTGTCTCTGACAAAGGGCGAAATTTATGCAGGTGATGCAGTGAAGGATTTGAAAGACAGCCAATCATTTACCTTCCTTTTCGAGACTCCGGTCATGTAATTTGTCAGTGTGATAGATATATAAAAGAGTGGTGGACAAATGCTTGTAATCAAGCTTGTCCACCACTCTTTTATATGTATCGTTTATAACTTGATTGTTATTTATCCGCTTTATCGTCTGGCATATTCCTGATGAAACTCTATGACTGCCTCTATCCCTTTCCGGAAGATCTCCAATGAGCAATTCTCATTTGGAGAATGAATCGCATTCGATTCGAGTCCAAATCCCATCAATACGGTTTTGACTCCCAATACCTGTTCGAAAGTAGAGATGATGGGGATACTTCCGCCACGGCGTACCGCCAACGGCTTTTTCCCGAAAGCGATTTCGAAACCTTTCTCTGCTGCCTGATAGGCAGGAAGTGAAATCGGGCACACATATCCTTGTCCTCCGTGCATGGGAGTCACTTTCACCTGTACTGTGTCAGGAGCGATACTAAGAATATAATCTGCGAACATTTGCGAAATCTTATGGTGATCCTGATGCGGCACTAACCGGCAAGAGACTTTAGCATAAGCCTTTGAAGGCAGTACGGTTTTAGAACCTTCTCCTGTATATCCGCCCCAAATGCCGCATACGTCAAAAGACGGACGGCAACTGTTACGTTCCAATGTGCTATATCCTTTTTCTCCGAAAAGCTCTTTTACACCGATTGCTTCTTTGTATTTCTTTTCGTCAAAGGGAATATGGGCTATCATTTCCCGTTCGGCTTGCGGCACTTCTTCCACATCATCGTAGAATCCGGGAACAGTGATACGTCCGTCGGCATCCGTTACTTTGCTGATAATCTGGCAAAGCACGTTGATCGGATTGGCTACCGCACCTCCGAAATGTCCGGAATGCAAGTCACGATTCGGTCCCGTCACTTCTATTTCCCAATAAGCCAGCCCGCGCAGACCAGTAGTCAATGAGGGAAGTTCGGCTCCTAGCATACTCGTATCCGACACTAGAATAACGTCTGCTTTCAGCAATTCTTTATGTTCTTCGCAGAAAGCTTCCAAGCTGGGCGAACCTATTTCTTCTTCACCCTCGAAGATGAACTTCACATTATTCTTCAGTAATCCGTTTTTGACGAGATATTCAAATGCTTTCACCTGAATGAACGATTGTCCTTTGTCATCATCCGCTCCACGTGCCCAGATATGTCCGTCACGTATTTCCGGTTCAAACGGTTCGCTTTTCCAGAGTTCCAATGGTTCGGCCGGCATCACATCGTAATGAGCGTAGATTAATACAGTCTTTGCATCCGGGTCTACGATCTTTTGAGCGAAAACAACCGGATTGCCCTGTGAGGGCATTACCAATGCTTCGTCCACACCTGCTTCCAATAACAGCTGTGCCCAGCGTTCCGCACAAGCCAGCATATCGTCGTGGTGCTCCGGCAAGGCACTGATGCTGGGGATGCGGATGAGGCTGAACAAGTCATCCATCATCTTAGGTTCGTGTGCCGCTATGTATTTCTGAATCTCGTTCATTAGAGTTGCGTCGTTTTATCCAGTAAGTAATAATCGAGTATAGTCATGGCGGCCATTGCTTCTACGATAGGTACGGCACGAGGTAATACGCAAGCGTCATGACGTCCGCGTGCTTTCAGAGTGGTGTCGACGCCATCAATGTTGACAGTTTCCTGTTCCATCAGCAGCGTGGCAATCGGTTTGAACACTACACGGAAATAAATATCCTGACCATTACTCAATCCTCCCTGAATACCTCCGGAGTGATTGGTGTGCGTCTCGATCCGTCCGTTATTGTTATAGAAAACATCGTTCTGTTCGGAACCTTTCATTTTCAATCCCTTGAATCCTTCGCCGTATTCGAATGCTTTGGCAGCGTTGATGCTTAACATGGCGTTACCCAAGGCAGCATGAAGTTTACCGAAAACAGGTTGTCCCAATCCGATGGGGCATCCCTTAATGACACAGGTCAGTGTACCTCCGATGGTATCGCCTTCACCTTTTACCTTATAGATAAGGTCTGCCATTTCTTTTGCTTTTTCAGGGTCCGGACAACGTACATCGTTGGTTTCTATCAGGTCGAAATTATAGTCCGAGTAAGTACCCTCAAGCTTGATAGGACCTACCTGCGAGGTATAGGCAGTGATGTTGACTCCCAGTTGGCGGAGTGCCAGCTTAGCCAATGCACCGGCTACAACGCGCGAAATCGTTTCGCGTGCAGAGGAACGTCCGCCGCCGCGATGGTCACGGATTCCATACTTCACCGTGTATGTGTAATCAGCGTGTGAAGGACGATATACATTTTTCAGATTGTTGTAGTCATTGGGGTGTTGGTTTTCATTCCAAACGATAAAACCGATAGGACACCCGGTTGATTTCCCCTCAAAAATACCTGAAAGAAACTCTACTTTATCAGCTTCTTTGCGTGGGGTGGTAAGGATTGATTGTCCCGGACGACGGCGATTTAGTTCTTGTTGTACAAATTCTTCGTCGATGGTAATTCCTGATGGGAATCCGTCAATCACTCCTCCAATTCCTTTTCCATGAGACTCACCGAAACTTGTGAGTCGAAAGATATTGCCAAATGAATTAAACATAGTTGTGGCTTTTTTAAAATTACTATATGCAAATATAACAAAGTTTTCGGTAAGAAAGTTGCGAACTCGAAATAACTTCGAAAAAGGAAGCATATTGAACCTTTTTTCTTCTTTTTAGTTTATAAAGGACGAATTTATTGTAATAACTAAACCAAAGACGTATGAAAAAGAATCTATTGTATTTATTGGCATTGGTATGTGCTCTAACTTTCTTTGCTGCTTGTAGCAGTGACGATGACAACAGTGATAACAAGAATAACGAGAATCCTCCCGAAGAGGAGGCTGTGATAACGGCTCCGGATGTAATCGGAACGTATTGGGGAAATCTGGATATATCCATGATACCGGATGGTTCTGACCAGGAAATTGTCATCGGCGACGGAATAGAGAAGTTTATCACGCTCTCGCAGGTCAGCAATACGGAAGTGAAGATTGAACTGAAGGATTTTGAATTGTTCATCAATCAGCAGATACTAAAGTTTGGAGATATTGTCATTGATAAATGTGAAGTGAAGAAGGGGGAAGGTGTGTCTACATTCACCGGACAGCAAGACCTTACGTTTGAAGGAGATGCCGCCTCTCTGGGTACTTGCCCTGTGACAGTTACGGGAACTGTAGAAGATGGAAATGCAGACATGACTATTAATGTGAAAGTGCCTGCATTGCAACAGACGGTGAAAGTAACCTACTCCGGAGTGAAGCAGGTGGCAGAGCCTAGTGGGACTTAAAAAGCATACCCGAAACCTATATTCAAGTAGATGGGGTACATGGCAAAAGTGATCGTATTAAAATCGTTTTTAAATATATCATTCAATCCCCAGGTAAGATCGGCGTACACATTGAGGTGTTTGAAGGCTCGCCATCCGGCTCCTACTTGTAGTCCCCATTGGAAATGTCTCAAATCGTCAGAGAAATCGTATGTTGCAATTTTGCCGTCGGTAAACTCTACTTTCGGACCGGTGGGATTATCTTCCCGCAAATATCCTTCGTATACGTGACCTGAAAATTCTCTTGAAAGCAGATAGGAGAAATAAGGCCCGGCTTTGATGTTCCACCGGTTGGTTAGTTTGTAGGTAGCCATTAGAGGTATTGTCAGTCCGGCGGTATGTACTTTGGTTTTTACTCCGCCTGTCCATACTCCACTGATTCTTTCACCTCCTTGCCCGAGAATCTCCATATTATAATTCTTCACAGTGGCTTCGGTAGTCATTGCTTTGTTTTCAAGCCGCAATCCGACTATAATTCCGAGCTTGTTCTGAACGGCAATCCATTTGGTTACTTCACCTCCTATACTGATAGCTAATGTCGGGTTATATCCGTCAATGGAACGGATTTCCACCGGAAGAGGAAGCGGGGCTGTGCCGCCAATGCTGAAACCTGCTTTTATCTCATATTCCAGTCCGTGAAGGGCGGAACGGATCAGTGTTTCATTTCGATCAACCTGTGCATAGCCGGGGAGGGCTATTCCTATACAGGTTAGTAAGCTGAATATATACGGATAGATTTTCATCGTTCTTGTTGTTATAAAGTTATTTAGTTCTACTAATTTTCCGAGTGATAGATTAACTCGGCCTCGTCAATGAGCAACGTACTTCCGATTGCTCCGTTAAAATGATCTCCTTCCAGGCTTGAGGTGAACACTATGGCTATATTATATTTTCCATCCCTTAGCTTTTCCTTATCTATGAATTTGCCGGGGAGAGTGGTGAAAGGAAGCTTAAAGTAAGTCCATTCATTTGTTTCTTTGGCATTATCAATCCGTGCTGTTGAAATTAGATTTGGGCTGGTAAACGCGTTCGTCCCATCAAGAGTTGGAACAGATTCACTGGTTTCGTACATGATGGCATATATGTCACAGATATCCCGTTTCCCATTTACAGGTTTGCCTCCTTCTGTAAACTGATCTCCTGCTTTATATTTATAATAACCTGCCAGATAAGTAGGTACATGCCGGAAAGGAAGACCGAATTTAGTTGCTTTAAGCGGATTACTCATCGCATTGTTTACATCGAAGGAACCGATAAACAGATTTCCTGCCGCAATGGGCATTCCTGCTAACTGTCCGAAGAATCCGGTACTGCGTGTCACTAAAGAAAGGCATTTGCCGGCTTTTCCGTCCGTTATTTGGAAAGTAGGATAATCATCAGCTGTTTTAGCTACACCGGTCATGGCATAGCCCGCATTTCCGCTGGCCCATTCCATAACGACTTTATCTCCTTCGCGTTCTACAAATATGTAGTACTTCTTTCCGCCAAGCGTATCTTCGAAATTATAGTTCGTGGCAAGTTCGGTGTCGATAACCGATACGATATACGTTTTCTTCCAAACACCATCGGCGGCTGTAACAGTATATTCTTGTGGAGTATTGAAATTTCGCTCCGTACCGCTAAGGGGACTAATTGTAGCTCCCGGAGTCAATGTAAATTCAGGTGTAAGTTCTGAAATATCAGTTCCCGGACCGACGAAGATAGTGATGGAATTATTGTTAATAATAGGACTGGTTGTCATGGCTACTCCCGGTAGTATGCAACTTAATATGTCTGCTTCTGCATTGAGAGCTTCTTCGCGGATACAAGAAGAGGAAACAATAGCCAGCAGCAAATAGAGAATCACGTGTTTTGCTTTCATTTTTCTATCAATTCTTTCTGTTAAAGTTTGGTATATGGAAGGTTTTATAACAATATGAGATTTTATTTGTTCATTATAGAATGCTGGAAAAGAAAGAATTTCCTATTTTTGTGGAACTAAAACTTATAAGTCCATGACTGAATCAGAAAGAAGGCAAATTATAGAATTGATTAAGAAAGAAGTCATTCCGGCTATTGGATGTACGGAACCTATCGCAGTAGCGCTTTGTGTAGCTAAGGCTGCTGAAACGCTGGGAGTGAAACCGGAGAAGATAGACGTCTTGTTAAGTGCTAATATATTAAAGAATGCCATGGGAGTCGGAATCCCGGGGACGGGTATGGTAGGGCTTCCCATAGCTGTAGCTTTAGGTGCGTTGATTGGCAAATCAGACTACCAGTTGGAAGTGTTGAGGGACTGTACGCCGGAAGCGGTGGAGCAGGGAAAACTGTTTATTGCAGAAAAACGGATTTGTATTTCTCTGAAAGAAGATATTACGGAAAAGCTTTATATCGAGGTGAACTGTAAAGCGGGAGATAAAACAGCTAAAGCTATCATTGCCGGTGGACATACCACCTTTATATATATAGCCAAGGGTGAACAGATATTGCTCGACAAGCAACATACAGTCAGCGAGGAAGAGGAAGATGCTTCGCTCGAATTAAACTTGCGTAAAGTCTATGACTTTGCACTGACTGCTCCGCTGGATGAGATCCGTTTTATCCTTGATACAGCCCGTTTGAATAAAGCTGCTGCCGAGCAAGCCTTTAAAGGTAACTACGGACATTCTCTAGGTAAAATGCTTCGAGGAACTTACGAACATAAAGTGATGGGTGACAGCGTATTTTCTCATATTCTCTCTTATACATCAGCTGCTTGCGACGCCCGGATGGCGGGTGCAATGATTCCTGTCATGAGTAATTCCGGCAGTGGTAATCAGGGGATATCCGCTACACTCCCTGTCGTTGTCTTTGCCGAAGAGAACGGAAAGAGCGAAGAAGAACTTATCCGTGCTTTAATGCTAAGCCATCTTACTGTTATATACATCAAACAAAGTTTAGGACGTCTGTCCGCTTTGTGTGGCTGTGTGGTAGCTGCCACCGGATCCAGTTGTGGAATCACCTGGTTGATGGGGGGAAACTACAATCAGGTTGCCTTCGCCGTTCAAAACATGATTGCTAATCTGACAGGAATGATTTGTGACGGTGCAAAACCGAGTTGTGCTTTGAAAGTTACTACCGGAGTTTCGACAGCCGTATTATCTGCAATGATGGCAATGGAAGACCGTTGTGTGACTTCCGTAGAGGGAATTATCGACGAAGATGTAGATCAAAGTATCCGCAACCTGACAAGAATCGGCTCGCAAGCCATGAACGAAACGGATAAAATGGTGCTTGACATCATGACGCATAAAGGATGCTGATTTCAAGTATTAAGTATTAGCTCAAATAACGGCATAAAAAAAGTATTAAGTATTAAAGCCCGGCTGTGTCCGCACGGAATTAATACTTAATACTTTATATTTAATACTTTATTTAGTGACAGTGCCCGCCTTCGCAACCGCAGTCATCGCCACAGCCATCACCGCAGCTGTCGCATCCGCAACCGCAGCCATCACCACCACTCATCATTTTCACAAGTTCCTGAATTTCTTCGTTCGTAGCAGGACGGCTTTCCAGTATTTCACCTTCAAAGATCAGGTCGGCACCAGCCAACGGGTGGTTGAGGTCGACTACTACAATATCCGGTTTGATTTCTACTACGCTGGCATTTACGCGTTGACCGTCACCAGTCATCAAAGGCACGATGTTACCCTCTTTAATACGTTCGCTGTCAAATTTGCCATCTATTTCAAAGATATTTTTGGGGAGGTCAATAACGTGTTGTTCGTCATATTGTCCGTAAGCCTTATCTGCCGGAATGGTAAAGTCAAATTTATCACCTTTAGAAAGAGCAGTTATCTGATTTTCGAAATCTTCGAGTGTTGTTCCTAATCCTGAAATGAATTGAAAGGGATGTTCTGCTTTTGCTTCTTCGAACAACTCTTTTTCACCATCTTCCATTGTATATAGTTTGTATGCAACGGTAATGTACTTGTTTTCTACTGTTTCCATCTGATATTTTTTGTTTCTGATTAATAATTCCCGGTAATCCGGGTCGACAAAGATACGAATTATTTGCTTTTACTCCGGTATAGGGAGGGTAAATTTCAGATTATTAAGTGCTTTTGTCAGAAAAGAAAAGTAGAACGCATCCTTTGATAATAGTTGTAAATTCAACCTTTAAGTGATAAAATAGAGAAATAATACCACTCTTCTCTTACAATTATTAGCTTTTAAGTGATTTTTTTCTTCGATTTGTTTGGAGTTAATAAAAAAGCCCTTACCTTTGCAGCACGAAAATAAAGAAAAGAAGATATGAATATGTTACATACATCTATTAACCTAGCAGTCCTGCATATTATTCGCGTCGTGGTGGTCCCATCAAGAGCGTGAGAAAGGTTTTTGTGTTGTATGTGTTCGTACCATAAAAGATAGAATTTAGAGCCTTTCTCACTTGTGTGAGGAAGGCTCTTTAATTAAAAGATAGATTGAAATGAAAAAGCAATTACGCAGTTCGTTTAGTACACAAGGCCGTCGGATGGCGGGAGCCCGTGCATTATGGGCAGCCAACGGCATGAAGAAGAATCAGATGGGTAAACCCATTATCGCTATCGTCAATTCGTTCACACAGTTTGTTCCGGGACATGTGCATCTGCATGAAATCGGTCAGCTGGTGAAGGCAGAGATTGAGAAGCTGGGATGCTTCGCTGCGGAATTCAATACAATAGCTATCGACGACGGTATAGCAATGGGACATGACGGTATGCTTTACTCGCTTCCTTCACGTGACATCATTGCAGACAGTGTAGAGTATATGGTTAATGCGCACAAGGCAGATGCAATGGTATGTATCAGCAATTGCGATAAGATCACTCCCGGAATGTTGATGGCAGCTATGCGTCTGAATATTCCTGCCGTATTTGTATCGGGCGGTCCGATGGAAGCCGGAGAATGGAATGGTCAGCACCTGGATTTGATCGATGCGATGATTAAATCGGCCGATGAAAGTGTCAGCGATCAGGAAGTAGCGAATATCGAGCAAAATGCTTGTCCTACTTGCGGATGTTGTTCCGGTATGTTTACCGCCAACTCAATGAACTGCCTGAATGAAGCAATCGGACTGGCTCTTCCCGGAAACGGAACCATCGTAGCTACACACGAGAATCGTACGCAGCTTTTCAAAGATGCAGCAGAACTGATCGTGAAAAATGCAAAGTTATATTATGAAGAAGGAGACGAAAGCGTACTTCCCCGTAGTATTGCTACCCGTCAGGCTTTTTTGAATGCCATGACGCTGGATATAGCGATGGGGGGATCGACCAATACAGTTCTTCACCTGTTGGCTATTGCTCATGAAGCAGAGGTAGACTTCAAGATGGACGATATCGACATGCTTTCCCGCAAGGCTCCTTGTCTCTGCAAGGTGGCTCCCAATACACAGAAATATCATATTCAGGATGTAAACCGTGCCGGTGGTATCATTGCTATCATGGATGAACTGGCAAAAGGAGGTCTGATAGATACATCCGTTCGACGGGTAGACGGAATGTCATTGGCGGAAGCTATTAATGAATATTCAATCACCAGCCCGAATGTAAGTGAAAAAGCAATTAAGAAATATTCGAGCGCAGCCGGAAATAGATTCAATCTCGTACTTGGTTCACAGGGTATGTACTATAAGGATTTGGATAAGGACCGTGCAACCGGATGTATCCGCGATTTGGAGCATGCTTATAGCAAAGACGGTGGATTGGCCGTATTGAAAGGTAACATTGCGCAAGACGGTTGTGTAGTAAAAACAGCAGGTGTAGACGAAAGTATCTGGAAGTTTACCGGACCTGCCAAAGTATTTGATTCGCAAGAAGCAGCCTGTGAAGGCATTCTCGGAGGCCGAGTCGTCAGTGGCGATGTCGTCGTCATTACGCACGAAGGTCCGAAGGGTGGTCCCGGTATGCAGGAAATGCTTTATCCTACCTCTTATATTAAATCTCGTCATCTCGGAAAAGAATGTGCTTTGATTACCGACGGACGTTTCAGTGGCGGAACTTCCGGATTGAGTATCGGACATATTTCTCCTGAAGCGGCAGCTGGAGGTAATATCGGAAAAATTGTAGACGGAGACATCATAGAAATCGATATTCCGGCCCGGAAGATTAACGTGCGACTGACGGATGAAGAATTGGCAGCCCGTCCGATGACTCCTGTCACTCGTGACCGTTATGTGCCGAAGAGTCTGAAGGCTTATGCCAGCATGGTAAGTTCTGCCGATAAGGGAGCAGTGAGATTAATCTGATATAGTTCATTTATCAACTATCAACTAATATGAAAGATTTAATAACAGGTGCAGAGGCTATGATGCGCTCTTTGGAACATCAGGGAGTGACTACCATCTTCGGTTACCCCGGT
Source organism: Bacteroides sp. 90-K9/2 (assembly GCF_047310725.1). Lineage (NCBI taxonomy): Bacteria > Pseudomonadati > Bacteroidota > Bacteroidia > Bacteroidales > Bacteroidaceae > Bacteroides > Bacteroides sp. 90-K9/2. The sequence continues at coordinate 60,752 of NZ_JBCGVL010000007.1, forward strand.
GGTTCCATAATGCCGGTGTTTGATGCCTTGTACGATCATCGAAATATATTGAACCATATTTTGGTTCGTCACGAGCAGGGAGCTGCCCATGCGGCACAAGGTTATGCCCGTGTATCAGGAGAAGTGGGCGTTTGCCTGGTGACGAGCGGTCCCGGAGCAACTAATACGGTAACAGGTATTGCAGATGCGATGATCGATAGTACACCTATCGTAGTGATTGCCGGACAGGTAGGAACAGGGTTTCTTGGAACAGATGCTTTTCAGGAAGTTGACTTGGTAGGTATTACGCAACCAATCGCCAAATGGAGCTATCAGATCCGTCGTGCGGAAGATGTGCCCTGGGCGGTCGCACGTGCGTTTTATATTGCCCGTAGTGGTCGTCCCGGTCCGGTGGTACTGGACTTTGCCAAGAATGCGCAAGTAGAAAAAACGAAATACGAACCGACGAAAGTCGATTTTATCCGCAGTTATGTTCCTGTTCCCGATACGGACGAGGAGTCTGTAAAGACAGCTGCCGAACTGATTAATAACGCCGAACGTCCGCTTGTATTGGTAGGACAGGGTGTTGAATTGGGAAATGCACAGAACGAATTGCGTGAATTTATCGAAAAGGCGGATATGCCTGCAGGCTGTACGCTGCTCGGACTGTCTGCTTTGCCGACAGAACATCCGTTGAATAAAGGAATGTTGGGTATGCACGGTAATTTGGGGCCGAATATCAATACCAATAAATGCGATGTGCTGATTGCTGTCGGTATGCGCTTTGACGACCGTGTGACTGGCAATCTGGCTACTTACGCCAAACAAGCGAAAGTGATTCATTTTGATATTGATCCTGCGGAAGTGAATAAGAATGTAAAGGTAGATGTAGCTGTTTTGGGAGATTGCAAGGAGACTTTGGCTTCTGTGACTAAACTCCTGAAAAAGAGAACTCATACCGAATGGATTGATAGTTTCAAAGAATATGAGAAGGTAGAGGAAGAAAAAGTAATCCGCCCTGAACTTCACCCTGCAACAAACTCTTTGAGTATGGGAGAAGTGGTGCGTGCGGTAAGCAATGCTACTCATCATGAAGCAGTTTTGGTAACGGATGTAGGTCAAAACCAGATGATGTCTGCACGTTACTTCAAATATACGAAAGAACGTAGTATCATCACTTCCGGAGGACTCGGAACAATGGGCTTCGGTCTTCCTGCAGCTATCGGGGCAACTTTCGGAGCACCGGAACGTACCGTATGCGTATTTATGGGAGATGGCGGACTGCAAATGAATATTCAGGAACTGGGTACAATTATGGAGCAGAAAGCTCCGGTGAAAATTATCTGCCTGAATAATAATTACCTCGGAAACGTACGCCAGTGGCAAGCTATGTTCTTCAATCGCCGCTATTCGTTTACTCCGATGTTGAATCCGGATTACATGAAGGTTGCTTCGGCTTATGATATTCCTTCCAAACGTGCTTTTACCCGTGAAGAACTGAAAGAAGCCATTGCAGAAATGCTGGCGACGGATGGTCCGTTCCTGCTCGAAGCGTGCGTAGTGGAAGAAGGCAATGTTCTGCCGATGACTCCTCCGGGTGGTTCGGTCAATCAGATGCTGTTGGAATGCTAGGAGAAGTTGAATATTGAGAATGGAAGATTGAAAGTTCGCAATTAAAATTTAGGATTATGAGTGACAAGACATTATATACGATAATAGTTCATTCCGAAAATATAGCCGGATTGCTGAATCAGGTAACTGCTGTATTTACTCGTCGGCAAATCAACATCGAGAGTCTGAATGTATCTGCTTCTTCTATTAAAGGTGTACACAAGTATACGATTACAGCCTGGACGGATAAGGACACTATTGAGAAGGTAGTGAAACAGATTGAGAAGAAGATCGATGTGATTCAGGCACATTATTTCACCGAGGATGAAATATACTTCCATGAGATTGCACTTTATAAGGTATCTACTCCTGCTTTTCAGGAAACTCCGGAAGCATCCAAGTTGATCCGCAGATACAATGCCCGTGTAGTGGAAGTCAATCCGGTATTTTCTATTGTTGAGAAAAATGGCATGAGCGAAGATATAACCTCACTCTACGGTGAACTGAAGGCTTTAAATTGTGTTTTGCAGTTTGTTCGGTCGGGACGCGTAGCGATTACTACCAGTTGCTTTGAACGGGTGAACGAGTTTCTCGATGGACGGGAAGCCATGTATAACCAGAGTAAAAACCAACAAGAATAATGAGTGAAGAAAATAAAATAGGGACTTATCAGTTTGTGGCAGAACCGTTTCATGTTGACTTTAACGGACGTCTGACTATGGGCGTACTGGGAAATCATCTGTTGAATTGTGCAGGTTTTCACGCAAGTGACCGTGGCTTTGGTATTGCAACACTGAACGAGGATAATTACACTTGGGTACTTTCGCGTCTAGCTGTTGAGTTGGATGAAATGCCTTATCAATATGAGAACTTTTCAGTTCAAACATGGGTGGAAAATGTCTACCGCTTGTTTACTGACCGTAACTTTGCTATTATTGATAAGGACGGGAAAAAGATTGGTTATGCGCGTTCCGTATGGGCAATGATTAATCTCAATACCCGCAAACCGGCCGATCTATTGACCTTGCACGGAGGAAGTATCGTAGATTATGTCTGTGACGAACCTTGTCCTATTGAAAAACCTTCACGTATCAAAGTGACAAGCGATCAGTCAATGGCTACCCTGACGGCAAAATACAGTGATATTGATATTAACGGTCATGTGAACAGCATCCGTTACATTGAGCATATCCTTGATTTGTTCCCGATAGAGTTGTACAAGACCAAACGTATCCGCCGTTTCGAGATGGCGTACGTGGCCGAAAGTTACTTTGGTGATGAGCTCTCTTTCTTCTGCGACGAAGTGAATGCAAACGAGTTTCACGTAGAAGTAAAGAAGAATGGCAGCGAAGTTGTTTGCCGTTCGAAAGTGATATTTGAATAAATGTGAGAATACAAAATTAATTAATAACGGATGACGTAAGTCATCAAAAACTAAAAACAAAAAGAAAATGGCACAGTTGAATTTTGGAGGTACTACTGAAACTGTAGTAATCCGTGACGAATTTCCATTGGAAAAAGCTCGTGAAGTATTGAAAAATGAAACAATTGCTGTAATCGGTTATGGCGTACAGGGACCTGGACAGGCACTGAACTTGCGTGATAACGGTTTCAATGTAATCGTTGGTCAACGTGAAGGAAAAACATACGATAAAGCAGTAGCAGACGGATGGGTTCCGGGCGAAACTTTGTTCGGCATTGAAGAAGCTTGCGAGAAAGGTACTATTGTAATGTGCCTGTTGTCTGACGCAGCAGTAATGTCTGTATGGCCTACTATCAAACCTTACTTGACTGCCGGAAAAGCTCTTTATTTCTCACACGGTTTTGCTATCACTTGGAATGACCGTACAGGTGTAGTTCCTCCTACTGATATCGACGTTATCATGGTTGCTCCTAAAGGTTCGGGTACCTCTTTGCGTACTATGTTCCTCGAAGGACGTGGCTTGAACTCTTCTTATGCTATCTATCAGGATGCTACAGGCAAAGCAATGGATAGAACCATCGCACTGGGTATTGGTATTGGCTCCGGTTATCTGTTTGAAACAACTTTCCAACGTGAAGCTACTTCTGACTTGACAGGTGAACGCGGTTCATTGATGGGTGCTATCCAAGGTTTGTTGCTGGCACAGTACGAAGTATTGCGTGAAAACGGTCATACTCCTTCTGAAGCATTCAATGAAACAGTGGAAGAACTGACACAGTCATTGATGCCGTTGTTTGCAAAGAACGGTATGGACTGGATGTACGCTAACTGTTCTACTACTGCTCAACGCGGTGCTCTTGATTGGATGGGCCCATTCCACGACGCTATCAAGCCGGTAGTTGAAAAGTTGTATAATAGCGTGAAGACTGGTAACGAAGCACAGATTTCTATCGACAGTAATTCACAACCTGATTATCGTGAAAAATTGAATGAAGAGCTCCGTCAACTGCGTGAAAGCGAAATGTGGCAGACTGCTGTTACTGTTCGTAAACTTCGTCCGGAAAACAATTAAACTGGATAAATTATACAAGTTTGTAAAAGGGAGAGGGCTGTTTGCTTTCTCCCTTTTTGGGTTAAAAAGAGATTTAGAAATGAATAAATGAAGCTTTCCGAAATTATTTTTCAAAAATATATTGATTATATGGACAAAAAATGCAAGTTTATGTTTATCTTTGCGTCATCAGATAAAATAAACGAGAAGTATGAATTGACTTAACCAGCCCTGAAGAATGATTAACATCACTAAATAAATAAACGAATGACGCTGCTTTTGATTTCTCAGAAGTGGTGATTTAGTGTGTTTTATCTTTATGGGAGTTGATATTTCTTTTTGAAATCTGCATTTGTATATTGAAAGTAAAAGTCATTTTAATGGCTTCTTAAATAAAGAATAGTACTGACGTAAAATAAAATATTGTTTGTTTTGTTTGTGTTAAAACGAAGTGTGGTTTCGTGAGAAAGTGCACTTTGTTAAAAGGAGGATTAAGTATTTAATCCTCCTTTTTAATGAATAACATCAGCCTTTTGTAAAAAGGATGTTTGGTAAGGGTAGAGGTGTCTCCTAATATAACAAGCTTCATTCGTGCCCTTGTAATCGCTACATTCATTCTTCGCAAATCATTCAGGAACCCAATCTGCCCATCCTCGTTGGCACGTACAAGACTGATGAAAATAACGTCCCGCTCCTGTCCCTGAAAACCGTCTACCGTGTTTACGGTGATGAGGCTGCGGAAGGGGCGTAAAAAGCTGCTCCCTTTGATCTTTCCCCTCAAATATTGCACTTGCGCCTTGTAGGGTGAAATCAGACCGAAATCAATTCTTTCATCCAATATCCGTTCTTTGCCGATCCGTTCGATATATGCTTCCAGTTCCTGTAGTAATAGATTGGCTTCCTGCTTGTTGATGCGTCCGAAACTCTCACCTACAAAATCTTCGTGAAAGTCCATTTCCGAAGTATCAATCCAATTCATAGGAGTGTCAAAATCAAGAATACCCCGGTAGCGCACTTCCGGAGCAGCTTCCAGTTCTCCGTGGTAGAACCAGTCGGAGGGAAACTGCATGATGGCTTCGTGCATTCTGTACTGCACTTTTAATAAAGAAACAGCAGAAGGCTTTTGCTGAACCACTTTTTCCATTAACGTGTGATCCAGTCCTCCACGAGCGGCTTCTATACATTTGATAGTTGGTGGGAGCTGGCAATGGTCTCCTGCAAGGATGACGCGGTCTGCCTTACGGATGGCAATCCAGCAGGCAGCTTCGAGCGCTTGAGCAGCTTCATCAATGAACAAAGTAGGAAAGCGACGCCCGTTGAGCAGACGATGGTTGCTGCTGACCAGTGTAGAAGCAATCACACGGGCACTATCAAATAGATCGGCATTGATTTGTATTTCCAACTCTGTGGCACGATCGCGGAGATGGCTCATGCGATTACGCATACCTTCCCGTTCAGAATAACTACCCCGGCGCATCCGGCTACCCATTTCACGGATAGATTTGCGAATTCCCCAAAGTTCCGGATAGGCAGGATGGCTTTCAAACCGGCGTTCGTAGGTGGATGAAAGCATTTTGTCGTTGACCCGGGTAGGATTCCCGATGCGGAGTACGGGTACTCCCCGGTCTACCAGTTTCTCACAAATCCAGTCGACAGCAGTGTTGCTTTGTGCACAGACAAGCACTTGCGGTTCCCGGTGCAATGTTTCGTAAATTGCTTCGACAAGAGTCGTTGTTTTTCCGGTTCCCGGAGGACCGTGAACGATGGATACATCACGTGTGCAGAGTACCTTGTTGACAGCTGTTTCCTGGGTGCTGTTCAGCCAGGGGAAGCGGACAGGATACAACTCCCGGAATCCCGGTTTTTGTGTGCCAAGCAAAATATCACGCAGTTCTGCCAGACGATTATCTTTAGCGCGTATGGTGTCTTCCAGTGCCTCGAACATGGCCCGGTAGGATGTTTCGTCAAAATAAAGTTGCACCCCCAGTATGCCGTCAGTTTGCAGTTCCGCTAAAGCTCCCGCTCCGGGAAGTACAACTACCATTCGCTCCTCATCTGCAAAGCTGACAGTAGCGATGAAATTCATGTACTTCACTTTTCCTTCGAATGACTGGTGGAAAAAGCAGACGGGGCGGCCGAACTCGAAGGAATGCTCTATTTCTTTATTTTCGGTCCGTGTAATATCTATTACAAGCTGATTCAGAGAATTGTAGTAACTTCGGCCAAGAGAGACGGGATACCAGCAGAGACCGCGTTTCACTTTACGGGCAACGCCCATTGTTTCGGTCTGCCGTTTAAATTCTTCCTTTTCGTGTTCATACTCCATCCGTAGGAGGAGTTGCTGTTGCTGAAGGTCGATGATTGGACTTTTCGGATTATTACTCATAATAGGCGCAAAGGTAACAAATCTTCGTTCCGGGTAGAAAAAATATTTCATTTTGTTAAACATTACTCGAACGCCGTTCGTTATTTTTATAGATAGACTCATAAAAGATAAAACAATATGGTATATGATGTGACTATGTTAGAAGCTTTCTACGCTGCTTATAAAGGAAAGGTAGAACACGTACGGGCTATATTGAAACGCCCCTTGACGTTGGCCGAGAAGATTTTGTATGCTCATCTGTATGATGTAGCCGATTTAAAAGATTACAAACGGGGAGAAGATTATGTGAACTTCCGTCCCGACCGTGTAGCTATGCAGGATGCGACTGCGCAGATGGCATTGCTTCAATTTATGAATGCAGGTAAGGATCAGGTGGCTGTGCCCTCAACAGTACATTGCGATCACTTGATACAGGCGTACAAAGGTGCAAAGGCGGATATTGCTACGGCAAGATTGACCAATGAAGAAGTATACGACTTCCTTCGCGATGTATCTTCCCGTTACGGCATCGGTTTCTGGAAACCGGGAGCAGGTATTATCCATCAGGTAGTACTCGAAAACTATGCTTTCCCCGGCGGTATGATGGTAGGAACGGATTCCCACACTCCTAATGCAGGCGGACTGGGCATGGTAGCTATCGGTGTTGGTGGCGCGGATGCTGTGGATGTGATGACAGGAATGGAATGGGAACTGAAAATGCCGAAGATTATCGGTGTTCGTCTGACCGGAAAACTAAGTGGCTGGACATCTCCGAAAGATGTAATCCTGAAACTGGCCGGCATCCTTACCGTAAAAGGAGGAACAAATGCTATTATCGAATATTTTGGTCCTGGAACCGAATCCCTTTCTGCTACCGGGAAAGCTACCATTTGTAATATGGGTGCCGAAGTAGGGGCTACTACCTCTCTGTTCCCGTTTGACGGGCGCATGGCTGCCTATTTGAGGGCTACCGGAAGAGATTGTGTGGTCGATTGGGCGGAGGCTGTCGATGCCGATCTTCGTGCGGATGATGTAGTGACCGACGAACCATCCAACTATTACGACCGTGTGATTGAAATAGACTTGTCGGAACTCGAACCTTATATAAACGGACCGTTTACACCGGATGCCGCTACTCCTATTTCCGAATTTGCAGAAAAAGTGTTATTGAACGGCTACCCCCGCAAAATGGAGGTGGGCTTGATCGGTTCATGTACCAATTCTTCTTATCAGGATTTGAGTCGTGTAGCTTCTTTGGCGAAACAGGTCACTGAAAAGAACTTGAGTGTCGCTGCTCCGTTAATCATCAATCCGGGTTCGGAACAAATTCGGGCTACTGCCGAAAGAGATGGGATGATTGAAGCTTTTGAACAGTTGGGTGCCACGATTATGGCAAATGCCTGTGGCCCTTGTATCGGTCAATGGAAACGCGAGACGGACGATCCGACACGGAAAAATTCAATCGTTACTTCTTTCAACCGTAACTTTGCCAAACGTGCTGACGGTAATCCGAATACCTATGCGTTTGTAGCTTCTCCGGAACTGACAATGGCATTAACGATTGCTGGCGATCTCTGCTTCAATCCGTTGAAAGACAGACTGGTGAATCATGACGGAGAAAAGGTGAAACTATCCGAACCAGTAGGAGATGAACTTCCTTTGAAAGGTTTTACATCCGGAAACGAGGGGTATATTGCCCCACACGGAGCAAAAACGGAAATCAAGGTGAAGCCTGATTCTCAACGTCTCCAGCTCTTGACGCCTTTCCCGGCATGGGACGGACAGGATTTACTGAATATGCCTTTACTGATTAAAGCACAAGGAAAATGTACTACCGACCATATCTCTATGGCAGGTCCGTGGCTCCGCTTCCGGGGACATTTGGAGAATATTTCCGACAATATGCTGATGGGAGCTGTCAATGCTTTCAACGGTGAAACGAACAGCGTTTGGAACCGTTCAACAAATACTTATGGAACAGTTTCCGGTACGGCAAAAATGTATAAGTCTGAAGGTATTTCGTCTATAGTTGTTGCCGAAGAGAATTATGGAGAAGGTTCCAGCCGTGAACATGCAGCCATGGAACCGCGCTTTCTCAATGTGCGTGTCATTCTGGCTAAGAGTTTTGCCCGTATCCACGAAACGAATCTGAAAAAGCAGGGAATGCTTGCTCTTACTTTTGTAGACAAGGCAGACTATGACAAGGTTCAGGAACACGATCTTTTGTCAGTAGTAGGTTTAGTCCATTTCGCACCGGGTCGCAATTTGACGATTGTTCTTCATCACGAAGACGGAACGAAAGAAAGTTTTGAAGTACAGCATACCTATAATGAACAGCAGATAGCCTGGTTCCGTGCCGGCTCTGCTTTAAATGCAAGATAAAATATGAGCAAGATAACCATGCAAGCAGATGGTACGTTGCTGGTGCCCGATGTGCCTACCGTACCTTATATTACCGGCGATGGAGTAGGAGCGGAAGTGACTCCTGCCATGCAAGCCGTAGTGGACGCAGCTATCCGGAAAGCTTATGGCGGCAAACGTCGGATCGAATGGAAAGAAGTGTTGGCTGGAGAACGTGCCTTCCATGCAACAGGTTCCTGGTTGCCGGATGAAACAATGGAAACCTTTCAGGAATATCTGATAGGAATCAAAGGCCCGTTGACAACTCCTGTCGGAGGTGGAATCCGGTCGTTGAATGTAGCGCTGCGTCAGACACTTGATTTATATGTCTGTCTTCGTCCGGTTCGTTGGTATCAGGGAGTACAGTCGCCTGTCAAATCACCTGAAAAAGTGAACATGTGCGTGTTCCGTGAAAATACGGAAGATATCTACGCAGGTATCGAGTGGGAAGCCGGTACTCCGGAAGCTGAAAAGTTCTATAAATTCCTGAAAGACGAAATGGGAGTAACAAAAGTCCGTTTCCCGGAAACCTCTTCTTTCGGTGTGAAACCTGTATCACGTGAGGGTACCGAACGTTTGGTACGTGCTGCCTGCCAGTATGCACTCGACCATCATTTACCTTCTGTAACGCTGGTGCATAAAGGAAATATCATGAAGTTCACGGAAGGTGGCTTCAAGAAATGGGGTTACGAGCTGGCACAGCGTGAATTTGCCGATGCTTTGGCAGATGGCAGACTGGTGATAAAAGATTGCATTGCCGATGCTTTTTTGCAAAATACACTCCTGATTCCCGAAGAATATTCCGTGATAGCTACCTTGAATCTGAATGGAGACTATGTTTCCGACCAACTGGCGGCCATGGTAGGCGGTATCGGTATTGCTCCGGGAGCAAATATCAACTATCAAACAGGACATGCCATTTTTGAAGCGACTCATGGAACAGCTCCCAATATTGCGGGAAAAGATGTGGTGAACCCTTGTTCTATTATACTTTCGGCCGTAATGATGCTCGAATATTTTGATTGGAAAGAAGCGGCTGCTCTGATAGAGAAAGCCTTGGAACAAAGCTTCCTGGACGCTCGCGCTACACACGATTTGGCTCGTTTTATGCCGAATGGAACCTCCCTCTCTACTTCCGCTTTCACTCGTGAGATCGTGGAAAGAATTGAAAAACAAAAGTAACGAATAAAAAACGAAGAAAGATGAAAAAAGAGTACCTGATTTACAAACTTTCCGAGGAGATGAAGGAAGCTACCCGGATTGATAATGAATTGTTCCCAAAGTTTGATGTGAAACGCGGATTGCGTAATGAAGATGGCACAGGTGTATTGGTAGGTTTAACCAAAATCGGTAATGTAGTAGGCTATGAACGTATTCCGGGTGGTGGATTGAAACCGATACCGGGAAAATTATTCTATCGTGGTTATGATGTGGAAGATATTTCGCATGCCATTATCAAAGAGAAACGTTTCGGTTTTGAAGAAGTGGCTTACCTGTTGCTTTCCGGACGTCTGCCGGATAAAGAAGAATTGCTTTCTTTCCGTGAATTGATTAACGACAATATGCCGTTGGAGCAGAAAACAAAAATGAATATCATAGAGTTGGAAGGAAACAACATCATGAATATTCTTTCACGCAGTGTGCTTGAAATGTACCGTTTTGATGCGAATGCGGATGATACTTCCCGGGATAACCTGATGCGTCAGAGTATTGAACTGATTTCGAAATTTCCCACTATCATTGCTTATGCGTACAATATGCTTCGCCATGCTACTTTCGGACGTTCTCTGCATATCCGCCATCCGCAGGAAAAACTCTCTATTGCCGAGAACTTCCTGTACATGTTGAAAAGAAATTATACCGAACTTGATGCTCGTACCCTCGATTTGTTGCTGATTCTTCAGGCAGAACATGGGGGCGGTAACAACTCCACTTTCACTGTTCGCGTTACTTCTTCCACCGGAACGGATACTTATTCGGCCATCGCCGCAGGTATCGGTTCATTGAAAGGCCCGCTTCATGGAGGTGCAAATATTCAGGTTGCCGATATGTTCCAGCATCTGAAAGAGAATATTAAAGACTGGACAAGTGTGGATGAGATAGACACTTATTTCACCCGAATGTTGAATAAGGAAGTATATAATAAGAGCGGATTGATCTACGGTATAGGACACGCCGTTTATACAATCTCCGATCCCCGTGCTCTTCTGTTGAAAGAATTGGCTCGTGACCTTGCCCGTGAAAAAGGAAGAGAAAGTGAATTTGCTTTCCTCGAACTGTTGGAAGAACGAGCCATCGCTACTTTCGGACGTGTTAAAAACAACGGAAAGACAGTATCCAGCAATATCGACTTCTATTCAGGCTTCGTGTATGAAATGATCGGCTTGCCGCAGGAAATCTTCACTCCTCTGTTTGCTATGGCACGTATCGTAGGCTGGTGTGCACACCGTAATGAAGAATTGACCTTCGAAGGTAAACGAATTATCCGCCCGGCTTATAAGAATGTACTTGATGATTTGCCTTATATTCCAATCAAGAAACGCTGATAAAAACAAATCCTTTTATTGAATATATAAGTGAGCCCGGATGTATGCCTCGTAATTTCAGGTATGCGTTCGGGAATGCTGTTTTTTATGTTCTTAAAGGAATGTATTTCAGATTCTTTCTATTTTTTGTACCGTCATTCGTTTCATTTTTGTTATTTTTGCGTGTTACAAAAAAAGATCGACATGAATATAGCTGCTTTTAATCTGTTTCTGGGCGTGATGAGCCTGATTGCCCTGGTTGTTTTTATCGCCCTTTACTTTGTGAAAGCCGGATATGGCATTTTCCGTACGGCATCGTGGGGCGTAGCTATATCCAATAAACTAGCCTGGATATGGATGGAAGCTCCCGTTTTTCTAGTGATGTGTGTAATGTGGATATATTCCGAGCGTCGGTTTGAACCGGTAATCTTCACTTTTTTCCTGTTCTTCCAGATTCATTACTTTCAACGTGCTTTCATTTTTCCCCTGCTACTGACGGGGAAAAGTAAGATGCCGCTGTCAATCATGTCGATGGGTATTCTTTTTAATTTACTGAATGGCTATATGCAAGGTAAATGGATCTTTTATCTTGCTCCCGAAACGATGTATCAATCCGGTTGGTTCGCTTCACCGTGGTTTATTATAGGCACACTGCTTTTTTTCACAGGTATGCTGACGAACTGGCATTCGGATTATATCATCCGGCACTTGCGCAAACCGGGAGATACCCGGCACTATCTGCCTCAAAAAGGTATGTACCGTTATGTCACTTCCGCCAACTATTTCGGTGAAATAGTGGAATGGGCAGGATGGGCGATACTCACCTGTTCACTTTCCGGACTTGTTTTCCTTTGGTGGACGATTGCTAACCTTGTTCCTCGTGCCAATGCCATCTGGTGCCGTTATCGCGAAGAATTCGGCGATGCAGTGGGAGAACGGAAACGAGTGTTCCCTTTCCTTTATTAGGTATTAGGGCATTTTTCATTACGACTTAAATATGACTCAATAAATATACTACTATGGAATCTAAACTTTTTAGTCCGGTCACCTTTGGTCCTTTGACGTTGCGGAATCGAACAATCCGTTCGGCAGCTTTTGAGAGCATGTGTCCGGAGAATACTCCTACGCAGATGTTGCTGGATTACCATCGTTCGGTAGCTGCGGGAGGAGTGGGTATGACAACAGTGGCTTATGCGGCTGTGACGCAAAGCGGACTTTCTTTCGACCGTCAGTTGTGGTTGCGTCCGTCTATTATTCCCCGTTTGCATGAATTGACAAAAGCTGTGCACGATGAAGGTGCAGCAGTGGGTATACAAATCGGACATTGTGGGAATATGTCCCATCGAAATATTTGTGGTGTCACTCCTATATCCGCATCTTCGGGTTTTAATCTTTACTCTCCTACGTTTGTGCGTGGAATGAAAAAGGAGGAGTTGCCGGAAATGGCACAAGCGTATGGAAATGCCGTCAATCTGGCGAGAGAAGCAGGATTTGACGCTGTTGAAGTGCATGCAGGACATGGTTATTTGATTAGCCAGTTCCTTTCTCCATATACCAATCATCGGAAAGATGAATATGGTGGTTCGCTCGAAAACCGGATGCGTTTTATGGACCTGGTGATGGAAGAAGTGATGAAAGCGGCAGGCAATGATATGGCCGTTTTGGTAAAAATGAATATGCGTGACGGTTTCAAAGGAGGCATGGAGATTGACGAATCGATACAAGTGGCTAAACGTCTATTGGAACATGGCGTTCATGGATTGGTGTTGAGTGGAGGCTTTGTGAGCCGTGCACCGATGTATGTGATGCGGGGTGCCATGCCAATCCGTTCGATGTCTTACTATATGAATTGCTGGTGGCTGAAATACGGAGTCCGTATGTTTGGTAAATGGATGATCCCCTCTGTACCTTTCAAAGAAGCATATTTCCTTGAAGATGCACTGAAATTCCGGGCAGCTCTTCCGAATGCGCCGCTGATTTATGTCGGCGGTCTTGTTTCTCGTAAGAAAATAGATGAAGTGCTCGATTCCGGTTTTGATGCCGTACAGATGGCGAGAGCTTTGCTCAACGAACCGGGATTTGTGAATCGGATGAAAAAGGAGGAACAAGCACGCTGTAGCTGTGGACACAGTAATTATTGCATCGGTCGTATGTATACGATAGAAATGGCTTGTCATCAACATTTGAAAGAACAAATCCCTTTGTCTTTACAAAAGGAGATTGATAAATTGGAGAAAAAATGAGTGAAATGAAATGGGCGATTATCACCGGTGCGGACGGAGGAATGGGGACAGAAATAACACGTGCCGTAGCCAAAGCCGGTTATCGAATCATAATGGCATGTTATAATCCGAAGAAAGCGGAGATTGTCCGCGAACATTTGAGCAAGGAAACCGGAAACCCGTATTTGGAAGTAATAGCTATTGATTTGTCTTCCATGCAATCGGTAGTTTCTTTTGCCAACCAGATTTTGGAAAGAAACCTCTCCATTGCTTTGCTGATGAATAATGCCGGAACGATGGAAACAGGTTTTCATACTACTTCTGATGGGTTTGAGCGAACGGTAAGTGTGAACTATATGGGACCTTATCTGCTTACTCGGAAATTGGTTCCGCTGATGGTGCGTGGAGCGCGTATCGTCAATATGGTTTCTTGTACATACGCAATTGGTAAACTCGATTTTCCCGATTTCTTTCACAGAGGAAAAACGGGGAGTTTTTGGAGAATTCCTGTTTACAGTAACACCAAACTGGCTTTGTTACTATTTACTTTCGAACTCTCCGGGCAACTTCGTGAGAAAGGAATCACCGTCAATGCTGCCGATCCGGGAATTGTTTCTACCAATATCATTACGATGCATAAGTGGTTTGATCCGTTGACGGATATTTTTTTTCGTCCTTTTATCCGCAAACCGAAGAAAGGGGCTTCTACGGCAGTCGGTTTATTGTTGGATGAAAAGGAAGCAGGCGTGACAGGACAACTGTATGTCAATAACCACCGGAAAAACTTGTCTGATAAATACACGAATCATGTGCAGAAAGAGCAGTTGTGGGAGGTGACGGAACGGTCGTTAGCGCAGTGGCTGACATGATTCATTATGACATTTTTCGAATTCAGTTGTCATTATTTCTTTGATCTGTTGGATCTCATCGCTTAATATTGAGTTTTTCCGATGTCCGATGTAGAGTGTATTTTTCATCTCTACATATCCTTTCCACAGGCATATAATATCTCCTCGTTCTATAGAATCCCGGCAGATAGAATGAGGCATAAGTGCCAGGCCGACACCTTTTTCCAAACAGCGGAGAATGGTATTCTTGTCAGGCATCACATAATTGGGCGCGAAATCGCTCTCTTTTTTGAAATTGAGTTTCCAAAAACGCGCCCATATATTTTTTTCGTTGCTGTACCAAAGTTGAGATTGTAACCACTTTCTTACCTGACCCTTATTCTCAATATCCAGTTGCTGGAATTGAGAGATATCGGTTTCTTTTCCTGCAGCGACGATAAATTCGGAGGTTCCGAGAACTTGATATGAAATATTGTGAATGGGCGTTTCGATTGAAGTGATGATAATGTCTACCGAACCGCTTTCCAGAAGCTTACTCAATTTGTCGTTGTCTCCGAATTGTACGATGAGATTAAAATCTAAATCGGCGATATGAGGAGCTATTAGTTGAGAAAATAGTCCCGAATATACTCCAAGGCAAAGAGTCATTCTCTCTTTTCCACTTCTCTTGCGGACACTGTTTTCTACTTCTTCCAATTTGGTGAGTGAGTAACATATTTGCCGGTATAGCTTTCTTGCTCGTTCATTGGGAATCATTTTCCGGGTGTTACGTTCAAATAACGGATGTCCGATATAATTTTCCAGTGAACTTAAATGCAGACTGACGCCAGGTTGAGAAATATTCAACTCTTTGGCAGCGTCGCTCATAGTTCCCGTATCAAATATAGCTTTAAAGGTTCTAAACCACTCCAGATCTGCTCTCATCTTGTCTTATTTATTAGAAAAGTTTGGGTGATACCAAATTTTTATGATTTTTATAATTAATGCTTGTTATATACTTTTGCACCCGCAAATGTAATTCTTATTTAGAATAAATAAAAATATGAGTCGGGTGAAAAAGATTGTTTGTTGTGAAATAAAGAGGATGACAGGTCTACTGTTGTTGATGTTAATTTTCTCTCTATCAGCTTATTCGCAGCATGGGGGATCCATGATATCGGGTCGAATAATATCTACGGAAAAAGAAATAGTTGATTTTGCTACTGTTCACCTGAAAGGGACTGGTTTCGGTTCTGCCACTAACCGTGAGGGGCTTTATCATATTAAAGCTCCCGGTGGCGAATATACATTAGTTGTTTCCGCTATGGGATATAAAACGATAGAAAAAAAAGTGATTTTAAGAAGGGGAGAACGGATAAAGATGAACTTTACCATCACTCCTGATGTGAAAGAACTTAGTGAAGTGGTGATTTCTACTTCCGGAGTGAACCGAGTGAATAAATCAGCTTTTAATGCTGTAGCGATTGATGCAACCAAACTTCATAATAGTACGCAGGATTTAGCCAGTGCTTTAACGAAGGTGCCTGGTGTGAAGTTGCGTGAGTCAGGCGGGGTGGGTTCGGATATGAATCTTTCTTTAGATGGAATGAGTGGAAAAAACATCAAGTTATTCATTGATGGAGTGCCGCAGGATGGAGTAGGAGGCTCGTTCAGCCTGAATAATATTCCGATTAATTTTGCAGAGCGTATCGAAGTATATCGTGGTGTGGTACCCGTTGGCTTTGGTACGGATGCTTTGGGCGGTGTGATAAATATTGTCACCGGAAATAAGCGGCGTACATTTGTCGATGCTTCATATTCTTATGGATCTTTCAACACCCATAAATCGTATGTGAATGTGGGACATACGGCTGATAATGGGTTTACATTCGAAATCAATGCTTTTCAGAATTATTCGGATAATAATTATTGGATTGATACTCCGGTGGAACATTATGATGAAGTGGTCGATGAAGATGGCTGGGTATCCGGCTGGGATTCGGAAAAAATAGAACGGGTGAAACGCTTTCACGACACTTATCATAATGAGGCTGTTGTGGGTAAAGTGGGGCTTGTGAATAAACCGTTTGCCGACCGTTTGATGCTTACCTTTACCTATTCGCAAAATGATAAGGAAATCCAGAACGGTGTTGTACAGGAAATTGTATACGGACAAAAACGGCGGAAAGGCCATTCATTTATGCCTTCGGTGGAATACCGGAAAAGAAACTTATTGCTCAAAGGTCTGGATGTGAACCTGACTGCAAACTATAACCGTAATATTACTCAAAACATTGATACGGCAACTTATGAATATAACTGGCTGGGACAAATGCGGTATAAAAAAGGTAAGTTGGGCGAGCAGAGTTATCAAGACTATAAATCAAGTACCGATAACTGGAACGGTACCTTTACTGCCAATTATCATTTGGGTGAAAGCCATGCTTTCGTGCTTAATCATGTGTTGATGGGGTATGAGCGTAAACCTACTTCTTCTGCTAATATAACAGATGCTACGGGTGCCGCCCAGTATAGCAAAATTGAAAAGAAATCAAGGAAGAATATCACAGGACTTTCTTATCGTTATAGTCATAAGGATTTATGGAATGTTTCTGTGTTTGGTAAATACTATAACCAGTACAGTAGTGGGCCGAGAAATACCAACAATGATGATAGTTCTTCCAATAATAGAGTCAGTTATGAAGAGTCTGCCGGTAGTACCGGAGCCTTTGGCTATGGGATAGCTGCTACGTATTTGTTTTTGGATGGATTTCAGGCAAAGTTTTCGTATGAAAAGGCGTTACGCCTTCCTACAGCTGATGAATTGTTTGGTGATGATGATATGGAACTGGGAGATGCAGGATTGAAACCGGAACATAGTCATAACGTAAATGCGAGCTTGTCTTACTCACACGAATTTGGAAGACATTCTATATATGTCGAAGGAGGATTGGTGTATAGAGATACGAAGGACTTTATCCGGCGTTTGACCGGAACGTTTTTGGCAGGTTCATCACAATATGCAGCATACATGAACCATGGACGTGTAAGGACAATGGGCTGGAATGCGGAAGTACGCTATAATTATTCTAAATGGTTTTCTATCGGTGGAAATTTTACCGATTTGAACACGCGTGATTACGAGAGGTACGGATTGAATGGGAGTGAATCGACTACCTATAAAGTAAGGATGCCGAATATTCCTTATTTGTTTGCTAACGTAGATGCTTCCTTTTATGCGCATCATCTTTTTGGAAAGGGCAATTTGCTGACAGTAACGTATGATAATTATTATGTGCATGAATTTCCTCTCCATTGGGAAAATCATGGGGCTTCCAATAAAAAGGGAGTACCAAGTCAGTTTTCTCATAATCTTAGTTTGGTTTATAGTCTGAAGAACTCCCGCTACAACTTTTCTCTGGAATGTAAGAACTTTACAGATGAGAAGCTTTATGACAACTTTAGTCTACAGAAAGCCGGTCGTGCTTTTTATGGGAAAATCAGATATTATTTCAACAGATAAAAAATGAACAGGCTCTTTGAGCTTAATCTTTAAATATTAGTCAATTTTTAATAGGAACAAAAAATGGTAAGAAAGAATTTTTTATGGATGCTTGCAGTGTCTATGGTTATGGGATTGACAGTTTTGTCTTGTAGTGATGATGAGCCGGGAAATCAGGGAGACGATGGTGAAGGAACAGGTAGTGACTCTCCCAAATATGGGGTCAATTTTACCCTCATTGATTCGGATCAGCAGAAGTATAAAACTTCCACTCTGGTAACCGAAGATTTGGTTGGAAACGGAGAATATTTTACCGTATCCGGCTTTGAATCCATAGGTGATAAAGTGTATACAGCCTTGTGTCCGTTGGGTTTCAGTGATTATGGAATTGAGTCGGGAGCAGCAGAGGGATATGAAGACCTGATTGCGGAAGATGAAGAAACCGGAGAGAAGTCAATAAGTGCAACTGTACACCCTAATCAAGTTTGGATTGGAATTTATGACGGAATTAATAATTTTGATAAGAAGCCGACTATCATCACTGATAATCGTATCAGCTATGCAACTTCACGTTATCGTTCTCAATTCTACCCAACTATTTGTGCGGCAGATGACGGTTATTTGTATGTCTTCTCAAACAGTGTAGCAAAGAGTCAAAGTAATGAAAAAAATAAAACGACTCTTGATGCAGGAGTGCTTCGTGTCAACACAACAACTAACGAGTTTGACAAGTCTTATTATTTTAATATAGAAGATGCGGCAAATGCTACATTTGGAAAGAAACTCTCTTTCTTCCAGGTATGGCATATCACAGGTACTAAATTTTTGTTGAGAATGTACGCTACAGAAGGAAAATATGACTCTACGAGTGATGCAAAAATGATGGCAATTTTTGATTCTCAAAGCGGAACTTTAACTAAGGTGACCGATTTCCCGGTTGCTGAAGAATTGGCGGATATGGGAAGATTTGTTTATGTTGAAAATGGTAAAGCCTATATTCCGGTCGTATTCCAGAAATCTGCTTCGGGTTCATCTACAGTTCAACAACCCGCCATTTATATTATTGATGCTGCGGCTGCTAAGGCTACTAAGGGAGCGACTGTTCAGGCTGACGGAGGTATTACCGCTATTTGTAAAATGAATAATGGGACGTTGGAGAAATATGTAATTGCTGCTGCAAGTTCGGAAGCCTCTTATTTGGTTCCGGCAACAGAAGCGGAAATAAATGATCCGGATGCTGTATTAACTATTAAAGTGGAAGGTGGTAGTACGGAAACGGATGCTGCAACTCATTGGCTCTTCCCTAATCAAAAATATGCATACGGTTTGGGATACCGTCAAGGTGATGCCGGAGTTTCATATTCTTTCGAACTGAAAAGTGACGGTACATTGGGCAAGCGTTCGGCAGAATTTACTATGCCGCGTTTTACGGCATTCGGAACTAGAGATCAATATTTGATTCTGGGTGCTGCTGCTGAAACAAGTTTATAAAACAGTATAAAAATAGATAAAGGCCGGTTCTCTCTCTTCTTTTTTAGAGGGACTGGCTTTTTACCACTCCAAATACAATGAAGAAAATTTTCAGACAAATACATTTGTGGCTTTCCGTCCCTTTCGGACTGATAATTACTCTTATCTGTTTCTCCGGTGCTATGCTGGTATTCGAGAATGAGGTAAATGAGTTGTCCCGTCCTGCACTTTACTATGTAGAAACAGTAAAAGAGGAACCTATTTCTATCGATAAGTTACTTGAAAAAGTGGCAGCGACATTGCCGGACAGTGTATCTGTGACCGGTGTTAGCATTTCTTCTGATCCCGGGCGTACTTATCAGGTCAATCTTTCCAAACCACGCCGCGCATCTTTGTATGTAGACCAGTACACGGGTGAAGTAAAAGGAAAAAGTGAGCGCAGTAGTTTTTTTACGTTTATGTTCCGGATGCACCGCTGGCTGTTGGATAGTATGAAACCGGGAAATGATGGAATATTTTGGGGTAAGATGATTGTAGGTGTCAGTACACTGTCATTGGTTTTTGTTTTGATTTCGGGAATCGTTATTTGGTGGCCTCGTACACGTAAGTCTTTGAAAAACAGTCTGAAAATAACAGCAACAAAAGGTTGGAAAAGATTTTGGTATGACTTGCACGTGGCGGGAGGAATGTACGCCCTGATTTTTCTGTTAGCTATGGCATTGACGGGATTGACATGGTCCTTTCCGTGGTATCGGACAGCTTTTTATAAAGTCTTCGGGGTAGAAATGCAAGTGCATACCCTCCAAGGACATGAACAGAAGGGTAATCCCCAAAAGGGAGATGTCAGACTGGCACATCAAGAAAAGAAGAGAGAAGGCAATGATGCACAAAATGGTGAAAGAGGTGGGCGTCCGAAAGGTCGGAAGGACAATAGAGAACATGGAGAGAGGCCACATAATGGTAAAGAACAATCAGGAAATTATAAAAAAGATAGAGAGCATGCCGGAAATCAGGGGGCTGGAGAATATCCACGGAGGCAGTTGGACAGTAAGGAATATCCGGAAAACGATCACAGTAATCGGTATTCTGCGGCTTTGCCATTCGCTTATTGGCAGGAAGTGTATGATAAACTAAGGTATCAAAATCCGGAATATAAGCAAATCAGTGTTTCTTCCGGTACGGCAAGTGTATCTTTCAACCGCTTTGGAAATCAGCGTGCGTCTGATCGTTATTCTTTTAATACGGATACTGGTGAATTTACAGAAACAAGTCTTTATCAACATCAAGACAAGTCAGGGAAGATTCGCGGCTGGATTTATTCGGTACATGTCGGTAATTGGGGAGGGATGTTTACCCGCATACTTGCCTTTATTGCCGCTTTGATTGGGGCTGCATTACCACTGACCGGCTATTATTTATGGATAAGGAAATTCATCAGGCAATTAATAGGTACGAAGAAATAAAGGCTGTATAATGGTAGGCCATTGTCAGTAATGGCATCTTTACTTTATTTCTATTCCGATTTGAGCAAAATCATACGATTTTGTTTAGAATACATTGTGATTTGTACTCTTTTTATTGTCAATCTGTCAGAATAACACTCAAGTGGTTGAATATCAATTCTATATACCCTGACAATAGATGCTGATAATAGGCTGACAATAAAACATATATACTTTTATTGTCAGTGCTGACTCCTTATCAGGTAGCTTGTTTGCAGGCTGATAAAGTGGGGGGAATAGGAAAAGAAACTGGTATAGTTACGTTGGGATACCGGTATTGTTCTATTAAAGTACCGGTATCATTAATTTCCCACGGCCGTGACAAGATCTTCTCACGGCCGTGGTAGGAACTCTTCACGGCTGTGGGAAGAAGCTACCACGGCTGTGGTGAATTAGCTATATCGGCATCCTAATCGAACAATAGTTACTGTATGATGGAAGTATTGCAGTTGTATAACGGTAGTTTAATGGATATTTGTCGCGAAAGGTAAGTAGCACTGGAGGATGGAATTCATATATGTGAACGCACTTGGTGTTGTAGTTGCGTTCATCTCTATCATATTATATAAATAAAAGAGCCATGAATAAATGGGTTACTCCATCATTCATAGCTCTTTATCGTCATATATCAGTATAAATAAACTCTTTAGAATAAAAAATTAGATCGAAAGCTCTTTCAATACAGTGACGAGGTCTCTCTTGATCGGTTTGTCATTCTTAATAGCCTTGCTGAACGGCACGTAAACGATTTCATCATGTTCGATTCCGATCATAACATTGCGTTGATCTTCCATAATGGCATCGATAGCAGCAGCACCAAGGCGGCTTGCCAGAATACGGTCGTGAGCGGTAGGACTACCACCACGTTGCAGATGACCTAAAATCGTCACACGTACATCATATTGCGGATATTCGTTTTTCACACGTTCGGCATAATGCATGGCTCCTCCTGTCAGTTCGCTTTCGGCTACTAATACAATGCTACTGTTTTTGGACTTGCGGAATCCGTTTTTGATAAACTCTTCCAGTTGGTCGACTTCCGTACTGAATTCCGGAATAATGGCAGCTTCCGCACCCGAAGCGATAGCTCCGTTCAAGGCAAGGAAACCGGCATCACGTCCCATAACTTCAACGAAGAACAAGCGTTCATGTGAAGTGGCTGTGTCGCGAATCTTATCTACGGCATCCAATATGGTATTCAATGCAGTATCATATCCGATGGTCGTATCTGTACCGTAAAGGTCATTGTCAATAGTTCCCGGCAGTCCGATACATGGAACATCAAATTCCTGTGCAAAGATACGCGCACCTGTCAGTGAGCCGTCTCCACCGATGATAACCAATGCATCAATGCCTTCTTTTTTCATGTTGTCATAAGCCAACTGACGACCTTCCGGAGTCGTGAACTCTTTACAACGGGCTGTTTTCAGGATAGTACCACCCAACTGGATGATATTACTCACATTCTGACTCTTGAATTCTTTGATTTCACCTGTAACCAGACCTTTATATCCTCTGTATATACCTTTAACTTGCAATCCATTGTAGATGGCTGCACGTGTCACTGCACGTATAGCAGCGTTCATTCCTGGAGCATCACCTCCGGAGGTCAAAATTCCGATACACTTAACTGTTCCCATATAACAATCTCTCATTAATTAGTTTGACGCGGCAAATGTACAACAAAAAGTTGAAAGCAGTGGTTATGAAGTTTTTTTTCGTAAGAAGAAAACATTAAAAATGTTCAAATGACCTTTTTTTGCTTTCCTTTTATTCATTCGTGTTACTTTGCCGTTTCCTTATGTTGCTTTGCTATTATTCTTTGTCAGAATAAAGCTGTTATTCTTTGATAAGCGTCCGAATGTGATTGTAAATCTTCTCCATCAGCCATTTAGGAGTAGAAGTCGCACCACATACGCCAATTGAATTTACGTTTTGAAGGAGAGAAGGATCTATTTCTTTCTCATTATCTATCAAATGTGAATTGGTATTTACCTTCAAACATTCTTCAAACAGCATTTTTCCGTTTGAACTCTTTTTGCCACTGACGAAGAATATCAAATCGTGTGTAGCTGCAAACTCCCGGAGCTTAGGCATCCGGTTGGCAACCTGACGACAGATAGTATCATAATATTCGAAAGTCGCTTCCGGTGAAATATGTTGCTTGAAGTATTCCACGATTTCCTGAAACTCGTCCAGTGACTTGGTGGTCTGTGAGAAAAGACGGATGCTTTTGTTTAAATCCAACTGTTTGGCTTCTTCTGCCTTTTCAATGACAATTGCTTTTCCATCTGTTTGTCCCACCAATCCCAATACTTCAGCATGGCCGTTTTTGCCGTATATGACAATTTGTTTTTTTTTGTCACTGTCTGTCAGATACCCTTGTCTGATGCGTTTTTGCAAACGTAATACTACCGGACAGGTCGCATCGATAATCTCTATATTATTTTCACGGGCAATCATGTAAGTTTCCGGTGGCTCTCCATGTGCGCGAAGCAATACTTTGGCATTCTTCAGCTGCTTGAATTCTTCCCGGTTGATCGTGATTAATCCCATCGTTTTAAGCCTTTCCACTTCCCGGCTATTGTGTACAATATCTCCGAGACAATAGAGAGTCTCTCCCTTTGCCAACTCTTCTTCTGCCTTATGAATGGCTGTCACCACACCAAAGCAGAAGCCGGACCCCTCGTCTATCTCCACCTTGATCATAAAGCAAACTATTTACTTACCTTATTAAATTGTCTGAAAAGCCATTCCTTTTGCTCTTCAATCGATAAGTGGGTGTTATCCAGAAGCAGGGCATCTTCAGCTTTGCGAAGCGGACTTACTTCCCGGTTCTGGTCGATATAATCCCGTTGTTTCACGTTTTCCAGAATTTCGTCGAAGCTGGCTTCCTGTCCTTTTGCTTTCAGTTCGTCATAACGGCGTTGAGCACGGATTTCGGGAGTAGCGGTTACAAATATTTTCAGTTCCGCATCAGGGAAAACGGTGGTTCCTATATCCCGGCCATCCATCACAATTCCCTTTTCCTTTCCCATAGTCTGTTGCTGCGCCACCATTTCTTCACGTACGAAGTCAAGCGTACTGATAGGACTCACTTTGGAAGAAACCTCCATCGAACGGATTTTATTCTCCACATTCACGCCGTTGAGATACGTGTCGGGACGTCCGGTTTCCTTATTCAGCTGGAAAGATATACGAATGTTCTTGATTTCATTTTTCAGTTTCTCCGTATCGATCACGTCTCCGTTGAAAATCCCGTTTTCTATACTATATAAAGTGACCGCACGATACATGGCTCCGCTGTCAATGTAAATATAACCCACTTCGCGGGCAAGATCTTTGGCCATTGTACTTTTTCCACAAGAGGAAAAGCCATCGATTGCAATTGTTATCTTTTTCATATTCAGTTTATCTGATTTGTCCGCCAAAGATACGGTAAATTTGAAAATCAACCATAGGTTTGCTGTTAAAAGGGGCAAGACAAGTACGAAAGAATTAAAAAAGTTAAAAAGCTGGATAAAAAAGAGATAAAGAGGAGAATGGATCTATGAAAATGTACTATATTTGCCCAGAGACACACGGAAGACACTTTTTTTTAATCATTATATTAATAAATTTATGGAAGTTAAAAAATCACCCAAGGCAGACTTGGAAGGCAAGAAGTCTACATGGCTGCTCGTTGGTTACGTGGTAGTTCTAGCTTTCATGTTCGTGGCGTTCGAATGGACCCAGCGTGACGTGAAAATAGATACAAGCCAGGCAGTAGCTGATGTTGTGTTTGAAGAGGAAATCATTCCTATTACTGAAACCCCGGAACAGGCAGCACCACCACCACCTGAAGCTCCAAAAGTAGCAGAATTGCTGGAGATTGTGGATGATAAGGCTGAAATTGAAGAAACAACAACTATTATTAATGAAGATAATCAAGCTCGTGTAGAGGTTAAATACGTGCCTGTACAGGTTGTTGAAGAAGAGCCGGAAGAACAGACAATTTTCGAGGTTGTAGAAAATATGCCGGACTTCCCGGGCGGACAAGCAGCTTTGATGCAGTATCTGGCAAAAAATATTAAATATCCGACTATCGCACAGGAAAACGGAACTCAAGGACGTGTTATCGTACAGTTCGTTGTTAATAAGGACGGTAGTATCGTGGATGCGAAGGTTGTACGTAGCGTTGACCCGTATCTGGATAAAGAAGCCCTCCGTGTGATTAACACCATGCCGAAGTGGAAACCAGGTATGCAGCGCGGAAAACCGGTACGTGTAAAATTTACGGTTCCTGTGATGTTTAGATTGCAGTAATTTGTAACACTATAAATTGGGAGGCTGCTTTCGGCAGCCTCTTTTTATTCATTCATTTTTTTATTCATCATGTTTACAGCTTCTCAATTACTCGATAAGATAAATAATCATATCTCTGAAATCCAGTTTACCCGGACGCCGAAAGGGCTTTATGAACCGATTGAATATATCCTTTCTCTGGGTGGGAAGCGGATACGTCCTGTATTAATGTTGATGGGATATAACCTGTATCGGGAGGATGTTGCGTCTATATACGATCCTGCCACTGCAATCGAAGTTTATCACAATCACACCTTGTTACATGATGATTTGATGGATCGTTCGGATGTGCGCAGAGGGAAACCTACCGTACACAAGGTCTGGAACGATAATACTGCTGTACTTTCGGGAGATGCTATGCTGATTCTGGCATTCCGGTATATGACGGGGTGTCCGCCGGAACACCTGAAAGAAGTGATGGATTTATTCAGCCTGACTACACTCGAAATCTGTGAAGGACAGCAACTGGATATGGAATTTGAATCTCGCTGTGACGTCACAGAAGACGAATATATTGAAATGATTCGTTTGAAAACAGCTGTGTTGCTTGCGGGTAGCCTTAAAATTGGTGCAATTCTCGCAGGAGCGACTGCTGAAGATGCAGAGAATCTATATAATTTTGGAATGCATATCGGAGTAGCATTCCAGTTGCAGGATGACTTGTTGGATGTATACGGTGATCCGGAAGTGTTCGGGAAGAAGATAGGTGGAGACATCCTCTGCAATAAAAAAACATATATGCTTATCAAAGCACTGAACCGTGCGGATGAAAAGCAGCATACTGAATTGAATCGTTGGTTGAATGCGGAAGCTTTTCAGCCTTCTGAAAAAATCGAAGCGGTAACTGAAATCTATAATCAGTTGAACATCCGCAATATCTGTGAAAGCAAAATGCGTGAATATTATACGCTCGCTATGGAAAGCCTGGCGGCGGTAGCTGTTGCAGAAGACAGAAAAAAGGAACTGAAGAATCTGGTGAAATTGTTAATGTATCGTGAAATGTAGCTATTATGCCTTATAGACGATTACCAAATACAGATCAAGCAAGAGTTCGGGCACTGAAAGCGGCTGTCGAAAAGGGAGAGATGTATAATGTGCGTGACTTGGCTATTACATTGAAGACATTATTTGAAGCACGTAACTTCTTGCATCGGTTCGAGGCGGCGCAAATTTATTATACACAGTGCTACGATAATCAGTCACGTGCCAGCCGTAAACATCAGATGAATGTGAAGACTGCCCGGCTGTATATCTCTCATTTTATTCAGGTGCTTAATTTGGCAGTGCTTCGTGATGAAATCAAGGTGATACATAAAGAGTTATATGGCTTGCCTGCTTCTAATACCGTACCGGATTTGTTGAGTGAAGCCTCATTGGTAGAATGGGGGAAGAAAATAATCGAAGGCGAACAACTAAGAACCACTCAAGGTGGCATACCTATTTATAATCCGACTATTGCACGCGTGAAAGTGCATTATGATATTTTCCTGGATAGCTATGAACGGCAGAAGAATTATCAGGCATTAACCAATCGTAGTCTTGATGAACTGGCGTCCATGCGTGACCGTGCCGATGAATTGATTTTGGACATCTGGAACCAAGTAGAAGCCAAATATCAGGATGTCACTCCCAATGATACCCGATTAGAAAAATGTCGCGACTATGGGCTGATATATTATTATCGCTCCAGCGAAAAAATAAAAGAAGAAAAAGAAATATCATGTTGATCGATACTCATTCTCATCTTTTTGTTGAAGAATTTACCGAAGACCTGCCGCAGGTGATGGAACGTGCACGGAAAGCGGGAGTTTCCTATATTTTTATGCCCAATATAGACAGTACGACCATTGATGCTATGTTGTCAGTTTGTAGGGATTATCCGGGATTTTGCTATCCGATGATCGGATTGCACCCCACTTCTGTCAATGAATCATATGAACAGGAATTAGCGATTGTCCGTAAATACCTGTCGACTTCCCATGAATTTGTGGCTATCGGAGAAATAGGTCTTGATCTTTATTGGGATAAGACTTTTCTGAAAGAGCAGATCTTGGTTTTTGAAAAACAAATAGAGTGGGCGCTAGAATATGATCTTCCCATTGTAATCCATTCAAGAGAAGCGTTTGAATATATATATAAGGTAATGGAATCCTATAAAAATACCCCATTGACCGGCATTTTTCATAGTTTTACCGGGACATCGGAAGAAGCGGAGAAAATGTTGGAATTCGAAGGATTTATGTTAGGTATCAATGGAGTTGTAACTTTCAAGAAGTCGACCTTACCGGAGACACTGGCGACTGTTCCTTTGGAACGTATTGTGCTCGAAACCGATTCTCCCTATTTGGCTCCCGTGCCGAATCGGGGAAAGAGGAATGAAAGTGCCAATGTGAGAGACACCCTTATGAAGGTGGCGGATATCTATCAGATGGACCCGGAGTACGTTGCACAGGTCACTTCTGTGAATGCGCTAAAAGTGTTCGGAATCCGCAAATAAGGTTCGAAAGGTTTTAAATTATATTAATTTGCAGTATTTATTCGAGATAAAAGAGTAAGAATGCTTCTTGAAAAGAAAAAAAAGAATACATTTGTAGCTGAAAATGCTGAAAACGCAGAGGGAGAGGTGCTCGAGTGGTTGAAGAGGCACGCCTGGAAAGCGTGTATACGCCAAAAGTGTATCCGGGGTTCGAATCCCCGTCTCTCCGCAGAAATGAAAGAGAGATGAGAAGTAAATACAATAATAATCAATTAATTAATCTTAAAAATTAGACACACAATGAAAAAGTTATTTGCAATTGTTGCTGTGATTGGGGCCTTCACTTTTGGCTCAATTCAATTTGCTCAGGCTCAAGACGCTCCTGCAGCAGAACAAACTGAACAACAAGCTGCTCCTGCCGCTGAAGCTACTACTGCTGCTGCTCCTGCTCCTGCTGCAGAAGAGGGTGGTATTCACAAGGAAATCAAAGTTAAATTCATCGAAGGTACTGCATCTTTCATGAGTTTGGTAGCTATCGCTTTGGTGATCGGTT
This sequence comes from Bacteroides sp. 90-K9/2, assembly GCF_047310725.1. NCBI lineage: Bacteria > Pseudomonadati > Bacteroidota > Bacteroidia > Bacteroidales > Bacteroidaceae > Bacteroides > Bacteroides sp. 90-K9/2. The sequence goes on from NZ_JBCGVL010000007.1 coordinate 89,002, forward strand.
TGGCTTTCTGTATTGAACGTATCATTTATTTGAGCTTGGCTGAAATCAACACAAAAAAATTCATGGCATCTATCGAAGCTGCTTTGGAAAAAGGAGATGTTGAAGCTGCTAAAGACATTGCTCGTAACACCAGAGGTCCGGTTGCTTCTATCTACTATCAAGGTCTGATGAGAATTGATCAGGGTATTGATGTAGTTGAGAAGTCAGTTGTATCTTACGGTGGTGTACAGGCTGGTTACCTTGAAAAAGGATGTTCTTGGATCACACTGTTTATCGCAATGGCTCCGTCACTCGGATTCTTGGGTACTGTAATCGGTATGGTGCAGGCATTTGATAAAATCCAGCAGGTAGGTGATATCTCTCCGACGGTTGTTGCAGGTGGTATGAAAGTTGCCTTGATTACAACTATCTTCGGTTTGATCGTAGCATTGATCCTTCAAGTATTCTACAACTACGTACTTTCTAAAATTGAGGCTCTTACAAGTGAAATGGAAGATTCTTCCATCTCTTTGCTTGACATGGTAATCAAATATAACTTGAAATACAAAAAATAATCTAAAATGAGTAAGTTAACATATAAAGCATCGTATTACGCACTTTATGCGATGTTTGCCATTATTCTGATCGTAATAGGGCTTTTCTTTTTCGGAGGAAATGCTACAGGCGATGCAGTGATTGTGGGGGTAGATCCCGAAATGTGGCAGCCGGCTCAAACAGATGCCTTACTCTATTTGATGTACGTCTTGTTTGGTGTGGCTATTGCTGCTACAGTTCTTGGTGCTATATTCCAATTTGGTGCAGCTCTCAAAGATAATCCGGCAAACGCTATCAAGTCTTTGCTCGGTTTGGTTCTTTTAGTTGTTGTTTTAGTTGTAGCTTGGTCTATGGGTGATGGTACACCGATGCAGATCCCTGGCTATAGTGGTACTGACAACGTTCCTTTTTGGCTGAAACTAACAGATATGTTCCTTTATTCTATTTACATACTGTTGTTTGTGACTATTGTTGCAATCATTGCAAGTGGTATAAAGAAAAAATTATCGTAATCAATTGAGGACACTCAATCAAATAAGTGATTAAAAATGGCAAAAGGAAAAAGAAAAGTTCCTGATATTAACTCAAGTTCTACGGCGGATATCGCTTTCTTGTTGCTGATCTTCTTCTTGATTACGACATCAATGGATACGGACCGTGGTTTGGCAAGACTTTTGCCTCCACCACCTGAAGATCAAGATCAACAGAATACAGATAAGATCAAAGAACGTAACGTCTTACAGGTATACCTGAATAAGGATGATGCCTTGATGTGCGGAAATGATTATATCAGTGTTGATGAGCTAAGAGAAAGAGCTAAAGAATTTATTGCTAATGTTGCTAATGCAGAACACATGCCTGAAAAAACACAGAAGAATGTAGAATTCTTCGGCACATATCTGGTTAATGACAAGCACGTAATTTCTTTGCAGAATGACCGTGGATCTTCTTATCAGGCATATATCAGTGTGCAGAACGAATTGGTGGCTGCATATAATGAATTGAGAGACGAGTTGGCTCAGGAAAAATGGCAAAAGACATATGCGGAATTGAATGACGATCAACAAAAGGCGATTCGTGAAATTTATCCGCAGAGAATTTCTGAGGCAGAACCTAAAAAGTACGGAGATAAAAAGAAGTAAGTAATGGGAAAATTTAATAAGACTGGTAAACGTGAAATGCCGGCATTGAATACTTCTTCGTTGCCTGACCTTATCTTTACTTTGTTGTTCTTCTTTATGATTGTAACAACAATGCGTGAGGTAACATTAAAGGTGCAGTTTACACTTCCGCAAGGTACTGAACTCGAAAAACTGGAGAAGAAATCGCTGGTAACATTCATTTATGTAGGGGAACCTACACAAGAATATCGCGCGAAAATGGGTACTGAAAGTCGTATTCAGCTGAACGACAGCTATGCTGAAGTTGGTGAGGTACAAGACTTCATTTTCCAGGAACGTGCAAGTATGAATGAAGGTGATGCAGCTAAAATGACTGTGTCTCTGAAAGTAGATCAAAAGACAAAGATGGGTATTATTACTGACGTAAAAAATGCTCTTAGAAAATCTTATGCTTTGAAGATTAACTATTCAGCCACTAAACGAGGTGAGAAGTAATTAGTTAATTTAATATATAAAAGTGAAGGGTGTCCAAATCGGTTTGGACACCCTTCACTTTTATATATTCTTGAGATCAATAGAAGTAACTTTGCAGATTGAATTTTTATTAGCCTTTCTTCATATTGTATTTTTTACTCCGTATACTTCCGTATGAATTTTACTCTTGATTGTTTCAAAGTCCTTTTCACAATCCAATTCTCCGTGTACCATTAAATACATGGGGAGAAAATCATCTCCGGGTTTGTAAGGAGGTTGGCAATAGTCTTTTTCCCACAGCGTAAAGCCTTGACGTTGATAAAAGCTGATGCGTCGTTTTGCCATTTCCTCTATCGGACGTTCTACTTCCAATACGATCGGGTGTTTCAAATAATTGCACAAGTATTCCAGCGTGCGTTTTCCATAGCCTCCATTTCGCAGGGCAGGATTGGTTGCAAAGTGTTCTACATAGTAGAAACTGTCAAAATCCCAATAGGTAATGAAGCCGACTGGCAGGTCATCATCAAAGATAATGTTATTATAGAAGTTGCCCGTACGATCAGTGTACTCGCGTAGTTGTTCCAACTGACGGTACTCTTCTGGTGGAAACGAGTCAATTAGAAGCTCTTCCATGAATTTGTAATGTTGCAGATCCGACGTACTAATTGGCTGAAGTCTAATCATGAGGTTTGGGTTTTAAGTTTGACAATAATATAATTGTATTCCATTAAGGAACATAAAATTCAATCATTCGACGGATGGCACGTTGACAAACCGGACAAAACTCCGGATATTCGTTTGTTTTCATGCGGCAGTCGTAAGCCGGACGATAAATACCTTTGGCAGAGTAGCCTCCTCCTTCATATACTCCTACCGGATATTTCTTTTTTTCAGCAACAGGGGTAGGGATCGGAGTACCTGGCGGAAGCATATCTTTCCATTTGGAAGCGAAGTTTACCCGTGTTGAAATATTCTGTTCCCACGGTTCGACATCCAGCGGATAAGTATCTGTCATCACATCATCATCATAGAAATATTCGTCGGCCAGTCCACCGAAACTGTGTCCGAATTCGTGCACTACTACCGGCTTGAACATCGGGTGATGGGCTGTGGTCAGCGTATACGAATTGTATATTCCTCCTCCACCATATACATCTGTGTTAGCCAGGATAATGATATGTTCGTAGGGGATGCCTGCCAATGCATTGTGGATAGATTTTACCCGGCTGGTAGTCAGATAGCGGTCCGAATAAAAAGTATCGAAATGAGAATGAACTGCCGTTTGTTTCCATTGGTTTTCGCGGGGAACACTGACACCGCTGTCCGTAGAAGGGCTGGCTACGGCAACAATATTAAATTTGCCCTTCATAGAGCGGAACGGCTCATACGAAAACAAACTTTCGCAGGTGCGTTGTGCATCCTGATAGAAAATATCCATTTCTTTTTCTGTGTATCCTTCTGCAAGGATGGCAACGTCTATGCAGTCTTTTTCATTACCACTTTGAAGCATATACCGATGCGGAGTGATATGTGATCCCCCCCGTTTATGAATCAATATATCATCCGGACGGATGATATGTTTGTAGGTAGCCAATCTTTTTTTTCGCGGAGAATATAAAGTGACTTCTACCTCCACGGGCTGTTTAGGATAAGGAAGAAGGAAAGTATTCTCAAATCCTTTGGCTGTTTCTTTGGCTTCGTCTGTAGACAGCCACTCTTGAAACAAAGAAGAGAATGACGTTTGGTAGATACACTGTTTGCTGGCAAGGTCTTTCACTATAATTTGTCCGTTGCCTTCCAAAGGAAGTTCCGAAAGATGATGTTGACGGCCTGCCCAAGTAGGAAGTTGTGATAGCTCATCCAGATAAATAGCCTGTTGTGTAGCATCCCCGGTAAAGATATAATCCACTCGCAATGTTTTGTTCTGAAAATAATCAGCAAAATTCTGTGCATAACTTCCTATAGAAGTACAGAAACACAGAATGATACAGCAAATATGTTTCATATAAACGGTATATTTATGTTTTTCGCAAAGGTACGAACTATTGTTGACTTATCCGCTTTCTGCAAATAAAAGTAATAGATTATAGTATTTGTTGTCGAAAAATCGCTAACTTTGCATAAAAGATTCATTGATAAAAACAATTTGATTCAAAAATGGGACATCATCAATTAGATGCTTTAGATGAGCAAATTCTGAAACTGATTGCAGGGAATGCGCGTATTCCTTTTTTGGAAGTAGCACGAGCTTGTAATGTTTCCGGTGCTGCAATCCATCAGCGTATTCAGAAGCTAACTAATTTAGGTATATTAAAAGGTTCGGAGTACGTCATCGACCCCGAGAAAATCGGATATGAGACTTGCGCTTATATTGGTATATATCTGAAAGATCCCGAATCCTTTGATTCGGTAACGAAAGCTTTAGAAGCTATCCCCGAAGTGGTGGAATGTCATTTCACTACCGGAAAATATGATATGTTTATCAAAATTTACGCAAAGAATAACCATCATTTATTGAGTATTATTCACGATAAGCTGCAACCATTGGGGTTGGCACGTACCGAAACATTAATCTCCTTCCATGAAGCCATTAAGCGGCAGATGCCAATCATGGTCGACATAGAAGATGAAGATTAATCGTTATTTTCTCACGTAATCAACAAAAGCATAGGAGCAGAGATGTTTCTCATCCGCAGGATGAGCTTCTCTGCTTTTTTCTTGCCACATCTCCGGTGATACTTCAGGAAAATAAGCGTCGGCTTCGGGAGCCGTGTTGTCTATCTCTGTCAGGCAAAGTTCGTCAGCGAAGGAAAGAGCCTGTTGATAAATACTTGCTCCTCCTATAATATAAATGTGTTCCTCCTCTTTACAACTTTCCAAAGCCGCTTCGAGTGAAGGGAAAACTTCCGCACCGGAACATTCTGTAGCCGGGTTGGAAGATAAAACGATGTTTCTGCGATTGGGTAATGCGCCTTTCGGTAGTGACTCGAAAGTTTTGCGTCCCATCAGTATCGTGTTTCCGGTAGTTAATGCTTTGAAACGTTTCAAATCATTGGGTAACCAGAAAAGAAGTTTGTTCTCGAAGCCGATAGCCATACGGCGGTCTACGGCAGCAATGATAGATATTTTACTCATAAAGTTACACGGCTACTATTCCTGCAATATGCGGATGCGGATCATAGTTCACTAATTCAAAGTCCTCAAATTTGAAGTCGAAGATACTTTTCACATCCGGATTGATCTTCATTTGTGGCAATGGACGAGGTTCCCGTGATAATTGGAGCTTCACTTGTTCCAAGTGGTTCAGGTAGATATGCGCATCACCAAAGGTATGGACGAAATCTCCGGCTTTCAATCCCGTCACTTGTGCCATCATTTGCAGCAATAATGCGTATGAAGCAATATTAAAAGGAACGCCAAGGAAAATATCAGCGCTGCGTTGATATAGTTGCAGGCTTAACCGTCCGTCTGCTACATAAAACTGAAAGAAAGCATGGCAGGGAGGTAAATTCATATGATTCAGGTCCGCTACGTTCCAAGCGCTTACAATGATACGGCGCGAATCCGGATTATGTTTGATTGTTTCCACCACTTCACTGATCTGGTCGATAAATCCACCGTTATAGTCAGGCCATGAACGCCATTGATAACCATAAATATGTCCTAAGTCGCCGTTTTCATCCGCCCATTCGTTCCAGATACGCACTCCATGTTCCTGAAGATATTTCACATTAGTATCACCTTGCAGAAACCAAAGCAATTCGTATATGATTGATTTCAGATGTAGTTTCTTGGTTGTCAGGCACGGGAAACCGTCATCAAGATTAAAACGCATTTGATGACCGAAAACGCTGATGGTTCCGGTTCCGGTACGGTCACTTTTTTCTGTACCTTCGGTTAGTACACGATTGAGTAAATCCAGATATTGTTTCATAATGAATAAGTTGTGGTGAAAATGATTCTCCGCACAAAATTACAAAAATGGAGTGAATAAATTAGCAAACCAGCCGACGAACTTCTTCCACGGGGAGCGCTTTTTCCAGAATTCAGGCGTCAATTGAGTGCAATGCTCAATATCATCCCGGAACATTGTATTTAATTCACCCGTTATTTGGGTATCAAAGATAAAGGCATTAGTTTCGTAATCATAGCGCAAGCTGCGGCTGTTCAGGTTGGCAGTGCCGACTGTACAGAACAAATCATCCACCATCATTATTTTAGAGTGATGAAATCCACCGTTGTACATATAGACAGTAGCTCCTCTTTTCATCAGTTTGTGTAACTTATAAAGTGCGGCATCCGGAGTAAACGGGATATCGGAGGCGGAAGAAACCATGATTGTAACATTTACGCCTCGGTCGATTGTCCGGTTCAACGCCTTTTTAATTGAAGAAGTCGGTACAAAATAAGGATTGACAATATGAACATTCTTTTGGGCCGAATAGATGCTCATAGCATAAGCGTGGCTCAACATACGGCTATTCTTTTTCGGGGTACGGTCTACGATTGCTACCACAATATTCGTACTGTCCGTTTGTTCCTCATGTTGGGGGAAATAAGCGGCTCCACCTACATTCTGTTTGGTTTCCTTATTCCAGATCGTTAGGAATATCTCCTGCAAATCATTGACGGCATCTCCCTCAATACGTGTGTGCATATCACGCCAGGTTCCGATTTTGGGTAGTCCGTTAATGTAGTAGTCAGCGATATTCATACCACCGGTATAAGCCACTTTTCCATCTATGACAGCTATTTTCCGGTGATCGCGATGGGCGGCGTGATTGATATAAGGGAAAGTGAACGGATCGAATTTGACAATCTCGATTCCTTGTTCACGTATTTTTTTGAGATGTTTCTTTTTGAGTGGTTTGTTGTTCGACCAGTTTCCGAATGCATCGAACATGGCTCGTACTTCGACCCCTTCCTTCACTTTTTCGGCCAGCAGAGCAAATAAAGCATTGGCGATGGAGTCATTTCGGAAGTTGAAATATTCCAGATGGACGTGGTGTTTGGCTTCCCGGATGGCTTCGAACAAATCGATAAATTTCTCCCGTCCGCTTTTTAGCAGTTTTACTTTATTATTATCAGATATGGGAATTCCCGATTCTTGTAAATAACGTAGCAAAAGGGAATCGCTGGTTAATCCGATTGAGTCCCTGGGATGTATCATCAGACTGTCGATGATACCTGCCTGAACACTCAATATAGGCAGGAACAGAAATAAAATAAATATACGTAATTTCAAAACTCTTCTCACTCTTTTAGTTTACAGAAGAACAAAGATACGATATCTAAGTTTGGGCTCCTTTGCTAGTTAGGATAGATTTATCATTCTTTAACAAAATAAATCCTTTTTCAAGAGCTAATTATGCCATTGAAGCAACCTTTCGTGTAGCCATGAATAATAGTACAACAGCTGCGATAATAATTGATTTCGGATCAAGGCTGGCAGTGCCATGATTAATCATACCGATAAATACTTCTCTTATGGTTCCCCAAGCTGCTTCCAAACCGCCTAACCATACAAAAAGTGCGACCGCCATAGTCATCACGAAAGCGCTCCAGATACGAGCCAGGCGATTGCTACGACCGGGTAAGTGATGCATGACACGGCGACTGAATCCGTTATCTGCTATTTCCTGCTTGTTTTCTGCGAAGAAATCGCGCAAGAGCTTATCATTGTCTATTTCTGTCATAACCGTTTTGTTTTAAATACGTTGCTAACTTTTCTTTCCCGCGTGACAGATGGCTTTTCACTGTCCCTGACGGTACTCCTATAATCCCTGCAATTTTGTCGATACTAATGTCCTCCATATAGAACAACGTGATGCAGGTTCTTTCCACTTCTTTAAGCATTTTGAGTGACTGGTAGACATCCATTTTCTGCCCGATATTCTCCTGTTCGGTGCTGTTGATGGCGTCTATTTCTCTTGTATCCAAGTCAGCTGTCTCTTTCCGGCTGCGAATATAATCATAAAAAACATTATAAGCAATACGGTACAGCCACGTAGAGAAACTTGACAAGTTCCGGAAAGAGGCAATGTTCGTATATGCTTTGATAAATGTATCTTGCGCAAGGTCGTCACTCAATTCGCTGTCGCCGCAAGTCAGGTTCAGGAAGAATCGCCGGATGGGCGACTGGTACTCCTTCACCAACTGGTCGAAGGCCTTGGTGTTCTTGAACACCACGACCTGTGCGACTAACGATATATCATTGAGTTGGCTCATTTATTCTCGTCGTTCTTTTCTTCGTTTACTCCTTTGTCTTTCTCTTCGGATTCGGAAGGGATGATTTCGAAACTATCGGTTCTAACGTTATTCGGGTTCTTTTTTTCATCCTTATTACCCGTATACATCCGGGTAGCATTTGCGTCTTGAGTCTGTTGTTTACTACCGATAATCCATTGTCCGATACCCATGAATGTAACGAGTAAGCCGATAGCTCCCATTCCGAATTCACCGGTGATTGCCCAGAGGAAGATGAAAAGACCGATACCTGTAAAAGTGTTCTTGATGCCTTGTGAACGCGAATCTACAGTTTTGGTTTCGCGGATAAACTCTGCCGGAAGCGGTTGGCCGGCAGCAAGTGCCTGTTCGGCAAGGTGATAACGTGCTTTCCGGTTCTTATAACGGAAGAAGAAGATTACAAATAGAATGAATACCGGAAATCCGAATACAGCAACGATTGCTATGATTGTTACCAGAATACTACCAGCACCGACATTATTGAATGGGAAATCACTGTCATCCGATTCGAATGTGAAGCTGGCTTTACCATGAGTGCTGCTTACATTACTTGAGTTTGCATCAACGTCTGTAGAGTCGGCATCCGCTGTATCTACACCAATCACCGTGACAGCAGTATTATTCGTATTTGCTTTATTGTCTTTGGTCACAGTAACTTTTACTTTCCCGATGGAATCACGAACAACGGTAGTCTGGGCAACAGCCAGTGTGCAAGTGGTCAGTACAACCATCAATGCTAATAGAAAATTTTTCATATCTATAGTTTTTTAATTTATTTCTTTGTCTGTTAGACGTAGTTAATATCATAGAAAGTTGCAAAGAGACGAAATATTTTTGATATTTGCGGAAATTAATAAACGAAAGATGGAATTACCTGCTTCTTTTATAGACTACACCCGCGCTCTATTGGGCGATGAAGAATACGACAAACTGGCTGTTGCCCTCCAACAGGAACCACCGGTTAGCATCCGGTTGAATCAATTGAAAATCAATCATTCTTTATCGGATAAGGTACCTTGGTCTTCCGAAGGATTCTATTTGAATGAACGTCTTACTTTCACGTTCGATCCCTTATTTCATGCAGGCTGTTATTATGTTCAGGAAGCTTCTTCCATGTTTGTGGAGCAGGTACTCCGGCAATATATCACCGGACCGGTGAAGATGTTGGATCTTTGTGCGGCTCCCGGTGGAAAATCGACTCATGCCCGTAGTGCACTTCCCGAAGGGAGCCTGTTGGTAGCTAATGAGGTGATCCGGAATCGTTCGCAGATCCTTGCTGAAAACCTGACGAAGTGGGGACATCCGGATGTGGTAGTGACCAATAATGATCCGGCAGATTTTTCGGCTTTGCCCTCTTTTTTTGATGTGATTCTTACAGATGTTCCCTGTTCCGGTGAAGGTATGTTCCGTAAAGATCCGGTAGCTGTGGACGAGTGGAGTCCCGAGAATGTGGAAATCTGTTGGCAACGCCAGCGACGGATTATTGCGGATATTTGGGATACGTTGAAGCCCGGAGGTATTCTTATATATAGTACGTGTACATTTAATACGAAAGAGGATGAGGAGAATGCACGTTGGATTCAACAAGAGTATGGAGGCGAACCATTAACTGTTCAGGTGCAGGAGGATTGGAATATAACAGGAAATCTTTTGTCGGATAAAAGGGATCATTCCAAGTCTTCTATTCCCGTCTATCATTTTTTCCCTCATAAGACGAAAGGTGAAGGCTTTTTTCTGGTGGCTTTTCGTAAGCCGGAGACAGAAGAAGAGATTCCGGTATCTTCTTCTGCGAAAGAGAAAGCCTTCAAGAAGAAGGATAAGAAAGGGGCAGCAACATCTTTTCCTGTATCGAAAGAGCATCTGAATATGGCCAAAAGCTGGTTGAATGATGAAAATTCGGACAAGTATATTTTATTGGCGGAAGGAACAAATGTCCGGGCTTTTTCACATTACTATATTAATGAGTTGACGACGATGAAACAAAGCCTGAAAATCGTGTCGGCAGGGATTGAGATAGGCGAAGTGAAAGGAAAGGATTTAATCCCTGACCATGCGTTGGCGATGTGTACCTCGCTTTTGTGCCGGGAAGCATTTGCCACGGAGGAAATAAATTATGAACAGGCTATCACTTATTTACGAAAAGAGGCCATTGCCTTACCGGCAACAGCCCCTCGTGGGTATGTTTTGCTTACTTATCGGCATATCCCTCTCGGATTTGTGAAGAATATCGGCAATCGTGCCAATAATCTTTATCCGCAAGAATGGCGCATCCGTAGTGGATACTTACCGGAAAATATACGCATCTTATCCGCAGACATTACTGATTAAGGCAGTATTCCCGTAGGTATTTCTTGTTGGGTAAGACTGAAGACAAGTTGTCTGCCCTTTCCTGGTTCTACGCCTTCTGCTATTTCTTCCAGTGTGTAGGCAGGAGGCGGTTCGGGCGATGTCCGTGTCTCTCCAATGGGGGGAGTGTTCCAGTTCAAATTCAGATTCTTGTCCAGTCGGTGATATAGATAGGAGTTTCCCCACAAGATGAATTTATGTGGTGTCGTATCTTCGGAAAACGTGAGAGTTAGTGTAACTTTCTCATCGTCTCCTTCTTCTTTTTCCAGTTTGTAACTTCCTTGAGTTATTAATTCAAGTCCGGGTGAAAAAGCCGTCGGTTGTCCCTGCTTGAAGAAATAAACATCCCGTGCGTGGTTGTTAATCAGGAAAATGTCGGAAATGCCGGGTAGAAGATTTGTGTCTCCGTTTGGTAAGTTAGACAAGTAGCTGCGGAGCAACTTTATATTTTCGTAATTATCGACCACCTTGATTGGCAAAGTGCAGGTTTCTTGTGTGGCGTTGTCTGTTACTGTCAGATAAGTCGTTCCGGTGAGGATACCGGTTACATAAATCATACGTCCGGCAGGTACTCCGCTCCAGCCAGTTTCGGTTCCGGCACTTGCGATGCGTGTGTCTTTCACTGCAAGTGAGTAGTCACCATTTCCGCTTTCCAGGCCGAGGTAACGTCTGCCACCCATAGGCACTTCGTATTCACTGTTGTAAAAACGTAGTGGATTGTCGTCATCATCTTTACAGCCACTTAGTAGCGTAAGGATGCAGCATAACATGAATAAATTGAAATGTTTAGGTCTCATAATTTAAATTTTATGTTCGTTGCAAATGTAATGTATTGTTTTGAAATATCCGGTAGGAATTTAAAGAAAAAGAGAGGGAAAGAGAGGAGATATATTTAGGCACGGATTACACGGATTTCACGGTCTTTAGTGTTGTCATTACTATAAAGCAACAGTGTTAATCCGTGTAATCCGTGCCTAATTTATTATATAAACATACTTATATCACTTAAAAATAGAAATTAGTATGTTCAGCATAGCCCATGCTTAAAGGGTTTTATGTACTATTTATAGCTTGCTTTTGTAAATCCGTGCCATTGCCTTTTGGTACTGATTTTCCAATTGCAGATAATTTTGATGACTTTGATAGATCACCGACACTTCAACGAAGTACTCGATCATACTAATTTGTCCACCTGTCAAAGCTTGTTTCAGCAATGCCAAATCTTGTTGCGACTGGAAAGTCTTGCTATATTCTTCCATTGAAGCATGCAGCGTTTTCGCTTCCCGGTAAAGCTGTGCCAATTCAGATTCCACTTGCAGGGTAGCATTATCCTTTTGCAAGTCGATGTTGAGTGCCTGCGCTTTAGCGATTTTCACCTTATTCCGATTTTCGAAAAGAGGGAAAGAGAAGCCTACCACTACACCGTTGAAAGGCACACCTGTTTCCGTATTCCGACGGTAGCCGAGTTCTAGTTTCGGCAACCACTGGGATTTATTGACAGCGATTTGTTTACGGGCAACGAGACTCTCGTTGCCTAGTGCCATTAGAGTGCGGTCCGTTGCCATGACTTCCGATTTCAACATTTGGTAATCGCTTGGGAACGATATAGCCGGATATTGGTTCTCTTCGAAAACCACCGGAATATTACCATTCAGTGTATTCAACTCCTGCTGCTTATTGCGGAGTGCTGTCTCGTTCAGAGACGCTTCCGTTTTGACATTCAGCAGCTCCAAGTTGATTTTATTGGTTTCGAGCGCATTTGCATCTCCCGTTTGGAGACGCTTGGCATACATTTTAGCCAGCTCTTCCGCATTGCGGAGACGTTCTTCCAAAATATGCTTTTGCTGACGGAGCATAATAATATCCAGGCAGAGTTCTTTTGCCTGTAACAGCTTCTCCTGACGAAAAACATCCGCCTGACTGTCAAAAGCTCCTGCCTTCAGTCGGTTCAACTTGTTACGTGTAGCATATAAACTGGGGAAATCGAAGCTTTGTGAAACAACCAGCTCACCGATTGTTTCGTTTTTATCTTTCGCTCCCCATAGATGCGCGTAAGAAAGAGTAGGATCAGGTAAGTTATTATCCGTTTTGGCTTCCAGCTTCTGCGAAGTAATCAGTTGCTCGTTTGCCTGCAGCTCCCTATTGTTCGTTTCGATATTTTTCAATACCTGGTCAATTCCGTTTTGAGCTTGCACTGCGCCTATGGCTAAGAATAGAAGTGCAGTGCTTATGATCATGATTTGTTTCATTCTTATTTTCTTTATTTGTTACAATCTATTGTTGATAGATACTTTATGATAAGGCATCTGTTTGTTCGGCACCGGGGAACACCCCTTTTCTCACCGAGGAACACTTGTTTCCTCACCGAGGAACGATGCTTTCCTCACCGAGGAAAAAGACCACCCTCTACAGGCTTTCCTGAGCCTTTTTCCGATGCATCATCAGATAAACGATCGGGACTATGAAACCGTTCAAAAAAGTTGACGTTAATAATCCTCCTAAAATCACTTTAGCCATCGGACTCTGGATTTCGTTACCGGGCAAATCGCCGGCAAGTGCCAATGGAATCAGTGCCAGTGCAGAAGACAATGCCGTCATCAAAATCGGATTCAGACGGTCAAGAGAGCCCTGAATCACACTGTCATACACATTCAAACCCTCTACCTGTTGCAAATGGTTGTAGTGACTGATTAACAGCATACCGTTACGGGTAGCAATACCGAATAAAGAGATGAAACCGATGATAGCCGGAATGCTGACTTCCCCTGTTGTAATCACCAAGGCAAAGACACCACCGATCAGTGCCAGCGGAAGATTCAGCAAGATAACCCCGGATTCTTTCACGCTGCGGAACTCATTGTACAGCAACAGGAAAATGACTACAATACTGATAAACGAAGTCAACGCCAACGTCCGGCTGGCAGCCTGCTCACTTTCAAACTGTCCGCCATACTCGATATGATAACCTTCGGGTAATTGTACCGATGTATCGATGCGTTTCTGAATATCATTCACGACACTGCGCAAATCACGGTCAGCCACATTCGCGGAAATGACAATTTTACGTTTCACATTCTCGCGGTTGATCGTATTCGGACCCATGGCCGATACCACTTCCGCTACATAGCTCAAAGGAACCTTGCGGCCGTCGTTCGTGTCTACCATCAGGTTACGGATTTTCTCCATCTCATCCCGGGCATCATCCTTCACTTTTACGATCAGGTCAAAACTCTTGCCCTGTTCATAAACTTGTGAGATCACTTTTCCGGCCAAAGCCACATTCACATATTCCGAAAATTCCGGCAGGGTAATACCGAACTTAGCCAGCATTTCCCGTTTAGGCTGTATTTTCAGCTGCGGACGTTCGATCTGTTGTTCCACGTTCAGGTCGGCAACACCGGGAATGTCACTGATCGCTCCTTTGATTTGATTACCGAGTGAAAACATCTTATTCAGGTCATCACCGAATAACTTGATAGCGATATTCGCTTTCGTACCCGACAGCATTGCGTCGATACGGTGGCTGATCGGTTGTCCGATTTCTATGTTTGCTCCGGTGATTGTACCTAGTTTTTCACGTACATCCGCTACCAGTTCACTGCGCGAGCGGTCTTTCAATTCGAACGGAGCCTCTATTTCAGAAACATTGACTCCTAACGCATGTTCATCCAATTCGGCACGTCCCGTTTTCCGGGCTACCGTTTGTATTTCGGGAATCGTCATCAATAACTCTTCGGCGCGATGTCCCATTTTGTTGCTTTCTTCCAGCGAAATACCCGGCAGAGAACTGATATTGATGGTGAACGATCCTTCATTGAACGAAGGTAGGAAACTGCGTCCGAGTGTGAAAAACACTCCGAGCGCAACTACAAAAAGTCCGATTGTACTTCCGAGAGTCACACGCTTATGTGCCAGTACCCAAGTCAATGCTTTTTCATAAATCCCTTTCATCCAGCGGGCAACGGGAGCTTCTTTCAGTTTCTTGTTCGTCTTGTTGCTTCCTAATAGATAAGAGCAGAGCACCGGAGTCAGTGTCAGGGCGACTATGGTAGATGCAAACAATGCCACGATAAAAGCAACACCTAGTGGAACCAACATTCTGCCTTCCATGCCGCTCAAGAAAAATAACGGAACAAAGCTGACCACGATAATCAACGTTGAATTAAGGATAGGCATGCGCACCTCTTTCGACGCATTGAATACCACTTCGAGTGTACTTAGTCTTTCTGCTTCCGCTTTCAGGCGGTTCTCCCGCAGTCGTTTATATACGTTTTCCACATCGACAATGGCGTCGTCTACTAATGAGCCGATAGCTATCGCCATACCTCCAAGACTCATGGTGTTGATTGTCAGCCCCATGTAGTGTAAAGTCAGGATCGAAACGAGCAGGGAAAGAGGCAGTGTCACCAATGAGATCAGCGTAGTACGTACATTTGCCAGGAACAGGAAAAGCACGATGACAACGAAAATACCTCCTTCAAAGAGTGATTTCTTCACATTGCCGATGGAGCTTTCAATGAAGCGGCTTTGACGGAATATGTCCGTTGAAACTTTTACGTCCGGCGGCAGATTTTTCTGGAGATCTTTCAGAGATGCTTCCAGTTTGTCTGTCAGTTCCAGTGTACTGGTAGCCGGTTGCTTGGTAACAGTCATCAGGACGGCAGATTTGCCACGTTCTGAAGCAGTACCCAGTTTCGGAGCTTTCGGTCCGATGGTAACGTCTGCAATATCTTCCAGCGTGACAGGGAAGTTGTTCACCGTTTTCACTACCGCTTTGCCAAGTTGCTCTGTTTTAGAAGTGGAGAGTACACCACGTACAATATATTCATTTCCAAATTCATAGAGCACGCCTCCGTTTGCGTTCAGGTTCATATCCTGTGTCACCGCCATCACTTCTCCCATCGAGATGCCGTAATGACGCATCCGTTCGGGATCTAGCTGAATCTGATATTCTTTGATATCTCCTCCGAGCACAGCCACTTGTGCCACTCCTCCGGTAGACAGCAGGCGTGGACGGATAGTCCAGTCCGCAATCGTGCGAAGATCGAGCATGGAAGTGGAGTCGGCAGTCAGACCGACGATGAGCATTTCGCCCAAGATAGAAGATTGCGGTCCAAGAGTCGGTTTGCCGACATTGACCGGCAGTGATTCGCTCACCACCGCTAATTTCTCACTAACAATCTGACGGGCGAGATAAATATCCGTTCCCCAATCAAATTCTACCCAGACAACGGAAAATCCGTTGGTAGAAGAAGAGCGGACACGACGCACACCCGTAGCTCCGTTAACGGCAGTTTCAACAGGAAAAGTAACGAGCTGTTCAACTTCTTCCGCAGCCATACCATTCGCCTCGGTCATGATTACTACCGTAGGTGCATTTAGGTCGGGGAATACGTCTACTTCCGTATGTATGGCGGTATACGTTCCTGCAATAAGCAGGAGGATGGCCGCACAAACTACAACCAGCCGGTTGTGTAGGGAGTAATGTATAATTTTATTAAGCATGATGTTTCATTAATTGAGAGTTATAAATAACTTGATAGATGCGCCGCACAAAAAGACGGCTGCGACGCCTGGTCTCTTTAGTGTTCGTGGCTGTGTGCCGGGATTGCATTGCTTGCGCTTGCCAGTCGAACCTGATAAGCACCCTCGGTCACTACACGGTCGCCGGCCTTTACACCAGTCAGAATTTGAACACTTTTGCCGTTGTCGGCTCCTATCGTTACTTCCTGTTTTTTATAACCCTCTTCGTCCAGTTGCAGATAGATGAAGAAGATGCCTTGTTCCTCTGTCAGCGCGGTGCGCGGAAGAGAAATCACGTTTTCCATTGCTGAAGAAAGCAGGAATACCTCCACGAATGAGCCGGGAATCATTTCCCCTTTGTTGTCGAACTCAAAAGTGACAGGCACATAAAAAGAATTGTCTCCGGCAGCTTTTCCGAAAGAGAGAAGTTTACCGTTCAATGCTTTCAACTCGTACACCTGATTATTATAAGGAGTCTGGAAATTGGCGGAACTGATGGTGCGGAGATATGGGTAATACTTTTCCGACACTTCGGCACGGAGGAAAAGACGACGGTTCTGCGTCACGCTTACCAGCGGTTGTCCGATTGTCACATAGTCGCCTTCTTTCACGAGAATACTTTTCACATATCCGGCAATGGGAGCCGTAATACTTTGGCCGATAGCCGAATGATTCTTGGAAAGAGCTTCGTAACTAAGACGGGCGTTTTCGTAACTTTGCTCCGCTTGTGCAAAATCCTTGTCGGATACGATCTTGTTTTTAACAAGCTCCTTCATACGTTCGTATTCCTTCTTGGATACCTCGTAGGCAATGCGGGCACGTTGCACCGGATCACCGTCAGCGATATTCTTTGAAGAAATGGTGACTAGAGGAGTGCCGCTGCCGACGCTCATTCCTTCCGTTACTTTTCCACGGAAAGATACCACGCCGGCTACTGTGGCTACGGCAACCGATTCATCCCCTTGAGCAGCCAGCACCTGTCCGCTGGTTTTAATTACTTGCTGGAAAGGTGCAGGTTCAATAACGCTCACCTTTACACCGGCTGCTTCGGCTTTCGCTTTCGGAAGAATGATTTCATCACTGTGGGCTTCGGCAGCTTCGTTGTGTTCATCGGCTGCTTCATGATTGTGTTCTCCGCTACATTCGCCTTCATGGGAATGATCGGGTCCCTCTGCCTCGTGATTATGTCCTTCCGCAGCATGATCGTGTTCATTGTGTGTGTGTGTGACGGTACTATTATTACAGGATCCCAGAACGAATAAGCCCAGGATTCCCACGAAAATAAGTTTTTTCATAATGATATTTTCCTACTAAATTTTACTGTTTTCTTTTTACGCTACAAAGATAAGGTAGCGCAGATGCAACTGATTTGCATTCACGCTTTTACGCAAAAACAGAGTAGGGAGGGGCACGAAGAGAAGTGGTACGATGGGTATCCGTACCATGCAGAGAGTCTCGGTAGACGTAATAGTTCTTAACCCGTTTCTCTTGCGGTCGTAATAGATGTTCGATGATTACATCCGTGAATAAGGTAGCGATGAATACGTAATCCGGTCCGCTATCCGTATGGATGGATGGAGTGGGGGAGTAGAAACGAGTCAAACATTCGCTGCTGCAACATGAGTCGTTTCCCGGGTGATGATGATGCGTGGGACATTGCTGTTCTACAGGCAAGTCCTGCTTCATGCAAATCATCCCGTTGGGATGATGATGATGGGGAATAACCGCTGCCACCAACATAATAATGTTGATAAAAAACAGCAGAGTTACTATTATTCGTTTCTTCCCTTTCATCCTTTCTTTTAGAGGTTATCCGCTTTTCAGAGTTTCAAAGTGCAAATATACAAATACTTTTATTTCGCCTGTAGCCGATCCCCTCTTTTTATTATTTATTATTTCTTTTCCAGTTCTTGCAGTGAATCCATTTTCTTCTTTTCGAGGAACTCATAGATACCGCAAAGATGTTCCGTCACCTTTTGATTACCGAACTCATACACCTTGGTAACCAGCCCGTCGAGGAAGTCACGGTCGTGTGAAACGACGATCAGCGTACCGTCAAAATCCAGCAATGCCTGTTTCAGAATATCTTTCGTCTTCATGTCCAGATGATTCGTCGGTTCATCCAAAATAAGGAGGTTGACAGGCTCCAGCAACAATTTAATCATGGCCAGACGGGTACGCTCTCCGCCCGAAAGCACTTTGACCTTTTTCATCGATTCCTCGGGACCGCCAAACATAAACGCCCCCAGCAAATCACGAATCTTGTTCCGGATATCCCCTTTGGCTACATCGTCAATCGTTTGGAAAACCGTCAGGTTTTCATCCATCAGCGAAGCTTGATTTTGAGCGAAATATCCGATTTGCACATTATGTCCCAGAGTCAATGTACCGTCATGCTCAATTTCCTTCATAATACACTTCACGAGCGTAGACTTACCCTCACCGTTCTTACCGACGAAAGCCACCTTATCACCGCGCTCAATCGTCAGGTTAGCATTGCGGAATACCACTTTGTTTCCGTATGTCTTTCCAACTCCCTCCATAATGACCGGGTAACTGCCCGAACGGGGTGAAGGCGGGAATTTCAGTCGCAATGCAGAAGTATCCTCTTCATCCACCTCCAGCAATTCCAGCTTCTCCAGCATTTTGACGCGGCTCTGCACCTGCAACGTCTTTGAATAAGTCCCCTTGAACCGTTCGATAAACTCCTTCGTTTCAGCAATAAACTTCTGCTGCTCGTCATAAGCCTTCTGTTGCTGTTCGCGGCGATCCTTGCGCAATTGCAAATATTGCGAGTAATTCACCTTGTAGTCATAGATACGTCCCATCGTCACTTCGATGGTGCGTGTTGTAATATTATCCACGAATTTGCGGTCGTGACTAATTACGATGACCGCTTTCCCATTATTAATAAGGAAATCCTCCAGCCATTGAATAGATTCGATATCCAGATGATTCGTCGGTTCATCGAGCAAGAGCACGTCCGGTTTCTGCAACAGCAATTTGGCGAGTTCGATACGCATTCGCCATCCACCGCTGAAATCACTCGTCTGACGCTGAAAATCCCCTCGGGTGAACCCTAATCCGAGCAATGCCTTTTCCACATCCTCTTCATAATTAGTCGCGTCGATCGAATAAAACTTCTCGCTCAAGCTGGACACTTCCTCAATCAGCGCCATGTAACTGTCGCTCTCGTAGTCCGTCCGTGTCTCAAGCTCCTTGTTCAGCTTTTCGATCTGCGCTTCCATCTCATGAAGATGTGAAAAAGCCTGTGCCGTTTCGTCAAACACTGTTCTTCCGTCTTCCGTCATCAGATGTTGAGGCAGGTATGCCACTACACAATCTTTGGGTGTGGAAACTTTTCCACGTGTCGGTTGCCGTGCGCCTGCCAGAATTTTCAGCAGCGTACTTTTTCCCGCCCCGTTTTTACCCATCAGAGCGATGCGGTCTTTTTCATTAATTACGAAAGAAATATCACTAAATAAAGCAGTGCCGCCAAACTCTACGGCCAGTCCGTCAACAGAAATCATACTATTCTTTTAAATTGAGGCACAAAGATAGCGAAATATATGAATCTTTTTTATACCTTGCGGGCTGAAAAGGAAAATTGCTTAAAAAAACAGATAAAAAAACAATATATAAGCGATATGGAAAGCGAACAAATGAATGAATTCAGACCTTTAATTTTGGTAGCTGAAGACGATGACAGCAACTTTAAATTAATCAAAGCTATCATAGGCAAAAAGTGTGATATCGAGTGGGCTAAAAATGGACAGGAAATGGTGGAGTTGTTTCAGCAGCACCAGCAAAGAGCCAAAGCAATGCTGATGGATATTAAGATGCCGGTGATGAACGGATTGGAGGCAACGAAGATAATTCGTGAATCTAACACAGAAATTCCTATTATTATGCAGACTGCTTATGCTTTTAGCTCGGATAAGGAAAATGCAATGAATGCAGGAGCAACTGAAGTATTGGTGAAACCTATCACCTTGGGTATTCTCCGCACTACGTTGAGTAAATATTTACCCGATTTGCAGTGGTAAGATTTATTCTTACGGGATTTTTTAAATTTATCAAAAAGAGCTTAAGCGCTAAAAACGTAAAAGCATAGAAAAGAAGTATGATTGGGTAGAAAAATGGTATTACTCTAACTTCATCTCATGCATTTGGATAAAATAAAATAGGCGAACCTCACGGTTGGCCTATTTTTGTTCGTCTCTGTTAATTTGTTAGAGTACAGAAACGACTCTATGTAAAGTCTCTCCTTTGAGAGATTTTAAGTTCATTATTTGTTTCCGCCAGCCCACCATACGGCCTCGCTATATACGTACTGACCGTCACCGAAAGCAGCTTTCACTTCAGGATTTGCCAATACATCGTCTGCTCCATAACCGAAGCGCAATGGGAATTTACTGCTGTTCTGTGGGTTTTTCAGTACAATGAAGTTTTCTCCTGCACCTTTCAGACGGCGGTAGTCATTATAGGCTTCCAGTGATTCGCCGGATGCGCCGAAGAAAGCAAGATACTTTTGTATCATTGTCTCTTGCAGAGGATTGGCATCGAACAAAGGTTCCACTTCATCCGTGAAATATGTTTCTGCCACATCTGCACCCAAATCGCTGTCACCATCATATATCCAAGTATCAGCAGCATCTATAATTGAATTTCCCAGATTCTCGAATCCGGCAGTGATAGCAGCTTTCAAAGCACTCTTAGCTTCACCCAGTCTGCCTCCTAAGCGGCATAATGCTTCTGCTTCAAGGAATTTCACTTCGTGATAGCTGATTAAAAGAGTAGGAGCCGACATAGCCCATGATATCATCGACATACCATAATTATTCTGCAACTCTTGCGGAGTTCCGTTAGGAGCCGCTTTGATGCCTGCGATGTCCGTAGCTTGCGTAGCTCCGTATCCATAAGTGATATATCCGGTAGGATCAGGCTCCAGAAACGCTTGCGGTGCTCTGGGGTCATTGCGCTCAACGAACTTTTCAATCAGACTTTCACTGGCTGCCAAACTGTTACGGCTGTAGCTGAATGCCCAAAGCGGATTTACTTGTGCATCAGCATCGTAAACTGCCAACTTACATTCTTCACTTGCGTTGGCGAATGATTTGCTTACATAAGTAAGAATATTCTGAAGATCTGTTGTCTTATTGGCACTTTTGTTGAGCAGACGCATTGTATAACGTGCTTTTAACGCATAGGCCGTTTTGAGCCACATACTTGCCTGTGTACTGGTGCTTGAACCATAGATCAAGTCTTTAGAACCGACAGCACCGGATAAACCCGTATCTTTGGCAGTACCGTTATTCAGTAGGGTGATAGCATCATCCAGGTTCTGCATCACTTCCTGATAGATACTTTCCTGTGTATCTATTTTAGGTTGCATATACATCGGTGTGCCGTCCGGATTGAGGATACCAGTCTGGCTGTACGGTGTGTTTCCGAACACATCGGCTGCCACTGCTCCGTTGTAGGCGAGCAGGATTTTAGCAATCGCTTCTGTCACTACGTTTCCTTTTTCCGAAGGATCTTCTTCGCACTTCTTGATAACGATTTTAGCGTTCTTGATATTTGCGTACACATTGATCCATGCGTTGTTGTAGGTTGTAGCCGTTGAAGGCTCTCCGCTGCGTACTTCCGCGCGGTAAAGCTGGTTGGATATACCCGTTTCATGTTCTATGTAAACAGAAGAGTAGAGCGAGAAATCCCCTCCTACAGTGCTGAATGCAGTACTTACGCCTAAGTCTGTAATCAAAAACTTAGCGGGCGCATCCAACGGATTGTTAGGGTTTTCATTGATTTTATCCATTGCGTCTTCCGTACAAGCAGAAGCAATGGCAGCAGTCAAGAAAGAAACTGCCAGCAATTTTCCTATTGATTTATATTTTTTCATTGTCTTGCAGATTAAAATTTAATGTTGAAACCAAAGCCGAAACTAGCTGTTTGCGGCATTGAATAATCTTCAAATGCTCCTGCCATGTTGTTGTTACCCTGACTGGCTTCCGGATCGAGGTCAGGCAATTGTGCCCAGATCAGAATGTTTCTGGCAAATGCGTTCACAGAAAGTTCAATAGAACGTTTTTGAAGAATTTTGTAGTTGACAGCCACTTCACGCAGTTTGATGAAAGAGTTGTCATATACAGAAGATTCGTCGATGTCGTTCAGACGGCTGTAATATACCTGTTGTGCGTTTGCACCTGTGATGGCGATATCGTTTTTAGTTCCGTCAGTTTTGTATCCGTCGAAGATGATGGTACCTTCACGGTTTTCCGTTCTCTTGCTGACACCGTAGTAATCTGCCAGTCCGGTTGTTCTACTATACATCTGACCACCCTGTTTCCAATCAAGCACTGCGCTGATAGTACACTTCCATAAGCGTAATGTGGTGTTGAAGCCCATCAGGAAGTCCGGAGAAACCTTACCGATAACCTGTGCTTCACCAGCGATAGGTAAACCGTTTTCGTCTACCAGACGATTACCGTTTGCATCTCTCTTGAAACCTACACCATAGATGACAGGGAATTTCTCACCTGCTGAAGCGCGTACCTGCGGAGTAACGTAACCACCCAGAGAGATATTCTCTACACCCGGTGCCAGTTCATCTACGTAGTTGTCGATCTTTGTCCAGTTGAATGCAAAATCCCAGTTGATATTCTTCGTCCGGATTGGGGTGAAGCCAAGAGTGAATTCGTGCGTGTTGGTATGAATCTTACCACCGTTGGTAAGCAGTTTGCTGGCACCGGTAGAAGAAGCCAAAGGCACTTCAAAAATCTGGTCTTTAACGTTCTGGCGTGAGTATGTATAACTGAATGTGATTAAGTTATCGAGGAAGTTCACGTCAGCACCCACTTCATACGAACGTGTGTTCTGTGGTTTCAGTTTCGGGTCGAAAATCGTTGAGTACGGAGTATAGGCGGTAGTGCCTTTCATCGGGTACATGATCGGAGTCAACATATAGAATCCACCTCCATAAACCGGAGTCGAGTAATAGTTTTCGAGGAAATCCCCTGCTTGTCCTACTTCCGCGTAAGATACTCTTAATTTGGCGTGATTAACCACATTGTTTTTCAATGCATCCAGTTCCGTCAGGATAAAACCGGCCGAAATAGAAGGATAGAAGAACGAGCGGTTGTTGCGTGGCATATTAGATACGTAGTCCTGACGTCCGGTGAGGGTCAGATAAAGCATATTTCTGTAAGAAGCCGATATGTTACCGAAGAATCCTACTGTACGGTTTTTCCATGTCTCTTCCTCCGTCTGTTGAGTAGTGGCGTTGTTGATGTGGTTCCATCCCGGGAAGTTGTAGTTCGTACCATATTCATAATACTTCTTTCTGTTGCTTTGGATAATTTCGTTACCCACTACCGCATTCAGTCCCCAGTCTTCATTGATGTGCCAGTCGTAGTTGATGGTCAGTAATGAGTTGTATGTAGCGTTCGTCCAGCCGTAGTTCTCGATCTGTCCGCGACCGCCACCGGTGTTACTACCGTATCCGTAGCTATCTACGTAATGAGTGGTGTAAGCATCTACACCAACCATGTATTTAGCGTTCAACTTGTGGTTCGTTGTGCCGAAATCAGTCTGATAGCTTGCATATACATTTCCGAAGAAACGGTTGGTATCTTCCGTAAATTTGTTGTTCTCCATCGCCCAGTAAGCGTTGTCAAAACTGCCACGGAAAGAATTTTGTGCGTACAGGTTGCCGTCTACATGGCTTGGAATCCCGGCCAGATCATAACTGGGAGGGGCTGCGTAAACCGTTCTCAACAGACCATTACCGGAAGTCACCGCTTTATCGATGGAAGTGGTGATGTAGTTAGCTGTAAATCCGGAGCTCCAGTTATTAGTCAGTTTGGTGTCTGCACTTACCTTTACATTATATCTATCCATGCCAGTGCTTGAGATAATACCATCTTGATGTGTATTTCCCAATGAGATAGAGTAGGAGCTTTTATCGAGCATCTGTGCTACATTCAGTGAGTTACTCCAGGTAATTCCTGTGTCGAAGAAATCCTTGGCATTGTCGTATGCCTGTGGAGTGACCCATGGATCAAGACCAGCTGCTGCACGTTGGGGAACATAATATTTTCCTTGATGTACACCATACTCTTTGGCATAGTCACTATTTGCATTACTACCACCATACGTTGCGTCGTTGGGAAGTTCGGAAATCTTAGGTCCCCAAGATGTTCCCGAAGTGGCACTGAATACTCCCCCCGAACCTTGTGCATATGTTTT
Source organism: Bacteroides sp. 90-K9/2 (assembly GCF_047310725.1). Taxonomy (NCBI): domain Bacteria; kingdom Pseudomonadati; phylum Bacteroidota; class Bacteroidia; order Bacteroidales; family Bacteroidaceae; genus Bacteroides; species Bacteroides sp. 90-K9/2. The sequence goes on from NZ_JBCGVL010000007.1 coordinate 113,493, forward strand.
CTGGAACTCCGGCAGACGACCGACTACATCGAAGCTGACATTGGAAGAGAAGCTAACCTGCGGTTTGCCTTTTTCCAGTCCTTTACCGCTTTTGGTCGTGATGATAATCACACCATTGGAAGCGCGGATACCATAAAGCGCAGAAGCAGCCTGACCTTTCAAAATGTTGATACTTTCAATATCATTAGGGTCGATATCCACTGCACGGTTGGCGAAGTCCGCTCCGCTCACACTACCATTGTTCTGAATGTCTGTGCTAACGTCAGGAGTACTGGTCACCGGCATTCCGTCAATAACGTAAAGCGGAGTATTGTCACCCGAGAAAGAACGTGCACCACGGATGGTGATCTGTGAAGAAGCTCCCGGCATACCACTTGAAGGTTTAACGTCCAGACCTGACACTTTACCTTGCAATGCTCCCGCCAGATTAGAGTTGGCAGCTTGCGTCAGTTGATCTGATTTTACGTCCTGAACGGCGTAACCCAGTGCTTTTTTCTCGCGCGAGATACCCATGGCTGTCACTACAACCTCATCCAGTGCTTTCGCGTCGCTTTTTAATACAACATTTATCACTCCCGGTTTGATGGAAACGTCCTGTGAAATCATTCCTACATAAGAAACGCGCAAAGTTTTAGCAGAACTTGGTATGTAGAAGTTTCTGCCTTTATCATTGTTAATAGTTCTTTAACCTTTTTGAAGGTGTAAAATGATAAAAAGATACCGTTTAGGAGGTAATAATGTTCACTTTTCCTTGAAAAGCCTGATTTTGATGCTTTCTTTCTGATAGAAATCATCTTTTAAAAGATGCTAAATTGGAAACTTTTTGTTTTAACCTATCAGTTTTTAGAAAGTTCTTGCTTTCAAAACGATATTTTTTAGTTAAATACGTAACACTTTTTTCGATTTGTCATAATTCGTGTTATCTTTGCAACCTGTTAGAGACAAAAAATCTGTTTATAGGTTAAATTTAAGAGAGAATTTATGAAAAGAAAATTGATGTTCTTAATGACCTTCCTTTTTATAGGTATAGGTCTGGTGACAGCGCAAACATCCAGAGTTACCGGTTTGGTTACCTCTGAAGAAGATGGGCAACCTGTCGTAGGTGCTTCAATATTGGTGAATGGCACTACCCTTGGTACTATCACTGATATTGACGGTAAGTTTACAATCACGAATGTACCAAGTTCTGCTAAGACTTATTGATCTTTTTTTCTCCCTTTCCTCGTGCTTTTTTTCTCCTATCTTATTGTTTTTCAATGTTTTTGTTTCGGATTTTAAAAAATAACCTATTCTTCCGTTTCTTTTATTGAAACTTCCTTTATCAATTCTCATTTATTTAGTAATCTTTGCTTCTCATTGATTTTTGAGATGGGATTAATATTCTACCCAAATTTTGAATGAATTTCCCGGTGTTTTTCTTCATCTAAGCATTTTTAATGTTCGTGTTTTGAAGGCATGAGTTAAACGTTATAATCTGATAGTGATTGAAATTATAAGTGATAGTAAAGGAGAATATGAAGCACTGCAAGTATAAGTTGTCTGACACCCGGGTGTCAGACAACCTAGTTCTACTAACTAAAATAAGTGTAAAGCCATACTATTTAATTTGCATTAGAACAAATCAAATTTACGTTTCTACAAAAACGGGATTTTCAATTGCTGTTATTTTATTCCGCCACAATTACTTCGATGTCATAACCTATGAAAAGTCCACTCTCTATAACACCGGTGATTGCCTTCAGTTGTTCTTCGAGCGAAGAGTCGATGTAGTTGAAACGGGTGTCGAGGATAAAGTTGCCGTTTTCTGTAAAGATAGGCCCGTCTTTGCCATGAGCAGGACGGAGGACAATCTCCGAGGCACCCAGTCGTTGCAACTCGTGCTCTACATAAGTCAGCGAGTCCGGAAAGACCTCTACCGGAATGGGGAATTTGCTTCCCAACTGATTGACACGCTTGCTGGGATCGATGATGATGAACGTTTTGCGGCTGCTTCTAATCAGCAGTTTCTCTTTGAACATCGCTCCGCCACGTCCCTTAATCAAGTTCTGTTGCGGATCTACTTCGTCCGCTCCGTCGAATGTCCAGTCGGGGCGTTTGTTCCAGAGGGTAGTTTGGGGGATGCCTAGCTGTATGCAGGTCATCGAGATTTCTTGTGAGGCGGGAATCACTTCGATATGCAAGTGCTCTTCACGAATTCGTCGTGAGAGTTCGAACAGAGTCAGGTAGACTGTAGAGCCGGAGCCGGCTCCTATCACATCCCCGTCTTTTGCCGTGGCGGCAATTTCGCGGGCTACGTGTTCTTTTGCCTCCCGGTTGATGATGGAGTCCGACCATTGCAGGTGTTTTATCAGGTGATTTTCCCAATCCATAAGTTTACGTTCTAAATCGTTTTCGTTTTAAGTTCCTCTTTCCTATATAACGAATTTGTGAATCTGTTTGTTTGTTCGTTCATTGGTTCATTTGTTCGTTCGTCTGTTGGTTCATTCGTCTGTTCGTTTCAATTTCAGGTGATTCGATTGTTTAAATAGTTAATAAACGGTTCGTTAATTTTTAACTTTGTTGCGTTAAACGTTAACGAATCTCTGCTTTTTATTAAACCGTGTTATAAGTTCGGCTGCTTTGGCCTGAAAATTTGGAGATGACCGAAAAGTCCGTATCTTTGTACTGTGTTTTTCATAGTATTAGATTTAAGGTTAACAAAGATTGGCTGTCTGGGATAGATAGCCTTTTTTTTGTTCCTACCATTCCTTACAGAATCAGCCAGATGGCAATGATATGTCCGATGCTGCCTCCCAGGCAAAACAAATGGAAAGTGGCATGCATATACGGTTTGCGCAATGAATAAAAGACAGCTCCCACGATGTATGAGACTCCACCGCCGATCAGCCACCAGAAAGCGGTAGTGGCTCCCATTTCTCCCAGATGATCCAGCAAAGGCTTCATGGCCACTAATATGCACGCACCCATACCCACATAACAGGCCGTTTCGAGGTTGCTGTGTTCTTTTAGCTTTTTGAAGCTAAGAATGAAACCGGCAATAGCCGACAGCCAGACGAAAGCGAAAATTCCCCATCCCCATCCCCCGGCATGCCGCAGGACAAGTAGCGTGAAAGGAGTGTAGGTGCCCGCGATGTGCAGGTAGATAGCTCCATGATCGAATTTGCGGAGCAACTCTTTCAGTTTCCCCGGACGGCTGCCGTGATACCACGTAGAACTGATATAAGAGGAAAGCATCCCCGCCAGATAGACGGATACACAAGCAACTGCCCACTGCGGTTCCATATTCTCGGAAGCCTTTTCCAATAGGAAATATCCGGCCACGATTCCAAGTAGGATACCTGCTCCGTGACTAAGAGTATTTGCCCATTCTTCTATATGATTGTATCGTTGGTTCTTCAATGTTCCTTTTATTGAATGGTTAAGTCGCAAAAAATATTGAGTCGCAAAGATAAAAAAATAGAGAAAGGTGTATCACCTTTCTCTATTTTAATTTTGTTTTATGTATAAAATATATTATACCAAATGTCCGATCCATTCTTCGCGGTCGCCGGGGAGAAGGTCGATAACGGGAACTTCTACCATCGTGTAGCATCCCGGTTGTTGCTTCATGGAAGCGCGTGCCACGCATACCAGCACTTGTGCGGTCAGTGCGGGGTTGTTGATACGCATATTAAATTCGAACAACTGGTTCTGTGTTTTGCCTGATACACCTTTGCGAGTCAGATTTACACCATGACCCATGTCCAGCAGGGCGTCTACACTCGGAACGAGTTTTACGTGTGTTTCATCGTTCACGAAGTAAGGATCTGCTTTGATGGCAGCGGCTACTTCTTCGAATTTATATCCGTCTTTCAGTTCGATGTATACCATGCGGCGGTGGATTCCCGTGCCGGTCGGAATGGTCATGGAAAGGGCAGCTTTCACTCCGTCAACCGCTTTTACGGCTACTGTGTGTCCCATACTCATACCGGGACCGAAGTTGGTGTAGGTGATGCCTTTCGGAGCAATTGCTTCCAGCATGGTGCGTACGATGGAATCGCTTCCCGGATCCCATCCGGCAGAGATGATCGATACGGCTTTATGTTCTTTGGCGGTAGCATTCAGGGTACGGCGCAGGTCTACGATACCGGTGTGGATATCGAAACTGTCTACCGTGTTAATTCCCATCGCCAGATATTCTTTTGCATATTTCTCTACGCTGCGGGTCGGCGTGCAAAGAATAGCTACGTCTACTTCTCCCAGCTCTTTTATGTCCTTCACTACTGCGTAGTTTGCCAACTCTTCCGGTTTGTTCTCTGCTCCTGCACGACGAACGACTCCGGCTATTTCGAAATCAGGTGCCGCCTGAAGCGCTTCAAGTACATAATGTCCAATGTTGCCATAACCAACGATGGCAGCTCTTACTTTTTTCATTCTTTTCTTGGTTTTAATGAACAAATTTCTTTCTTTTGCTTGCAAAAGTAAACAAATTACTACTAACTTTGGTTCATCTGCTTTAATATTTTATTTTTTTTCACTAGCAGGTGATATCGGTCCGCATGAAAGCAAATCAGGGTGTGATGTGCTACATTGAAAAAACTCTGTGGCCTCTGTGTCCTCTGTGGTGAAATTGTTTTATCTTTGTCCCTGTTATGATAGAATATAATTAGATATGATAGAATATATTAGGGGCGAACTTGCCGAACTAAGTCCGGCAACCGCGGTGATTGACTGTAACGGGGTGGGATATGCCGCCAATATATCTTTGAATACCTATTCGGCTATTCAAGGAAAGAAAAGCTGTAAGCTATATATTTACGAGGCGATTCGTGAAGATGCGTATGTGCTCTACGGATTTGCCGAGAAACAGGAGCGGGAGATTTTCCTATTATTGATTTCCGTCTCCGGAATCGGGGGGAACACGGCACGTATGATTCTTTCGGCTCTCTCGCCTGCCGAACTGGTGAACGTTATCAGCACCGAAAATGCGAACATGCTGAAAACGGTGAAAGGCATCGGGCTGAAGACTGCGCAACGCGTGATTGTCGACCTGAAAGATAAGATAAAAACAATGGGAGGGGGTGCTGCCGGAGGGGCTTCCGCAGGTCTGTTGTTGCAACCTGCCAATGCGGAAGTGCAGGAAGAGGCGGTGTCTGCATTGACGATGTTGGGGTTTGCTGCTGCACCTTCACAGAAGGTGGTATTGGCTATCTTGAAGGAGGAGCCGGATGCTCCGGTAGAAAAGGTTATCAAACTGGCTTTGAAACGTTTGTAGTATGAAGCAACAGAAGATATATATGAAAGCATGGCTGGACGCTCATGGTCGTGCAAAGGTGGTAGGCACGGATGAATGGTATCTGGATTTCGCTAATCATTTATTGCCGTTGGTGGCAGAATCGTATTTATTTAAATGGGAAACAGCGGAAAGTCAGCAACAAGTAGCTTTGATGGTGGCTTTGTACCTGGAAGATTGTGTAGCGGATGGCGGAAACTGGCGTCAGTTTATTCATTGGCACCGGAAAAGCTACGGACGTTATTTGCCTTTCTACGCACTGACGGAGGAATATTTGCCGGACGAAATTAACCGTGAAGATGTTGTTTTCCTTTTGTGGGCCATCAATTCTCCGGTTGGCGATGATTTTGATGGAGTAGAGAACCCGATGGATGCGGATTTGCTGGAGTTTGCGGATACACTTTACAACCGTTTGGATGCTGCGTTCGAATTGGCTCCTATCAGCGATCACCTGGCAACGGACTGGCTGATGGAAACGGAGCTGATGCAAAAGAAGCGGATGCCTCTGCCGGTAGTTTTGCCGGGAGAAAAGATGCCTACAAACGTAGAACGTTTCCTTGAAGCGAGCAAAGGTGAACCACTTTTATACTTTGATTCTTACGAAGCGCTGAAATTTTTCTTTGTGCAGTCGTTGAAGTGGGAAGATGAAGAGGATTCTTTGTTGCCTGACTTAAAGGAGTTCGGTAACTTCGTGGTTTTTGCCAATCCGAAAGGGTTGTTGATCGGTCCTGATGTAGCCGAATATTTTGCAGACAAACGTAATCCGCTCTACAATGCCGAACTGGCTGAAGAGGAAGCATACGAATTGTTTTGTGAAGAAGGCTTGTGTCCGTTTGATCTGCTGAAATATGGAATGGAACATGATTTGTTGCCGGAAGCACAGTTCCCGTTTGAGAACGGAAAGGAGTTGTTGCGGGAAAACTGGGATTTTGTGGCTCGCTGGTTTTTGGGTGAGTATTACGAAGGAGAATAGGAGTTATAAGAAATAAGTACTGTTTATATAGTTGCTGTCTATGCCAATCAAAAAAAGTAACAATCCTTTTGCCGGAAAGACAAAGTCTGCAGTCGGTAAAAAGAAGACGACCGGAAAACGGGTCGGAAAATCGAAACAGGAAAAGGCTAATAATCAGTTGAATAGAAGGGTGAAATAAAGATGTGTAGACCACGCCGTTTTTGGTTGTCAGGCTACGCCGTTTGATGATGGCAGACTACGCCTTTTCTCCCTACCAGGAAACGCCTTTTCTCTCACGCAGAGGATTAAGAGTCTCATTATACATTTGACGGGAATAGTTGTCGTTTATGAAAAATAACAACTATTCCCGTCTATTTTATTATTAACCAATGTTTTTTTCTGCTGGATAGCTTCTCTTTTGACGGTTATGAGTGATATTATAAGTAAGAAAGTAGGCACGGATTACGCGGATTACACGGTTTTAAAAAGATTGCGCAGCCAAGACCGTGTAATCCGCGTAATCCGTGCCTAAATATATTTCTTTCTAACCGGATAGCTTTCTTTTTGCTGAATGGCTTTCCTTTTACTAATCGGTAATTTCTTCCTGTGCTTTCCGTTCTTTCTTCTTATTGATGAATCCGATTTTCAGGTTGGCTTCCTCTTGTTCTTTTTTAATCTGCTCCATGGCAGAGAGGATTTGTGCTAATTCGTAAACACCTGCTGCGGCCTGGCGGTCGGTGGGACTCATTGTCGTTTTATAGGTGCGGTCGCCTATATATTCCACACGGATATTTTTGTCTTTATTGAGATTCAGGAATTCGATTACATTTCCGTCTTCCCCTAGTTTGTAGTCAGCTTTTTCTATTTTCTCGTTCATATCCGTTGACTCGTAGCTGTCTTTGGAGCTTGGAGTTTCTGCAAAACTGCCATCAGGGGCAATCACTTTCACTTTTGTATGGTGGATATTGCCGGCACCACAGTAGATGGAAGTCATACTCATTATACCTTGCTCGTTCACTTGGAAGCGGAGGTATGAACGGTGCATATTCTTTTCAATGGTCTGTGTAGGCCAGAGGTAGTTGCCGACTTGTTGATATTCGGCATCTTTTTCTAGTTTGAATTTGTCCTTGATGGCATTGAATTCTTCCGTCTTTGCCTGAAAGGTGCTATCCAGGTAAGCAAGCGTTTTTTGCTGTGCCTTTGTTTCAACATCGAGCATCAGTGCCTGTCCCGCCTTACGTGCTTCGAACGCTTTGGGATAGAGAATCTTGATACTGTCAATTTGTAACTTAGCTTCTTCATAGTCGCCACGTTCGTAGGCAGCCTTGGCAACCATCAGTTTTTCATTGGCTTTTTTCTCAAGGCCATTTCCGCAGGCAGCTAATGCCAGCGTACCACAAAAGAGGATAGTCAGTTTTTTCATCACAAATTCTATTTACTGGTTTTATTAGCGGCAAAAGTACAAATATATCCCTTATTTTTGTAATTTTGTCCCCTCAAAACTTATAACTAAAAAGAATGATAGAGTTGACTCAAGAGGAATTGAAGCAGCATTTTAGCGAACCCATCTTCGGACAGATAGCCGAAACGGCTGATACACTTGGTATGGATTGTTATGTGGTAGGTGGTTACGTTCGTGATATTTTTCTGCAGCGTCCCTCTAAAGATATAGATGTAGTAGTTGTAGGAAGTGGAATTGCAATGGCGGAAGCCCTTGGAAAACAGTTGGGACGTGGTGCTCATGTTTCTGTTTTCAAGAATTTCGGAACAGCACAAGTAAAATATAGAGGCACGGAAGTAGAGTTTGTTGGTGCGCGTAAAGAGTCTTATCAACGGGATTCGCGTAAACCTATCGTTGAAGACGGCACGCTGGAAGACGATCAGAATCGTCGCGATTTCACGATCAATGCTTTGGCCGTATGTCTCAATAAAGCACGTTTTGGCGAATTGGTAGATCCGTTCGGAGGTTTGGAGGATATGAAGGAAAAGACAATCCGCACTCCCCTCGACCCGGATATCACTTTCAGCGATGATCCCTTGCGCATGATGCGTTGCATCCGTTTTGCTACGCAATTGGGTTTTTACATTGATGATGATACTTTCGAATCGCTTTGCCGGAATAAGGAACGGATTGAAATTATATCCCGTGAACGTATTGCGGACGAACTGAATAAGATTATTCTTTCTCCAATCCCCTCAAAAGGATTTATTGATTTGGAGCGTAGCGGTTTGCTGCCGTTGATTTTTCCGGAATTTGCTGCCTTGCAGGGGGTGGAAACACGGAACGGGCGTTCCCATAAGGATAATTTTTATCATACGTTGGAAGTGCTGGATAATATCAGCAAGAAGACTGATAACCTTTGGCTTCGTTGGGCTGCTTTGTTGCACGACATTGCCAAACCTGTCACGAAACGTTGGGAACCTAAAGCGGGATGGACGTTCCATAATCATAACTTTATCGGTGAAAAGATGATTCCGCATATCTTCCGCAAGATGAAGTTGCCGATGAATGAGAAGATGAAGTATGTACAAAAGCTGGTCAGCCTGCACATGCGCCCGATCGTTATCGCGGATGACGTGGTGACAGACTCGGCTGTACGCCGTCTGCTCTTCGAAGCGGGTGATGACATTGACGACTTGATGATGCTTTGCGAAGCGGACATTACTTCCAAGAATATGGAACGTAAACAGCGTTTCCTGAATAACTTCCAGTTGGTTCGACAGAAACTGAAGGATTTGGAAGAGAAAGACCGTGTCCGTAATTTCCAGCCACCTGTGAGCGGTGAAGAAATTATGGAGATTTTCGGCTTGGAACCTTGTCGTGAGGTCGGAGTCTTGAAGAGTGCTATTAAAGATGCAATCTTGGATGGAGTGATTCCGAACGAATATGAGGCGGCTCATGCTTTCATGCTGGAACGGGCGAAGAAGATGGGAATGACGCCTATCCGCTGATAGAAGGATGGAACAGATATATTATAGCATTCAGATACAGATTTATACGAGTCAGTAGTTGAATTGGAGTAAAAACAGTATATAAATGAACTATTTCACCACAGAGGACACGGAGGACACAGAGGTTATAATAATCTCTGAATTAGAACTCTGAAAACTCTGTGTCCTCCGTGTCCTCTGTGGTGAAAACGGTACGGAAATGAATGATAACTTGCTTTCCAACTGCTGATTACTCATTATTTCTTTATCCGTACGTTTACCGTTTGGGCAACGTCACCGAAAAATGAGGATTCGGAGTATGTTGTTCAAAGATGATAGTCTTCATCTTTTCCATGATATCCGGATGTTGGAGTGCTATGTCATGATCCTCATGAATATCTGTTTTTAGATTATAGAGGAACGGTGTTCCTTTTTTCACTACCATTTTCCAATCATCCATGCGTACGGCAATCTGGTCTGTTTCATCAAACTCCCAATACAGAAAGTCATGTTTCTTTTGCTTATTTTTACCCAGCAGTGTGGGAGCGAAAGAAATCCCATCGAAATAATCGACTTCTTTTTCCTTATTGCGATATTTCTTTTCGTAGTCTTTGATACCAATGACTTCGCAGAACGTCGGCATTAAATCATAAAATGCACAGATGTGATCATTTACTTCGCCTGCAGGTATGTGTCCCGGCCAACGGACGATAAATGGAATACGTATTCCTCCTTCGTGACATTGACGTTTCAGTCCGCGTAGTTTTCCGTCTCTGCCGAAGAAAGTAGGATCGGCTCCGCCTTCCTCGTGAGGGCCGTTGTCACTGGAGAAAATAACCAATGTGTTTTCGTCCAGTCCTTTTTCTTTCAGTTTTTTCAAAACTTCGCCCACGTAATAGTCTAGGCGGGTAATCATTCCGGCAAATTGGGCGTGTGTATGCGTGATGGCGTTGTATCGTGAGCCTTCGCTTCCCTTAAATTCTTTATCCGGGTTGAATTTAGCTTTGTATTCATTCAGGATAGAATCTTCCGGCTGAACGAGTTCCGCATGAGGCAAGGTGTAAGTCAATACGCCGAAAAACGGCTGTTTACCGTCTTGCTGATCCAGCCACTCCAATGCTTTCTGGTGGATCATGTCGGCCGAATATTGCGGACGTTTCAGGTAGTCGGGACCATACATCGGATATTGGATGTTTTCATCCATCACTACACGTACCACTCCGGTGTCACCCAATGCTTTACTATAACGGTTCAGGAAATTAGGGTAATAAAGATGAGCCTGAAACTGACAGATATAACCGTAGTATTCGTCTATCCCCCGTTTGTCGGGAGTGGAACAGGAGCCTTCGTAACCTCCGGCCCATTTGCCGAACATACCTGTGGTGTAGCCGTTATCTTTCATGATCTCCGGCAGGATTACGTGGTCGGGATCATAAGGGTGTTGCCCCACTATTGAGTATTCTTTATTCTGTCCATATTCCACGATCGGTGCATTTTTCCAGTACTCCTTGTTACCTCGTACTTCACAATGGCCTGAATGTTGTCCTGTCATGAATGAAGCTCTGGAAGGGGCGCTGACGGGACTTCCTGCGTATGCTTGCGTAAAACGCATTCCTTCACCGGCCATGGCGTCTATATGAGGGGTGCGGATAAATGGTTGACCGTAGCATCCCAAGTCTCCATATCCCATATCGTCACAAAGGATGAAGAGGATATTGGGCTGGGTATTTTTTTTCTGTCCGTTGGCAGATAGGGTAGATAGAAGCAGGATGCTGCCTATCAATGGGATTGATTGATGATTCATGATGTTGTTGTCATTAAAATGAAACATTTCCTTCACGTACGCTTTGAAGGATACCCTGCAGTTCTGCCACTTTCTCCGGCATATTCTTTGCATAGTTGGTTACCTCTTTCACTTCTTTCATCTTATAAAGCTGGGGTTCTTTAGAGTTTCCGGTTTCTATCTTCGGTCCCCATTGAATCATTTTCGGTCCGTCATTCGGTTCGATGTATTTCCAGTCTTTGGTGCGGACGGACAGTGTGTGATTGGAAGCTTGCTCTATCACCCACGGGCGGTCTGTCTTTTCTTTACCCAGCCAACTTCCCAGATAGTTGTAACTATCCGGTGCGGCATTCTTAGGCATCGTAGCTCCGGTCAGGGAAGCGAGAGAGGCGAGCCAGTCCACTTGTGAAACCAATAAGTCTGAAGTCATTCCTTTTTCTACTCCTACAGGCCAGCTGACGATGGCAGGAATACGGGTTCCTCCTTCGAAGGCACTATATTTGTTGCCCCGTAGCGGTCCCGCAGGACTATGACCGTTGAGCAGTTCCTCTGCTTTGTCATCGTATCCGTCGTCTACTACCGGGCCGTTGTCACTTGAAAGAATAATGAGTGTATTTTCTCTTAATCCCAGTTTTTCGAGTGCATTCAGGATTTCACCGACACAATAATCGAACTGTACGATAGCGTCGCCTCTTAATCCCATCGGATTTTTTCCTCTGAAACGGTCGTGAGGAAAGCGGGGCACATGTACGTCATTGGTGGCAAAGTAGAGAAAGAAAGGTTTGTTTTGGTTGTCCTCGATGAATCGAATGGCGTGTGTGGTAAGTGAATCTGCAATGTTTTCGTCTTTCCAGAGTGCTTTTCCACCGCCTTTCATAAAACCGATGCGTGAAATTCCATTAACGATCGACATATCGTGACCGTGACTTGGCTTGAGGTTATAAAGTAATTCAGGATTACTTTTTCCGGTTGGTTCACCCTCGAAGTTCTTTTGATAGCTGACTTCGATGGGAGCACTCGGATCATAGTTGGCTACTTTTCCGTTTTCGATGTACACACAAGGTACGCGGTCGGCTGTAGCTGCCATAATGTAATGATAGTCGAAACCTAAATCGCCCAGTGCACAAGGTAACGGAGCATTCCAGTCTTGAGTGGCGGTTTGATCTCCGAGTCCCAGATGCCATTTGCCTACTGCGGCAGTGGCGTAACCGACACTTTTGAACATATCTGCCATGGTGTATTGTTCGGGACGGATAATCATTCCGGCATTTCCTGCCGCTACATCCGTTCCTTCTTTGCGCCATGCGTATTCTCCGGTCAACATGGAGTAGCGGGAAGGGGTGCTGGTGGCGGCTGTTGCATGAGCATTGGTGAAAAGGATTCCCGATTTTGCCAGTCGGTTGACGTTGGGTGTCTGTACGTTTTTAGCTCCGTAACATTCCAGATCGCCGTAGCCGAGATCGTCGGCATAGATAAATACAACGTTGGGTGTTTTTGACTTTGTCGGTGTGGTGTTTTCCGGTGCTTTGTTGGCGGCTGTTGCAGCGCAGGCAACAGAGGAAACAAGGGTTAGAATGAAAGGTTGTTTCATTGTTTTTGGGGGTTAAGTGTGTTATTATTAGTAGAAAAAGATGTGCCTGTTCTTTGCCGGACACATCTTTTTCATTGTCTGTTTAACTTAATTCAATGATTTCTTCATTGCAGTTTGTCAGTTTTTCGATTCCTTCGTTGGTCACTACCCAGGAGTTCTCAATACCTACGGGACCTACACCCGGAATAACGATTTTCGGTTCGAGGGCAAAGACCATACCCGGTTCTAATGGTTGCTTTATGCGGGGAGCCAGTACCGGAGCTTCATTAATCTCAAGTCCGATGCCGTGACCGATAAACTTGGCTTGTTGTCCTGTTCCCATAAATTTGTCGGCAAATCCGGCTGCTTTGACTACTTCGATTGCTGTGTCGTAAAGCACTTCACAGGCAATGCCCGGTCTGGCAATGGAAGCAATCTTTTCCTGGATATCCAGACAAACTTGATGGGCGGTGTAAGCTTCTTCGGGCAGTTTGCCGATGGAGAATACACGGCTCATATCGTTCATGTAGCCGTTGAAGTTGCCACCTAAGTCCACCATAACGCTTTGTCCCTCTTTTAACGGAGTTTTATTTGCTCCTCCCGGCAAGGCAGGATCAAGTCCCTGACCGCCTAAGGCAAAATCGTAAGGAGAGGGGTAACCGGCATTGTCTCCGGTCAGTACACTACCCATGAATATTTCCATACTGCGTCCGAATACCCGGAAAATTCCAAGACAACCTTGCAGGCGCATCAGACGTTCTATTTCGATGGAAAATTCAATGTCCGTCATACCGGGACGGTATACACTTGGAATCTGCTCATAAGCCTTTGCATGAGCAATGCTGGAGCGGCGGAACATTTCAATTTCTACAGGTGTTTTCACACTGCGCGCCTGGCGAATCAACGGGGTACCATTTACCACTTCCGCTTCCGGGAAGAGACTGGCCAGACGACAATATTCCGTATAAGGAAGTTCGTCACCTTCTAACATCAGTTTGGTTGGCATCGGCAATCCTTGTTCTTTCAGCAGATCAACGATTTGTTCCGGTTTGCGGATAGAGAATGAGTGCTCTCCTGTGATGTTATTAGGACGTTTAAAAAATAATAGTGCAGGCGAATGAAGGGGGAGGTAAAGATAGCCACTGACTACACAGCCATACGTGTAAATTAAATTTGCATTACAAGTGATAAGTGCGGCGTCGATGCCCTGTGACACCATCAGGCTGCGAATTTTGTCACGGCGAAATTTCAATTCGGGTTGTAGCATTTTTTATTTATTACTTGATTATTAATTACAAAACCAATAATAGTAAATTATTAGTTGTGAGTTATTTATCGCATATAACAAATTCACAAACTATTATTTAACCTATTATGCCACAAAGATAATTAATTCCAGCGAAAATAACGTTAATCTCAAAAAAATAGCGCTACCCGCGTCCTGTCACAGGAGGCGAGCAGCGCAAACCACAAATACAAATACAACTAAACAAAGTCCTTGAATAAATTGAGAATTAAAAATTGAGAATTGAAAAATAAATGTCTTGTTGACTAATATAGTCCACTACCAAACTCTTTTATTTTTTAATTTTTAATTCTCAATTTTCAATTATTAAATAACGCCTTGTCCCATCATTGCGTGAGCTACTTTCATAAACCCGGCAATGTTGGCACCCTTCACATAATTAATATATCCGTCGGGTTCCGTGCCGTATTTCACGCATTGTGCATGGATGCCGTGCATGATTGCATGGAGCTTTTCGTCCACCTCGGCAGCACTCCAGCTAAGGTGCATTGCGTTTTGAGACATTTCCAGACCGGAAGTGGCTACACCACCTGCGTTGACCGCTTTACCCGGAGCGTACATCGTCTTATGTTCAATGAAAAGATCGATAGCTTCAGGGGTACATCCCATGTTGGAAATTTCTCCGACGCAAAGTACGTCATTTTTTATGAGATTTTGAGCATCTTCTCCATTTAATTCGTTCTGGGTGGCGCAAGGAAGTGCGATGTCTGCTTTCACTTCCCACGGGCGTTTTCCTTCTACGAAGGTTGCGTTCGGATACTGTTCGGCATAAGGAGCCACAATATCGTTACCCGAAGAACGAAGTTCGAGCATATAGTCTATTTTTTCACCGCTGATACCATCCGGATCGTAGATATATCCGTCCGGACCGGAAATCGTGATTACTTTTGCACCTAGTTCGGTAGCTTTAGTAGCTGCTCCCCAGGCAACGTTGCCGAAACCGGAAATTGCCACTGTCTTACCTTTTATATCAATCCCTTTTGCCTGAAGCATCTGATTGACAAAATACAGTCCTCCGAAACCGGTAGCTTCCGGACGAATCAATGAACCGCCGAATTCCAATCCTTTGCCGGTGAATGTACCGGTAAATTCACGAGTTAGTTTTTTGTACATGCCGAACATATAGCCCACTTCACGTCCTCCTACGCCGATGTCACCGGCAGGCACATCCATGTCCGGCCCGAGATGGCGCCACAACTCCAGCATAAATGCCTGGCAGAAACGCATGATTTCGGCATTACTCTTACCGCGTGGAGAGAAATCGGAACCGCCTTTACCGCCACCCATAGGCAGGGTAGTCAGTGCATTCTTGAATGTTTGTTCGAAACCGAGGAACTTCAGAATGGAAAGATTAACGGATGCATGGAAACGGATACCACCTTTATAAGGACCTATCGCATTGTTGAATTGTACACGATAGCCGAGATTGGTCTGTACCTCGCCTCTATCGTCCACCCATGTCACACGGAAAGTGAAGATACGGTCAGGTTCTACCAATCTTTCTATGATTTTAGCTTTTTCAAATTCAGGATGTTGATTGTATATATCTTCGATAGAAAGAAGAACTTCCTTCACTGCCTGAAGATATTCAGATTCACCGGGATGCTTAGCCTCCAAAGAGGACATGATTTTCTGGATGTTCATGATACTATATTTTAAAAGGTTAATTCTGATAAAATGTCAACTAACTCACTGCAAATATAGGAAAAATTTTCAGATATGATTGATTTTATGCCATTATTTTGATTAAATAATGATAAAATGATAGTAGGAACAAGTGCTAGGTATAAAGTATAAGGTATTAAGTATTAGGCTGTGCTGCAAACCGCATAGACTTATACTTAATACCTTATACCTAATATTTAATGTAAGTATTCAGCGCTAATACCTAATACTTAATATTCATCCCTAGGTTGTACATGATGAAACCGTAGATGTCTGCTTGTTCTTCAAGTACTTTTGCCATCGGTTTACCTGCACCGTGACCTGCTTTGCTGTCAATGCGGATCAGTGTCGGGTTTGTACCGTCGTTGTCTGCTTGCAGCGTAGCGGCAAATTTGAATGAATGGGCGGGAACCACGCGGTCGTCATGGTCGGCAGTGGTCACCAGTGTTGCCGGATATTTCGTGCCCGGTTTCAGGTTGTGCAATGGAGAATAGCCTTTGAGGTATTCAAACATTTCTTTGCTGTCTTCGCTTGTTCCGTAATCGCTTGCCCAGTTCCAGCCGATAGTAAATTTATGATAGCGTAGCATATCCATCACGCCTACCTGCGGAATTGCTACACGGAACAGGTCCGGACGCTGTGTCATGCAGGCACCTACCAGCAGACCACCGTTGGAGCCACCTACAATGGCGATTTTATCTTTGTTCGTATATTTTTCGTTGATAAGATATTCGGCAGCAGAGATGAAGTCGTCGAATACATTCTGCTTCTGCATCTTAGTTCCGGCTACGTGCCAGTCTTCACCGTATTCGCTGCCACCACGCAGGTTGACTTGTGCGTAGATACCGCCATTTTCGAGGAATGGGATGCGCATTGCACTGAAACCAGGGTTGAGGCTGATGCCGAAACCACCGTATCCGTAAAGGAATACAGGATTTTTTCCGTCTTTCTTCAGATCTTTCTTATAGGTAAGGAACATCGGGACTTTTACACCGTCTTTGCTGGCAAAGAATACTTGTTCCGTCACAAAATCATCCGAGTTGAACTGTACTTTCGGTGCACGGTATAGTTCATAGGTGTTCTGGTCCATGTCATATTTATAAGTGGCACCCGGAATGGTGAATGAAGTGAATCCGAAGAAACATTCTTTATCGTCTTTGTTGCCGCTGAAGCCTACCGAACCGAGTGACGGCAGTTGGATTTCCTGAATCTGCTTGCCGTCGAGCCCGTAAACGTATGCATGGTTCGAAGCATCTTTGTCGTAAGTAAGGAACAGTTTGCCACCGATCACTTCTGCGTTTGAAAGAACGGCTTCCGATTCGGGAACGAGTTCTTTCCAGTCCTCCAGTTTAGGACGGTTAATGTCGGCTACCATGATCCGGTTTTTCGGTGCGCCATAGTTAGTATAAATATAAATCTGGTCGCCTATCACTTCAATCGGGTAGTATTGGTAATCGAGGTCGGTAGTCAGTTGGATGAAAGGAGAATTCGGCTTTTTCAGGTCTCGTATAAATAAGTTGTTCCCTCTTCCGGCACCGGATTCTGTGAGGAAGAGAATACGTTCGTCTTCGCTGGTGCTGGCTGTATAGAAACGTTTCGGATAAGCCGGATTCTGATAAATCAGTTTATCTTTCGATTGCGGTTCACCTATTTTGTGATAATAGATTTTGTGCTTTTCGTTTACGTTGGAGAATTCTTTTCCTTTGGCAGGAGCATCGTAGGCGCTGTAATAGAATCCGTCTCCCTGCCAGGCGGCACCGGTAAATTTGGCCCATTCGATGTGGTCTTCCAATAACTTGCCACTTTCAGTGTCCATGACAAATATTTCAGACCAATCCGATCCGCTGCGTGAGATACTGTAAGCGGTATATTTGCCGTCGTTTGAGAAATAAAGACCGGTCAGTGCCACTGTGCCATCGTCCGAGAGCTTGTTCGGGTCGAGGAAAACGCGAGGTTCGCCGTCCAGTGAATCCTGTACGTAGAATACACTCTGGTTCTGCAGGCCGTCATTTTTACTGAAGTAATATTTACCATGTTTCTTGATTGGCGCACTGATCTTCTCGTAATCGGCCAGTGTGGTCAATCGTTTCAACAAGTTTTCCCGGAACGGAATCTGGCTTAGATACTCATTCGTTACTTTGTTTTGTGCTTCTACCCAGGCAGTAGTAGCTGCACTGGTGTCATTTTCCAACCATCTGTAAGGGTCGGGAACTTGTGTACCGAAGTACACGTCTACGGTGTCTACCTTCGCTGTCTCGGGGTAGACTAGCTTTTTCTGTTGGGGAGCGCATGACATCACCATGATTCCACTCATTAATAAAGTTACTTTTTTCATGTGAATAAAAAGTCTTTTTGAATAAACTTAAAGTTACAAATCTACAAAATAATAAGAGATAAACAAGTAAACTTTATAAAGAAGATGATGGAAAATGAGATTTAAAAAATTAACTTTGCAAAAGTAATCATCAAGTATAAAGGACTATGGGTAATTTTATTACGAATATCAAGGTTAATCACATTTTTCATTTGGAAAACTTTTGTATTCCAATTTCTGAAAATGAGAAAAAACATCTGATTATTACGGGAAAGAACGGAAGTGGTAAGACTATTTTGTTGAATGCAATTGTGGAGCATTTGAACAAGGTTTGCAATGATAAGACGTTGAGCTTTTTAGATGTTAAAAAGAATTTAATATCTCATCGAACATGGTTGCAAACGGCTAAGGCCGCTAATAATTTGCGAGATATTGTCTCTAATCAGGATAGTATTGAACATTATAAAACTAGAATTGAAGAAATGTATGGAAAAGTGGAACTTTCATTCCATGATATATATTCCATCTCTAAGGATTTTCTAAGTCAAGATTTTATCATAGCCTATTATGCAGATGAACGTAGATCTCTTTTTGTAGAACCTAAGAATCCGATTAAACCGGATTTGGAAATGAAAACTGATCTGACACACAATAAAGTAGATCAGTTCTTGAATTTTATGGTTGACTGTAAAGTGCAAGAAGCCTTAGCCCGTAATGAAGGAAAAATGGAGGATGCTGATTATATTCGTCAATGGTTTGTCGGTTTTCGTAATATCCTCCGTCAGATATTTAATGATACAACCTTGGAACTTGATTTCAATTATAAAGATTACTCTTTCCTCATTCAAACGCGTGGAAAATCGTTTAAATTCACGGAGTTGTCAGCAGGATATTCAGCTGCATTGGACATCGTAGCCGATTTAATCTTAAAAATGCAATCGCAGGATAATGTGGTACGTGCATACGAGAAAGAGGGAATTGTGTTGATTGATGAAATAGAAACACATCTTCATTTGGAACTACAGCGAATGATCTTGCCGATGTTGACTGCTATTTTCCCTAATATACAGTTTATTGTTACTACTCATTCTCCTTTTATTCTTAATTCTTTAGAGAATGCTGTTGCTTTTGATTTGGAACATCGTGAACCGATTGAAGATTTAACGGATTATTCTTATGAAGCATTAGCGGAAGGTTATTTTGGTGTTCGCACAGATTCCAGTGAAATTCAAATGCGTTTACAACGGCTGGAAGAGTTGATTCGTGCAGAGCAGCTTTCTGTTTCGGATAAAAGTGAATTGGATATGTATCTGAAAGATTTTGATAAGATTCCGGAGGCAGTAGCTCCTGCAGTTAAAGCTAAATATTATGATCTGAAAAGAGAGTGGCAAAATAAGAATTAATTAAGATGATTAGAATTTGTAAGAATGCGGATAAGCCACAAACTTTAGATAAAAGTTATAATACGGACGAAGTCTGCAAACAATTACTGATGGATCAGAATGATAAATGTTATTTGTGCGAACGGCATTTGACAACAGATTACCAAGTAGAACATTTCAAGTCGCAAGCTAATAATGGAGATTTGAAACAAACATGGGAAAACTTATTTGTAGCTTGTGGATACTGCAATAATAAAAAATCGAATAAGTATGATGATATCTTAGATCCGATCCATTATGACATAGAGACTATAATAAGGCATTCGAATGACTTTGTCAATCAGAAAGTAATATTTAATAGTGACCATGCGACTTCCGAAGTGCTTTCAACGATTCAGTTGTTGAATTTATTATTTAATGGGAAACTACCTTATAGGAACTGTCGTGAACAACGATTTTATGATGAGTTTATTCAAAAAATGAACTTTTTCTCTTATGCTGTTAATGAATATATGTCAGGTAAGAAAGAAGATTATTATCCGGTTATAAAGGAGTTGTTGGATATTCGTAGTGAATATTTGGGATTTAAATATGCCATTATTCATAGTAACGATCTGCTGAAACATGATTTTGGAGATATGACGATTTGGAATAAGAAAGGAGAATGACTTTATGCTTAGTAAATATAAATTAAACCAGCTTTACTTCAAAGATACACAATTCGCTAACTTGATGACAAGGCGGATTTTTAACGTGTTATTAATCGCTAATCCTTACGATGCTTTCATGTTGGAGGATGACGGGCGCATTGATGAGAAGATTTTCAATGAATACACTTCTTTGTCTCTGCGCTATCCACCTCGTTTCTCGCAGGTGTCTACGGAGGAGGAAGCACTGTCACAGTTGGAAAACATGTCGTTCGATCTGGTGATTTGTATGCCGAGCACGGGGGATAATGACAGTTTCGACATCGGCCGTCACATCAAAGAGAAATACGAGCATATTCCTATTGTCATTCTGACTCCTTTCAGTCATGGTATTACTAAACGGATTATCAATGAAGATTTAAGTGCGTTTGAATATGTATTTTGCTGGTTGGGTAATACTGACTTGTTGGTGTCTATCATCAAGTTGATAGAGGACAAGATGAATCTGGAACACGATGTGCAGGAGGTCGGTGTGCAGTTGATTCTTTTGGTGGAGGATGGTATTCGTTTCTATTCTTCTATTTTGCCGAATCTGTATAAATTCGTGTTGAAGCAGAGTCAGGAATTCTCTACTGAAGCCTTGAATGCTCACCAGCGTACGCTCCGTATGCGCGGACGTCCTAAAATAGTGTTGGCACGTACGTATCAGGAGGCGATGGAAATCTATCATAAGTATCAGAATAATATATTGGGGGTAATCACTGACGTCCGTTTCCCGAAAGTGGAACGGGGGGAGAAAGACGGTCTGGCAGGTATCAAGCTGTGTGCGGAGATACGTAAGAATGATCCGTTTGTTCCTTTGATTATCCAGTCTTCCGAATCTGAAAATTCGTCTTATGCAGCCAAGTATGGTGCCAGCTTTATCGACAAGAACTCCAAGAAGATGGACGTTGATTTGCGCCGTATTGTCTCCGATAATTTTGGTTTTGGTGATTTTATTTTCCGGAATCCGGATACTGGGGAGGAGATTGCCCGCGTCCGGAATTTGAAGGAGCTACAAAATATTCTTTTTGCCGTACCTGCGGAGTCCTTCTTATATCATATCAGTCGGAATCACGTGTCGCGTTGGTTTTATTCGCGTGCCATGTTCCCGGTAGCTGAATTTTTGAAACCGATAACCTGGAATAGTCTTCAGGATGTGGATGCTCACCGTAAAATCATCTTTGAGGCGATTGTGAAGTATCGTAAGATGAAGAACCAGGGAGTCGTGGCGGTCTTTAAGCGCGACCGCTTCGACCGTTATTCTAACTTTGCCCGTATCGGGGATGGATCTCTCGGAGGAAAAGGACGTGGACTGGCATTTATTGATAATATGGTGAAGCGTCATCCGGAGTTCGACGAGTTTGAAAATGCGCGTATCGCTATTCCGAAAACAGTGGTGCTTTGTACGGATGTGTTTGATGAATTTATGGATACTAATAATCTGTATCAGATTGCACTGTCAGAT
Organism: Bacteroides sp. 90-K9/2; assembly: GCF_047310725.1. NCBI lineage: Bacteria > Pseudomonadati > Bacteroidota > Bacteroidia > Bacteroidales > Bacteroidaceae > Bacteroides > Bacteroides sp. 90-K9/2. Next base: position 134,822 of record NZ_JBCGVL010000007.1, read on the forward strand.
GCGGATGATGCTACGATTCTGAAATACTTTCTGAAGGCAAAGTTGCCTGACCGGTTGGTAGAGGACTTTTTCACTTTCTTCGATGTAGTGAAGTCTCCGATTGCCATTCGTTCTTCTTCCTTGTTGGAGGACTCTCATTATCAGCCGTTTGCCGGAATTTACAACACTTACATGATTCCTTATCTGGACGACCGCTATGAAATGTTGCGGATGCTCTCTGATGCTATCAAAGGGGTGTATGCTTCGGTTTATTTCCGTGACAGCAAAGCGTATATGCAAGCCACTTCGAATGTAATCGATCAGGAGAAAATGGCTGTTATCTTACAGGAAGTAGTTGGAAACCAGTACGGCGATCGTTATTATCCGTCTATGTCCGGTGTGGCCCGTTCACTGAATTATTATCCTTTAGGAGATGAAAAAGCCGAAGAAGGAACGGTTAATCTGGCTTTGGGATTAGGAAAATATATTGTTGACGGTGGCATGACCCTTCGTTTTTCTCCCTATCATCCCAATCAGGTGTTGCAAACCAGTGAAATGGAAATAGCCCTCAAGGAGACTCAAACTCGTTTTTATGCATTGGATTTGAAAAATGCCGGACATGATTTTTCTATCGACGATGGTTTTAATTTGCTGAAACTTCATGTCAAAGAGGCGGAAAGTGACGGTGCTCTGCGTTATATTGCTTCTACCTACGATCCGTACGATCAGATTATTCGTGATGGTTTATATCCGGGAGGACGTAAGGTGATTACTTTTGCTAATATCCTGCAACATGATGTTTTCCCGTTGGCTCGTATTCTGCAGTTGGTATTGAAATATGGTGAACAGGAGATGCGTCGTCCGGTTGAAATTGAATTTGCAGCAACGTTAAGTCGCGAACATGATAAATCCGGAACTTTCTATCTGTTGCAGATCCGTCCTATCGTAGACAGTAAAGAAATGCTGGACGAGGATTTGAACGAGATTCCTGATGAAGATGTGATTCTCCGTTCGTATAATTCATTGGGACACGGCATTATGAATGAGGTATATGATGTGGTTTATGTAAAAACCGATAATTATAGTGCTTCCAATAATCAGACGATTGCCTGGGAGATAGAAAAGATCAATCAACAGTTCCTGGGAGAAGGAAAAAATTATGTGCTCGTTGGTCCGGGTCGTTGGGGAAGCAGTGATACATGGCTGGGTATTCCGGTGAAGTGGCCTCATATTTCGGCTGCCCGTGTGATTGTGGAAGCCGGTCTGACTAATTACCGGGTAGATCCCAGTCAGGGGACACACTTTTTTCAGAACCTGACTTCTTTCGGGGTAGGATATTTCACGATCAACGCCTTTATGAATGATGGAGTTTATAATCAGGATTTCCTCAATGCACAACCAGCAGTGCAGGAAACGAACTATCTCCGTCATGTTCGCTTTGAAAAACCTGTGGTAGTCAAGATGGACGGCAAGAAGAAGTTGGGAGTAGTCTTGATGCCAGGCGTCGATAAATAAGCTTTATTAACGTTCAATCTATTATATAATGAAGTTCTGTTTTTCATCTGAAAGACAGAACTTTTATGTTATATCTCTTAAAAATGTTTCATTTTTCATATTATAGGCCTTAATTGTGGTCTTCTTTTCATATTCGAAAATAAAACTTTCTTTAGATACTTTATTATAAAGAAATAAAACTGTATTTTTGCGGCTAGTTTACAAGATAGCACCTGTATATTAGGTATTTAAGCTTATCTTTGATTTCAGAGAGAGGGACTCCGTATTATTTAAAGGCGTATTTAATTCGGTATGAAGGGTATTTTGAAGTTTATTTTATTTTTAGAGATTGTATTATTGTGCAGTTGTGTAAACGATGAAAAGCGTTCGGGTGCCTTTGGTGGAATGAGCTTGCATCTATCCGCAAATTCTTCGGTGACAGATGTTACGACACGCTCGAGTGAGGAAGTACTGCCTTCCATACAAGATTTCTCTATTTCCGTGTTGCAAGGTGACAAAGTGCAGGCTTCCTGGGATAAATTGAGTGACTATGATGAAGACACTACTTTCCCGGTAGGAAGTTATACCTTGAAAGCTTTCTATGGTGACATTGAGAAGGAAGGCTTTGATTCTCCTTATTATGAGGGTACTACCGATTTTAATATCCGTGGTGGCGAGACTACTCCCGTGGAAACTACTTGTAAATTGGCCAATACTAAAATAAGTATTGAATACACGGATGATTTCAAACAGTATTTTAAGACTTATTCTTCTACTGTACAGGCAGAGTTGGGAAGTGAAGTTTCTTTTTCGTCCGGAGAAACGCGTGCTGCTTATGTGAAGCCGGGTAGAATTTCAGTAAAACTGACTTTCACGAAAGTGAATGGCGGACTAAGTCCGACTACCATTGAAGTGGCTACCATTGAGGAGGCGTTAGCTCAACATCATTATCATTTGCAAATGAATGTGGATGCTGGTAAAGCCATGTTGAGCATTGTCTTTGACCGTGTAACGGAAGTCAGACCCATTACTTTGGATATTTCGGATAAAGCATTGAATATTAAACCTCCTTATTTCACATTGACCGGATTTGAGAAAACAAGTAATGATGGTAATCAGTGGGACGGTAATCCGATTGAATCGAATCAGTTATCGGCTTTGTTGACTTCTTTGGGCGGTTTTACGAAATGTATTCTTAGAACTACTTCTCCTAATTTACCCGATTGGCCGGAGGAAGGATTTAATCTGGCGGCACTTACTCCTGAAGATCAAGCATTGCTGGACAAATCAGGTGTGAAGTTGATTGGCTTTGGTATTAATCAGGATCAGATGGGTATTATTAATTTTACTGGTTTGATTCCTAATCTGAATATTACGGATAATAATGATACTCATTTATTCTATTTGAGTGCCACCAGTACTTATGGTAAGCAAAGTGAAGATTATGTGTTGAATATAACAACGCCTAAGAACTTTATGTTGCTACCTACGGATCCTGTGAAGATGAAGAGTAAAGAAGTGACAATTCCGGTGAAACTGAAAGAAGGCAATCCGCAGAATATTAAGCTCTATTATCGTTATTATGGTGTGATGACTTTGATTAACAATACGGTTATCACTCCGATAGAAGGAAAAGAAGGATATTACAATATAAAAGCAAGTGGTATTGATATGGGAGTTGTAGCCAAAGACTTCCAAGCTGAATATAACGGTTTGAAATCGGCCATCGTTTCCGTAGCTGTTATTATACCTTCTTATAGTGTTATTCTCGAACCGTTTCATGTGTGGTCGTATACGGCCGAAATGACGATTGTACCTGAATATGCCGAAGATATGTCTAATGTGATGAGTGCTATTGAAGCATATATTTCTTTGAATGGAAGTACGTGGACGAAAGTGGATGCCAAAGATTTGAAACTTGATGCAACCACTGGAAAGGCTGTCATTTCAGGACTTACTCCGGGAACTACTTATTATTTCAGAACGACTTGTGATGATGGTACGACTTATTCAATTCCTGTTATGCAGGTAACAGAGAGTGTAATACAGCTTCCGGATTTCACGCAAGGATGGGGTAAGACAATCTTTAGTGGAACTATTAATAAAGGAGGAAAGTATAATCATAGTTCTTTTTGGGGAGATAATAGATTTGATACAACAAATTTAACAGCACTTGATTTTGATGAAAATGAATCTTGGGCTACAGTAAATGAAAAGACAGTACCTATTAGTGGTGTTAAGAACACTTGGTATATGATTCCTTCAAGTATGAAACAAAGTAATGGCATTCTGATGCGTAATGTGGCTTGGACTGTGGCAACAAGTGACCCTCCATCAAGAAATGCGATTGGTGCAAGTACTCTTAATGATTTGACACCTCCTACTCATGGTCATCATTCTGCCGGTAAGCTTTTCCTGGGAAGTTATAGTTATAACCATTCTACTAATGTAGAAATCTATAATGAAGGCATATCCTTCACTTCCCGTCCGATAAAGCTGAAAGGTACTTATACTTATGTAGCTAATAACGATCAGGGCGGAATTGTAACTGTAATAGTAGAAAACCGCGAAGGAGGACAAACATTAAAGTTAGCTGAAGGTAGTGAAGTCTTAACAGCGACGAGTTCTCAAAAGGATTTCACGGTGGACTTAACTTATAATACGATGTTTGAGAAAAAAGCGACTCATTTAAGAGTGATGTTTGCCTCTTCTTCCAATGCTTCAAACACTCAAAGTGTTGAAGACAGTAAGATTAAAACAACGGATAATAAGGGTGAAGCTATTTCTACTGGTAGTGAATTGTATATAGATAAAAATATAATATTAGAATATAAGTAATGAGTAATATGAAAGCAATAAAAAAACTCGTTTTTATATGTTTGGCAAGCATTTTAGGATTATGCAGTGCTTGTATGAATGATAACCCTGATTTTGGAAGGGACGACGAAGGAACCGGGAATACAAATCAAGGTGAAGGACAGGTAAGACTTGCGGGAACAAGTGTTTCTGTTTCTGTGGATGTGCTGTCACGTGCAGACGGTAAAGCAATCAATACAGATGATTATATCATTCGGATTTATTCGACTGATAATAATTTATTGGTAAAGGAATATACAAGATATAGGGACATGCCCGAAATCTTAACCTTGACTGTGGGTAACTATAAGATTGAAGCATTATCACATGACGTAAAACCTGCTGAATGGGAAAAACCTTTCTATAAAGGAACCCAAACTTTTACAATAAAAAAAGATGAGGTTACATCGGTTGATGTAATCAAATGTTTCTTGCAGAATATAATGGTGACAGTCGACCTCAATGATGATTTGAAACAGAAAGTAGGTGGTGACCAGTCCATTACAATAAAAGTCGGTACAGGTGAACTGACTTTTAATAATACCGATATTGGAAGTGGACGTGCCGGATTCTTTGAAGCTGCCGAAGTAAGCAATATCATTATTGTTCATTTCCAGGGAACGGTAGATGGGGAATGGACAGAAGAGCAAACCAGTTTCAGCAATGTGAAAGGTGGAGAGCACCGGAACATTGTGTTTAATCTGGAGATACCTTCAGTGGGTGACATGGGATTAAGCGTAAAGCTGGATGCAGTATGTAAGAAAGTGGATTTACTTGCTTGGGCTAATCCGGGAGCAGAAGATATATTGCCGGAAGATCCATCCGTAAATCCTGGAACAAGTGCACCGACAATCGTAGGACAAGGTTTCAATATAATGGATGAGATAGAAGTAGAGAAAGACGAAACCAAAACCATTATTGTTAATATCACAGCAGATAATGGTATTCAAAATTTGAAAGTGAAGATTGATTCGGAGACTTTGACACCTGAAATACTGAAGTCAGTAGGTTTGTCTTCTGAATTTGATTTGGCACACCCTGCAGATGCAGATTTGGAAAAAGCGTTGAAGAGCTTAGGTTTCCCAGTGGGCAGTGAAGTGATCGGAGTGAAATATTTGGTGTTTGATATTACACAGTTTACGCCGCTACTCGGATTGTATGGACTTGCTTCTCATAATTTTATTATTACCGTTGTCGATCAGGCAAATAATACCAGAACAGCTACTTTAGCATTGAAATCAATAGCAAAGAAAACAGAATGAAAAAACTGATACATATATTAGTTATAGCTTTCATTGTTGGACTTGTTTGTGTCTCCTGCCGTGAAAGTGACCTGACAAATAATGGAGAGGGCGCATTATCTTTGAAGATAGGTGTTCAACGTGAATTACCTACTGTTTCTGCCGGAAAGACGAGAGCTACGCTTACTGATGAAGAATTGCTCCAGAAGTGTAAAGTGTATATCCGTAACGCGGAGGGCTTGGTGCGTAAATTCGCCACTTTGGATGAAATGCCGGAACAAATACTGTTAGTTCCCGACAATTATAAAGCGGAAGTTACTGCGGGTGATTCCGTAGCTGCATCTTTTACCGATTCTTATTTCAAGGGGACGAAAGAGTTTACAATTTCAAAAGGGACGGCTATTTCGGAATCAGTAGTGTGTGGCATTCGCAATACAGTAGTCGGTCTGGCTCTGTCTGACGAATTACAGGAGGCATTTCCTACTTATAAAATTACAGTGAGTAACCGATTGGGAACTTTGGAATATACACAGGATAACATATCCCAACTAGGATATTTTATGCTGTTGGATGATGAAAACCAATTAAGATGGAACCTTGTAGGGCAACTTAACGGCAGTGGAACAGAAATAACCAAAAGTGGAGTTATTAATCTGGTACGGAAAGCAACCAGATATGATTTGACTTTTAGTAATTCTTCCTCTGAAGTGGGTGGTGGCATGATTTCCGTAAATGTGGTTGAGACAGCTTTGACGACGGATGAGAAAGTAGATATACTGGCACGTCCTGTTATTAAGATAATCGAGAATGATCAGATTTACGAGTTGGATAATGCAGTTTATCGTGCGCAATTCGACAAGGAAACACCTATTGTTGTGCGGATGGCTGCTAGTGTGCCTTTTACTGAATTGAAAGTGACGAGTGCGGATTTTGCACGGTTGGGAATTACCCATTTTTCTTCTTTCGACTTGATGGAATTGACTGAAGTTCAGATAAGAGAACTGGATAATCTTGGATTTAGTATCCAATTTAATGCGGATATGACAAAGGTTCAGTTTGCATTTAAGGAAAACTTGAGAGAGATAATGACTAATTCGATCGATGACGGTAATAACACCTATCGATTTGACATTGAAGTAAGGGACCGGAATGGAAAAGATAGAGCGAAAACGTTGACGGTTATTGCTACAGATGCTTTGGTTGCTACCGAGGATATTGCTACACAGAACGATGTTTGGTCAACAAAAGCCACTCTGTATGGTAGTCTGGTTGCTTCAGTTACAGAGATGAATTTCCGTTACCGGGCGATTGGTTCCAATGATTGGATGTATTCGAATCAGGCTGTGTTGAATAATAAAATATTTACGAGTCAAATAACCGGACTTGAACCTGGTATAACCTATGAATATCAGGCAATGGCTGGTACTGTTGCAGCGAAAGAAACAAAACAATTCACTACAGAAGCTCCTGCACAATTGCCGAATGCTGGATTTGAAGACTGGCATGGAGATTCGCCTCTTTATATCTATAAGAGTGGTGGAGAAATGTTTTGGGATAGTGGTAATACGGGTTCTGCTACATTGAATAAGAATGTGACAACGTATGATGCAGCCATTAAGCACAGTGGGAATTATTCTGCAAAATTACAGTCTCAATATGTGGCTCTTTTTGGAATTGGTGCTTTTGCTGCCGGAAATATATTTGTCGGGAAGTTCCTGAAAATAGATGGTACAGACGGTATTTTACGGTTTGGACGTCCTTTCACTTCACGTCCATCGAAATTGGTGCTTTATTATAGATATGTAGCTGGTACAGTGGACTATTCAACATTGGGTGAGTTGCCGAAAAACAGTAAAGATATGGGCTCTATTTATATAGCATTGGGCGACTGGCCACATCAGACTTTTGACGGAGAAACGGATATACCGGTACTTGTTAAGACAAAGCCTGCTGACAGGCAGCTTTTTGATTCAAATTCTTCAAATGTGATAGGCTATGGAGAGTGTATTCTTAAAGAGTCGACGGAGGGTGAAGGATTGATAAAACTGGAGATCCCGATTAACTATCGCTCTAACCGTAAACCGACTGATATTATTTTAGTGGGTAGTGCAAGTAGATATGGAGATTATTTTACCGGAAGTACGGGCAGTACTTTGTGGCTTGATGATTTGGAATTAATTTATGAATAAGCAAAGTATGAATTACTTTATCAAAACTTCATTCCTGATAATCTTGGGAATAATTGTTGGAACGACGCAAACATGCGCGCAACAGGAGTTCAAACGGAATATAGAAATGAGAACTTTCATTCCTAAGGGACAATGGATTGTGGGTAGTTCAGTTTCTTATTCTCAATACTCAAATGATAACTATCAGTTTCTGGTGATAGAGAATTTGAGTGGGGAAGGGTATGCTTTTAAAGTGAGTCCGGTATTGTGTTATGCTTTTAAGGATAATGTAGCTGCAGGTGGACGTTTTATGTATAGCCGGACGTATACCAAGCTAAATAATATCAGTGTAAATATTGATGAAGATACCAACTTTGATATTAGTAACCTGTATGAATTGAAGAACTCTTATTCGGGAATTGCTGTCTTGAGAAATTACATCAATTTAGGTACTAGCAAGCGTTTTGCATTATTCAATGAAGTGCAGTTAGAATTGGGAGGTTCTGTTTCAAAAGTGGTGAACGGTAAAGGGGATGACCTGACAGGAGTATATCAGACTTCTTTGGATGCAAGTGTTGGTTTGAGTCCGGGTTTGGTTGCCTTTATCAATAATTATACGGCAGTGGAAGTAAGCATTGGGGTGTTGGGACTGAATGTCAGCCGAACCCATCAGGTGACGGACCGGATTTACGAAAGCAACCGTTCGTCGATGAGTGCCAATTTTAAAATTAATCTTTTCAGTATAGGACTGGGAATAGCTTTTTACCTTTAAAAAACAGGACGAATGTATAAACGGTTATTGGTAACAGTACTGGTGTCTGTATTCTTTTTCTCTTTGTGGGGAAAGACAGAAACGGTTTGTCAATCGTTGGAGGTAGAAGATTCTGTCCCCGTTTTTCAGAAGGATACGCTACCAGTAAAAGGGAGCTTGGACTTCCTGCGAATCAAACGTATCGGACGTTATGATCGTGGAATCATGAACTATCGTTTCATTCCTAAAGGGAAGTGGATCTCTGGTTTCACAATGTCATACTGGGATTATAATAGTGCGGATAATAAACTGCTGTTTGCCTATTTTGATAATTTTGATTGTGATGGGCGTAATCTGAATTTTTCTGTATATGGAGGCTATGCTGTCTGTGATAATATGGTGTTGGGATTGAAGTTCGGATACCGGAATATGCGAGGAGCCTTGAATAATATCACGTTGAAAATCGATGATGATGTCGATTTCTCTTTGAAAGATTTAAAGTTGGAACAAAATTTGTATAACGTGTCGTTCTTCCATCGCTCTTATGTAGGTTTGGATGCCGGTAAACGATTTGGATTGTTCAATGAGACTGCCTTGACATTCAATTTTGGAAAGTCTAAATTCGACCGTGGTGTAGACGAAAATTTGGTTAATACTCAAACAGATATATTTGAGGTGCAATTGGGAATAAATCCGGGATTGGCTGTTTTTATTATGCAAAATGTAAGTATTGAATGTTCGCTCGGAATAGCCGGCATTCGTTACAGGCAGGAAAAACAGAAAAATAATCTGGGAGAGACGGGAAAACGGATGACGGGTGGATCTAACTTTAGGGTGAATCCTTTCAATATTAGTTTGGGATTGACGATTTGCTTATGATTTTATGAGACATAGAAAAAAATACATATTACTGTTCCTGCTTCTGGTTGTATGCGCCGGCTTGGTATTCTTTTATGGAATAAAAAGTGAGGGACAGGAAGACAAACAGGAGGTATTGTCATCAGTAGAGGATACTTATCAGGTAACTGAAGCTGCTGTGGACTCTGCCCGCCAGATAATTGGAGAAGTGGAGGAAAACGTGTCTCCAGCAGAGAATTCTGTGGAAAAGGTTGTGAAGAAGCCTGAAGAAAGACCAGTGGGGAAGTTTGTAGATAAAAAGCAGGCAGATAAAAGGCAGAAGGTTGCGTCTAAGAGAGAAGCAGTAGCTGTTCCGCCAGTTTCTTCAACGGATATAAAATTGGCTTCTGATGTTGTCAATACTCCTTTGAAGTTAGAAGGAACGATTTGTGACCTTGTATTGTCGGAGCGTAAACAGGATAGTAAAATAACAGCTGCACTTCCGGTTCACACGGTTGAAACAGTTAAAAGAGAGTTCGATTGGAAAAGTGATACGTTAGAGACCAAGCGAGGCATTGATTTATTGAGAATCAAAAGGGTAGGGCGGTTTGATCGTGGCATTGTGAATTATCGCTTTATGCCTAAAGGAAAATGGATATTTGGTACGGATTTTTCGTTTTGGGATTATAACAGTGAGGACTCCAAATTATTGTTTACTTATCTCGATGATTTTGATTTTGAAGCACGTACCATTAATGTGGCTCCTTTTATCGGTTATTTTTTCAAAGATAATCAGGTAGTGGGTGTAAAGCTCGGTTATAAGCATACGGACGGTCATTTAGGCAATGTTAGTTTTAAGATTGATGATGACGTGAATTTCACTCTCAAGGAATTGAAGTTGAAAGAAGAGTTGTATAATTGCACCTTTTTCCATAGCTCCTATATCGGGTTGGATCCGGGAAAACGTTTCGGATTGTTCAATGAAACCAATCTGCGTTTGGGATTCGGACATTCGGAGTTTACAAGAGGTTCGGGCGAGAGTTTGAAGAATACCAAAACGAATATATTTGAGGCACAGTTGGGGATTAATCCCGGAGTGGCTGTCTTTATTATGCAAAATGTGAGTGTGGAATGTAGTGTGGGAGTGATAGGCTTGAAATACCGTAAGGAAAGTCAGGTGAATAATCTTGGTGAGAAAGGTTCCCGTACGAACGGTGGAGCCAACTTTAAAATAAATTTGTTTGATATTAATTTAGGATTAACTATAAGTATGTAATCATGAAAAGTAAAGGCAGAAATAGACTTTTATCCTTAATTATATGCATTTGCATTGCATTTGCTTTTTCATCATGCGTCAAGAACGATTTGCCGTATCCTGTTGTCAGATTGTCTATTACCGGCTTTGAGGTGAATGGACAGATTGGTAGTGCAGTCATTAATAATGAAGAACGTACGGTGACAGTAGACTTGCTCGATTCTGTAGATTTGAAGAAAGTGATTGTCACCCGTTTCGATTATTCAGAAGAGGCTAATACGGATTTGAAGGTGAATACAACGATTGATTTGTCTTCTCCTAAAGAAGTGGTATTGTCTTTGTATCAGGATTATCGCTGGAAGATTATAGCCAACCAGACCGTCGAACGAGTATTTAGCGTCAAGAATCAGGTCGGAGGAGCCGTGATTGACGAAAAAGCTCGACAAGCTATCGTTTATGTCAATAAAAATACGATGCTCAACAAAATAACCGTGAAAGATTTGAAGCTGGGGCCGATCAGTTCTACCGTTTCGCCTGACTTTACCACTTTGAAGGACTTTACACAAGAGCAGAAAGTAAATGTGACATTTAAAGGAAAAACCGAAGAGTGGAGTTTGTACGCATTCATCACGGATAAGGTTGTCTTTACTAATTCGGCGGATGGCTGGACTAATGTAGCATGGCTTTATGGAGAAGGACAGGAGGATGTCGTGAACGGCTTTGAAATACGTGAAGCTTCATCAGAAGAATGGACAAGGGTAGATCAGGATATCGTTGTACAGAATGGAGTAAACTTCTATGTTTGTGTTCCGCATTTGAAAGCGGACACGGAATATGTATGTCGTGCTTTGGTGGATGGAACAGAAGATCGTGGTGAAGAGATTACTTTTAGAACGACTGCTGAGATTCCTTTAACAGGTGGTACATTTGATAATTGGAATCAGAGTGGTAAAGTCTGGAACCCGTGGGGAAGTAATGAAGCTCCTTTCTGGGATACCGGAAATCAAGGAGCTACAACCTTAGGTGACAGCAACTCTGTTCCTACCGAAGATATATGGTCGGGTAAAACAACCGGTAGGGCTGCGAAACTTGAGTCTAAGTTTGTGGGAGTGGGTTCTGCCGGGAAATTAGCTGCCGGTAACCTCTTTGTCGGTAAATATGTGGCAACCGACGGAACAAATGGTATCTTGAACTTTGGGCAATCGTTCTCTGCTTATCCTACTCATTTGAAAGGATATTATAAGTACCAGCCCGGAGTCATTGATAACTCTTCCATTGAATATAATTATTTAAAAGGAAGGACAGATACCTGCTCGATCTATATTGCCATTGGTGATTGGGATAGTCCGATTGAAATACGCACCAAACCTTCTAACCGGAAATTGTTTGATAAAAATGATAAGCATGTGATTGCTTATGCTGAATTTACATCGGGAACTTCTGTTGCCGTGTATAAGGAATTTGACTTGAAACTGGAATATAGGGCTACGAACAGAAAACCAACCTATATCGTCCTGGTATGTTCTGCAAGCAAATACGGTGATTTCTTTACCGGAGCGTCCGGTAGTGTGCTTTATGTGGATGAGTTTAGTCTGGAATACGATTATGATAACTGATTGGCTTTATAGCATATAACAAAGATAATCTGTTAGTGTCCGGTCATTTACCCATTATTCCTATAGGCCAATGGACTCATGCCAACATATCGTTTAAAGTATTTGCCGAAGAACGATGTGTTGGCAAAATTGAGTGAATCGGAAATTTCCTGAATAGAGAGTCTTGTCGATTTCAATTGTGATTTGGCATCCATGATGACCATGTGAGAAATAATTTCTATGCATGTGTTCCCAGTAACCTGTTTTACTATAGTACAGAGGTGGTTGTGTGTAATTTTTAGTTTCTCGGCATACCATGCTACATTACGTGTCTGATTATAATTTTGCATCACTAGTTGAGTGAAATTCTTGTAAATCAGCTCATTTTTTGATAGATTCTCAGTTGTATTTTGCAGCCGGTTTTTATACATGGCGGCTATTCCTGCATGTATGTTATTATATAGATGTGGAGTAATACTTTTGCGTGTTGTTTCGTCGAAAAAGGAATAAAGTTTTATTAAAAAATGAAGATATTCTTCCAATAGCTTGGCGCCCTCCGGCTTCAGTGAAATGATCGGTCTTCCCAGTGTCACAAATAAGGTATCAATTGCTGCATGGTTTAAACTAGCCTGTTCTATATATTTGGATGAGAAGCCACCGAAGTAAAGGACAGGCTCTCCATTTAGACTGTGTATCTGAATAATACTTCCCGGCATAATTGTTACGAAATCATTGGCGTGTACTGTGAAGTGGTTCAGATTGACTGAAGCTTCTATTTCTCCAGCCATGCATAATACGAAAATCTCCGATTTTAATCGGCATGGAAAATTCGTGTACAAGTTGAGTAAATCCTTATTAATACCTGTACCAATGAGCCATTCTTCTGGCAAGTCTATTTTAGGTAATTCTTTATTCATCATGCATTCTCTTTATGCAAAGGTAACCGATTTTGGGAAATAGAAGTCTTTTTTATTTTTAGAAAAATATATTGGCTGGTGAAAAAATGATGTTTTATAAAAGAAATATGGTGTTTTTCTTCAAAATGGAACAGAAACAAGAAAAATAGACCTTGTGTTATACTAAATTAGATTGTTATTTTGCAACGTGAAATTTGGGCATTGGTGCGATGGTATATCGCGCGTTTGCTAGTATTAATTAAAAAGAGAATTTAGAAATGAAAAAAAAATTATTTTATTACTTGTTTGCAGTATTGTGTACTGCGACATTGTTTACGTCTTGTAGTGATGACGATGATGAGGTGAAATACCCGATAGATACAGATTTAGCTGGAGGCTATGTTGGTAATCTGTCTGTAAATGTGGATGGTAATCAAATGGGAACTACCGAAAATCAAAAAATCACAATTTCACAATCTAATAAGGGAACTAACCAAATTGCATTATCATTGAAGAATTTTACTTTTTTGGTAAATGTTGGTGACATTGAAGTTGATCCTTGCACTGTGAAAGCTATAGATGGTGGTTATGCTTTTGAAGGTCAACAGAATCTAGATTTGGTACAGCCACTTGGTAATTGCCCTGTTAGTATTTCTGGTACTGTGAAAGGTAACAATATTAATATTGAAATAGGTGTAAAGGTTGGTGCTCCTTTAAATCAAAATGTAAAGGCTACTTTTGTTGGTCGTAAATTGACAGGTAGTGAAAGTTCGGAGGCTAAAATAACAAATTTTATTATTGACGATGAGGCAGTAGTAGAACAACCTGTTATAAATGAAGAAGCTGGTACGATTGTTTTTGCTGTTAATGAGGAAGTAGAATCTTTAAAGTTTACTCCTATTATTGAAATATCTGAAGGAGCAACTATTACTCCGGCTTCCGGCGTAGCACAGGACTTCTCGAATAATAAGAAAGTGACTTATACTGTGACGGCGGAAGATGGCACTGTGAAAGTTTATACAGCTTTTGTGGAAGGCACTCGCAAGGTATTGAAATATTCTTTTGAAGAATGGAAGGAAGGTAGTAACAATGATGAACTTTTACCCACAGATTTGTGGGCAGGAAGTGCTGCTGGAGCAGGTATTTTAGGTGGTACTTTGTTAAAAAAGGAAGCTAAAGAGGATGGTACGTATGCGGCTAAATTGATAACTTTTGAATATCCAAATAAGCCAAATGCTTTAATCCCGAAGATTACTGCCGGTTCTATTTTTATTGGTAAATTTGATATGAGTTCTGCTTTTACAGATAGGTTGAGTTGTACCAAATTTGGTCTTGATGCAGAAACAGTTGGTTTAGGTGGAAAACCGCTTCGTTTTAAGGGTGTTTATAAATATGAATCAGGTTCTAATTATCTTGATGCTTCTAATTATGAGGATGTAAAACCGGTTGATATTAAAGATAAAGGACAGATTCAAGCCGTATTATATAAAGTGCAAACAGGTGAGGATGGTAAAGAGATTGTATTGACAGGTCACGATGTGAACACTTCGGAATTAAGAGTTGCTGTTGCTAATATTATCGTTGAAGATATTAAAGAATATACTCCTTTTAACATTGAATTTGAATATTTACAAGAGTATGATCGAAATGCAAAATATAAATTTGCTATAGTTTGCTCTTCAAGTAAAGATGGTGATTTATTTAAAGGTGCTGGTGGTAGTACTTTGATTGTGGATGAATTTGAAGTAATATGTGAATAAGATTGTTATAATATAAGTTGGCATACATTTAATGTGTGTTTATTGTATAAACGAGGATGTCTATGAGGATATCCTCGTTTTTCTGTAAAATCCTGTATATATATCAAATAAATACCATAGATTTCCCTTACTGTTTTGGACAGTGGGGAATTTTTTTGTAGTGAGGGAGAATTATTGTTTGTAGTTATGGCAATCATACCCAAAATGTCATTCAATATACGATACAGAAAAGGATTTGTTCACTATAGAATAACATCTGAATATAAAGTTTCAATGAATTTGAACTCAGCAAATATTACATAGTGAAAAAAAAGATCTATCATACTATCATTTATTTTTATATTAAGCTAATTGTCAATAAGATAAGTGTGATAGATGATTTTTCAAACAGGTATCTATCATACTTTTGTCGCAAAAAACGGGTATCTATCATACCCCTACTGCATCCACTTTAGTGTAGTATCATGGAAAAACACCCATATGAAGCCACAAGAATATCTACTTTATAGGATGATAACCTGTATTTGGCAGCTAAATAATCCATTGGAAACGGTAATCTTTTTATAGCCTACATTGTAGGCTGTACAGCCCGCAGCTGTAAACCGAACAGCCCACGTATGCAGGCTGTTCGTCACATAGATGTGGGCTATAAACTTATCGCTATCAAAGCGGGATTATTAAGCCATACAAGCCGGATTTATATAGATTCATTGCAACAAAAACAAGCCATCTTACGCCTGTTTGAACCTTATTGTGATGTGAGATACCCGCTTTTGGGTGGTATAGAAACGCGGAGACGCTTACGATACTACCCTGTATTTATTGATTTAGCCCATACATAAATAAAAAACTACGAGAAGAATTCCCCGTAGTTTTCTATTGACACAATATTTTGGATCGTTTAGTATAAAACAATATGCTAAAATGCATATCCAAATCCCACGTTCAAATAAATAGGATACATGGCAAATGAGATTGTATCAAAATCTTTTTTGAAAATATCATTCAGCCCCCACGTTAAGTCAGCGTATACATTTAGATGTTTAAATGCTCTCCATTCGCCACCTAGTTGTAGTCCCCATTGAAATTTTCGGAGATTTTCGGAGAAATCATAGGTAGCTATGCTTTCCCCAGAGAAAACAACTCGTGAACCAGTTTGGTCTGGGGTACGTAAATGGCCGTCGTATACATGTCCGGAGAATCCCCCTTCGATGAGGTATGATATGTATGGACCTGCAGACAATTTCCAACGCTTGCTTATCTTATAGTTAGCAACCACCGGAATTGTCAGATATGAATTTTTAACTTTGGTCTTTACTCCTCCTGTCCATAATCCTTGTAATTCTCCACCATTGGTGTTGATAATTTTCATACCGTAATTTTTTACGGTAGCTTCGGTGGTCATATTCTTATTTTCAAGTCGCACTCCTACAGTCATCCCCCATTTGGGATCGAACCACTTCGTCGCATTACCTTCAATTGAAATTGCGACTCCTGGTGCATAACTATCAATTTTACGGATTTCTTTTGGTAGAGGTAATGGTGAAGTTCCACCAATATTGAAACCAGCTTTTATTCCATATTCCCACCCATGTAAATAAGACCAGATGATACCTTGGTTTCTTTCTTCCTGTGCTTGAGCTGTGAATATGCTTACAAATAGCAGCACAACTATGATATTGATTGATTGATATTTTTTCATTGTGTTAGTTTTTTTATTCTTTACAAATAAGTTCTAGCTCATCAACGTATAGAGTGCTACCAACAGCCCCTCTGAAATAGGCGCCATCTACGCTGGATGATAGTACAATACCTAATTTATATTTACCGTTTTGTAGTTTCGTATCGTCAATTTCTCGTCCTTTTACTGATTCGAAATATATAGTAAACTCATTCCATTCATCTTCTGATTCAATGATATCTTCTGGTTTTATTCATGCTAATAATACTAATTTATCAGAGTTGAATACGTCATCACCATTGAGCATGATAGAATTATTCTCTGCCTCATACATAACAGCATAAATATCACATTTATCCCTTTTTCCGGTTTGTGGCTGTCCTTCTACAGAATACACTTCCCCAGCTTTAAATTTATAATGTCCTTTGAGTGCTATGGGATGTTTATAAAATTGAAAACCAAAGTTCGTTGCTTTTCTAGGATTTGTCAGTGCATTTTCTACTTCGAATGTTCCGATAAATAAATTCCCAGCAGCAATATACATTTTTACCATTGCACCAAAATCTCCAGTGTTACGAGTTTCTAGCTTTACAGCCTTACCTTTAAAACCATTTGTAACTTGTACTGTTGGGTAATCTATTCTAGAATTAGCCATACCTGTTAATTTAAAACCAGGATTACCACTTGACCATTGTAGTACTTTAGATATTTCTTGCGAGGTTGCTGGTGTAAATTCGTAAAATGTATCGTATTCACTGGAGGTTGTCAGTAATTCTTCAAAACTGAAAAGGGTAGGTAATTCCGCTAAGATCACATTTACGGTATAAACAGGCTGCCATTGACCGTCTTCTGATGTAACGGTGAATTTACGGGAGTGCGGTTCTTCGCTGAAATCATAGGTAGATTCAGTATCTCCTGCTATTGGAGTATTTACTTTAATTGTAGCTCCTTGTGGAAGTGTAAATTTTAATTTCTGTTTGGAAAGGTCGGCTCCTTTGTTTACATATACATTGATTACTTTAGAATCTGCATCGATATTTGCCAATTGTACATCATCGCCTGAACAAACATCAATGGCTGCTTCTGAATTTAATGCTTCGTCCTGTATGCAGGAAGATATTGCACATGTAAAGATGAAATAGGCTATTAAAGTCTTGATTTTCATTTGATTTTCCTTTTTAGTTTACTAATTCAGTTTCTTTTATAAAACTTGGTTGCAAAGTTAAGTTTCTTTTTTGAAATGCAGCACTTCATCAGTTAAGTAATTTAATAAAATTAGCGCCTTTTTATGATATGAATGTATGATTCCTGCTTTGATATGGTTTTTTATTCGTTTTGATTCATAAAAAAAGAGGCTATTACAAGCCTCTTTTTTATGAATCTTTTATTCTTTCAAAGCCTCTTGCAAATCAATTCCCAACGCTTTGGCAACACCTGTTCCGTATGCAGGATCAGCCTTATAACAGTTGCGCACATGACGTTGTTTGATAAACAATTCGGAGTCTCCCATGGCACGAGCTGTGTTTTCGAACAATAATTGTTGTTCTTCAGCCGGCATCAATCGGAATAAGTCACCCGGTTGGCTATAATAATCATCGTCATATTCCCGTTCGTTGTAGTTGTAAACTTCACCGGTAACTTTGAGTGGCGGTTCTTTCATGTCAGGAGAATCCTGCCATTCGCCGTAACTGTTCGGTTCATATCCTTTGGTAGCACCGTAATTACCATCTACGCGCATAGCACCGTCACGATGATAGGCGTGGAAAGGACAACGAGGTTTGTTGACCGGAATTTGTTCTGCATTCACTCCTAGACGATAACGCTGTGCGTCGCCATAAGAGAATAAACGACCTTGTAACATTTTGTCGGGAGACAGACCAATACCGTCTACAATATTCATCGGGTTGAAGGCAGCTTGTTCCACTTCAGCAAAATAATTTTCAGGGTTACGGTTCAGTTCAAGGATGCCGACATCTTGTAGAGGGAAATCTTTGTGAGGCCACACTTTAGTCAGGTCAAACGGGTTGATGCGGTAGTTGTCCGCTTCTTCCTCCGTCATTAACTGAATTTGGAATAACCATTTTGGGTAATCCCCTTTCTCGATACTCTCGAAAAGGTCGCGTTGATGAGATTCACGGTCTTTGGCAACAATTGCTTCTGCTTCCTGATCTGTTAGGTTCTTGATGCCTTGCAAAGTACGAAGATGGAATTTAACCCAGATACGTTGATTTTCTGCATTGATAAAACTATAGGTGTGACTGCCGAAACCGTGCATGTGGCGATATGAATAAGGAATACCGCGAGGACTCATAGTAATGGTAACTTGATGCAGAGCTTCAGGCAAAAGTGTCCAGAAATCCCAGTTGCTGTTCGGGCTACGCATATTCGTTTTCGGATCCCGTTTGATGGCATGGTTCAGATCCGGAAACTTAAGCGGATCACGTAAGAAGAATACAGGAGTGTTGTTGCCCACCAAATCCCAGTTACCTTCTTCCGTATAAAATTTCATGGCGAAACCTCGGATGTCACGTTCTGCATCAGCAGCTCCACGCTCTCCGGCTACAGTAGAGAAGCGGACAAAACATTCTGTTTGCTTTCCGACTTTACTGAAAATTGCTGCACGGGTATATTGGGTAATGTCATGAGTAACGGTAAAAGTACCGTAAGCTCCCGAACCTTTAGCGTGCATACGTCTTTCCGGAATAACTTCACGATCAAAATGGGCAAGCTTTTCAATAAGCCAAGGGTCTTGTAACATTACAGGTCCGCGTTGACCTGCAGTTTGCGAATTCTGATTGTCGGCGATGGGACGCCCGTTCGCTGCAGTAAGTTTTTTCTTTTCCATAAAATAGATTCTTTTTAGTCGGAAGTAAAGTATAAACAAACCGTAGTTTTTCATTCTTTTATTCCGGAGTTTATAATATATAACAAAGATAGGCTTCTTTTGCTCGCTTGTCAAACAGATAATTTCTATCTAAAGATAGAGAATAACTATGAATTGTGTACGTATTGCCTGTTATTTATTTTTCTACATAAAAAAACTCCCGCACTTCCTTTCGGAAGACGGGAGTTTTTAAATAAACTATAGCTTATATTTCTTTTGCTGATTATACGATACCTTGTGCCATCATTGCTTTAGCAACCTTCATGAATCCGGCTACGTTAGCACCCTTCACATAGTTTACGTATCCGTCAGCTTCTGTACCGTACTGAACGCAAGCTTCGTGGATATTCTTCATGATACTCTTCAGTTTTTCGTCTACTTCTTCAGCACTCCAACTTAATTTGATAGAGTTTTGAGTCATCTCAAGACCTGATACTGATACACCACCGGCGTTAGCAGCTTTACCCGGAGCATAAAGGATTTTTGCATCCTGGAATACTTTGATAGCTTCCGGAGTAGAAGGCATGTTGGCACCTTCAGATACTGCGATACAGCCGTTTGCTACCAACTGACGGGCGTGGTCACCGTTCAATTCATTTTGAGTAGCAGAAGGAAGAGCAATATCACATTTCTCACCCCAAGGTTTAGCTCCTTCTACATATTTACAACCATATTTTTCTGCATATTCACGGATACGGCCACGATACAGATTCTTCAGTTCCATGATGTAATCCAGTTTTTCACGGTCGATACCGTCCGGGTCGTAGATATAACCGTCAGAGTCAGAGCAAGTAACTACTTTGCCACCTAGTTCGATTACTTTTTCGATTGTATATTGAGCAACGTTACCAGAACCAGAAACCAGACAAACTTTACCTTTCAAGTCAGTGCCTTTTCTCTTTAGCATTTCCATCAGGAAGTAGATATTACCATAACCGGTAGCTTCCGGACGAATCAGTGAACCGCCGAATTCGCGGCCTTTACCTGTGAATGTTCCGGTAAATTCATGAGCCAGTTTCTTATACATACCGAACATGAAACCTACTTCGCGGCCACCAACACCGATATCACCGGCAGGAACGTCAGTTTCAGGACCGATGTGACGCCACAGTTCCAGCATGAATGCCTGTACGAAACGCATTACTTCGGCATTTGACTTTCCACGAGGAGAGAAGTCGGAACCACCTTTACCACCACCCATTGGCAGAGTAGTCAGCGAGTTTTTGAATGTTTGTTCAAAGGCAAGGAATTTCAAGATAGAAAGGTTCACAGATGCGTGGAAACGGATACCGCCTTTGTAAGGGCCGATTGCGTTGTTATGCTGAACACGGTAACCCATATTGGTTTGAATATTACCTTTATCGTCCATCCAAGTCACGCGGAACTGGAATACTCTATCAGGAATACACAAACGTTCGATCAAGTTTACTTTATCAAACTCCGGATGTTTGTTGTATTCTTCTTCAATCGTAGAAAGTACTTCTTCTACTGCTTGATGATATTCCGGTTCATTGGGAAATCTTCTTTTCAGATCGTCTAATACCTTTGCTGCATTCATAATCTTTTTTTTCTTTAATTGGTTGATATAAATAAAGTGCTAATTTGACAATTTGCTAATATACCGTTTGACTATGTGCTTTTGTGCTATATAGCAGATTTGCACATCTGCATATGGGTACATCGGATATTTATTTTCGGTTGCAAAAGTAAAGATAAAAATTGAACTGGCAAACATTTTATAAAGAAAAATGCGATAAAACATCAAATTTGATATTTTATCGCATTAAAAGTAGGAAAAAAGATATTTATTTGTTCTTTTTGATCGACTTATAGACAGGAATAAATACTAATGCTGCCGAAATGCCAAGCATTACTACTGTCATTCCGTCAATTCGTTCGGCTTTTGTCAGAACTAGATAGCAAAGCGCCAACCAAAGCAGGCTGATGCAAACTATTTGTGATTTGGATAACGGACGTTTCATTTACCTGCTCTTTTCTTTTTGTCAACGATGGCGTCGATCACGGCTACAGCTGTGATATTGACAATGTCGCGGACGGAGCTTTCGAAATCGGTGAAATGAATAGGTTTGTTCAATCCCATCTGGATAGGGCCGATGAATTCCGTATCCGGATCCATTGCTTGCAATAGCTTGTAACCGGCGTTTGCTGAACTCAAATTCGGGAAAATCAATGTATTTACATCTTTGCCTTTCAGGCGGGTAAACGGATATTTGGTATCACGCAATTCGCGGTTCATGGCAAAGTTAACCTGCATTTCACCGTCGATAGCCAGTTCCGGATATTCTTCCTGCATATGGGCAACAGCTTCGTGCACTTTTACAGGGCTACCTGCGGTATCAGCACCGAAGTTGGAGTATGACAACATGGAAATAACCGGCGTGTGATTGAAGAAACGAACTGTTTTATCAGACAGTTTAGCGATGTCAATCAATGTTTCCGTATCCGGGTGGCGGTTAATCAGTGTGTCTGCCAGGAAGTAAGTACCTTTCTTGGAGTTCAGGATATGCATTGTTCCGAAGTGTTTGAAGCCCGGTTGGATGCCGATTACTTCTTTGGCCACTTTGATCGTATTGCTATATCTTGTATAAAGTCCGGTGATGAAAGCATCCGCATCTCCGGTTTCCACCATCATCATACCGAAGTAGTTGCGTTCGAACATCTTATCGTTGGCTTCTTCATAGGTAAAGCCTTCGCGTGCACGTTTTTCTGCAAGAATACGTGAGTAACGTTCGCGGCGTTCCGATTCGTCCGGGTGACGGAGATTGACGATTTCAATACCTTCCAGACTAAGATCCATTTCTTCTGCCAGTTTTCCGATAGCTTCGTCGTTTCCTAATAAGATAGGATGGCAGATACCTTCGGCTTTCGCTTCAACGGCAGCTTTCAGCATATTCGGATGGATACCTTCGGCAAATACGACACGTTGCGGTGAACGACGGGCTGTATCATATAGTTGGCGAGTCAGTTTGGACTCATAACCCATCAATTCGCGCAGATGAACACAATAAGCATCCCAGTCTTTGATTTCAGTGCGAGCCACTCCGCTTTCCATAGCAGCTTTTGCCACTGCACAGGAAACCTCAGTGATGAGGCGTGGATCTACCGGTTTCGGGATAAAGTATTCCGCACCGAAAGAGAGGTTGTTCACGTGGTATGCCGCATTGACTACATCGGGTACCGGCTGTTTTGCCAGGTTAGCGATAGCGTGTACGGCTGCAATCTTCATTTCTTCGTTGATAGCTTTAGCGTGAGTATCCAAAGCGCCGCGGAAGATATACGGGAAACCGATTACATTATTAATCTGGTTTGGATAGTCGGAACGTCCGGTAGCCATCAGTACGTCAGGACGTGCTGCCATGGCGTCTTCGTAAGAGATTTCCGGTGTCGGGTTAGCCAATGCGAACACGATCGGCATCGGAGCCATGCTGCGCACCATATCCTGGCTTAACACGTTTCCTTTCGACAGGCCGAGGAATACATCTGCACCTTTGATGGCTTCTTCCAGCGTGTGAATATCCGTGCGGTCGGTTGCAAAAAATCTTTTCTGTTCGTTCAGATCCGTGCGCGCTTTGCTGATAACACCTTTACTATCCAGCATGACGATGTTTTCGAGACGTGCTCCCAGTGACACATACAATTTAGTACAAGATACGGCAGATGCACCTGCACCGTTCACAACGATTTTTACATCTTCGATTTTCTTTCCGGCCACTTGCAGGGCATTCACCAAACCGGCACTGGAGATAATAGCAGTACCGTGCTGGTCGTCGTGCATGACAGGAATATCCAGTTCTTCTTTCAGGCGACGTTCGATTTCAAAACATTCAGGAGCTTTGATGTCTTCCAGGTTGATACCTCCGAAAGTAGGAGCAATAGCTTTTACTGCAGCAATGAATTTCTCCGGATCTTTTTCATCCACTTCGATGTCGAAAACGTCGATACCCGCGTAAATTTTGAAAAGCAGACCTTTACCTTCCATTACAGGTTTACCGCTCAATGCACCTATATCACCCAGTCCGAGTACGGCTGTACCGTTGGAAATAACAGCCACCAGATTACCTTTAGCTGTATATTTATACGCATCCTGCGGATTCTTCTCTATTTCGAGACAAGGTTCTGCTACACCGGGAGAATATGCGAGTGATAAGTCGGTTTGTGTACTGTAAGGTTTGGTAGGCACTACCTCAATCTTACCGGGTTTGCCCTGTGAATGATAGAGCAAAGCGGCTTCTTTCGTTATTTTAGCCATGGTATTTATGAAATTTGTTAATAAGTTATCATTTGACCGCAAATGTAGGAATAAAAGTTCGAAATTGTAGCTGTTGATTAATAATTTCTATTAATTTTATAGCAAAATGGCTGAATTTATGATATGATATGTCAAGGATGTGTTTTTGTATTCTATTCCCTTTTAAATGCTATGATATTGATTTATTGAAATTTTAACAAGTGCTTTGGTTGTCGGTTTTAGTTATTTCGCTATTTTTGAATCGATATATGATTTAACCTTATTTTATAATGATTACCACCCAGCAACTCCAATTGTTGAAAGAAGGAAATAAAAATGCTTTTGAAGCATTGTATCGTGGATACAGTGCTCGCATTTACAATTTTGTCCTTTCTATGGTGAGCAATGCCGGGGTGGCGAAAGATATCACACAAGATATTTTTCTCCATATCTGGGAGAAGCGGCTTAATATCAATCTGGAAGGTAACTTTGACGGCTATCTTTTTAAAATATCCCAAAATATGGTATATCATTATGTGAGACGCGAACTTCTGCTTCAAAATTATGTAGACAAGCTTTCGGATGAGTCATCTGACGAATCCGTAGAGATAGACGAAGAACTGGATTATTTGTTTTTGGAAGAATATATCCTGAAACTTTTAGAAGAATTGCCTCCAGCACGCCGGGAAGTTTTTATGCTTTACTGGAAATCAGGGTTGAACTATCGTGAGATAGCCGACCAGTTGAATATCTCGGAAAAGACTGTTGCCACACAGGTGCACCGTTCTTTGGATTTCTTGCGTGACAAATTGGGAATAATTGCTTTTTCAGTCTCTCTCTTCTTACACGATATCTAATGTGAAAGCTTTAATAAAAGTTAATATCCGAATTATTTCGATTTCTCTGTAGTCCTTTTCTGTCTCTCAAGACTAGTATAAATAGAACAGGAAAATTATGGAGCAACACGATTACATAGTACTATTGGAAAAATTCTTCAAGAAGGAGGCCTCTTCTGAAGAAAGAAGGATACTTATTGAATGGATTCGTAAACCGGGAATTCGTGATGAGTTTAATCTGCTTTGCGAGCAAATGTGGAAAGAAGCAGCCGTCGAAATCGATAGGACAGTGGAAGAAGAAATGTGGAACCATCTGCAGAGGAATTTGGATGAATCCAAGATACTGTCTCCGAAGAAACGGCGCTGGCAACCTATTATATATAAGGTGGCAGCCACCATCTTATTACCGGTTTGTTTAGGACTGGCCGCTTACTTTGGGGTAGAACATATGAATAAGGTGTCACAGGACCCTTTCATGGTGGCAGTCGATTATGGACAGAAAGCGAATCTGACTTTGCCTGATGGAACGAAAGTCTGGTTAAATTCGGCCACTCATCTTTCTTATGATGCGGAGTACAACAAATCCGACCGGAAAATCTATTTGGATGGAGAAGCCTATTTCGAAGTGGCGAAAAACAAAGAAAAACGTTTTATCGTCTGCTGCAATGATCTGGAGATAGAAGCGTTGGGAACTACCTTTGATGTGAAAGGTTATCGTGACGATCATTCTGTCACGACACTGCTGGCAGAAGGAAGCGTCAAGGTTTCTAATAAAACGGATGCTACCTTGTTGAAACCCGGAGAAAAGGTAGAATACCATAAGAACAAGCAGACATTTACTAAATCGGCAATCTCGGATATGCGTGAAATCGACTTTTGGCGGAACAATATGTTGATTTTTAATTCATCATCTTTAGCGGAGATCGCGACTACGCTGGAGCGGATGTACGGAGTGAAAGTCGTGTTTGACTCCGAAAAACTGAAGAACGTGCTATTTTCCGGAACCATCCGGAATAGCAGCTTGCATAATGTATTTTATATTATAAGCCTTACTTATCCTTTAACCTATGAGTTAGAAGGAGATACGGTGAGAATAGGAAGTAGTATTAACTAAAAAAGACGATTTATGGAAGACACCTCATAAAAAACAAAGAGGGTAGAATTATGTAGCAGCATAATTCCACCCCGAAATCAAATACGGTTTATACATGATAGTAAAAAAGAGTTTTTCCTTATACGGATAAGGGAAAGGGAATCCTTTTTGCTTCACGATTTTACAAAGATAATAAAAAGTCTAATTTTCAGACTTATATTTTAAAGAATTTAAAGCTAATTACTAATGAGAAAACAATTACATATCATATTCAGGCTTGTTATGTTTAGTTGTATCTTGCTGTTTGTGTCTCAAGAGGTAAGTGCGCAGATCACTTTCTCTGTGAAGAATCAGACGATACGTCAGACGATACGAGTGATTGAAAAGAAGGCCGATTACAGCTTCTTTTATACAGATAAGCTTCCCGGATTGGACCGAAAAATTTCATTGACAGTGAGCAATGAAAGTATTGATACGGTTTTAGAAAAAGTTTTCAAAGGATCATCTATTAGTTATAAAATAGAATCGGGTAAGCAAGTGGTGCTTACTCTGAAGAGTGAACAGAACGCCCCTCAGAAAGGCGATAAGAAAACAATCACAGGTGTTGTTGCCGACCGGAGGGGAGAACCTTTGATTGGTGTCACGGTGAGAGTGGAAGGAGAGAATATTGGAACTGCTACCGATATAGACGGTCGTTTTTCTTTGGAAGCTCCTGTGGGGGCAAAGGTCAATTTCTCCTATATCGGTTATGTTTCCCAGTCTCATACGGTCAATAAGCAGAATGTATATAATGTGTCATTGAGTGAAGATTCGCAGGTACTGGAAGAGGTAGTCGTGGTGGGATATGGTTCTATGAGACGGAAAGATATCACTACTGCGGTATCTGTCGTTTCCACGGCAGACATTGAAGAACGTCCGATCATGACAGCTGCACAGGCTATTCAGGGAAAAGCGGCCGGCATTCAAGTCGTGCAGCCGTCGGGTATGCCGGGTTCCGGAGTGACGATCCGGGTGAGAGGAGCCACTTCGGTACAGGCGTCTAATGAACCGCTGTATGTGGTGGACGGTTTGCCGTCAGATGATATATCGAATATCAGTCCGAATGATATTGAAAGTATGCAAATTCTGAAAGATGCCTCATCGGCTGCTATTTACGGAGCACGTGCGGCAAACGGAGTAGTGTTGATTACGACTAAAAGAGGAAAGATCGGTGCACCACAAGTGAAAATGAGTGCTTATGTAGGTTTCTCTAAATTAGGAAAAAAAATAGATGCGTTGAATACGGAGCAATATAAAGACTTGATGAAAGACTTGAAAGCTGTTTCGGATGTTGCCCCCAACATCCCCGAAAGTGAAACGCGCTATGTGGACTGGACTGATTTATTCTTCGGTACGGGTGTCAATCAAAACTACCAGTTGTCTGTGGCAAATGGAACCGAGAAACTGCAATATTTTGTTTCCGGAGGTTATTCCGATGAACAGGGTATCGTGGAGAAAGCACACTTCAACCGGTATAATTTCCGTGCAAACTTGGATAGCGAGCAGACCAAATGGTTAAAAATGGCACTCAATTTTGCATATTCGCATACAGGCGGACAATGGGTGAACGAAAGCCGCAGTTCTTTGCGTGCCGGTTCCATCTTGTCCGTTGTGAATACTCCTCCGTTTATGCAGAAGTGGAACCCGTATGATCCGAACGAATATGACGAACAGGCTTACGGTGCACGCATCTTGAATCCGCTGGCTGCCAATGCGGCAGACAGTAACACGAATACAGATCATATAAATGGCTCACTCGGCTTCACGGTTGACATACTCAAAGGACTGAAGTTTAAAACGACTTTCGGCATTGAACTGACCAATGAACATTGGGACTACTATCTGGACCCGATTTCAACTTCGGACGGACGGGGTACAAAAGGACGTGTGGAAGAGAGTTTCTCACGAAACTTCGAATGGCTTTTTGAAAACTTACTGACTTATGATTGTTCATTCAACAAACATAACTTTTCCATTTTGGGAGGAGCTACTCAGCAGCGTGCACAATATAACGGTTCGTGGATGGCAGGTTTCGACCTGGCAGAGTCTTATCCCGATATTCATTCCATCAGTGCCGCCAACCAGTTGGATAAGGATGCTTGCGGTTCTTCTGCTTCCGCATGGACGCTGGCCTCTTTTCTGGGTCGTGTAGCCTACAATTACGACAGCCGTTATTTGCTGACGGTTAACTTCCGTGCAGACGGTTCTTCCCGTTTTGCTCCGGGACATCGTTGGGGTACTTTCCCTTCTGTTTCCGCAGGCTGGAGAATTTCAGGTGAAAAGTTCATGCAACCTTTGCAGGACATTGTTACCGACCTGAAACTACGTGCCGGATGGGGTATGAACGGTAACCAGGGCGGTTTTGGAAACTACGCTTACATGGCTTCTATGAGCGTCAGTAAACTGCCCGTTTCGGAGGGAAACTTATATCCGGGGCTTGCCATTAAACCCGGTTCGGCAGCCAATAAAGAACTGACCTGGGAAAAAACAAGCCAATGGAATCTGGGACTTGACCTGACCATGTTTGATTCCCGCTTATCCTTCTCGGTAGATGCTTACTACAAGAAGACCACCGATTTGCTATTGACAGTCAGCCTGCCGGAGAATGTAGTGCCGAGCAGTGTGACAAGAAATGACGGTGAGATGGTGAATAAAGGTATGGAGTTCACTCTCTCTTCCCAGAATTTTAAAGGTAACTTCCAGTGGAATACCGATTTCAATATATCTTTCAACCGGAATAAGCTGACGAAGCTCGGCTTGAATAAAGTCTATTATTATGCTGAAATGTACGAATCCAAGGAGAAAGCCGTCATCCTGAAAGAAGGGCTTCCGTTGGGAACATTCTTTGGTTACATATCAGAAGGTGTTGATCCGGAAACCGGAGATATTATCTATCGTGACTTGAATGGTAACGGTTTTATCGATCCGGAAGATCGTACCACTTTGGGAAATGCCCAACCTAAGTTTATTTACGGTATGACGAATACATTCTCGTATGCCGGTTTCGACCTGTCTGTATTTTTGCAGGGAAGTCAGGGCAATAAGATTTTTAACGCGTCGCGTATTGATATGGAAGGCATGACAGACTTTAGAAACCAGTCGGTTCGTGTGTTGGATCGTTGGAAACGACCGGGTATGATTACCAATGTCCCCCGCGTTGGTAATACAGAGAATAATCATAACTCCTCCCGTTTTGTAGAAGATGGATCTTATCTGCGCCTGAAAACAGTCACTTTATCCTATAGTTTTCCTAAGAGATGGTTGAATAAGATACATCTGTCCAGATTGCAGGCTTACGTCACCGGACAGAATCTCTTCACACTGACAAAATACAAAGGATACGATCCTGAAGTAAATGCTTTTGGCGGAGACTCCGTTGCTCAAGGAGTGGACTATGGTACTTATCCTCAATCGAGGGCGGTAATTTTTGGTTTGAATGTTGAATTTTAATAGCTGCGAAAATGAAAAACATAATAAAGTTAGCGTATGTCGTACTCTGTACATTAGTCGTTTCATGCAGTAGTTTCCTGGATGAGAAACCGCAATCGGATTTTATGCAGGAAGGTACCGGAACGGAAGATCAGGAGTCTAAATATGGAAGTCTGGCAGATGCACAGGCCGAGTTGCAGGGTGCGTATGAGAGTTTTAAAGCAGATATATTCCAGTCGGAAAATTATACCATTGGAGATGTGCAGTCCGATAATTGTTATATCGGCGGAGACGGTGTGGCCGAACAGGAGTTTGATTTGTTGAAACTGACCTCTACCAATTATAAAGTAGAACTGGTCTGGTCGCAGTATTATTCGATGGCCGGTACCGCCACCAGTGTGATTGAAAATACGAAGATGATGGACCCTGCCTCTACCGTAGCAGAAGAACGTAATCGTGTCATTGCAGAAGCCAAGTTCTTGCGAGCATGGGCGTATTTTGATATTGTCCGTTTATGGGGTGATGCTCCGATGGTGCTGGATTTGATTCCAACCATTACAGCCGAAAATCTCGATAAATGGTATCCGGTGATGTATCCGGAACGTTCTGCTGCAGATAAGATATATGACCAGATTCTGGACGACCTGAATGAAGAAAATACCATTCGTTATCTGGTAAGCAAGAATAAAGGTATTTTCCAGGCAACCAAGGGAGCAGCCTATGCTTTACGTGCCAAAGTGCTCGCAACGAGAGGGGAGAAATCAACACGCGACTATACCAAAGTGGTTGAGGCTTGCGACAAAGTAATAGCAGAAGGCTATACGCTGGTCGGCAATTTTGACGAGTTGTGGCAACCCGACAAGAAATTTTCTTCAGAAAGCATCTTCGAAGTCTATTACACCTCCGATGCTCCGAATTGGGCTTACTGGGTATTGCTGAAAGAAGATGACGGATCAGTAACCTGGCGACGTTATTGTACGCCTACTCATGATCTGGTTGCTAAATTCGACAAAGAGAAAGATACCCGTTATGCATCCAGTATTCTTTGGAAATCGGTGCCTTATGATACCTATTGGCCAGCAGACAGTTACCCGTTGTCTTATAAAATTCGCGAGAAGACTTCCAATATCATTTTGATGCGGTTGGCAGACATACTGCTGTTGAAAGCCGAAGCATTGGTAGAGTTGGACCGCACCCCGGAAGCCATCCGGATTGTGAACAGCATTAGAGAACGTGCCGGTTTTGCCCCTTCTTCTTTAGATGAAAATATGGGGCAGGCCAGAGGACGCCTGGCGGTAGAGAACGAACGCCAATTAGAACTGTATATGGAAGGTCAGCGCTGGTTCGACTTGGTGCGTAATAATCGTTTGTTGGAAGTGATGCAGAAACATAAAGACAAAGACGGCAGATTGCTGTTTGCAGGTTTGCAGGCTTTCCGGCAGTTGTGGCCGATTCCTCAAGGAGAGAAAGATAAGAACACCAATCTGACTCAAAATGAAGGCTATTAATGAAAAGAGGAACGTAAAACTTTAAAAGAAAAAATGATGAAACACAATAATCTGTTTTTATGGCTGCTGGGGCTGACTGTTTGTTGGCTGGCTTCATGCAGCGAAGAAGAGGGCCGGGTGACGTATCCATATTCGTGTCCCGAAATATCGGAACTGCAATTCTCGACTACCGATCAGACACCTGCTGCCGATTCCCTTTACTTTTCTGTGAAGATTCACGACCCGCAGACTCCTTTGTCTACGCTGGAAGTGAAATTAATGACAGGTGAGATTTTGGTCAGTTCGCAGTCGATCCGTACGAAAGGCACTGATGTCTCGATTGTTGAAAAAGGGATTTATATCCCGTTTGAAGCCGGACTTGAAGAGAATCAGGAAGCGAAGGTGATTCTGACAGCCATTAATGTGGAAGGTAGTGAAGTCACTCAAACATTTGATTTCCATATAACCCGTCCACAGATTCCCGAAGTGCTTTATCTTCACTATAACGGTGAGGTGGTAGAAATGAACCGGAGTGAGGACAATCCTTACCTGTACCTCACGGAAGTTTCCGATTCGGAAGAGGGTTATCCGATGGAACTATCCGGAAAGATCTCTACCGCAGCATCATTGGACGATGCAAAACTGATTTGGGGAGCTGCCGAAGCAAGCAATACGGCAGTCCTTATTGAAGCGTCGGGACCTAGCTTTGCTTTTGATTACCGGGATTGGTTTGTCGAACAAATCACTTTCAATGTGATGACTTTTGAATTGGGAGTAGTCGGCTACCAAAAGAACCTGAAAATTAAAGAAACCGAGTTGATAGCCAGTGAGGGATTTTTCCGTGCACAGATTAGCTTTACGCAGGGTGAAGAGTTCGAAATGAGTGGATTTGAAGATGTGGAACACGCTTACAATCGCGACTTCTTTAGCTATAATCCGGATAATGGCAAGTTTACCTTCTTGCGCAAATCAGGAACCTGGGAGATTTATTATTCTTCTAAGTATAATTATATCTGGGTGGCACGGATGGGTGATACGGCTCCCACTTGCTTCTGGCTGGTAGGACACGGATTTACATGCGCACCCGTCTGGAATGAAGCATATAATAGTGGAGGCTGGAATTTGGAAGACATATCACAGTTAGGATATATTGTGCCAATCGGTGAACAGAAATACCAGACCACCGTGTATTTGAGTAACACTCATGAATGGGAATCCTTCGAAATTGAAATTTACAGCGATTTGCAATGGAATAAAGATAAAGGCATGCTACTGCAAGAAGGTTCTTTGTCCGGCGACACGGATGGAATCGAACTGTCTGCTTCCAATGGAATAACAAGTGGAAACGGTTTCGTTCCCGGTTATTATCGCCTGACTTTCGATGCTTCGCAAGGAGTGGGCAAAGAAACTTTGCACATCGAACGATTGAGTGATTAATGCCTAAAAGAATGATATATAGAAAACAGGAAAGCCTATGAGAAATATGCTATATGCAATATGGGGAAGTCTGTACCTTCTGCTGGTCATTTCCGGTTGTAAATCGACTGACGGGGCGAAAGCCCCCGTGTCATTGACTTGGGAGATGGGAGCTGTGGAAGTGCAACCCGGCTACTATGAGAATTCATTTGTCCTGAAGAACATATCGGATGCTCCTTTAGGAAAGGATTGGATCATCTATTATTCGCAGCTACCTCGTGAGATTCTGCAGGAAGAGTCTGCTTCGGTCAAAGTGGAAGTGGTGAATGCGAACTTCTTCCGGATGTATCCGGCAGAAAATTTCCAACCATTGGCTCCGGGAGATTCGCTGACCGTGACATTCTGTTGTACCAACGGATTGAAAAAGCTGTCACATGCTCCTGAAGGCACTTACTGGGTGAGCCAGTCAGGCGGCAAGCAAGGTACTCCCTTGCCTGTCGGACTGACCATCCGGCCGCTGCAAGGAATGGAGACAGAAGACTGGTATCCCGCGCCGGATAAGGTATACGCTTCGAATTTGGCGTTGGAGACTACAGCCCAGTTGCAGCAAACTGATATTTTCCCGTCAGTGAAAGAAGCGTTTCCGGCTACCGGCAAAGAGGGTTTTATTATAGAAAATAAAGTAAAACTGACTTTCCATCCCGATTTTGCCAACGAAGCAGGATTATTGAAAGAAAAGCTGGCAACCATCCACGGTCTGGAAGTCGTTTCCGAAGCACCGGTAACGGTTCATCTGGATTATTTGCCGGAACGGGGAACAGCAGTGAACGATGAATATTACCGGATTGATACGGGAAACGGGCTGATAAATATTTCAGCTTCCACTTCACATGGCATTTTCAATGGGACGCAAACCTTGCTCTCCCTGTTGAAAGGTCAGGAAAAGCCGTTTCGCTTGGAAGCCTTCTCCATCCGTGATTATCCCGACTTGCCGTATCGCGGGCAAATGCTGGATATTGCCAGGAACTTTACGACTGTTGAACATCTGAAAAAGCTGGTAGATGTAATATCTTCTTATAAACTGAACGTACTGCATTTCCATTTTTCGGATGACGAAGGCTGGCGTCTGGAGATTCCCGGCCTGGAAGAATTGACCTCGGTCGGCGCACGCCGGGGACATACCACGGATGAACTGGAATGTTTATATCCGGGCTACGATGGCAACTATGATCCGTCTGCAGCTACCTCCGGCAACGGATATTACACCCGTGAAGAATTTATCGATTTACTGCGTTATGCAGCTCAAAGGCATGTACGTGTGATTCCGGAGATTGAGTCTCCGGGTCATGCCCGTGCAGCAATCGTGTCCATGAAAGCGCGCTATCATAAATTTATGAATACTGCCCCCGAAAAGGCCGACGAATATTTATTAAGTGACGTACAAGACACTTCCCGCTATGTTTCCGCGCAGTCTTATACGGATAATGTCATGAATGTAGCATTGCCTTCTACATACCGGTTTATGGAAAAAGTGGTTCGTGAGTTGATAGCCATGTATGAGGAAGCGGAGGTACCTTTGACTACGATTCATTTAGGTGGTGATGAAGTACCCGAAGGAGCCTGGATGGGTTCTCCTGTCTGCCGGGCGTTTATGGATGAACACGGGATGACAAGTGCCCACGAACTGTCTGAATACTATATTACGAAGATGGCAGACTATCTGCAACAACATCATTTGCAATTTAGCGGCTGGCAGGAAGTAGCGTTGGGACATCCGGAAACAACCGATCGGCATTTGAATCAACTTGCAGCAGGAGTGTATTGTTGGAATACGGTTCCTGAATGGGAAGCGGATGAAATACCTTACCAGATAGCCAACAAAGGATATCCGGTGATTCTCTGCAACGTGAACAATTTCTATCTGGATTTGGCCTATGACGCTCATCCTGACGAAAGAGGTCTCTCGTGGGCGGGATATGTCGACGAGTCCAAAGGTTTCTCCATGCTTCCATATAGCATTTATCGTTCTTCACGTACCGATATGGCAGGCAATCCGGTCGATCCGGACATCGCAGGAAAGGGAAAAACGACTTTGACCGCTTTCGGAAAGGAACATATCCAGGGAGTGCAGGCACAATTATTTGCTGAAACCATCCGTGATTTTGAAGGGGTGGAATATTACACCTTCCCTAAAATCCTCGGATTGGTGGAACGCGGTTGGAACGCTTTTCCCGCCTGGAGCACTTTGGCAGGAGAGAAAGAACGTCAGGCTTACAATAAAGAACTGGGCCTGTTCTACTCCAAAGTGAGTGAGAAAGAAATGCCTCACTGGGCGTCCCGAAGTATCAATTTCCGTTTACCTCATCCCGGACTTTGCATCAAAGAAGGGCAACTCCACGCCAGTACTCCTATCCGGGGAGGCGAAATACGCTATACGACCGATGGCACGGAACCGACCCTTCATTCGGAACTTTGGAAAGCTCCCGTAGCCTGTGATGCTTCCGTTGTGAAAGCGAAACTGTTTTATTTAAATAAAGAGAGTGTGACAAGCACTCTCAAAGTAGATTAATCCACAAAAGTAGATAAGTTATGAACTATGATAAAATAAAAAGAACCGGAATATTATTCTTGTTGGGAATAGGTGCGATCACATCGTTGTCGTGCAATGATAATGATAACGGCGGCTATCCGGAGCGAGTGCCCACCCGCCTGTCAGTGATGCCTTTGCCGGAAAGAGTCGATTATAAAGAATCGGTTGTCTCTCTTCCGCAGAATGTGACTGTCAGCCAGAACATTCCGGCTTCTACGTCTCAACTGCTGAAATCCACCCTGGAAGAGAAACTTTCTCTTTCCGTCAGTGATGCCTCCAACGATCGTGCCTTTATCCGTGTGAAACAGGAATCGGATCTGGCAAAAGAGGCTTATCGGCTCACTGTTACCAAAGAGGGAGCCTGCATTTATTATTCAACGGAAACCGGACTTCTCTGGGGAATCCAGACATTGAGACAGGCGCTCGAACAAGCAAACTTCTTCACTTCCGGAAGTGCTAAATATCTTCCGATGGTCGATATAAAAGATGCTCCCAAATATGATTGGCGCGGATTTCATATCGATGTAGTCCGCCACATGTTTACGGTTGATTATCTGAAAAAGGTGATAGACTGTTTGTCGTTCTACAAGATAAACAAGCTCCACTTGCATCTGACAGACGATCAGGGCTGGCGCATTGAAGTGAAAAAATACCCGTTGCTGACGCAGGAAGGCAGCTGGCGCGACTTCGACGAATATGACAAGAGATGCGTAGAACTTTCCCAACAGGATTATAACTATGAGATAGATCCCCGTTTCGTGAGAAATGGTTCTCAATATGGTGGTCATTATACGCAGGAAGAGATGAAAGGTTTGGTAAGTTATGCGTTGGAAAGAGGTATCGATATTGTCCCTGAAATTGACATGCCAGGTCATTTCTCGGCGGCTATCAAAGTCTATCCCGAGTTGTCGTGCACGGGAGAAGCCGGATGGGGAGAAGAATTCTCTTATCCTATCTGTCCCTCTCGTCCGGAGAACTATCAGTTTGTGCAGTCCATCATTGATGAGATGGTCGAGATTTTCCCTTCGGAATATTTCCATATCGGAGCAGATGAAGTGGAGAAAGATAACTGGGAACAGTGTGAAGTCTGTCAGCGATTGATGCAGCAGGAAGGTTATCAGAAAGTGGATGAACTGCAAAACCGTTTTGTGAAGATCATGACGAGCTATGTGAAGGGTAAAGGCAAGAAAGTGATGGGATGGGACGATGCTTTTCTTGAAAAAGAACCGCAGGATTTGATTTATACGTATTGGCGTGACTGGCTGCCCGATCAGCCGGGAAAGATTACCCAGAAAGGTTATCCGATTATATTCATGGAATGGTCCCGTTTCTATTTGAGCGCAACGCCTTCGGACGAAGGATTAAGCTCTTTGTATAACTTCGAGTTCGAACCCCAGTTTCCCGGCATCGTGAAGCAAAATGTATTAGGCTTCCAGGCTTGTGTATGGACGGAGATGATTCCTAATGAGCGGAAGTTCGGTCAGCACGTGTTTCCCTCTCTTCAAGCATTTTCGGAGTTGGCGTGGGGAAGTAGCCGTAATTGGATTGACTTTACCAATCGCCTGAAATGGCATGTTAAATGGTTGAATGCGAATGGATTCTATTTCACCAAACCGGGATTTCTTTAATCCCGGTACACTAAGAACAATATGAAATCAGAACGTTTACTTTCATTAGATATACTCCGGGGAATCACCATTGTCGGAATGATTTTGGTGAACAACCCCGGAACATGGGAATCCATTTACGCACCCTTGCGACATGCCGAATGGAACGGACTGACTCCGACAGATTTGGTTTTCCCGTTCTTCATGTTTATAATGGGCGTTTCCATGAGCTTTGCCTTATCCCGATTCGATCATCATTTCAGCCGTAGTTTCATCACCAAACTGGTACGGCGCACGGTGATCTTGTTTTTGTTGGGGCTTTTTCTGTCCTGGTTCTCGTTGGTGTGCGCAGGGGTAGAACAACCTTTTTCGCACATACGTATTCTGGGAGTGTTGCAGCGGTTGGCATTGGCTTATTTCTTTGGTTCCTTGCTGATTGTGGGTGTCCGGCGTCCGGCAAATCTGGCATGGATCTCCGGGATCATTCTGGCAGGCTATTCCATCTTGCTGGCTTTGGGACACGGATTTGAACTTTCCGAACAGAATATTATTGCCGTTACAGACCGCACCTTATTCGGAGAAGCCCATTTGTATCGGGAGTGGTTGCCGAACGGCGGGCGTATCTTTTTTGATCCGGAAGGCCTGTTGAGTACCTTGCCGTGCATTGCGCAAGTGATTATCGGTTATTTCTGCGGAAATATTTTGCGGGACAAGACTGAAATCCATCACCGGCTGTTGCAGATCTCCATACTGGGTATTGCTCTTTTGTTTGCAGGATGGTTGTTGAGTTACGGCTGCCCGTTGAATAAGAAAGTATGGAGTCCGACTTTTGTTCTGGTGACTTGTGGCTTTGCCTCTTTGTTTCTTGTGTTTCTCACTTGGCTGATTGATATTCGTAAAAAGCAGAAATGGGGATATCCTTTCCATGTTTTTGGTACGAATCCATTGTTTATTTATATAGTGGCCGGTGTGTTAGCTACTTTGTTGGAGGTAATTACGGTTGGGGAGAGTAGCTTGCAGGAGAAGATTTACACTTCCATTTGGAGCGTTCTTCCCGATGCTCATCTGGCCTCTCTGATTTACGGCCTTCTGTTTATCGGATTCAATTATCTAATTGTATGGGTGCTGTACAAAAAGCAAATTTTTATAAAGATATAAGAGGTCGGTGACAGGTTTGAAAAAGTAGAGTTTATGCCGGATAGCTACGACAGTTTGTTTTCGTAGCCGGATGGCATAAACTCTATTGATATCTTTTTGCTCATAAAGTGAAAAGAAATTTAATTAATAGTAGAAGTTAGAATTTTCTGTAGTGAAAATAGGATTATCAACTTTGCACTGCTACACCCCAACTATGGAAATCATCCATTTTGTTCTTGTAACAAATGTCCTTTTGATAATATCTTGGTTTCATCTTGATACCTGTTTTCTATTCGAATAAGGGCAATGATGTACTCGGATTGTCGGAAATATTTACAACATTCAGGTCGGAGATGTACTTGTTCTGATGAATTCAACCGAAGCTTTTAATGGATAAAATGGAAGTACATAATAGTCTCTTTTTAGCTAGGTATTTCTTTCTTTTTTAAAATTTAACTTTTTGTTATTTGTTTGTATTTCAATGTTTTAGCGCTTGTATGTACACTTGCTTATAACCAATATCCCCCTTGCCTGAATCATCGTTTTTTTGTATATTTATTGCCGGATTAATACGTAAACAATAAATGTATTGTATATGGAGAATATAAAAAAAATGGTACATGCACTGCTGGAAACAACCGGTAGTCATGCTCCCTTGTTGCAGCAGATTAATGAGGCGTTATTAAAGGATTATCAACTCAACATCAGTAGTGGGTTGCAGATTCTGCCCAAAGAAGTTGAAATCTACTATGTGAACCGGAAAGCAAAGCATCCTTATGTTGATTCGAATATGCACTGCATGCTTGATCCGAAAACAGATGCGGAAATATGGCAGATGCAATCCGGACGTTTCGGACAACTCTATTTTCATCGGAAAGGGTTGGGAGGAGTAGATGTGTGCTTGTCGGATAGCGATCATTTTGCTTTGTGTTGTACCATTAAAGCCGCTGAAATCAATGGCGAAGAGTGTTGGAGTCCGTTGAAAGTGCGTAATGTCATTCTTGAAAAAATCTGTGCGGAAGAAGGAATGTTGCCGGATGTACAGAACAAACAGAAGATAATGGACCGGATGAATGAGAAGAGGTCACTTTCCGTCCTTGCACCCCGCGAATATCCGATTACGGGGTATGTATATCATTTGCACCGCAGAGGACTGCGCCGGAGAGACCGGAATGTGTTGTTGCCTTTGCGCTCATTTGTCGATCTGTGGAATAAAAAACTGCTTATGGGTAATGTACAGAAACTAAATCTCTATATGAACGCTCATCCGCAGGCGAATATTCTGGAAGTGTTGCGTGAACACAACTTCCGTTATATTCCATTTGAAGTAAAGATACGGTATAACATGGATCGTAAGGTGAAGCTATACGACTAAATAAGAAAAATTGTTCTGAAAAGCTCCTTTTTTGTTCTGATTAAGCCTATAAGTAAATAAAAGAAAACCGATACCTTTGCAGTCGAATTTTAATCAATAGTGTATGACTGCAATAATAAATAAGGAGAACTCAAAGGTGTTTTTGCTGATTTTACTCGGTATGTTGTCAGCGTTCGGACCTTTTGTAACGGATATGTATTTGCCTAGTCTGCCAGCAATGGCAGACTATTTTTCTACCCACTCGTCGATGGTGCAACTGGGACTTACCACCAGCATGATAGGGCTGGCATTGGGACAAATCTTTTTCGGACCATTGAGTGATAAATATGGCAGGCGTCCGTTGTTGCTCGTCTCGATGATACTGTTCATCGTGTCTACGGTATTCTGTCTTTTTGCGCCGGACATTTATTCGTTTATCACATTGAGGTTGATACAGGGAATCGGAGGGGCAGGCGGTATTGTCATATCCCGTTCGGTGGCTACGGACAAGTTTTCGGGGAAGGAACTGGCCAAGATGCTGGCCGTGATCGGCGCGATTAATGGAGTGGCTCCCGTGGCAGCTCCGGTAGTCGGAGGGTTGGTGACCGGGACGATCGGATGGAAAGGGATTTTTGTGATATTGCTGTTTATTGGCGTACTGCTGTGGATAGGCTGCATCCGTTTTAAAGAATCACTTCCCGTAGAGAAACGCTCGAAGACGGGAATCGTTTCTACTTTCCGTAACTTCGGTGCAATCGTTCATAACCCCCGTTACATGCTCTATGTTCTGCAACTGGCGTTTGCACAAGGCATCCTCTTTGCTTACATAGCTTCCTCACCTTTTATTGTGCAACAACATTACGGATTTTCCCCCTTTGCATTTAGTATCTGCTTCGCGGTGAATGCGGTAGCTATCGGGGTGGCAGCAGCTATCTCCGTGAAATTCCGCCAACCTGAAACTGGGACGCTGACCGGATGCATCGGTATGTTGTGCCTGTCCGTCTGTGTGATGATTGCCTTGTATAACGGATGCGGCTTCTGGACCTATGAACTGCTGATGTTTGCATTACTTTTCACAATGGGACTGACCTTTACTTCCTCCACTACCTTGGCGATGGATAGCGAACGCCGTTACGCCGGAGCAGCTTCCGCCCTGTTGGGAGCACTCTGTTTTGCTTCCGGAGGTATTGTTTCTCCGTTGGTCGGCTTGGGAAATATCCTTGTATCTACCGGAGTTACATTTGTGGTCTGCGCCATCTGTTCCCTGCTTTGTGCACTATGGGCGATGAGGAAAGTACCGATGAAAGTAGCAATGTACCGGATTTTCCGTTAAAGTGAGATTGTTTCAAAAATAAAAGTCATGAGGAAGTTAAAGCTTAAACTCCCTCATGACTTTTATAATTTACTACCAGTATAATTATAATTACTACCAGTATAAACAGACCGTAATAAAACTAGAGTTTTATCTCTTCTGTAAATATTTCCCCGAAACGGTTCTTAACTACCACCTTGACAGATTTTGCATCTTTGGAAGGCTGTGCACGGAAAAGATGGCGTGTGTGATAACCCGTTTTCTTTCCCTTTACCATATTGATATAATCCTGATCCTCATCGTCAAAAGCTTGCATTGCACCTTTCAACACTCCATCCTCGTACCAGTTTACCGTATACGTCCAGTCCCAATCCCAGATATTGGCTACCACGTAGTCTTTCTGGCTTTCAAACTCTCCCGGTTGGTAAAGCCGGAACTGATAGTCGGGAGAACACCCCGTTGCTTTGTAACGCCATTTCACATCATCACCTTTCACTTGTACCACCAGATAACCGTTCGGTGCTCCGCAACGATTCACGTGTCCTGCCCACCATGCGCCGCAGGCGGCTCCGATATTATGTTCGTAAATGGTAGGGGCGGGCAACTGATTTTCATAAAAGTGCGTGTGTCCGGAGAAAATATGTACTTGGTAAGGCCTCAACAGTTGGAAAAGCGCATTGGCGTTGCGCGCATTTCCCCCCGCAGATACCGTGTTATTAGCTACCGGAGCGTGAACGTTCAGGAACACGATATTTCCTTTGGGCACATAACTTAAATCCTTTCTCAACCAGTCCAAATCTTCCGGCGTGAAGCGTTCCGTGTATTTCTTGTTGCCGTCGTAGTCAATATCTTTCATTGCTATCACATGAACTTTACCGATATTGAATGAATAGTTGGCCGGGCCGAATGACTGATAATAATTCTGTTCCCCATAACCATCTGCCGGATGATCCGTCTGCGTCATGGATTTGTAGAGCAGGTTGAAGTCGTGGTTTCCCATCAGTTGGAACATCGTCATTCCCAAATTGGATACCGCTTGACGGTAAGGAGTGTACAGGTTCATGGCATCCCACACCAGATCCCCCAGTCCCATGCCGATGATTTCGAAGTTCTTTAGTGAGTCGGCAGTCTGTTTCAGGTCGGGCACTGTTTCCGTGCGGAAGCGGTCCAGTTGTTTTTCGTTTCTCACTTGCGGGTCGGAAATGGCGATGTAGACAAATTCATCCACCGGCTTCTGTCGTTTAGTTAGTACGAAGTCACATTGGTTCTCGCTTTTCCCGGCATCCAGATATTGATAGAAACCATCGGCTACCCCCTCTTTGGAAGGAAGCTCATACGCTGCCGGAGTGGAGATATAAACCATCGGATAACGTGCCGGGTCAGTGTTCAGAACATAATTTCCTTGCGCATCAGTCGTTTTGAAATGTGCTCCGTCCGTCACCACTACACCGCTGACGGGTTTACCTGTATTATCTTTCACACTACCTTTCACCACCGTCTGACCAAAGGCGGCAACAGTGTTCAGCTGGAAAAGCAAGACCGCTGCAAACAGCGTATTTCTAAAATTGATCTTTTTCATTGCTTATAACTTTCTTAAAGTAACCTGATTGAATAATGCGATAATTTCTTCCGGTTCATTTGCCGACTTGAGAGCCTCTTCAAAAGACTTGCTGTTATCATCGAAACACATCACATTGGCGCAATCCAGGATATGACCCATATTGAATGTAGCAACTTCCCGGCTCACCTCTTCTTTCTTCAATGCCTTCTTATAATATTTATTCACCTTATTGACTGCCTTGTAAATAGAAGGCTTCAAAATTTCGACTGAAGAATCTGTAAATCCGATTGTTACATCATACTCGTGCGTATAATTTTGGATGAAAGTATTCCATTTTCCGGTAATGTCACTCCCCAAATAATGTTCCGCTTCAAACACCGGTTTGGTAGCCGGGATTTCTCCATACACGTCGAATATAAACACCGCTTTCGGCTTTTTGCCTACGGGAGTAGCTTCTTTTTCATTGCTTGAAACATTGTCTTTTCCGGAGATATTCTCGTTCATGGCGAGCTCTCCTTTCTGCGCCATTGCTGCCATCGTTATAACTAACACAACAGCCATACTGATTATTCTTTTCATATTCATTGAATTTTAAAGATTGATTGAAATGATGATTATTGCCGCAATCTTGGTGACCGACACATTCATTTATTGCTGCCACATCAGCCGAATATGGAAGTCATCGCCTCCCATGTTCGCTTTAGCCGCCTGATAATTCTTCAGGTTAGTACGCTGCAGAGCAGACGGATATTTAAAGCGTTTCGGCATTTTGTTATTAGCATTTGCGATGCCGGGTCCCACAGGTAACACAGGAAAACCGGTACGGTTATATTCAAACCACTGCTGATAATCGCAAAAGAACAGTGCGACAAACTTCTGGTTCATGATTCGTTCCAGCGTATCATCATAAGCAGCTTCCGGATTTTCAAAATAATGGTCAGGCATTTTCTGTCCCCACTGTTCGATAGCCGCCTGCACTCCCTTCTGATAAGCCTCTTTGGCAGCGTTGCTTCCTCCGTCGATCACTCCTTTTTTCAGTAATTCCGCTTTGATGAATTCCACTTCGGCATAAGGCATCATGGCAAGTTTCATAGGCGCCTTCGCCATTTCCTGATTCAGCCCCGAAGCTGTGGTTGAAGGCAACGTCTGATAACCGCTGGGCAAACCCACATAATCTTTAGTCTGGTCGGGGAGAGTGACCTGTGTTGCATACACCTGCAGACGAGGATCGTTCCAACCTTTCAGCAGATTGACAAAGAACTCGGAAATCTGAACATAAGAAGTGAAATCCTGCGGACGGGTGAGCGGAGCTTCCTCCGGATAAGTTCCGCTGATGGCAAGCAGGGCGGCATCATCGTTCGATTCGAATACCGGATAAGTGGCGGGATCGGTCAGCATGGTACGCAGTTCCTGTTTCGCGTTGAATTCCGGCACGTCGATCACCCGCAGCAGTGCACGCAGACGGAGTGAGTTGCAGAACTTCTTCCATTTCAGAATA
This sequence comes from Bacteroides sp. 90-K9/2, assembly GCF_047310725.1. NCBI lineage: Bacteria > Pseudomonadati > Bacteroidota > Bacteroidia > Bacteroidales > Bacteroidaceae > Bacteroides > Bacteroides sp. 90-K9/2. The sequence continues at coordinate 177,827 of NZ_JBCGVL010000007.1, forward strand.
CCGGTTGCATCTCCTTTGGACGTCTTGTACAACATTTCGCCCGATTGGTTGTAGATCAACCCGTTAGCTTTGTCGAATAATTCGTTGGCAGTCTTCAGATTATCGATAATCTGTTGGTACACCTGCTGCTGGGTGTCGAACTTCGGTGCGAGTATTCCCTTGTCGGCGGAGCAGGCTTCGCTCATCGGAATATCACCGAAGGCATCCGTTAGAATCTGGTATAGCCAACATTGTAAAGTCAGCGATATAGCATCGTAGTTGGGTTGTTTGGAGGCTTCCGGCAATTTTCCGGTGAGGCGCATCATCTCTTTGGCGTTGTTGATCCATTTATAATAAGTAGTCCATGTGCCGTCTCCTTCGCTGTCCGTCATATACCACCATCCCACACCGTTGGTGCTGCTGGTAGATACGGCACATTGCATCAGGTCGTAGGTATAGCTGTTGTAGCGTTTCCAGTTGTAGACCGATGTTTCGTATAAAATCGGGTTGAGCAGAGTGCCGGGATTCACCTCATCCATGCGGGTGGGGTCTGTATTGAGTTCGTCGAAGCTGGTGCAGGAAGTCGTGCAGAGAGCTCCGCACAAAGTCATTCCCCATACTATATTTTTGAAAAGTTTACAGGTTTTCATAAGTCAGTGTTTAAAAAGATACGTTAATATTCAGTCCGAAAGTGCGTGCCGTAGGCAGTGAGCCCGTCTCCACACCGGTCACCATCGAACTTCCGTTGAGGGCGGCAGATTCGGGGTCGAACAGAGGATAGTCGGTGATACAGAATAGGTTGCGTGCGTAGAGTGCCACCGATGCTTTGCTGAACGGTGTTTTCTTCAGTGTACTGTTCGGCAACTTGTACTCCAGTCTCATTTCGCGCAGCTTGAGGAATGAAGTGTCGAACGTGTTAGTTTCCACATTTGCCATCCGGTAGTATTCCTTATAATAACTTTCCACGGTCACCACTTTGGTGTTTGGCGAGTAAGTTCCGTCATCGTTCTTCACCGTTCCCGGGGCAATCATGTACATCCCGTCTTGTGGTGAAAGTCCGGCGGCAGCGATGCGCGGGTCGTCTTTCGACATATAAAATTCCGTTCCCGGCAGACGTCCGTTCAGGGTATGTTGCAGTTTTCCCTGTTCCGTCATTTTGTGGTGCGAGTGCGAGTACATTTTACCTCCCACCTGTCCGTCGAGCAGGACGCTAAGCGTGAAGTTCTTGTAAGAAAATTCGTTGTACAGTCCGGCTTTCCATTTCGGATAGGCCGTGCCGACGTATTCGATCTCTCCCGAACGTTCGGGCAATCCGTTGTCGTTGATGACCACATTTCCTTCCGGGTCGCGTACCAGTTTATATCCCCAGAGGTCGCCCGTGGTTCCACCCACACGTCCGATGATAGATACACTACCGATACTGCTGATTAACTGGTTCTCATCCGCCCCTTCCGCCAGTGAGAGAATCCGGTTCTCGTTCTTAGACCAAGTGAAAGTAGCGTTCCAGCGGAAATCCCTGCTGACTACCGGAGTAACGTCCAACTGGATTTCGTAACCGCGGTTGCGGACGCATCCCGAATTGATGGTAGCTTTGCTGTAACCTGTGGTCGGGTCCATCGGAGCATCCAGAATCTGGTTTTTGGTGCGGTTATAGTAGAACGTGAAATCGAGTCCGATGCGGTTGTGAAACATACGGAAGTCGAATCCCGTTTCGTAATTAGTCGAAATCTCCGGTTTGAAATCCTGATTATAGAGCGTAGAAGATACGATGGCCGATCCGGGAAAATCGCTCGTGCCATAATAGGGCGATGTCTTGTAAGGGTCTGTGTCGTTGCCGACCTGTGCCAGCGAACCTCTCACTTTCAACAGACTGATCTGTTCCGGCAACGTGAACCACTCGTTTATCACTGCACTGACGCTGACCGACGGATAGAAGAAAGAACGGTTGCTTTTCGGCAGGGTAGACGACCAGTCATTGCGCCCGGTGACATCGAGAAACAGTTTATCCTTATACGAGAAATTGGCCGTGAAATAAAGACTGTTCAACGCTTTCTTTTTGATAACCGTCTGCACGTTCGGGTTGGAAACGCCGTTTGCCAGTTTGTATACTCCCGGCGTAATCAATCCTACCACCGAGGCAGCCAACATATCGTAGCTTTGTTGCATCATGTTTCCACCTGCCGAAGCGTTGACACGCAATCCGTTGGCGAATGAATCATGGTAAGTAAATAAAGCATCGCTGTTTAATTCATAATCGAACACATTCTGCTTCTTGAAAAATCCGTTTCCGAAAACCACGTCACTGATAGGACGATGCTGTTCGCGTTGGTCTGCTGACAACTGGATACCGGACCGGATCATGAAATCGAATTTACTGTTGATGCGCAGATTGGCAGAAACGGATGATACATTACTGTGTTTCTCCGAAGGATTTTCAGATTCGTACAGAATGACATACGGGTTTCCGATAAATGAGCTGTACGGTTGGAGCTGTTTCACATTTTCCTGTCCGGTACGCCACATCGGACGCAACCAGTCGAGGTTGACATTCGGATTCTGGAAGATAAGGAAGTAGGAGATAGAATTACTGTTATATCCCAGTGCAGGCGTGTTGTTGAGCTTGCGGTACGTATAACTCGACTTGAAATTAATGCGCAGTGCCCTCGAAATCTGCTGTTGGGCGGAAATCATGGCGGTGATACGCTGGAAACCTGTATTGGGGAGAATCCATTCGTTCTTGGTGTGGGTGATGGACGCCCGCACGCTGCCCCGGTCGGATTTTCCGGTCAAGGCTACCGAGTTGGTCAGGGTATATCCCGTTTGGAACAAATCTTTGCGGTTGTTTTTGTACGCTACCCAGGGAGTGGCTACAGAAGCACGATCCTGTGTCACAGGGTCATATTGGTAGAACAACCTGTTGGCGTCGAAGCGTGCTCCGTAGGCGCTACTGGTTCCGCTGGTGCTTGCGTAACTGCCGTCTTCCGCTTTCCCGTAAGAGTAATAGGGCTGGCCTTCGTAGATAGAACCTGCCGGACCGATATTACTCGGCAATCCCTGTCCGAATTCATACTGGTAATCGGGCCATCTCATCACATCGTCAATACTGAAATTACCGCTGTAAGACACACCGATACCTTTGGGTGCACCCGCTCCCGATTTGGTAGTCACCATAATCACGCCATTGGCTGCACGCGTACCGTACAAGGCTGTCGCACTGGCTCCTTTTAATACTTGGATGCTTTCGATATCATCCGGATTGATGTCGGAGAATCCGTTACCATAGTCCACGGAAAGTTCGCTGTTTGAACCTGCACCGTAGGCAACACCCGGATTGGTCATCGGACTACTCATCGGTACACCGTCCACTACCACCAATGCGTCATTTCCGTTCTGGTTCAGCGAGACGTCCCCCCGCAGCGAGATACGGCTCGAATTGAGCGGGCCACCGGAAGAGATAACACTCAATCCGGCTACCTTACCGTTCAGTGCCGTCGACCAGTTGGTGGGCAGGGCGCTCGTAATCATATCCCCTTTCACGGTTTCCGTGGCATATCCCAATCCTTTTTCTTCACGTTTAATCCCCAAGGCAGTCACCACCACATCATTCAGTTGTTGCGACTCTTCTGCCAGTTTAACATTCATCGTGTTGCCTGCATAGTTCTTCTGTAGCGTTTTATATCCTACATAACTGAATACAAGCAAATCCTTTTGAGTCAATGTTTTTTTAGTCTTCAGGGAGTAGTTTCCATCAATGTCGGTCACCGTGCCGTCTGTCGAATTTTTCACAGCTACGGTAGCCCCGATTAACGGTTCCCCACCTTCACTCGTTATTTTTCCTTTCACTGTTGTCTGTGCGTATGCAGAGCCACAGCACAAGAGCCCAATCGACAGAGAAAGCAGCCATTTGTTTCTTTTCATAATCTTTTACCTTTCTTCTTTAAATTTATTAAATGCAATAAAGTTATTCACACCAGTGTTTTGTTTCACGGTGCAAAGGAATACAAGGCAGATTAAGATAGTATTACAGATCTGTTAACAATCTGTGTTGTGTCGTAAACACTAATTAGTATAATCCGTTTGTTCTTGTGACAGAAGTTGTGACATGGCGGAAAAAGCAAACAGATTTATCGGATAGTACATCCGTAATTCTTTAATTATCATTATATTTGTCACTTTATTATGAAGAAAGGTTTCTTTGCTTTGGGGCAATCGGCTGAATGATGTTTGGGTAGGAATAACCTATAATGTCTTTAATCTAAAATGAAAAATAATTAATGGAAATTCAGAATAGTATATTTAACTACGCTACTTTGCTTAAACAAGTCAAGGCACGGGTGGCACTCGCACAAAAAAAAGCGATTTACTCTGCTAATGAAGAAATGCTTTCTATGTATTGGGACATCGGCAAACTTCTTTGTGAAAGCCAGAAACAGATAGGCTGGGGAAACAATGCGCTTGAACAGCTTGCCAATGACCTGAAGAATGATTATCCGAAAGTGAAGGGCTTCTCAAAAAGAAACTGTCAGGTGATGATTCAATTCTATAATGAATATAATCAGCAACTTACAAATGCGCAACCAGCGGTTGCGCATTTGCAGGCAGCTTCCATAGTATTGCCGATAAAGCAATTAAGCTGGTCACACAACATCATTTTAATACAACGGGTAAAGGACCTGAAAGCTCGCTATTGGTATATGATTCAATGTTTAAAGAGTGGCTGGAGTCGTAATTTCTTAATCGAAGCGATCAATCAGGACTACTACCATACCTACGGAGCATTGGCAAACAACTTCGATACCACTCTTCCTGAAATACAAGCCAAGCAGGTAAAAGAAACCTTAAAAGACCCCTATATCTTTGATATGCTGACTTTCACTGACGAATACAACGAAAGAGATGTAGAGTTAGGGTTGGTTAAACATATTGAAAAGTTCCTTCTCGAAATGGGAGCAGGCTTCGCCTTCATGGGTAGACAATATCACATCGAAGTGTCCGGCAATGATTTCTATATTGACATCCTTATGTACAATGTGTTTATGCACAGATATTTAGTCGTGGAGTTAAAAAAAGGTGACTTTCAGCCCGAATATATCGGCAAACTGAATTTCTATTGTTCCGCTGTAGATGATATTCTTTGTCGGGAAGGGGATAATCAGACGATTGGTTTACTTCTTTGCCAGAACAAAGATCGTATTATGGCTGAATATGCTTTACGTGACGTGCACAAACCAATAGGTATTTCTGATTATGAGTTGGGTAAATCAATCCCTCAAGATATAAAATCTGGATTGCCTTCCATCGAAGAACTGGAAAGTAGGCTTTATCAGGGATTACAGGACAATGAAAGTACAGAGTAATTCAGGCGCGGTGGTGTATAGGCAGAAAAAATACACCACGCTCGCCTATCTGTGCTATTTTTGTTTTTTTATTACATAGAATACTTACTCTGATATTCCTTCGGCGACATCCCCTCGTGCCGCTTGAAGTACCTCCCCAAATACGACTGGTCGGGAAAACCAAGTTGGTCGGCTATCTCCTGAATGGTCAGTTCGGTGGATTGGAGCAATACTTTGATTTCGAGGATGGCAAAGTCGTCAATAATCTTTTTGGCGGAGTCGCGCGTCACGCTTTTGCAGATACCTGTCAGGTATTTGGTGGAGATGCACAGTTTGTTGGCATAGAAAGTCACTTCTCGTTGAGAAATGCAGTTTTCGTGTACCAGTGCGATGAAATTCTTGAAGATTTCATCCTGCCGGCTTCCTCCTTCAATTTCCTGACGGTCGAAGTGGCGGTAGCACTTATCATAGATATTCAGCATAAACGATTGGAGGTGATTTTTGGCAATCTGGTTACGGAAGCGGTTTTCACGGTCGTTGTATATGACCATTGCGGCATGTATCAAGCTGTTGATGGCTCCGGTATTTTCTTCCGGTAGTTTATAGCATGGTTTTTCTTTCATGAACCGGAAGAAAATCGGTTCGAACCGCAGGCAGGCTTCGCGAAACATTTCTTTGGGAAATCCGAAGAAAGAAGCAGTGAAATCGCTGCTGCTGCCGTTGATACGGATAATCGTTCCCGGCAAAAGCACGATTTGAGTATTTTCTATTATTTCATAGTCCTTCAAGTCGATCGTGACATGGGCCCACCCGCTTCTGCAAAAATAGATGGCACCCCCTTCCAGTTTCCACAGGCGATGCATAATTGGCGACAGGTTTTCGTCCATTCCGGCAACGAACGGTTCACGGAGGATGGCTAGGTTAGAGTTTTTTTGTTCCATTGTTCTTCTTATTTTGGGTACAAAAATAGGACTTTTTCACTAAATATCGGTTTTAATGTTCCAAAAATGAACAAAACTGAATACACTATGTCCAGTTTTCAATGAAGAAAACAGTCTACCTTTGCCGCGTTCAAAAATATTTAATAGGTAACAGAAAATGAGTAAAAAGGTATGTAAAGTGAAGCAAGGGCTATTGTTGCTCTGCTGTGTGGTAGTTGCTACGGGCTGTAAACAAGCTCCTCCGGCACAAATGGAAACAGAATACGAAGTGATGACCGTTTCTCCGGTCGACCGGATGATTTCGAGCACCTACTCGGCGACCATCCGCGGACGTCAGGATATTGATATTTATCCCCAGGTAAGTGGTACGCTGACTAAAGTCTGCGTGACGGAAGGCCAGCGCGTAAAGAACGGACAGACATTGTTCATCATCGACCAAGTGCCGTATGAAGCTGCTTTGCAGACGGCAGTGGCAAACGTTGAATCAGCCAAAGCCTCTCTGGCTACGGCGCAACTGACGTATGACAGTAAAGAGGAACTGTATAAAGAGAATGTAGTTTCCTCTTTCGATTTGAGTACGGCAAAAAACTCCCTGTTGGCTGCCAAAGCACAGTTGGCACAGGCCAAGGCGCAGGAAGTGAGCGCCCGCAATAATCTTTCTTATACGGTTGTGAAAAGTCCGGCCGACGGAGTGGTAGGCACGTTGCCTTACCGTGTAGGAGCTTTGGTAAGTTCCGCTCTTGCCCAGCCGTTGACTACCGTTTCCGACAATTCGGATATGTACGTCTACTTCTCCATGACAGAAAACCAATTACTGGGACTGATCCGTCAATATGGTTCTAAAGAGGAAGCACTGAAAAATATGCCTGCTATCGACCTGCAACTGAATGATAAATCAGCCTATTCCGAACGGGGACAGATTGAATCTATCAGTGGAGTGATCGACCGTTCGACGGGTACGGTCAGCCTACGTGCAGTTTTCCCGAACAAGGAAGGGTTATTGCATAGCGGTGGTGCGGGGAACGTGATTGTTCCTGTTCAAAAAACAGGTGCACTGACCATTCCACAGGCTGCCACTTTCGAAATACAAGATAAGAGATATGTGTATAAAGTAGTGGACGGCAAGGCGCAATCGAGTCAGGTACAAGTGACCCGCATCAATGGCGGCCGTGAATTTATTGTAGATGAAGGGTTGGCGCCGGGAGATGTGATTGTAGCAGAAGGAGTAGGTTTACTTCGTGAAGGCACTCCTATCAAGGCAAAGACGGCATCATCAGCTTCGGCAGCACAGGCAGATGCAGCACAAGCAGACCAGGCTTCATCATCTCCGGTAACTACTACTGAAAATTAAACCAAGGAGGAATCATTCATGAATTTAAGAACCTTTATAGAACGCCCCGTATTATCGGCAGTCATCTCTATCACGATTGTCGTAGTGGGTATCATCGGGCTGTTCACTCTGCCCGTTGAGCAGTATCCTGATATTGCTCCGCCTACCATTATGGTGAGTACCACCTATTATGGCGCCAGTGCGGAAACATTGCAGAAGAGTGTTATTGCGCCTTTGGAAGAGGCGATCAACGGAGTGGAAGACATGACCTACATGACTTCTTCCGCCACCAATGCCGGTTCGGTGAGCATCACCGTCTATTTTAAGCAGGGCACAGACCCCGATATGGCGGCTGTCAATGTGCAGAACCGTGTATCGCGCGCTACGGGGCAGCTTCCGGCGGAGGTAACCCAAGTCGGTGTGACCACTTCCAAGCGTCAGACGAGTATTTTGCAGATGTTCTCCCTGTCCAGTCCGGACGAGAGTTACGACGAGAACTTCCTGTCCAACTATATCAGCATCAACCTGAAACCTCAAATCCTTCGTATCTCCGGTGTGGGCGATATGATGATTATGGGCGGTGAATATAGTATGCGTGTTTGGATGAAGCCGGATGTGATGGCGCAGTATAAACTGATTCCGTCTGATATTACCGGTGTGCTTGCCGAGCAGAATATCGAATCGGCTACCGGTTCGTTCGGTGAGAACTCCAATGAAACGTATCAGTATACGATGAAATACAAGGGACGTTTGATTACTCCTGAAGAATTCGGGGATATCGTTATCCGTTCTACCGATAATGGTGAGGTTTTGAAACTGAAGGATATTGCCGATATACAACTGGGACAGGACAGCTATGCTTACCATGGTGGTATGGATGGTCATCCGGGTATATCCTGCATGGTGTTCCAGACTGCGGGTTCCAATGCGACCGAAGTAAACCGGAACATTGACAAATTTCTCGACGAGGCGCGCAAGGAGCTTCCGAAAGGAGTGGAACTGACGCAGATGATGAGCTCCAACGACTTCCTGTTCGCTTCCATTCATGAGGTAGTGAAGACATTGATTGAGGCTATCATATTGGTTATCCTTGTGGTGTACGTCTTTTTGCAGGACTTCCGTTCTACGTTGATTCCGCTGGTTGGAATTGTAGTTTCGCTGGTGGGCACGTTTGCTTTCATGGCGATAGCCGGATTCAGTATCAACCTATTGACTTTGTTTGCGTTGGTGCTCGTTATCGGTACGGTGGTGGATGATGCCATTATTGTCGTCGAGGCGGTGCAGGCGCGGTTCGATGTGGGCTATAGGTCATCGTATATGGCAAGTATCGACGCTATGAAAGGAATCAGTAATGCCGTTGTCACCTCTTCGCTGGTGTTTATGGCGGTGTTTATTCCGGTGTCCTTCATGGGCGGCACTTCCGGTACGTTTTATACGCAGTTCGGTCTGACGATGGCGGTTGCGGTGGGTATTTCCGCAGTCAATGCGTTGACTTTGAGTCCGGCTTTGTGTGCACTGCTGCTGAAACCTTATATTAATGAAGACGGAACGCAGAAGAACAACTTTGCGGCACGTTTCCGTAAGGCTTTCAATTCGGCTTTCGATGTGATGGTGGATAAATATAAGACGATTGTATTGTTCTTTATCAAGCGCAGATGGCTGACATGGTCTTTGCTGGCTTGTTCCGTAGTGTTGCTTGTGTTCCTGATGAATACCACAAAGACCAGTCTGGTACCCGACGAGGATCAAGGGGTTGTTTTTGTTAATGTGAGTACGGCGGCAGGCAGTTCGCTGGCAACAACGAATGAAGTGATGGGGCGTATTGAAAAACGCTTGATGGAAATACCTCAACTGAAACACGTGCAGAAAGTGGCGGGTTACGGATTGCTGGCAGGACAGGGTAGTTCGTTCGGTATGTTGATTCTCAAATTGAAACCGTGGGACGAACGTCCGGGGGATGAGGACAATGTGCAGTCGGTGATCGGTCAGGTATATGCGCGTACGGCTGATATAAAGGATGCCAGTGTGTTCGCCATCTCTCCGGGTATGATTCCGGGATACGGTATGGGTAATGCACTCGAACTTCATATGCAGGATAAGATGGGCGGTGATGTGAAAGAGTTCTTCACCACTACCCAACAATATTTGGGAGCCTTGAATCAGCGGCCTGAAATCTCGATGGCTTATTCGACATTCGATGTGCGCTATCCGCAGTGGACGGTAGAGGTGGATGCAGCTAAATGTAAGCGTGCAGGTATCACGCCCGACGCTGTGTTGAGTACGCTGTCCGGTTATTACGGTGGGCAGTATGTGTCCAATTTCAACCGCTTCTCTAAAGTGTACCGTGTCATGATTCAGGCCGATCCGGTGTTCCGCTTGGACGAAACTTCGCTCGATAATGCTTTTGTGCGTATGTCGAATGGAGAGATGGCGCCGTTGAGCCAGTTCGTTACGCTGACCCGTAGCTACGGTGCGGAATCATTGAGCCGTTTCAATATGTACAACTCCATTGCGGTAAATGCGATGCCGGCCGACGGATATAGTACGGGAGACGCCATCAAGGCTGTGCAGGAAACTGCCGAACAGTCTCTTCCGAAAGGTTACGGCTATGATTACGGAGGTATCACCCGTGAGGAAAACCAGCAAAGCGGTACGACAGTGATTATCTTCGGTATCTGCTTCCTGATGATTTACCTTATTTTGAGTGCGCTCTACGAGAGCTTCATTATTCCGTTCGCTGTTCTTTTGAGTGTGCCTTGCGGATTGATGGGTAGCTTCCTTTTCGCCCGGATGTTCGGACTGGAGAATAATATTTATCTGCAGACAGGTTTGATTATGTTGATCGGTCTGCTGGCGAAGACGGCTATTTTGCTGACGGAATATGCTGCTGAACGTCGTAAAGCAGGCATGGGGCTGATTGCTTCTGCGGTCAGTGCGGCTAAAGCCCGTCTGCGTCCGATTTTGATGACGGCGTTGACGATGATTTTCGGTCTGTTCCCGCTGATGATGTCAAGTGGAGTAGGAGCCAACGGTAACCGTTCATTGGGTACGGGTGTAGTAGGCGGTATGACCATCGGTACACTGGCGTTGCTCTTCATCGTGCCTACTTTGTTTATCGCTTTCCAGTGGTTGCAGGAACGTTTGCGTCCCGTGCAGAGCAGGCCGACGCATGACTGGCAGATTGAAGAAGAAATCAAAGTGAGCGAGGAAGAAAAATCTAAAGCTGGAAAAGGATAATTGATGATTAAAGTTTTTTAGGCACGGATTACACGGATTACACAGTTTTGGCTGCGCAATCTTTTAAAACCGTGTAATCCGCGTAATCCGTGCCTAATTAAAATAAGAACGCATTATCCGTGCCTAATTAAAATAAGAACGCATTATCCGTGCCTAATTAAAATAAAACCGAAATAATCCGTTCCTGAATTAAAATAAGAACCAATGAGAAAAATAATCATTCTGTCCGCAGCAACGCTTATATTGAGCAGTTGCGGTATCTACAATAAATACAAACCGGTATCGGAAGTTCCCGAAGGACTTTACGGCAGCGGGTCCGTTGCTGCCGCCGATACGGCAAACTTCGGCAACCTCTCGTGGCGGGAGGTCTTTACCGACCCTTATCTGCAGAATTTGGTGGACTCGGCACTCTTGCGCAACACCGATATGCAGACTGCCCATTTGCGTGTGAAAGAAGCGGAAGCCACGCTGCTGACGTCCAAACTGTCTTATCTGCCTTCTTTGTTTCTTTCGCCGGAAGGAGCTGCCAGCAGCTTCGACCGTGGAAAGGCTACACAAACTTATTCGCTGCCCGTGACTGCTTCGTGGGAACTGGATATTTTTGGAAAGGTGACAACAGCGAAGCGTCGCGCGAAAGCTGCCTACGAACAGAGCAAGGAATATGAACAGGCTGTCAAGACGCAGTTGGTAGCATCTGTTGCCAACACGTATTACACGTTGTTGATGCTCGATTCGCAGTATGAGATAGCTGTGGCTACCGAAGCTGCCTGGAAAGAAAGTGTGAATGCCACCCGTGCCATGAAAAAGGCCGGGATGGTGAATGAAGCGGGACTGGCGCAGACGGAGGCTACCTACTTCAATATATGTACCACCGTGCTCGACCTGAAAGAGCAAATCAATCAGGCGGAAAACTCACTGGCACTTTTACTGGCAGAAACTCCCCACAAAATACAGCGCGGCAAACTGGGAAATCAGCAGTTGCCGGAAAACTTCTCCGTGGGTGTTCCCTTGCAGATGCTTGCCAACCGTCCTGATGTGCGTAGCGCAGAATTTTCGTTGGCACAGGCTTTCTATACAACGAATGCCGCCCGTGCCGCTTTCTATCCTTCCATCACGTTGAGCGGCAGTGCAGGATGGACCAACAGTGGCGGGAGCATGATTGTCAACCCGGGTAAGTTTCTGGCCTCTGCCGTGGCTTCCCTGACGCAGCCTTTGTTTAATAAAGGAGTGAATATCGCCCAACTGAAAATAGCGAAAGCCCAACAGGAGGAAGCCCGCCTTAGTTTCGAACAGGCCTTGCTGAATGCCGGCGTGGAAGTGAACGAGGCACTGGTGCAGTACCAGACTGCCCGCGAGAAAGCCGACTACTACAACAAACAGGTGGCTTCCCTGCAAACGGCAGCCAAGAGCACAAGCCTCTTGATGAAACATGGCAACACCACTTATCTGGAAGTACTGACCGCCCAACAGACATTGCTCAATGCACAACTGTCGCAAGTGGCGAACCGCTTTACCGAAATCCAGGGCGTGATCACTTTGTATCAGGCATTGGGTGGCGGCCGTATGTAGGGAGGTATGTATGAATCCAGAAACACTGCGTTGCCGGATACTCGACTACACCAAACGGGAAATGTACCTGCATGGTGCCGACGGGTTGACGATGGATGATATAGCCAGGGGAATGAAGATGTCGAAGCGGACGCTTTACAAGCTCTTTCCCAGCAAAACGAGCCTGTTCCGTATCTGTCTTTCTGATTTTGCCAAAGGAATCAGAAGCCGGATCGAGCAACAACAGATACGGATGGACAGCTCGTGTATGGAGGCGCTTTTCATCACAGTGGACGGCTATCTCACCCTACTTCATTCGTTGGGGAAAAAGTTGTTGCTCGATATTGCCGCCGACAGGGAATACCGTGCTGCTTTCGAGCGGGAGGAGGCTTTCTGGTTGCAGCAGTTGATTGATGTCTTGACGCATTGCAGGATTTGCGGTTATCTGCTTCCCGGAGTCGATCCCGACCGCTTTGCACCGGATTTGCAGGAGGTCATCTACCAGAGCAGTTTGCAAGGTACTCCGTACCTGGTGCAGCGTATGTTGAACTATACGCTTCTGCGGGGGCTTTTTAAGATGGACGGCATCCGTTATATTGACGAACACCTGAAACCTGATAATTTGAATGTTTGTGTATGAAGAGAAAGAGGTGGGCTACCCTGTAAAGGGAGCTCACCTCTTTTATTTTCTTCGTTCGTAAACGGTTGGTTGGTAAATAGTGCCTTTATGAATCCGATTACTTTATAATCCTTCGATTATGCTTAAAGGTAAATCGGTACATTCGGCGATAGACTCATTGTCTATCCCTTTGGCTTTCATGTTCCGGGCTATTTTCAGCTGGGCTCTTTGTGTACCTTCTTTCATTCCTTTCTCTATACCTTTTTCCAACCCTTCTTTTATTCCTTTTTGTTCAGCTGCATCCATTGTCACCAAATAATCTCGGTACACTTTGACGCTATTGTCGTATCGCTCCCTGTCTTCCGGAGACATAGAAGCCACATCAGCGATATCTTCCAATTTCTCGAAGACAGCTTTTCGTGCCTTGAACGGCATGCGTTTTAAAGTTTCCATATTATTTAATATATAAATCCAACGTTCAAAATTCGTTTCGCATTCCTCTTCGTTTTTGTTGAAGAGAGGGAGGGCGATAAAGATTTCCCGGAATTTATCCGAGAAGAGTTCTCCTGTTTCCCTGTCACTTAGAATAACATCCGTGCGGAGTTTTATGTTCTTGTCGATAATGAAATTCATCAAGAAAACTCCGTATACGGCTTTTATTTCAAACTTCCATTCATTGCCTACCCTTCCTTGATTGACGATGGCACGCGATAAATAATAAATCGAGCGTTCTTTGAAGTTGCTTTGCATACGGTTCTGCATTTCAACGATGATTCTTTCGCCTGTGTCCGTGGTGCAATATACATCATAGATAATACCTCGTCCTTCCGGATAGAGCGGCAATTGCTCATTATTCAAAAACTGTAAGTCCGTTATCACTCGTTCACCTTCGAGCAGGTCGTTCAGAAATTCGATTAATAAATCCTTAGACACTTCTCTGCCGAATATTAGTTTGAATCCGTAGTCGGTGAACGGATTGATAAATTTACTCATTGTTTTGGGTCGCTTCTTTTTATGTTTTGCAAAGAGACGTTTCTCTTTATACATAAAAAAGAGGCTTTTTCTTCGTACTACAAAGGTACGATAATTCTTGGTTTTCCATCCCTTTTGCAGTAAAAATAAAAATTATAGGCAGACTTTTCCGCTTTATCTTCCCCTGATTAGCTTTTTCAGTGTCCCGTTGTAGGTGTTCTCAAATTCCGTCGGATGATTGAGTGCCCAAAGAATGTAATCACCCGGTTCATTCTTTTTGAGTAGGGTAGGGCGGTATTGGGAACTGAGAATTTTCCATAAAATACCGCCGGGACCTCCCAACTCTTTACGTCGGGCAAGGGCGACAATCGCTTTTACGGTCTGTTCGTTCCGGATGCCGATAGTTTGCATATTAAGTAGAAGTATAGCTTCCGAGCCTCCTCCCGCTTGCATCCCTTCCGAAACCGTTTCTTTTCCAATCGATTTATCCAAAGACAAACCCTCTACAACGACAGGCGAAGCCTGAAAAACGCTGTTTGACGGAACGGGCGGCATGCTCCTCTCATTCTCCTTTCCGTCTTTTCCTTCCCTCTCTGTCTCTATGTCTTTTTTTATTTCAGATTTGATTTCATTTTCCATATCCCTTTCCTGTTTACCTTTGCTATCTGTATCCGTTTCTTCTTTTGTTTGTGGCATTGTTGTAGCAAATTCATGGGGTTTTGTAACATCTTTGCCGGAGTCATCCGTATTTTCCGGTTCTATTTCACTACTCTCCTCCTTGATAATCCAGAAATGTTCCAGAGGTAATTTATATTTTCTCCGACTGTCGGTGATGATTTTATGATATTGTTCCTGAATCGCTTGTGAAGTCAGTACGCCATACTCCTTATATATAAGATCATCGAACAACCCCACTGCCAGGCAATCATCAATGATGGCCTGCATTTCCTCCTCCCCGCAACACGCTTCCTGGGCGATGTCGAAAAGAGTGTCTTTGTTCCACAAAATATAATAACCTTTTTCTTTATAGATGAGGCAGAGCAGCGAAGTGAGTGCGGCAATCCCTGCCGCGTGGTGGCGACAGGAGATGCGGCGTACTTTTCTGTCCTGCAGAAAATTGACATCGAGGGGGAAATAATCTAATCCGGGTTTGGAAATACGGGCCATGATGATAAAATGCTGGTTGTAAATGGTTGATTATTACTGAATAAATTCTGCTTTTACATCGAAGCAGGGGCAGGATTTTATATACTCGTCAGGTGAGATAATGCCGTCTCCGTTGAGGTCAGGACTGGTGTCCCGATGCCCTATCACCTGCTTCAGAGAAGGGAAGACAAGGCGCAAATCTTCTACCAGCCGGACGAGCGCTTCACGTTGCGCTTCCGTTCGTGTGTCGGCAGGCCGGCCGTTCCTGTCCAATCCGCCAATGTAGCAGATACCGATAGACCGATGGTTCCAACCCGTGCAATGCGCTCCATCGAGAGCAACATCTCTTCCCGGTTCAATCGTACCGTCGAGACGGATGACGAAATGATAACCGATAGAACGGAAACCACGTTGACGATGCCAGCGGTCGATGTCGATAGCGGTAAAATCCTGTCCCGCACGAGTGGCGGAACAGTGGATGATGATCGTGTCTTTCATGGCAGAATCCTCCTTTCCTGTTTGCAGACGGCAGGTGAGATAACTCCGAACGCAATAGCCTCCTCTTTGGACAGTTGGCGGTAATATTGCTTTGTTACTGAATGGAGCACCGGAGAGAAGGGAGCATCCATCGGCGGCGTTGTCGTTTGATTTGGTATGGTGGGCCGATTAAGCACTGTAATCAGATTAGGCTTCGTCTGAACCATGATAAAAGCATCTCCCCGATGATGTTGCACACGCAAGGCATGTTGTTTCACGCGGTCCGGATGCTTTAGTTGGAGGATAAGCCAGTTTCGGTGCGCAGGCTTCAGACGTTCCTCTCTGACCATTTCTTTCATAGACGGGTAGGCACGCAATACTTTCCCCGTTGCATCCGTAACGGCGAAAGGTGTTTGATGAGATCCCACTCCCGTACGTCGTAATCCCGTCCGGATGGCGTGCATCATATTGGTGTATGCATCGCACCATTCGAGGTTTGACACGTGGTTGTTCATCGTATTGCCGTCGAGGTGGTTAATCTGTGGCAGCTGCTCCGGGTTGAGGATGAATGCTTTGGCAACCAAACGATGAATTTTGTATTCGATACAAACACCTTTATTCGGCAGTATGACAGTTTCGTAACCGGTCCCCATGATTTTGGCACAAAGGATCAACTTTGATCTGCCCTTGAAACTCAATACCCGTCCGTGATCTGAAATCATATAGTCGGGGTTTTCTTCAATAAATCTCCAATTTTCCATACTTGATATTGATAATGTTAATAAAATTATACTCTGTTAAAAAATAATCGTTTTTCTGAATCATGCGGGGAGAAACGGCGTTTCCTCCATCTGTTAAACGGCGTTTTCTGGTACGGAGAAACGCTGTGGTCTGTATGTGTTAAACGGCGTTTCTTCCTCCTCCTCCGTATGAGGTTCGAGCCGTTCGGCACAATGAATCAGAAACTCCAGTTCTTCCCGGCAGCCTTGAATAGCCTCATATAGCGAATCTACGTTATACTGCCTGCAAAGCGCCTCCCATTCTTTTCGTTCCTGTCCGTTCATTCCATTCTTTTGCAGATTCATTTTTACTTGTTGCTGTCTTGCCTGTTCGTTTCGATATCCAGAAAATTTTCAGCGTGAAAGGTGCGCCAGCCTTTGGCTTCGATGTCATAGTAGACAACGAACGTATTTTCCGGTTTGGGTAGATACGGACGGTGGAAACTATGTTCATATCCGGTGAGGGTACCGGTGGCGTGTCGGATGGTTCCATCCTGTTTGGTGTAGCGGAAACAGACATTTCCGTGATGCATCTGCCGGATGAGAGCTCCTATCCGGTGAGCCGTGACGAGTGCATCGTGCCGGTTCATACCGTTGTTTTGCCGGATGACGGCAGCTTGCTTCATTAGCTGTACCCGTTGGAAGGAATGATTTTTTTCAGTTTCAGTCATTTTGATTCGTTTTAATGATTTGATTATGGGGCAAAGATAGAGAGCAGGTAATGTAATAGCTGTCCAAGCGTGAACCATAAAAAGACGTTGAAACGATTGAGTCATGATTGAGTGCTATGTGAGAAAAAGTAAATGGCGGAAGATTAAACTTATCTGTGGCAAAACTTGTTTATTATTTATTTTAGAATTACTTTTGCCACAGAATAAAGGAGGTGACTAATGAAAACCATGAATCAGATTGTCGGAGAGAACTTGAAGAAAACCAGAGAATTATCCGGTTTTACGCAGGAGCAGGTAGCGAAATCTATCGGTGTGGAGCGGTCGGCTTATAGTAACTATGAAAGCGGTGTTCGTGAAGTGCCTTTTCATTTGTTAGAGAAGATTGCTGATTTGTTTGGCTGTGAAGCGTTTCTTCTGTTTGAAGATAATGTAGAAGCCGACAATGAGATTCTGGCTACTGCTTTTCGTATCTCCGATGTTGAAGAAGGGGATTTGAAAGAAATAGCCCATTTTAAAGATCTCGTGAAGTCTTACCTTAAAATGGAACGGATTGGAAATGGCTCCAAATAAATTCATCATAGAAAGACAAGTGGCGGAATTTCGCGCGGATAACGGATTGAGTGCTTCGGAAGCCATTAATCTGAAAAGTCTGTTGCTGAAATTGAATGTATTGACCATTTTCCGCCCTCTTTCCGATAACTTTTCGGGAATGTGCCTCAAAGACGGTTCCGGACATCGGTTCATGCTCGTGAATTCTTCCCATTCAAGAGGCAGGCAACATTTCACGATTGCCCACGAACTCTATCACTTGTATATTGAAAGTAAACCAACTCCGCACAAATGCAACCCTTGTAGTGGAAGTAAAGACCCCGTAGAACAGAGCGCCGATATGTTTGCTTCTTCTTTGCTGATGCCGGAGACAGGACTTTGTCAACTTATCCCGGAAAATGAATTGAAAACAAAAAAGATCTCATTGGCAACAGTGTTGAAATTGGAACATTACTTTTCTGTTTCCCGCTCTGCACTGCTTTACAGATTGCTGAATGTTGGTTTACTGACCAATGCTGCACGTCTTGCGCTGGCAGATGAACCGGTGAAACACTCGGCTTTGTGTTTCGGTTATGACACTGCATTATATGATCCGGCAAACGAAGGACTGGTAATCGGAGACTTTGGCGAAAAAGCCCGTTCACTTTTTGAACAGGAAAAAATATCAGAGGGGCATTATTGGGAGTTACTCCGCAAAATAAACACACATGCAACAGAAGAAGACGAAAATAATACTGGATGCTGACGTTATCATCCATTTTGTGAAAGCGGAAGCATTTTCTTTGTTGCCGGACATCTTTCCCGAATACGAATATGTTATTTTGGATGTGGTTTATAATGAAGTATCCAAAGATCACCGGACTAAAGCCCTGATTGATAATTATACTTCTTATTTTTCAAAGATAACGCAAGAACGTTTCTCCCCTACGGGAGCATCGTTGAAAGATTATTTCCAATTACTTAAAACGTTTGGACACGGTGAGAGTGCCTGCATGATTTATTGCAGAGACCACCGTGATGTGCTGGGTAGCAGTAATTTGAAGGATATAAAGGACTATTGTTTGCAGAACGGTATAACTTTTCTGACTACTCTTGATTTTCTATATTATGCTTTTTGCCGGAAGAAGCTTTCGGCAGAGGAATGTAACGAGTTTATTGCTAAGGTAATTGCTTCAGGGAGCAAGTTGCCGGAAGTTGATATTACCCGCTATAAATGTACAGTCGCTATTTGACATCGCTTTTCTATTCTCTTGATTTATTTTTAGTAATAGTTCAGGTATCTTTTCTTAGCGCAAATCACAGCTCTTGGAACGAGTGATTTCTTTCCTCTTTGGCAGATTTTATTTCATCTATTTTCTTGATAATAGTGGTAAGGTAGAAAATGGGTACCCCAAAACCTCTTTTTTTGTGAAAATATGGATGAAAAATATAGAATGTGTCATGCTTGAACATAGATGTTAAAATAAGCATCTTACTTTTGTCGTGAAGTTTAAAGATGAATATTAAATAAAATGTAAAAAATGACTAAGGTAGAAAGAAAAGTGATTTTTAACAGTGAAAATGGTCAGAAAGAAATGGCCGGTGTACGTCACAGCGACGATGATGTTAAAAAGAAAGTGATTGATTGTGTTTTTAAGTTGGGGCAACTGAATAATATTTCAGAAAAATATGTTGAAAAGAATTCGGATTGTTCGCGTTCGTCCGTGGGGCGTGTGTACAGGTGTAATTTCGACGGTCGGAGCCCTATACCCAATTGGACAACTATCTTTAATTTTTTCTCCTGTGTGATTGGAAGGGCAACGATTATTCCCAATATTCCGGAGGTGTTGTGCTGGATTCTGAAGCTTTTTCTAGGAGATTCTGCGGATGTAGGCTATACAGTTGATGATAATCATCATATTCGTATTGATATTCAGTTTAATGACGATAAAACATTGCTTCCGGAGACTGGTGAAAAGGAAGGAAAGGTGAAGAAAAAAGATGGAGAATAGAGGAAAACGGGGGGGCAGTCGATTTGATGAAGCCGTCGGGAGGAAGTACTCCGGAATGATATAATCCTTTTCTCATCTAATGGGCGGACATTTCACTACAGATTATCTTGGATTCTTTATAACAGCAATCAGCAAGTTATAATTTGATTCGCGTGATCTGTGATGAAATGTCCGCTTTGTTTGGTCTTGCCTTATTTATCTTTGCCTTGTTTTTGCCTTGTTTTGTCTTTGTCCGAATGATATTTCCTTATAAAAGAGTCGTTTCAAGGTTCTCCTAAAAACTTGAAGAATAGTCCTACTTGTGCCGGAGTGAGCAGGATGGCTTTTTCGCTATATCCGGTTTGGGCGAGTGCGGCTTGCAGTGCGGTATTCTTGGCAATCCAACTACGGAGGGTGCGTCGTGCCGAGGCGGACTGTATGTGAGGCAGGTAAAGTCCGGCCAGCTGGCTTTTGCTATAGGATTGTATGCGGGTACGGCTTTCTGTTTCTGCTTTTGGAGTTGTTTCTGTTTTCATATTGACTGTTTTTTAGAGGTTTATTTTGTATGAACTCATACAAAGGTACGCCTTTTTATGCCGGTTGGTTCTGTTTTGTACAGAAGCCTTTGCAGGCATGAATCGTGTCAATTTGTGCTTGTCTGTTCTCTCTTGCGACGGGTTGTAACATCGTGTTTCCCTGCGTTCTTCTCTTCGTGTACTTTTGTCTTCGTAATCGGTTACAGACAGTAGTTATTTATTTATCAATCAAAAAAGAAAGGAAAATAGTATGCCATTAATTTACAAACCTTATCAGGCAACACTTGCCAACAAGGAAGGACAGAAACTTTATTATCCCCGTCTGGTGAAATTCGGGAAAATGGTCAATACGCAGAAAATGGCGGAATTGATTGCAGAAAAAGCCTCGCTGACGGCGGGTGATGTTCATAACGTGATTCGTAACCTGATGTCGGTGATGCGTGAACAGTTGCTCAACAGTCGCACGGTGCGCCTCGAAGGCTTGGGGACATTTACTATGATTGCCAAAGCAGGAGGAAAAGGAGTGGAGTTGGAGAGTAAGGTCAGCAGTTCGCAGATCACTTCATTGCGTTGTCAGTTTACCCCTGAATACACCCGTGCCGCTAACGGAAGTGCTACCCGCGCATTGACCACTGGAGTGGAATTTGTGCACATCAAGGATGTAGCGGGTTCGTTTGTTGCCGACGACGTCATTGACAAAGACACGGATGACGGCAACGAACCTGGTGGCGGAGGAGGCGAAGCTCCGGACCCGGCCGCTTAACCGAATTTGTTTATACAATAATTTAGGCACGGATTACACGGATTTCACGGTCTTTAGTGTTGTCATTGCTGCAAAGTAGCCGTGTTAATCTGTGTAATCCGTGCCTGGAAAAAGATAGTAATTAATTAGTGACAGGTATTTAAAACGGATTATTAACCTTTAAAAGAAAACGGATGAGATTATTATTGGAAAAGTTGCTGGATATTCTTGAAGCAGTTTTGCGTTTCCGCCACCGGAGAAACGGTAAGGTAGAAAAGGACTAGCCAGATAGAAAAGAGTTGGCGTATCTGAAAAAGGTATGAAACCGAATAGCGTAAATATGTAAGACGTGTCGCCCGCACGTAGCTCGCGTAACAGGTAAAAACGTGTAGCCATTCATAGAGTAAACGTAAGGTTAAGGAATAAGTGAAAAGCTGTCTCGAATGAACGAGGCAGCTTTTCTTTTTTTCGTATTCCGAAAATCCTTTTTCGGAAACATAGTGAAAAAGAAAAAATCAGTAGTAATTTTTAAAAGGCAGAAATATTTCTTTGATTTTGTATAGAACAAAAGAAAATAATTTCCCACTTTTGTAGCTGCAATAGGGGATAGGTGTCCTGTGAGATGTCTGTTTTCCGGAAAAAAGAGGAATGAAAACAGAATACTTCTTGCGTTAAAATCAGAAAAAAGTTTTCCGTTTTGGAAAACTTTCTATATCAGCGAGAAAGAAAAGTTTCCCAAAATTTAATGTTAAAAGCTAACCAAGCTATTAGATAATCTTCTATCTTTGTATCCGGTTTCGGAGCTAAAAGAGGTTTAGTCAATGAGGGAACGCTGTGTAAATCGGCGACAGTACCCGCTGCTGTAATTCTCTAAGAATCCGCACAATATGCCACTGCATCGACATCGGTGTGGGAAGGTGTTGCGAGGGAGAGATAAGTCAGAAGACCTGCCGGAATTTTTTAATTTTCAATTTTCAATTTTTAATTTAATAAGCTTTCGGGAGTTAAAGTTATGAACTACGCGGAAATTTGTATCATCAAACGTGATGGTAAAAGAGAAGATTTCTCTATCAGTAAGATCAAGAATGCAATTAGTAAGGCATTCAGTGCAACCGGTTTTCAGGATGAGCAGCAGTTGGTGGCTGACATCACTATGAACGTAATCAGTCAGTTTACAACTCCTACTATTACCGTAGAAGAGATTCAGGATTTAGTAGAAAAGTCGTTGATGAAAGTACGCCCGGAAGTAGCGAAGAAATATATTATTTATCGCGAATGGCGGAATACGGAGCGCGATAAGAAAACCCAGATGAAGCAAGTGATGGACGGCATCGTTGCTATCGACAAGAACGATGTCAACTTGAGCAATGCCAACATGAGCAGTCACACGCCTGCCGGCCAGATGATGACGTTCGCTTCCGAAGTAACCAAAGATTATACGTATAAATACTTGTTGCCGAAACGTTTTGCCGAAGCACACCAGTTGGGAGATATTCACATCCACGACTTGGACTATTATCCGACAAAGACGACAACCTGTATCCAATATGATATGGACGACCTCTTTGAACGCGGTTTCCGCACAAAGAACGGCAGTATCCGTACCCCGCAAAGCATCCAGAGTTATGCTACGCTGGCTACCATTATCTTCCAGACGAACCAGAATGAGCAACACGGCGGACAGGCAATTCCTGCTTTCGATTTCTTCATGGCAAAAGGTGTGGCCAAATCTTTCCGCAAGCATCTGGCATCGTTCATCAATTTCTATGTCGCCATGGAAAACGGACATCAGGCCGATGAGAAATCCATTCGCACATTGATTAAAGAATATCTTCCGTCTATCAAGTCCACCGAAGCCGAACGCGAAACATTGCGCATCGCTTTAGTGGCTTTACAAATCATTATAGACAAGGAACACCTTGCCCGTATCGTTGAGAAAGCTTATCAGCAGACCCGCAAAGATACCCATCAGGCAATGGAAGGATTTATCCACAACCTCAACACGATGCATTCACGTGGCGGTAATCAGGTGGTATTCAGCTCCATCAACTACGGTACCGACACTTCTGCCGAAGGTCGCATGGTGATCGAAGAATTGCTGAAAGCTACCATTGAAGGATTGGGCACAAGAGGCGAAGTGCCTGTATTCCCAATCCAGATTTTCAAGGTGAAAGACGGAGTTTCTTACTCGGAGAAAGACTTTGAGAAAGCAATGAAAGCGGAAAACATCGAAGAGGCAATGACCGACCGTTACGAAGCTCCCAACTTCGACTTGCTGTTGAAGGCTTGCCAGACTACGGCGAAAGCGCTGTTCCCTAACTTCATGTTCCTCGACGCACCTTTCAACCAAAACGAGAAATGGAAAGCGGACGATCCGAAACGTTACATCTACGAATTGGCGACGATGGGTTGCCGTACCCGTGTTTTTGAAAACGTGGCAGGAGAAAAATCTTCTTTAGGCCGTGGCAATCTTTCATTCACTACGCTGAATATGCCGAGACTGGCTATCGAAGCCCGCATCAAGGCGGAAAACCTGATAGAGGATGAACGCAACAAGGATGCCATTGAACAGAAGGCAAAAGAAATTTTCATCGAATCCGTACATACTATGTCGGTTCTTGTAGCCGATCAGCTTTACGAGCGTTATCAGTATCAGCGTACGGCCTTGGCACGTCAGTTCCCGTTCATGATGGGAAATAATGTGTGGAAAGGCGGCGGGGATTTGAACCCGAACGAACAGGTGGGTGACGCATTGCGCAGCGGTACGCTGGGAATCGGATTTATCGGCGGACACAATGCGATGGTGGCTCTCTACGGCCAAGGGCACGGACACAACCAGAAAGCATGGGACACGTTGTATGAAGCTGTGATGGAAATGAATAAAGTGGTAAACGAATATAAAGAGAAATATAACCTGAACTACTCCGTTCTGGCTACTCCTGCCGAAGGACTTTCGGGACGCTTCACTAAAATGGATCGTCGGAAATATGGAAAAATCCCCGGAGTGACAGACCGCGACTATTATGTCAACTCTTTCCACGTAGACGTGAAAGAACCGATCAGCATCGTTGAGAAAATCAAGTGTGAAGCTCCGTTCCACGCCATTACGCGCGGCGGACATATCACGTATGTAGAGCTGGACGGTGAAGCACAGAAGAATGTACGTGCCATCGCCAAGATTGTGAAAGTGATGCACGACGAGGGGATCGGCTACGGCTCTATCAACCACCCGGTAGATACTTGCCATAACTGTGGTTACAAGGGGGTTATCTTCGATAAATGTCCGGTGTGCCAGAGTGAAAGCATCCTTCGTATGCGCCGTATAACCGGTTACCTGACAGGCGATTTAAGTTCTTGGAACTCTGCCAAGCGGGCAGAAGAACAAGACCGCGTAAAACACCTGTAAGGAGTTGAAAATGGCCTCACTAATAGGCTTCTATCTTTAATTTTTTAATTTTCAACTTTCAATTTTCAATTTAAGAAGTGAATTTATTAGGAACTTATCCTGAAACGATTGTTGATGGTGAAGGCATCCGGTACTCTATTTATCTTGCCGGATGTTCCCATCACTGTCCCGGTTGCCACAACCCGGAGAGCTGGAATCCGGGGGCGGGGGAAGAACTGACGGAAGAAAAAATACAGTCCATCATCCGTGAAATCAAGGCAAATCCTTTGCTGGACGGTGTTACTTTTTCCGGTGGTGATCCGTTCTTCCGTCCGGAGGAGTTTCTGCCTTTACTGAAACGGGTGAAAGAGGAGACGGGGATGAATGTGTGGTGCTATACAGGATATAGCTACGAAGAAATCAAGGCACACCCCCGCTTGAGCGCTGCCCTTGATTATATAGACGTATTGGTGGACGGACGCTTCGAGCAGGCTCTTTTCTCTCCGTATCTGGAATTCAGGGGAAGCAGCAATCAACGGATCTTGAAACTGAAATAAACTGCACTAAAAAAACTTATTTTTCAAAGGAAACAAAAACACCTCTGTCATTGTTTTGTTTACCTTTACAAATCCCTCCGGGAGGAACGACTACACTTACAAGAATAAGTTTTTATGGTACAATCAATAAATCCAACTCAAAAAATAGAGGAAACTGACGGATTGCCGATGCCTAAACGGATTTGGGCAGTGGTGTCCGTCGGATTCGCTCTTTGTATGTCGGTATTGGATATTAACATCGTCAATATCGTACTACCCACGCTTTCGCATGATTTTGGGACTTCTCCCGCAGTAACAACCTGGATTATCAACGGCTATCAGTTGGCCATCGTCATATCGCTATTGTCTTTTTCCGCTTTAGGTGAAATCATCGGTTACCGGAAAGTCTTTCTTTCGGGTATCGGGCTGTTTTGCATCACTTCATTGATCTGTGCCTTGTCCGATTCGTTTTGGACGCTAACCGTCGCCCGTATTTTTCAGGGGTTCAGTGCTTCTGCCATCACCAGCGTGAATACGGCACAGCTACGTTATATCTATCCGAAGAGCCAGATTGGGCGGGGAATGGGGATTAATGCGATGGTTGTTGCCATATCGGCTGCCGCCGGACCTTCTGTGGCGAGCGGTATTCTTTCTATTGCCAGCTGGCACTGGTTATTTGCTATTAATGTTCCGTTGGGACTTACCGCATTGTTTCTCGGCATCAAACATCTGCCAAGGCAGGAGGAACGTTCGAAACGCAAGTTTGATTATATCAGCGCCATAGCGAATGCGGTAACCTTCGGTCTGCTTATATATACGCTGGACGGATTCGCCCATCACGAGGAAATGGATTTTCTTTTCATCCAACTGGTTGTATTGGCAGTAGTCGGCACGTACTATGTGCGCCGACAACTGGCGCAGACTACCCCGTTACTACCACTCGACCTGTTACGGATTCCGATTTTCCGGTTGTCCATCCTGACTTCCATTTGTTCCTTTATCGCTCAAATGTCGGCAATGGTTTCCCTGCCCTTTTTCCTGCAGAACACTTTAGGACACAGTGAGGTGATGACCGGACTTTTGCTTACTCCGTGGCCGTTGGCTACGTTGGTCACGGCTCCATTGGCAGGGTATCTCGTGGAGCGTATTCATTCCGGTATCTTGGGAAGTATCGGGATGGCTCTGTTTGCCATCGGACTTTTCTCGCTTTCCAGCCTGACTGCCGAATCATCTGATATAAGTATTATCCTGCGTTTGATGTTATGCGGTGCGGGCTTCGGATTGTTTCAGACGCCGAACAATAGCACGATTATTTCTTCCGCTCCTACGCAGCGTTCGGGAGGGGCCAGTGGGATGCTGGGAATGGCCCGCCTGTTGGGGCAGACCACCGGAACAACATTGGTTGCATTGCTTTTCAGCTTTGTCACTCATAGCCGGAGCACAGCTGTTTGCCTGATGGTGGGGAGTGGATTTGCCGTTGTGGCAGCCATCGTCAGTAGCTTGAGGCTATCGCAGCCTTCCACCCTGAAAAGAAAATAATGAAGTCCTGAAAGAGGATTAAGTCTTTCAGAACTTCGCAGGAACATCATACAACATATTAGTAAGTAATCATTCAAGATGAACTTGAAAGATTTGACTTTCTAGTATTTCGTTTCCCGTATGACTTCTACCAGACGGCGGAAGTCTTCCGGATGCACATCACCGATGTTGCCGATACGGAAGGTATCTGCTTTTGAAATCTTTCCCGGGTAAATCACGAATCCTTTATTTTTCAGTGCATAATAGAATGTTTTGAAGTCGAATCCTTCATGCGGATAAAGGAAAGAAGTGATGATAGGCGACTGGATGTCATCTTCGAGTAATGTTGTGAATCCGAGTGCACGCATACCTTCCACCAAAATACGGTGATTTTCGCAGTAACGTTGGTAACGTGCTTCTACGTCTCCTTCTTCAATCAATTCCGTCAGGGCTTGTTTGAAAGCACGAACAACATGTGTCGGTGAAGTGAAGCGCCATTTTCCGTGTCCCTTTTCCATTGTTTCCCATTGGTCGTAGATGTCCAGAGAAAGAGAGCGTGCCACTCCTTTGCAATGGTTTAATTCCGAACGGCGGGCGATGATGAATCC
This sequence comes from Bacteroides sp. 90-K9/2, assembly GCF_047310725.1. Lineage (NCBI taxonomy): Bacteria > Pseudomonadati > Bacteroidota > Bacteroidia > Bacteroidales > Bacteroidaceae > Bacteroides > Bacteroides sp. 90-K9/2. Next base: position 204,706 of record NZ_JBCGVL010000007.1, read on the forward strand.
GAATCCCGGTACACCCTGAATACACTTGTTGGAACTGCTGATCAGGAAGTCGATACCGAGTTCGTTTACATCTAAGGGGATACCTCCGAAGCTGCTCATACAGTCTACAATCAGCTTTTTACCGTGCATCTTGACGATGTGGGATAGTTTTTTGATCGGATTCAGGATACCGGTCGTTGTTTCGCAATGAACGAAAGCGACATGTGTGATATCGGAATTATTGCTAAGATAATCGTCTACATATTCAACTGATACCTGCTCTGTTTCTTCAAAAGCCAGCATGTCGTAGTCGAGGTGGTAATATTCTGCAATGTTGCCCATACGGTCGCCATAGGCTCCGTTGCTACAAATCAGGAGTTTGTCTTTCGGGGTGATGGTGGCGCCCAAAACGGCTTCCACGCAATAGGTTCCGCTTCCCTGTAAAAGGATGGAGGTGTATTCTTCCGGTTTTTTAGTGGCGATGTTAACCAGGTCTTTGCGGAGTTCCTGAACGATGCCGAGGTTGTAGTCTTCGTCCCACGTACACCAGTCGGTCATCATGGCTTCTTTTACTGTTTCAGAGGTGGTTAGAGGTCCGGGAGTTAATAACAAATATGGTTTCATAATGATGTTTTCTTTAGAAATGAATAAATAAATGATTTTGATCTTTCTGATTGTTGGATGCGGGCGTGAATGTTAGTTGCCGGCGTTGATCGTTTCAATCAGTGCGGGAAGTTCTTCGATAGTGCGTATCACGTAAGAAGCTCCTGCGGCAAGCATGCGCTCTTTGACGTCTGCGATGCGGGCTTCGAGTTCGGAGGCAGGCATTGATTTTGTCTCTGCTTCGGTAAGTGCCATCTCATTGCTGCCGAGAATCACGCCTACACTATACACTTTCGCGTTCACTCCTTCGCGGATATCGGCAATCGTGTCGCCTACTTTTATAACGGTGTCGAGGCTGGGAACTGCTAATTTCGTCAGGTTCTCAAAAATCATGTAAGGAGCGGGACGTCCGGCGGGAAGCAGGTTGGGAGTGGCGCAATAATCCACGTGGTATCCTTTTGCCTGTGCGGCGGGGAGGACTACATCCATCATTTCGCGGGTATAGCCGGTGGTCGATCCTATTTTAATACCTGCGGCACGTAACTTCTCCAAAGTCGGGATTACTCCCGGAATAGGGTCTGTGTGGTTTTCGAGAGAGGCGAAGAGATATTTCTCAAAAAGGCGGTTCAGTTCTACCACGTCTTCTTCCGTCCAGGCGCGTTGGTAACGGGCGGTAAACTGTTCGTTCACGTCAGACATGGAAAGTAGTTCGCGGATGTGTTGAATCTTGGGTAGTCCCATTGGTTTGCGGGTCTGTACAACATCGATCACCAGTCCTTTTTCGGCGAATGCTTCGATAAAAGCAGCCACGGGGGCAAAACATCCATAGTCAACGGCTGTACCAGCCCAGTCCATAATAATACATTCAATCTTTTTCATTCTTGTTTCTATATAATATTGGTTTATTCGTCGGAAATTAATAAGAAGCGAGGGAGGGGACGGGGCAGGATTCGTCCCCGCGTATTTCACCCTGTTTCCCTTTTCTGTATTTTTGTGTCAGATAAATCATTGCTAAGGTAAATGCGAAGGTGCAGACGATTCCTACTGTCCCTGCCATTGTATTGTAGAACTCCAGCCAGTTCAAATCCGGGTTGAAACATTCTTTCACTACCAATACCACCACTGTGCCTGTGTAGCCGATAGAGTCGACCATCGCTATGAAGAAACCTACATTTCCCTTGATGCGGAAACAGGCGATGAAGCGGTCGAAGAAAATGGTTTGAAAGCTCAAGTAGGAAAAATAGAGGCAGAGGCTCTGGATAAATAACCAAACGAGCGGAGAAAGTTGCAGGGTGTGATAGTTGAATGCTACAGTACTAAGTGTGATTGCTCCGGCAATGACAAGGGTTAATAGGACGGAAAGTACTTTGATATGGCTTTTTATTACTGCCAGAGTGGCGAAAATGGCCAGGATAATCAGTGTGACCACGCCGTCCACTTTGGCGAATACCCACGGGGAAAGTCCGGCGGCATTGACGTCTATGATTTTCACCAGAAAGTCTTCCTTGACATCTTGTAAAACGGTGAGAAAGAGGTTGGCGAAGAAAAGCAGTGTCAATACGGGAGCAAAGCTGCGGAACAGGTTCCAACGTTGTTGCTTGTCGAGGGTGACACGTTCCACACGCAGCGCTTTGTCTTCGGCAGTCGGTTTGGGCAGGTGATCGAGGATATAGCCCAGTCCTGCCAGCAGGGGCAATGCTACCGCACCGATCAGTGCAGGCATCCAGAACTCACTGACGTGCAGGGTGTCGACAACGAAAAGTCCGATGGATTTGGCTGTGCCGCTACTGACTGCGATACTGAGTCCGAAGAGGGAAGCGAGCAGATCCGTCACCCGGCGTCCTTCGAGGAAACTGAAGATGACTCCCCACATACAGCCAAGTGACAGTCCGTTGAAGAACAACGCCAACACATTGAACGGGCGGGGCAGGCATCCGAAAAGAACCAAAGAGAGTTCGGCCACTAAAATAGAAACAAGAATGAATTTCAGGCGGCCTTCTCTCTTCAGTTCGGAAATAAGTTTGATCCCGATAAACTTGGATACCATATATCCGAATATCTGGATGATGCTGGTGGCTATCTTATAGTCCATTCCAAATAGTTCCATGCCGTCGAATGTGGCGGCGGTGAACGGTTTGCGTAGTGCGTAGACTAATGAATAGGACAGCAGTGCCGCTCCTCCCGCATAAAGGATAAAGAGTAAATCGGAAAGTTTCTTTTGGGCCGAAGGCGACAGTTTTTCTTTGAAATTCATAATGCTATTTTTTTTGTTTCCGGTGCAAAAGTAGGGTGCCGGAACGAGTGAAAAAATGAATTTCAATGAATCATATTGTATATATGTGCCTTTCTGTGTACTGAAATATTAATGTAATATTCATGCAATACAAACATAATACTTTAGTCATTCCTTTGCAACGGAATCAATTAACAGACCGAAAAATCATGGACGAACTTACGGATATTTATAAAAGAATAGAGTACCTGCGCAACAACGGGGTGAAGATGAAAGAAATTGCCGACCGGGTGGATATGGCTCCGAGTGTGTTGTCTGCTTTGTATTCGAGTGTGCTTCCCGCTTATATCGACTTATTGAAAACACGCACACCGGACGAGGCGCTGGATGAGGCTTTGGCGCTGGTGAATAATGTTTCCAAGAAACGCTTATTAAATAATGTGGGATCGGTGAGGCTGTTGCTTCAGGAGATGGAACCGGACGTGCAGAGCGAGGCGGAGAGTGGCAACTCTTTTATCAAGTTGCTGGGGAAGGAGGCGAAGGAGTCTGTGCAGGAGGTGTATAATTATAGCGGTATGTATCTTAGTTACAGTTTGTCGTCTTCTACGGATAGCCTGAAGATCGAGCCGTACATGATTGGTGCTTCCGAGAATAATGAGTATGTGAAAGTGGGGATGATTAATGCGTATAAGTCGGTGCATTGGGGGAGCGGGATTATCAGTAATCATCAGAACTCTTACCTGATGTTCAACGAAAGGGATTTGCCACAGTTTGCGCTGGTGACTATTTACCTGCAACTTCCGCATTATGAGTTTCCGAATATGCTGAAAGGGCTTTATCTCTGTCTGGACTACAATCATAATCCGATTGCGCGTCGTATTGTGTTGGTGAAACAGTCGGATAGTACGGATGTTAATCAGTTTCTGGAGATGGAAGGGTGTCTGGTTCCGCGGGCGGAATTGACTCCGGAATTGGAGGTGTACTATAATTATACGTGTCAGGAGGGGGATTATATCAAAACGTGCACGGTACCTTCACCTAAGTTGGATGAGACGGATTTGGAGAGAGAGAAGAAGATGTTGAAGATTTAAAGACAAACAACAATAAAAAAAGAGCTGTCAAAACATCTGCATTGATATAATTTAGGCACGGATTACACAGATTACACGGTTTTAGTTTAAAAAAGACCGCGAAATCTGTGTAATCCGTGCCTAAATTATATTCCTCTTATTCTTTGTGTATACTTTCTATTGTTGCGCTCACTAGAAGAAGAAGCGCAAAATATCATTGAAGTTAGCCCATATCAACAGACCGAAGAGTAGAATCATACCGGTCATCTGGGCGTATTCCATAAACTTGTCGCTCGGTTTGCGGCGTGCTATCATTTCGTAGAAGAGGAAGAGCACGTGTCCACCGTCTAATGCGGGGATAGGGAGGATGTTCATGAAAGCCAGAATGATGGAAAGGAAGGCTGTCATATACCAGAACTGATGCCAGTCCCAGGTAGCGGGGAAGATGCTGCCGATCGTTCCGAAGCCGCCCAGCTGTTTGGCTCCTTCTTTCGAGAAGAGGTATTTCATGTTTCCTACATAGCCTTTCAGGGTTTTCACACCGAGGGAGACACCTGCGGGGAAGGATTCAAAGAAAGCATATTCTTTTTTTACCATAGGGAGCAGACGGTCTGTGACGAGACAGGCGGTTACACCCATCAGGTAGGCGGAGTCTACACGCATACTTAGTGTGTCTGTTGCGCCGTTACGCACATAAGTCAGCGTGATTAGGCGCGGATCTATGCTGTCTTTGAGCAGGGTTGCTTCGTTTTTCTTACGTTCTGCCATCGCTTCTTTAAAGTCGGAGAAAGAGATGGGGGTTCCGTTCAGGGCGATGATGCTGTCACCTGCCTGGATTCCTGCTTGTGCGGCAGGAGAGTTCACCATTACGCTGTCTATAACGTACGGGAAACGGTAAGAGGCGAAACGGACGCTGTCTGCCAGAAGGCGTTGCATCAGGTCTTCCGGGATATAGACGGAGGCTTTTGCTCCGTTACGGATGACGCTTACTTCGCGTGCATCGGCAATCTGGCTCAACATGTCGCCGTCATAACGTTCGAAAGGAACACCGTCGGCAGAAAGGAGGATATCACCGTCCTGGAAACCTACCGCTTTGGCGGTCTCGTTGAATTCCATACCCAGAGGAGCTTCCTGTACCTTTATATACTGGTCGCCCCATGCAAAAAGAATCATGGAGTAGATGAACAGTGCCAACAGGAAGTTGAACAGTACGCCACCCACCATGATTAGCAGACGTTGCCACGCCGGCTTGGAGCGGAACTCCCACGGTTGTTCGGGTTGTTTCATCTGCTCGGTATCCATCGACTCATCAATCATACCGGCTATCTTGACATAACCGCCCAATGGCAACCAACCTACTGCATACTCTGTGTCACTTTTCTTGGGTTTGAACTTAAAAAGGGTGAACCAAGGGTCAAAAAATAGGCAGAATTTTTCTACACGCACCTTAAACAAACGGGCAAAAAGAAAATGCCCGCCTTCATGAATGATAACGAGCAAGGATAAGCTCATAATCAATTGCAGGGCACGAATCAAAAATGTTTCCATATAGTCTATTTACAGTTTAAAGCCTTCAACGAATTCTCTACCGAAGAGAGGATATAAAGGCTATTTTCAATTTATATTAATACTAATCAATTTCTTTATTTTCTTTGTTCATCAATGGGATGAAGCGGATTATATCAGACTGGCTGCTATTTTCCTTGCTTCCGCATCCGTAGCTACATAATCATCGTATGTCGGATTGGCGATGAAGGTAGCCCGTTCCATTGTTTTCTCTATCACGTCGCTCATGCCGAGGAAGCTGATGCCGTCTTTCAGGAAAGAGGCTACCACTACTTCATTGGCAGCATTGACGATACAGGGCATATTCCCTCCGCGATACATCGCTTCGTAGGCGAGTGCCAGGTTGCGGAACCGTTTCGTATCGGGTTGCTCAAACGTCAGGTTCGTGCATTGGGAGAAATCGAGCCTGTCGAAAGAAGAGCTGATACGGTCGGGGTAAGAGAATGCGTACTGGATGGGCAGGCGCATATCTGGCATCCCAAGTTGTGCCTTGACAGCTCCGTCTTCAAACTGCACCATCGAGTGGATGACTGATTGCGGATGTACCACCACTTCGATCTGGCTGGGCTGCACACCGAACAACCATTTAGCTTCGATCACTTCAAAACCTTTATTCATCATGGAAGCGGAGTCGATTGTTATTTTTGCTCCCATTTCCCAGTTGGGGTGTTTCAAGGCTTGCGTCTTTGTGACGGATTTCAGCTGTTCCAAGGTGCAAGTGCGGAACGGACCTCCGGAGGCTGTCAATATCACTTTCTCGATCGGGTTGCCCACTTCTCCTGCTAAACACTGAAAAACAGCAGAGTGTTCAGAGTCTACCGGCAGAATCGGAGTGCGATATTGTTGTGCCAACTGATTAATCAGTTCACCCGCTACTACCAATGTTTCTTTATTAGCCAACGCAATCGCTTTCTTGGCGCGGATGGCGTTGATGGTTGGTTTTAGTCCGGCATAACCGACCATGGCTGTCAGCACCATGTCGATGGGGCCTGCTTCTACAATCTGACAGATAGCGTCTGTGCCTGCGTACACTTTGATGGGCAGGTCGCTCAATGCTTCTTTCAGTTCGGAATACTTTTCTTCGTTGGCTATCACTACCACTTCCGGCTGGAACTTCCGTGCCTGGGCAATCAGTAGTTCCACGCGGTTGTTGGCTGTCAGCGCATAGGCTTCGTACAGGTCGGGATGTTCCTCGATGACTTGCAGAGCCTGCGTCCCGATGGAGCCTGTTGAGCCTAGGATAGCTATTTGTTTTTTCTTTTTGTTAGTCTCTATATTCATTTTTCTATTATCACTTAAAATACGATGTATTTTTCGGGATTTACCGGATGACCTTTATACCAAAGTTCGAAATGGAGGTGCGGCCCTGTACTAAGTGTGCCGCTGTTTCCTACCAGAGCGATGGCTTCGCCTCCTTTCACGCGTTCACCTTCCTTTTTCAGGAGGGAGCCGCAGTGTTTATAGATTGAAATTAAATCCTGGTTATGTTGTACGCCAATCAGGTAACCCGTCTCGGCGGTGTATGTGCTTAGGATGACGGTTCCGTCCATGGTTGCCAGTACGCTTTCGTTGGGATTGGCGGCGATGTCGGTACCGTAATGTTTCTTCTCGGCATTGAAGTGGTCGGACACCATACCTCGTGTCGGACGGTATAAAATGAGTCCGGTCACGTCCGGTTGGGAAGTGATGGAGGTCAGGTTATATTTTTCATTCTCTTCATACTGACGGCGGAATTCTTCTTCACGTTTGGTACGTTCCATCAGTGTGTCTTCGCGGGCAGCGGTCAGCGAATCGAGTGTCTGCACGCTGTCGATGGGTACTTTTCCACTGAAGATATCCTGAATGTTCATGATGTAAAGATTCTGCTTGTTGAGCACTTGTTGCAAAGAGTCTACACGCAGGGCATTGTCCACGATTTGTGTACGGACTTCACTGTTCATGTATCCGGGGAGGTAGTTGCGCAGCGGGGTGAAGGTGATGATGCAGGAAGCAATCAGGAAAAGCACTGCCAGCACGCAAAGTAATACGGAAAGTCCATTGAGCTTGGATACACGAAGTCCGACAATTTCTTCAAGTGTATTTTCATTAACGATCGTTAGTTTATACTTGAACTTGAAATTTTTCCAGAAAGCTTTACTTCGTCTTCTCTTTGGCATCTCGGGTATTTACTGTTTTTACGATTTACTATTTACTATTTTCAGTGGATGAGCGGCTCGTCGTTTGATTCGTTCTCACCGGTCATCTTCCAATTCCTCCAGATTGAGCAACCCTTCGGGAAGTTCCACCGTGATGAGTTTCTGTTTCTGGTCTATTCCTACGATAAATTCCTCTTGGGCGGGAACGAGCAGTTCCTCTTCTTCCGCTCCTTCAACCACGAAAAGGGTGTTTACCGTAGTGGTATCTACGTCTATTACTTCTCCCAGAAGTCCGTGATGGATGTCTTCCATCCGGAAACCGATGAAGAAGTTCCAGGACAGTTCGCCGTCTTCCGCTTCTTCTGCGTGTTTCACAGGGAAGTAGACTTCAATGTTGGTGAACATTCGGGCACGTTCGGCACTGTCGACTCCTTCCAGTTTTACCAAGGCGGTGGAGTCTGAACGGAAGCGGTATTCTTCGATGAAGAAAGGCACGAAGATGCCATCGAGCAGGCATATCAGGTAATCACAGTCGACACGGTCGAAAATGTCGTCCGTGAAGGTAAACTGCAATTCGCCGTGAATGCCGTGCGGTTTATTGAACAATCCTATCTTGTATACTTCTTCTTTCTTTATCATATCCGGGTGATTCTGGCTCCGATAGCGTTCAGACGTCCTTCGATGTTCTGATAACCACGGTCTATCTGTTCGATGTTACTAATGGTACTGGTTCCTTCGGCGCTCATGGCAGCAATCAGAAGGGCGATACCGGCACGTATATCCGGTGAGGTCAGGCGGGTACCGCGCAGCTTGAAGCCGTGGTTGTGTCCGATGACTACGGCGCGGTGAGGGTCGCAGAGAATGATCTGTGCACCCATGTCGATCAGCTTGTCTACAAAGAACAGGCGGCTTTCGAACATTTTCTGATGGATCAGTACGCTGCCTTTGGCTTGTGTGGCTACAACGAGCATCACACTTAGCAAGTCGGGAGTCAGTCCCGGCCAGGTGGCGTCGGCTATCGTCATGATGGAGCCGTCGATGAATGATTCTATCTGGTATGTTTCCTGTGCGGGAACGTAAATATCGTCTCCTCTCTGTTCGAGCTTGATGCCCAGGCGGCGGAAGCTCTCGGGGATGATTCCAAGATTCTCGTAAGAAACATTCTTGATGGTAATTTCGCTTTTCGTCATTGCCGCCATGCCGATGAAACTGCCGACTTCAATCATGTCAGGCAGTACGGTGTGTTGCGTGCCGTGCAGCTCTTCCACACCTTCGATGGTGAGCAGGTTGGATGCGATACCGCTGATTTTGGCTCCCATCCGGTTGAGTAACCGGCAGAGTTGTTGCACGTAAGGTTCGCAAGCGGCATTATAAATAGTGGTAGTACCTTTAGCAAGCACGGCAGCCATGACGATGTTGGCTGTTCCGGTGACAGATGCTTCGTCCAGTAACATATAGCTTCCCTGAAGTCTGTCGGCCGTTATTTCGTAGATACCCCGCCCTTCGTCGTAGCGGAAGTCCGCCCCTAAATTCTGAATACCTACAAAGTGAGTGTCCAAACGGCGGCGACCGATTTTATCTCCTCCCGGCTTGGAAATCAATGCCTTGCCGAAACGTGCCACCATGGGACCTATAAGCATCACAGAGCCTCGCAGACTGGAACATTTCTTCAGGAATTCATCGCTTTCCAGATAAGCCAGGTCTACATTTTCTGCTTTAAAACTATAAGAATCAATGCCTTTCTTTGCAACCGTTACTTCCATCTCCCGCAAGAGCTGAATCAGGTTGTTGACATCAAGAATGTCAGGTATATTGTTCACCGTTACTTCCTCTGCAGTCAGCAACGTGGCACAGATTATCTGCAAAACTTCGTTTTTAGCTCCTTGCGGATGAATTTCTCCGCAAAGCCGATGTCCTCCCTCAATCACAAATGAAGCCATTAATTTTAAGTATTAAGTATCAAGTATTAAACACCAATTATCAATTTTAAGTATCAAGTATTAAGTATCAAGTCTCAAACGCCAATAAGCAACCTCGATTAATACTTAATACCTAATACTTATTTTAATATCTTCTCTTATTGTTCTGACGATTGTTGGTATAGTTCGTCTTCGGACGGTAGTTCTGGTTCAGGCGTTCTGCCATCAGCCGGACGATATCGTCGGTCATTTGGAGTTCCCCGTTGGACAGTTCGTACAGGTCTTCGGCAATTTTTTTGTCGTCCACTGTATCTTTGTTCCATGCCAGGTAATCCTTCTTCATGTGGTTGCAGATAAGGGCGATCAGGTTTCTCTTTTCGTTTCCTTCGGGGAATTCGATCGCTTTTTTTATCAGTATTTCCAGCGTATGTCCGTAGTGACGGTAACGCATACGGGCAGTGGAGTAGGGGATATGGTCCGGGCGGGTCACCAGATTGTCCTTGCGGATGATTTCATACGGGTAGTCAATATCCAGCTCAAAACCGGACATGATAGCCAGGTGGTCCCAAAGCTTGTGCTTGAAATCGGGTACATCACGCAAATGGGGGAACATATTTCCCATAATGTTGATGATGGTGTTGGCACAACGCTGACGTTCTGCACGATCCTGAATGGTCAACGCATAATCTACCATGTTCTGGATGCTACGTCCGTATTCGGGAAGCGGCATTCTTTTCTGTTGAGTATTGTATTGCATTTATTAAATAAAAATTGAGAATTAAAAATTAAAAAATTAAAGAAGTTTTTTCGGCATGGAGGCAACGAATTCTTTCAGGTAGAAAGGTTCGAAGTAAGCCACGTCTTTATAGTCTTCATCGGCCACTGCTTTTTCTGCCAGTGGGAACATCATTTTAGCCAACGGATGGATATTGTCGATAAAATGTGCGTTCGGATGCGTAATCTGTCCGCGGCATTTGTCGGCTCCGTTTCCAAAGAAATAAACCGGTTGTTCGTTCAAGTACTCCAGATAAGAGTTCTCATCTACGATGTCGGCGGCAACTGCACGTTTCACTTGTAGACGACGGTCATAAACGGCTGCATATACTTCCATGCGGCGGGCGTCGATCATCGGACAAAGCAAAGCATTTTCGGGCAAGTCGTGATACAACAGCACCGGAACACTCAATACTTCCAGCGTCGGGATACCGATTAAGGGGATATTGCGCCCGTAACAAACTCCTTTCGCCATAGAAACCCCGATTCGGAGTCCGGTGTACGAACCCGGTCCGCAGCTCACTGCAACGGCATCCAAAGGGATGGCATGACTGTCTATGAACGACAATGCTTCATCTACAAAAACTCCTAAAGACACGGCGTGTGAAGGGCCTTTCAAGTCTTCTTTCACAAAAATCGTCTGTCCGTCTTGACTGGCCGCTACCGAGCAAACAGAGGTAGAGGTTTCAATATTCAGTATACACGACATAAAAATCAGCTTATTAAATTGTCGCAAATTTACATGATTATTTCCAATTCTTAAAATATTCGTGTACTTTTGCACAAAACTTTAAGGTTATGATACAGTCTATGACAGGATACGGTAAAGCTACGGCCGAACTTCCTGATAAAAAAATAAATGTAGAAATCAAGTCGCTCAACAGCAAGGCAATGGATTTGTCCACTCGCATCGCTCCGGCGTATCGTGAAAAAGAGATTGAAATCCGTAATGAGATTTCTAAAGTTCTGGAACGTGGAAAAGCTGACTTCAGCCTGTGGATAGAGAAGAAGGAGGGCGCGGATGCTGCTCCCATCAATAAGGAGCTGCTGAAAAGTTATTATAGCCAGTTGGATTCGATAAGTCGCGAACTGGGGATTCCTTGTCCCGCACCGGAAGACTGGCTCCAACTATTACTCCGCATGCCGGACGTGATGACGAAAACGGAAATTCAGGAACTGACGGAAGAGGAATGGAGCGTGGTGCACGCTACCATACTTGAAGCCATCAGTCATTTGGTTGATTTCCGCAAACAGGAGGGGGCTGCATTGGAGAAGAAGTTCCGTGAGAAGATTGCCAACATCAACAGCTTGCTCGAACAGATTGCTCCTTATGAGAAAGAACGTGTAGAGAAAGTGAAGGAACGCATCACTGATGCTCTCGAAAAGACGTTAAGCGTAGACTATGACAAGAATCGTCTGGAACAGGAGTTGATTTACTACATCGAAAAGCTGGATGTCAACGAAGAAAAACAACGCCTTAGCAACCATCTGAAATATTTCATCAGTACGATGGAAGGGGGTAGCGGACAAGGTAAAAAGCTTGGTTTTATCGCCCAGGAAATGGGTCGGGAGATCAATACGTTAGGCAGCAAGTCCAATCATGCTGAAATGCAGAAGATCGTAGTTCAGATGAAGGATGAACTGGAACAGATTAAGGAACAGGTGCTGAACGTGATGTAAAACAGTATCTATCATTTTTAATTCTTAATTCTTCATTAAACTTATGACCGGTAAGCTAATTATTTTCTCTGCTCCGTCGGGTTCGGGCAAATCTACTATTATCAATTATCTGCTGACGCGGAACTTGAATTTAGCGTTTTCAATTTCTGCTACCAGCCGTCCTCCGCGTGGAACGGAGCAGCATGGGGTTGAATATTTCTTCCTTACACCGGAAGAATTTCGCCAACGCATTGAGAACAACGAATTTCTGGAGTATGAGGAGGTGTATAAGGACCGTTATTACGGAACGCTGAAAGCGCAGGTAGAAAGGCAATTGGAAGCGGGTCAGAATGTGGTGTTTGACGTAGATGTGGTTGGCGGATGCAATATCAAGAAGTTTTATGGTGATCGTGCGTTGTCGGTGTTTATCCAGCCGCCTTCGGTGGAAGAATTACGCTGTCGGTTGGAAGGACGCGGAACGGATGCGCCGGAAGTGATTGAAAGTCGCATCGCTAAAGCGGAATATGAATTGGGTTTTGCTCCGCAATTCGATTGTGTGATTGTCAATGACGATTTGGAGGCTGCTAAAGCGGAAGCTTTGAAAGTAATCAAAGAGTTTCTGAATTTGTAGGAGAACTACTAGGGCGGGATGATACAAATGAAAAAACAGAAAACCGGAATCTTCAGCGGATCATTCAATCCGATTCACATCGGGCATCTTGCTTTAGCCAATTATCTTTGCGAGTGTGAAGGGTTGGATGAGATCTGGTTTATGGTGAGTCCGCAGAACCCTTTGAAAGCACAGGAGAAGTTATGGAATGATGAATTACGTCTCGAACTGGTAAAGTTGAGTATCAGTGGCTATCCTCGTTTTCAGGCTTCAGATTTTGAGTTTCATTTGCCTCGTCCCTCATATAGCGTATATACGTTGGAGAAACTGCGCGAGGCATTTCCCGACCGCGAGTTTTATTTCATTATCGGTTCCGATAATTGGGAACGTTTTGGATATTGGTATCAGTCCGAACGTATCATAAAAGAGAATCAGATTCTTATTTACCCCCGTCCCGGTTTTCCCGTCAAAGAAGAGGAATTGCCGGAAACGGTGCGTCTCGTTCATTCCCCTGTATTTGAAATCAGTTCTACTTTTATTCGAGAAGCACTGGATGCAGGGAAAGATGTTCGATACTTTGTGCATCCAAAGGTCTGGGAGACTATCAGTTTACTCTGTCAATCGATGAAGAGTAATAACGATGATTTCTGCCGGAGCGCCGACGCGAATCGGTAATTTGGAGGTTCCTATTCCGTTTGTTATAATCAAAGGTATTTTTGCAGAATTATATGCCAGTCCCGTGATGAAACGATTGCCATAGTGTGAGTTAAGTGCCGGGGCAACTCCGAATACACGGACTTGTCCGCCGTGGGTGTGTCCTGCCAGGGCAAGGTCGGTGTTAGCTACTGAAACGTCTTCGATATAATCCGGGGTGTGAACCAGTAAGATGACAAAATCTTTGGGAGAGAGTGCCAGAGTAGGCGATACTCCGTTGCGCCCCAGATCAAAAGGATTGCGCACTCCGGCGATAATGATTTGCTGCCCGTCTTTACGAAGCGTATCTACTTCATGTTCTAACGGACGCATTCCGTAGTGTTTCATTGTATTCACAATATCATCGTGGCAACGTTCGTAGTCGTTATTGCCCATTACTCCATAAGTTCCCATCGGTGTTTTTACGCGTGCCAGCGCAGAAAACAAAGGTTCCACATATTCACAACCTTCCTGATAGTCACCACCCATCAGAAGCACATCAGCCTTTTGAGCAATCAACAGGTGGACAAGGTCGTTCAGCCCTTTCTCTTTCAGCAGACTTTTGTAGTGTAAGTCGGAAATGAAAGCGATACGGAAACCTTCAAAGGCTTCGGGAACATCGCGGTGGGTAAAGTCATATTTTACTACACGATCCACTCCTGTATAGACAGAAGATACATTTACGTTGGAAGAAGTAATTTTTGTTCCCCGCAGTACCAGGTCTGACGATTCGTGTGTATCGGTAGAAGTCTTTTTCTTTGTATTCTGCTTTTTGTTTTTAGAAATATTCAGTTCTTTGAGTTGTGAGTGGTCGGGGGAGAATACCCCGGCTATGGCATTAGCCGTATCCGGATAAATAGAATCTGAATTTAAAACAGGGCGTGGCAAGGTAGCCACCATATTCTTTTTCGACTTACAGGAAACCAACAAAAGTAATGTCAACAGGATAACAGGGTAGATTGTTTTTATTTTCTTCATCTTCTCTTAGTTTGAAGTTTTTCGGGGTGCAAAGATACGAAAAATCATGTATCTTTGTCCGTCAAAACTATTTATAATATATTAAAGTATGGAAGAAGTAAAGCGTAACTCGCTACAAGCATGGATATTAGCTGCACGTCCCAAAACGCTGACAGGGGCCATAACCCCGGTTATGATCGGTACTGCTCTTGCTGCAATGGACGGACGTTTTCACTGGTTGCCTGCACTGATCTGCTGTCTGTTTGCAAGTCTGATGCAAATTGCCGCTAATTTCATCAATGACCTTTTCGACTTCCTCAAAGGAACAGACCGGGAAGACCGGTTAGGTCCCGAACGTGCTTGTGCGCAAGGATGGATTTCTCCGCAAGCGATGAAAACCGGGATTATTATTACGGTTGCTCTTGCCTGCCTTATCGGCTGTACGTTACTCTTTTTTGCCGGGTGGGAATTGATGATCGTAGGAGTGCTTTGTGTGTTATTTGCCTTTCTTTATACCACCGGTCCTTATCCTCTTTCTTACAACGGTTGGGGCGATGTATTGGTGATTGTCTTCTTCGGCTTTGTACCCGTAGGCGGAACATATTACGTACAGGCGCTAACTTGGACACCGGATGTCACTATTGCCTCTTTAATCTGCGGACTGCTTATCGATACCTTGTTGGTAGTCAATAATTATCGTGACCGCGAAGCGGATGCACGCAGTGGAAAAAGGACGGTGATCGTTCGTTTCGGCGAGAAATTCGGTCGCTATTTTTATTTGATGTTGGGGATTACTGCTTCTCTTCTCTGTCTGTGTTTCCTCCGTGAAGGTCATTTCTACGCCGCTTTTCTTCCGCAACTTTATCTGATCCCTCATTTCCTTACCTGGAAACGGATGGTGAAAATATACAGCGGTAAAAAATTAAACAGCATATTAGGCGAGACTTCGCGTAATATGCTGCTTATGGGTATTCTTATTGCAATAGGAATGTTGATAAATTGAGAATTGAGAATTAAAAATTGAGAAATGGCTGCGCTTATAATGCTGTGCAATAGTATTATTTTTCAATTCTCAATTTTTAATTCTTAATTCTTAATTTTTCCCGTACATCTTTTCGTAGTAACCTTGATAATCTCCACTGGTAACTTCTTCCACCCAAGCTTGGTTGGCTAAATACCATTCGATTGTCTTTACGATGCCGACTTCGAATTTAGTTTCGGGATACCATCCTAAGGCATTTGTTATCTTGGTAGGGTCGATAGCATAACGTTGGTCGTGTCCCAGACGATCTTTGACGAAAGTAATCAGATCTTCGTTGATCCAGTCGATTGAAATATCGCCGTTTTCGTCTTTCACTTTCTTTTTGAGAACCTGACGATATTCGGGATTTTCTGCCATCAGACGGTGGATAGTCGAAATTGTCAGTTTCACGATTTCGAGGTTGGTCTTCTCGTTGTGTCCACCAACGTTGTACACTTCTCCGTCTTGACCTTCACGCACAACGAGGTCGATTGCTTTGCAGTGGTCTTCCACATAAAGCCAGTCGCGCACATTGCTACCGTCACCGTAAACGGGAAGATGCTTTCCTTCGAGGATATTCTTGATAATCAACGGAATCAATTTTTCCGGGAAGTGGTACGGACCATAGTTGTTGGAGCAACGGGTAATCGTCACCGGCATTTTATAAGTGTCGTGGTAAGCCATTACCACCATGTCTGCACTTGTCTTAGAAGCACTGTACGGGCTGTGAGGGCAAAGCGGAGTTGTTTCTGTGAAATATCCTTCGGCTCCCAATGAACCATACACCTCATCGGTAGATACTTGATGATAGCGTACACCTTTTCTCCAAGTCGGATATCCTTGTTCGTCTTTCCCCATTACCCATGCACGGCGTGCACAATCCAGTAAGTTCTGTGTTCCGAGAATGTTGGTAATCAGAAACAGCTGCGGATTTTCAATGCTGCGGTCCACGTGGCTCTCGGCAGCGAAATTCACTACATAATCAAAACGATACTCAGCAAAAAGACCGTCTACCACATCGCGGTTGCAAATGTCTCCTTTGATAAAGACACAGCGTTCGTTGTCGATGTCTTTGGCAATCGTTCCTAAGTTACCTGCATACGTCAAAGCGTCCAATATCACGACTTTGATGTCGTTATGTTTGGCTAAGATGTACTTGATGTAATTTGCCCCGATAAATCCTGCGGCACCGGTCACTAGATAAGTTTTCATATTTTATTCTTTATGTTGATTTTAGGATTGTTTAGCCAATTCGATAAGGTACTTCCCATACTCGGTTTTTTCGAGTTTTTGACCCAGTAGAAGCAACTGTTCCGTCGGAATCCATCCCTGACGCCAGGCTATTTCTTCAATGCAGCTGACGTAGAAACCTTGCCGGTTCTGAATAGTGGCCACGAAGTTGGAAGCTTCCAGCAGACTGTCACAGTTACCCGTGTCGAGCCATGCAAATCCGCGTCCGAAAAGTTCCACTTTCAATGTACCTTCTTCCAGATACAGACGGTTCAGGTCTGTTATCTCATATTCTCCACGTGCTGAAGGACGAAGAGCCGCTGCTTTTTCTGTCACACTGGCATCGTAGAAATAAAGTCCCGGAACGGCATAATTGCTTTTCGGCACTTCCGGCTTTTCTTCCAGTGAAATCACTTTTCCCTGTTCGTCAAATTCCACTACACCATAAGCGCGTGGGTCTTTCACGTAGTAACCGAAGATACAGGCGCCCTTTTCTGTATTGGCAGCCCGGCGGAGCATGGCGGAGAAGCCCTGTCCGTAAAACATATTATCCCCAAGAATCAGACAGCCCGGTTCGCCGTTCAGGAAATCGGCTCCCAATACGAAAGCCTGTGCCAGTCCGTTAGGTTGTTCCTGAATTTTATAGGAGAAAGACATACCCAGTTCCTCACCCGTTCCCAACAAGTCGCGGAACATCGGCAAATCGCGTGGAGTCGAAATAATCAACACTTCGCGTATTCCTGCCAACATAAGTGTTGACAACGGATAATAAATCATCGGCTTGTCATACACAGGCATGATTTGTTTGGAAATCGCTTTGGAGAGCGGATAAAGTCGGGTGGCACTACCACCGGCTAGAATAATTCCTTTCATGTTCGTCTGAGTTATTCATTAACAGTGTGCAAAGGTCGGAAAGAAATCTGAAAGGACAAAAATAATTTGCTAATATTTCAATATGGTAATGTGTCAATTAAGTGATAACTCAGCCAATTGGCACATTATCACATTATCATATTGGCACAGTATTACAACTTGTCCGCCAACTCGATGACTTCCAAGTCCTGAAAGGCCCCCTGATTGATAACAAAACGTACCAAAGTTCGCACCTTGTGGAAACCGGACATGCCGGCAGCTCCGGGATTAATATGTAGCATATCCAGCGTTTTATCATATTTCACCTTTAATATATGAGAATGTCCGCTGATAAAAAGTTTGGGCGGACGTGTCATCAGGCTGCCGATGATGGAAGGGTCGTATTTTCCCGGATAACCGCCGATATGTTTAATCAGTACGTCTGCACCATCCACCGTGAAACGGTTTATTTGCGGATACAGCTTTCTGATTTCCTGCCCGTCAATGTTTCCATATACCGCCCGGAATGGACGGAAGGCGGCTAGCCTTTCCGCTACCTCCGGCGAACCGATGTCTCCGGCATGCCAAATTTCGTCACATGGTTCAAAATATTCCAGATATTTCTCGTCCCAGTAAGCGTGAGTATCAGATAATAATCCAATTCTTGTCATAAATTTCTTTGTTTAATCCCACAAAGATACTATATTTGGAAAAATCTTAAAGCACATGGAAAGCAAATATAATTATTTCAAGCGAGATATCAGTTGGCTCTCATTCAATTATCGCGTATTGTTGGAGGCTCTGGACGAGCGTCTGCCGCTCTACGAACGTATCAACTTCATCTCTATCTACTCTTCCAACCTCGAAGAATTCTACAAAATCCGGGTAGCCGATCATAAAGCAGTTGCCTCCGGTGCTACGGAAAGCGATGAAGAAACCGTACAATCCGCCCGTGAACTGGTAGAAGAAATCAATAAAGAAGTCACTCGCCAGTTGGATGACCGTGTACGCATTTATGAAGAGAAACTATTACCTGCCCTGCGCAAAAACCACATTATTTTTTATCAGGACAGCCATGTCGAACCGTTCCACCAGCAGTTTATTAAAGACTTTTTCCGGGAAGAAATCTTTCCCTACCTGCAACCTGTGCCTGTATCCAAAGATAAAATAGTCTCCTTCCTACGAGATAACCGACTTTATCTGGCGATACGAGTCTATCCGAAGAAAGAAGCAAAAGACGAAAGGAAAGAAGATAAAGAAAAAACAGAAGAATCTATTAACAAAGAAAAATATACAGAAGAACGCATAACTCGAAGAAAAAGTGATGGAGCAGATACAAATGTAACAGAATATCGGCAACCCCTTTACTTCGTGATGAAGCAACCCTACGCCAAAGTGCCCCGCTTCATCGAACTTCCATCCCGCGAGAAAAACCATTACCTGATGTTTACCGAAGATATAATCAAGGCAAACCTCAACCTGATTTTCCCCGGCTACGATGTCGATTCCAGCTACTGCATCAAAATCTCCCGTGACGCTGACATCTTGATTGACGACACCGCCAGCAGTGCCGACCTCGTTGCCCAACTCAAGAAGAAAGTGAAGAAACGCAAGATCGGTGACGTCTGCCGTTTCGTCTACGACCGTGGTATGCCTCATGACTTTCTGGACTTTCTGGTAGACGCCTTCCATATTCAGCGCGATGAACTTGTCCCTGGCGACAAGCACCTGAATCTTGAAGACCTGCGTCATCTTCCCAACCCGAACAAATCTCTTCACAGCCTCGAAAAACCGAAGCCAATGAAGCTGACTATCCTTGACGAAAAAGAATCTATCTTCAACCACGTCGCCAAGAAGGACCTGTTATTATATTACCCTTATCACTCTTTCGAGCACTTCATCCATTTCTTATATGAAGCCGTGCACAACCCGGAAACCCGTGAAATCATGGTAACCCAATACCGCGTAGCCGAAAACTCCGCCGTCATCAACACCCTGATAGCCGCCGCCCAAAACGGCAAGAAAGTCACTGTATTTGTGGAACTGAAAGCCCGTTTCGACGAAGAAAACAACCTTGCCACGGCCGAAATGATGCAAGCCGCCGGCATTAAAATAATATACAGCATACCCGGTCTGAAAGTACACGCCAAAGTAGCTCTTATCCGCCGCCGCGGACCGAATGGTGAAAAAATACCCAGCTACGCCTATATCAGCACCGGTAACTTTAATGAAAAGACCGCCACTCTCTACGCCGACTGTGGCCTTTTCACCTGCCGTCCGAAGATAGTGGCCGACCTCTATAACCTCTTCCGCACCCTGCAAGGCAAAGAAGACCCGAAGTTCACCACCCTTCTCGTCGCCCGCTTCAACCTCATCCCGGAGCTGAACCGCCTCATCGACCGTGAAATAGCCCTCGCCGATCAAGGCAAGCAAGGACGCATCATCCTCAAAATGAACGCCCTTCAAGACCCCACCATGATCGACCGCCTCTACGAAGCATCCGAACACGGCGTGCAAATCGACCTCATCGTTCGTGGAATCTGTTGCCTCATCCCCGGACAGTCATACAGTCGTAACATCCGTGTCACCCGTATTGTAGACAGTTTCCTCGAACACGCCCGTATCTGGTACTTCGGTAACGACGGCAAACCCAAAGTATTCATGGGCTCCCCCGACTGGATGCGTCGTAACCTCTACCGTCGCATCGAAGCCGTCACCCCCATTCTTTCCCCCGACCTGCGTGACGGCCTCATCGAAATGCTCAACATCCAGCTCTCCGACAACCAAAAAGCCTGCTGGGTAGACAACAACCTGCGAAACATCTTCAAAAAAAGAACGCCCGGCACTCCCGCTGTACGAGCCCAATACACCTTCTATGACTGGCTAAACAAAACAAATAACTAACACCCCAACCAACTAACTGACTAACTAACATAAGAATCCCATACCCGTGCCCCAAGCCCGGCAACCTGCAGCCCCCCGCACGCCTCTCCGGCCTACTTTTTTCTTTGCTTCTTTCTTTTGTTTCAAGACAAAAGAAAGACGATTGTAATATAAATGTAACATATATGACACCTCCCTGCAACGTCAAATCCCGTCCTTTGCAGCCGGAAACAACATACACATATATTTATTATGGAGACTATTTATTTATGCATTATCATCTTCCTCTTTGTACTAGCTGTTTTCGATCTGATAGTCGGAGTCAGTAACGATGCAGTCAACTTTTTGAACTCGGCGGTAGGCGCCAAGGCCGCTTCGTTCAAAACCATCCTGTTCATAGCCGGCATCGGCATTTTCATCGGCGCCTCCCTGTCCAACGGAATGATGGACATCGCTCGTCACGGCATCTACCAACCAGAGCACTTCTACTTTGCCGAAATCATGTGCATTCTGCTAGCCGTCATGCTGACCGACGTAGTACTGTTGGACGTCTTTAACTCTATGGGGATGCCCACCTCCACCACCGTATCATTAGTCTTTGAGCTACTTGGAGGAACGTTCGCCCTTTCCCTCATCAAAGTACACAATAGCGACACCCTTGCTTTGGGAGACCTCATCAACACCGACAAAGCCCTCTCCGTCATTATGGCGATCTTCGTCTCCGTCGCTATCGCCTTCTTCTTCGGAATGCTTGTACAGTGGCTTGCCCGTGTGATCTTCACCTTCAACTATACGAAAAAGATGAAATACAGCATCGCCCTCTTTGGAGGAGTAGCCACTACTGCCATCATCTACTTCATGCTCATCAAAGGACTGAAAGACAGCTCCTTCATGACTCCCGAAAACAAACACTGGATACAAGACAACACCCTGATGCTAATCACCGTTTTCTTTGTATTCTCCACCGTACTGATGCAAATCCTTCACTGGATGAAAATCAATGTTTTCAAAGTCGTCGTACTGATGGGAACCTTCGCCCTTGCCCTTGCTTTTGCCGGTAACGACCTTGTCAACTTTATCGGTGTTCCCCTCGCAGGTTTCTCCTCTTTTATGGACTATACCGCCAATGGAGCAGGAAATCCGAACGGCTTCCTGATGACCTCTTTGCTGGGCCCCGCTAAAACCCCGTGGTATTTTCTTATCGGAGCCGGAGCCGTCATGGTCTACGCCCTTTGCACCTCTAAAAAAGCACACGCCGTAATAAAAACATCTGTCGACCTTTCCCGTCAAGATGAAGGAGAAGAAGCATTCGGAAGCACCCCGATCGCCCGCACAGTAGTCCGCATCAGTATGACACTTGCCAACGGAATCTCCCGAATAATGCCGGACGGCAGCAAAAAATGGTTTGACTCCCGCTTCCGCAAAGACGAAGCAATCATAGCCGACGGAGCCGCTTTCGACCTTGTCCGCGCTTCTGTCAACCTGGTATTGGCCGGCCTGCTCATCGCCTTGGGAACCTCCCTGAAACTTCCCCTTTCCACCACTTACGTAACCTTTATGGTAGCTATGGGTACTTCCCTGGCCGACCGCGCCTGGGGGCGTGATTCAGCCGTTTACCGTATCACCGGCGTATTAAGCGTCATCGGAGGCTGGTTCATCACTGCCGGAGCCGCCTTCACCATCTGTTTCTTCGTAGCTCTCGTACTCCATTATGGAGGCAACATCTCAATCATCGCCCTCATCGGTATAGCTGTATTCATCTTGATCCGTAGTCAGGTGATGTACAAGAAACGCAAAGCGAAAGAACAAGGTAACGAAACGCTGAAACAACTGATGCAAGCCACAGACAGTACAGAAGCCCTGCAACTGATGCGTAAGCACACCCGCGAAGAACTTTCCAAAGTATTGGAATACGCAGAAACAAATTTCGAACTGACTGTCACTTCATTCCTTCATGAAAATCTGCGAGGATTACGTCGCGCCATGGGGTCCACTAAATTTGAGAAACAGCTCATCAAACAGATGAAACGTTCGGGCACCGTCGCTATGTGCCGTCTCGATAATAACACCGTACTCGAAAAAGGACTTTATTACTATCAAGGCAACGACTTCGCCAGCGAATTGGTCTACAGTATTTCCCGCCTCTGTGAACCTTGCCTCGAACATACCGACAACAATTTCAACCCATTGGATGCCATTCAGAAAGGCGAATTCAGCGATGTGACCGAAGATATCACCTATCTGATTCAGCAGTGTCGTAAGAAAATGGAAAACAACGAGTACAATGACCTCGAAGAAGAAATCCGTCGTGCCAACGACCTCAACGGACAACTTTCAGTATTGAAACGTAAGGAACTGCAACGTATTCAAAGCCAATCAGGAAGCATCCGGGTGAGCATGGTGTATCTCACGATGGTTCAGGAAGCACAGAACGTAGTCACTTACACCATCAATTTGATGAAAGTAAGCCGTAAATTCCAGATGGAAACAGAAATGCCGTAAGGACAAAAAAACAAGGATTGTCCACTGAAAAATGGACGAATCATAATCTGTAAGGAAAGGACTGTTTGATAAACCCTGTTTACATAAGTAAGGGGTGTCAAACAGTCCTTTCTTTTTCAGAAATAGGTTTAAAAAAAGCTCTACTCTTTAGTATTTGATCTGGTAAAATTGTATATTTATAGTCGATAAGATAATTGAGACGATTTTAGATGCAATGATATAAAAACGAAATGAATGAAATATCAGTTAGAAATAACCACTTTACTGGTTCCTGTCAATGTGCATCAACTGTTTGAGAAATGTGAATGGCCTGAACTAAACTGTTTTGACAGAGAAATGGTTGAAGGCTATTTCTCTGATTTGGTGAATGGCATTCAAACCGATGAGGCTTTGGACGATTGGACGCTGACCGTTGTCCTTTATATCGGCACTTATTTGGGAGCCAGCCATATCAGTATCTGGAAACATGGAATCACCGATACGGCAACTAAAGAAAAAGTGTTAACGATAGGTATACCTCTTCCTTGTAGTAAAACCGTCCGTTGGGGGGTGAAGAAGAAAGAACGTTTTACCGGTAAAACACCAGATGAAAGTTATAGGAGGAATAACAGGCTGCTTCCCGTCTACTTTGCAAAATATGATAATATGGAAACCTATATAGAAGATAATATTCGGATAGCCCTTTTGAACCTGTTTGAAGTCGGTTTTACCCTGAAAGGATATAAAGTAAAGAAGCGGTAATAGTAGCCAAATCGTAAAATAGAATCAATTTTAGTGGCATAGACAAGGGACTAACATAGCTATGTGCTACCGTAAAGAGTCGTCGATTATTGAATTTAGACTCTTTGCGGCAGCTCTGTTTTTCTACTTTTCTATGAAAGTGTTCAAAGAATGAGGTTGCAAGGTTACATTCAAATAGCGAGTACCTAATTTCACAGTAAGCTCTTTGGCTTCTTCGTTGAAATTACCGGCTATCACCACCTGTTTCTTTTGTGGAGTCATGACGATCATTACCGGCATCTTATCTCCTCTATCTTTATATGCCAGCACTTTCGAGCCGGGTGTTACATAATGGCTGTAATGTTTTACCGCATAATATTCGGGAGTGTAGGTCGCAGTCCCTGTCTTTGAATCCACATGAATCAAAGCATTCTGTTTCCATCCCCATCCGCTGAAACCTCCGTCGTACAAAATAGCATTCCAGAAAGTATATTCTTCACAACCATTACCCAGATAATGATTCACTAGTCCGAAAGTGTGTTCGGCTGCTTTCCAGTCGAAAGAGCCCCAACCACATTCGCTTTCCGTTTGCACGTACTTGTATTGCGGATATTTGGCGCGGAGTTTGGGTAAAATCTGTCCGCCTTCCCATTGGAAGCCGACCCCTTCTATTGTTTCCGGCATTCGTGGGTCGGAAAGCACCTGATCGATCACCTCATAACGGTTGGTGTTGATTGTTCCTAAATATAACTTTACTTCCGGATGCTGCTTTTTCAGAGTAGGAGCGAGGTACTCTGCATTGAAACGGATAATACCTTCTGCCGTCCAGGCACAACCCGGATAGTTGGTGTAGCTCCATGACTCATTTTGGAACATGATCATGGAGATGGGGATGCCATGTTCCTTGTAAGCATCGATGAATTTACAGAAATAGTTTGCATAGGTTTGCAGATAACGTGGATCCTGAATAAAGTAATCATTTACAGCCAACTGCTGTGGAAATACCTGTGTGTTCTTTTCTTTACTATCCTCATAAAGTGCTACATCAGACAGAGGCGACATCTGATTTTGATTACGGTCACTGCGAACTGAATAGTAGTGATTGATTTTCATCCAGGAAGGAGGCGACCATGGCGACATCCAGAAAGTCATATCCGGATTATACTGTTGTGCAGCTTTGATAAAAGGTATCAACGTTGTTTTATCCCGATTGATATTGAAATGCTTCAATTGGAAGTCACCGGATACTTCATCGCAACTGTACCAGTCGCGGGCGTAGTCGTTGGCATTCATGGAGAAGCGTCCCATGGTAAACTTCAGATCTCCTCCGGGAGCAAACAACTGTTGAAGAACAATCTCCTGTTGCTTCCGTGGAAGCATGTTGAGTGCATCCCATCCGAGTTCATTAAAGCATGTTCCCCAAGCTTTGAAGACAGTTCCATTCTCCGAACCGTTGACCTCGAGTAGGGGAGTGCGCCCGGTATTTGTCTGCAACTTGACTTTAGACTGTTGCCATGTGTTATTTTCCGTACTGCTAATCCATTCATAGGATTGCGCACTCATAGTCCCCATTGACAGCACAATGGATAAACTACTTAATAAGGTGGTTTTCTTAATCATGTTTCTCCTGTTCTTATATTTTTATATTACTGTTTAAACAATCTCATGCAGTACATTCAACTGTGTATCCTTAATCAAGATTGATTTATTAATAAGTCTCTATGACAATAGCCGCTTCCGGCAATCCTTCTGCTGAAACAGTAAGAGTGATCGTCCCTTTTTCTGCATTTGGCTGAACGATAGCAATTGCTTTTCCCCGAAACGTTTTCGGCTTTAAGGAACGAAAGCTTTTCATATCATCCGCACTTCCATTACCTGCGGCAATGACGGACCCTTTTCCGGTAGATTTAATTTCCAAAGGAATGGAACAGTCAGGTATTAACTTTCCATCTTTATCCAATATTTCAACCTTTATATATGAAAGGTCATTTTTATCTGCCTTTATTTTCATACGATCGGCTGTCAAATGTATCATTGCCGGAATTCCGGTTGTGTAAAGTTCAGTCGATGTCGTTTCTTTCTTTCCCTTCAAGTTGACAGCCTTCAGTTGTCCCGGTTCATAGGGAACCTCGAAAGAAGCCGTATAGGTATCGGGATTGACTTCTTTTTCTCCCAATAACCTGTCATTCAAATAAAGTCTTACTTTAGGGGAACGACTATACACATGTACTGCCATCGTTTTGCCTTCGTATCCTTTCCAGTTCCAACTAAGGAATTCGTTTTTCCATCCCCAGTAGTTGATATCTTCTCTTTTCCCTTTGGCTACGGGAGGTTGTACTGCTAATGAAATATCACGTCTTTTCCAAAGAATGTCGCGATAATAAGATTGCGGTTTCTTGTCTCCGCAGAAGTCAATGTCACCACACCATGCATTATACCACGGCCATCCCATAAACTGCGGACTGTGTTCTCCCGGAGCAAGTTCGAGAGTATGTGCCAGACCGGCTTCACCCAGATAGTCGAGGGCAGTCCAGACAAAATCTCCAATCAGATAGGAATTCTTGTCAATCAGGTTCCAGTTCTGTGCTGCTTCTTTGGGCACCGATTCACTGCCGTACATAATCCGTTGCGGGAATCGTGCGTGATCTTTTTCATATTCCTTCCATTGATAATTGTAACCGGAGATATCCAGGTTCCGGAAAGCCCTTTCCGAATCCTTCTCCCAACTGAAATCTCTTCTGTCCCAAAACGAGTTAACAGCAGCGGTAGTGGCGCGGCTTGTATCATATCGGTGAATGGTTGCAATTAGTTTCCGGGCTATGATCTCTCCAGTGGGTTCGTCGGCGCGTTCAGCTATTTCATTGCCAATACTCCACATGATAATAGAAGGATGGTTTCTGTCTCTGCGCACCATGGTAGCTATATCGTGTTCACTCCATTCATCGAAGAATTGGTGATAATCTTGCGGGCGTTTTGCTTGTTGCCATTGATCGAATACTTCATCAATCACTAGCAATCCCAGTCGGTCACATGCCTGTAGAAAATATTCCGACGGTAAGTTGTGCGAGCATCTGACTGCATTGAAACCATTTGCTTTCATTAGCTCTACTTTGCGTTCTTCTGCCCTGTTGATAGCTACGGCACCTAATAAACCATTGTCATGATGCAAACAACCACCTTTTAATTTCAGCGGTTTCTCATTTAATAGAAATCCTTTTTCTGCGGAGAATTCGACGGTTCGTATTCCGAAAGGAACGGTTATTTCATCAGATAGCTTCTTAGATTTCAAGGATAGATGTGCGGTATATAAACTAGGAGTATCTACCGACCATAATTCCGGCTTTTTTATATCAAAAGTGAGGGAAATGGGGATATTGGTTTCACCGGATATATTGACTGGTTGAGTAGTGGAATAAACCTCTTCCCCTTGTGGAGAAAATATCTGAATCTTCAGATGGGCGGTCACTTTTTCTTTGCCGGAGTTATGTAGAATGGAGTGAAGATCAACCGTCGCTTTTTTACCTTCTACTTTGGAAGCATCTATAAAAGTGTCCCATTCGTCCAAATGTACTTTGTCCGTTTTCATTAGCCATACGTGCCGGTAAATGCCGGAACCGGCATACCACCGACTGTTCAGACCTTCATTCACCACTTTGACGGCTATTATATTCCGAATGCCGGGAGCGTTGCAGTATGGATGGATGTCGATTTTGAAAGGGATATATCCATAAGGATTAAAACAGGCTTTCTGCCCGTTTATCCAGACTTCTGTTTGGTTATAAGCTCCTTCAAAATAAAGGGAAATAATCTTATTGGCATCTTCCGTCTGTATGGTGAATTCTTTTCTATACCATCCTTCACCTCCTACGGTTTGTCCGGTATCTGCCCCGCCTACGCTCATGCGTGAAAAAGGACCGATTGTTATACCTTCTCTTTGTACGGGCACAGGATCCATGCTCCAGTCATGAGGTAAATCGAGTATCCTCCATTGAGCGTCCTTGAAAGATGTCTGTTCGGCATTGGCAATGCAACCCCGGTAAAACTTCCAGTTCTCATTTATGCTGACTTTACGTTCCGATGCGGAACTTTCAGCAATAAAGCAGGGTATTAACACTAAAAGAGCGAGTAGCCTTACAGAAGATTCGAAGTAGTTATTCATCATTTCCTATTCTTTGTTTAATAATGGGCAAAGATAGGAGCGTGACAGGTGATGTGAGGAATAGAAATGTAACAAGATGCTGCAACAAATGTATCAAACTTCCTTTTCATAGGGATTAAACTTGCTTGTTCCGGCAGGAAAACGTATCTTTGTTAGTAAGAAAACTATAACCGCAAGTTCTGATTATAAAACCGGAACTTTTGATTATGTAATCAGAAGTTTCAGTTATAAAACCGGAACTTGCGGTTTTAGTTTGCCCTAAGGGAAAAATAACTTTTCCTTTAGGGGAGAACAAGTTTTCTACCTATAGCGAGTAAGTTTTCTATTAGTAATCAATATTTCAAATAAACTTTAGTATTATGGCAATGTATATAATGGAAGAAATGCCCGATATTCATGGAACGGGCGAACAGGTACTTTATCCGCGGTTTGCAATGATGGAACAGGTATCTACCGAGGATTTGATACGTCAGATAGCATCCAGCAGTGGTTTTAACGTCGGAGATGTGGAAGGCGTAATTACACAGATAGGTATTGAGATGGCACATCAGATGGCAGAAGGCAAGTCTGTGAAGCTGGATGGCATCGGAACATTCTCTCCTTCGTTGGCGTTATGCAAAGATAAAGAACGCGAAAAGGCCGGAGAGGGTGAAACCCATCGTAACGCACGAAGCATTGTGGTGGGAAACGTGAACTTTCGTGTAGACAGGAAGATGATGAGGCGTATCAATGGAAGATGTCTGCTGGAAAGGGCTCCGTGGAAGTCGCAACGTTCTTCACAGAAGTATACACCGGAGCAACGACTTGCATTGGCTGTTAGATATCTGGAGGAACATCCTTTTCTGACGGTCTACGAATACCGGAAACTGACAGGTTTGCTGCGTACAGCGGCTACCAATGAATTACGCCAGTGGGCGTATACACCCGGTTCCGGCATCGGGATTGATGGCAGAGGAACACATCGGGTGTATATAAAGAAAACATAATTCATTATATTTGTATGATGATATGTTGAGATTTGGAATAAAGAGCATTGGGGGGAATTGCGGTGAGGGCGCTTTTCTTCAGGGACATGCTTGAGTGATAACTAAAATTAATAAAAATGGGGAATTTGATTTCATTTATGAAGGAAGTAGCTGAAGGGCTTCGAAAAAGTGGGAACTATGGAACTGCTCATGTTTACAGGAGTAGCATGAATGCTATCATTGCATTTAACGGGAGCAGGAATCTGCCATTCAAGAAAGTGAATCAGGAGTTTCTTAAAAGTTTTGAAACGTATTTGCGGGAAAAGGAGTGTAGCTGGAACACGGTTTCAACCTATATGCGTACGTTGAGAGCGGTATACAACCGTGCGGTCGACCGTCGGATGGCGTCTTATATACCGCATCATTTCCGGTATGTCTATACAGGGACGCGTGCCGATAGGAAGCGTGCACTGGAAAAGGAGGATATGGAACGGCTGATGAAAGAGCTTCCCAAACAAATTCATCAGGGAAGAGGAGAATTGCAACGTACGCGCGCGTACTTTTTCTTAATGTTCATGCTTCGTGGTATGCCGTTCGTAGATCTTGCGTATCTTAAAAAGCAGGATATAGTGGGGAATGTACTCACTTATCGTCGTAGAAAAACCGGAAGGCTTCTGACCGTGACGCTTCTGCCGGAAACTATGAAACTGATGAAAAAGTATATGAACACCGATTCTGCTTCTCCTTATCTTTTTCCCATACTGACTGGCAGAGAGAGTACGGAAGCTACCTACAGGGAATATCAGATAGCTTTGCGTAATTTTAACTATCAACTTCTGTTGCTGAAACAAGTACTTGCATTGACTTCTGATTTAAGCTCGTATACGGCTCGGCATACCTGGGCTACAATGGCATATTATTGCGAGATACATCCAGGCATTATTTCAGAGGCGATGGGGCATTCATCCATTATTGTCACAGAGACTTATCTAAAACCTTTTAAGAATAAGAAAATAGATGAAGCGAATGTGACGATTCTGTCTTCGCTGAAAAGGATCTATGCTTGTGGCAAGTAGCTGATTTTTAGTGCTGTTACTTTGTAGGTAACGGGAAGAAAAGACGCTGCAAATATGAGCATATTTCTTAAAACATCCAAACAAAATCGTACATTTTTTCTAATAAACTACTCAAAATAGGAATAAACACAGAAGAACACGTGGATTCTTTGTCTTAGAACTTTGTTAACGTCTAAATTTTGCAATAGATTTCCCGCCCCTCTACTTTTTCTCATAAGCAGGGGTAAGAAGATTCGTCATATATCGTATTATTTTCTAGTATAGACTACTCCAAAAGAGCAGGCACAAGGGTTTTCCCGTTACCTACAAAGTAACGGGAAGAGGGGGAGTGAAGCGAAATAAATCATGAATTAGTACAAACAAATTTTTTATTTATTAATTGTATAACATTTAATTTACTTTTATGAGAAAATGGACGTATTTAGTCGCAACCTTGCTCATGGCAGGTACGACGGCGACATTCACGGGATGTATTGATACCGATGAACCGGAAGGCATTGCAGAACTTAGGGGAGCAAAGTCTGAATTTATCAAGGCTCAAGCTGCAGTTGAGCTTGTAGAGGCTGAATTGAGAAAAGCACAGGTTGCAGAGCAAGAATTAGTTAATGCAGGTTTGGCACTTCAGAATAAGTCTGCAGAAATTGATTTGCAGTTGCATGAACTGGACATTCAAGTAAAGAAACTTTTGATTGAAAAGGAAGAAGCTGCTACTGCACAAGCAAAAGCTGAAGCGGAAGCTGCCATTGCAAAAGCTGAAGCTGACAAAACTAAGTGGGAAAATGAAAAGGCATTGATTGTTGAGCAGTATAAGGAAAAAATGCTTCTTGCCGAAACAGCCACTGCTAAAGCACAGGAAGCTTACAAACAAGCTATGGAACAGATTGAAGCTTCCAAGTTATTGCTGACAGATGAAGAACAAATTCGTTTAAATGTTGTAGAGGCAAAAGTTGCTTATGCTAAGATAGCTATGGATAAGGCTATGTATGGATATTCAACGACAGAAGTTAAGACTGAACAAAGGCTTGTATCTAAATCAACAAGTTCACAGACAAGTGTTGGCGAAGGAGCTGGGACAACAACTACTACTGGTACTGATGAAAAGTATATTACATATTATGTAATTACACAAAAACCGGATAATGCAAATAACGGATATGCAGAAGGTAGCTTGAAGAAACTTCAGGAACAGTTGGCGGACTATCCTAATTGGGTGGCTGATGGAAACATCGAGGCTAAATTGAAGAATGCTGTGGAAATCGCTGAATCCAATTTGAATATAGCACAAAAAACAGCTGATGGATATAAGGCTATTCTGGATAATGAATATACTACATTAGCCGATTGGGAAGCAGAAGTTAAAAAGCTGAAGGATGAAATGGCAACATTAGATGTCCAGAAACGACAGTATGAACTTAAAAAAGAAGAATTAAAAGTTGCTAATCCTAACTTGGAAAAGAACAAAACTGCTGCTAAGAAAAAATTAGACGATGCTAAGGAGGCTCTCAATAAAGTTA
This sequence comes from Bacteroides sp. 90-K9/2, assembly GCF_047310725.1. Lineage (NCBI taxonomy): Bacteria > Pseudomonadati > Bacteroidota > Bacteroidia > Bacteroidales > Bacteroidaceae > Bacteroides > Bacteroides sp. 90-K9/2. The sequence goes on from NZ_JBCGVL010000007.1 coordinate 235,826, forward strand.
ATGCTACTACTAATGTAGCTTCTGCTTACTCTAAAAAAGCAGATCAGAGCATTCTTAAAGGCCTGAATGATGCTTTTGATGGTATTTCTGATGGAGTAGATGGCTATAATAAATCAACAGGTGAATTCAGCTATGCAAAAACTGTACTGGTTACTAAGGCGCAAGAACAGATTGATGGCTGGAATAAACTTATTGATGCAGCTACTCAAGGAATTGATTTGGAAGATCTTGCATGGTCTAAACTTGAAGTCGTGAAAGCAGAGGCTGAAGCAACAAAAGCTAATGAAACTTACGATGCTGATTATAAGACTTGGGAGAAAGCTCGCGATAAATATATTGAGGTTGAAGCTATTGATATAGATGCTTCAAAAAAAGCTGCCGAAGCTGCAATAGCTGCTTATAATAAATTGGGTGATGCTGCTAGAACACAGGATGCTAATATCAGTAAATTAGCTACTGCTTTGGCTGAATACTATCAGGATGCTTTGGATAAGGAACTTAAAAGTACAAAAGCAGAAGCAACAGAGACTTCTACCAATACTAAAAAAGCAATTTCAGCTTGGATAATAGATAATCCTTTGGCAAACTTCAAGTCAATTGTAGGGCTAGAATTAAAATTAATTGAATGGACAGCTGGTGCTGTGACAAAAGCTAATAAGATAGAACAAGCTGATGCAAATAAGCTTCTTGAACTTGGAGCATCTGCTGGTGATATTCCATATGAGTCATGGAAAAAAGCTTCAATAAAAGTATTTGGTGATAAATTTAATCGTGATAATAAACCTAGAAGAGTTGCTGTGTCAGCTGATATGGTTCTTAAGGAAGTTAATGGCAATAGACTGGCAACAGAATTGCAAGATGGTGACTATGGAACTCTTGGTATCTCTATTTATGCAACGGCAGAAGCTGCACGTCTGACTGCTGTGATAAACCAAGCTGATACCTATAAAGCTTTGAAAGCAGAGTTTACAGCTCAAAAAGCTAAAGAACAAGCTACGCTGGATAAGAAAAAAACAGAATTGGCTGCAAATGTAACAAAAGCACAGAATGCTTTGACTGACGCTGAAGTAGCTTATGATAAAGTCTTTAAGGAAGTAGAGGCAAATATTAAGAAAGTTAGTGAGGACTATGACTATAAAGACGCTATAAAAGATAAGATTGAGTCTACAATTTCTGACTATATTGCTAGCCTTGATGAGTTAGGTGATGATTATAAAGATATGACTTTGGAGGAAATCAAAGAAGCTATTAATGCTGAATATTTAAAAGCTGTAACTAGCCTTCTTGATAAAAAAGCAGCTTTGGCTACTGCTGAAAGAAATTTAGAGAAGTTGGCTGAAGGTACGTATACTGATAATAATTATATCGAGGATACATTTGCAAATATTCAGGAAAATATCAAAGTAAAACAGGCTGAATATGATGCTGCCAAGGCAGATTATGATACTGCAAGTGCTCAGTTGAAAGCACTTCTTGCTATCTTCTTGAAATAATTTCCTAACTACGTAAAAGTAACAAGATGATAAAAAAACTATGCACATTACTTTTGCTGACCTGTATGACAGCTGCGCCTTCAATGGCGCAGCGTTACAGCAGCAGTGATGATGCGTCGTTTGCCCCGAAGAAAGGACAGTGGCAGGTTTCAGTCCTGCTTGGTAGCGGAAAGTTCTTTAACGAGAACACTTCTTATCTGCTTCCCAAGTTCTCCAATGACGGAGGAGTAGTCGGACTTCCCAATGGAGGAACGGATAACTCCGGCGATCTGAACCGCTATCTGAACATCGGGAGTCTGAATAATAATAGTCTGGTCAATATAGCTGGAATTGAAGGTAAGTATTTCGTGTCTGACAATTGGGATGTAAATTTCCAGTTCAGCATGAACGTCAGCCTCACTCCAAAGAAAGACTATGTAGAAGGAGACAACAGTGTACCCGACATGATTATCCCTGCGCAAAGTTATATCAATGCGCAGATGACCAACAACTGGTATGTATCTGTCGGTTCCAACTACTATTTCAAGACTCGCAACGAACGTATTCATCCGTATCTCGGAGGCGCACTCGGCTTCCAGATGGCACGCATTGAAACGACCGAACCATACACTGGAGACACCTATAAGGATAGTGACGACTCGGAAGAACTTCCGTCACAGGTCTATGTTTCCGGAAGTAAAGCCGGTCAGATGTACGGTTTCAAAGTAGCTGCCGTAGCAGGTATCGAGTATAGCATTGCTAAAGGTTTCGTTTTCGGTTTCGAAATGCACCCTCTGGCTTACCGCTATGACCTGATACAGATTTGTCCGAAAGGATTTGATAAATATAATGTCAGTCACCACAACATCAAGATATTTGAAATGCCTATGGTGAAACTGGGATTCAGATTCTAAGGATGAATGATTATACAAATGTATGAATGAAAAGAGAAAGCCGTTCAGCTGATAGTGCGGGCGGCTTTTCTTTTTTAAAGAAGAATGAAGAGCTTAATGAACAGATATGTGAAACTTTTATCTTTTCTTTCGGGAGTATGCTTGATAGCGGCTTGCACCGGGCATCAGATAAAAGGTTACGAGATTAACGGCAGTGCACCTTTGCCCGAATTCGAAGGAAAAATGGTTTATATGAAAGATGCTTCGAGCGGGCAGCCGGTAGATAGTGCAGAAATAATCCACGGAAAGTTTGCTTTTGCCGATACGGTGACTATTGTGTCGCCCGTAGTAAAAGTGCTTTCTATTCGTGCCAGCAAATCGGGACTGGAATACCGCCTCCCTGTCGTCATAGAAAATGGCAGTATCCAAGCCGATATTTCCGATGTGGTTTGTACGGGAGGAACAATGCTAAATGAACGGATGCAGGATTTTCTCATGGCTGTTGATGAATATTCCACAGCCTGCGAGAACAAACAAACGGAACAGATAAAATCCGGTTTTGCGGATTTATTGAAAAAATACATAGAAATCAATGATGACAATGCGGTAGGAGAATATATCCGGACTGCCTATCGTTCATCACTTTGATGCAATCAGATTGCTTTTAAGACTATAAACTAAATTTCCCACATAATAATATCCTCTCCAGATATTTCCTCCATATTTTTATAGAAGGGAGTGTTGCATAAGAGAGACAGAAATGTGCCCTTGTGAAAGTCCGTATTTCTGTATTGTTATGTTTTGAGGACGTTCCCGTATTTCCCATTCCCTTTTTCCCCCGGGGACGTCCTTTTTTCCTTTAATCCTGCGAGTGATATTGGGTAGGCAATACTCCGAACATCTCTTTAAAACATTTACTGAAATAACTCGGTGTAGCGAATCCCACTTTTTCCGATATTTCAATAACGGTCAGTTCCGTATGAGTCAGTAATCCGGCAGCTTTCTTCAAACGGATGCTTCGGATAAATTCTGTGGGTTTCTGTCCGGTGATAATTTGCAGTTTACGGTAAAGATTCATTCGGCTCATACACATGTCGTCACTGAAAGCTTCCACGCTATAATCACTGTTATCCAGATTCTTTTCGACCAGTTCGATTGCTTTTTCCAGAAATCGTTCGTCTACTTTGGAGGAAGTGAGATCTTCCGCATTAACCTCAATGCCTGACAAGAATATCTGTTTCCGTTTTTGCTGCAATGCCAGCAGATGCTGGATCCGGTTCTTTAAAATATCCATGTTGAAGGGTTTTGTCAGGTAGCAGTCTGCTCCCGACTGATATCCTGCCAGTTCGTTTTCGTCACCTGTGCGGGCAGTAAGCAGGATAATGAAGATGTGTGAAGTCTTCATATTCTCTTTCAGCCGGAGACATAATTCAAACCCGTCCATTCCCGGCATCATGACATCACTCACAATGATATCCACTTCTTTCTCATTGGCGATGGCTTCCGCTTCTTCTCCGTTGGAGGCTTCCCATACCTGATATTCTTGTGATAACTGCTGATACATGAATTGGCGGAATTCTTCATTGTCTTCTACAATCAAAATGGTCTTCCGGGCATCTGATGAGTTCGTTTCAGTTGCTCCGGATTCATCCGGTATATTCTCCTCTCTCGGTAGCAAACGTTTATCAACCAGATTGGTCGGAAGATAGACACAAAATTCAGTTCCTTCTTCTTTATTGCTTTCCACTTCTATAAAACCTTGATGCATGGCGACATATTCTTTCACAATATGCAGTCCGATGCCGCTTCCTGCTGTTGCCTGTCTGTGGGTGTTTGCCCCGATCTGATAATAGCGGTCGAATATATGGGGAAGTTCATCTGCTGCTATTTCCTGTCCGGTGTTCTGCACGATGATGCAGACGTATTGTATCCCTCCTCTGTTCTCCATTTTGAAAAACACATCGATTCTTCCTTCCGGAGGTGTAAATTTGAAAGCATTATTGAGTAAGTTGTAGAGAATCCTGTGTACTTTATCCCGGTCAAGATACATATAAAGCGTTTGTTTCAGTGGTATGACTGAAAAGCGAATCTGCTTGTTGTTCGCATACGACTTGAATGCTTCGCAAGTAGTTGTGACAAATTCACTGATATCTGCATTCGTCAGATTCAGTTTTTCTTCGCTCACTTCCAGTTTGCGGAAATCCAGTAATTGATTGACTAATTGCAGCAACTCTTCAGCATTGCGATAGATGGAAGATAACTGTTGCTTTAACTTGCCGTCCTGCATCTCCGAAAGCAGACTGCTCAGAGGAGTGATAATCAGCGTCAGTGGAGTGCGTAAGTCGTGGCTGACATTCGTAAAGAAACGGAATTTCATCTGTGTCAGTTGTTCTTCCAACTGTTCCTGTTGCTTCCGGTGCAGACGGTTGAAGTAGAACTTTATGACTCCTGCCGCTATCAGAATAAAAGAAAGCATATAAAGGGCGTATGCCCACCATGTCTCGTACCATGCCGGTAGACGATTGATTTGCAGGCAGGATATGGGCTGTGCCCAACAACCGTGAATGTCCGTCGCTTTAATTTCCAATGTGTAGTTGCCTTTGGGAAGTTTGGTGAAATACGCAGTGTTTACTCCCGGAGGAAGTGACTTCCAGCTTGCATCCCATCCTTTCAGACGGTAGGCATAACTGATTTGTCCGGCGTGTAAGTGTTCTAGCGTAGAAAAGGATATTTCTACATTGATATTATCAGGATTCAATTCTATTTGCCGGGTATTTATACCTGTTATTTGTGTTTTTCCGTCTATTTTGATGGAGGATATAACGGGCTTTATATCGTTGGGAGATTGATCCAGCTCTGCAGATGGGGTAATCAGACAAAAAGCACCGATCCCTCCGAGGCAAATCGTTCCGTCTTTCATTTTGCGGATGGAAAGGAAATAATCCACTTGAATGAAGCGGTCGGAATTATACAGTATTCTAAATGAATGATTCGTAGGGTTGTACTCTTTTACGTATGGGTCTGCCAATATCCACAAATGTCCCAAGTTGTCTATCTCCATTCCTTTGATAGCATCTCCGTTTGTGTTGCAGGCATTCTCTTCCCGGGAGATAACTTTAGTTTGCGGATGATAGCTGTACACATTTCCTTCCAAAGTAGCTACCCACACTTTACCATCAGGAGCGATGAGGACAGATGAATAGTTTTCTCCTTTCCGAATCGTATGTCCTTCTCCTTCCGGGGAAAAATATTGGAACTCCAATGCTTCTGTAATGCAGAATATCGTTCCGTCCGGGGCAACTGCCAGGTCGTTTATCATATTCGCACTCCCCTGAAACTTTTTGAGTTCCCCTTTGGAAAGAGAATATTGATAGATGGCATTTTCTGTGCCTATCCATAAGTTTCCCTGATTGTCCTCGCTTAATACACGAATCTGTCGGGCATCCGGCAGTTGGATCTCTTTTGTCAGTTTCATCTTCATGCCTTCATGTTGCAGATACAATAGACACGCATTATCGGATGCAGCCCAGATTCCGGGTTGAGTATGACATTTCTCGATACATTTTATGATATTATACTTTCCTGTTTCTTCGGAAAAATCCGATGCAAAAGAAATCTGTTCGGAAGCAGGATGGTAGATGGATAATCCGGTTCTTCCCTGCCATATCCAATAATAGTCCCCTTCTTGAATCGTTCTGTCTGCCATCACCGGATAACCGGTAATAGCGGACATGGCAGAAGTAGGGTAACGTTTGATTTTGTTGGCGTCGAACGAGAGGATAAACGTATGGGGAGAATATCCTGGAACCCATACATTGCCGGCACGGTCTTCAATGATTCTATCCAATATCTTTTTGCCTTTAGGAAGAAAACTTTCCGTATCGACGGGGTGAAGTGCATTATCTACAATTCGGTAAGCATATAAATCGTCCATCGCTGAAACCCACAACACTTCCTGCCGGCTGTCTTTAAGTAATCCCAGTATTTGAGTTTTATGCGGTGTCTGTTCGTACCCTTCTAAGGTGACGGGTTGTAACTTACAGATTACTTCCTCCGATTGTGGATTGGAAGAAGGGATTAATTGTACAACTCCTTTTCCCCAAGTAGCCACCCAATAGCAATCATTTTGTACATCTTCAATCATTTGTATGGGCGATGCATCACATGTCCATTGATAAGGCGAGAAGCTGTCTGTTGACGGATGATATTGTAAAAGACCTCCCGATCCTTGCAGTACCCAAAGTTGATGTTTTCCATCTTCGTAAAAGTCAGTAACGTTTCGTCTTGTACCCTTCCATTCTGAAGGATAACTTCCAAGACATTTGCCTTCACTGGAAAAGTGGTAAATCATACCTTCGGCCGAAGTCCAGATAGTGCCGTCATGAATAGCCCGGACAGCATCGACTCTTTGCTTCTTGAGTTCCCCGTCTGTTATTTCGTTGATTTGATAATTAGCTTTATCTAATCTGTATAAACCACGTTTGGTGCCGAACCAGATATGATGTCCGTTGTCTTCTGTTATACAGGTAATGTCGTTGCTGGATAGCAGGTGAGGCGTATTTAAGTCCGAACGAAAGACATTAATCTGATAACCGTTGTCACGGCACAGGCCTCCGCCTTCTGTTGCATACCACATATAACCTTCGCTATCCTGAAGAATCCGGTGGATATGTGCTACCGGTAACAATCTTTGAGTAGGAAGCTCCGTGACAACGACTTGTTGAGACGAAATGGAAAGAGTAGTCATTAGACTGAGAATGAGACTATAATAGTGTTTTAAAGTCATGCTTTTTATTTGAATACAGATAGCTGTGTTTTTTCCATACAAAGATAGTCTTTTTTTTACAAATACTTTATATCTTTGCAAAACAATGGCATATGCCGCGATTTAACCATACCACTGAAAATATGAAAACAAAAACTTTATTAGGCTTCTTTCTTCTTTCTCTCATGGCTTTTTGTATATCAGCCTGTCAAGATGATGCAGAGATTATTTTATTTAGCGGTTCCGAATTAATCGACGAAACGGGAACCTGTACGAACACGATTTCTTCTACAGTCCTGTATCTTAATGGATGGGAAGCGGAGAATATCGGGATAGCTAATGGAAAAGGTGGTTACTCGGCACAAAGCTCCGATGAGACGATTGTGACGGCAACGGTCAACGATAACAGGTTATGGCTTAGCTCACACGGCAAAAAGGGGAAAGTGACGGTTACCGTTAGTGATAAAGACGGCAATTATGTCACGCTGCCTGTTACTGTTTCTTATGGTGTACTGACTTTTACATGTCTCGACCAACCTGAATTCCAAGTCTCCAGACCCAATGAAGGTATGTTGTTATTTGACGCAGAAGACGATTTGCAGGAGAAGGTGAATGCGGCAATGGTCTTTTATTCTTTTATTAATAAAGGAGATATCTGTGTGTTACGACCGGATGATGTGTATCGTTTGTCTGAAGAAGGAGAAGGAGGGAAATTCACCTATAAAACAAAGGATGAACAGGTGCTTGTTGAAGGGACATATCGGATAGAATGGGCTTCGCTGGCCGGAAAAAAGAAAAAAGCTTTTGTCTTTACATATACAGGTGAAAATGATGTAGAGAAACAACACACCTTCTTTAATTTTAGTCCGTATTTAGGAACTCAAAGTCTTACAAGAGAAAGAGGTCCGATTACTACGGCATGGTTGGAAGATGTATCTGATTCGCCTTATCTCGAAGGTATTTTACCTGCGGATAGAACAGTTGTATACTGGGTGGATACAATGATCTCCAGTTTATCTGCGGAGGAAGTGTAATCCGTATCTCCTAATGATGAGGGTACAAGATTTTCTTTGTGTAAAATAAAAAGGCACAGGAACTTTTCATTCCCGTGCCTTCTTTTATGGGCTATACCTTTACAGCATCCTTATGCGTTCAATGCTTGTTCGATATCAGCAATAATATCATCTGCATTTTCGATACCTACCGATAGACGGATCAGGTCTGGGCGTACACCTGCTTCCATCAGTTGTTCATCCGTCAACTGACGGTGAGTATGGCTTGCCGGATGGAGCACGCAACTACGTGCATCCGCCACATGAGTAACGATCGCAATGAATTCCAGTGAATCCATAAACTTGATAGATACGTCACGTCCGCCTTTCAGTCCGAAGGAGATGACTCCGCAGGAACCGTTCGGCATATATTTCTGTGCAAGGCTGTAATATTTATTGTCCGGCAGTCCGCAATAGTTTACCCAGGCAACTTTCTCATTTTTAGAAAGATATTCAGCTACTTTCTGCGCATTACGGCAGTGTTGAGGCATACGCAGGTGCAACGTTTCAAGTCCCAGATTCAATAAGAAAGAATTTTGCGGGCTTTGGATGCTGCCGAGGTCACGCATCAGTTGGGCAGTTGCTTTGGTGATATAAGCACCTTTGCCGAATGCTTTAGTATAAGTCAGTCCGTGGTATGACTCGTCCGGAGTACAAAGTCCCGGGAATTTTTCAGCATGAGCATCCCAGTCAAAATTACCGCTGTCTACGATACAGCCACCTACGCTTGTAGCGTGTCCGTCCATGTATTTGGTAGTAGAATGAACCACGATGTCAGCTCCCCATTCAAATGGGCGGCAGTTGATCGGAGTCGGGAAAGTATTGTCAACAATCAATGGAACCCCGTGACTGTGTGCGATACGTGCGAACTTTTCAATATCCAGTACTTCAAGAGAAGGGTTGGAAATCGTTTCACCGAATAAAGCTTTTGTATTCGGTTTGAAAGCTGCAGAAATTTCTTCTTCGCTGGCATCCGGATTAACGAAAGTCACATCGATGCCTAGCTTCTTCATGGTCACGCCAAACAGGTTGAACGTACCTCCGTAAATAGCGGAGGAGCAAACAAAGTGATCTCCTGCCTGACAGATATTAAAAATGGCATAGAAGTTGGCGGCCTGACCGCTGGAAGTCAGCATAGCGGCTACACCACCTTCAAGAGCGGCTATTTTGGCGGCAACAGCATCATTCGTTGGATTTTGCAGACGGGTATAAAAGTAGCCACTGTCTTCCAGGTCGAACAGGCGGGCCATCTGCTCGCTGGTATCGTATTTGAAAGTTGTACTTTGATAGATGGGCAATACGCGTGGTTCGCCTTTTTTAGGCGTCCATCCTGCCTGTACACACAGGGTTTCCGGTTTGAATTGTTTTGCCATAATGTTATCGGGTTTTAATGTTTTATTTCAAAAAATGTTTTAATGCTGCAAAAGTAGGGAAAATAATTGTATTTTTGCCCTGTTTATGAGTGAAATGATACTCTTGCGAAGGAGATAGTTAATGTAGTTATGAAAAATAAACTCTATATTCTTTTATTCTTAGCTTTTCTTTTTTCGGGCACAACTCTTTGGGCACAGCAGAAGGCAACTCCGAAGGCAGGTGAAGGCATCTCTTCTTTTCTGTTGAGGCACAACCGCTCTCCGAAGAAGTATTACGACGACTTTATTGAGCTCAATAAACAGAAACTGGGAAAGAACAATGTGCTTAAAGTGGGCGTAACGTATGTTATTCCTCCCATCAAGAAATCAGCTTCCGAAAGTTCCGGAACAAAGCAACAATCTCCGAAAGCTAAATCAACAAAAATAGGAACCACCCTCAATGAGCCTCTGTTTGGAAAGCAACTGGCTGATGTGAAAGTCACTTCCAACCGTCTTGCCGGTGCTTGCTTCTATGTGGTCAGCGGACATGGAGGTCCTGATCCGGGTGCTATCGGAAAAGTTGGTAAATACGAATTGCACGAAGATGAATACGCTTATGATATTGCCCTCCGTCTGGCACGTAACCTGATGCAGGAAGGAGCCGAAGTCCGTATCATCATTCAAGATGCTAAAGATGGTATCCGTGATGATTCGTACCTGTCAAACAGTAAACGGGAGACTTGTATGGGCGATCCAATTCCTTTGAATCAGGTGCAACGCTTACAGCAACGCTGCGATAAAATAAACGCCCTTTACCGGAAAGACCGTAAGAACTATTCTTATTGCAGGGCAATTTTTATTCATATCGATAGCCGTAGTAAGGGAAAACAAACGGATGTCTTTTTCTATTATTCGAATAAAAAGGGAGAAAGCAAACGATTGGCGAATAATATGAAAAATACGTTTGAGTCAAAGTACGATAAGCATCAACCCAACCGGGGCTTTTCCGGCACAGTAAGCGGGCGTAACTTATACGTGCTTTCCCATACCACTCCCGCTTCCGTCTTTGTGGAGTTGGGTAATATCCAGAATACGTTCGATCAGCGTCGGCTGGTGATGAATTCCAATCGTCAGGCACTCGCCAAATGGCTGATGGAAGGCTTCCTGAAAGACTATAAGGAGAAGAAATGAAATTTTGCTTCTCCTTTCGTGAACAAAATAAAAATCTGAATGTTTTATATATGCAAATCGCCTGATGGCTACTTGTAGGTATGCGAATATATGTAAGTTAGTAATATGCCTCCCCGGCATGACAGGAAGATTGCATAGTAGTTTTGTCGTGTTTTATTTTGTGTTTGTGTTGTGACGGTGCTGCGATGTGAATCGGGGTGCCGTTTTTTTCGTTTCTCTTGAATTCGTTAAAGAGTGCGTTATTTCATTTTCTTATCATATTATTGAATAAAATCTTATCAATCCTGTGAACAAAATCCGGAAATGTATGTTATTTATTGTGCAAATCGCCTGATAAAGCTTCTTATGCGTATGCGAATATAGATAAGTCAAGCAAGATATGCCTCCCCGGCATGACAGGAAGATTGCATAGTAGTTTTGTCGTGTTTTATTTTGTGTTTGTGTTGTGACGGTGCTGCGATGTGAATCGAGGTGCCGTTTTTTTTGTTACATATAAAAGAAACGGCAGGCTTACAAATAAGAAACGAGCTTACAAATCTTCTAAAGCATATCATAGAATCTCTGCAAGCTCGTTTTATGAGTGGTGCTTTTGCGCACCTTATCTAGTTGTTATAAAGGCATATTACCATGCTTCTTGGGCGGGTTTGTCTGCATCTTGTTTTCCGTCATTTCCAGTGCCTGAATCAGACGTTTGCGAGTCTGTCTCGGATAAATGATTTCGTCAATATATCCCAGTTCGGCAGCCTGATACGGAGTAGCAAACTTTTCTTTGTAAGCTTCCAGTTCCTTGGTCTTTGTTGCTTCGTCAGCTTTGCGGAACAGGATATTGATGGCGCCGTCCGCACCCATTACTGCAATTTCTGCACTTGGGTAAGCGAAGTTCACGTCAGCTCCGGTCTGCTTGGAGTTCATTACGATATAAGCACCACCGTAAGCTTTGCGGGTAATCACTGTCAGTTTGGGAACAGTAGCTTCTGCAAACGCATAAACTATTTTTGCACCGTGACGGATGATACCATTGTTTTCCTGTGTATATCCCGGAAGGAATCCCGGAACATCTTCAAAGGTAATCAATGGGATATTGAAACAATCGCAGAAACGGATAAAACGGCTTGCTTTGTCACTGGCATCAATATCGAGAACACCGGCAAGATAAGCCGGCTGGTTCGCTACGATACCTACCGAACGACCTGCCATACGGGCAAAGCCGATAATGATATTCTTTGCAAAGTTCGGCATCACTTCGAAGAAATAACCATTGTCTATAACGCGTTCGATAATGTCTTTCATGTCATACGGTACGTTCGGATCTACCGGAACGATCGTATCCAGAGAAGCATCTTCGCGGTTTGTTTCGTCGGTGCAAGGCTGTTTCTTGGCTTCATCCATATTATTCTGCGGTAAGAAAGAAAGCAGTTCACGGATGCTCATCAGCAATTCTTCTTCGGAATTGCACATAAAATGAGTCACACCACTCTTGCTGCTATGTGTCATTGCGCCACCCAGCTCTTCTTTACTTACTTCCTCATGAATCACCGCTTTTACTACATCCGGACCAGTCACAAACATATGACTCTTATCTTTCACCATAAAGATGAAATCGGTCAGGGCAGGAGAGTAGCAGGCACCTCCGGCGCAAGGACCGAGGATGGCTGAAATCTGTGGAATCACACCGCTGGCCATTGTATTCTGATAAAAAATATCAGCATAACCGGAAAGGCTCTCGATTCCCTCCTGAATACGTGCACCGCCCGAATCATTCAAAGCGATAATCGGGGCACCGTTCTTCAATGCAAGTTGTTGTACTTTCACAATCTTTTTAGCATTGGAAGCTGACAGTGAGCCGCCATATACCGTAAAGTCATAAGCGTAAACAAACACCTGGCGACCGTCTACCTTTCCGTAACCGGACAAGATACCATCTCCCGGAATTTTGTTCTTATCCATACCGTAGTTCGTACAACGGTGAACCATCAACTTATCCAGTTCAACGAAAGTACCCTTGTCGAGTAACATCTCGATACGTTCGCGGGCAGTCATTTTACCGCTTTCGTGTTGCTTCTCTATTTTATCAACGCCTCCGCCAAGAGAAGCGATGCGGTCACGTTCCTCGAACGTGGCGTATGCTTTATTTATTTCTTCCATAATGCAATCCGTTCTTATATTATGCAATCGGTTCTAATGTTATTAATGTCTGTTCGCCGGTTATGCTATCACCTTCTTGAACCAGAATTTCTTTAATGCGGCAATCCGAAGTCACTTTGTAGTTGCTCTGCATCTTCATTGCTTCGATAACGATGGCAGTATCTCCCGCTTTCATTTCCTGACCGGCTACAACAGGTATTTTCACTACCTTGCCCGGCATCGGAGAAATGATGCAGTCGTTCTGTTCCTCTTCCCCTTTCTTGCGCATCCGCAGATATTTCGCCTGGCTGTCCACAATTTCTACATTGAAACTGCTATAATGCGTATTCACTTTATAGCTTTTCCCGTTATCACGGCGAATCAGTTGTGCGTTCGAACTGCGTCCGTCCATCAAGATGTTGCAAGTGCCGTTTTCCGCCATCACTACATCTGCTTCAAACGGTTTTCCGTCAATGGTGAGTACTACCTTGTTGTCTTCTTTGCTGACCAACTCTACTTCGGCCACACGGTTTCCTATATGAATTTCCATAATTGAATTCTCTTTGTTAAAATTAGATTCTCAACACTCCTTTGTGCAGTCCGAACTCTTTCCATTTGCTGATGGGACGATTGTCGGTAGCCATGCCGCTGTTGTTCTCTTCGAGGTTCATCAGGTAGTCCATATAAGCGGCAATCAGGGCAATATTTTCGGAATGTTCGCTGGTGTGCGTGATGCGTTGTTGCAGATATTCACCGTTCTTGGCGATGAATCCTGTGTCATAGTGACCTTCCACGAAATCGGGAGTGTCCATGATGGCACGCAGATAGCTGATGTTGTTTTTCACACCGGTCAACTTATATTCGTGGAGCACACGGCGCATCCGCTCGATAGCGTATTCGCGGTTGGTAGCCCACACAATCAGTTTACCGATCATCGGGTCGTAGTAGATCGGAATTTCATATCCCTCGTACACATAACTGTCGATACGTACCCCGATACTGTTCGGCTCTGTAATCTGTTTGATGATACCGGGGCTCGGCATAAAATTCATTTCTGTATCTTCGGCACAAATACGGCATTCAATGGCATGTCCGCGTTGCTGGATATTTTCCTGCTTGAGTTGAAGCACTTGTCCGTCGGCAACTTTAATCTGCTCTTTCACCAAATCTACCCCAATCACTTCTTCCGTAATCGGATGCTCCACCTGTAAACGGGTGTTCATCTCAAGGAAATAATAGTTGCGGTGTTTGTCAACAAGAAATTCGATAGTACCCGCACCGATGTAGTTCACCGCTTTAGCTGCAGCTACCGCCTTTTCACCCATATCTTTCCGCAGTTCGGGAGTGACGAAAACCGAAGGAGTCTCCTCTACGATTTTCTGGTTACGGCGTTGCACGGAACATTCGCGTTCGCACAGGTGAATGACGTTTCCATGCTTGTCACCAAGAATCTGGAACTCGATGTGATGAGGCTCTTCAACGAACTTCTCCAGATAAACCGTGTCGTCGCCAAAGGAAGACAACGATTCGCTCTTGGCAGTGGTATAAGCTTCTTCCACTTCTTCGGCACTGTGGATGAGGCGCATACCCTTTCCACCGCCGCCCATAGAAGCTTTCAGCATCACCGGATATCCGATCTTATTGCAAAGCTCTACGGCTTCTTCCACACTTTTCAAATTGTCTTGTGTGCCGGGAACAACGGGTACTCCCGCCTCGATCATTTTGATACGGGCAGCAATTTTATCCCCCATGGCTTCCATTGTTTCCGGATTAGGTCCGATAAAGATGATTCCTTCTTCCTGACATCGACGGGCGAAGGTAGCATTCTCGGACAAGAAGCCGTAACCCGGATGGATGGCGTCCGCATGAGCTGCTTTCGCCACTTCGATGATTTTTTCTATATTCAGATAACTCTCTTTGGATGCTGCCGGCCCTACGCAATAAGCTTCGTCTGCGTAAAGCACGTGCTTCGCGGTCCGGTCTGCTTCGGAAAAGATAGCGATACTCGTTATCTCCATCTCCCGGCAGGAGCGCATCACCCTTACGGCAATTTCACCGCGATTGGCTACTAAGATTTTTTTTATCATACTTTTCTCAATTAAGTACATACTTATTAATGTCTTCCCGTCTAATGGACATACTCCACCCGACGAAAAACAGTATTTTTTTGATTTGGGGCTTAACAAGTGATACTCTTTCTCCTAACCCACGAGGAGGGGAGCGTCTTACACAAAATGGCAGGTCTTCTGACTGACTCTTGTCTTATTTGCCTTCCCGATTAACATCAGTGGCGTTAAATTAGTTCAATTATAAGACATTGAACAGAGCTTCACAGCAGCGGGACTGTCCGGGATTTGCACCCGATTCCCTATTAATCGTCGTCCGTTGGATACGGATTCTGAACCATTTCGGGGGGCAAAGATAAATAAATATTGAATAGGATGTTTCTTTTTTGCACGAAAGTTGCAATTTTGTGCAATGCTTATCTTTAAAACGGATTCTTTAATTAGTGTGTAACCTTGCTATTTTTCTAAACTATATTTCTCCTGATATTGTTAGGGTGATAGTAATTAATTAAAAGGAGATATTCATATGAAAGAAAAGAAAATAGCTCGTGAAGAAAGAAATCAGGAGAAACTGGCTAACGGTGATTGGGTAATGGCAGAGTTTTATGCAACGTGGTGTCCTCATTGCCAACGTATGAAACCGGTTGTTGACGAATTTAAGAAACTGATGGAAGGAACATTGGAAGTGGTATTAGTAGACATCGATCAGGAACCTGCCCTTACAGATTTCTATACAGTTGAGTCGACTCCTACCTTTATTCTTTTTAGAAAAGGAGAACAGCTCTGGAGACAATCCGGTGAATTACCTCTGGAAAGACTGGAAAGAGCAGTGAAAGGATTCAAATCCTAAAAGGTTTTGGGCTGATTGCTATAGCTTTTATTACTATAGTCACAGATAGTATAGAATAAGAACATACCTGCAGCGTTTTTTTATTAATACTGCTATGAATAGAGTTGTGTTGATTAAGGTGATAGCAAGTTTTATCTACTAGCTTTCGGACTTTGGCCAAGTTTGATAGAATTGCTATCATTATATCCACTTTTTTAGTGTATTCTGAAAAAAAACTGCTATCTTTGTACTGTCGTAATAAGTAGAGAAATGGTTATTGAGTTTGAAAAGGAATATCTTTCAGAGCTTTATTATGAAGGTAAATGTAGCGATAAGAAGCATCGTTTTCAACCTCAAGTAATAAGGAATTATGTGAAGCGAATTGTCATTTTGGCTGAAGCGTTGAATGTAGAAGCACTTTATCCTTTGAATTCGTTGAATTATGAAGTCTTGACGGGAGTTAAAAAAGGTATTTCATCTATTCGGATCGATAAACAATATCGACTGGAATTTAAAATATCGACTACGGATTCCGAACCCATCATAACTATTTGTTCTATAATCGACATAACGAATCATTATAAATAAGAATAGTATGTCTAATTTAGGGTATTCTTTTGTTTCAGTACATCCGGGAGAGATTATAAAAGAAGAATTACAATCTCGTGGAATATCGCAGAAACGATTTGCAGAGGTGGTAGGAGTGTCGTATACGATGCTGAATGATATATTGAATGGGCGTCGTCCTGTATCTACTGATTTTGCTTTGTTGATTGAAGCTGCTACCAATATAAATGCGGAGCTGTTGGTGAATATGCAGACAAGATATAATATGCAAATTGCCCGAAAGGATAAGAATGTTATGGCGCATTTGGAGAACTTACGGAAAATATGTGCAACATTGTTATAATTTAGTTGAGTCGTAACTCATACAGGCAAGCCTGTACCTCTTCAAGGCTGCCGGTATGTTTTCCTTCATCATCAGATAGTTTGATACATTCTCTCCATTCCTGATTGACATTCATCTTACATTGTGTCAGTTTCATCACGATGTTCGAAGGCTCGAATCCGGTATCATTGGTAAGGTTGGTACCGATTCCGAAAGAGCAGCGTATTTTGTTCTGGCAGTATTCCTGAATATCCAATGCCTTGGTAAAGTCGAGGGCATTGCTGAAAACGATGGTTTTGGTTGTCGCATCAATTCCCAACTCTTTGTAACGGGCAACCAGTTTGTCGATAAACTCAAACTCATTACCGGAATCGCAACGCACTCCGTCAAAAAGTTTGGCCTGTTTGCGGCTAAGGTTACTAAGGAAGATACCGGAAGTATATGTATCGGAAAGTGCGATGCCCAAATCCCCGTCATAAACATTCACCCAGTTTTCGAGTGCCATATAGTTGGCATGTTTATATCCGAACTGCGCTCCATGAAACATAAACCATTCATGTGGATGAGTCCCCATCATTTTCATTCCATATTTCATTGCAAAGTTACAGTTGGAAGTTCCGGTGCAATAATGTGCCGTCTCGTTCAGCTTCTTGATAACCGTTTCCTGCACATCAATGGAGAATCTTCTCCGTGTGCCGAATTCGGAAAAGCGGAGCTGATGTTGATTCGACAATTCTATTTTCTCCGACAGCTTGCAAAGAATCTCGTTCATGTCTGCTACATTGCCAAAGAAACGGTTTTTGATTTCGGAGACAATCGCGAGCAAAGGCACTTCATATAACGTCACTTTATAGAGCAAGTCAGTCACCTCCATGTGAAGATGACAGGCTTCATCCAGATGAATATCAATCTTATTAGGGTCGAAACGAAAAGAAGATAACCACTCCCAGTAGACCCTCGGAAGGAATCTGCAGTTTTTCGTCATATATTCCAGTTCCTTTTCCGTAAACCTCAACTGACTAAGATTCTTAATCTCTGTCTTGAGTGCTTTCAGGAAATCTTCGGTATATTGGGTTTCATTCCGGTCGTTGAAACTAAACGTGCCCATTGCATAGGGAAACAGTTTGATATAAGCATACGATGTGGTAAACTTATAAAGATCGGTATCTAGTAATGTCTTAACAATCATTTCGTTCGCTCTTTATATTTTATAACGTCGTAAAGTTAGTATTTGTTGAATGATATAACGACTTAATCATTAATAATTATGCCTTTTTTTATTCGAGGGGAATAAAGCCCTTTTTCAATATATATTTTAAGATCGTTACTGTCGTATTCTACTAAATCCCGGTCGCATCCACTATTTATCAATAGAGAAAGAACCCATATTCCCATTATTGTCATTTTATTCATTTGATTAGAGTTGTTTTTGTAACCAGAGGTCTACTAATAGATTGATGCCTTCTTCCAATTCCTCCCAGCCACTTTCCTGCTGAATTTTGAGGCCGTTGTAGACCGGGCAGTTTTCTTCGAGCAATGCCAGATAACTGATGGCTGCGGTGATGATGGAAGCCATAGCGGCAATCTCTTTTTTCGGATGTTTTGAAAGTTTGCTGACTGCCTCTACCAGCCAGATACCTTTCTCTTCCCGTTTGTTGCGCAACTCTTTCACAAACTTATTGTCCGTTGTCAGTTCCCAGCGATACAGGCGTTTCAATGTATAATTCTCCCGTAACCACATGATTTGTCTTTTGAATATCTGCTTGATAAATGCGGCTAAATGAGTCTGATCCGGTAACTTTTCATCGAAATTAATCCAATAGTCGTTCTGCTGGATGTAGGCTGCTATCAGTCCATCCAGCGAATTGAAATAACGGTAGATAAGCATTTTTGAAACTTTGGCCTTGGCTGCTACCGCATTGATCCCCAACCCTTCGAAACCGCTTTCTTCGATGATATCGTTGACGGCTTTAATCAGGGTCATTTCCGTAGCCTGTCTGTTTTTAGTAATCTCTTTTTCCATACTTTGATACTTTTGTTACTGACTGGTCACAAAGATATGTTTCCTATCGGTAACATCAAGGAAAAAGAGATTATTTTTGTAATGGTTGCCGGTTAATAACGTATCATCTTTACCGATAATACGTTATCCGGTCGTTTTATGATAACGCTACTGTCGGATTATGAACGGTCAGTCCGCCATCCACCACAATTGTTTGTCCGGTGATGTATCTGGCATCGTTCGAAGCCAGAAAAGCGATGGTAGCTGCAACATCCTCCGGTTCTCCCAGATAAGGAGTGGCACATTGACCGAGGAAGATATTACGTACATCCTCATTCAGGTTGTCCAATGCAGCGGGAGTAAGTACCAGTCCCGGAGCTACGGCGTTGCAACGGATGTTTTTCTTTCCCATTTGAGTAGCGATATATTTCGTCAGGTTGATGACACCCGCTTTGCTGGCGCCGTATAAAGTGCCGTTGGCATCAGCCGTAAGTCCGCTTATGGAAGCTACGTTGACAATGTTTCCGCCGCCATTGGCAGTCATGATAGGAATGACCTGTTGGGAAAGGTACATCGTGCAGCAGAGATTCAGATGGAATGCTTCATCAAAGTAGTTGATGTCCAGCTTTTCGATGCTAAGGTCACGTTTGGGATCAGTTCCTCCTACATTATTAATCAGTACATCTATTCTTTGATATTCATTCATGGAAAAATCAATCAACTCTTTGCAACTCTGGAGTTCGGTGGCGGAGAAATAGACATGGCGCACGTCAGCCCCTGCGTGCATGAGTTCGTTGGCAAGCTGTTCCGCTCTTTTCTCGGAATGGTCAGCGATGACTACTTTGCCTCCTTCGGAGACAATGCGGCGTGTGGTTGCTTCGCCTATGCCACTGGCAGCACCGGTGATGACAACTACTTTATTTTCGAATCTGTTCATATAATGGGAATTTGATGGTTACCTTCTATTAGAAACAGCTGGCAGAGGAATTTGTTAGCCCGCATAAACTCTCTTTAATAAGATAAGGTATTCGATTCGAAAACTTTTGCATCTCTTCCAGTTTTACGCCTTGATTCTTTAAGAAAACTGTTAAATGTTAATGGCCGGCCACTCATTTGTTAATGCGGTTCTGATTCTATTAAACCATGTTATAAGTTACGTTGCTTTGACCTCAAAATTTGGAGATAACCGAAAAGTCCGTATCTTTGTACTGTGTTTTTCATAGTATTAGATTTAAGGTTAACAAAAGATTGGCTGTCTGGGATAGATAGCCTTTTTTTATGCCTGTAAGCCAACTGTAGACCGAAGAGATTAAAACAACGAATATTGGTTATCCCGCAGGCTTTTCATCTCCCGTTCCTTTACGATATCCTCTTCGGATAAATGACCGATAAGTAGCGGTGAGTTTTTATCATGTTTCCTCCTATTATATACTGCCGTGTTATAATTGCCTTTGATGGCATAACAATAAATACATCCGTTCAGACAACTTTCATAAGTTCCGATATCAATGCTTTCAATGCAGTTGCAGATGTTACGCTGGTTTTTATCCTTTTGGGCGAGGATGGAATAACCGATGATCTTTTCTATCAGATTCTTATCGATACACAGGCCGCTCGGAATACCCAAATGTCTTAAATCCACCTTCACAGTACAAGTATCCAACTGTATGTCGGGATAAGCGTCTATTGTTTTTTTAAAAGAGACAGCCATTTCTTCTATTTCCTCTTGAGTCAGCGGATAGATGTTGAATGACCGTACAGAGTTCCGGATATGCTGGTAATGATCTATGAATCCTAGCATACATTTGGCAGTGTGGTCTTTGAGTCCGTCGGCAATCCGGGCAAATGCTTCCTGATGGAAAGAAACATTGTATTCCTCGTTCGTCAGTATCGGATCGTATCTCCAGATCACCCTTTCCCTGCCGATTTTATCAGCCAGCTTTTTAAAGGTATCCATTCGTTTATCGATGGAGGGCAAATGATTTTCCAGCTTTTCTCCGTAAGGGTTAAGTGTAAATTGGAAGTAATAGTTGTAATCCTGCAATTTCTCCAGTTGGTTGAGCATAGGTGCCGGGTTCTTGGTCCAGAAAACAAAACAATCTACTACAGCAGGAGATAAAGAGATCTTGCTAATCATTTTCGGATGATATGGATTGGGCACTAATACATATCTTTCTTTAATCCGGTTAAAAAACCACTGGGAATAGAATGCCGGAATATCTGTCCGGCGGCTGGCACTGATTATCATAGTTCAAAGTTACAAAAAAAAGACGATGTTGTTTCAATGATGCCCTCTTTTTTGTATTCTTACTTACCCAAGAAGTAACTTGTGTGAATGAATATGTTAAATGTTAACGTGTGAAGTCTGAAATGTTAATACGCTTCCCAGAGTATTAAACCCTGTTATAATATGGGCTGTTTAGGCTCTAAAATTTGCTATTTACCTGAAATATGGTACCTTTGTACAGTGTTTTTTTCATAAGTATTAGATTTAAGGTTAACAAAAGATTGGTTGCTCGTGATGAGTAGCCATTTTTTGTTTTTATACACTATGGTTGTTTATTCCTTAATCATAGTCAACAGCATCTTAAATCTCTCCACTGCTGTAAGGGCATGCGGCGCATTCGCCGGAAATACGATACTTTCTCCTGCTTTTACGGTGAACAGATTTCCGTTTACAGTAATATTCGCTACCCCTTCCAATACCTGCACGAGCGCATCAAACGGAGCACGATGTTCGCTTAACCCTTCTCCTTTGTCGAAAGAAAATAAAGTGATATTTCCTGCCGGACTTTTGATTAACTGTTTGCTGATGACGCCTCCTTCAGTATATTCAATGAGGGAAGCCAAATGGAGCACAACTCCTTTTTGAAATGATTGTTCCATATTTGTTTTATTTTTAAGTTAATATCATGTATAGAACACTTATCAAATATGCATTGTTTGTCTATAACAAAAAACGATTTTTATTGTTATAGTACGAAAGTCTCAATAAACTAACCATTATTATGAAGAAGAATATCTTATTGTTTGGAGCACTGATAGGTGCTTTCTTATTGGTTTCCTGTTCGGGAGGAAACAAGAAACAGGCTGCGTCCTCCGTCACTCCGGAGGAATTGGATAATGCCAGTAAAGTGATAAACTATTATCATACATCGCTCATCGTGTTGAGGCATGTAGCTAATGCAAAAGACGTAAATGCGGTCTTGGGATATATGGAACAGACAGGAAAAGTTCCTGAAGTATCTCCGATAGCACCGCCTGAAGTATCTGCCAGAGACACTGCGGAATTGATGGATCCGGGAGATTACTTTAATATAGAAGTCCGTCAGAATCTGAAGCAGAGTTATAGAGGACTTTTTAGTGCACGGACGCAATTCTATGATAATTTTAATAAGTTTCTCTCTTACAAGCAGGCCAAAGAGACAGCCAAGGCTGGCAAGCTCTTGGATGAAAACTACCGGCTAAGTGTAGAAATGTCCGAATATAAACAAGTGATTTTTGATATTCTAAGCCCGCTCACGGAACAGGCTGAAAAAGAACTTCTTGCCGACGAACCGTTGAAAGATCAGATCATGGCTATGCGTAAGATGTCCGGCACTGTGCAAAGCATCATGAATCTTTATTCCCGCAAACATGCGCTGGACGGTATGCGTATTGACATGAAGATGGCGGAACTGAAGAAGGAACTCGAAGCTGCAAAGAAGCTTCCTGCTGTGACAGGCTATGATGAAGAACAGAAAAACTATTCTAGTTTCCTGTCTTCTGTAGAATCGTTTATGAAAGATATGCAGAAAGCAAGGGATAAAGGCGCATATTCCGACGCAGATTACAACGCGATGTCGGAAGCCTACGAATATGGACTTTCCGTTATCTAAAGAATTCTTCCTCTGTTTGGATGTGAGCTGTAATCATGCTTCTTCAAGCAGAGGATGCTTTTTTTAATTAAGTAAAGAAGTCCTTTTTTTACTATCCCCTTTTAAACAGGAGTTTTACTTTTGCATTTGGATTAAGAAATAATATCTTTGTTATATGCAATCATTTCAACTGATAAAACCCTGTTTTGCACTGGCTCCCTATATACGGTATTACTGGATATTGCAAGACGACTCAATAGCCCCTGTTTCCGAACGGACTCTGCCTATTGGCTGCATGCAACTGGTATTCCATAAAGGGAAACAACTTCTTTTGTCGGGCGAGTCGGAGCTGCAACCCCAATCCTTTATTTCCGGACAATCGGTCGGTTTCTCGGATGTGATGTCTACAGGCAGGATAGAGATGATTACTGTTGTTTTCCAACCTTATGCGGTAAAAGCATTGTTTCACATACCCAGTCATCTGTTCCGCGGACAGAATATAGACACCGGTGCGATGGAAGATGCAGAACTGTCGGACTTAGTAAAACAGGTCACGGATACTTCTGATAATGCAGTTTGTATTCGGTTGATAGAGCAGTTTTTTCTTCGTCGTTTATGCACTCTTCCCGAGTATAATCTCAAGCGCATGTCTGCTGTTTTCCATGAAATAAATCTCCGGCCGCAAATCAACATTTCTCATTTGTCGGAGACAGCCTGTTTGAGCAGCAAGCAATTCGGGCGTATCTTCACCGATTATGTCGGTACTACTCCCAAAGAATTTATTCGTATTATCCGTATGCAACGGGCGTTATTCATGCTGCAACAGGATGCTACTGTTCCTTTCGTACAAGTGGCTTATGAATGTGGCTTTTCCGATCAGTCTCACATGATAAAGGAATTCAAACTCTTTTCCGGTTATACCCCTGCGGAGTATCTTTCTGTATGTGCCCCTTATTCCGATTATTTCTCTAAACTCTGAAGATGTCTCTTTTTTCCTATCGGGCTTCCTCGTGTTACCCTACTTTTGCAATGTCTTTGCAAAGGCTTAGTAGTAACCATAAAAAAGAAACGAAATGAAAAAATTAATTGCATTTTTTGAGATTCCTGCTACCGATTTCCGTCGGGCTGTCGATTTTTACGAAACTGTGTTGGGTGTGCAACTTCCGACTTTTGAATGTGAAACAGAGAAAATGGCTTGTTTCACGGAAGAAGGTGAAACCGTCGGTGCAATATCTTATGCTTCAAACTTCGACTTTCTTCCTTCAACGCATGGCGTACTTATCCATTTCAACTGTGAGGATATTGAACAAACGTTGGAAAAAGTGCTTCTGAAAGGAGGGAAAGTGGTCATTCCCAAAACAAAGATTGAGGCAGACGATAAAGGATGGTTTGCCGTATTCACGGATAGTGAAGGAAACAGGATTGGCGTCTATGCTGAAAAATAGCAGGTAGGGAAGAGGGAACAGCCTGTCTGGAAGTGACTGCTGCTCCTTCATCCTCTTATCCGGATTATTCTACCGGAATATAGATCTCCGTCAGCAACTCTTCGGGAGGAGTGTCACATGGATTGTTCAGATAGCGCTCGGCACTGGCTTCATCACGCAGTGTACATTCCATTTCGGGCAGATACTTTCCGTAAATCGTATCGTATACAGCTTGCAGATTGTCATACGGTCCTTTGTAAAGGAAGATGGCATAACGTCCGGCTGGGATAACCTTGAATCCCACATCACTTTTGGGAGCAACTTTTACAGGCATCACCATGCATACGTCTGTACGCAGTTTCTCGGCTGGCGTCACTTTCGGATCATCGTGGTAAATGCAAAGCGGACTGAAATCTCCCATCGGCAGTTTTTGTTCTTTGATGAATTGGAATAAACGTCCCCAAGTGCCGCCGTAATCATTTAGTTTGTAGTCCCCTGTAAGGCGGATATAAATCACATTCCGTTCGGAGACATTTCTGATCTCTTTTTTTAGTTCCAGGTCTGGCCTGATAATCGCTGGTTTCATAATTACAAAGTTTTTATTGTTTCTATATTCTAAAGGTGAAATGCCATAAAATTGCTTGAACACTTTCGACAACGAAGAAGGAGATGAGTAGCCAATCCGGTAGGCGATGTCGGCAATCGGAATATCCGAGTAGCGGAGTAGGCGTGCGGCAGCTTCTGTCCGCGTCCGGACAATAAACGTACCAATCGGTTCACCGAGAAAAGCTTTCATGATCCGGTGAAAGTAAAAAGGAGAAAAGTTTGAAATTCTGGCCAGAGATTTTAAATCAATATCTTCTCCTAAATGTTGGATGATGTATTCCACTACCACATTTACGCACTTTTGATATTCTTCTTTCGTTGTTTTTTTCTGTTGCATAACTAATTTTGGTATTTCACTTCGCAAAGGTATTGGTAAAAAAGCGAAATGACTTGTCCGATATTGCGGAAATGTCAACTTTCTATTTTCTTTCTATGGTTTCCCTATACCTGTTTTGAGAATTTATTTTGATATATAATGTGCCTTCCAGTAGTGTTATGGTATGAACTATGACCGAGTTTTTAACCGTTAATTGCGAAATTGATTTTCTTGTTTTAAATAATGTCAAAAACTAAAATAAAAAATCTGGTTTTGTTGTAAACTATTGTTGAAATGACTATATTGTAACCGAATTATTAATAAAAATAGCCATGGATAAAACGATTGTAGGGAACAATGCCGGAAAGGTCTGGTATGCCCTGAAAGAAATTGGTGAAATTTCAATACCTGAATTGGCGAGAAGATTAAACCTAAGCGTAGAAAGTACAGCATTGGCCGCCGGTTGGTTGGCACGGGAGAACAAAATTTGTATCCAACGGAAAAATGGATTAATTGCTTTATCTGATGAAAGCGCTTTTCCCTTCAGCTTTGGATAATAGCAGGTTTTGTGAGTGAATATCTTAGAAGTTCCGTTAACTTATAAGTAAGAATATGTCCGTATAAGGTATCACAAGTTTAGTTTGAACTTAAGAAGTTTTATATTTAAAAGAGTTGCCCTATTATTGGGCAACTCTTTTAAATATAATAAACGTATAAAAATGTCGAATCGTGTCCGGCTGCAGATAAAATTTATATACTTATATTTCATAATAATAATTGCCTGTTTTTTCTCTGGCAATTCTATTCCGGAGAATATTTTAGAATCCTACCCGTTTTCTTCCCAAGGAGAAATCCATTCCTTCGTAATTATAGATTTCAGCCAGTGTCATGGGATGTGTTTGTTCGGGAATATCCAGACTTTCTTCCTTAATCAGTTGGTTAACCTTATCAGTGGTCAGGTCTTTAAATTCATATCGGGCAGCCAAGCGTCCCTTTCTAAGCAATGCTTCGTCGATATCTTTTAGTGGAGCATTAAAGGTGCAGATAAATTTGATACACAATTCATCGCTCAACAGTCCGTCGCTGATATTCAGTATGTTGACTAATCCGGCATTCATACGGTTGCCTCCGTTGCGGCTTGATAATAGTTCTTCGCAATCTTCTACGATGAAGATAGAGTTCTTTTGTTGGCGGATAAAAGTGATAAAGCTCGGATCCGAAAGTTTATCTACCAGATCCCCACTCATATAAATCATTCTTTTTTTACCAAGATTAATGAGATGGCGGATATAAGTAGTTTTTCCAGTACCTTGTTTCCCATGCAAAATGATTAATCCGCTTTTGTTGTCCTCTAGCAGGAAGTGTTCGATTTCGGCAGCTACGGGAACAAAATCATCGTTATAGTGACGATCAATCTGAATAGCAGGTTCATTGACTTGCGATTGTTTCAGGCTGAAGTAGTTATGAGAGTATGTTACTATAAATAGATTGTTAAGTTTCTCATTTTCCTTCTTGTGATTTTCGCAAATCTGATTGAGATGATTGATTTCCTCTTCGTCGATATTGGAATAGACAATCTTTACGCAATTATCAAAATAGCCGATCATTAAATTCTTTTTGCAGATAACGATACAGTCGTATAACTCTTTTGTACCTGTATTGTCTTCTTCTTCTTCCTCCTCTTCTTCTTTTTCATTTTCAAAATGATTGCAGTACACATGCTCGAATATATCGAACGCGTCATCTTGCTGATAAAGTTCCTTGATTTCTTTCAGAAAATCCTGGTTTACTTTATATTTCACCATTTTCATGGAAGGGAATCGTTTGAATATCTGATAGAATAGACTACAAATGCTACTGTCGCTGAACCATCCTGTGGAGTAATCAAAAATATCTGTGAAATCTGCGAGTGTGTATTCTTTACTCATTTTTTCTTTTTATATAAATCGAGTGGCAAAGGTACGAAATAAATCCATGATATGAACTGATCCGATTTATCATTTTCTCGAAAAACATAGGTGTGGATAGTTTCCTGTATTTATATCAAAGAGAAATCCAGCCTTCTGCAAATGATTTTTCATATTCATTTCTCATGTTCTCATAACACGCACAATAATCTTTTGTAAATCAATAATATAATGCTATGAGAAATAAACAGTAAGGTGGTATTTCTCATAGTATTTCCCTCATTTCTCCTTAAAAATGATGCATTTCTCATAGGTTTCCAATCATTTCTCCTCTTATTCTCATACTGCTTTTATCTGTTTAGCTCATTTCTCATGCATGATGGCCGTGGCTTTTCCCGGACTCTCTCCGGACTTATGATTATTCCTTTCCTTATGCCGTTTATTAATCAACTTCCTATTGTTTACTGCTTTTCTGTGTATCATTCTCCTTGTATCTTCATGTTTTTCCTTAATCATAACCGTTTCTTCCTGCTGCTATCTGTATCGTTGCACTCCAGTGAACAAATCGTTCCACTCTAGTGAACGGTTCTTTCCACTTTAGTGCACAGACCTGTTCACTGTAGTGCAACGATACAGATGCCGGTAGGAAAATATACTAATGTCTGCTCTATATACTTTCAACAAGCGCTGATAATATATTGTAAATAGGTGCATAGTCTGGTATTCAACTTGATCTTTAGCCTGGAATCCAGCTTGAGAATTTATAGGATAAATAGTCAAAATACTATGAGAAATGCCTTGATAAGTTATGAGAAACAGGTTGTTTTATGTACAAAATGCGTGTCATACTATGAGAAATGCCGTTTTGTATTTTATTTCTCATAGTATTATATTCTTGATTTACAAAAGATTATTGTGCATGTTATGAGAACATGAGAAATGAAAAAGAAAAATCCTTTTCAGTAAGATCGAAGATTCTACGCATCATTCTCATACAAGTATCATATTAATGAATCAAACTTAGAAACGGAACTCGCTATAAAACCACTATCTCTTATATCTATCTTTCTTTCCTCTTATATTTATGACCTGATTCTTTAATTGCCCCCTAACGCAAATTGATCCCCGGTGCACTTACGCGCCCGCGTGTGATATAATAATGTGTAGCTCTCCGGTTGTTTCCGCGCACACCCCACCCGTGATAAAAAATATGTTCTACAACATCGTTCTTCCTCAGCACTTTAGCAAATATATTCAAAAATAATTAGAAAAAATAGTTTGATATATTTGGATTGTATACCAAAAGGGGCTACTTTTGCACCCGCTTTCCAAGAGAAGAAAGCCTTGAAAAATTGACTTAGTGAAAAAGCGGAATCCCCCTTAAAGAAAAGAACAAAAAACTTCCGAAAAAGTTTGGATTATACTGAATAAAGTTCTTATCTTTGCAGTCCGATTCGCAAAGAAAACCGGCGAGTTCTTCTTTCATACATTCTTTCCCTTTCGCATAGAGAGCCAGAGAAATTGAGTAAAAAGAAAAACTGAAAAAAAACTTCCGAAAAAGTTTGGTAGTTAAAAATAAAGCCCTTACCTTTGCACCCGCTTTTAAAACGAAAGCAACAAGTTCTTTGAAATATTGATAAACAATACAAGTAGTACAAGTAAAAATAGAACCGTCAATGCTTGTCTTATGAAGTAGCGATACAATTAAGACTAACAGGTATTTGAATAAGGTCAATAAAATTACGGCGTCCTGAAC
>NZ_JBCGVL010000008.1:0-244507 GCF_047310725.1 Bacteroides sp. 90-K9/2
GGTACAATCACAGATGTAGATGGTAATTTTAATTTGTCGAACGTACCAAGTTCTGCAAAGACTTTGCAGATTTCGTACATTGGTATGCAGACTCAAGAAGTAGCTATCAAATCTAATTTAAAGGTAGTACTTAGGTCTGATGCCCAGCAAATTGATGAAGTTGTTGTTACAGCAATGGGTATTAAACGCTCCGAAAAAGCATTAGGGTATGCTGCGACTTCTGTGGGAGGTGACAAAATTGCGGAGAGTCGTACTTCCGATGTTATGTCAAGTTTAGCAGGTAAAATTGCGGGGGTTCAGATTTCCAGTACTTCATCAGATCCTGGTTCTTCAAATTCTGTAATTATTCGTGGTGTTAGTTCACTATCGGGTACAAATCAACCATTATATGTAGTGGATGGTGTACCATTGAATAACTCTACAGTATATTCTACAGATGGTTTGAACAGCGGATATGATTTTGGTAATGGAGCAAACGCTATTAATCCGGATGATGTGGCAAACATGACAATTCTAAAAGGTGCGGCAGCAACTGCTTTATATGGTAGTCGTGCTGCAAATGGTGTAGTCATGATCACAACGAAAAGTGGACGAAAGAATAAAGGTGTTGGTATTGAGTACAATGGCGGTGTACAATGGTCTACAATTTTACGTTTACCGGAATTTCAGAATGAATTTGGTATGGGATGGAACGGTAACCATACGGAGTTGGAAAATGGTTCTTGGGGACCTCGTTTTGATGGTTCAATGCAATTATGGGGAAATGTGTATAATAACTCGCAAAAGTTGAAGCCTTATGTAGCAATGCCTGACAACATTAAAGACTTTTTTGATGCCGGGTTCAGGTATAGCAATAGCCTTTCATTTAATGGAGCAACAGACAAAAGTGATTATTATGTTTCTTTCTCTCAAATTAGCGACGATGGTATGATTCCAACAGACGCTGACAGTTATGACAAATATACCTTTTCCGCACGTGGCAGCCATAAGGTAGGCGCATTAACATTTTCTTCTTCATTAAACTATGCCTATCAGAAAAATAAGTTTGCTACTACGGGGCAAGGGCTCTCTATGCTGAACTCCCTCTATCAATCACCACGCGATGTCAGTATTATAGGGCTGGAAGACCAGAATGATCCGTTTAACACTCCGGGCTATTATTATACTCCTTATGGCGTGATGAATCCATATTATATTCTGGAAAATTATTTGAACGAATATGAATCTGAAAGATTTTATGGCAAATTCCAATTAGATTATGAATTCTTGAAATATTTCAAATTCACATATCGTATGGGATTGGATACTACAACCGGCCAGAGCGATAAAGGAAAACCTAATTTATATGCTCTTTATTACGAAGGAACACCCAACGGAGAAGGACAAGGTTCCAGTAGTCCATTCTCTGGTGAGACAGGACAATATACAGAACAGATAACCCGGCGTCGTGAAATTAATCAAGATATTATGGTTAATTTCAATATGCCGATCAGTGATTTTAATATCAATGCGTTAGTCGGATTCAATGGAAATGAGCGTAAAGTCTCTTACCAATATTCGGAGGTAAACGATTTGACTATCCCGACATGGTTTAACTTGAAGAATTCTGGTAAAACTCCAATTGTTGAACAACATTTGGAACTTAGACGTCTGATGGGTGTGTTCGGACAGTTTGAAGGTTCTTGGAAAAACATGCTGTATCTGACAGTTACAGCTCGTAACGACTGGTCTTCTACTCTTCCGAAAGGGAACCGCAGTTTCTTCTATCCGGGTTTTACCGGCAGTTTCATTTTCAGCGAATTATTAAATAGTGATTTAAGCAATATCATTTCTTTTGGTAAAATACGTGCCAGCTGGGGTAAAACCGGTAATGATGCTGATGTGTATATGGTTAATCCTGTATATGCACAATCTTCAAATAGAATACCTTTTGGATACCTCACCTTCCCGTTAGGAGGTGTCAATGCTTATTCGGCAGGTAACATTTTAGGTAGTAATACACTAAGTCCGGAAATGACGACAGAGGCTGAAATCGGTTTAAATATGGCTTTCTTCAAAAATCGCTTGTCTTTCGATGTTTCTTATTATAATCGTAATACTGACAAACAGATTTTTTCTTTAGCCATGGATCCGGCTTCAGGCTATACAGCGCAAAACATGAACTTAGGTAAGATACGAAATCGTGGTATAGAATTGTTAATTAGTGGAACTCCGATCAGAACTAAAGATTTTAGTTGGGAACTAACATGGAACTTTACAAAGAACTGGAGTAAAGTAATCAGTTTGCCTGAAGAACTGGGTGGTATTACAAATATTTATGGATTAAATGGGGGAACTAGTATGTACGCTATTACAGGAATGCCTGTCGGAGTATTCAAAGCGCAAGTAGCTGAACGCGACCCTCAAGGACGAGTTGTTGTCAACTCTTCAACAGGTCTACCTGTTGAAGCTGGTGAGTTCGGAATCTGTGGAGATATGAATAATAAATATCAAATGGGCGTTTCTACAACATTGAGATACAAAGGTTTAAGCTTGGGTATTGACTTTGATATCCGTCAGGGTGGAGTCATGTATTCACGTACCAAAGATATTAATTATTTTACAGGTAATGCAATCCAGACTACTTATAACGATCGAAATCCTTTTATTGTGCCAAACTCTGTAAATAAGATTGTAAATGGAGATCAAATTACTTACGTAGAAAATACAACGCCCATTACCAGTTCTAATATTTATAAATACTGGGGCGACGGAGGTTCCGATCTGGGAAGTTGCTTCCTTGTAGATAAATCGTATGTAAAACTTCGCTCTGTAGTATTAGGTTGGGATTTGCCAAAAAGATGGCTGGCCAAAACACCTTTTCAGGCAGTGAAAGTTTCCGCATATGGTAATAACTTATTCATCTGGACCCCATCCAGCAATACATTTATTGATCCCGAAATGACTTCATTTGGCAATGATCTTGAAGGTAACTATGGAGAATACACAGCTAATCCTAGCTCACGCCGTTTCGGTTTCAACTTAATGGTTAAATTTTAAACAGGAATAAATATGAAGAAAATATTATTATATGCATCATTGGCAACAACGGCATTATTTACAAGTTGCGACTTGGATATCAACAACGACCCGAACTATCCGATGAACGATCAGGTAACAGCCGACTTGATATTCCCTTCCATTAGTGCTTCTATCGCTTCGGCAGTAGGAGGAGAAATTTATAATTATGCAGGCTTTTTCGCCCAATACTATGAACAAAAGCCGGAAGCGAACCAATACAATACTTTATGTGAGTACACTTTTACAGAATCATCACAGCAAATGGACTATTCATATAGAATCTTGTTTGCAGGTGCTTTAGAAGATGCCAAACAGGTTTTGGAAAAGACGACCAATCCGGCAGACCGTTTTGCCACCACTATCTTGAGAGCGTACGCTTTTCAAATAATGGTAGACAATACAAGCGACTCGCCTTATTCTGAAGCCTTGCAAGGGAATGCCAATGCAACACCCAAATGGGATAATGGCGAAACTGTATATAGAGGCGTATTGGATGAAATGGATGCAGCAGAGTCAGCCTTGGATGGAAGTGGTATGGACGTACCGGATTTGGTGTTCAATAAGGATCTTGCTCAATGGAAAGGATTTGCCAATGCTCTCCGTCTTCGTATGTATCTACGTTTCATTGATGCCAATATAGACGTTGCCTCTTACACAGAGAAAGTGAAAAATCTGGTACAAAACAATGAATTCTTTACCGGAGATGTTAAATTAGACTGCTTTGTAGATGAAACAGACAAACGTAATCCATGGTATAATACAAATGCAGTAGGATTGACGGGTAATCATTGCGCTGCATATCCGCTGATTTCTTATTTGAATAGTACAGGAGACCCACGTATTGCCTATGGTATTAACAAAACGGATGCAGATGGAAAATATGTCGGACAACTTCCTGGAGGAAAAACACATATGCAAAGCATATTGGGTACTGATAATTGGAAAAATAAAAATGTAAGTGCTATTGATTATTCCATCGGTCCAACAAAACCTGTTTACTTTTTTACTCAGGCTGAATTACAATTCTTAATAGCAGAAGTTTATATTCGCTTTCTGAATGATGACGCAAATGCGAAAAGTGCATATGAAGCAGGGGTAACTGCTGATTTTGCTGTTCGCGGATTTACAGGACAAGAGAACACTATCTTAGAGGGAGCATGTGCATGGTCTACAGCTTCCACATCAGTTGAAAAACTGAATTTGATTTATATGCAGAAATGGGTTTCTCTTTTCTATATGGACCACATGGAAGCATGGAGTGAGATCCGACGCACAGATTGTCCGCAACTATCTTCTTATTCGGCAGCACAGATACAAGCTAATGAATCGATATACACTCCGGGAGATTTAGTTGCACCATGGACCAATGGGCTGGAAGCAGGCGGGCTGATGAAACGGATGACTTATCCGTTAAGTGCACGTCAACAGAATGCAAATACTCCTGCAGGAGTACCGGGAAGTACTCCTATCTGGTGGGATATCAAATAAAAAATAACTTAGCAAGTTTTACATATGAAAAAAATAGCATATAGCATATTGATATGTTTGTCGTTTGTCTTCGGGTCTTGCGACAAATCAACGGATGATACCTCCAAGGTTACCTACTTCGTAACGTTAGAAAGACTGGGTGACACAAAGATTGTTTTAGAAAAAGGGCAACCTTATGTAGAGCCTGGATACTACGCAGAAATGAATGGGGAAGATATCACATCATCCGTAGAGATAAAAGGAAATGTTGATGTAAATACCCCGGGTATTTATAACTTAGTGTATGCGGCATATAATGAAGATGGTTTTGCCAAAACCTTTACGAGAACAGTATATGTAGCAGATAACACTCCTTCTCCACTACAGTCCGGGATTTATACTTTGGCTGAAGGAAGCAAACGGACAGTTCCTTCAGTTGTGGCTTTTAGTGGATATGAGATTGTAATATTTCAAATAGAACCGGGAATATTTTATATCACGGATTTCTTGGGAGGCTGGTATGATCAGCGTACAGGCTACGGACCAGATTATGCAATGGTTGGAAAATTTGAATTAAATGAAGACAATACCATTACTCCTATAGAAAGTTATGTTGCAGGCTGGGGAGACTCTATGGATCAAATGACTAATACATCGTTGGATCCTGCAACAGGAACTTTGAGATGGAGCATCGATTATGCCGGTCAATTATCTTTTGATATTATAGTAAAAAAATAAAAATATGATTATGAAGAAATATATGATATTGCTTTTGGCTTCACTGGCTTTTACAGTTGTGGCATGTGATGACGACACAGAACCAGGTGGTACTGCTATTGAAAAAATGGCTGGTGACTGGTGGGTTACAGTGAATGCAATAATTGATGGAGAAGAAGTAGAAGACCCATATGGTGCCGGACATATACAAATGAGTACTTATAATACCGCTAGCAACAGTAATACTGAAATGTGGTTGGATGATTTAAATAATTTTTGGGAGTATAAATTGAAAGTGAATGTGAACTATGCCGAGCGGACTTTCTCAACTCCTGATTTTGTGAACAATGTTATTTATGAATCTAAAGTAAAGATCAGTGATGGGAAAGTATTAGAGAATGCAGCGACAACTCCTAGTGGTATGCCTGCTGATAGTATTGTATACATGGTACAGTTTGATGACGATGAAAATGGATTAACTTATAAAGTTTCCGGATTCCGTCGTACTGGATTTCCTGCTGACGATTTCTAATTAGAAAACCGTACAATCATATAAAAGGCTACTTCGAATTTCGGAGTGGCCTTTTATATCTCATAATCATTAAATATATAAGGAGAAAAAGTTTTGCAATATTTACAAGAGGTTTATCTCCACTAGAATAAAAAGAGCAAACTACATTTTTATTGAGAGGTTTACTAATATCTGACTAATTATATACAAATGAAGATGCCTGAAAACAGCAAGATACTACTTACCCTATATAAATATTTTTAGTTAAACTATTATTTACCTGATTATTAACTCATTGTGTGTTATTTGGGTAGAGAAATAGTATCACATATGCAAAATGAACTGTTCGCGTTTTTTCTTGTAATCAGCTGTTAATTAAATATCTAGTTCATTATTAATCAAATAATACTTTTTTTTTCACGTGTTTGCGTGAATGATAACTGTTTAGCATTCAATATATTACAAAATTATTAGTTCTGCAAAGACTTTGCAGATTTCGTATATCGGAATGCAAACACAAGAAGTGGCTATTAAACCTAAACTGAAAATCGTCTTAAAATCCGATACAGAGGTGCTTGATGAGGTGATTGTTACAGCTTACGGTACTTCTACCAAAGGTACTTTTACCGGATCTGCTTCCGTGATGAAAGCTGATAAGATTGAAAAGCGTCAGGTTTCCAATGTATCTAATGCGTTGGCTGGTGCAGTAGCCGGTGTACAGATTTTGAGTGATAATGGTCAGCCAGGAGAGTCTGCAAAAGTTCGTATCCGTGGTGTTGGTTCAATCAATGCAGGTATGGAACCTTTATATGTAGTGGATGGAGTTCCCTATGACGGAGAATTGTCTTCTATAAACTCTGCTGATATTGAAACGATGACAGTATTAAAAGATGCTGCTTCTACTGCATTGTACGGCGCTCGTGGTGCCAATGGTATCATTATGATTACTACTAAAAAAGGTACTTCCGGTAAAGCTCGCATTAATTTCGATGCAAAATGGGGTGTTAACTCACGGGCAATTAAGACATATGATGTAATGACTAGCCCGAAAAATTATATTGAAACTGCCTATCAGTCAATTTATAATTCTCAGATAAGTTTGGGATACTCTCCTGAAGACGCTAATATCAGGGCGAATAAGATTCTTCCGTCTGGAGCTTCCGGTGGTTTGGGATATCAAGTATATACAACGGCTCCGGGTGAGTTATTGGTTGGCTCTAATGGTAAACTGAATCCGAATGCTACTTTAGGTTATTCTGACGGTCAATATTACTATACTCCGGATAACTGGGCAGATGAAACTTTCCAGAATAATCTTCGTCAGGAATATAATTTGAGTGCAGCCGGTGGTAGCGACAAAGGAACTTATTATTTCGCTTTCGGATATCTGGACGACCAGGGAGTCATATCCGGTTCAGGTTTTAAACGTCTTAATGGTCGTTTTAAAGGAGACTATAAGCTGTATAGCTGGTTGAAAATTGGAGCTAATGTTAGCTATGTCAATACAGAGAGCCGTTACCCGGGAGATCAGGATGCAAATGCTACCGCTTCTTCAGGAAATGCCTTTTACATAGCAAACAATATGGCACCTATCTATCCTTTGTATGTTCGCGGTGCTGATAAGCAGATCATGTTGAACAATGGGCGTAAGGTGTATGACTATGGAGACGGACAGAGTACCAACTTTTCTCGTTCTTTTATGTCAATCGCAAATCCTTCCGGTGACTTGATTTATAATAAAAGAGAATATTTGAGTGATGTAATAAACGCTAACTGGTTTGCAGAGATAACTCCTATCACAGGTTTGACAATATCTGCACGCTACGGTTTGAATATCGACAATACCCGTCAAAATGAAATGGGTAATGCATATATGGGACAGTCTGCTTCTTATGGTGGTACTGCTTATCAGGCTGCTATTCGTACTTATGGATTTGACCAGCAGTATGTTGCAAATTATCAGTTTGCACTTAAAGATGTGCATCACTTCGATGTAACAGCCGGTTATGATGGTTATTCCTATGAATATACACTGTTGGAAGGTAGTGGTCAGAATCTGTACAATCCGGAAAGCTTCTATTTGGGTAATGTGATTGATAAATTCACGATAGGTGGTAAAAAAGACTTGTACTCAACAAAAGGTTTCTTTGGCCGTGTGAACTATTCATATAATGATACCTATTTTGGAAATGTTTCTTATCGTCGTGATGCTTCTTCCCGTTTTGCTCCGGAGAACCGTTGGGGTAACTTCTGGTCTGCAAGTGTGGCATGGATGTTGACTCGTGAAAGCTTCATGGAAGATATTACATGGGTGAATATGTTGAAACTGAAAGCCTCTTTCGGTCAGCAGGGTAATGATGATATTCTTTACCCGGGCGTTCTTTTGGAAAAGAACTACTATCCTTGGTTGGATCAATATAAGATGACTGGTGCTAATGGTACATTTGCTGATGGTACATTATTATATAAAGGTAACCCGGATATTACTTGGGAAACTTCTACTTCATATAATATCGGTGCCGATTTTGGTCTGTTCAACAATAAGTTGAATGGTAGTATTGAATACTTTGGTCGCAAATCAAAAGATATGCTTTACAATAGACCGACAGCCGGTAGCTTGGGATATACAGCAGTTCCGATGAATGTTGGTTCTATGACAAACTCTGGTGTTGAAATTGATTTGAATTATCAGATCATGGCCAATAAGAAATTTAATTGGAGTGTGAACCTGAATGCAACATTCGTTAAGAATAAGATTAATAAACTGCATCCTGACTTGAACGGAAAACTGATTGATAGTGACCGTATCTATGAAGAGGGAGAATCTATGTATCGTATGTATCTGGTTGATTACGCAGGCGTGGATGAAAAAACCGGAGAAGCCTTGTACTGGGCAAAGGATGATAATGGCAATGCAATTAAAACACCGGAATATTCAACAGCTGAAAATTATAAAGTAGCTACTGATGATATGATGCCTACTGTCTACGGTGGTTTGGGAACAACACTTGAAGCTTACGGATTCGACGCTTCTATTCAGTTGTCTTATCAGTTGGGCGGTAAAATCTATGATACCGGTTACAGACGTCTGATGCACGGAGGTGCTTCAAGCAGCGCAGGATGGAACTGGCACAAAGACATATACAATGCCTGGACACCGGAAAATCCGACTTCCAATATTCCTCGTCTGAATGCAAATGATAAGTATACAAACTCTGCATCCACTCGTTGGTTGACAAGCTCTGACTATTTGAGTATCAACAATATTACTGTAGGATATACTTTGCCGCAACAACTGGTGAAGAAAGTCATGCTTGACAAAGTACGTGTATATTTCACGGCTGATAATGTTGCTTTGATCTCTGCACGCAAAGGTCTTGACCCGCGTCAGAGCTATATTTCGGCTACAACAGCACTTTATACTCCTATTCGTACGATTTCGGGAGGTATTAGTCTTACATTTTAATTGAACTACAAATCAAGAACTTAATATGAAAACAAAATATATTTTTGCTTCTCTTTTATTATCTTCTTTTGCTTTCACAGGTTGCGAAGACATGGATACATTGCCGGAAGGTAATGTCGTAACTTCGAATCAGAAAGATGAGATTGGGAAGATAGACCCTACCAAGGTAGAGGCACGCGTTAATGCAATTTTTGCACAATTTAGTCTGATGACACCGAATAAAGGTGCGTTACAGCTTGAACGTCATAATGACTTTGGTTATCCTAGTGTCATGTTGTTTACAGATGTAAATGGCAATGATGTTGTAAGTGACGATAACGGATACAACTGGATGACAGGTGAACTTGATTATACTGACCGTTCGCAGACATCACTCGAATGTCAGATCGTATGGAATGATATGTATGCCATTATTTATGCGGCCAATAATGTAGCCAAGGAGATTGATGCTGCTACATCGGATGCGACGGAACAATACTTTTTATCACAAGGATTAGGAGCACGTGCTTTTTCATATTGGGTATTGGCACAACTTTTCCAATTCAACTATAAGGGTAACGAAAGTAAACCTTGCGTACCGTTGATTACTGATAAAAATATGGAAGCTGCTGCTGATAACGGTTGTCCTCGCTCTACTGTTCAAGATGTATATACACAGATTACAACAGACTTGACTACTGCTGTAGATTTGCTTAAAAAAGCAGAGAGTGCAGGCGAAGAAAGAAAGGACAAACGCTATATCAGCCTTGCCGTTGCTTACGGATTACAGGCTCGTGTTTACTTGTCTATGCATGAATATGCACAGGCAGCCATTGCTGCAGGTAATGCAATAGAAGCAGCTGCCAATGAGGGCATTAGTCCGGCTGGAATGACGGATGTTAATAAGCCTACGTTCTGGACTGTTAGTGAAAAGAACTGGATGTGGGGAATCATTGTCAATGAAACGGATGAAATTGTATCTTCCGGTATTGTAAACTGGCCGTCTCACATGGGATCTTTAAATTTCGGTTATGCTAATTTCTCCGGTGGACTTCAGATTAACAAAGATTTATATGAACAGATACCAAATACTGATGTTAGAAAAGGCTGGTGGTTAGGTGGAGACTTAAGATCTGCTAATTTATCTGCATCGCAGCAGGCAATGGTAACTGCTTACGGTTATAAGGCTTATACTCAAGTGAAGTTTGCTCCTTATAATAATGTTCTTGAGACTTCTATTAATGCGAATGATATTCCTTTAATGCGTGTTGAAGAGATGTATCTTATTAAGGCGGAAGCAGAAGCGATGTCCGGACAAGATGGCAAGAAGACTTTGACCGATTTTGTTACGAAATATCGTAATGAAAAATATGTAGTTAACAACTCTGATATTCAGGAGGAAGTATTTTTGCAACGTCGTATTGAACTTTGGGGGGAAGGTCTGAACTGGTTCGATTTGATGCGTTTGAATAAGGGGGTTGACCGCCGTAAAGGAGGATTCCCGAACGATAATATGATATTTAATATTGCACCGACTGATCCGATTTTGTTGTGGCCTATTCCTCAAGCTGAAATTCAGGCAAACCAGGCTTTGTCAGCAGCCGATCAGAATCCAACATCAACGACTCCGAAACCTGTAGAGGATAAGTAATAATTCTATTAATAATTTGAATCATATGAAACTAAATAAGTTCTTATTATATTTATTAATCGTTCCGGCTTTGTCTCTTGTAAGCTGTAGCGACTATGAAGATACTGAAGTGACGAGCCCGCAGGCTGATGAAAATGCTTTGGGTGCAAACTTTACTGCTGCTACGACTTCAATTGTAGTACACCCGGATGAGGATACATATCAACTGACGTTGAATCGCGTGAATACGAAAGAAGCGGTATCTGTTCCTGTAACTGTAAAATCCTGCTCGGAAATAGATGGAGTGAAATTTACAGCAGTTCCGACTGAGTTTTTATTTGCAAAAGGTGAATCTAAAGCAACTGTGGAATTGAAACTTAGCGATAAATGCAAATTTCAAGAAGTTTATAAGTTGACACTATCACTGGGAGAAGGAAAAGATCATCCTTATGCATCCGGAACTTCTTCAACGGTTGTATCTGTGTCTAAGGACTATGCTTGGGTAAAGATAGATCAGCCTGTTGTGTTGGAAGCTGGCTGGTATGATGGTGGAATTTTAGCACCTCTTGAGTTTGCTTCCGACTATGAAGATGAGGATGGAAATCAATTATTCAGAATCAAAGCTCTTTATTCTGCTGCCGGAACGGCATCTACAGCTACAGGGCATTTACAGTTCCTGTTGGATGAGAATTATGATGTCGCAGGTATGTTATCTGTAGGTGATGCTTATAATCCGGAGAAGATTAACACCGGTGTAGTGGATAAGACTACAAAAGCACCTTATTACATGAATGTGAAATCTGCAGAGAAAACAAGCAAAGGCGCATATGTCTTTACTTATGATGTCTTCTATTATGAGAATGATGTTGTGAAAAATGAAGTGGAAGGTGTAACGGCAACTCTCGATTATGATATAGCGGGTGTAATGGAGGAATAATATAGGATATTTTAAATCCTGAATGATACGAAAAAGAGGACAATAAAACATTGTCCTCTTTTTTTTTGTTATATTTGCGCCCACATTATTATATATAATAAAAGTAAAGAATGAAAGAATTTGTAATATCCGAAGCCAAAGTAGAAACAGCAGTGCTTGTAGGACTCATCACACAAACGCAGGATGAGCGTAAGACAAACGAGTATCTGGATGAACTGGCTTTCCTTGCCGAGACGGCTGGGGCGGAAGTTGTGAAACGATTTACGCAGAAGTTACCGACGGCTAACTCTGTGACTTATGTCGGAAAGGGAAAGTTGGAGGAAATCAGACAATATATCCATGACGAAGAGGAAGCAGAACGTGAAGTAGGAATGGTCATCTTTGATGACGAACTTTCTGCGAAACAGATTCGTAATATTGAAGCTGAACTGAAAGTGAAGATACTGGACCGTACTTCACTGATTCTTGATATATTTGCCATGCGTGCACAGACTGCCAATGCGAAGACACAGGTAGAACTGGCACAGTATAAATATATGTTGCCACGTTTGCAGCGACTCTGGACTCACTTGGAACGCCAGGGAGGTGGTTCCGGTGCCGGTGGTGGTAAAGGTTCCGTGGGACTTCGTGGTCCGGGTGAAACACAGCTCGAGATGGACCGCCGTATCATCCTGAACCGTATGTCATTGCTGAAAGAACGTCTGGCAGACATTGACAAACAGAAAGCTACCCAGCGTAAGAACCGCGGACGTATGATACGTGTTGCACTGGTTGGTTATACCAATGTGGGAAAATCAACCATGATGAACCTTCTCGCAAAGAGCGAAGTGTTTGCAGAAAACAAGCTGTTCGCAACGTTGGATACCACTGTACGCAAAGTGATTATCGATAATCTACCGTTCCTGTTGTCGGATACGGTAGGGTTTATTCGTAAGTTGCCTACCGATCTGGTAGAATCTTTCAAATCAACGCTGGATGAGGTGCGTGAAGCGGATCTGCTTGTACACGTAGTCGATATTTCCCACCCCGGATTTGAGGAACAGATTGAAGTGGTGAACAAAACACTGGCAGAGATTGGTGGCAGTGGCAAACCTATGATACTTGTATTTAACAAAATAGACGCTTACACCTACGTGGAGAAAGCGCCGGACGACCTTACCCCCCGAACAAAGGAAAACTTAACACTCGAAGAACTGATGAAGACGTGGATGGCAAAGATGGAGGACAACTGCCTCTTTATTTCCGCCCGCGAACGAATCAATATAGACGAACTGAAAAATGTAGTTTATCAGCGAGTGAAAGAATTACACGTTCAGAAATATCCCTATAACGATTTTCTTTATCAGACCTACGAAGAAGAGGAATAATTAATCAATATGCTTATGTACTGATGTGCCAACTGGCTGCGTGTACTGCATCGGAATTGGCGCATTGGCATATGGGCACATTAACACATTATTAAAAATGAAAGACTATCGTAGATTGACTGAAGATGAGGTACTTCAGTTGAAGAGTCAGTCGTGTCTGGCTGATGATTGGGGAAATGTATCAGTGGCAGAGGGGTTTAATTGTGAGTACGTCCATCATACCCGTTTCTCGGGTGAAGTGAAACTGGGAGTATTCGAAGCAGAATTTACATTGCCGGGGGGAATCAAGAAACATTCGGGATTACGTCATGTGACGTTGCATAATGTATCGGTGGGCGATAACTGTTGTATTGAGAATATCCAGAACTATATTGCTAATTACGAAATTGGCAGTGATACCTTCATTGAGAATGTAGATATTATCTTAGTGGATGGGTTGAGCACTTTCGGTAATGGGGTGGAAGTGGCAGTCTTGAATGAAACGGGAGGTCGTGAAGTGTTGATGAACGA
This sequence comes from Bacteroides sp. 90-K9/2, assembly GCF_047310725.1. Classification (NCBI taxonomy): domain Bacteria; kingdom Pseudomonadati; phylum Bacteroidota; class Bacteroidia; order Bacteroidales; family Bacteroidaceae; genus Bacteroides; species Bacteroides sp. 90-K9/2. Next base: position 13,645 of record NZ_JBCGVL010000008.1, read on the forward strand.
CAAACTGTCGGCACATCAGGCATATATACTTGCACTGTACCGCCATCGTCCCGAACTGATTAACCGCATGAAATCTATTGCGGATTATTATTCCAACAAACATGCTTCTGCTGTCGGCAGTATTGGCAATCATGTGATGATTCTCAATACGGGCTCGATCAAGAATGTCCGGATTGGAGATTACTGCCATATCTGTGGAACTTGCCGCTTATCCAATGGCAGCATCAACAGTAACGTGACGGCACCTGTTCATATCGGACACGGTGTAATCTGTGATGACTTCATTATCTCTTCCGGCTCTAAAGTGGATGACGGCACGATGCTGACTCGTTGCTTCGTCGGTCAGTCCTGCAAGCTGGGACACAATTATTCTGCTTCCGATTCTTTGTTTTTCAGTAATTGTCAGGGAGAGAACGGTGAGGCATGTGCTATTTTTGCAGGTCCTTTTACAGTGACACACCATAAATCTACTTTATTGATTGCCGGTATGTTCTCGTTTATGAATGCGGGTTCGGGGTCCAATCAGAGTAATCACATGTATAAGTTAGGGCCTATCCATCAGGGAACGATGGAAAGAGGAGCGAAAACCACTTCCGATTCATATATCCTGTGGCCGGCACGTGTTGGGGCCTTCTCTTTGGTAATGGGACGTCATGTTAATCATGCCGATACTTCCAATCTTCCTTTCTCTTACCTGATAGAGCAGCGGAATACCACTTATCTGGTTCCGGGAGTTAACTTAAGAAGTGTAGGTACCATTCGTGATGCACAGAAATGGCCGAAGCGTGATAATCGAAAGGATCCGAACCGGCTGGATTATATCAATTATAATCTGTTGAGTCCTTATACCATTCAGAAAATGTTTAAAGGACGTTCCATTTTGAAAGAATTGAAACGTGTGTCCGGTGAAACTTCAGAGATTTACTCCTACCAGAGTGCTAAAATCAAGAACTCCTCTCTGAACAATGGAATTCGTTTTTATGAAATCGCAATTCACAAGTTCTTGGGAAACTCCATCATTAAGCGGTTGGAAGGCATCAACTTCCAGAGCAATGAAGAAATCCGTCAACGACTGAAACCTGATACGGAAATCGGAATTGGGGAGTGGGTGGATGTTTCCGGACTGATTGCTCCCAAGAGTGAGATCGACCGATTGCTGGATGGGATAGAGAAGGGAACGGTCAATCGTTTGAAATCCATCAATGCAAGCTTTGCAGAAATGCATGAGAACTATTATACCTATGAATGGACATGGGCTTATCATAAGATTCAGGAATTCTACGGTCTGGATCCGGAAACGATTACAGCACAAGATATCATCGGTATCGTGAAAGCATGGCAGCAAGCTGTTGTCGGATTGGATAAGATGGTATATGAGGATGCCAAGAAAGAATTCTCGTTGTCTTCCATGACCGGATTTGGTGCTGACGGCTCCCACGACGAAATGAAGCAGGATTTTGAGCAAGTACGCGGTGATTTCGAAAGCAATACTTTTGTGACTGCCGTCTTGAAACATATTGAAGATAAAACAGCTCTTGGAAACGAACTTATTAGACGTATCGAAAGCATACAAGAATAAAATAAGCAAATGATAAACGGGAGAGTTCCTCCGTTAATTATGTTTTAATCTTTAATTTTTAATCTTTAATTTTTAATTTATATACTACCTTTGCCACACTAACTAACAATTACGTAATAAAATAAGAAACTTATGGCAACACCTCCGTTTAAGTATCAGCCCATGTTTGAGAAGGGAAAAGATACAACTGAGTATTATCTGCTTACAAAAGACTATGTATCAGTAAGCGAGTTTGAAGGAAATCCCATCCTGAAAATTGAGAAAGAAGGTTTGACTGTGATGGCTAATGCAGCTTTTCGTGATGTGTCATTCATGCTTCGTCGTTCACACAACGAACAAGTTGCTAAGATTCTGAGTGATCCGGAAGCAAGTGAAAACGATAAGTATGTGGCACTGACTTTCCTGCGCAATGCGGAAGTTGCTTCAAAAGGTGTACTTCCTTTCTGTCAGGACACTGGTACTGCTATTATCCACGGTGAAAAAGGACAACAGGTATGGACTGGATATTCTGACGAAGAGGCTCTTTCGCTGGGTGTATATAAAACATATACTGAAGAGAACCTGCGTTACTCACAGAATGCGCCTCTGAATATGTACGATGAGGTAAATACCAAATGTAACCTCCCCGCACAGATTGACATCGAAGCTACCGAAGGCATGGAGTATGAGTTCCTTTGCGTAACAAAAGGCGGTGGATCTGCCAACAAGACATATTTGTATCAGGAAACAAAAGCAATCCTGAATCCCGGTACACTGGTTCCGTTCCTGGTTGAAAAGATGAAAACATTGGGAACAGCCGCTTGTCCTCCTTATCATATCGCTTTCGTTATCGGAGGTACTTCTGCTGAAAAGAACCTGTTGACAGTGAAGCTGGCTTCTACTCATTTCTATGACAATCTGCCGACTACCGGAAACGAATATGGCCGTGCATTCCGCGACATCGAACTGGAAAAAGAAGTTTTGGCAGAAGCTCATAAAATTGGATTGGGCGCGCAATTCGGAGGTAAATATCTTGCTCATGACGTACGTATCATCCGTTTGCCTCGTCACGGTGCTTCTTGTCCGGTAGGTTTGGGAGTATCTTGCTCTGCCGACCGTAACATCAAATGTAAAATCAATAAGGAAGGTATCTGGATTGAGAAACTGGATTCAAATCCGGGTGAGCTTATTCCTGTAGAACTGCGTCAGGCAGGTGAAGGTGATGTGGTAAAGATCGACCTGAACCGTCCGATGTCGGAAATCCTGAAAGAACTGACTAAATATCCGGTAGCTACCCGTCTGTCATTGAACGGAACGATCATCGTAGGTCGTGACATTGCTCATGCTAAACTGAAAGAACGTTTGGATCGCGGCGAAGACTTGCCACAGTATATTAAGGATCATCCTATTTATTATGCAGGTCCGGCAAAAACTCCGGAAGGTATGGCTTGTGGTTCTATGGGTCCTACTACAGCAGGACGTATGGACTCTTATGTCGAACTGTTCCAAAGTCATGGCGGTAGCATGGTAATGTTGGCAAAAGGTAACCGTAGCCAGCAAGTGACAGATGCTTGTAAGAAATATGGTGGTTTCTACCTTGGTTCTATCGGAGGTCCGGCAGCTATCCTTGCACAGAACAACATCAAGAGCATCGAGTGTGTGGAATATCCGGAATTGGGTATGGAAGCTATCTGGAAGATTGAAGTGGAAAACTTCCCTGCATTTATTCTGGTAGATGATAAGGGTAACGACTTCTTCAAACAGTTGAAACCGTGGAATTGTACTAAATAATCGGTTTAACTCCGTTTATATAAGACTTTGAGAAGACGGTGTAAAAGCCTTTAATTAAAAAATCCCCTCATTACAATCGTGTAATAAGGGGATTTCTCATTTTAAGGACTTTCCGGATATTCGCTTTGGTAGGGTAAATATCAGTCTTTGATTATTTATTCTGTTCTTTCTTCCATTTCTCGTATCTTTTCAGCACCTTACTTCCATCTTTGTTATACCAACTATAACCATTCCGGCGTTCGTGTCCGATTTCCGAGATATCATATTTTTTTATACCGTCACGATCACAGAAGAAGGGCCGGTTAGTTTCCAGTTCATAAAAGCGTGCCCAGAGAGTGGGGCAGTCTTCACAAGGAACCATACGATAGTCTTTTTTCCCTTCGCTGTTAGTGAAATATTCTTTCTGTAGCCCTTTGATTTCAGACTTCTGGAACCATTTGATGGCTCCTTCTATCGATTTTACAACTTCTGTAGATGGATTGGGGAGTGACATAAGTAGTAATACAATGTTGTCTGACTCCTGCCCGCTTAATGACGGAAGTTCGTAAGCACGTGCTTTGCATGGTTCCAGAGTGACACGGTCGTGCTGCGCACACCATACTGCCAATTCTCCGTTTTGGCGCACTTGTGTTTTGAGTATACACTCTATGCCTTTATCAAAAGCTTTGCGTGCCTGTTTGCAGATATCTTCAGGCAGGAAAGTGTAAGGAGTCTTCTTTTCGTATATTTCCCGAAGCTGATTCATCACTCTTACCATGGCGTTGTCATTGTAGGTGATTTGTATGTAATAACCTTTGGGGCGTGGATAGAATTGAGGCCATCCACCATTTTCATATTGCGCTTTGAGCAGATATTGGATGCCGTTCAGAACTCCTTCTTTATATTTTTCTTTTTGAGTAGCCAGATAAAGCCGTGCCAGATATTCGATTTCCGTAGTGGTGGCGTTGTTGTCGATTGTGCTTTGGTTGGTATCCTCTTTGGCCTTTAATGCTGCCTTATATTCCTGTTCTGTCAGTTCTGCCGGCATATAGATATTCTTGGGCCAGCCTCCGGTGGTTTGCTGATACAGTAACACGTTGTCACCAATGCGTAGAGCTTCTTCCGTCTTGAAGAAATCGTCGTCAAATTTGGGAGCGATGTGTACCCATTCTTTGTAATTTTGCTGTTTTCTGTAATCTGCTGCTTTTTGGGCTGAGATGTTTGTCAGGATAAAAAGTAGGAATAAGAAAAGACTTGGTTTTCTCATGGCTTTGTTATTTAATGTTTGGAAACTACTTCCTTATTCCAGAAACTTCGTAATTTTTCCACTGATCTGTAACAGGGATATTTCGCAGAGCTTCGTATTGTATTCGGCGGAGAGGATGCGTTCTTCTGCATCTAACAAACTCTTTTGTGCTTCGCGTACTTCAAAACCGGAGAGATCTCCCTGTATATAACGATCCATGGCAATATCGTGGTTGTCCTTGGCAGTTATCAGATTCTGTCGTTCCAGATTCAGCAACTGAAGGTTGTTGCGATAGGCTTGCCATAGATTGCTGAGATCGGAACGGAGTGCTAGCTCCAGATCCTGCCGTTCCAGACGACGATTCTTGAAAGCCAGACTTGCATTTCTCTTTTCCCTCCGTCGGTTTCCGTCGAATATGTTGAAGCCGACAGTTATTCCGGCATTAAAGCCCAGATCACCTCTTCTGCTGTTTGCATTGATGTCATACTTGTTGAACGTATATCCATATCCGGTATTTAATTTGAGATACGGATAGTTGCGCGAGTTTATTTTCTTGTAGTCCAATTGGGCAAGTACCGTATTCTGATCCGCCTTTAGCAAAGAAGCATTGGTTGCCAATGTAGAATTCCATAAATCATCAAATTGCAAGTCGCTGTGTACGTCGATGGTGGAATCTTTGATAATAATGTTTTGGTTTACATTGTTGTTGGCCATCAGCTCGTTCAACTGGATTCGTGAAGAATGCAGCAATTCCTGTTGTTTGATATATTGGGCACTGTCTGCATTGAAGTCCACCTTCGCCTGCTGATAATCCAGCCCTGAAAACTTTCCGACCAGATGGCTGGCCTCTGCTATACGCAAGCGTTCTTTGGAAAGTGACATTGCATAATGAAAGTTTTTCAGACGGATCTTCTGCTGGATAAAATTATAATATTCCGAAGTCAGGGCTGCAATAAAGTCCTCAATGGCAATACGGGTATTTGTTTCGCCTTGACGCTCCAGTTCTTTCAGCTGTTTGTATGTAGTACTAATATTAAACCCGTCGAAAATAGTCCAGTTGAGGTTAAGACCGACGTTAACCGTCTGATCGTAGACGCCGTTGTTTTTTGTTATCTCTCCGGTAGCACGCGCTTTTGTTTCAATATTGTCCAGATTTCCGGTGTATCCTGCAGAAAAGTCCAATGTAGGCAGATATCCGGCATTCCCTAGCGTTGCATTATTCTTGCTGATCTGCTCTTCATTATGTACGATACGTAGAGAATAATTGTTTTGTAATCCCTCCTCCAGGCAATCTTTCAGGGTGCGTATCTGTTGTGCCTTAGCAAAAGAGACTGATAAGAAAGCACAGGCAATGGTAATATAGATGATGTGTTTCATGCAGATTCCTTTCTGTTTCATTCTTGTAATTTTTTGATTCGGTTAGTTGAAATGTAACTGTAAATAGCCGGTACAATATACATCGTGAGCAGAGTGGAGACCACCATACCACCCACAACTGCCGTACCCATGGCAATACGTTGGTTACAACCTTCTCCGGTGGCAAACGCCAGCGGGATAAGTCCCAAGACCGTAGAAGCACTAGTCATCAGAATCGGACGTAGGCGTTGCAGGGCGGCATCTTTAATAGCGTTTATTTTGTCCTCTCCGGCTTCCTGTTTCTGATTGGCAAATTCCACAATAAGAATACCATTCTTTGCCACTAGGCCGATCAGCATGATAATACCGATCTGGCTGAAAATATTCATTGTAATATTGTTGAAATACATGAATACCAAGGCTCCGGCAATAGCCAACGGCACTGTCAACATAATAATCAACGGATCTTTGAAACTTTCAAACTGGGCGGCCAGAATCAGGTAGATCAGAAGGATTGCCAAAATGAAAGCAAACATCAGACTGGAAGAACTTTCGCGATATTCCTTGGAGTCTCCTGCCAGAGCAGTACGGAAGGTATCATCCAGTGTCTCTTTGGCAATCTTGTCCATTTCGTCGAGACCTTGTCCGATTGTTTTGCCATCCGCCAAACCTGCGGAAATGGTAGCAGACACAAACCGGTTGTAGCGATATAACTTTGGAGGAGCAATTCCGCTCTCCAGTTCAATCAAGTTATCCAGCTGAATCATATCCCCATTATTGCTACGTACATAAATAGCTTTCAGGTCGGCAGGCTTGTTACGTTGCTGGCGATTGATTTCCCCCAGAATTTCATATTGTTTCCCGTTCATATAGAAATATCCCATACGCTGACCGCTCAATCCGTATTGCAATGTCTGAGCAATATTTTTAGTGCTTACCCCCATGATGCTGGACTTGTCACGGTTGATTTGTATACGGGCTTCCGGCTTGCTGAATTTCAAGTCGACGTCCGCCATTTGGAAAACAGGATTTTCGTATACCTTAGCCATAAATTTAGGCAGCACTTCTTCTAATTTTTCCAGATTGGTGGCTTGAAGTACGTATTGGACGGGCATACTTCCACGGCGTCCGCCGAAAGAAGATTGCTGCTGCACGAATGAACGTGCCATCGTTTTCTTCTGTACCGCTTTCGAGATATTCTCGGCAACTTCCATCTGTGTGTAGTTACGGTCTTGCATATCCTTCAATGTGATGCGTACATTTCCGCTACCACTGGATACACGGGCGGTAACAGCTTCCGCATCGGGAAGGATAGAGTCTACCAGTTGATTAATATCCTCCGTGTAATCCCGGATATATTCGTAAGTGACACCTTCTGCCCCCCGGGTGTTAATACTGATTTGCGAACGGTCCTCAAGTGGAGCCATTTCTGCGGGAATGGCATTCCATAGAAAACCGATCAGGCAAATGGTGATGAAGGTAAATGGAAGAGCAATCCAGCGTTTGCTGAGGAAAGCGGCAAGTGACCGGCTGTACAGCCGGTTCATTCCTTCGAAGAATGGCTCGGTCTTCGCATAAAACCAACTTTGCTTTTCCCTCTTTATAAGCAATTTCGTTGCCAGCATCGGAGTGAAAGTCAATGCCGCAAATGAAGATATGATGACTGAACCCGAAATAACGATACTGAATTCCCGGAACAATCGTCCTGTCATTCCATCCATAAAGACGATAGGGAAGAATACGGCAACCAGCGTGATAGTCGTTGAGATGACGGCAAAGAAGATTTCTTTAGCTCCTTCTATTCCCGCTTCTTTGGGAGCCATTCCCTTTTCAATACGGATATAAATATTTTCTGTCATAACGATGGCGTCGTCCACCACCAACCCCACCGACAGTACGATGGCGAGCATGGAAAGTACATTAATGGAGAATCCTGCCAGATACATAACAAAGAATGCTCCGATCAGAGAGACAGGGATTACGATACAAGGCACTAATGTGACGCGCCAGTCACGCAGGAAGAGGAAGATAATGATGATTACGAGTACAAAAGCTTCATATACAGTCGATTTAACCTCATTGATAGATGCGCGGATAAACTTGGTGTTGTCAAAACCATAATTATAGTGCACATCTTCCGGCAAATCTTTTTTCATCTGCTCCATGCGTTGATATACAGCATCCGCGATTTCAATATGGTTGGCACCCGGCTGTGGAATGACTACGACACCTACCATAGGAACTCCGTTCATTTTCATATAACTTTTGATATCGGCGGGTCCCAGTTCTGCACGTCCGATATCACTGAAACGTACAATACGGTTATCCTCTTCTTTGATAATCAAATCATTGAATTCATCTGCAGTATGCATCAATCCCAGTGTGCGGATAGTCAGTTCGGTGGTATTTCCTTCGATACTACCGGAAGGAAGTTCCACGTTTTCATTGTCCACGGCATTTTTAACATCGATAGGAGTAATACCATATCCTGCCATCTTTACCGGGTCGAGCCAAAGGCGCATGGAGTAACGTTTTTCTCCCCAGATAGATACACTACTAACGTCGGCAATCGTCTGTAATTGTTCCTTTACAGTCAAATCTGCGATTTCGCTCAATTCCAATAACGTGCGCTTGTCACTTTGAAGAGCAACCATCAGGATGGGCATGGCGTCAGCGTCCGCTTTTGAAACGGTCGGAGGGTCACAGTCGCGGGGCAGATAACGCTGGGCACGTGAAACCTTGTCACGTACGTCATTGGCCGCCGTTTCCAGATCGACGGACAATTCAAATTCTACCGTGATGCGGCTTTGTCCCTGCTGACTCACACTAGACAAAGAACGGATACCGGGAATACCGTTGATATTCTGTTCCAACGGTTCGGTTATTTGATTCTCGATAACATCGGCATTAGCTCCCGGATAAGAGCAGCTGACAGAAATGATCGGATTATCCACCGACGGATACTCACGGACACCCAGATAATTGTATCCGATGAATCCGAAAAGGAGGATGATGATCGTTAATACTGTGGCTAATACCGGGCGACGTATACTTAATTCGGATATATTCATAAGGTGCTGGTATTATTAATCAATGTTGTCAAGAGTAACGGCAAGTCCGGTACGTAGTTGCAGTGTTCCTGAAGTAATGATGGTATCTCCCATGTGTAATCCTCTGATCACCTGCACTTCAGATGCGGTGCGGATGCCGGTAATAATATCCACCGGTTCGGCTTTTCCTGATTTATACAGATAGACCTTGTCTTTACCCATTTCCGGTACAATTGCTTCTGTGGGAATGGCAATTGCGTTAGGTATTTCATCCTTTTTCAACAGCACGCTTGCGTAACGGCCGGGAAGCAGGATGTGATTGACATTCGGGTATAATGCACGGGCGGTAAACTGATGCAGGTTCGGGTCAATAGCTGATTCCACAGCATACACTTGTGCGCCGAAAGCATCCAAGTTTCCTTCAACGCTGAAGTTCAGGTTAGTCCCCTTCTTGATTTGCTTGGCATAACGTTCCGGTACGGAGAATTCCACTTTCAATGGAGCGATTTTAGTCAGTTTGGCAACAACAGTGGTCGGAGAGGCATAAGTACCGACACTGACTTGGCGAAGTCCGATCACTCCGTCGAACGGAGCACGAAGTTCGGTTAACTCGATATTGGTTTTGATGATCTCTATATCTGCGTTCAGGGTTGCCAAATCCGTTTTCACCTGTTCGTAAGCTTCTTTACTGACGGCATCCCGTTTCAACAGAGCGTCTTGGCGGAATACACGGTCTTCTGCCAGTTTTAATTGTGAAACGAGACGTTGTAATTGTGCCTGCAACTGCCGGTCGTTTACTTTGGCAAGCAACTGCCCTTTCTTTACGGCCGTTCCTTCTTCGAAGTTGATTTCCACAATTTTTCCCGAAGTTTCGAAAGACAAATCCACTTCCTCATCGGGTAGAAGTACGCCGGTAGTGGTAAACTCGTCTGTCAGGGATTGTGGCTTTATGACTTTAGCATTTACATTTAGAACTTGTTTTCCTTTTTTCTGATTGCCGCCCATCACTTTGTCGGCAGCTGCTAGTTCGTCGTTTTTTTTCGGTAATTGTGAATAGATTCCTCCACCGATAATTCCGGCACCAACAAGAATAATGATGCCCCATTTAGTTTTTTTATTCATGGTTTAGTATTGTATATAGCAGTTATGATACATCTTTAGAGATTAGACTTCCCCCGTCGGGAAAGGTTTAAAGAAAGAAAGGGTAAAAAAGAGTTAATCAGTAAGCAGCCCGATATTTGCCTTCCTCTTTATCCTCCAGCATATTTAAATAAGAGGTATAGCGCGATTCGCTGATAAGGTGTTCTTCTACGGCCTTGCGTACGGCACATCCGGGTTCATGACGGTGAGTGCAGTTGCCATATTTGCAGTCGGCGGAAGTCTTGAATATTTCGGGAAAATAATGCCCGATTTCCTCTTCTTCCATATCGAATGTGCCGAACCCCTTGATGCCCGGAGTGTCGATAATGTAGCCATTTCCCTCCACGGGGAACATTTCGGAGAAAGTAGTGGTGTGCATACCTTTGTTATGGTAAGAAGAAATCTCGCCGGTCTTGGCTTCTATGCCCGGCAGTATGGAATTGATAAGAGTCGATTTGCCGACTCCCGAATGTCCGGAGAATAAAGTGATCTTGCCTTCCAATGCCTTTTTTATTTCGTCCACCCCATTACCGTTTTTTGCAGAAACCTTGAAACAAGGGTAACCGATCTGTGTATATAGGTTGATAAGTGCGTCCAGATAGCGGAGTTCATCCTCGTCGTAAGCATCTACCTTGTTGAATACGAGTTTGACGGGAACGCGATAAGCTTCTGCGGATGCAAGAAAGCGGTCAATGAAAATAGTGGAAGTTTCGGGGTAGTTGACGGTTGCTACCAACATACACTGGTCGAGATTGGCGGCAAGGATGTGGGATTGTTTGGAAAGATTGGAAGAACGGCGGATGATATAGTTTTTCCTGTCTTCGATCTCGCTGATAAAAGCAGTTCCTTCCTGATTAAGTATAATCTGAACACGATCGCCCACTGCGACAGGATTGGTGCTGCGAATCCCTTTCAGTCGGAAATTACCCTTGATTTTACATTCGATAGATTGTCCGTCATCGGTTTTCACCTGATACCAACTACCCGTGTTTTTGATTACTAATCCCTTCATAAATTGAGGTTGAGAATTGAGAATTAAAAAATGAGAATGAACTGTGACATGTAGTATGCCGCACTTTATTTCTCAATTTTTAATTCTCAATTTTCAATTTAAACAGTCATAATTTCTTTATCCTTTTCAGCCAGCATATCATCGATTTGCTTGATATACTTATCATGGATTTTTTGCAGTTTGGCTTCCGCATTCTTCTGTTCGTCTTCTGCCAGTCCGTCTTTTACAGCTTTCTTCAGTGCGTCGATACCGTCACGACGAGCGTTACGTACACTTACTTTAGCTGTTTCACCTTCTCCCTTACACTGTTTTGCCAGTTGTTTACGACGTTCTTCCGTCAAAGGAGGAATACCGATACGGATCATTTCACCATTGTTTTCGGGCATGATACCGAGGTCAGAGTCGATGATTGCTTTTTCGATAACACGGAACATGCTTTTATCCCACGGCTTGATTACGATACTGCGGGCGTCCGGAGTAGTAATTGCTGCTACATTGCTGATAGGCACCATACTTCCGTAAGAATCTACGCGGATACCATCTAATAAGCGGGCACTCGCTTTTCCAGCGCGGATATGTGCCAGTGCTTCTTCCAGATACATGATGGCCATGTCCATTTTTTCTTGTGCATTGTCAAGGCAAGTCTTTACGTCTACCATATTTTTTGAGATTTAAAATTGCATTTTGATTGATTAAGTAGCAAAAGTATATTATTTTTTGTTCATCTGCAACAGCATTCCCATCTTTTTTATGAGTGACTTACCGATGATAATCAAGGTAACAGCGGTGATAATCATTAAAATACCTGTCATTAACCGGGGAGTCAGTTTTTCGTGAAACAGGAGAACACCGAAAAATAGAGCTGTCACCGGTTCCAGGGCACCCAGTATGGCTGTTGGAGTAGAGCCTATGTAATGGATGGCGAGTGCGGTACAGATCAGTGATACGGCAGTCGGCAGAATGGCTAGTGTCAGTACGTCGGCCCAGAGCCAGACTGACGGTATTATTTGTAGCTCCGTACAAAAATTTAAACGGACGATATAAACCGATAGTCCGAACAAAATGGCGTAGAATGTAAGCTTGGTGGTCGGCAGGTTTTTCAGTGTCGAACGGTTCACGCCTACTATATATATAGCATAAGAGAGTGAGGACAGCAGAACAAAGATGATTCCCAAAGTCGACAGCGGTTTGTTTCCATCTCCTTGATAGAGCAAGGCGATACCTGAAAGCGCCAGCAGGATGGAAAAGACGGTAATTGCGGAAATCTTTTCTTTGAAGAATATTCCCATAATGACAGCTACCATCACCGGGTAGACGAAGAGAATGGTAGAAGCTATTCCGGCATCCATATAATTATAGCTCATAAACAAAAGCAGTGATGAAAAAGAGAATAGCAATCCCATAATGACTAAGGGCAAAACGTCTGCCTTGTGAAGCGCAAAGGATTGATGCTGCATTTTCATCAGAATACCCAGTACGATTGCGGCGAAGAAATAACGGTAGAATAAAACGGTATCGACACTCATTCCGGCTGCATAGAGCGGAAGTGCAAAAAGAGGATTCATACCGTAGCTGGCAGCGGCAATCGCTCCATAGATAAAACCTTTGGTTTTTGGGGTCATTGTTCTATTTTTTATTGGCGTGCAAAAGTACGCAGTTCACCAATGATAAACAAGTGTTTAGGCGGTTGATAGTATAATTTAATCTTTCGTATGCTAAAAACTATTTCTTAGTAAAGAGGGAACTAATCTTGTTTATGCATAAAATTAATCGTCTGACAGTTGTTGAACTTTCGTCTGACTACTGTTGAACTTTCGTCTGACAACTGTCAGACGAAAAAGAATCAACTGTCAGACGATTAATTTTATTCGATCGGGGGATTAGTTATATGCAGTCCGGGGGATAATTAACAGGTAGTAGCCAGACAGTTTTTTGAATAAATGCTTGCATATATCTTGGATTTTCTCGAATATTGCATCCGAATTATCGAAAAACACTGATGACCAAAGCTAACTTTCTTGTTATTTACTGCCTGTTTATATCGGTACTTTGTTGCATGGCAAATGTGACGAAGGATATCAATATGCGTTTTAAAGATGTAAGGCAAGGACTTTCGCATCAAACGGTCAATTGTTTCTATCAGGATGAATTCGGATTTTTATGGATTGGTACTCAAGACGGACTGAACCGCTTTGACGGTCGTAAATTTGAAGTCTTCAAACCGGATAACGCGAATCCCTATTCAATCAATATAAATAATATCCGGCAGGTTTGCGGAAACAGGGAAGGATTGCTTTTTATCCGTAGTTTGCAGAGTGTGACTCTTTATGACATGCGTTTGAACCGCTTTAAGGTGCTGCGTGAAGGAGAAGTTGCAGGAATCTGCTATGCGCACGACGCGTTGTGGATAGCTACCGGAAAAGAAATCTATCGTTATCGTGACCTTGACCAGGCGCCCGAATTATTCTTTTCATTTTCTTCGGATGGCGGGGATGTATTGATGAACAGTCTAATGGTTCGTCAGAATCAGACCGTGGTGGTGGGTACTTCTTCCAAGGGTATTTATTGTATCGATCAGGCTGCTCATATCACCCGTCATATTGATGTGGGGGCTGTTAATTCAATTACGGAAGACAGAAACGGGAGCATCTGGATAGCTACCAGAAACCGGGGACTTACCCGGTTGGAGGCAAATGGGGAGCTTACTCATTACAGATATAATAAGGTGGCTGATCATACGATCAACCATGATAATGTGCGCCATGTGACACAAGCCAATGATAGTCTTCTGTATATCGGAACTTATGCCGGTTTGCAGACTTTAAATCTCTCTACCGGAGAGTTTACGGATTATGAATATGACTTGAATGTGGAGGCGGCCGATACACGTTCCATCATTTCGATGCATTACGACACTTCGGGAACTTTATGGCTGGGCACTTTCTATCAGGGAATACAATATTATAATGTAGCGAATGATGCTTATCACTTTTACCGTTCGTCTACGGCTGTTGGCGGGCATTTGAATTCCTATATCATCAGTTCCATTGCCGAAGACCGTTCCGGGCGGATCTGGTTTGCAAGTGAAGGAAGCGGATTGAACTATTATGATAAACATGCCAAACGTTTTTTCCCGCTTAAACATTTATATGCTCAAGAGCTGTCTTTTAAGATTGTGAAGTCTCTGTATTATGAGAAAGAATCGGATTATCTTTGGGTAGCTTCGCTTTATCAGGGCATCAACCGGATTAATCTGTCGACCGGACATATAGAATCTATTTCGGAAAATATCGATACTCCGGAGGGGAAAACGGTTGACAGGGCCTATAATCTGGTAAAAATGATAGAGTTTTCCGGTCACGATTCCTTATTGATAGCCGCCAAGGGTGGGCTGCTTGTATTGGATAAAAAACATCTCCGGTTGCATTATTTCGAACATCCTTCTTTAGCTTCCAGACATTTGTCGCAGGTTTGGGATATGACGTTTGATAAAGAAGGGGATTTATGGCTGACCACTTCTTTTGATCTGATACGGGTCAATTTGAAAGCAGGCATTTCCCATAGTTATCCTTTCTCTCAAATAGCGCAGAGCACGGCGCAGCACCACATTAATCACATTTTATGTGATAGAAAAGGACGTATATGGCTGGGATCGACGGGATCGGGAATTTATCTGTTCGATAAGAAGAAAGATATCTTTGTAGGATACGGAGCGAAGCAGGGACTGGAGAATGGATTTATCACCGGATTGGTAGAGAGTCCGCTGGACGGTTCCATTTATGTGGCAACGAATGGCGGTTTCTCTAAATTCAATCTAGCCACTACTACATTCGAGAACTATAACAGGCAGAGTGATTTTCCCTTGAATAACGTGAATGACGGAGGGCTGTACATTGCGTCCGACCACGATATTTATGTCTGTGGACTGGCAGGCATCGTTTCCATAGCCCAGGAGAAACTGAACAAGCAGTCTGTGGAGTATAATGTGTTCGTAAAACGCGTGCTTGTGGATAATACGGAAATTCAACCCCTTGATTCGTTGGGACTTATCAAGGAAACGGTATTGTATGAACATCAATTAGTATTGCCGCCCAGGTATTCTTCCGTCACTTTTGAGATAGCGAGTAATACCCTGAATAATATTTCCAACATCGGTCTGGAATATAAACTTGAAGGATTTGATAACGAATATATGAAGGCGGGAGATAATACGATGGTTACTTATACCAATCTTCATCCGGGGCGTTATACTTTTCATGTTCGTGGCGACCAGTTGCGCATTCACGATCAGGAAGCACCTTCTGCCAGTTTTGAGCTGATAGTGGAGGCTCCCGTTTATCAACGGGCATGGTTTATTTTGCTGATGATATTGGCAGGTATCCTTATTGCAGGCTATATTATCCGTATGTTCTGGATACGGAAAACCTTGCAACATTCTCTATTGGCCGAGAAACGGGAAAAAGAGTATATCGAAAATGTGAACCAGTCCAAACTACGTTTCTTTACCAATGTATCGCATGAGTTCCGTACTCCGTTAACGCTTATATCCAGTCAGCTTGAGATGCTCCTGATGCATAAAGACATGATCCCCGAGGTGTATAATAAGATTTTGGAGATTTATAAGAACTCCCGCCGGATGAATAATCTGGTGGATGAGGTGATTGATATCCGTAAGCAGGATCAGGGATATCTGAAATTGAAAATTTCCAAAGAGAATATTGTTGCGGTGATAGAGGAGATTTGTTGTTCTTTCTATAGCTATGCGCAGCTGAATAAGATCGATCTCCGTTTTTCTTCCACTTTGAAAGAAGCGGATTTGTATATTGACAAGACGCAGATAGAGAAAGTGTTCTATAATCTATTGTCCAACGCTTTTAAATATACGAAGCCCGGTGACTGGATTTCTGTAGAATTGGCAGCGGAAGGAGAGAATGACATTGTGATTTCAGTCAACAATTTGGGTGTCGGTATTGAAAAGTCCAAGATCAAACATGTATTTGAACGGTTTTGGCAGGATGATTCGGCAACAACTACACGGACTGTCAAAGGATCGGGTATCGGGCTGGCAATGGCAAAAGGTATTGTGGAATTGCATCAGGGAACTATCGGAGTGGAAAGTGAGCCGAATGGAATAACGTCTTTTATCGTTACTCTTCACCGGGATGCAAATGTGAATGTGGAAGCATCTTCCTCTGCAGATGAACGCGTTGCCGAACATTATGTAATAGAGCCTCAAGAAATCTCGGAAATGGTGAAGCCGGATAAAACGGTGAAAATACTGATTGTGGAGGATAACCCGGAGATGCGTAAGGTGTTGGCACAGATTTTTGAACAGATATATGATGTATATACGGCTGCCGACGGACAGGAAGGATTGGAGCAGGCTTCTTCACTACAACCACAGATGATTGTGAGTGATATTATGATGCCAGTCATGTCCGGCCTGGAGATGTGCGAGAAGTTGAAAAGCAATTTGCAGACCAGTCATATTCCTGTGGTATTGCTGACTGCCCGCAACCGGGAAGAACATACCTTAGAGGGCTTGCAGACGGGAGCGGATGATTATATCTCCAAACCTTTCAATATCAAGATATTGGTGGCCCGTTGCAATAATATCATCCAGACTCGTAAACTGCTCCAGCAGCGGTTTGCCCGGAATGATGAACCTAAAGTGGAAGATCTTCCATTTAATCCGATCGATAAAAAGATGCTGATGGATGCTACGGCGATTGTGGAATCTTATATTGATAATGCAGACTTTGACGTAGCCACTTTTGCACGGGAGATGTGCATGAGCAGAACGTTGCTTTTCACCAAACTGAAAGCATTGACCGGACAGACCCCGAATGACTTTATTTTATCTTTGAGACTGAAAAAGGCAACAGAAAAATTAATCAATGATCCCAATGCCCTGATTGCTGATATAGCATTTGATTACGGCTTTTCTAATCCAAGTTATTTTATCCGGTGCTTTAAGAATGCTTATGATATTACTCCGGCTGCTTATCGAAGAAAACACACAAATTGTTAATATATAGCGTTTTATGTGTTTTTCTCTTAGCGAGAATTGTACTATTTGAACTTTTATACGGACGATTCTATTATTCGAAATCGCTAATTATTTGGATTTTTGCGCTGTAATCATTCAAATTATTACATAGTATGAAAAACATCGTAATTAAATGGGCTGTGTTCCTGACAGCCTTTCTTATCTCTTTAGAGGTTAGTGCTCAAAACGTCAGAGTTTCTGGAGTTGTGACAGACGCACTTGGACCAATCCCCGGAGCTAATATTATGGAGGAGGGGACTACTAACGGTACAGTGACGGATGTAAATGGAAAATATTCAATCAGTGTATCTGCAAAATCTACCCTTGTTTTCTCTTGTATAGGATATAAGGAACAGAAGATACGTGTCGGTACGAAAACGGTATTGAATGTGGATATGGTAGAAGAGTCGAAAATGCTCGATGAATTGGTCGTTGTCGGTTATGGAGTTCAGCGTAAGAGTGATGTGGCAACTTCGGTAGCCTCGGTCAAAGCGGATGAAATGAAGACATTTCCCGCCGGCAATGTGGCTGATATGTTGCGTGGACGTGCCGCAGGTGTGAATGTAACGAGCAGTTCGGGACGTCCGGGATCGACTCCTTCGATCACCATTCGCGGTTCCCGTTCTATCAGTGCGGACAATGCTCCTTTATATATCATAGATGGTTCTCCTTCCAGTGCAACGGAGTTTAGCACGTTGAGTGCGGACGATATTGAGTCGGTTGAAATTCTGAAGGATGCTGCGTCGCAGGCTATTTATGGAGCACGTGCCAGTGACGGTGTGGTACTGGTTACTACCAAACGCGGTAAAGCCGGAAAGGTGGAAGTCAGTTATAATGGTTATCTGGGTATCCAGTCCCTATGGAGAAATTTTGATTTTTATTCTCCCGAAGAATATATGCAGCTTCGTCGTGAAGCGAAGGCACATGATAAGGGAATTATTGATGCACGTGAGATTTCGATAGCCGAGGCATTGGAAGATGAGGTTATGCAGCGGGTATGGGCCAGCGGAAAGTTTATCGACTGGGAAAAAGAAATGTTCAGAAATGCAATTTACCATAATCATGATGTCAGTGTACGTGGAGGAACAGAGAAAATCAAAGTATCGGCAGGTGCCAACTATTTTGACCAACAGGGAATGGTGGTTACCGGATCGGGATACCAGAAGTTTTCTTTAAGGTTGAATCTGGACTTTGAAATATCAAAGTGGATTAGTTTTGGTATCAATTCTTCTTATGCGATGACTAAACAAGATCGTGAGGATGGTAACTTTAATGATTTTATTACCAGTTCCCCATTGGCGGAAATATATGATGCGGATGGCAAGTATACAAAGTATATCAACTCGGAAGGAAATTATAATCCTTTGTACCGTGCCCAGCATTACGGACGTGAAGTCTCCCGCGATAATTACCGCCTGAACTTTTTTATGGATGTGAAGCCTTTCAAGGGATTCAATTATCGTCTGAATACTTCCGTTTATAATCAGACATCTGAAGACGGCTCCTATAAAGATTCCCAATATCCGGGAGGCGGAGGAACAGCTGTGCTCGACGAATCACGCACGCAGAACTGGCTGGTTGAGAATATTGTGACTTATAAAGTGCCTATCCGCAATAAGAAACATCAGTTGACGTTGACCGGTGTGCAGTCTGTCGACCATAATGGCTCGAAGTCTATCGGCTATTCAGTAGAGAATCTTCCGGTAGATAAAGACTGGAATTTCATTTCTCAAGGTGAGTTTACAGGCAAGCCCCGTCGTCAGTTTAATGAAAATAATCTGGTGTCGTTCATGGCTCGTGCACAGTATTCGCTTTTAGACCGTTATCTGTTGAATGTGGCTGTTCGTCGCGACGGTTCCAGCCGTTTCGGAAAAGAAAATAAATGGGGTACATTCCCGTCGGCTGCTTTTGCCTGGCGTGTCAATCAGGAGAATTTCCTAAAAGATGTGTCGTGGATTGATAACCTCAAACTGCGTGTCAGTTATGGTATTGTTGGTAATCAGAACGGTATCGGCAATTATACGACTTTGGGGCTCGCAGATAATAAAGGATATGAGTTTGGAGATACTTTCCAGATGGGATATTTGCCGGGTAAGGAGCTTTCTAACCCGAACTTGAAATGGGAACAGTCTGCAACGGCTAATTTAGGTGTTGATTTTAGTTTCTTCAATGGTCGCCTGAATGGTACGGTGGAATATTACAATACGCATACGAAAGATCTATTGGTGGAACGCTCTTTGAATGCATCACTTGGATATACCACTATGCTGGATAATCTGGGAAAGACGAAATCCAGTGGTATCGATCTTTCTTTAAATGGTGATGTGATACGTACGAAAGAGTTTACCTGGTCGCTTGGAACCAATTTCAGTATGTATAAGAATGAAATTGTCCGTATTGACGATACGCTCGATGAAAATGGTAAACCCGCCAGTCAGGTAGCACAGGGGTGGATTATCGGAGAACCGATCAATGTATATTATGATTATCTGGTAGACGGAATTTTTCAGTATGATGATTTTGATATCACTCGTGACGGTACGGGGAATCTGGTATATACGCTGAAAAACACCTATGACAGTAACAATGACGGTGTAGCCGACAGCCCGATTGATTACGGCGGCGCTATTGAACCGGGTATGGTTAAAGTGCGTGATAACAATGGAGATGGAAAGATCACGGCAGATGACAGAGTGCCTATCCGGAAAGATCCGAAATTTACCGTCTCTCTTTCTTCCACATGGAACTGGAAAGGATTTGACTTGTTCATGGATTGGTATGGAGTTTCCGGCAGAAAGATAAAGAATAGTTATTTGTATGACTATAATTCCGGAGGTTCTTTGCGCGGAAAACTGAATGGAGTGAAGGTGGATTACTGGACTCCGTTCAATCCGTCGAACAAATTCCCGCGTCCTTCTTATAGTGCAGACCCTTCTTATTTGAGTGCCATCGCTATTCAGGATGCATCTTATATCCGTTTACGCACCTTACAATTGGGATATACTTTCCCGGCCAGACTATTGAAGAATACTCCGATTCATAAATTGCGTCTGTATGCAACTGCTACTAACTTGCTGACATTTACGGAGTTTAAGTCTTATAGTCCCGAACTGACTCCCGGGTCTTATCCGGAGTCCAAACAATATGTATTTGGTGTCAATGTTTCATTCTAAAATAAAGAATCCTTATGAAAAAGTTAATATATACAGCCTTTGTCATCTGCGGAATGTTGACCGCTTCCTGCTCGGATTTATTAAATCTGGAATCAAAGACAGACGTGACGAACAATTATCTGTTCACTACTCCCGAAGGGTTGAATACAGCTGTCACAGGTCTGTACTCTCTGGCACGTGAATTGCCGGGTGGAGTGGATAATAATGAATCCAATCTGTACATCGTTACTATGTGTGACTTTAATACGGATATTGCGATACTTAGAGCAGGTGTTTCTACTTCAATCGGACGTTTGAATACGAGCTTTACTCCAAGTACTGGGGATGTCAATAAGTTCTGGAAACATCACTATGGTATTATTGGAAAAGCAAATGAAATTATTGTAGCCGCAGAAGCCCTGGGGCTGGACGACAGCGATGTGCTCCATGCATGGAGTGAAGCGAAATTCTTCAGAGGACGGAGCTATTTTGAACTCTGGAAACGCTTTGACCGTCTTTATCTGAATATCACCCCGACCACTGTCGACAATCTGAAACGGGAATACAAACCGGCTTCTCACGCAGAACTGATGACACTGATTACAACTGACTTGGACGATGCCATGAAAGGGCTGGACTGGTCGCTTTCTCAAAATAATGGAAATGTATTGTATGGACGGGTAACAAAAGCTACTGCCAAACATGTCCGTGCGCAGGTTGCCATGTGGGAGTCGGATTGGGATACAGCCATTGAGGAATGTGAGGATATCTTTAAGCAGGAAGGCATCTACTCGATGGAAAAGAAAGCCGAGAATGTATTTAATGGGGCAGATTTGAAATCTCCGGAAGTGTTATGGAGTTTCCAATATTCACAAAACTTGGGTGGAGGTGGTTCCGGAACTCCGGTTGCCGGACATCGTATCTCTATTCAAACCACTACCCGGATCAATAAAATTTCAGGTTGTATCAATACGGCCGATCAGGGTGGATATGGTTGGGGACGTATTTATCCGAATACCTATCTGTTGAGTCTGTACGATCAGGCAAAAGATACGCGATATAATGAGTTGTTTGTTCACCGCTTTAAATACAATGACCCGACTTCTCCTAAATATGGAGAATTGATTCCTCTAACACAGAGTTCCAGCTATTGTGAAACACTGCATTTTATGTCGAAAAAATACTTTGACCAATGGACGACGGCTGATAATCCGGACCGGACAACGGGTTTCAAGGATCTGATTGTCTATCGACTGGCAGAAACTTACTTAATGGCGGCAGAGGCATATATGCGTCGTGACGGAGGTATGAGTACGGATGCTTTGCGCTGTTACAATAAAACATGGGAACGTGCGGGAAATGATAAATTTGCAGGTCCTCTGACACAGGATATACTTTTGGATGAATATGCCCGTGAGTTGAATTTTGAAGGCGTTCGCTGGCCTTTGTTGAAACGTTTGGGACTCTTGGGCGAAAGAGTGAAAGCGCATTATGGCGAGACGAAGGCTGAAAACCCTTATCTGGATAAAGACTATGCGGAATGCCGTACCAGTTTTGTGGTTGGAAAGCACGAATGTTGGCCTATTCCACAGGAACAGATTGACTTGATGGGGAAAGAGAATTTCCCACAGAATGAGAACTGGTATTAAGCGATTGATTATCTGTAAAACATGAATGAATATGAAAAAAGTAATATACTTCTTATTGATTTTAAATCTGGGATTGCTTTCCTGTGTCGATGATGCATCGGTACGCGTGATGCCTGAATTTAATTGTAAAGATACAAAAGTAAATTTGGCGAAAGCAGCGGGTTCTTCTGTTACGTCGCTGTTATATACTAATGTCGGTCAGGTTGTTGCACAGTATGAAGCGGAGTGGCTTTCTGTAGATGTAAGTTCTAAAAGTGTTGTCTACACGGCCTTGGCACAAAATGACGGTGAAGATGCAAGAACGACTGTTGTGAAACTGACTTGCGGCTCATATACAGTGGAGGTGACGGTTACCCAGGATTCTAAAGAACCGGATCTTTCTTTGAAGATAGGACAAAGTGTGGATGAGGGTATCGGTATGATTTTCTGGGTAGATCCTTCGGATAATATGGTAGGAAAAGCGGTTTCAGTGAAGCGTCAGGGAGGGAATCCTTTCGAGGCTTCTGTGATGTCTCATAATGCACTTTCCACCGTCAACGGATATGCTAATTCTGCCTTGTTCACTTCTCCGTCGGCAAATGATGCGGTAGCATATTGCCAGTCGTTGGGTGACGGATGGTATCTGCCTGCCCGTGATGAATTATGGGAATTGTTTGATGCCTATAATGGTGTTGGACATGCTGATCCGGATTTTATTTCAGCCGTACCTGATAAACTGACGGAAGTAGAGAAGGCGGCACGTGCTGCATTTGATAAGATGTTGACTGATTTACAAGGTGATGTGATGAACGAGGCTGCCGGTTCGGGCAATGGCGAAAGCTATTGGTCGAGTACGGAAAACGCAGCGGGTAATCAGGCTTATTGGGTACGTTTCGGTAAATCGGGAGCTGATGCAGGAAATAAGACTGCTACTAACCGTTTTGTGAGATGTATGCGTACAATCGGTGATTATACTTATCCTGAAGAACCGGCAACATTGACGGTTAATCCGAATCCTGTGACATTGGAAGGAGCTAATGAAGCGGAAGCAAATGTGACATTGACATCCAATAAAACGGTATTTAGTGTGGTTTTGGCAAATGATTCCTGGCTTTCGTATATTATTTCGGGCACAACAGTTACATTCAAGGCAAAATCTAAAAATACCACTGGCGATGTTCGTACGACTATTGCTACGGTTACAGCCGGTACTGGCACAGCCGCTAAGTCGGTGGAGGTAACGGTGAATCAGAATGTTGCGGCTGAAGGAGGCGCTTCTCTCGAGTTAAGTACAAATACCGTGACTATTACTCCTGATGCTGTGACGAAATCAGAAGGAATAACGATGATTTCTGATGAAACAGAATTTACAGTAAATATAACTGATGAGTCTTGGGTGAAAGCGTATGTTGATGTAACAAGTAAAACTCTTTATTTCTGGACATTATCTCCTAATTTGAATAGTTCTAACCGGATAACGACTGCTACGGTAATAGCCGGAAGCGGAGCGAATGCACCTAAGCAAGAAGTTACTATTACACAAAGAGGGCTCTTAAGTTCCGAGTTTGCGGTGGGACAGGTGATTGCGGATAATGGTTCGTTAAAAGGAGGCATTGTGTTCTGGGTAGATGGCACTAATCGTGGTAAGGCTAAGATTATGTCATTGGACAGAGAGAATCTGGCATGGTCTACGGCAAGCTCTCCGGCTTCTACCGGTTTAACTTTATCCAATGACAATGGCCTGGCAAATACTACTGCGTTGGCAGCATTGCCGAATGCAGCAGAAATGCCCGCTCTTAAATATTGTATGGATAAAGGTTCCGGATGGTATTGGCCTACGAGAACGGATTTGGAACAGATGTTTGAAACTTATAATGGGACTGCAGTGGCAGATGCAACGGAGAATAACCCGGATGCGATTACTGATTTTGAGAAAGCAAACCGTACAGCTTGGGATCAAGTGATTACTGGTGCAGGAGGAACTATCATGAATACGGCAGCAGCATCTGCTACCGGAGATTCTTATTGGACTAGTCGTGAAACGTCGAGCGGTACAAGCGCATTTTATGTACGTTTTGGAAAACCGCTTGCCTGGGATAAATCGAATGCTAAAAAAGACGGTAAAAGATTTGTTCGTGCAGTCCGTTCAATTTCGAAATAATGGTATTAGGTATGTATAAGGTATATCAAAAAACAATTTTAGCCTGTTTGTTACTGGTTATGACCGGCACGGTTTATAGTCAGCGTGTGACGCAAACGATTAATGACGGTTGGAAGTTCTCCCTCTTTGAGGGAGATGCGTCCACTGCTGACTTTGATATTTCCGGTTGGACTGATGTTTCCATTCCTCATACGTGGAATGCAAAAGATGCAGAGGATGAAATTCCCGGTTATTTCCGGGGAAAAGGCTGGTACAGGAAAGTGGTGACAGTGGAGGAACTGATTCCCGAACAAAGAGTCTATCTTAGTTTTGAGGGAGCCAATCAAGAAACGAATGTGTTTGTGAATGGAACGTTTGTTGGAAATCATAAAGGTGGTTATTCCGCTTTTACGTTTGACGTGACTGATTATGTCCATGCCGGACGCAATCTGATAGCTGTGAGTGTTGACAACTCTCATAATCCGGATATTGCTCCTCTTTCGGCGGACTTTACTTTCTTCGGGGGAATCTATCGGGATGTTTATCTGGTGTATACTTCTCCTGTGCAACTGTCTACTACTCATTACGCTTCTAGTGGTGTGTATCTCAAAGCATCGAAGATTACGGATTTGCAAGCAAATATTTCAGTGAAGACATTCTTGTCCAATGCTTTGAAGAGTAATCAATCATTGATTCTTGAAACGGAGATTTTGGATGCAGATGGTAACAGAGTAGCACTTTCACAAAAGAAAGTAAATGTGAAGGCAGAAGAAAAGAATGTAGCTTTTGAATCGCTCATGACTATTACGCAGCCTAAACGTTGGGATGTAGACTCTCCTTATATATATAAGGTATATAGCCGTCTGAAGAATAAAAAAGAGGAGGTGCTCGATTGTGTTGTCAATCCGCTGGGAATTCGTGAATATCGTTTTGATGCGGAGAAAGGTTTTTTCTTGAATGGCAAATATCGGAAATTGATTGGTACCAGTCGGCATCAGGATTACAAAGGAATGGGAAATGCTTTGCGGGATGAAATGCATATCCGGGATGTACAGTTGAGTAAGGATATGGGAAGTAATTTCCTGCGAGTGGCTCATTATCCGCAAGATCCGGTTGTGATGCAAATGTGTGATAAGTTAGGACTATTGACTTCAGTTGAAATTCCGGTAGTGAATGCCATCACTCAAAGTAAGGCATTTATGGATAATTGCGTGGAACAGGTGACAGAAATGGTTTGTCAGAACTATAATTATCCATCTGTTATCATTTGGGCTTATATGAATGAAGTGCTTTTGCGTCCTCCTTTTAACCCCGAAAATAAGAAGGAGCGGGCGGACTACATGACATTCCTTCATCAAATAGCTTCGGCGGTTGAGGCGCAGATCAGAAGTCTGGATTCGGAACGCTATACCATGTTGCCTTGTCATTCTACTTCTCAAATCTATCAGGAAGCGGGAATTACAGAATTACCGATGTTATTGGGTTTTAATCTTTATAATGGATGGTATGGTGGTAGCTTGAGTGGATTTGAAGAGAAACTAGAAGAACTTCACAGGGAGTTTCCTCACAAACCGTTGCTCATTACCGAATACGGGGCGGATGTGGATACTCGTATTCACTCTTTTTTGCCGATGCGGTTTGACTTTAGTTGTGAATTTGGTTCCATCTACCACGAACATTACTTGCCTGAAATTCTAAAGAGGGATTATATCGTGGGAGCTATGGTTTGGAACTTGAATGATTTTTATTCTGAAGCCAGAAGAAACGCCATGCCTCATGTGAACAATAAAGGGGTGGTAAGTACGGATAGAGAACGTAAAGATGGATATTATCTTTATCAGGCTTATCTGAAAGGGTCGCCTGTCCTGCACATTGCTTCTAAGTCATGGAAGAATAGGGCAGGAGCCAGTCGGGATGGAAAGAGCTGTACGCAACCTTTGAAGGTGTATACCAATGCAGATAAGGTGGAAGTCTTTTTAAATGGAAAGAGTTTGGGAGTATATCCGGTATCGGATAAGGTCATTTCTGTGGATATTCCTTTTGTCAACGGGGAGAATGTGGTAGATGCTGTAATTGAAAAAGAGGGACGCAAATATCGTGACCAGTATGTCTGCAACTTCCAATGTGTCAATGTGAAGAACGGCTTTACGGAAGTCAATGTATTATTGGGTGCTCAACGCTATTTCGAGGACCGGACAGCAGAACTGTGCTGGATACCCGAACAGGCTTATGAAAAAGGCTCATGGGGATATATTGGCGGAAAAGTGGCTCCGAATAAGACTCGTTACGGTTCTTTGCCTGCCAGCGACACTGATATACTGGGAACGGATCAGGATCCTATCTTTCAGACGCAACGGGTAGGTATT
Source organism: Bacteroides sp. 90-K9/2 (assembly GCF_047310725.1). Taxonomy (NCBI): domain Bacteria; kingdom Pseudomonadati; phylum Bacteroidota; class Bacteroidia; order Bacteroidales; family Bacteroidaceae; genus Bacteroides; species Bacteroides sp. 90-K9/2. The sequence continues at coordinate 40,112 of NZ_JBCGVL010000008.1, forward strand.
GAGGCCTTTAAAGCGGATGTGCCGGATGGTGTCTATGCTGTATATTTGTATTGGACGGAACTTACTTCCGAAAATAAAAGAGAGGCTTTGGTGTATAATTTAGGAAATGATGTGGTGAAAGAGGAGTATGCAAACCGGGTATTTTCTGTGGATATAAATGGGGTATCTGTCGCCGGGCAAATGAATATTGCAGAAGAATACGGTTCCGAACGTGCGGTCATTAAAAAATATATTGTTCCGGTTTCAAAGGGAAAAGGGCTTGTCATTCGTTTTGGAGCGGTGGAGTCTGTGCCTATTTTAAATGCAATACGAATCGTAAAAGAATATTAGAACATGAAAAATAGTATAGTTATATTGTTTTTACTGCTGTTGTCCCAGTTGGGCTATGGACAGGGGCACGCATTTAAGGTCACTGCCCGTCCGTGGGTGAAAGGACAGAAAGATCTTCCATGGAAGGAGTATGATACCCGTACCATTGCTCAACTGGATGGTTTTAAAGCTACTGATAAAGTGCATGTAAATGAGTATGGAAGTGATTTGGATGCTCCGAGGCACCGGGCTACTGGATTTTTTAGAGTGGAACGTATTGGAAATCGTTGGTGGATGATTGATCCCGATGGATATCGGCATTTACAAAAAGTGGTGGTTGGAGTACGTTTGGGTACCTCTGAACGCAATAAACAAGCCATGCTGGATAAATTCGGTACGGAAGAAAAATGGATCGAAGGGACGGCACAGTTGATTCATTCACTGGGCTTTTCCGGTGCGGGCTCTTGGAGTAACGAAGAGGCGATTGCTTCTTACAATGCATCCCACAAGGAGGTCTTGACCCGCTCAATCATTCTTAACTTGATGAGCGGATATGGTAAGAAACGGGGAGGAACTTATCAGTTACCTGGTAACACGGGATATCCTAATCAGTGTATTTTCGTTTTTGACCCGGAATTCGAAACTTATTGTGATGAGATGGTGCAAAAACTGGTTGCAAATAAAATGGATAAAAACATCATTGGTTATTTCTCGGATAATGAACTTCCGTTCGGACCCAAGAATCTAGAAGGCTATCTGACTTTACAGAACCCTGGTGATCCGGGAAGAGTGTATGCGGAATCCTGGTTGAAAAAACAGGGAATTACTTCGCAGCAAATAACCGATGAGCACCGGGAGGAGTTTGCGGGGGTGGTAGCTGAACGATATTATAAAGTGGTATCGGAAGCGATTCGGAAGTATGATCCCAATCATCTCTATCTAGGCAGTCGTTTACATGGAAAACCGAAGTTTATCCGCCAGATTGTGGAAGCGGCAGGCAGGTATTGTGATGTCGTTGCAATTAACTACTATGGAGCGTGGACGCCGAGTGAGAAGACCATGAAGCATTGGGGAGAATGGGCTCAAAAACCTTTCATCATTACGGAATTTTATACGAAAGGAATGGATTCCGGACTGGCGAATACGACAGGAGCAGGTTTTACCGTTCAAACTCAACAGGAACGTGGATATGCCTATCAGCATTTTGTTTTAGGATTATTGGAAAGTGGAAATTGTGTCGGATGGCACTGGTTCCGTTATCAGGATAATGATCCGACGGCAAAAGGGGCAGATCCTTCGAATCTGGACTCTAACAAGGGGCTGATAGATAATGAATACAATCTTTATAAACCGTTGGCCGATGCTATGAAAGAATTGAATATCAATGCCTATCGTTTGGCCGACTGGTTCGATCAACAATCAAATAACAATCAATAAAATACATACCATGAAAAAAATATTTATACTGGGAGCTTTACTGTTTATAAGTTCTATTCCTATGGTTTCTTGTACGGATGATGATGATAAGGACCCTAATTTTATGCCTCCTGATATAGTGATGGGTGAGGGAGATGTGGAGTCGGAATACCCGGAAGATTTGCCCGTTCCCGGAGCTTCTGTGGTATATGCTCCGTCATTAAATACCAATATGTATCGTCCTATCAGTGTCAAGTATTCCAGTGCCTATCCTCCTATATCCAGTTGGACAACGGGGAATACACGTATTATTGCTTATATGGATGGATATAAACCGGCTATTAAGACATTGAAAGCATATCAGGAGTCGGTGAATAAGTATGGAAGTTCGACAACGCTTCCGAAACAAGCAGCTACGGGCAGGTTTTATACGAAGAAGATAGACGGGCGTTGGTGGTTGGTTGATCCGGAAGGTTATCTGCATCTGGAACGTAGTGCGACTTCTTTGCGTAAGGGGACTTCCAGTCGTAATAAAACAGCTTGGAATAATAGGTTTGGAACTGATGAGAAGTGGTTGTCCACCACTCAACGTGAATTGAGTGAGATCGGTTTTCATGGTACAGGTGCATTCTGTACAGGAACGTACTCGTTGATTCAGACTCATAATGCTTCCAATCCGAGCAGTCCGTTGACTTTGGCACCTTCCTTTGCTTTTCTAAGTCAGTTTAAGAGTGCGAAATCTTATAATTATCCCGGAGGAAGTGATGATAATGCTGCAGGCTTTGTGTTTTATAATGGATGGGCTGAATGGTGTGAATCATATTTGGCAGGTAGTGCTTTCGCAGATTATCTGCGTGATCCAAATGTATTGGGTTTCTTCTCGGATAATGAGATAAACTTCTCTTCAAACAGTTCCCGGATTTTGGATCGTTTCCTGGCTATTAACAGTTCGAATGACCCGGCTTATGTTGCAGCAAAAGCCTTTATGGATTCCAAGGGTACACAAAGTGTGACGGATGCCTTGAATAATGAGTTTGCAGGTATCGTAGCAGAGAAATATTATAAAGCAGTGAAGGAGGCGGTGATGAAAGTAGATGATAAGCTGCTTTATCTGGGGACTCGATTGCATGGAACTCCTAAATATATGGAGGGAGTGATGAGGGCTGCCGGAAAATATTGTGATGTCATTTCTATCAACTATTATAGTCGTTGGAGTCCCGAACTGACAACAGCGATTGCAGACTGGGCAAGTTGGGCGGATAAGCCGTTTCTTGTAAGTGAGTTTTATACGAAAGGGGTGGAGGATTCCGATCTGAATAACCAGTCGGGAGCCGGATATTCTGTTCCTACACAAAATGAGAGGGCTTATGCTTATCAGCATTTTACATTAGGATTGCTTGAAGCTAAGAATTGTATCGGATGGCATTGGTTTAAATATCAGGATGATGATGGTACGGATAATTCGTCGAAACCTGCCAATAAGGGTCTTTATGATAATTCTTATCAGTTGTTTCCTTATTTATCTTTCTTTGCCCGCGAATTGAATTTTAATGCGTATGATTTGATTCAGTATTTTGATAAATAGGTATTCGTTTCGATATAGTATTTGAAAAGAAAGACAAAGTGCGAATTTTGCAGTAGTAGTTTTTATCAAAGCTATACTGCAAAATTCGCACTTTTTATTTTCTGATTAATTGTGTACTAACGTACCTATCTCTTCTCCGCTGATTACTTTCTTTAAGTTACCTACTGTGTCCATATCAAATACGACGATAGGCAGATTATTTTCTTTGCACATACAGGTCGCAGTTAAATCCATAACTTTCAGACCACGTTTCAATACTTCATCATACGTAATGTCATCGAATTTGGTTGCGGTAGGATCTTTTTCAGGATCAGCTGTGTAAATGCCATCTACGCGAGTACCTTTCAGCATAACGTCTGCTTCGATTTCTATTCCTCTTAGTGAAGAACCGGTATCTGTAGTAAAGAAAGGATTTCCCGTTCCTGCAGACATGATAACCACTTCACCGTTTTCCATACATTCGATGGCCTTCCATTTACTGTAGAATTCACCGATAGGTTCCATCCGTACTGCTGTCAATACACGTGCTTTTACACCGGTAGCTACAAGAGCAGAACTTAGAGCGAGGCTATTGATAACGGTAGCCAACATTCCCATTTGGTCCCCCTTCACACGGTCAAAACCTTTATTGGCTCCGCTTAATCCGCGGAATATGTTGCCTCCTCCGATGACGATACCAATCTGTACCCCTTGTTCGTGGATTTCTTTGATTTGTTGAGCATATTCTGCCAGTCTTTTTTCGTCAATGCCGTATTGCTTTTCGCCCATCAAGCTCTCTCCACTGAGCTTTAGTAAGATTCTTTTATACTTTGCCATACCTTTTGCTTTTTATTGTTTGCCGCAAATATAGAGATAATTTATCGGATAGCCTCACTGGGATGCGATTACTTTTTTCATTATTTGCCTTCCCAAAAAGGTTTGTACAACTCCTCGCAGGGAAAGATAAATGAGAAAAGCCAGCCACAGGGCGTGATTTCCTAGAAGAGGATGGAAAGCGTAATATACTCCGAAGAAGCTGGCGGAGGCGACTAACATGGAGTAAAGCATCTGGCGGGTAGCGGTGGCACCAATAAATACTCCATCCCACAGGAAAGCAGAAAAACCAGCTAGCGGAATGATAAGTGCCCAGTAAAAATAAGTGTCTGAAGCGTTGATTACTGAAGTGTCATTGGTTAGCAATCCCAGAAATTCTTTTCCGCCGATTGCATAAAGGATGGTGAATATCAATGAAAGACCCAATCCCCAATAGAAAAGGTGATGTACTGTGTTGCGTAAGGCTGTTTGATTCTTGGCGCCTATATAACGGCCGGTCAATGCTTCACCGGCATAAGCAAATCCGTCCATGATGTAGGAAAACAGAGTGAATAGTTGCATGAGTAAGGTGTTTACGGCTAATACAATTTCTCCTTGGGCGGCTCCTGCAGAGGTGAAAAATAGGGTGACCGCAACCAAGCAAAGGGTACGGAAGAAAATGTCCCGGTTGACTTGGAAGAAACGGTACATGGCTTGTTTCTGTATAATTTCTTTCCATACGATTCGCTTTTTTAGTGCACTATAATAGCGCATATATAGCAATATGGCCATGAAGAAACCTGCATATTGTGCGATTAAAGTTCCTGTTGCCACTCCTGCCACTTTCATATCCAGTAAGTAGACAAAGGATAGGCTGGCTACAATATTGACAATATTCTGAGTAATAGCGATATACATGGGAAAACGTGAATTCTGCATTCCGATAAACCAACCGGCGAATCCATAAAGTCCTAATGTGGCGGGAGCTCCCCAGATACAGATATAGAAATAAGTAGTTGCTAGTTGCTCGACTTCCGGTGTGGTTTGTATCAGAGTGAATGCCAATTTTAGGATAGGGTATTGGAGTATCAACAGGCAAAGAGCTATAAATAATCCTACGCCAACGGAACGTAACAGTAACCGGGTGATTTCATTTAGATCATGCTGACCATATGCTTGTGAGGTCATGCCACTCGTCCCCATACGCAGGAATCCGAAAATCCAATAGATAATATTGAACAACATTCCCCCTACAGCAATGGCTCCAATGTAGGCCGGAGAACCGAGGTGTCCTACGATGGTAACATCGATAAGTCCCAGTAGCGGGACGGTGATATTTGATATAATCGATGGTATGGCTATCCGTAATATTCGTCTGTTTTCGGAGGATTGTTTTTTATCTATCATTTTATAGAAACACTTTTATCAAATTGATTGTTCTTTTCGTCCGCAAAGGTACATTTTTTATTTTTTTGTTGTATCTTTGTGAATCACGAACTAAATAGCAATCAGATGGATTATGAGGACCTTAACTATTTTTCTTTTATCTTTATTCTCACTGCCGCTGGCGCTGAATGCACAGTCGGTTGATGAGATGTTGCAGAAAGTATCTGCCGCTATTGAGGCTGGGCAGAATGGACAGGCTGTGAGCTATTTCCGGCAGACTATTCCTCTGAATATAGACCGTACGGAAATGTATTATTGGACGAATGTGGACAAGAATAGTGAAATTAGCTCCAAACTGGCTACCGAATTAGCTCTCGCCTATAAAAAGAAACGAAATTACGACAAAGCTTATTTGTTTTACAAAGAGTTGCTGCAAAAGGACCCAAATAATGTAGATTGTTTGGAAACATGTGCAGAAATGCAAGTGTGTCGCGGACAAGAAAAAGATGCTTTGCGTATGTACGAAAAAATATTGCAACTCGATGCGGATAATCTGGCTGCTAATATCTTTTTAGGAAACTATTATTATTTGATGGCAGAGCAGGAGAAGAAAAAGTTAGAAATGGATTACAAGAAACTTCCTTCTCCCACTAAAATGCAGTATGCCCGCTATCGGGACGGATTATCGAAGTTATTTACTACCCGATATGAGAAAGCACGTAGTTCGTTGCAGAAAGTTGTTCTACGTTTCCCATCGACAGAAGCTCAAAAGACATTGGATAAGATATTGAGAATAGAAAAAGAGGTGAATCGCTAAGCGGTTCACCTCTTTTTCTATTCAAATACTAATATCTAAATTGTATAGGTGGCTGTTCGTCACAGCTCAATGAACGGGTATCTGCTGATGTGTATTCTTTTACTCCGGGAATAAGAGGGCTGTAAGATAATACGTGACGGATACGCTTACGTTGCTGGAACGTAAATTGGTCTGAATAACAAAAAGCATAGTCCATGATATTGTGCGAAATAAAGGTACCGCCTTCACAGTTCGTTCTTGTACACAACTCATCGAAGGAATACTTATCCAAATTATCTATACCATTTATCCACTCTGTATATTGGGTAATGTTATAGGTCGGGGTATCTGTACAATAATCAGTATCTTCACACAAATCAGTATTATCTCCATCTTCAGAAAAGGCATGATGTAGTCCAAGATAATGTCCTAATTCATGTGTAAGAGTATTGTAAACGTCGGTCGTGTAGTAGTATCCATTATTACTGTTTACATAAATATAGTTACTATTAATAGAGACACAATGGGGATATTCCACCTCATGGCTTAAAAAATAATTTCCATTGTTTAAGCCATCTAATGGATACGATGATAAATAATAAGGTAAATGTGCAATTCCTAAAATGTTTTTTTCGCTAAATGGGTATACAAAGATATTGATATATACTTTAGGATTCCATAGCATTTCCGAATATTTCTTAGCTTGACTTTTATCTTTTCCATCCATAAACTGTTCGCAAGACATAGGAAGAGTTGCTTCCCATTCTATTCGTTCAACACCAGCTTCCTCTAAGGTAGTTCCATCCGGTTTTTCTGTTGCCATAACAAATTCAAGATTCATATCCTGACTAATATTATGGCTTGCGTTTTGATACATTTTATTTTTATACCGCAAATTACATGCATTAATGATTTGGGCAAGGCGACCTTTATCTATGTATTGCTTTCTGTCATCAGGGTCTTTATAAAGAACATGAAATATGACGGGTAGCTTGTAATAATGTTCGCCGGTTGTGTTTGTAGCAGGGGATTGGGTTATTTTTATAGTTTTATTTGTTTTTTTTGCTATAATGGTAACAGTCGCACTTCTTTCTTCGGAAGTGGTATTGGCATGTATAGTCAAAACGAGTTCTCCGTCATTACTACCATTTTGTAGGTTTGGAATACACCAACTTTGATTACTGGTAGTCCTCCAAGTAGAATTGCATGTGATAGATACTTTTATTATGCTTCCTTCCGAACTAATATCATTAAATGTAGATTGGGAAATTTCTAGAGTTGCTGAATCAGAATTTGAATCACTACAGCCTATTAGCACCCATAATAATGGAAGCAGGAATATTAATCTTGTTTTCATAAATGAGAGAGTTTTTTTATAAAACATCGGTTTCAAAGATAATGTTTTAATCAGTCAGTCAATTATTTATTTCAATAAATATTCTACTTCTTTAAACATATAGTCTCTTTTTGTCTGTTTCTCATCTTCTAAAATCAATCTGCCTTCGGGTTCTACACAAACGATTCGCGCAAGAAATTCACCGCTAGCATCTTTGTAACGGTGCATTCCTTCCTTTCTGAAAAGCGATTTTTCATATTGGGTTACAAATGATGTGTCATTCTTTTGAAGTTGGCAATAATAAGATTGGATGCGTAGCATAATATTCCTCAATACCTCAAAGATATCATATTGATTTCCTGTAATTTGGTATAATGAAACAGGATTAGGGGCAGAACTGTGAAACGTTTCCTGATTAATATTAATCCCGATTCCTGCTATACTTTGACTGATGTTCCGTCCCATCAGATCGTTTTCTATCAATATACCGCATATTTTCTTTTCTTTCCAATAAATATCGTTCGGCCATTTGATAGAGATATCGGTGGTATAGGTATCCAGTTCTTCCTTAATAGCTAAAGATACAACTTGGGAAATAAGAAACTGGCGGCGTGCTTCCAAAAACTCAGGAAAAAGCACAAAGCTGAAAAGGAGATTTTTGTACGGCTCCGATTCCCACGAATTTCCACGCTGTCCCCGTCCTGAAGTTTGGAAGTTGGCGACTACGGTCGTAAACTCTTCTACTTTTTCTTTGGCACAAAAAGTGTGTAGGTAACTATTGGTAGAATTAGTCTCGCTGATATGAATCAATGGAACCGGGAATATTTCAGGGGAGAGCATCATATTCTGCACGTAACTTTTTGGTGAATTTTTTGATTACCTCGTCATAAGAGTGATCAATCAGTTGCTTGATCAATTTATCATCCACATCTCGGTCAAAGAATACCTGATTCCAGTATTTCTTGTTGAAATGCCATGCACCTTCCACGCCATTATAATGGTCACGCAATTCAATGGCATATTCAGGATCGCATTTCATGGTAATCCTGTCAGGTGTATTGAAATTGATACATAAAAACATTTTACCCATGACCCTGATGGTTAGGAAATCATCACCGAAAGGTGTATCTTCCGTTACAGCTTTTTTGTTGAGGCTGTATTCTCTGGCTGTCTCTATATTCATAATTCTATTAATTATATACTCATTCAGTGTCTTTCAGCGTTGAATTTTAAAATAAAGGAGGGTAAAATGCTTCCTCTATATGTTCAATCTTGAAATTTATCTCATCGCCTACTATCGTAATGATATCAAAGCGTACAGGAGTGTCAAGCTGAAACAATCTGATATAGGTATCCGCTGCGCGTACCGTACGTCTTATTTTGGGTAAATCAACAGCGTCTTCCGGTTCGGCAAATAGGGTATTGCTGCGGGTTTTCACCTCTACTACAATCAGTTCATTGTCCTTTGCTGCTACAATGTCCAGTTCGAAATGTCCTTTTCTCCAGTTCCGGTCACGGATGCAATACCCTTTCTGTTCAAGATAAGCTACAGCGGCATTTTCTCCGGCTTTTCCTAAATCATTATGTTTAGCCATCTTTTTTTGCAAATTTACTGCTTTTATTCTTTGTATTTACAGAAGTAAAAGTAATTTTGCAGAAGATATGAGAAAAAGGAGTAAAAAGTGCCTGAAAATGCATGTCGAATGTACCAAAAGGGAACGACGAATGAGCATTTTGTTGAGCGACGAAGAACAGCTGATTGTAGATCGTTATCTGGAGAAATATAAGATAACGAACAAATCCCGTTGGCTTCGTGAAACCATTCTCATGTTTATCCATAAAAATATGGAAGAAGATTATCCGACCCTTTTTGGTGAACATGACATGAGACGATAATCGATAATTAAAAATAATAATTGAAAATTAAAGGGGGATGCTGGACGATGTTTACTTCATGAAACAGGCTTTGATAGAGGCAGGCAAAGCTGCTGATCGGGGAGAAGTTCCTGTTGGGGCTGTCGTGGTTTGTAAGGAGCGGATTATCGCACGTTCCCATAATCTCACAGAAACATTGAATGATGTAACGGCTCATGCCGAGATGCAGGCTATTACAGCTGCTGCCAATGTGCTTGGTGGCAAATATCTGAACGAATGTACTTTGTATGTCACAGTTGAACCTTGCGTGATGTGTGCAGGAGCTATCGCTTGGGCACAAACTGGCAAGCTAGTATTTGGTGCCGAAGATGAAAAACGCGGCTATCAGAAATATGCAGGTTCAGCTCTACACCCTAAAACTGTGGTTGTAAAAGGAGTAATGGCTGACGAATGTGCTGCATTAATGAAAGAGTTCTTTGCTGCGAAACGAAAATAGAAGCGGTATCCTGTTTATTTGATTTCCTCAAAATCTACATATTCACCATCATCCTGGGTGAATATTTTTTTATGTCTTTTTTCCGAAATATTCTCGGAATATATTTCCTCTTCATCATTAATCGGACGACGATTTCCCTGGTCATAGTCCTGTTGGTTTGTATGTCCCGATTCCGTTTGTCTCGGGCGGGATGAAGATGAACCACGTCCTAATCCGAAAATAGTTCTTAGTATGAAGCCGACAATAGAAAGGCCAAATACAAAAATGGCGATGATAAAAATGAGTATAAATAAAAGTATATGCATTGGGCTATGATTTTTATGTTGTTACTTCGATAAAACTCATAGTACAACAAACGTGCCAAGAGATTGTTTATTTACTTTTTCTTGTAAAAAGTGAAAGTAAAATATACCATACAATGATGGCGGCGAAGCTGCTGATCCCCAGAAATATAAGGAGGGGAATACAGATAATCAGGAATATAAAACTGATTTTGTTGTCATTCCATGACAGATTTTTAAATTTCAGCGAAAACATCGGTATTTCTGATACCAGTAGTCCGGAAAACAGACAGACAAGTATAAGAAGGTAGACAGGATGGCAGTTGTCTGATATCAGGAAATCATGCGCCCCTGCTACTAGAGAGGCCCAGAACAACGCATTGGCAGGAACCGGAAGTCCGACAAAAGAACTGGTCTGTCGCGTGTCATTATTGAATTTAGCCAGACGCAATGCTGAAAAAACGGAAATCAAGAAGGCTGAATAGGGTAGGTAAGAAGCGATGAACCCCATGCTTGCCGGATCATACATTTCTTTGAACAGAGAGAATACGATCAGTGAGGGAGCGACTCCAAAACTGACATCGTCTGCCAATGAATCCAAATCTTTTCCGATAGGGGAGTGAGCATTGAGCGTACGGGCTAATAATCCGTCGAAAAAATCGAAAACAGCACTTAAGACAATGAAAAGCAATGCCAGTTCATATTTCCCTTCAAAAGCCATAACACAGGCAATACAACCGGAGAAAAGGTTTAGGCAGGTTACGGTATTCGGAATACTGTTTTTAATAACGTTTGTCATTGTGACAGAATTATTTAAGTTTGGCGATAACCGTTTGGTTACCGGTCGTTAATTGTCCCATGCTGACACATACTTCTGTGCCAATGGGTAAATACACATCCACACGGGAACCGAATTTGATAAATCCCATGTGTTCGTCAATATAACATTCTTCTCCTACTTCAGCGTAGGTGACAATACGGCGTGCCACTGCACCAGCAATTTGCCGGGTGAGTACTTCCACTCCTTCCGGAGTTTCGATCACTACCGTAGAACGTTCGTTTTCTGTGCTGGCTTTCGGCAACCATGCTTTCATAAAGTTTCCATTATGATGTGCTACCTTTTTAATGGTACCGTCCACCGGATACCAGTTGGCATGTACATTCACAATGCTCATGAAGATGGATATCATTAACCGGCGGTCATGGAAATATTCGTTTTCATCGACTTCTTCGATGACGACGATTTTTCCATCGGCAGGTGCAACGACAATCTTTTCAGTGTCCTGTCCGAAGAGACGGATCGGACATCGAAAGAAATTCACCATCAGCAGATAGACTGCTATACTCGCTACTGCTACCACATAAAATGGTATTTTGCAATCGATTCCCCAATAAAGAGCCGCATTAATCAATAGCAATAGCAAAAAGCTAGCCCATAATATATGTGTTCCTTCGCGGTGAATACGTATTTTTTTCAATTTCTTTAGTCGGCCCATGAATGCTGTTTAATGATATTGTCTGCAAAAATATACTTAATTTAAAAATTCAGCAAGTAAATGAGCATAGAAATGCGAATGTTGATAACTTTTTGAGGATTATTTTTGTTTATAACCCAGGAGGTAGTAATTTTATGCCTTCAAATTAACTACTTATCATTATGCAGGATTTCGTTCATTTACATGTCCATACTCAATATTCTTTGTTGGATGGTCAGGCTAGTGTAGCTCGTCTGGTCGATAAAGCCATGAAGAATGGGATGAAGGGTATTGCCGTGACCGATCATGGAAATATGTTCGGTATCAAGGAATTTACGAACTACGTCAATAAAAAGAACAGTGGTCCGAAAGGTGAAGTCAAGGATCAGAAGAAGCGAATTGCAGGAATTGAGGCCGGCACGATAGAGTGCGAGGATAAGGAGGCGGAGATTGCTGCTTGCAAAGCTAAGATTGTGGAAGCGGAAAACAAACTATTCAAACCGATTATCGGTTGTGAAATGTATGTGGCACGCCGCACCATGGACCTGAAAGAAGGCAAGCCCGACCAGAGTGGTTATCACCTGATCGTATTGGCTAAGAATGAAACAGGTTATCACAACCTTATCAAATTAGTATCGCACGCGTGGACGCGTGGTTATTATATGCGTCCGCGTACTGACCGTAGCGAACTGGAGAAATATCACGAAGGACTTATTGTCTGTTCGGCCTGTCTTGGTGGTGAGGTGCCGAAACGGATTACTGCCGGACAATTTGCAGAAGCCGAAGAAGCAATACAATGGTATAAGAACTTGTTTGGGGATGACTACTATTTGGAATTACAACGCCATAAAGCGACTGTCCCCCGTGCCAATCACGAGTGTTATCCGTTACAGGTGAATGTGAATAAGCATCTGATAGAGTATGCTAAGAAATTCAATATCAAACTGATTTGTACGAATGACGTTCACTTTGTAGATGAAGAGAATGCGGAAGCGCACGACCGTTTGATCTGTTTGAGTACCGGTAAGGATTTGGATGATCCTACCCGTATGCTTTATACCAAACAGGAATGGATGAAAACACGCGAAGAGATGAATGAACTCTTCGCTGACGTGCCCGAAGCATTGAGCAATACATTGGAGATTCTTGACAAGGTAGAATATTACTCTATCGATCATGCACCTATCATGCCTACTTTTGCTATTCCGGAAGATTTCGGAACGGAGGAAGGCTATCGGGCGAAGTTTACAGAAAAAGACTTGTTCGACGAGTTTACTCAGGATGAACATGGCAATGTGGTATTGAGCGAAGAGGATGCGAAAGCGAAAATCAAACGTTTGGGTGGCTATGATAAACTCTATCGTATTAAACTTGAAGGAGACTATCTGGCAAAACTAGCTTTTGACGGAGCTAAGAGAATTTATGGCGAACCTCTGACGGAAGAAGTCGAAGAACGAATGAATTTTGAGTTGTACATCATGAAAACAATGGGTTTCCCCGGTTATTTCTTGATTGTACAGGACTTTATCAATGCCGCACGTAAGGAACTGGGTGTATCGGTTGGTCCGGGACGTGGCTCGGCTGCCGGTTCGGCGGTGGCTTATTGTCTGGGTATTACGAAGATAGATCCTATCCAATATGATTTGCTGTTTGAGCGTTTCTTGAATCCGGATCGTATTTCCTTGCCTGATATCGATGTGGACTTTGATGATGACGGTCGTGGTGAGGTGCTTCGTTGGGTGACGAATAAATATGGTCAGGAAAAGGTGGCGCATATTATTACGTATGGTACCATGGCGACAAAGATGGCTATCAAGGATGTTGCACGTGTGCAAAAGTTGCCTTTGTCAGAATCAGACCGTTTGTGTAAATTGGTTCCTGACAAGATTCCTGACAAGAAACTGAATTTGCCGAATGCCATTGCTTATGTTCCCGAATTGCAGGCAGCAGAAGCGTCATCTGATCCACTGTTGCGGGATACGATCAAGTATGCCAAAATGCTCGAAGGCAACGTACGTGGTACGGGTGTGCATGCCTGCGGTACGATTATCTGTCGTGACGATATCACCGACTGGGTACCTGTCAGCACTGCTGATGATAAGGAAACGGGTGAAAAGATGCTTGTCACTCAATATGAAGGTTCGGTCATTGAAGATACCGGATTGATTAAGATGGACTTCCTCGGTCTGAAAACCTTGTCTATCATTAAAGAGGCCGTTGAAAATATCCGTTTAAGTCGTAATATTGAGGTGGATGTTGATGCGATCGATATCTCTGATCCGGCTACTTATAAATTATATAGTGACGGACGTACAATTGGTACATTCCAGTTTGAATCTGCCGGTATGCAGAAGTATTTGCGTGAATTGCAGCCTTCTACATTCGAAGATTTGATTGCCATGAATGCCCTCTATCGTCCGGGACCGATGGATTATATACCTGATTTTATTGATCGTAAACATGGCCGCAAACCGATTGAGTATGATATTCCGGTAATGGAGAAATACTTGAAGGATACGTATGGGATTACGGTCTATCAAGAACAGGTGATGCTTTTGTCGCGCTTATTGGCCGATTTTACCCGTGGTGAGTCTGATGCGCTTCGTAAAGCGATGGGTAAGAAGTTGCGTGACAAGCTGGATCACATGAAACCTAAATTTATTGAAGGCGGAAGAAAGAACGGACATGACCCGAAAGTGCTTGAGAAGATTTGGACAGACTGGGAAAAGTTTGCGTCTTATGCTTTCAACAAGTCGCATGCTACGTGCTATTCGTGGGTAGCTTACCAGACAGCTTATCTGAAAGCGAATTATCCTTCTGAATACATGGCGGCTGTGATGAGTCGAAGTTTGTCTAACATTACCGATATCACGAAACTGATGGACGAATGTAAAGCAATGGGTATTCAGACACTGGGGCCGGATGTGAATGAAAGTAACCTGAAGTTTACCGTAAACCATGATGGCGATATTCGTTTTGGACTTGGAGCTGTCAAAGGTGTAGGTGAAGCTGCCGTGCAAAGTATTATGGAAGAACGCAGGCTGAATGGTCCTTTCCTTGGAATCTTTGATTTTGTACAACGTGTCAACCTCAATGCCTGCAACAAGAAAAATATGGAATGTCTGGCATTAGCCGGAGGATTTGATAGTTTCCCGGAACTGAAACGGGAACAATATTTTGCTGTAAACTCTAAGGGGGAAGTGTTCCTGGAAACATTGATGCGTTATGGTAACCGTTATCAGGCAGATAAGGCGGCTGCCGTCAATTCCCTGTTCGGCGGCGAAAACGTTATTGATGTTGCAACTCCTGAAATACCTCAAGGGGTAGAACGTTGGAGTGATCTTGACCGTCTGAATCGTGAACGTGATTTGGTTGGTATCTATCTTTCCGCTCACCCGTTGGATGAATTCTCTATCGTATTAGAACATGTTTGCAATACACGTATGGCGGATTTGGAAGATAAAGCCGCACTTGTCGGTCGTGAAATAACGATGGGAGGGATTGTGACCAGTGTTCGTCGTGGAGTCAGCAAGAACGGAAATCCGTATGGTATCGCCAAGATCGAAGATTATTCAGGTTCTACCGAGATACCATTCTGGGGAAATGACTGGGTGACTTACCAGGGATATCTTAATGAAGGAACGTTCTTGTATATTAAGGCCCGCTGTCAGGCCAAGCAATGGCGGCAAGATGAGCTGGAAGTGAAAATCACCTCTATGGAACTTCTTCCCGACGTGAAAGAAGAACTGGTGCAGAAGATCACGATTATCATTCCCCTGTCTGTCTTGAACTCGGCTTTGGTCACTGAACTTGCTACTCTGACAAAGGAACATCCGGGAAATACGGAACTATACTTCAAGGTGACAGATGATGCTGATGTAACTCATATGTCGGTTGATTTGATTTCCCGTCCGGTTAGGCTTTCAGTAGGCCGGGATTTAATAACATATTTAAAGGAACGTCCCGAACTGGGATTTCATATAAATTGATTATATGTATTTTCTCAGATGAATATCAGTCCCTTAATAAATGGCAAATATAAAAAGTATTTGGCAAAAACTAAGGCACAGTAAAATATGAAATCCGGTTTCTGTATTAACCCTCCTTTTTAATTTAAAAAGGAGGGTTAATAGTGAGAATAATTTTGTCTGCTTTAGCCTTTTTTGAGTTTTTTGTATTCTTTAGGAGGCATTCCCATGATTTTATTGAATAGGCGTGAGAAGTAATAAGGATCGTCAATGCCTATTTTGTAGCAGACTTGGTTAATTTTTATGTTTGTGAAGTCCAACAGATAGCATGCCTGTTGGATTTTGAGCATATTAAAATAAGTCAGGGGGGAATATCCTGTTCGTTGGCTGAATAGTGAAGAAAAACGAGAAATTGAATAGCCCGTATGTTTGGCGATTTCTTGGAGTGTTAGTTTTCGTTCAATGTTCTCTTTCATGTAGTGTATTGTTTCAATGATTATATCTGTAGAGTTTGAATCCTGTTGAACGGCTCCTCTATATTGCTGAAGATATCTTAATGTTCCAAGATAGTGATAGAAGATGGAGCAGGTATATAATAGGTTTTCGTGGCTATATCCCATTCCTAGCGTATGCAAAATCTCCTCAAACATATCTATTCGGTTATTAATTCGGGAATGTATTCCTGGTTTGATTTCTATGGGATGTGAACATTGCGCAGAAAAATAGGGAGCCAACTTTCCTTTGAAGTGTATCCAATAGATAGTCCATGGTGAATCATCAGCAGAGCCATAGGAGTGAGGAATTCCAGCAGGCAAGATGAAATACTCATTGGCATTGACAGTATATCTTTTCCCATTTAGTTGATACCATCCTTTACCTTCATAACAATAAATAAATACATACTGGGAAATAGGCTCTGACCGCTCGATAAAGTGAAACTTTGCTTTGGGGTAATAGCCGATATCAGTAATATGTAAATGAGTCGATACGGGATTTTCTTCCATTTCATGTATAATGAATTGGGGAAGTACAACAGCTCTTTCGCCGCTAAATCCATCTTTTTTTTTAATCATAGTATTATTATTGAAAGTGTTGTTAGAGTTTTATGGCTAATTATATAAAGCTATGTAGAGAATTAGCAATGTAAATGAATACAAATATATATATATTATAAATATAGTCAGTTTGTTATATTGCATTTTAACATAGTAGATAGTAGTGATTGCTTCTTTTCTTCTGATTGACTTATGGTCTTTATGCTATTTTTGTGGTCTGTGTTTTGCTAAGTAGTAAAATAGTCCATCTTTATATATTTTTTTCTATTTTCTGTATTGATATTATTGTTTTTCTTTGCAGCAACTTCTATTGATATATTATGAAAAAGAATAATGTTTATCTGTTATTGATTTGCCTGGTCTCGGCTATGGGTGGGCTGTTATTCGGCTATGATTGGGTAGTGATTGGTGGTGCTAAGATTTTTTATGAACCTTTTTGGGGATTGGAAGATTTGCCCGTGCTTCGAGGTTGGGCTATGAGTAGCGCTTTGGTCGGATGTTTGGTTGGAGCTTTACTCTCGGGACATTGGAGTGACCGTTATGGACGTAAAAAAATGCTGATTATTGCATCATTTCTTTTTGTATTGTCAGCTTATGGAACGGGAGCGGTTAATGATTTCGACTGGTTTGTTTTTTATCGGATTGTAGGTGGATTTGGCATTGGAATCGCATCCAATATATCCCCTGTGTATATAGCGGAAGTTGCTCCAGCTCCGGTTCGAGGAAAATTCGTTTCTTTAAATCAATTGACTATTGTATTAGGTATATTGATGGCTCAACTTGCTAATTGGCAGATAGGAGAGTTTTATGCGGCAGATTCAACTACTCTTAGTGTGGAAAGCGTAGAGTGGGCTTGGAGATGGATGTTTTGGGGAGAGTTGGTGCCTGCAGGGGTGTTTTTTATTCTTGCATTTATGATCCCTGAAAGCCCGCGTTGGCTAGCTGCTAATAAACAGATGGATAAAGCGCAAATCATTTTAGCTCGAATTGGTGGAGATGACTATGCAAAGCAGACCTCGTCGGAGATAATTCGGCTAGTTACAGAGCAGCAACAGCAAAGCAATTGGAGACAACTTTTTCATCTGTCAGTTCGAAAAGTGCTGATAATAGGTATTGTCCTGGCTATCTTTCAGCAATGGTGTGGTATTAATGTTATTTTCAATTATGCGCACGAGATATTTTCCGCGGCTGGTTATCAAGTCTCTGATGTTTTGATGAATATTGTGGTGACAGGTGTTACCAATGTTATTTTTACATTTGTGGCTATCTACACTGTAGATAAGTGGGGGCGCCGGAATCTAATGTTTATAGGCTCAATTGGATTGGCGGCAATCTATCTTATTTTGGGTACATGTTATTATTGCGGGGTGAGCGGATGGCCAATGTTGTTGCTCGTCATATTGGCTATTGCTTGTTATGCCATGTCATTGGCTCCTGTTGTTTGGGTAGTACTTTCTGAAATATTTCCGGTGAGAATACGGGGAATGGCAATGGCTCTTTCAACATTTTTTTTATGGGTGGCCTGCTTCTTCTTGACGTATACATTCCCTATTCTTAATGAATCTGTAGGAGCAGCAGGTATATTCTGGTTGTATGGTGGCATTTGTTTGGCGGGCTTTCTTTTTATCCGGTCAAATTTGCCTGAAACAAAAGGAAAGACATTAGAAGAATTAGAAAAAGAATTAATAAAAAAATAGATAAAACATGATTGAAGAAGTAAAAGTTTGGGAGGAGGATATTCTTCTTCCTACCTATGCTATCGGCAAAGCTGAGAAAAATCCCATGTTTCTTGAGAAGCGGGTATATCAAGGTAGTAGTGGAGTCGTTTATCCATATCCTGTTATTGAAAAGATAGAAGATACTTGTAAGGAGCAAAGTTATCATGTTATCTATCTGGAAAATGAATATATTAAAGTCATGATTTTGCCCGAATTGGGAGGACGCGTACAAATGGCGTATGACAAGGTGAAACAGCGTCATTTTATATATTATAATCATGTCATAAAACCGGCTTTGGTGGGATTAACCGGACCGTGGATTTCTGGAGGTATTGAGTTTAATTGGCCACAACACCATCGTCCGAGCACTTATTTGCCGGTTGACTATCATATAGAAAAGAAAGAAGACGGTAGTGCAATCGTTTGGGTAAATGAAAGAGAACGTATGTTCCATCAAAAAGGTATGGCTGGTTTTACATTACGTCCGGGATGTGCCCGACTTGAAATACAAGGGAAAGTATATAATCCGACTCCTTTCCCTCAAACATTCTTGTGGTGGGCCAATCCTGCTGTCGCAGTGAATGAATATTATCAGTCGGTGTTTCCCGAAGATGTTAATGCAGTTTTCGACCATGGTAAACGTGACGTTTCTCGTTATCCTATTGCTACAGGAACCTATTATAAAATGGATTATTCCTCCGGAGTTGATATCTCTCGTTATAAAAATATCCCTGTACCTACTTCATATATGGCTATACGTTCAAAATATAATTTTGTAGGTGGATACGAGAATGATACACGTGCAGGAGTTTTACATGTGGCAAACCACCATATTTCACCAGGTAAGAAACAATGGACATGGGGTAATGGAGACTTTGGCCAAGCATGGGATCGTAATTTAACGGATACAGATGGTCCGTATATTGAGCTAATGGCCGGTGTGTATACAGACAATCAACCTGATTTTACATGGCTGCAACCTTATGAGGAAAAAACATTTGTCCAATATTTTATTCCTTATAGAGAATTGGGGGTAGTGAAAAATGCTTCTGAAGACATATTGATGAATATTGAAATAGGAGTGGACTGTGCAATTTTGAAGGTATTTGCTACGTCAACACAAACCGAACTTCATATAACTGTAACTCAATTTGGGAATACAGTCCTTGATATTATCAGAGATATTACTCCTGAAAATGATTTAAGAGAAAAGGTCGAAATTATAGAGATTAAAGACGTATGTGTCACTATCTCTAATTCCAAAGGAAAGTGCTTGTTGAAATGGAGACCAGAGCCAGAAGACATTAAGGAGGTACCGGAAGCGGCTAAGGCGGTTTTAGATCCGAAAGATGTCTCGACTACAGAACAACTGTATCTAACCGGTTTGCATCTGGAACAGTATCGCCATGCTACTTATATGCCTACTGATTATTATCAAGAGGCCCTGAACAGAGATCCGAGTGATGTCCGAAATAACAATGCTATGGGGCTTTGGCTATTGCGTAAAGGACAGTTTGCCAAGGCTGAATCTTATCTACGTCAGGCAGTAAAGACTTTGACAGAGAAAAATCCGAATCCTTATGACGGAGAGCCGCTATATAACTTGGGACTCTCTCTTAAATATCAAGATAAGCTTGCTGAAGCATATGACTATTTTTATAAGGCATGCTGGAATGATGCATGGCAGCATATGAGTTATTATTCTTTAGCACAGATATCAGCAACATGGAATGACTGGGAAAATGCGCTTTATGAAGTAGACAAATCATTAATGCGGAATTGGTGTAATTTACGAGGTAGGCATCTGAAAACAATCGTTTTGCGTCATTTGGGAGAAGTGGATAAAGCTTTGGCATTGATAGAGGAATCACTGTCTTATGATTATTTTAACTTTGGATGTAGTTTTGAAAAATACCTTATAACTGGAGATGAAGAAAATCTGCATTTATTGATGACACAAATGCGTAGAGAAAGCCATAATTACGAAGAGCTTGCTTTGGATTATGCCTCATGCGGATGTTGGGAAGAAGCACTTAAAGTGGTGAATGCCGCAATTGATTTTTCGGTATCACAACCGACACTATTATATTACTATAAGGCTTGGTTTCTGCTTCGGCTTGGTGAGACAGAAGCTGCTACGGCTGTGGCGAGAGTGGCTGAATTACAATCGCCGGATTATTGTTTTCCAAACACTTTGGAGGCAATATTAGCTCTTCAAACCGTCATCGGACTTATAAAGAAGGCTCCTAAAGCTTTGTATTATTTGGGTAATTTGTGGTATGACAAGAGACAATATGCAGAAGCTGTAGCTGCTTGGGAGACCTCTGTCGAACAGGATACTACCTTTCCAATTGTATTCCGTAATCTTTCTTTGGCATATTTTAATAAATTAGATCGAAAACAAGAGGCGGTTGCTTTATTGGAGAAGGCTTTTGGGTTGGATGTAAAGGATGCTCGTGTGTTGATGGAACTGGATCAATTATATAAGTGTCTTAACCGTCCGCATGAAGAGCGACTGTCTTTACTTGATGCATATAAAGAGGTTACGTTCTCGCGTGACGATCTTTATTTGGAGTATGTGACATTGTTAAATCAGTTAGGGCGTTATGAAGAAGCTATCCACCTGATTGATAACCGCCATTTTCATCCTTGGGAAGGTGGCGAAGGGAAAGTCCCCGCTCAATATCAATTGTCTCGTGTAGAATTGGTGAAAAAATATTTGAATTTGAAGGAATATGAAAAAGCATTGAAGTTGATAGATGAATGCTTTGTCTATCCTCATAACTTGGGAGAGGGTAAGTTGCAAGGAGCTCAAGAAAATGATTTCAATTATTATAAGGGTTGTATTATGCAAGCGATGGGACGGGATGCAGAAGCACAACGCTTATTTGTGAAAGCTAGTCGGGGAGATAGCCTGCCTGTAGCTGCAATGTATTATAATGATCAGAAACCTGATAAAATATTTTATCAGGGGTTAGCCTTCTTGAAAATGGGGGATGAAGAGAATGCTCGTAGTCGTTTTAATCGGTTGATTGATTTTGGTGAAAAACACTTATTTGATCGCTTCAAAATGGACTATTTTGCAGTATCTCTTCCTGATTTACAAATTTGGGAAGATGATATGAATAAGAAAAATCGCGTTCATTGCAACTACCTGATGGGACTTGGACATTTGGGGCTTGGTAATATGGAGAAGGCAAAAAGCTATTTTGATATTGCATCCCACTTGGATAATAACCATCAAGGTGTACAGATACATAGTAATATGATAAATAAGTAATAACTTCTTATGTCTGAAAAATATGAATAAACTAAAAATCAATCTGCTTTTATTGCTTCTGTATCCTTTGTTTGCAGGAGCTAAAGAGGTTAATCTTTCCTCGCCAAATAAAGTATTGCATGTTGCCGTGACGGCTGAAAAGAATGTTTCTATGCAGGTACTGCACAAAGAAAATGTCCTGTTTACAGTTCGTGATATTTACTTGGATACAGATCAAGGTATGTTGCCTAAGCTAAATGCAAAAGTACATTCAATAAAGAAAAATGCTGTTGATCAAATAATTGTGCCGGAAATAAAGGAGAAAAACTCTCGGATAGTTGATCGATATAATGAGATTTCATTACTGTTTGCTGACAAGACAAAGCTGGAAATTCGTTTATATGATAATGGAGTAGCTTATCGCATCTCTACCAATTGTAAAGGGGAGCTTACAATTTTTGATGAAGCTGCAGACTTTGCTTTTGATCCTTCTTCCACTTTGTTTTTTCAGAAAGACGCTAATATGAATAGTGACTATGAGGCACCTTATGTAGAACAGAAAATTCAAGATATAGAGCAAGGAGTAACAGGTAATTATCCGGCTTTAGTAAAAACTCCATCGGGAGTGAATGTGCTTTTATTAGAGTCTGATTTGCAGGATTATCCTTGTTTATGGTTAGAAAAAGGGAATAGGGATTTGAGAGCTCATTTCTGGAATTATCCTAAGACCTATAATGTTAAAGGTAATTCGAAGAACAGAAGACAAATTCTTACTTGTGAGAATTACATAGCTAAGACGTCCGGAAAGAGAACTTTTCCTTGGCGTGTGTTTGCTATAGCTTCGGAAGATAGGGATTTGCTGAATAATCAGTTGGTTTATCAGTTGGCACCTAAATGTCAGATTGAGACTCCTTCTTGGATAAAGCCGGGATGGGTAACTTTTGACTGGTGGGCACGACGAGGATTATATAATGTCGACTTTAAGGCTGGCATTAACACAGAGACTGCTAAATATATGATAGATTTCGCTTCCCATTTTGGCGTTCGTTATTTCTTATTTGATGATGGTTGGACATATAAAGAGGATTTGACACGGACGATTGACGGTCTTAATATGAAGGAGGTGGTAGATTATGCTACTTCAAAAGGAGTGGATGTGATGCTTTGGGTCACTTACGATCTGTTTGATAGCCAAATGGAAGCTGCGTTGGCTAAATTTTCCGAATGGGGCATTAAAGGATTAAAGATTGATTTTATCAACCGTTCTGATCAAGAGGCATCTAATTTCTACTGGAAAGCTGCAAAAAGAGCGGCTGAGTATAAGATGGTACTTGATTTCCATGGCGCATATCGTCCTGATGGATTAAGAAGAGCCTATCCCAATGTTTTGACAAGAGAGGCTTTGGTGGAATTTGAGCAGAACGGCGGAACTTATAAAGATAATCCGGATAATCGTTGCATGCTTCCTTTTATTCGTAATGTGGCCGGTCCTATGGATTACATCCCCGGAACATTGAATAATGCTACCAAAAAAACATTTCGTTTTAACCATGACACACCGATGGGGCAAGGTACAAGGGCACATTTCATGGCAATGGCCGTTATTGCTGAAAGTCCTATGCAGATGTTGCCAGATCCTCAATCTGACTATTATAAAGAGGCCGAATGTACGGAGTTTTTGGTAAATATCCCTGTTGAGTGGGATGAAATCGTGCCACTTGACAGTAGAATAGGTGATTACGTGACTATGGCTCGTAGAAGTGGAGATTCATGGTATGTAGCTGCTATTACAGATTGGAGTCCAAGAAAGATGAAACTGGATTTAAGCTTTTTGCCTAAAGGGAAGAAGTATAAGATGGAGATTTTTAAAGATGGCATTAATGCTGATATTCGTGCTATTGATTATAAACATGAATTTATAGAGGTTGAAGGTGGAGAAGTTATGAATATATCTTTAGCTTCAGGTGGAGGTTGGGTTGCCAAGATTTTTTAGTATCAAATCAGCATCAATATAAAACAGTAGTACGTGAGATTGTATGTTTGCAGTAAAATAGTCTATCTTTTTAGATAAATAGTCTATTTGAGTCTCTAAAATTATTCGCTTATTTTGCAATATTCTTAAGAATTGTTAGTTGTAATTAAGTCCGTAATATAAACCTTGTTTAATTAAATCTTTGTTTATGAAATGTAGTAATTTTATAAATCAGAACAAACGTTTCTGGATTTTTAGTTGGTTATGTGCTTTATCTGTTACGTTTATGTTTGCGCAAAACATAAGTGTAAAGGGATATGTGTTTGATAAGGGGACTGGTGATCCTTTGATTGGAGCGTCGGTTATTCAAAAAGGAACGCAAAATGGTGTCGTATCTGATGTGGATGGTAATTTTGTGATCAATATACCTATAAACGGTACATTGGTGGTACATTACATTGGTTATAATTCAAAAGAAGTTCAAGTGGCTTCTGCTGTGAAGAAATTGAAAATTGGGATGGAAGAGAATTCGCAGATTCTAGATGAAGTCGTTGCGATAGGCTATGGCTCTGCTAAGAAGAAGGACTTGACAGGTTCTATTGCTTCTATTAGATTGGAAGATTCTCCTCGTATGTCTCTTCCTAACATGAACGTGTTGGATGCTTTGAAAGGTCAACTTCCAGGTTTAGACATTGGTACTGCTACTAATGCGGGAGGTAATCCTAGCTTTAATATCCGTGGTCAAAACTCTATTAAGGCATCCAATAATCCATTGATTGTTGTTGATGGTGTTGTTCATCTCGGAAGTTGGAATGAGCTAAATCCTAGTGATATTGCTTCAGTAGATGTTTTGAAAGATGCGAGTTCCGCAGCAGTTTATGGTTCGAGAGCTGCCAATGGGGTAATTTTGGTTACAACAAAACGTGGTAAGAGTGAAAAGCCGACTATACGTTTTGGCGCGACTGTAGGCTTTCAGACTCCTACAACGAGACCGGATATGCTTTCTCCTGAAGGATATCTTCAATTAAAGAAAGACTTAAGAAGAATGAACGGTGCTTCTGAAGCGGATTTAGAATTGCAGAATCTGTTGACTCCATATGAGTATTCTGCTTACCAGGAGGGCAATATAATTGATTGGTATGATGAATGTGTTAGTATGGGGCTTTCTCAAGATTATCAGCTTAGCATTTCCGGGGGTACGGACAAACTGAACTATTATGTTTCTGGTCAGTTTCTTGATCAAGATGGTATTATGTACAATGACCAATTCAAAAAGTTCTCTGTAACCTCCAAAATAGAATCACAGGTTACAGACTGGCTGAAAGTTGGTTTAAAGTTGTCTGTTGTTAACAAAAATGCGGACGGTAAAGAAGCGGATATGAGAAACGCTGTAAACAACACTCCTTATGGTTATAAGTATGTTCGTTTTGAAGGGTTTGAACATGAGATGGAACGTTCTCCTCAGGGACATCAGACTACTATTAACCCGTTATGGCAGACAAGACAATTCAATGAAGACAGAAATCAGAATTATAATAGTGTGACATTTGCTCGTGTTGATTTGCCTTGGATAAAAGGTTTGTCTTATACATTCAACTTCTCTTTAAATCGTTGGGAAGGACATGGTGCAAACTTCCAAGATGAGCGTTATTTTATGAATACATTGGATGAAAAAGATCTCTATGATCAAACGAAGTATTTGGTAGACGCAAATGGTAGCAAAAGTCATTCTACACGTACAGACTGGTTTATGAACCATTTGATCAACTTCAATCGTACATTGGGTGATCATTCGGTAGACTTGACTTTATTGGCAGAACGTCAGAGGGCAACTACTACCAAGTCTGAATTGAGTGCAAAAGATTTCAAAGCAGCAGGTTCTACAGTTCTGGGTATTCATTCGCTTGAATTAGGTAATCCTGCTAAAAGAGGTATCAATACCGATAAAACAGTTCTTTCTCAATTGGCCTATATGGCTCGTGCCAATTACGCTTATAAACAGCGTTATCATGCATCTGCTTCTATACGTCGTGATGGCTATTCCGGTTTTGCGGATGGTAATAAATACGGTGATTTTTTCTCGTTAGCCGGTGCATGGACTGTGAGCAATGAGGCTTTTTTTAGAGATCATGTGAAGTTAATCAACTACTTGAAATTTAGATTATCTTATGGTGAAAATGGTAATCCGTCTGTCGGTTCCTATTCCACTTTCTCAAAAATGGGTTCCGGATCTTATTTGTTCGGTCAGGAAACAGCAAATACTTCAGCTTCAAGTGGCTTAGCTAACAAGGCACTTTCTTGGGAAAAGACTGGTGCATGGAATGTTGGAGTTGATTTCTCAATGTTCAATGATCGTTTGAGTGGTAATATCGATTATTACTCTTCAAGAACTGTTGATCTGCTGCTGAATCGTGCTATTCCTGTAATGAATGGTTTTCAGAATGTATCCGATAATATCGGTGAAGTGAAAAACTGGGGATTTGAATTCTCTTTGAGATCAAGGAATATTGAGACAAAAGATTTCTCTTGGTCTACAGGTTTGAATTTTTGGATGAACCGTAATAAGGTAGTTTCGCTATATGGCTTGGATGGTGATGGCGATGGTGTAGAAGATGATGATATCGCAAATAATCTTTTTATTGGCAAATCATTAGGTGCAGTCTATACTTATGTATTTGACGGCATTATTCAGGAAGATGACCTCGAGTATATGGCAATTTATGGTGGTAATCCAGGTGATGTTAAATTCAAGGATTTAAATAATGATGGTAAGATTGATGCTAACGGTGACCGTAAAATTGTAGGGTATTCCAAGCCTAACTTTACAATGACCATGTCCAATACCTTGACGTATAAAAACTTTGAACTCTATTTTTTACTGAACTGGATTTCTGGTGGTGGAAAAAATAATTATTATATTGCTGATAATATTTATGCTAATTATGTAGGAACCTTTGGCGGTGGCGGTACTGCTAACTGGCTGAATAAGGAATATTGGATGCCTGAACACCCTTCTAACAGGGTTCCTCGTCCAAATTATACGAATCCTTATCAGTATAAGTTCCCACAGCGTCATGACTTTTTACGTCTGCAAGACCTTTCTTTAGCTTATAGATTTGACGAAAAGCTCTTAAGTAAAACTCCTGTCCGGAGCTTGAAATTCTATGTGGCTGCAAAGAACCTTCTGACATTTACTTCTTGGGAAGGAATCGATCCTGAAACAGGTACGGCCTATGCTCATGGTAATCCTGCTTTGCGTAATATAACTATGGGAGTGGAAGTTACATTTTAAATTTAAAAATAGAGGAAAGATATGAAAAAATTAATATGCTTGGCATTGTCACTCTGTTCTCTCTGTGCATGTAATGACAGTGATTTTTTGAAGGAGAATGCAGATGATTTTCTTACAGTCGATAATTCTTATTTAAATGCTTCCCAGTTCAGAACTGGTTTGAATGAATTTTACCGAATTGTTCGTCAGAATTATAATTTTAGGGATGACCCTAATTATTTCTTTCAATTTGGTATTGGTACGGATATTATGTTTCGTCCAGTTTCTGATATGGATATGTATACAGACTGGAGTTTGGTAAATTCGACCACAGATATTTACCGTGTTGTTTATGGACGTCATTTTGGTATGCTTTATAATGTGAATACATTGTTGAAACAGACGGAAAATCCGGATGTAAGATGGAGCAATGAGGCTGAAAAGTTGGCGGCTCAGGCAGAAGCCCGTTTCTTTAGAGGATATTGTTACCGTTATTTAGGTTTTCTGTTTGGAGGGGTACCTATCCTGACGGAGCCGGTAGGAACTCCATCTCTTGCTTATACACGTGATAGTCGTGAGGATGTGTATAGACAATGTATCGAGGACTTTGATTTTGCGGCTAAGAATCTTCCGGTTTCTGTAACGGAGCCGGGAAGAGTGGTTCAGGCAGCTGCCTATCATTATTTAGCAGAGATGTATATTGCTCTTGGGGATGAAACTGGTGATAAGAGCATGTATCAAAAAGCGATAGATGCAGCCTCTATGGTCATTGACCAAAAGGTAGGAGAGTATTATTTGATGACAGAACGCTTTGGATGGCGTAAGGATGTAGCAGGGAAGGATGCCTTTTGGGATCTGTTCCAGATGAAAAGCGAAGATGGATTCTCTAATTTTAGTTATCAGACTGGAAACAAAGAGTCTATTTGGGTTATTCAGGTAGATAAATTCGTACAGGGTGGATTAAATGATGGCTTAGCTACCCGTACTGATCAAGAACGCGTATTCTGGCCTGCTTTTTGGGGAACTACAAAATTTGGTTATGACGGAAATGCCCGTGACTGGACTGGCCGTGGCATTTCTTGGGTACGTCCTACTCCGTACTTCTGTTACGATTTGTGGGGAAAATCAGGTTCGGAGGATCAGCGTAATGCGGAATTCAATATCAATCGTATTTATAGAGCTCCTAAACCAATCGTTAATGGTGTTGAAGTGGATGATCCTAATAAGGTTTACGAAACAGGTGTGACTTTGGAGGATGGAACAAATATTGTAGTAAAACTGAGACCGGGTGAGATTATTAAGAAAGAGTGGCTAACTACCAGACAAGATACAATGGAGCGTTTTTATCCTCGTATCATGAAATGTGGTTCAGATTGGCATTATGCTGCCGAACCGGCTAATGGTTTTGTAATGGAATGGTACGCTATCCGTTTAGCTGAAACTTATTTGATACGTGCTGAGGCGTATTTGAAGAATGACAACAAAGATGAAGCAGCTGCAGATATTAATGTAGTAAGAAACCGTGCCAATGCAAAACCGGTGGAAGCAGCAGATGTGGACATTGATTATCTACTGGATGAGAGAGCCCGTGAACTTTATGCTGAAGAATTCCGTACACTTACCCTATGCCGTATGGGACTGCTTTACGATAGGGTTAAGAGGTTTGGTTATGAGGCTTCTGCAAAGACTGTGCGAGAAAGGAATAACTTAGGTCCTATTCCCCAATCGGTTATTGATGCGAATTCCCAAGCAGAGTTCCCCAATAATCCAGGATTCTGATAAATTGTTGATATAGGTATTATTTAGATAATTATTAATTGGCAAGTTGATTTTGATTTATTACTGAATGGAGATAAATACTCTATCTTCTTGCCGATTAATTTCATTGAAAATCTTTATTAAACAGACATTATGAAAAACTATAGTTTTATAAATCTATTTGTTGTTATGGTGTTTTCACTTTTGTTGGGAGCATGTGACCATGACGACGATTATGTAAGTTATTCTATTGATTTAAAGGATACTCCGGATCAATACGAATATTTGGATGAAAATGGTGAATTGGAGATACCTTTGTATGTCGCCTCTGAGGCCGGCATAAAGAGTGCTTATTACAAAGTGGGCGTGAAAAATGATGAAGGTAAGGTTGTGATTGGTAATTCGGTAGATATTCCGGTTCCTGAAAAATCATCGAATGATGTATTGTCAGTTAAAATTCCGGTAGTCAAGAATATGTCCCATATATTCTTTGCTGTATTTGACAAAAACGATCAATTGTACAAGAGAACGGTTACTGTTGCAGAAGTAAGAAACGCTCCTGTTTTAGCATTTAAGGATAATGTTGACCAGAAAAAGACGGTTTGCGTAGGCATTCCTTTCAATATCAAAGGAGAGATTCAGAGCGAATACGAACTGGCTTCAGTTTGGGCTGTTCCGGTGGTTAATGGAGTGGAAAAAGAGGCAGTTCAAGGAAGTTTATCTTCTACTAATTTTGAGCTTTCTATTCCGGTAGAGGCTGGCTTACAGTCTGTTCTTGTAAAAGCAGCTAATGTTCATGGTGGAGTTGCTATTAAAGAATTTAAAGTTCTGAATGTAGTGATGGAAGATTTCTTGGACCTGACATTCACCAGTGATTTGACAGAATTGAACAGAACTATTATAGGTAAGGTAAAGTCAATTGATGGAATGATAGCATCAGGTTCTGATATCGTTTCCGTGAAATATGCAATAAAGAAAAATGGTTCATTGGGCAATTATACAGAATTACCTCTCATTGACAGTGAAGGGAATGAAGCTAAATTCTCTATTCAGTTAACAGGTGAAGAGGGGATGGAATCTGTGGAGATTGTTGCAGCCAATCAAGGAAATGTAATAACTATCGAGAAACCCAGAGTAAAGGTATTAAGTGCATCCAGAGTTGCTTCTTTGACAGATGTTACTATGTCTACAGACCCTGCAGATAATGCTTGTTTCCTTGCATTATTTGAAGATACCCCTGTATTTGGTGTATCAACAGCGATAAATAAACAAGAAAGAATTGATTTTTACTTGGCAAACAAAGGAAATGGAGTTCAACCTTTGTCACCTCATGCTTATGGAGCAGGTGATGCTTATTATAATGCATCTAAACCTTATATTACTGGTTTTGAGACATTGACTTATGCCTTTATATCTGCTAAGCGGGGAAAAATAACTAAGGATGCGTTTGATGCTATCTTATCTGAGCAAGGGTTGCAAGAATTCTTGGAATCAAGTATCATACCTCCTTCTCCTGATGGTGAAAATTATAAGATTTACACAGCAAGTCGTCGGGTAGGCGATACATTTAATGATACAAGTAAGAAAGAGGGAGGTTTCCTTTTCGGTTGGGGTACTCATTCCCATCCGACTGTATCACCAGCTGTGGGTGTCAGCAATGTTGCATTTGCCATTTTCTATGTGAAAAGTGTGACAAAGAAGGCTAATGGTCATTGGACTATGGTGTTTGATGTGAAGTATCCATTGACAGATGAACGTGCTGCAAACACGGGTGGGTCTATAGCACCCTATGCTCCTTATCCATTGTAATTTCGGATAAGGAAAGAATCAAATAGCAAGGTAGAAGCTATTCATAAAGGGGCTGACTAAAAAGTTTTAACTTAATACCCCCCCCTCTGACTACAGACATATGTAGAAAGAATATTGTAAATAGAACTTTTTAGTTAGCCCCTGTTATTTTATTAGTAATTATAATTGGAGTGATAAGTTTAAAGCTGAATTGGAACTATGAAACTGAAAATATTTCTTGTTTTTTTCATTACCTCTCTGTTTTCTTGTTTGTCTGCCCAGGAACCAGTGCGTTTAAAGGTCATGACTTATAATCTGCGTTTTGGGGAGCTTTCTTCATTGAAGAATATTGCTGATTTTATTGTTGGAAATGAACCGGACTTCGTTGCTTTACAAGAACTGGATTGCATGACCAGACGTGAGAGAACACCACATCAGCATGACAAGAACTTTATAACGGAGCTGGGCTATTACACAAAGCTGTTTCCTCTGTATGGCAAAACTATACCTTATGCGGGTGGTTTTTATGGCATTGGAATGTTGACTAAATATCCGTATATAAATGTACAAAAGATTATGTTGCCTAAACAGGATGTCCGGCATGAAGCACGTGCACTGTTGATGGCTGAGATGGAATTGCCAAGTGGAGATACAATTATAGTCGCTTCTACCCATTTGGACTACACCTCTTCTGAATCTCGTGCCGAGCAGTTGAAGGTGATTACCAAAATACTGGAAGAAAAGCGTTTCCCTATTATTTTAGGGGGAGATTTTAATACAAAACCGGATTCTGACGAGATAAAAAAATATTTTAAGACATGGCAGTCTCTTTCAGATAATACCGTATTGACATCCCCTTCCAAGCATCCTCGGAATAAGATAGATTATTTGTTTGGTTATCCCCAAAAGAGTTGGAGACTACTCTCTTCTAAAGTAGAGAATATATTGCTCTCCGATCATTTGCCGATTGTGTCTGAAATAGAATTAGTTAATAAGTAAAATAAGGTTATGAAGATTTTTAGTTTTATTCTTCTTTTCATATTAAGTATGATGTCGGGATACGCTGAGAATACCGTCAAGGTTTTGTTCTCTCCTGATAATAATGTTGCATTCTCTGCCTACGAGGCAGGCGGTTTGCTGAAATACAAGATTTCTTATAAAGGAAAGCCTGTCATTTTGGAGTCACAACTTGGTATAGATGGTTGGTCGCAAAATCTGGAAATCGAGCGTATTGACTCTTTATCTGTAAATAAGACTTGGCATCCGGTTTATGGTGAACGAGCCGTAGTCGAGGATTGTTACAAAGAATATAACTATACGTTGAAAATAAAAGGACGGGGGAGTCGGCTTGCATTAATTGTGAGAGCTTATAATTCAGGTATTGGTTTTAGATATAAATATTTAGGCAGTTCTTATCTGCGTATTAGTAAAGAAGAAACAACTTTTGTCGTCCCTGAAAATACTTACTGCTGGTTTGCGCCTTTTGCTCAAGCAGAGCACAAACGTATGTTAGTGAAGGACTGGCCGGGTGAGGCCGAGAGACCGTTGACGCTCCAA
This sequence comes from Bacteroides sp. 90-K9/2, assembly GCF_047310725.1. Lineage (NCBI taxonomy): Bacteria > Pseudomonadati > Bacteroidota > Bacteroidia > Bacteroidales > Bacteroidaceae > Bacteroides > Bacteroides sp. 90-K9/2. The sequence goes on from NZ_JBCGVL010000008.1 coordinate 72,205, forward strand.
TTGGAAAATGGATTGTATGCAAGTCTGGCAGAAGCGGAAATGGTAAATTATAGTAGAACTAAGTTTGTGTTGCGGAAAGGTGAAAGTAATGTGATTCGTTGTAAAATGTATGATGCTGTGGAAGACATAGCTCCCTTTGAAACTCCTTGGAGAGTGGTGATGGTGGGTGAACAGCCTAAAGACCTAATCAACAATAATGATCTTATTTTGAACCTTAACCAGGCTTGCCAAATAGAGGATACGGAATGGATTAAGCCCGGACGAATTATCCGTACTGTTTCTTTGACAACAGAGGGAGCAAAAAAAGTAGTGGATTTTGCAGTAAAAAGAAATCTTGATTATATTCATTTTGATGCAGGCTGGTATGGCTCCGAAACTTCAAAAGATTCAGATCCCAGAAAGTCAGACGTTGATCCGCAACGTTGTTCTGTGAATGATTTGGATATACCTACCGTTGTGCAGTATGCAAAAAGTAAGGGAGTTGGGGTGTGGCTGTATGTCAATCAACGTGCTCTTGCTGCACATTTGGATGAAATTCTACCATTGTATGAGTCTTGGGGGATCGCTGGTATTAAATTTGGTTTTGTTCATGTCGGTTCGTTCAGGTGGAATATCTGGCTTCACGAGGCTGTTAAGAAATGTGCGAAATACCACCTGATGGTTGATATTCATGATGAATATAGGCCAACCGGTTTTAGTCGCACTTATCCAAACTTGTTGACTCAAGAAGGTGTGAGAGGCAATGAAGAATTTCCTGATGGGGTAAATAATACCACATTACCGTTTACTCGTTTTATTAGTGGCGCAGCAGACTGTACAGTTTGTTATTATCATAGAAAAGAGCTGAAACCCGGATTGGCACAGAGTCTAAATGCACGTTCATTGCTAAATACCTCTTGCCATCAGATGGCATTATCCGTTATTAATTACAGTCCTTTGCAGTTCTTGTATTGGTACGACACACCGGAAGATGTAAAAGATGAACCCGAATTATTTTTCTTTGATAACTTACCCACTACATGGGATGATTCAAAGACGCTTGATGGTGCTATTGGAGAATATATAGCGATGGCCCGTAAAAAAGAGGGTGTTTGGTATGTCGGATGCATTACTAATAATGATGCAAGAGATTTGAACATCTCTCTCGACTTTTTGGATAAAAACAAGAAGTATGAACTGACTCTATTTACAGATGGAGGCGAAAAAGTAAAAACAAGAACACATGTGGATATTAAAACGAAGAAAGTAACCAGTCGGACAATACTGAATTTGTCGCTTTTACCTCGTGGTGGTGCTACAATGATTATTAAAGAATTGAAAAAGTGATATGAAGAAATGTATATTAGGTAGTCTGCTTGCACTTTTCTGTTCATGTTCTTCTCATTCTGATTTTGATGTGGCTTCTTCATTGAATTATTGTGAGGAACAAACTAAAAAAAGTCTTGCAGTGTTGAATGATACAACCCGAATGCCACGGAATATTTTGTCCGGTGAGGGACAAAAACAATGGCATTGTACTTCCATTAATGATTGGACAAGTGGTTTCTGGCCAGGTATTTTATGGTATGTGTATGAGTATACACGTGATGATGAAATCAAGAAACAGGCTGAACGTTACTCTTCAGCCTTGTTTCCTGTAGTAGATCGTAAAGCCGATAATCATGATTTGGGTTTTATGATGTTTTGTAGCTCCGGCAATGCTTACAGGCTTACAGGAGAGCAAAAATACAAAGAAATATTGCTTCGTACAGCTGATTCGCTAGCCACTTTGTTTGACAAGAGAGTGGGGACGATTCACTCGTGGCCCGGAATGCGGAAACAAAAGGGATGGCCGCATAATACGATTATTGATAATATGCTTAACTTGGAACTCCTGTTTTGGGCTTCTAAAAACGGGGGAGGCAAAGATTTGTACAATATAGCTTATAGCCATGCGCTGGTGACTTCACAAAATCAGTTCAGAGAAGACTACAGTACCTGTCATGTGGTTGTATATGACACAATCAATGGGAAGCGAATCAGCCAATTAACCCATCAAGGATATGCGGATAAGTCAATGTGGGCACGCGGACAGGCGTGGGCTATTTATGGTTTCACCATGTGTTATAGAGAAACGGGTGAACCGCTTTTTCTGGAGGTGGCACAAAAAGCAGCGGACATTTATTTGAAAAGACTTCCTGAAGACCATATTCCTTACTGGGATTTTGATGTTCCTAATTTACTCAATGAACCTCGTGATGCTTCGGCAGCTGCTGTGGTGGCCTCGGGATTGTTGGAACTTAGTTCGTATGTGAAAGACAAGGCAAAGTCAGGTGCATATTTAAATTCAGCAGTAGAAATGGTAGAAGTATTGTCTTCCCCTGCTTATCGAGGTGGACAAACTAACAATGCGTTCCTTCTTCATTCCACAGGACATAAGCCCGATGGAACGGAAATAGATGCGTCAATCATATATGCTGATTATTATTATATAGAGGCATTAATCCGCTTGAATAAAATTTATAATAATGGTAAGCCAAACAGTGATGAATAGATATGTTTTATTTATATACTTGTTATTCTTTGTTGGAACAGCTTTTGCCCAACAAGATGAGAATTTCTATTTTTATTCTACAGAGGATATCAGCAATATAAAATCCTCGTCTAAGACAAAGTGGGGGAATAAAATTTTGGGTAAACTTGCTGAAACCATTGCGGAAAGGGAAAAACATTCATTAGCTATACCTGCTTTGGAAGGTGGGCATGGGCATCATTATTTTTGTCCGATTCATAACACTCAATTTGTATTTGACTGGGAAAGTCCTAAAGCGCATTATTGCGCAGTATGTAAGAAGAAATGGAGTGATGTTGACAGGTATGACTGGGCATGGGTGAATTTTGTTCATGGAGCTAACTTGGACTATTTGAAGGCGAATATGTATTTGTATTTAGCTACGGATGAAAAAAGATATGCGGATAATATAACTTCCATGCTCTTGGACTTATCTCATAAGTATCCTGCCTATAAAATCCATGACCGGGAGCGAAAATATACTCCCGGCACTAGTGGCAAACTGTTCTCCCAAAGCTTGGATGAAGCTGTATGGGCTATAGATGCGGCCCGTGCATTTTTGGTTGCTTCTGTAGAAATGACGCTGCAAGAACGTCTTCAAATAGAAAAAGGTTTCCTGCGTCCCTGTGCTGACTTGCTGCTATCTAGCCGCGATAAGGGGAACTGGCAAGTTTGGCATAATGGAGGAATTATAGCATTAGGGGTTGCTTTGAAAAATGATTCTATCATCAATGCTGCCTTAAACAAACCGGATCTGGGATATTATGATATGCAAAAAAAGAATGTATATAATGATGGCTGGTGGAATGAAGGATCGGTCGTTTATCATTTTTATCCTTTAAGGGCTATTCTTCTTTCTGCTGAGGCAGTAAGGTGTCGTCATATAAACCTGTATGATGAGAAGGTTATCAATATGTTTTTGTCTCCGGTCAATATGCTTTACTCGGATCTAATGTTTCCTTCTCAAAACGACGGTTGGTATGGAACAACATTGTTAGAACAGGCTGGCTTATATGAAATAGTTGCTTTGCGTACAGGAAATCAAAAGATAATAGATGTATTGGCAGCTTGTTATGAGAAAATAGAGCGAAAATCACCAGATGCGTTAATCAATGGAATGGAGCTGAAATCTCATGCTTCCGGTGTCTCTTTAAGTAGTCATTTATTCCCCGATTTAGGTGTTGGTGTGTTGCGTTCTAAAAATAAAACGATTGTTCTGAAGAATGGTCCCAGTGGTGGGGTGCATGGACATCCGGATAAATTGTCTATTAGCATTCATGACGGACGTAGGGAAATCCTGCCGGACTTGGGAACTACGGCCTATGGTGTGCCGGATTGCTATGCTTGGTATCGAAAAACAATATCTCATAACACAGTGACTATTGATAAGAAAGATCAAAAAGCATCTAAGGGGAAAATAGTATTATTTAAGCCAACTTCTTGTGGAGGTGTAATAGAGGCTGTGTCTGACAGTACGTATGTAGGAGTGAATATGCATCGCACTCTTTCCTTAGAAGGTATAAAGTTGGTAGATCATTTTACATGTGAGTCGGATGTGGAACATACTTATGACTATACATTGATATTGCGTGATTCCATCTCTCTACCGTCAGAAAGGAAAGACACATTACTTGAATATGAAAGGATATCGAAAGTACGTAGGAGTCCTGGTAAAGGCACCTTTTCTTTTTCTATGAGTGATGGAACAAAACTCTCTTTAGAAGTTCATTCTCCGTATGAATTATTTATTGGAGTAGCTCCCGGTATTCCACCTGAAGGATTGAAGAAAGGTGAAGATGTCTACCCGTTGATTATTCGAACCAAAGGTAAAAAAATGGATATTAAAACCATTTGGACTTTTGTTGATTGATTGCCTTAGATGTCTAAATTTCGGTAGAAGCGTAAGATGAAAGGAAGTCTTGTTAGAAAAATAAATTCATTAAAAAATATAATATGAAAATATTTCTTTCTGTTTTATTCGTTTGGTGTTGTACGTCTGTATACGGATATAATAAAATTTCAATAGATACATTGGGTAATGGAATTATCCGTTTGTCTGTAGGAACTCCGGACGAACATACCCCTTATGATTTTTGTCCGAAGAAACCCAAACAGGGAAGTTTGGAAAAACTACCTGAAGGTACGCTTCCTTTTATATTGGAAGATATAGACTTGCAAATTTTTAGCCGTGGTGGACGGGTGCGTATACCATTGCTGAATGACGAACAGCTTTATGGCTTTGGACTTCAAATAGGTTCATTCCAACAGAGGGGACTGAAGAAAAAGCCGATAGTAAATGACCATCCTCTGAACACATTAGGATACACGCATGCCCCTCAGCCATTTTATATTTCAAGCAAAGGATATGGCATTCTGATTAATACATTGCGCTATACAACTTTTTATTGTGGCACGCATACTGAAAAGCATACCCAAAAGAAAATAGTTTCCTCAAATGGTGAAGTGAAGAATTCAACAGAAGAACTTTATGAAAACAAGAAATCAGGCAATTATGTCTATATTGATATTCCTAATTGTAAAGGAGTTGAAGTTTTTGTTTTTAAAGCTTCCAATGTAAAAGAAGTTGTCCAAAAATACAATCTGCTTTCCGGAGGCGGCTGTTTGCCTCCGATGTGGGGACTTGGATTCAAATATAGAACGAAAACAGATTTTACTCAAGAAGGTGTGATGAGGATACAGGCTTATTTCAGAGATAAGAAGATTCCTTGTGACGTGATTGGATTGGAACCAGGATGGCATACCGCAGCTTATTCTTGTTCTTATGTTTGGAATGAGAAACGTTTTCCAAATCATCGTTTAATGTTAAAAGCCCTGAATGAGAATAACTATAAAGTGAATCTTTGGGAACATGCATATGTGCATCCGACATCACCATTGTGGGAGCTGCTGAAAGATTATTCAGGAGATTTTCTGGTTTGGGGGGGCTTAGTCCCGGATTTTGCATTGCCGGAAACAAGAAAGCGTTTCTCTGATTATCATAAACAGCTCATGGGAGAAGGTATTTCGGGATTCAAATTGGATGAATGTGATAATTCTGATATTTCTGTAGGCAATTCAACTTGGGGATTTCCTGAAATGAGCACTTTCCCTTCCGGAATGGATGGTGAGCAAATGCATCAGGCATTGGGACTATTGTATTTGAGAACATTAAATAATATGTATGAAAGCGAGAATCGGAGAACCTTTCAAGATTATCGCTCTTCCGGTTTGTTTGCTTCTTCCGTTCCAGCTTCTTTATATAGTGATATTTATGGATATAAAGATTACATTCAAATGATCAGTAACTCAGCTTTTGGTGGTTTGTTGTGGTCTCCGGAAGTTCGTCAGTCCGGTTCTAAACTTGAATTCTTCAGACGTTTGCAGCTCGTGTTGTTGTCAGCTCATGCTGTGGTAGATAGTTGGTTCCTGCAAAATCCTCCTTGGTTGCAATATGATAAGGATAAGAATAATACAGGAGTCTTTTTGGCCGACAGTGTTGAGATGGAGAATATAACACGCAAACTTATAAATACCCGCATGCGGTTGTTACCGTATTTATATAATGCATTTGCCCGTTATCATATGGAAGGTATTCCTCCATTTCGTCCTCTGTTGATGGATTTTCCTATGGATGCTAAAACACAGAATTTATCAGATCAATATATGATGGGAGATAATTTGCTGGTTGCTCCTTTACTGGATGATACTGGAAAGAGAAAAGTCTATTTCCCGGCCGGTGCATGGTATAATTTTAATACGAATGAACGTTACGAGGGAGGTCGAGAATACGAAGTTGCCATTGCTTTAGATGAAATGCCTTTGTTCGTTAAGGACGGTACAATTTTACCTTTGGCAGATCCGTTACAGTTTGTTTCTGAAACTTCTGTTTTTAATATAACCTGTCAGGTCTATGGTAATTCTGATGGAAAGCATTGTACATTATTTGAAGATGATGGGGTTAGTTATGATTTTGAAAATAAGAATCGTTATAATTGGTTGACATTGGGAGTTAAAAAGGGAAAAGGCTATTACAAACGTCAAGGTGCTTTCAATGGACGGAGATATAACATCAATAAATGGGCTTTTATAAAGTAAAAAGATGATTGGAGCTTATGATAAACAGGCAGACTAATAATAAGAAAGAACAGATGATTACTCTTAGGAATACCAATGGCTTAGTAGCCCGCTTCTCCACCTATGGAGCACGTTGGTTGGATATGTTTGTTCCCGACAGGAATGGTTGTTTTGAAGATATTTTGTTAGGATTCAGTGATTTGTCTGACTATAAATGTGCTTCAGAACAATATTATGGTGCTATTGTCGGACGTGTTTGTGGCCGTATCAAGAATGCTCATTTCAGTATAGGTGAGGAGTGTTATGAACTAGCTGCTAATGATATATATGGCAAACCTAAGTTCAATCATTTGCATGGAGGAATTTTAGGGTTTCATAATCGTTTATGGGATAGCTCGATTAAAGAGAATGAGCAGGGAGAAGAAACTGTTGTTTTTACCTGTTTGTCAAAAGATGGGGAGGAGGGGTATCCTGGTAATTTAAGTGTTTCTGTGAGCTATACATTAACTGTTGATAATTCAGTAGAAATGGTTTGTAGAGCTGTAACAGATAAAGTGACGCCTATAAATGTAACGAATCATGCTTTCTTTAATCTGGCTGGAGTTCGGAATAATATAGATGTGTTGTCTCATAGCCTTAGATTATGTTCATCTCAAATAATAGCTTGTGATGATAATCTGGTTCCTACTGGAGATTTGGTCTCTGTAGCCGGAACTGTATTAGACTTTAGGCAATCACGCCAGATTTCAGATGCATTAATGACTGACTACCTAGGGATTAAGCAACAAAAAGGTTTTTCTCTTGCTTATGCTTTATGTAATAAAAAAGAGTGCTCTCCCGCTGCTGAATTATATGATAAAGATAGTGGGCGGAGATTATCTGTTTATACCAATCAACCATCTTTGCAGGTATACACAGGCTATCTAATGGATGGTTCTGATGTGGGAAAAGGTAATATCCCTTATTATGCGAATGCAGGAATTGCTTTAGAAACTCAAGGATATCCCGATGCGGTACATTGGGAATGTTTTCCTTCTGTGCTTTTAAATGTTGATGAAGAATACTTGCAATATACGAAATATAAATTCTCCGTTGATGATTGTATGAACTTTTAAATGGATTAGTTACTTTAATAATAATCTTGTATTATGAAAAACTTGTTAGGTAAGAAGAGTATGTTATTGTTGCTTGTTTATACTTATTGTTTATCGGTATCTATGGCTGTTGCTACTGACAAAAGCTGTCCCGCACAAAAAGTAATAAACAGGCAATTTGGGGATAATATTGAAAATGTTATTTTTAAGATGATAGACCCTTGTGAAGGAAAAGAGACATTCTTGATAGAGTCTTCTAAAGGTGTCTTGACCATTAGTGGAAGTAGCCAAATAGCTTTATGTTATGCCTTTCGATATTATTTGAAAAATGTTTGTGGAGCAATGAAAACCTGGAGTGGAGATCATCTTTCTTTACCTGAAACGTGGCCGGAGTATAATTCTGCGAAGCAAACGACACCATACGATTACAGGTATTTCTTGAATGTTTGTACTTATGGCTATACAGCTCCTTATTGGAATTGGGAACGTTGGGAAAAGGAGATTGACTGGATGGCTTTGCATGGAGTGAATTTTCCTTTGGCTACAGTAGCGGCAGAGGCTATAGCCGAACGTGTGTGGCTACGTTTGGGATTGGATAAAAAGGATATACAGTCTTTTTTTACTGCTCCGGCTCATTTACCATGGCATCGCATGGGAAATTTGAATTCTTGGGATGGAGGACTGTCTGACAGCTGGCAAAAAGAACAGATAAATCTGCAACATTTAATTTTAAATAGAATGCGAGAGTTGAATATGCATTCCATCGCACCAGCTTTTGCAGGATTTGTACCTATGGCTTTTGTGGAGAAACACCCGGAGATTAAGTTTAATCATTTGAAATGGGGAGGTTTTGATGAAAAATACAATGCCTATGTATTGCCTCCGGACTCTCCTTTTTTTGTAGAGATAGGAAGGATGTTTGTGGAAGAGTGGGAAAAAGAATTCGGAAAGAATGATTTTTACCTGTCGGATAGTTTTAATGAGATGGAACTTCCCGTAGCGAAAGATGACACGGAAGGAAAGCATAAGTTGCTTTCCCAATATGGTGAAACCATTTATAAATCGATCTCTGCAGGTAATCCGGATGCTATATGGGTGACTCAGGGGTGGACTTTCGGCTATCATCATTCTTTTTGGGACAAGGAAAGCTTAACAGCTTTGTTAAGTCATGTGCCGGATGATAAGATGATAATAATCGATTTGGGGAATGAATTCCCGAAATGGGTATGGAAGACGGAACAAACTTGGAAGATGCATGAAGGATTTTATGGTAAGAAATGGATCTTTAGTTATGTTCCGAATTTTGGAGGTAAGAATTTGTTGACTGGAGATTTGGGATTGTATGCATCAGCCTCGATTGAGGCTTTGCGCTCTAAATATGGAGAAAATTTAGTTGGTTTCGGTTCTGCGCCGGAAGGTCTTGAAAATAATGAGGTCATATATGAACTGCTTGCAGATGCTGGATGGAGTAAATCTGCCATAGATTTAGATTTATGGTTAAAAGAATATTGTATAGCTCGTTATGGGGGATATCCGAAGAATATGAGTGAGGCATGGAATTTATTAAGAAAAAGTTCATATGGTACATTCTATTCTTATCCCCGTTTTACTTGGCAAACTGTTGTTCCTGATATCAGGAGAAAGAGCAAAGTCGATATGAGTGATGATTTTTTTCATGGCATAGAGTTGTTTTTAAGTTGCTCCGAGAACTTGAAAGAGTCTGATCTTTATAGATACGATGCTATTGAATTTGCTTCTTATTACTTATGTGCAAAAGCAGATTTATTATATATAAAAGCATTGGAGAAGAAACAGATGGGTGCTAAGAATGAGGCTAATAAACTGTTGGAAAATGTTGTTTCTTTGTTACAGCAGGCAGATAAACTACTTTTGTCTCATCCTCTTCACCGATTGGATAGGTGGGTCGAACAGGCTAGAAACTGTGGTCAGTCTGTTGTGGAAAAAGATTTTTATGAAGCAAACGCAAAGCGTTTGATAACAACGTGGGGAGGAATACAGGAAGACTATGCAGCCCGCACATGGTCTGGCTTGATTAAGGACTATTATATACCTCGTTTGCAACTCTATTTTTCTGATAAGAATTTGGATGATTGGGAAGAAAAATGGATAACTACACCATGGCATAATACTACGGAGACTTTTCAGGTACCATTGGATGAAGCTGTAAGATTAGTAAAGAGTGCCGTGGCTTTGTGATGTTCCATATTACGCAAATAGTCTATACTTTACGCTAAATATTTGAAGGATGAAGCATATTTATTATTCTCTTTTGTTGTTTATTATGGTGGCTTTGCCTATACAAGCCAAGTCGGATGGTGATGTCTTAGTTGCCGAATCTATGTTGAAGCGATTAATTCCGGCTTATGTGAATCAGTTTCAGTTTAAGAAAACAGACAGCGAGAAAGATATCTTTAGAATAGAGTCCACAAGTAACTCTAAAATACAGATAAGTGGGAACAATGCTAATTCGATGGCTGTTGGTCTGAATTACTATTTGAAATACTATTGTTTGACAACCGTTTCCTGGTATGCCAGTCAACCGGTAGAAATGCCGGAAACCTTGCCTGAAATTCCAGAGCCGATAGAAATTCCCGCAAAAGTAGATCAGCGTTTCTTTTTAAACTATTGTACTTTTGGGTATAGTATGCCTTTTTGGAAATGGGTTGACTGGGAGCGGTTTATAGATTGGATGGCTCTTAACGGTGTTAATATGCCTTTGGCTATAACAGGGCAAGAAGCTGTGTGGTATAAAGTGTGGAAGGAAATCGGTTTGAAAGATCAGGAGATTCTTTCCTATTTTACCGGACCTGTGTATTTGCCTTGGCATCGGATGGCAAATATTGACTCTTGGAATGGACCATTACCAATGGAATGGCTAGAGAATCAAGTCGATTTGCAGAAAAAAATATTGTCCCGTGAACGGGAATTGAATATGAAGCCTGTATTACCTGCATTTAATGGACATGTTCCGGCAGCATTAAAACGAATTTATCCCGATGCCAATATTCAGAGTTTAGGTAAATGGGCCGGTTTTTCAAGGCAATATCATTGTTCCTTCTTGAATCCTGAAGAACCTTTATTTTCCTTGATACAAAAGAAGTTCTTAAAAGAGCAGACACTTTTGTTTGGAACAGATCATATTTATGGGGTAGATCCTTTTAATGAGGTTGACCCTCCGAGTTGGGAGCCTGACTATCTGGGAAAAGTGTCATCGAAACTATATCATACTTTGACAGAAGCCGATCCTAAAGCCGAGTGGCTACAAATGACCTGGATGTTTTATTTTGATCGGAAGAAGTGGACCGCTCCCCGCATCGAGGCTCTTTTGAAAGGCGTACCTGATAATAAAATGTTCTTACTGGATTATCATTGTGAGAACGTAGAATTGTGGAAAACTACAAACTATTTTCATGGGCAGCCTTTTATCTGGTGCTATTTAGGAAATTTTGGAGGAAATACGGCTATTACGGGAAACGTAAAAGAGAGCGGTAGACGACTGGATATCGCATTGCGAGAAGGAGGAGATAATATGAAAGGTATCGGTTCTACATTGGAAGGACTTGATGTCGTTCAGTTTCCTTACGAATATATTCTTGAAAAAGCCTGGGCTACGAATAAGGATGATGAAGCTTGGGTGAATGCGTTGGCAGACCGTCATGTAGGGAGTGTATCTTTGCCGGTGCGTGAAGCATGGCAGATATTATTCAATGATATATATGTGCAGGTACCTAAAACAGCCGGGATTTTGCCGACCTACCGTCCTAAGATGGGAGAGAACAGTGGACGTACAAAAACGAACTACTCTAACAAGCAACTTTTGCTGGTATGGCAGAATTTGTTGGATGCCTCGGATTTGCGTCGTGATGCTTTGAGACTAGATGTGATTTCTGTTGGTAGACAATTGTTGGGCAATTATTTCCTGACTGTTAAGAATGAGTTTGACAAAATGTATCAGACCAAAGATCTGGCAGCTCTGAATATGCGTGCTTCTGAAATGCGCGAGCTCCTGGTTGATATAGACAAACTAACATCATATCATGATTATACCTCTCTATCTAAGTGGATTTCTGATGCCAGAGGATTGAGTAAGGATCCTGTAATTCAGGATTATTATGCGAAGAATGCCCGGAATCTGGTTACTACTTGGGGAGGAACTTTGAACGATTATGCGAGCCGGGCATGGTCCGGATTGATTAGTGATTATTATTCCATACGTTGGAATATGTATATAGATGCTGTATTGAGGGCAGTGGAGAGTAAGACAGAATTCAGCCAAAAAGCACTGGATGATGCCATTAAGCAGTTTGAGGATCACTGGGTTTCTTCAAATAAGCAAGTGGAACGTAAAGTTGAAGGGGACTTGATGAATTACGCTCACTTTTTATTGAATAAATACAAAACAAGGCTAGAATGATGAATCGATTGATAGTAACTATAGTGGTATTATTGTCGCTGGTTTTAGAAAATCAGGCAATGGTTCAAAAGAAAGAGAAAGTCGACTGCAACTGGGAACCTGTAAAGTCTGCTCGTTTGGCGAACTATGGTGTGGTGACAGTGGATGAAATTAAGCAGGACATGAAGTCGGTACTAACTTATTTGGAAAAGAATACCCCCTCCCGTGTAGTTAATAAACAGAATGGGAAAATCATCACCGAATATGCCAAAATGGATCAGAATGCCCAACTCGAAAGAGGTGCTTTCAGCTTGATAAGCACTGAATGGGGAGCAACCTATTCGGCCATGCTTGCTGCGGCAGAGGCTACAGGAGAGGTGGAGTATAGCGATTATGTATATAAACGCTTCAACTTTTTAGCAGAAGTGACACCTCATTTTAAGACTGTGTATGAAAAATATGGCACTACCGATAGTATTATGATCCAACTCCTTGCTCCACGCACTTTGGATGACTGTGGAGCAATGTGTGCGGCGATGACAAAAGCTCAAATGACGAATAAGGATCTGAAACTGCAATCTATGATAGATGACTGTTTTAATGTCGTTATGTATCGGTCAGCAAAGTTGTCTGACGGCACATTTTCCAATGATCGCCCTTTTCGTCACACCTTATGGCTGGAGGATATGTTTAAGGGAATCCCTGCATTGGCATTAAGAGGACATTACTTGTCGTATGACCAGCAGAAATATTTTCAAGAAGTTGTACGTCAGATCAATCAATTTGCTGACCGTATGTTTGTGCCTGAGAAAGGGCTTTTCCGTCATGGATGGGTGGAAAGCATGAGTGAACATCCCGCCTATTATTGGGGAAGGGCGAATGGATGGGCTATGATGACACTTTGTGAAGTGCTTGATGTATTGCCTAAAGAACATCCGGACAGAGAACATTTGCTGGATTTGTTGCGACAGCACATTAGAGGAGTAGCGGCTTGTCAAGGCAAGAATGGCTTTTGGCATCAGCTATCCGACTGCGATGATTCTTATGATGAAACTTCGTCTACTGCTCTCTATGTATGCGCTATTGCTCACGCCATTAATAAGAGATGGGTTGATGCAATGGTTTACGGTCCGGTTGCTCTGTTGGGATGGAGTGCCGTCTCATCTGTTATCAACGCTGACGGACAAGTGGAAGGCACCTGTGTAAAGACCAGCATCGGTTTTGATCCGGCGTTCTATTATCATCGTCCGGTGAGTGCACTGGCTGCTCAAGGTTATGCTCCGGTCATTTGGGCAGGAGCGGAAATGGTCAATTTGATGAAACGTGAGCATCCGCGCATGAATGATGGTGCCGTTTGCTTTTATCCTACAATTCAACGGAGTGACCTGCCTGTATTCTCTTATTCAGAACCGGGAAATCCGCTTCAGTTTGTAGCCGGGTTGAGTCGCTTGGACAAAAAAGCTCCGGTGGTATTTGTCATAGGAGATTCTACGGTGAAATACCGGGCAGGTAACGGTGAATATGGCAGATGGGGTTGGGGAGGCTTTTTGCAGGCTTTCTTCGATATATCTCGTATCACAGTTGAAAATTGTGCCATGGAAGGGCGTAGCAGCCGCACTTACTATACAGAAGGATTGTGGGATAGGCTGTTACCGGCTATGCGGAAAGGCGATTATCTGATTATAGACTTCGGACATAATGACAGTGGTCCGTTAAATACCGGTCTGGCTCGGGGAGCACTGAAGGGGACAGACGATAAATCACAAAAAGTAGTTCTTGAGCGTGACGGAAGTATAGAAGAGGTATTCAGTTATGGACATTATATCCGTATGTATATCCGTCAGGCTAAAGCAAGAGGGGTTGAAGTGATTATTCTTTCTCATACGCCTGCCAATCAATGGCAAGATGGTAAAATGAGGCGTTGCACCCAAACCTATGCCAAATGGTCGAGAGAGGTGGCGGAACAAGAAAATGCTTATTTTGTAGATTTGAATGATATTGCAGCGAAGAAATTCGAGACTGTTGGTGAAGAGAAAACTAAGTCCCATTATATGGATATGGTACATACATCTAAAGAAGGAGCCATAATCAATGCGGAGGCAGTCATTGAAGGCATTCGTTATTTAGAGAAATGTCGTCTGAAGAGTTATTTGAAGAAATAGGAATCCATTAACCGTATGCCTGCCTCTTTAGTTCTTGCCATTTGTATAGGCTTTATAAAACACCGGAAAAGAATATCACCGATTAGAATAAATTGATTATATTTGTGGCGAGAATAAGCTAACAAAATAACATTTAATAATTAATACTTAAAAAAATGGCTTTAGAAATTACAGACAGCAACTATAAAGAGGTTCTTGCAGAAGGAAAACCGGTTGTTGTAGATTTTTGGGCTCCTTGGTGTGGCCCTTGCAAGATGGTGGCTCCTATCATTGAAGAATTGGCTGCGGAGTTTGAAGGACAAGTAATCATCGGTAAATGCGATGTAGATGAAAATGGCGATATGGCTGCCGAATATGGTATCCGTAATATTCCTACTGTATTGTTTTTCAAGAACGGTGAAATAGTAGACAAGCAGGTAGGTGCAGTTGCTAAACCGGTATTTGCGGAAAAAGTAAAGAAGCTTTTATAGTCGATAATACTTAATACCTATTACTTAATACTTAAATTACCATGGGACTGGAAGACGATTTTTTATTAGCAGATGCCGATGACGAAAAGACCATCGAGTTTATCAAAAACTATCTGCCTCAAGAACTGAAGGAAAAGTTCTCGGACGACGAATTGTATTATTTTCTCGATTTAATCGACGAGTATTACTCTGAAAGTGGCATTCTCGACGCTCAGCCTGATGAAGATGGTTATGTCAACATCGATTTGGAAGAGGTTGTGGCTTACATTGTAAAAGAAGCCAAAAAGGATGAAGTAGGAGAATATGATCCTGAAGAAGTCCTCTTTGTGGTTCAGGGAGAGATGGAATACGGAAACTCTCTGGGACAAGTGGACTAAACGACGTCCGGTCTCATTGTAGATAAAATTAAGATAAGGGGTGTGCTCTGTGAGTATACCCCTTTTTTGTGCGGTGTTTTTCTCAAACATTCTTATGCCTATGAGAAAAAGTTCTCACTGCGATGAGAAAAAATACTCATTGCAATGAGAATTAATTCTCACTGTGGTGAGAATAATCCCTTGCCTGAATAGTCTGAAACAGCGTATTCTGGTTATATTTCCTCCAATGCATAATACTGATAATCGCGAAGTATAGTCTGAAGAAATTTTTCCTGATTATCGTCACGAGGAGTAATGGAAAGCAGTTCCTGTACTTTCTTAGCAAGTGCCATGACACGTCTTGCCCGGTCTTTCTCGCTGGATTCCAGTGTTCGGGTAATTACATTCACTTGTTCGAGTGATAAATCAGCCGATTGCGGATATACCGGATTATAATTCTGGGTAAGATAATCGAATTCATCCAGGCTGACATGTATCTTACGGTAGTTTTTCTCTTTAATCACCATCGTACCGGCAGCAAGATCCCCTAACCGTTGATTGTTTTTATTCAATAAAACGACCAGAAGCCCCAGCCCGCTTGTGATGGGACCATCAATGGGGAAAAGAATCCATCTTAACAGATAAGAGCCTATACTGGGAGTGGAACCGTCCACTTTTACAACACGGATATTGATAAGTTTCTTCCCGAAACTCTGTCCGTGATTGAACATTTCGCAAAGAAAAGAATAACCGAGAATCGGCAAATAAACGATACACAGGAAAAAGAATAAACTGAATCCTGACGGTAAACTTAATTCGGATAAGAGAGTGGCAGTGGACAAGATGTAAAGCCCGATCAGAAAATAATCGATGATTAAAGCCATCAGTCGTTCGCCGATACTGGCTGGCGTTTGGCTGATACGAACGAATTGTCCGGTTATTATCGTAGATTCTGCCATTTCAGGTTAAACATTTTTAGGATTCCGTTGCAAATATATCATAATTCTCTTATTTTTGCTTCCGGTTTCGGACAAAACTTATCTGAAATCTATTGATAAGCATGAAAGAAGTAACGTTTATTCGTCGGAACATTGAAAAATGGAAGGAGACAGAGAAGGTTGTGGAGCGGGCGGCGAGTCTGTCTCCCGATCAACTAGCCGATGCATATACGGACTTGACAGCTGACTTGGCATTTGCTCAAACACATTTCCCGACTTCCCGTATTACTATTTATCTGAATAATCTGGCTTCGGCATTACATAACGAGATTTACCGGAATAAACGCGAGAAGTGGACACGCATTATTACCTTCTGGACACAGGAAGTGCCACGAACCATGCACGATGCACGCCGCGAATTACTGACCTCCTTTCTGATTTTTGTAGCCAGCGCATTAATCGGTGTATTATCAGCAGCGAATGATCCGGATTTTGTCCGGCTGATATTAGGAAACGGTTATGTAGATATGACACTTGATAATATAGCCAATGGTGAGCCCATGGCCGTGTATAACGGTTCTTCTGAAGTACCGATGTTTCTAGGCATTACGCTTAATAACGTGATGGTATCTTTCAACTGTTTTGCCATGGGATTGCTGACTAGTTTCGGCACAGGATATATGCTTCTTTCCAATGGCATCATGGTAGGAGCTTTTCAAACTTTCTTTTATCAACACGATTTGTTGTGGGAATCCAGTCTTGCCATCTGGCTGCACGGAACGCTTGAGATTTGGGCGATTATTGTGGCCGGTGCTGCCGGATTAGCTTTAGGCAACGGCTGGCTGTTTCCCGGCACCTATTCCCGACTGGAATCTTTCAGAAGAGGGGCGAAGCGAGGCTTGAAAATAGTGATCGGCACTGTCCCGGTATTCATTATGGCAGGCTTTATAGAAGGTTTTATTACCCGTCACACAGAACTTCCCGATATGTTGAGGCTTGGTGTGATACTCACTTCTCTGGCATTTATTATATTCTACTATATTTATTTACCAAATAGAAAAAAACATGGAATCACAGAAACCTAAGATTGCGATGTATGTGAAACGTCCTTTCGGTGAGAAGTTGAACGCTTCTTTTGATTTTATAAAAGAGAATTGGAAACAATTGTTTAAGTATTCAACTTATCTGATACTTCCTATATGCATCATTCAGGCTGCTAACTTTAGTGGTTTAATGGGAAGTATGACAGATCTTACTGCTATGCAGACTTCAGGAGGAATAGGTGAGAATCCATTGGCTGCTCTGGGACCCTCATTTGCATTGAATTATGCAGGAGTGATCTTCTTCTCATGCTTGGGAGGTTTGCTGCTGACTTCCCTGATTTATGCGATGGTACGATTGTACAATGAACGGGAAGAACGCCTGAATGGAATTGTATTTAGCGATATAAAATCGTTGCTGCTCCGTAATGTCAAGAGGCTGTTCCTGATGGGAATTGCTTGTGGTTTCTTGTTCTTCTTTGCGGTGATCCTTGTTGTTCTATTGGCTGTGTTAACACCTTTCACGCTCATTCTGACCATCCCGCTTTTATTCGCATTTATGGTACCTTTGGCATTAATGGCTCCCATCTACTTGTTTGAAGACATTTCGTTGGGCGAAGCATTTGCGAAAACATTCCGGCTAGGATTTGCTACGTGGGGCGGAGTCTTTCTGATATTACTGGTGATGGGGCTTATTGCCAGCGTATTGCAAGGAATCGTTTCTATACCTTGGTATGTGATCTATATTGTCAAAATGATCTTTACGATGAGTGACGGGGGGGCAACTTCTTCATCAGTCGGACTGAACTTCGCACAATATTTGTTCTCTATCCTGATGTTGTATGGTTCTTACTTGTCGGCTATATTCAGTATCGTCGGCTTGGTTTATCAGTACGGTCATGCATCGGAAGTGGTAGATAGCATAACGGTAGAAAGTGATATTGATAATTTTGACAAACTCTAAAACAGACCTCAACTAAATGAATCTCACTTCCCCGGCTGATACATTAGTCTGTGATACGGTGCAGATTGCCCTTTGGCAGTCTGATCCGGCATACAACTATAACCGTGAATTGATTACTCCGGAGATGAATGTCTTTGAGTGGATCAGCAGGCAGTTTGGGGAATTGATGCGTAAAATATTCGGCAGTCGTTTTGCTGAAGAGTATTCAGGGCTTATCCTGATATGTATTGCGATTCTTATTTTGCTGTTGATTGTTTGGTTCCTCTATCGGAAACGTCCCGAATTGTTTATGGTCTCTCGTAAGAATGCATTGCCTTATACGATTGAAGAGGATACAATTTACGGTGTGGATTTTCCGGGAGGTATTGCAGAGGCACTTTCCCGTCAGGATTACCGGGAAGCGGTACGTTTGCTTTATTTGCAAACTTTGAAACAACTTAGTGACGCAGAACGTATTGACTGGCAACTTTATAAAACACCTACCCAATATATTAATGAAGTACGGATGCCGGCATTCCGGCAACTGACCAATCATTTCTTGCGGGTGCGTTATGGTAACTTTGAGGCGACGGAAGAACTCTTCCTGACCATGCAGTCTCTACAGGGAGAAATAAAGAAAGGAGGCGTCTCATGAAAGGAAGCCATTGGTTCATTATCTTTATTGCCGCCTTTCTATTTATCATGTTTGCAATAGAATATCATTTGCCGAAGAACTTTGTATGGAAGCCCACTTTCGGACATTATGATGAGCAACCTTTCGGATGCGCGATATTCGATAGTCTGTTGTCTTCTTCTTTGCCACAGGGCTACACCTTTTCGAAAAAAAGTCTCTATCAGTTGGAGCAGGAAGATACGACGCAGCGCAGAGGGGTATTGGTAATCTCTGATAATTTGAGATTGTCGGATGTTGATGTAAACGCTCTGTTGAAAATGGCGGAACGTGGAGATAAGATCATGCTGGTGAGTACCTTGTTTGGCAGATATCTGGAAGATACTTTGAGTTTCAGGTCTTATTATTCTTATTTCAGTCCGATGGCTTTGAAGAAATATGCAACTTCATTCTTATTAAAAGACAGTCTGTGTTGGGTGGGAGATTCGGCGGTTTATCCCCGTCAGACCTTTTATTTTTATCCCCAGTTGTGCTCTTCTTATTTTTGGGGAGATTCGCTTCCTGAAAGGGTGCTGGCACAAAAAGTCCTTGAGTCGAATGAATTTAAATACGAAACCGAGGCGGACTCACTGGTCACGGATAGTGTTACTTATATGCCTGTAGCGATGTCCCGTCAGTGGGGTAAAGGAGAGGTCATTTTAGTTTCCACTCCGTTGATTTTCACCAATTACGGTATATTGGATGGCAAGAATGCAACCTATATTTTCCGTCTGTTGTCACAGATGGGAAAACTGCCCATAGTTCGTACAGAGGGATACATGAAGGAGACGGCACAGGTGCAGCAATCGCCTTTCCGCTATCTTTTGGCACACCAGCCGCTTCGTTGGGCGTTATATCTGACAATGATTACCATCATACTCTTCATGATATTTACTGCGAAGAGACGGCAACGGGCTATCCCTGTTATTCAGGAACCGGCCAATAAATCTCTTGAATTTACCGAACTGATAGGTACACTTTACTTTCAAAAGAAAGATCATGCGGATCTGGTCCGAAAGAAGTTTTCCTATTTGGCCGAAGAACTTCGGAGGGAGATTCAGGTAGATATTGAAGAAGTGGAAGATGATGAACGCTCTTTCAACAGAATTGCCCGGAAAACAGGAATGGATATACAAGAGATTGCGGAACTGATCCGCGAAGTACGTCCGGTGATTTACGGAGGACGTACGATTGATGCGGATCAGATGAAAGTGTATATTGATAAAATGAATGAAATAATCAATCATATCTAAAGAAGAAATTTATGGAAGAGAATACAGAACAGCGAGTGGATTTAACTCTCTTTTCCGAGAAGATACAAGAGTTGAAAGACCGGATTGCTTGCGTCATAGTAGGACAGGAGCAGACTGTCGATTTGGTACTGACGGCTATTCTGGCGAATGGACACGTATTGATAGAAGGTGTTCCGGGTGTTGCTAAGACACTGTTGGCTCGTTTGACTGCCCGTCTGATTGATGCCGATTTCAGTCGTATCCAGTTTACTCCGGACTTAATGCCGAGTGATGTGTTAGGTACGACTGTGTTTAATATGAAGACCAATGGCTTTGATTTTCATCAGGGACCGATTTTTGCAGATATTGTATTGGTGGATGAAATCAACCGTGCTCCTGCCAAGACACAGGCCGCCTTGTTCGAGGTAATGGAAGAGCGCCAGATCAGTATTGACGGAACCACTCACCGGATGGGAGAGCTTTATACGATTCTGGCTACCCAGAATCCGGTAGAGCAGGAGGGAACATACAAACTTCCCGAAGCACAGCTCGACCGTTTCCTGATGAAGATAACAATGGATTATCCCTCATTAGAGGAAGAAGTGAACATTCTGGAGCGTCATCATACCAATGCTGCATTGGTGAAATTGGATGATATCACTCCCGCCATTACCAAAGAAGAAGTGCTGTCCCTTCGTGCTTTTATGAATCAGGTGTTTGTAGATCGAACGTTGCTTCAATACATCGCATTGATTGTGCAGCAGACCCGTACCAGTAAAGCCGTATATTTGGGAGCTTCTCCACGTGCATCTGTAGCCATGCTGCAATCGTCGAAAGCTTATGCCCTTTTGCAGGGACGTGATTTTGTGACGCCGGAAGATATTAAGTTTGTAGCTCCCTATGTACTTCAGCACCGCCTGATCCTGACTGCGGAAGCTGAAATGGAAGGTTATTCTCCGGTGAAAGTGACACAACGTTTGATTGATAAAGTGGAAGTTCCGAAATAGTTGATAAATGATAGTTGATAGTTTATTGCTACAATCTAACCACAGTCTTTAATCTTTAATTTCTAATTAATCAGTTAATCAGTTGTTTTTAACTCGTCGTTTCTATATTGCCCTTGTCGTAGTTATCCTGTTATTGGGTAGCGGATACGTCTTTGCTCCGTTCTTTGTCATCGGGCAGTGGACTCTTTTTGTCCTGCTTCTGGTGGTACTGGCAGATGCATATTCTCTTTATCGCATTCGTGGAATCCGCGCTTTCCGTCAGTGTGCCGACCGCTTCTCCAATGGTGACGAAAATGAAGTGAGTATTCGGGTGGAAAGTAGTTATTCGCATCCTGTATCTTTAGAGATCATAGATGAGATTCCTTTTATCTTTCAGAAACGTGATGTTGACTTTCAGGTGAAGCTTGGAGCAAACGAGGGAAAAACAGTTACCTATCATCTTCGCCCTACTCATCGTGGTGTTTACTCTTTCGGTCATATCAGAGTTTTTGTGACCGGAAAAATCGGCTTTATATCCCGACGTTATACTTGTGCGGAACCTCTGGATATTAAAGTGTACCCGTCCTATCTGATGCTCCATCAATATGAATTGTTGGCAATAAGTGATAATCTGACTGAATTGGGAATAAAGCGTATTCGCCGGGTAGGACATCATACGGAGTTTGAGCAGATCAAAGAGTATGTAAAAGGTGATGATTACCGCACGATTAATTGGAAAGCAAGTGCCCGCCGACATGAACTTATGGTGAATGTATATCAGGACGAACGTTCCCAACAGATTTATAATGTGATAGATAAAGGTCGAGTGATGCAGCAAGCTTTCCGAGGGATGACTCTGTTGGATTATGCGATTAATGCTTCGCTGGTATTATCGTATGTTGCCATGCGGAAAGAAGATAAAGCCGGCTTAGTGACCTTTGATGAGCATTTCGATTCTTTTGTTCCTGCTTCTAAGCAACCGGGATATATGCAAACCTTGCTAGAGAATCTTTATAGTCAGCAGACCACTTTCGGAGAAACGGATTTCTCGGCTCTTTGTGTCCATTTGAACAAGCATGTCAGCAAACGTAGCTTGTTAGTACTATACACAAACTTTTCGAGTATAGGAGGTATGAACCGTCAATTATCTTATTTGAAACAATTAAACCGCCAGCATCGCTTGCTTGTAGTCTTTTTCGAAGATGTCGATCTGAAAGAATATATAGCTCAACCCGCAAAAGATACGGAAAGTTACTATCGTCACGTGATCGCAGAAAAGTTTGCTTACGAAAAGCGGCTGATTGTATCTACTTTGAAACAACATGGAATCTATTCCTTATTAACCACACCGGATAACCTTTCAATTGATGTGATTAATAAGTATCTGGAGATGAAGTCACGGCAACTATTGTAATATGAATATCAATAATAGTCAGACTTTTTATTCTTCTTTATTATTCCATAGAACTTATAATCCTATGGCTTTTCGTGTTTCCACAAAAAAGAATATAGCCATGCCGATAATGATAATCCCTAATATCCCATAGAAGAGTCGTGCCCGGTTGCGTCCTACGTTTCTGACAATGGTTTGCGCATTACGTGTTGTGAAGAACCAGTCCCAGTTAAGCAATGACGCCAGCAGGGAGACAGTTCCTGCCAGCGCAAAGATTCCTTGTACGATATATTGCCCGGTCATAGTTTAATCACTCTACTTCCGTCTTCCAATTCTTCAATTGTTACTTTTACGGCGTCACCCGGTAGTAATTCCTCCACCAGTTCCGGCCATTCGATAAAGCAGAGAGCACCACTGTAGAAATAATCTTCGTATCCCATGTCGTACACTTCACTTAGTTTCTTGATGCGGTAAAAATCGAAGTGATAGATTAACTCCCCGGTTTCGTCCGAACGGTATTCGTTGACAATAGCAAAAGTAGGAGAACTGATAACATCGGCTACACCCAATTCTTCGCAGAGTGCTTTCACAAATGTGGTTTTACCGGCACCCATCTTTCCGTATAAAGCAAATACAGTGTTGTCGCCCATAGCAGCGATGAATTCCCGGGCTGCTTCATGGATACTTTCCAGTGATTGAATTTTGATTTCCATATACTATATCTATTATGATGACTTTTTCCTGCAACAACTCTTTCCGATTTTGCAGACAGCATAAATCAGGATAGAGAAGAATATGATGGAAGCTCCCGAGGGGACTTTCCAATGATAAGAAATAAACAATCCGCCCAAGCATCCCAAGAAACCGATACCGATGGACAACCAGATGATTTTCTTGAAACTATAAGTGAAGAGGTTGGCCGTCATTTGTGGAATGGTGAGAAGAGATATGGCTAACACAATACCTACCATCCGCAGGCAGGCTACAATAGTCAATGCGATGAACATCATCAACACGTATTCGAATATCTCTACCGGAATCTTCTGCGAACGTGCAAATTCACGGTCAAAGGCAATATATACAATAGGACGGATAAACAGATAAAAGAATCCGGTCAGTATGAGTGCCAATATGCCGAGCATCCATAAGTCAATTTGATTGATGGTCAGGATATTCCCGAAAAGATAAGCTGATAAGTCTGGTGCAAATCCGGGTGACAAAAAGCTGAACATGATTCCGAGTGCCATTCCCAACGTCCAGAATACTGCAATGGCAGAGTCCTCGCGCATATCTTTCCGTCTGCTGAGCCACTCCACACCGAAGGCTGATAAAACCGAGAATACAGCCGCCGAGAGTATCGGGGAAATGCCGGCAAACAATCCTAACCCGATTCCTCCGAAAGAAGCATGAGTGATTCCTCCACTGATAAATACCAGGCGGCGGGTAACGATGTAGGTACCGATAATCCCACAGGCAATGCTTGCCAGCAGACTACCCAACAAGGCGTGTTGAAAGAATGTATATTGTAGTAAATCCAAGTAAATTAAAAATTAAAGATTAAAAATTAAAGACCGTGATTAGATGATAACAACAGGCCATCATCTCTCACCTATCATTTATCACCTATTACCTATTACCTCTCAACTTTCTCCGTTTCTTCTTTCTCCGATAATTAGAAAGACCTCGTCTTTGAGATCATCCGGCAGTTCGATGCCACGGAGTTGAAGACTACGCACCCATCCGGCCACTTCTACATCCAATGTTGTATACAGTACATCCCGAAACATATCTGTCTCTTCTTCCGTATATGCATTTCCAGGTCTGCCAATGAACTGGTCCAGCTCTTCATCATCGTAATATTCTATCTTTTTACTGACAGCAGCCAACAAACTATCCCGTTCGCATACTTCATGTTGGCCGCAGCATTCCACATCTACTTCCTTCACTTCCGGCATACGGTCCAGTTCGCCTTTCTCTATTTTCTTTTGTAGTCTTTTGTTGCGGATGATTCCGGCTATCAGCGCGATAACACCCAGCAGTACCAGACTTATAATAAGTATCCACATGACAATATAACAGTTACAAATCAAATTTGTGCAAAGTTACTTATAAATTTGCATTCTATCATGTTAGGCTATCTATTTCTTTTCTTACTTTTGTATCTTACTAACCTAAAGTTCATACATGATGAAACAAAAGAAACTGTTATTTAGCTTGATAGGAGTATGCTTGTTATTAGGATTCTCTTCCTGTTCCAGTGAAGACAAAAGTGTGTTTGGGGACGACTTCGAGATTCCTGAATTGACAGATGCAAATACTATTCAATTCACGGTAGATGCTAGCGGTGAATGGAAGGTGATAGAAATGAATGCAGGTGGTGGACGAATTGCTATCGAATGGGGTGATGGACGATTACAAAAAATCGAACATCCCGATAATGCTTCGATTCAATACAGATATAAGCCTTCAAGGAGTTTCACGGTAAGGGTTTGGGCAGAGGAATTGACAGCTTTCAGTGTTGGTGGTGTGTTGATGCCGGTAAGTAATATGCATTTGGGGGATTTTCCCAGGATGAAGAGGATTGAATTAAATAGTATAAAAGAAAGTAGTTTCTTAGATTTGAATACTTCCTGCCCTAATTTGGAATATATGAATATTGGAAATTGGGAGGGTTTGGAAGAATTGCATTTTGATGAGTGTCTGAATCTGAAAACGGTACAGGTATACACTAATCCGAAATTGACTTCCATGAAATTGGGGCATTGTGAATTTTTGACATCGTTGTATTGTATAGATAATGGAATAACTTCACTTTCATTGAAAAAGTTACCAGCATTACATACGGTAGAGTTAACCGGTACACCGCAGTTGTCGGCTTTGGAAATAGATGATGATAATATGATTAGTGTATTGCATATTGAAGGATGTGTATTTCGGAAACTGGACTTTTTGAACAAGTTAATGTCATTGACTGAATTATATTGTAGCTCTAACAAATTGACAGACCTTGATACATCTGGTAATAAAAAACTGTGGTATTTGGATTGTTATAATAATCAATTAAAGAGTTTGTCTATCCCAATGAATAATAATTTGAGAAAACTTGATTGCCGATATAACAAATTGGATAAAGATCAACTTAATAATATCTTTAATACTTTGCCGGATGTTACAGGGTATCCCGCTTATTATGATAAATGTGTGATTATGTACAAGAATAATCCGGGAGCGGCAGATTGTGATGAGACTATATTACAGAATAAACATTGGCGGGTGAATTGAAACTTACCTTATCAATAAATGAAAAACGACTTAAGATATTTGAAGTATAATGAAGAGAAATTATTTACTATTAGCATTCCTGTTTGTTGGAAACATTACTTTTGCCCAATCTTCTATTGAGAGAGGGTTAAATACGATCAATCGTTCCTCCGCCGAGGCTACTATCAACTTTTTGGCAGGCGATGAGTTGCAAGGTCGTGAGGCGGGTTTTCACGGTTCACGTGTGACTTCGGAGTATATTGCCTCTTTATTGCAATGGATGGGAATCCCACCTTTGACTGACAGTTATTTCCAGCCTTTTGATGCTTATCGCAAAGAACGCCAGAAAAAAGGGCGCCTGGAAGTACATCCTGATTCCATAGCTAAACTGAAACAGGAAGTCCATCAGAAGCTCTCTATGAGGAATGTATTGGGAATGATTCCTGGTAAAAACACGAAAGAATATGTGATTGTAGGGGCTCATTTCGATCATTTAGGCATCGATCCTGCACTCGACGGCGATCAAATATACAATGGTGCTGATGATAATGCTTCCGGTGTATCGGCAGTGTTGCAGATAGCGAGAGCCTTTCTTGCCAGTGGACAGCAACCCGAAAGGAATGTAATCTTTGCCTTTTGGGATGGAGAAGAAAAAGGATTGCTAGGCTCTAAATATTTTGTACAAGCTTGTCCTTTCTTGTCTCAAATAAAAGGGTATCTGAACTTTGACATGATTGGACGTAATAACAAACCTCAACAGCCTAAACATGTTGTCTATTTCTATACAGCCGCTCATCCGGCTTTTGGTGATTGGCTGAAAGAGGATATCAAAAAACACGGCTTACAGTTGGAACCGGATTATCGTGCCTGGGATCATCCGATAGGAGGAAGTGATAACGGTTCGTTTGCCAAAGTCAATATTCCGATCATCTGGTATCATACCGACGGGCATCCTGACTATCACCAGCCTTCCGATCATGCAGATCGATTGAATTGGGATAAAATAGTGGAAATTACCAAAGCATCTTTTCTCAATATGTGGAAGATGGCGAATGAGAAGTCATTTTAAGGAAACAGATAAAATACAATCCTGATAATGAACGGGAAAATGTGTCAGGATTGTACTTCTTATTTTTTGAGTATTCTTTTCAAGTAGTCGATATTTGGCAGATTCACAGTTTCAAAAACTCCTTTATAAAACAGGGCGAAGTTGTTGAAAACACAAGGCAATTGCTTTGCTTTTTCTAATGTGTCCACTTGAATGAAAGAAACAGGAACATTATTTGTTTCGCAATACTGTTTAATCATCTCAATGTATTGATAGATATAAGGGCATTGCATATCATAATAAACAGTCAGTTCTTCGCTTTCTATTTTTAGCCTTTTAGCATTTGGAGTGAATTTCGGGGTTGTCCCATCAAAAGAAAGGGCAAGCAATTCATATCCATTATCGGTAGTGTCAATCACCTCAAAGCCGAACTTCTTTGCAAATGATTGGTCTGAAAGCCAATTCTTCTGTTTTCTTGCTCCAAGCATACAAATGCCGGATTTACCTTTTTCTTTAGCATCAGCTATACAGTACTCCATCAACGAACTTCCATATCCGTTTCCTCTGGGACTGCCTAAAACCCATAAGCAATAGAGGTAATAGTAGTTGCCTCCTATTATCGGTACCCAGGCCTTTTCAAGAGGAGCATATTCAATAAAGACCGTAGCTTTTGCATTTAACTTTCTAAAAACATGACCTTCCTTCAGTCGGTCGGAAAGCCATTGCCGTTTTGCTTCAATGCCCGGATGAGATTTTTTACTACGGATAATGCAGCATAAATGCTCATTGGAAAGATTTTCTGCTGTTAAGTTTATGAAATCAGTATTCATATATGTTCTCGTTTTTATTTGGATAGTATCAATCAGCCAGTGGGGTAATTGTAACCCTTTATTGGCCTGTTGACAGACTCTCTTTGCAAATATAGCGAATTTGTGTAGATAATCTTTGTTTCCCGATGGTAGAATTCACGGAAGCTTTCTTTCTTAAATAGGGGAGACAGCGAATAAGAAGAACTTTACATCCGGCAATAAATAGCAGATGGCAAAAGACGAAATAGAATAGTCACATATTTCCATCTTTTAGAGATGAAAGCTACTTTTTTCTTTTTAGAAATAGCCTTTTTTATTTGTCTCACAGCCTTGTCAACAGGAGTAACCCAGAACAATCCTTCTCCTTTTGCCATGGCAGTGTCTACAAATCCGGGACGAATATCGGTCGTATAAATAGGATGGTGAGATTTGGTCGCTTTCTGCCGTAGCCCTTCCATATAATTGATTTGATAGGCTTTCGATGCATTGTAGGCAGGGGCAATACCACTGCCCCGAGTACCTCCAACGGAGGAGATAGTAACCAGATGCCCGCTTTTTTGCCGTTTGAAATATCGGAATCCCCAGTCTGCAATGTTGG
Source organism: Bacteroides sp. 90-K9/2 (assembly GCF_047310725.1). Classification (NCBI taxonomy): domain Bacteria; kingdom Pseudomonadati; phylum Bacteroidota; class Bacteroidia; order Bacteroidales; family Bacteroidaceae; genus Bacteroides; species Bacteroides sp. 90-K9/2. The sequence continues at coordinate 100,244 of NZ_JBCGVL010000008.1, forward strand.
TGAATCCTATCACGTTGGTTAGTAAAGTGGGCTCTTCCAGTTGGTAGGATAGTTCAGGGTTTAGTTCTCCGGTACCGGCACAGATAATCAGTATATCCATTCCACCCATTTTTTGAACGAGTGTCTCAAGGGATGAAATGGTGGATTGTGTGTCGGTGATGTCACACACTTGATAGAATAGTTTGTCTTCGTCACGGGCGCATACCTCTTTCAATAGATTTTCTCTACGACCGGTAATGCCGATAAGGAAATCTTCTTGAGAATAAATTTCTGCCAATCCACGGCCGATGCCGGAGGTTGCACCTATAATTATAATTTTTTTCATGAAATACCGTATACTTTATTTGTCCGCAAAAGTAGGGGTAGGGAATAAATAAACTCTTGACTGAAATCAAGAATTTACTTTTGTACGACTTTTCTTCGGATGCGGCTTAATGTTTCGGGACGGATCAGAAGGTAAGAAGCCAGTTCTTTTAAAGTAATCAGTTTCAGTAAGTCGGGACAACGGTTGATAATTTCGAGATAGCGTTCCTCCGGCGTCAGGCTGTACATTGAAATCATCCGGTCGTAGACCTCCCACAGCAAAGTTTCTGCAATGCGACGTCCCAACTTTTGGTGAGCGTCGTTGGTATCGTAGAATTCTGTCATTTGCTGGTAATTGATTACGTATACCGAGCAGTCACATAAAGCCTGTATATCTACATTGGATTTGTCCTGTAATTGAAAAGCCGGATAGTTGCCAACAAAAGAATGATCGAAAGTATATCCTACGATGCTGTTTTCGCCTGCACTGTTAGTACAACAGTACCGGAAAGAACCGGAACTGACGAACCCCATTGTTTTACATACTTCTCCTTGACGGGAAAAGTATTCTCCTTTCTTATAATAGGTCTGCTTCCCCTGTTGCAATACGAAATCTACAATAGGGGAGTAGTTGATATGGGAAGTATATTTATTGAAATCTTCCACAATGTCCGGAGATTATCCTTCGTTTATCACCTGAAATCCGGCCTGCTTCAAATCCTCCCAATATCCGGGATATGATTTGGTGACCACCTGCGGATCGGCAATAAGCAAATTAGGATGACAGATAACTGCCGGAGCAAATGCCATTGCCATACGATGATCTTCGTAGGTATCAATCACCGGAATTTCCTCCGGTTCACATCGTTCGCCATTCCACATTAATATGCTGTCATTTTCTTCTTCAATAATATATCCCAACTTTTTAAGTTCGGTGCGCAATGCGGCAATACGATCAGTTTCTTTTATTTTCAGACTTTGTAATCCTGTGAAACGGAAAGGAATATTCAGCAAGGCACAAGTAACGACAAACGTCTGTGCCAAGTCCGGAATATCGACAAAGTCCTCTTCCAGCCTTTCCGGTGCTTTGCCTGTTTTTTTCAGTTTCACACCTTGCGATGTAAATTCGGTAGTTATACCTAGGCGTGAGAAAACTTCTGCTCCCCGACTATCACCCTGATAGCTGTTACGGAACAATCCTAACAATTCTATTTCTGCTTTGGGAGACAAGGCAGCAATCTGATACCAATAGGAAGCCGCACTCCAGTCACTTTCCACTTTGAAAGGAATACTCTGGTAGAGTTGTGGAGCAACGGAAATACTGCTTGGAGAAGTCCATGCGGCTTTGGCTCCAAAGTCCTGCATCAGTTGCAATGTAAGATTAATATATGGACGGGAAATAATCTCCCCGCTCAAATGCAACGTCAAACCATTTTTGAGTACCGGACCTATCATCAACAAAGCAGATATATATTGGGAACTGACATTTCCTTTCAGTGTTATTTCGTTTTCTTTCAGCTCTGCCCCTTTGATACATAGAGGAGGATACCCTTCATTGTGGGTATACTTTATTTCAGCTCCTAACTCCCGAAGAGCATTGACTAATATCTGTATCGGACGTTGCTGCATACGTGCTGTTCCTGTGATGGTCCGCTCTCCCGGAGTCACACTTAAATAGGCGGTAAGGAAACGCATAGCAGTGCCCGCAGCCATGATGTCAATCGTCTCTTTCCCTTCGGTGAGAGCCTTTATCATCACCTGTGTATCGTCACAATCAGACAGGTTTTCAGGAGCATACGTTCCTTTACCCAATGCATTGATGATTAATGCACGATTACTGATACTTTTAGAAGCCGGCAACTGGATAGCTGCTGTTACCGTTGAGGGAGGGATGAGTTTATAGAGCATCATATTTAAATATATTCTTTGTTATGAAGTACAAAAGTAGAGATTTATTCGGAGACTTCCAACTGGTTTTGGCTCTTGGTAAGGGAGTTGAGGTAGTATCTATCTCTTCCGGCTTATTCTTTTTATTATTAACAATGGTTTGTTTGGAAAGAAATTTTATATTTGCAGTATACTAATAATAAGCTCATGAAAATAAAATCCTTGTATGCCTTATTGTTTTGTATTTTTACGACTGGATGTTTGGACGGTCAGAAACAGTCGGATCATGCAATCCTTATCGCTTATACGTCAACAGAATTTCCGGAATTAGGCTCTTCTGTCTGTTATTTGAATGAACGAGGTGATACGGTGATTCCTTTTGGTAAATATCATTATGGAGGGAGTGATACCATACGGCATATCGGTTTTGTAGTGGAACCTCATACCCCCGGATGGACAACGATCAACAATAAAGGAGAAAAACTTTTTTATACCTTTAGCTTTGATAATGGGCCGGACTATGTAGAGGAAGGGCTTTTTCGTATCATAAACGATGAAATGCTGATGGGGTTTGCCGATACATTGGGGAATGTCGTCATCCAACCGCAGTTTGCTTTCGCTCTTCCTTTCAAAGACGGGAAGGCCAAAGCGACTTATACCGGGGAAAGAAAGACACTGGATAAGTATGGGGAGCATTGGATGTGGCAAAGCAATCATTGGTTTTATATTGATAAAAAAGGTAATAAATTGAAATGAAAATATCGAATATACGTTTACTCAACCAACAGTTGTTAAGTCCTCTTTTCTCTCAACCGAAGGAACTTGTGTCATGGATGGGAGCCATACAGGCACAGAATTATTCCATGGTAAAGTGGGCAGTAGGAATGCGTTTGAAGTCGGCAACGATTCAGACTGTGGAGAAAGCGTTACGCGAGGGTGAGATTTTGCGGACCCATGTAATGCGTCCGACATGGCATCTGGTAGCGGCAGAGGATATCCGATGGATGTTGAAACTTTCTGCCGAGCGTGTGATAGCTGCCAATGAATCTTATGCGAAAGGACATGATCTGGATATTTCAGAAGAACTTTATGCGAGAAGTTATCGGTTACTGGAAAAGATTCTTAGTGGAAAAAAGAGTCTGACAAGGCAGGAAATTGCTGAACATTTTAGCCGTTCGGGAATTGTGGCGGATAATCATCATATGACTCGTTTTATGACACGAGCGGAACAGGTAGGTATTGTCTGTAGTGGAGAAGATAAAGGAAGTAAATGCACGTATGCGCTTTTGGAAGAACGTGTCCCGCCAATGCCCGAATTGACAAAAGATGAATCTTTAGCTCGTTTGGCCAGAAGCTATTTTCGGAGTCATGCTCCCGCCGTTTTGCAAGATTTTGTCTGGTGGTCGGGACTGCCTGTTACCGAAGCACGACAAGCTGTCTATCTGATTGATTCAGAATTGACTACGGAAGAATGGAATGGACAGACATGGTATATTCATGAAGATTGCCGGACTCGTGGAAAAGTCTCCGGAAGTTTACATCTTCTTCCTTCTTATGATGAATATTTGCTTGGGTATAAAGACCGGACAGACGTTTTGCCTAAAGAGCATTATGCAAAAGCATTTACGAATAATGGTCTGTTTTATCCGATTGTTCTTCATGAGGGGCAGGTGATAGGAAACTGGGATAAATCAGTTAAAAAAGGAGGCTCGTTCATAGAGCATTCATGGTTCCGGCTGGATGATTGTGTCGATGAAGTTGCTTTGAACCGTGAAAAGGACAGGTATATACGATTTTGGAAATAATATGAAAAACGTATGCTCTGTTTCTCTGCAATTCACCTCTACTAATTATAGTATTTGTTTTTAATCCCCTTCACCCGTGAATGCCCTATTTATCAGGTGTTCAGAAGAAAGGTGAAGGAGATAGATAAATGCTATATCTGTAGAAAGAACGGATATACCTCTTATTAACTTTCAAAAGCATAGCTTTAGCCAGTCTAAAGCTATGCTTTTCATTCCCTAAAGCTATGCTTTAGTCGGGTAAAACAACCGGTATATGTGAAGTACCTATTTATTCATTTGTTTCTTGGCCCATTCCAGTCTTCGTTGATCGGCTAATGGAGTCACTTTAAATTCTTCGAATGTAGCGGTGAACCCTTTCCGTCCGTCCGGACAAGCTCCCATCAACCCAACCATGACAGGATAATTATCTTGCAACCAACAAGTGCGCATCATAATATATTCTTTATCGTCACGTGAGAAAAATATTTCTACTGCATCCAAACGGCGGACTGCTTTTATCCATATAGAACGGGGAGCATCCGGCAACTGCACTACGCTCCAATCGCTAGTCCGATGCGTTACAACAGCACTCACATTCTGTTTGCCATCTACATATTCCACACCTGCTTTGATCCAGTTTTCATGGTCGATGCGCAGCATTAATCCCATTTGGTCGAAAGTTGTTACGTAATTGCCGGTTATCTTTACTTTGGCTTCGAATTCTCCACCGTAAGTGGCATAATAGAAAGGACCGTCGTCTACGGTAAATCCATAATGAGAAATCCGCCAGAAGTCAGTTTTTGCCGGAACGTCCATCACTAAAGTTTTACCATCTTTTATTTCCCATTGTTGAGGCTCATTCAGCCAGTTCATTTTATTCAAACTTTGTCCCATAGAAGAAGTTGCTACTGCCATAAAGGCTATTGACATGATTTTGATTTTTAAATATTTCATGATTATTTCTTATTTGATTATCTTTGTGGTGCAAAGATAGCACAAGCCGCCGTGTGTAACAATACTGAATAATAACCATTTTATAGAATGGACGTATTACAAAAGGAAATAGATGAAGTTTATGCAACGCAACCGATCACTGATGAAACATTGGATAATAGGGTTGTAGAGCAGCATCGGCGATTTATTCATTCATTGACAGAGATAAATGGCGGGTGTGCTGTAATTTCGGATCTTTCGAACAGGAAGAGTTATATTGCCGTTCATCCGTGGGCACATTTCTTGGGGTTGACTCCCGAAGAAGCTGCGTTAAGTGTAATTGATTCTATGGATGAAGATTATATTTACCGGCGTATTCATCCTGAAGATTTGGTAGAAAAGCGGTTATTGGAGTATAAGTTTTTTCAGAAAACCTTTTCAATGCCTTTCGATGAACGGCTGAAATACCGGGGAAGATGCAGAATACGTATGATGAATGAGAAAGGAGTGTATCAGTATATTGATAACTTAGTGCAGATTATGGAAAATACTCCTTCGGGAAGTGCATGGCTGATCTTTTGTCTTTATTCCCTGTCGGCAGATCAACGGACAGAGCAAGGTATATACCCTACCATTACTCACATGGAACGTGGAGAAGTGGAAACACTTTTCTTATCGGAGGAACATCGCAATATATTGTCCGAACGTGAAAAGGAAATACTTCGCTGTATACGTAAAGGACTATCAAGTAAAGAGATTGCAACAACCCTTTATATCAGTGTGAATACAGTCAACCGGCACCGGCAGAATATTTTGGAAAAACTTTCTGTCGGGAATTCGATAGAGGCGTGTCGGGCTGCTGAATTGATGAAACTGTTGTAATTGTAATCCAATTTTTTTCACCTGTTTTAAATGATCATGTGTGAATGCATCTACTACTACTTCAGTTTCCACCATAGAAATGGTGAAAGCTTTGGCGCCATATCCGAGATATTTCAGATTGCTCATTTCTGTTTGAAATAAAGCGGCTGAAATATCTCCGGAAGTGCCATAAGGTTTTAGTAGATTGGTATATTGTTTTTCTATTTCCTGAAAAAAGATTCGTTGCTCCATAAGGTATCGTCTGCATCGAAAGCTATAACTATAATAAATCCTTTCATCGGTTTCGTCGTCAATTTATGATTTTTGTAGATATCCGGGTATCTCATAGAGCAAAGATAGAAGAAAAATCAATATATCATTTAAAAGTTGACTTTGATATTTTTTCGGAAAATAATATCTTCTGCATTTCTCCCGATCATAATTGTATAATCTCCATCAGCTTTTTCCCAACCGGACTGACCGTAATACGCTAGTCGATCAAAAGGAATTTTGAGTTGGATTGTTCGTTTCTCCCCTTTTTTTAAAAACACGTTTTCAACAGCTTTGAGCTCTTTTACCGGACGGGTTGATTCTCCCCACCATTTTCGGGTATATATTTGGATTAGTTCGTGTCCGTCCATTAAGCCGCTATTATAAATAGGTATGTTGACAGAAATAAATTTTTCCTCAATGCTGATGTCAGGCTGCCCATATTCAAAAGTTGTATAGGAAAGGCCGTAGCCGAATGGATATTGTGGCTTGTTGTCAATATCAATGTAACGACTTGAGTAGTTGCCTTCCTTGTCTACTGCCGGACGACCTGTGTTTTTATAATTATAGTATACAGGGATCTGACCTATATGCTTGGGAAAAGACATAGGTACTCTTGCCGACGGATTATATTTTCCTGTTATGACATCCACCATGGCATTACCGGCTTCTGTTCCGAGAAACCATGTATAAAGAATGGCGGGTGCTTTTTCTGCTATTTGGTTAAAGATTAGTGGTCTTCCACCCATTAGTAAGGTTATACATTTTTTATTGACCTTATAAATTTCACAGGCAAGTTCTTCTTGTACTCCGGGAATATGTATGTCACCTCTTGAACGGGCTTCCCCACTCATTCCCCAGTTTTCTCCCAAAGCCAATATAACCAAGTCGGACTCTTTGGCTGACTTGATGGCAGCCGGAAAACCTGACCTATCATTACCAGAGATAGAACAACCTTCTATAAAAGTGATTTCAGTTTGTGGAAATTTGTTTTTGAGTGCTTCAAGTAAGGTGACGGCAACATCTGTTTCGGCAGCTACTGTCCAGTTGCCGTCCATAGCCCGTTGGAAATTGGCCAATGGTCCGATGACGGCTACTTTTTGAGGTATCTTCACTGGAAGCAGACTGTTGTTTTTGAGTAAGATAATGGACTTGCAAGCCATTTCGTATGCTGTTTTCCGGTGTGAATTCGTTAATATTTCATCAGCTTCTTTCTGGCTGTTGCAATATCGATACGGATCATCGAAAAGACCTAATTGATATTTTTGTACCAAGACTTTGCGAACTGCTTCATTTAAGGTAGCTTCTGAAACTTTCCCGGTTTCTACTAATTTCTTCAGTTGGTCGGAATAGACATTACTTTCCATATCAATGGTAACTCCTGCCTGAATGGCTTGCATAGCTGCCATTTCCCTGTCTTTGCTATAACCGTGTACTACCATCTCCCAGATGGAAGCCCAGTCGGAGACTACGAGCCCCTTATATCCCCATTGTTTATAAAGCAGATCATACAAGTATGCATTGCCGGAGGAAGGTACACCGTTAATCTCATTAAAAGAGCACATAAAACTGGCCACCCCATTCTCTGCTGCAACTTTGAACGGAGGAAGGTAAACATTATGTAATGTTTGCATAGAAATATCCACAGTGTTATAATCTCTGCCTCCGATAGCTGCTCCATAAGCTGCGAAATGTTTGGCGCAAGCCATTAGCTGGAGTCCGTCGTCGAAAGGTTGCTGGTAACCGTTAATCATTGCTTTCCCCATTTCGCAGGCCCAGTATGTATCTTCTCCCGGTCCCTCCATCACTCTTCCCCAACGAGGATCGCGAGCAACATCAAGCATTGGTGAGAAAGTCCAATGAATACCGGAAACCACCGATTCACGTGCTGACACCCGGCATGATTGCCATATGGCTTCTGTGTCGAAACTGGAAGCCATGGCCAGGGGAATAGGAAATACAGTCCGGTAACCATGAATGACATCCAGTCCGAAAAGAAGTGGAATATGCAGTCGTGATTGCATGGCGAGTTCTTGCATGGAACGAGTTGCATATTCACCGCATACATTCAACATAGATCCTATTTTCCCTTCTTTAATCAGTTTCCGCTTATCTCCGGAATCAGTGATAGGACCGGTTGCCATTTGGAATCCCGTTATCTGATTAAGTTGTCCTATTTTTTCATCCAATGACATTAACCGGATGATAGAATCTGCCTTGGTCTCATAACTTTGCTGGGCAAAGATTGAGGATGAAGTGATTATTCCTAAAAGGAGTATGATGATATGTTTCATGTTGTTTCTTATTTTTCAGTAACGCCTTTCCAGCTATCTGTACGAAATGGAATAGCGGGAAGACCTTGTGCATTAAATAGATTGGCGGCGGGGTTGTTGCTCCAAGCATAACGGACAGCAACCGGTTCTGCTATATTCTCGTTGTATACAATGATTTTTCCATTTGCATCAATAAATGCTTTTGCCCATACAAATTTCCGGTCTTCTCCGGCAATGCTGAATCCTTCCAGATAGCCATACTTGTTATGAATAGTCAATTGAGAACCATATGTATTCATGGTAATAACAGCTGTATTTTCTTTAAAACTGACATTCTGGAAAGTAGGACCGCTGTAAACAAGTGAGTCTCTGCCATAATCTTTGTGCAATGCAATTAAGGATAGGCGTCTGCCCACTTCCTGTTTATTTGTAGGGTGTATACTATAAGCGTCGCCGATGTCATATATAGTGGCCTGTCCTGTGTGTGGCAGTTCCAATGTCATAGCTTGAGATTCCCGAAGTTCTGCCCATGAACTTCCGACAGGGGTCGTGTCTTCCGGATACAGGTTGGCTAATTGTACCCAATAGAAAGGTAATTCATACCCCCATCGGGTTCGCCAATCTTTTATCTGTGTTTGAAATAGTGTCCGGTAATCATATCCTGCTCCTACATTATTCTCTCCCTGATACCAGATGACTCCTTTTATACGGAAAGGAGTGAGTGGATGAATCATTGTATTATATAAGGAGGAATGTACCATGTTGGGAGTTATATCCAATACATGGTAATCTGCATTGGCAACTGACATTTGATATTTCCAGTTTCCTGCCAGAGAGTGACGGGTATTGTCAATTTCCAGATAGATGTCCGCTTCCTGTCCCCACATGCCACCACTTCCTCCGTTATCAGTTACTCTGACAGTGATGTTGTTACTGCCTTCTTTCAATATGCCGGGAGGTATGGAATAGATTCGTGGAGTATCCCATCCACTGGCATTACCAACTTTTGTTCCATTCACCCATGTGATATCTGCATCGTCGATGGTTCCAAGAGAAAGAGTGGCGGGTCTGCCTGCTTCCGTACAAGTTAAGTTCAGATCATATTTGAACCATACATGTCCGTCTATTAGTGATAAAGGAGTTGTTCCCCATTCACCGGGCACTTTCATTTCTTCCCATGCCACAGTGTTGAATCCGGGAATAAACCACTGGTTGTTAATTCCCGGATCATTTTCCATGGCATCCAGAAAAGCCTGTTTCTGTCCCTTGTTCTGGCGAATATATTCTTCCAGATTATTGACGACTTCCATGTTATATTGCTTTTGAACGTTGGAGGGGAGTGCAGTAAAAGCTTCATCACTAATCCATGTTTCAATATCTGTTCCTCCCCAAGAAGCGTTGATAATCCCAATAGGAATTTGCACTTCTTTATACAGAGCTCTGGCATAATAATAGGCTATTCCCGAAAAAGCTCCGACAGTGGAAGGAGAACATATCTCCCATTGGGCATTAAAATTGTCCTGTGGGCTGTTTTTGATGCTTTTAGGTACTTTTAATGCTCTGATTTCCGGATAATTGGCATTTTGAACTTCTTGCTTTGAATTGGCGGACTGTTCAACAGTCCATTCCATATTAGACTGTCCGCTGCATAGCCAGATGTCTCCAATCAATATATTTTCTATTTTAATACTGTTTTCTTTTCCTTGGACCGTTAGAGAATAAGGACCTCCATAAGGTATAGGAGATAAAATTATTTCCCAAGTGCCGTCTTTCTTACACCGTGTATTCACTTTCTGATCATGAATACTGACCGTCACAGTTTCATACCTGTTTCCCCATCCCCAAATCTTTATGGGCATATCCCGTTGTAACATCATGTTGTCGGTGAAGTATCCGGGCAGTTTGATTTCTGCCCGGATACTTTGAGAGATGAGTAAACAAAATATGACTAAAAAGAAAGTATCATATTTTTTGAATCTATCCATTTTTATACGTTTTTATCGATTAATTGTCTGTTGCAGGGATAAAGAGTACTGCATCTGCTACAACTATTCCATCTGCTTCTTCGTTCGAGATTCTCACATAGTTATCCATTCCCTTTGTAAGTTTATATTGCCCGATAGAGACCCATTCTCCGGAAGTTTGTCCTTCTACAACAATATCCGAAGATCGGATGATCTTTTTATGTAACTCATTTCCATCGTAAATGTCTATGTGCGTTTGTGTAGTAGCATTTTGTACTTTGGGGAAATAAGCATATATTTCATACAGATTGTCTACCGGTATGACCGGAGTATATTGTATGGTTTTAAGATTCTTTCCTTTGGAATCGTCAGAAAAGAAATCGGGACCATAAGCTTTCCATATTTCAGTTTTCCACTCTCCGGTACGTTGAACATGGGACGTATCATGGTTGTCTATCAGGATTTCCGGTTGGCTTTTGTCCGCCAATGGGTTTTCTCTGAATTCTTTCAGGATAGCTTTGGCATCTACTTTCTGTACGCAATTATCATATTTGTCAATAGCCTGACCGGCGGCAATGGCTGCTGATTGTGCTAATACCATGAATACCGGTTCCATGCGGATTGAGCCATATGCGATGTGTGACGTTGACAAACAAACAGGGACCAGCAGATTTTGCACTTCATTTTGTTTGGGAGTGATGGCTCTATATGAAATAGGGTAGGGGCTAAAGCCTCCGATTTCTACATTCCCTTCATTTTTCACCATGCCATTCACGATATGGCGGTCACAGTTATGTGAGTCCATGGTATAGGCGGCCCAGCCTATACCGTCCGTTACAGTTTCCCTGCCTTGGCAGTGATGTTGTGTCATGACCAGTTCACCGATCATCCGTCGGGCTTCACGTACATACAGTTGGTGTGTCCAGTGTCCATTGTCTGTGTATTCATCTTTCGGGTAACCCCATTCCAACATCTGGTTGCGGATTGATTCGGGAATCCGTTCGTCATGTCCCACGAAGTAGAGCAGGCCTTTGGTATAATCTTCATGGAATTTCCAAATTCGTGCCCGTTCTTCATAGTCAGCATCCGGGTAATTCCAATTTCCACCTATTACATCTGTAGAAAAACCTCCGAAGTTATTAATGTCTGTCTTTCCATTAGGCATATCACTCCAAATAAAAACATCTGTATGTTTATTCCATGGATGTAACTCTTTGAGCCGTAGCAATAATTCATAGCGTGAGGGATTGTAATTGTCCGGTTTGGTGATTGGAATCCGATTTTCCGGACGGTTTGTTAATGTTATCCTGAAGTTGTATGCCTGTACTTTTTTGTCACCGGTTCCATTTGAATTGACCGGAGCGGGATTGATACCATAAATTAACCCACTGGTTGAATCACCTTTTATCTTATAGGGGTCTATACCGTCAGGGAATTGATGACGGTCCATTAACTCGACACCATTATATGTTTCTCCATATTGACTGTTCGCTTCTCGTCCCACTATATAGGAAACACCACTTTTTGCCATCAAGTCTCCTTCGTAAGAACAGTCAATAAATACCTTTGCCCGCACTTTTCGATTGGTAGTATGGTTCGGATGTTTACTATCCTCCAATGTAATGGTGGTGATGGAGTTTCTTTGTTTTTCTACATCGGACAATCGGTTTTCATACCAGACTTCAATTCCCGCGCGTTTTATGTAGTCTTTGAAAATGGTTTCGGCCACGCTTGGCTCAAATATCCATTGTTCTAGTTTTCCATAGTGTGTGCCCAACCGGCGATAGAAATCTAGCGCTAATCCTTGCACTACATACTTGTTTCCAATGTCAGTAAATCCTAATCCTCCCGAACTCATGCCGCCTAAATGGCGGCCAGGTTCGATGAGTAAGACACTTTTTCCTGACTGTTGTGCCGTATAGGCTGCGATTACACCTGCCGATGTACCGCCATAGATACAAATATCTACTTCTTTAACTGATTGTGTACGGCAGGAAATCATTGTTGTCAGGATAACTGACAGTAATAATATTATTCTATTTTTCATTTTTACATTAAGTACTTTATAGGTTATTTATTTGAAATCAAAATTCATTACCTTAAAGGACATGGTAGATGAACTGCCTCCGGCAGCTTTTGCATAGATTCCAATCGTACATTCTCCTCCTGTTACATTAATTTGCATGGAATTCTCTTTCCAACCGCCTCCCGGTAATGTCATTTTCTGTTGCGTTTCGTTTCCGTTTTTATCAATCACAATGAAATAAACCCCGTCAGTGGCAGCTGAATTTCCCGGATAACCGGCTGCCTGACAAGATAATATGTAAACTCCATCGGTCAGGTTTGTAAGTTTTTGGGTGACTCTGCCTTCAAATCCGCTTGTTGCGGAGATATTGTTTTTAAGATAGTAAGCTCCTGTGGGGGATCCGGCTGCAATGTATGCGTCAGTAGCCAGTCCGAACAGGCCGCTAGTACCGCTTGTTGTCCAATGTTCCATGCTGTTATTGATGAAAAAGCCGTTTTGTAGTATTGCATTGCCACTTTGTTTCACGATGATTGTTACATTTGGAAAATCTCCATTGGGATGTATCGTTATTGAGGTTCTTCGTTGTGTGACATCATTAGGAGACGCTGTAAGTTTGAAACCATTGGCGGTAATATCGCTTATGCTGCACCAAGTGTCAGTTGGAGGATCCACTGTATAATCTATATTTGTGGCAAGAGTCACATATAGTTCGCCACCGGCTTGTGCGAATGTTTTATTCAATTCCTCGTCTGCTATGGAGAAGTTAGGATCGCCTTGTTCTTGTGTAACTTTGATGATGTAGAAAGGAAACCCTACGGTAGCTACTACTACATCGACACTTCTTGTTGTTGTCAATGCATTTGTATTGACAGAGAAGAAAAAGCCATCTTCCGTTTTTTCTCCGATGGTGCACCATGGCTCGGAAGACATAGGTACATAATTGTCTGTGGAAGTTACGGGTATGAATATTTCGCCACCACTTTTTCCGACAGTTAAATTTTGTGCGCTATCTACTTGGAAAATTTTTCCGGATAGTTCATTGTCTTTATCGCAACTAAATATGATTAATGCGAATGTGACTATCATTGATATTTTCAAATACTGCTTCATATGTAGATATAAATATAGTTATATATTTTATTTAGAAAATGCTCCCAAATAGTTGATTCCCTGAACCGGATTTCCAGCAAAATCAGTATCGGCCATTCCGTCGAACAATATTCCGTCCGTGAAAACTTTGGATTCAGTTGGCTGGAATCTTAGGGTCTGACTGAAACCATTGGCTGAAACGGGTGCATTTATTTTCGGATCATAACGGAGTGGAGATGAATCTATAATAAAGGAACTACCCACATGGAAAAACAGATTGTTTTCAAACGAATACTTCTCCATATTGTGGAGGTCTATTTTTCCCGTACATGGAGTCATTGACACAAAAATATTGTTCCGGTAAGAAATATCATGAGACTTTCCGGCATTAGCCCAGTCGTCAGTAAAAATGATTACTGGAGTTGTCCCATTATCCAACACAATTGTGTTGTTGTAAATGTCTGTTGCTCCCACATTACTTGAAACTGTCATCAGACTGCCACGGTAACTTCCGTCATTCTTGTAGAAAATGTTATTGCGGATAACCGTTCCGCTATGGTCTCCTGTTTTTATATTACACAGAAGAATGCCTCCTCCTTTATTATGATGAACATAATTGTATTGTACTAATGTGTTTTTGCAGGCAATATCCACATCAAGTCCCTGACCATCGGCACTGCCATGAGCCAGCCAAGTGTAGGCGGCTTCGTTGTATTGCATGACGATATTAGTACAGCTATAAGGCCAAAGGCCAGCACTTGCCTGTCCGTTTCGTCCGAGGAAGTTGGCATGGAAACAACGGTTATGATCAATATAAGAGTCGGTGGAGCCCATTAGGATCAAGCCGTCGCCACCGCAGTAGCTGAAATCATTGCCTTGTATCACCACATTTCTGGATGGGTACCAGTTTTGGTCGTCGCTAATATATTCATTATTGCCGTTGCCCGGTTTGTCACGTTGTCCCCATTTCCCCTGAATCAGGATTCCTGTGCGGCATACCTGACGAATAATGTTGTTGGTGATAAAGAGATTTTCATACCAGCTGGCACCTTGTTCTTGGGTTGTAGCATTTTCGATGATGATACCACCGAACTCTTTATTGGAGAAGCGGCTATCCGGTGCTATTTTTTCTACATCGATCGTTTCCGGATCAACATTTTCAAAAGGTATATCACCGGCCCAGTTCACTTCTTCGATGAGGCAGCCTGTAATTTCTACATTGAGGAAAGCTCCGGCACCTTGGATTTGGGTTTGTATGCGAATACCACGTGTTCCGGTCTTGTTGGTTACACGAATATTGCGGAAACGCATATTGTCATCCTGGATCAATACGGCTTGATCGCCTGTTCCGCTGATGGTAGGACGTTCTGTTCCTCCGTAAATGTCCATAATAAATGGCTTGTCGACACTACTGTTCAGATTTTTCAGAACCAGATTTTCTGCAAAGACAGAACCGCTTTTCAGCAGGACTTTCATCTTGGGAATCTTGGCCATATATGTAACTTTGGATAACGTTTTGAAAGGAGTTGCCTCGCTTAGGCCGTCATTTGTATCATCGCCTGTATCAGTATCTACATAATAGACAGTATAATCGCTTTCGTCGATGACGGGGATTGAAGGAGGAGTAATTCCCTTGTCGTAAGTCACTTCTATTGATTGATTGGGTTTGTTATCGATCGGGGCATTGTTCCCTTCACAACTGTAGCAACAGCAGATAAATGCATATAGCCATATATATTTTTTCTTCATATTATTAACTTGATTATGGTGAAAATATTAATTGGTATATCCCGGATTTTGCTTGACCACCCCTTCTGATTCGAGAATGTATTTGGAGGGTATGGCAAAACGTACTTTATGACTTGCCGACTGGCTATTGGGAAACATTGCCTTGGAGTCGGAAACAAATACTCCATGCCGTATTTTATCCTGACGCGACAAACCTTCTGCCATAAACTCATGTAACCGTTCGTTGAGGATGGCTTTATTGAAAGCATCCTTGTCCGACGTTTGTACATCAGTCAGTTCGGGTAAGTTTACGCGGTTGCGAATTTCATCAACGAGGTCGATAGCTTCCTGTGTCGGACCATTGTTGTTCATATTGATACATTCTGCTAATGACAGCATAACATCGGCAAAGCGGTAAACAATCAAATCTACTGAAGCAAATTCACCTCCGGTATAGGTATGGTCATCTACTTTTATGATGGCCGCTGCGTTAGCAAGGAATCCGTGCGTGCGGTCATTTGCTTCATTGGTGATACTGGTATAAGAAGTAACGATGGAGTTTAACCGGTCATCACCACTTTCAAAGGTGTCGTAGAAATCCCAGTTCATGCCGAAGGTAAACCAGCATTGCCTGTCCTCGCGATAGCGTACCGGCCAGAATTGAATGATACTTCGGTTTTGCATTCCATCGGCAAGTCCACATGGAATGGCATGGATGATCTCTTTGTTTTTGACATTATATTTGTTAAAAATTTCTCTGTATTTACCTTTTTCCATCAAATCATACGTGGTTCCGCGATAACTGTACAGTTCTCTTGCTATTTTTTCGGCTTCTGTATAATTTTTATCTATCATGTAGAATTTGAGTTTCAACATCAGTGCCAGTCCTTTGGACACTCGTCCCCAATCGTCATCTTGTCTGATGGGCAGTTCGGTGATGGCATCATCCAGATATTTGTGCATGATGGCGGTGTATTCGGTATCGCTCAAACGAGGGATAAGTATTTTTTCATTCGGATTAGCCAGTGCTTCTTCTGTGACCAATGGTACAGGGCCGAATAAGTCATAGAGAATGAAACCAATCCAAGCGTAAATACATTTTGCTTCAGCTATGGCTTTTGCTTTAAGCTTGTCGGTGATAGGGGCAGCTTCTATGCGTTTGATAGTTTCCAATACAGAAGTAAGTTTGTTATATTGCGAGTACATCCCTTCGGCAAAATCCTTGGCATACCCTGCGGGAGCATTTTCTTCCCAACGATGTTCCTGATATTGCGGATAACCTGTGGCAGTGGTCCAACGGCTAGCCAATGTACCAGAGGTGAAGTCAGACACTACCTGATAGCTATATTGGTCGACTCCGTAGAAACTGCCGTATCCCATTCGGAATGGACCGTAGTACAACCCTGCAAGTGCTTTGTTCACATCGTCTTCATTGCGGAAAAAGTTTTCAGGATAGATTTCATTGTATGATTCCCTTTCGAGTGTGCAAGCCTCCATTGAAAGGATTATTGACGCAATTGCTATTATGAATTGTATTTTTGTTTTCATGATGATAAGGGTTAAAATTTAATATCCACACCAACAGTGAAAGAACTGGTACTCGGATACGTGTACACATCGTATTCTGGATCATATCCTTTGTAAGGGGTGAGTGTCAGAATATTTTTCATAGATGCATAGAAACGCACAGACTGCAGGACCTTCTTGGTAATACTCTTGGGAAGTGTGTATCCTAACGTGATATTGTCCAGACGGATAAACCATGCCTTTTCCATAAAGTAATCGGCATATCCAAAACTTGACGAAGTATTCTGTGTGAAAGCCGGAATGGTAGACGTAGTATTATTGAAAGTGAATCGATCGTTGAAATAAGGAGAGGTGTTGGTGCCTTCATAAGGGCCATAAGCGATGTTCACCAGATAATCAGTGTTTTTATAATGATTAAACTTACCATACATATGGATGCTCAAGTCGAAATTCTTGTAGGAGAACGTGTTCGTCCAACTGACCGGTATCGGTGTCTTATTATGAATAACGACCAGGTCGGCATTATCGATCTTTCCGTCCGGTTCGCCCAAATACATCGGACGACCATCGGCGTCTCTCATTATACTACCATCTGCATCGTATAAATAGCCATTAATGTCCTTGATTTTAATAGTGCCGGGAAGGGCACCGGGCATATGAGGAACTGTTTCTCCGGGCATGATTAACCCGTCTGAAAGATAGCTCCAGACGTCGTTCCAGTCAATGTTACGGGCCGGAGTATTAATATCGAGTACCTCAGACGGATCTCGTTTGGAGGTAAAGTCACGATAATAAGTCAATGTGAACTGGCTGCGCCAATTGAATCCGGATTTGGTGACTACGGTTCCATAAAGTGAGAGGTCAACTCCTCGTGTGTTGTCTATTCGCTGAGTATTGTAATTTAATGTGTTGATTTCGTGATACGACATCAGGTTCTTTGTACCGATACGGTCTCTGATTTTTCGTTCGTAAACATCAATGGTACCGCCAAACTTATTATTGAAGAATCCGAAATCCAAACCGATATTGATGTCTTGCTGTGATTCCCAGGATAAATCTGGGTTGCCAAGTACGGCGAGTGCTACACCACTTGTCAATTTGTTATTGAAATAATAATCTTTTCCGGGAGTATAATAAGTACGAGTGCCGGTCAGACTTCCGGCATATCCGGTGATACCTGCTCCAAATCGGAGTTTTAAATTTGACAGCCATTCGATTGGTTTCATAAATGATTCTTCGTTCATACGCCATGCAACAGATATACCACCAAAATTACCCCATTGTTTATTGGCTGCAAAGTTGGACGACCCGTCTCTACGAAAATTGGCGGTCAGCAGGTAACGATCTTTATAGGTATAATTCAGACGTGCGATAAAAGAAGCGTTCTGGTCTGTAGTTTTTGAAGATGACGCAATAGGCTTTTCGTATGTACCAAGATCGAGGTTATGCCATTTCACTCCATCGTATGGAAATCCGCGATTTTCACCACTCAGGCTTTCCGATACCACTTTCTGATACTCCCAGCCCGCCATCAATGTTAAAGCGTGGTCGTTGGCAAATGTCTTGTTGTAAGTGGCGGTCATATTGATGTAGTAGTTCGACAAATTGTTTTCGTTGATTTTGGCGATTCCTCCATTGGCGTTGATCCCTTCTTGAGTAGTCATAGGGAAATATGCACCGGTACTGGCAAATTTCCGGTCATATCCTACGGTTGTTTTTACTACTAAACCTTTTGCTGGCATAATATCCAAGAAAGCGGAGGTCAGAAGGTTATCTTTCTGGGTTAGCATGGTGGCGTCCAGAATAGATGCGGGATTTTGGGCCAAACCATAGATGCGTCCAAGAGCGTAATTACCATTTTCATCTCGTATCGGAATCGTAGGATCATATTTGCGTACTGCCATGAAAAGGGTTGTTGATCCTGACTTTCCGGATATGGGCACATCATTCGACTTTATATGTGAGTAAGAGACTGTTATCCCTCCTTTGAAATACTTGCTGAATGTCTGGTCGAGGTTGATGCGGCCTGATGTCCGGTTGTAATCGTTATTCTTGACAATTCCGTCATTACCCATATATCCCAATGAAATGAGATAGTTGGATTTTTTACCGCTGCCACTGACTGAAAGATTGTAATCCTGTATCTGTCCGTTTCTTGTCACAGCATCATACCAGTCTGTTCCTCCTGTGAAATTCTGAATCTCGTCCCAGCTGTAATTCCATGCCTTTCCGGCAGCTTCGTAACGGCGGCGCATCTCGTTAATGTCTTCGGAAGGCGGAAGAGTTCCCCACGGATAATATCCGCTGGATTGCATCCACCGTTCAAGTTGAGAGTCATTGGAAGCGATCATGTATTCTTTGGGGTTCATTACTTCCGGTTTTTCTGCGATCCACTGGCCTGTATAGGAAGCTTTGAAGGAAACATTCACTTTCTCGTCTGTCGATCCGCGCTTGGTTGTGATTAGAATGACACCTCCGGCTGCACGGGAACCGTAGATTGAGGTAGCGCTGGCATCTTTCAAGACTTGAATATCCAGAATATCGTCCGGGTTAATATTATCGAGTACACTTTCCTTGTCACCTTTCCCGAAATTAAGCCCCGGATCAGGCTCCCACATCGTACTGACTGGTACACCATCTACTACAATTAATGGTGAGGCACCGGTGGCCGCACCGCGGATTTGCATCCAAACAGCGGCGCCCGGCTGACTGCTGGTTTGCGTGAAAGACATACCTGCTACTTGTCCTTTTAGTGCTTGTCCCAAAGTGGTGGAACCTATTTGAGGCATTTCTTCCCCTTTGATGGAAGAGATAGAACCTGTTAAGTCTCTTCTTCTTTGGGCACCATATCCGATGACTATTACTTCATCGAGTGTTTGAGTGTCAGGAATCATATTGACTTTCAGATTTGTCTGGTCTTTTATTTTCTGCTCTTGAGTGAGATACCCTAAATACGAGAATATTAGTGCGGTATTAAGGTCTGCATCAATGGTGAACTTACCGTCAATATCTGTAGTCGTACCTTTAGATACACCTTTAACCTGTATTGATACCCCGATGAGAGGTTCATTGTTCTCATCTACTACAACGCCTGTCAATTTTTTACCTTTTTCTTGCTTCATGGGGATAATGGCAAAGGTGTTTCCACTCTTTTTGAAGGTTAAGGACATTGGAGGCAATACCTTATTCAGAAAGGTTTCAATCGGCATTTGATTGACTGTAATAGTCACTTTCTTTTCTTTTGTCAGGTTTACATCCCGATATGTGAAACGATAAATTGTCTTATTTTCTATTTGGTCTAATACCTCTTGAAGACTTGCATTCTTGACCGATAGAGTGATTTCTTTGTTTTGAGCGCATAAATTCACCGGATGAATGACTAAAATGAAAAGAATACTAAACAAGATTAGATAATTATTGCTACATTTGTAGCGATAACTTTTCTTAAGATAAAAATTATCCATCATATTAAATATTAAGGTTGATACTAAAAACTATTTGCAAGTTTGTATTGACTATGGAACCGGAGGGTCTGCCAACCTTTCGGTTCCAATTATGTTAGGGTGCTCTCTCTTTCATATCTGTTTTTTTTAAGTGATTACTTCATTCTTATCAGGATTTTACCATTTTTCTCTGTGTAGGTAAATTGATAGTGCATTTGTAAGAGTCGCAATACTCCATGAATATATTCTTCTTTAAAGCTACCGGTAAAGAGGTCGGTATTATATTTGTCTCCGGTTATCTGAATTTCGACTCCATAGCGTTTTTTCAACTTTTCTATGATATCAGAGAATTTGGCAGAGCGGAAAACTAGTTCTCCCCGTGTCCAGGCTGTTTCGAAGTGCCCGGTAGTTTGCCGGGAGGATAGCTGGTGATTCTTCTTTGAATAAATAACTTTCTGACTAGGTTTCATAATGATAGGATGCTGACTGTTATTTTTGGTAGTCAGTTTTACTGCTCCTTCTATCAAGGTTGTTTCTACTTCGTCCTGATCCGGATATGAGTTGACATTGAACTTTGTACCCAATACTTCAATTTCCACGTCATCAGTATGTACATGGAAAGGTTTTTCTGCATCTTTAGCTACTTCCAGATAGGCTTCTCCCGTCAGGTATATATCTCTTTGGTATAATCCGAAGTCGCTGGGATAGGAAAGGGAGGTGGCTGCATTCAGATATACTTTCGTACCGTCAGGGAGAGTGATTGCTGCTTTTTCTCCGCTTTCTACTTGGATGGCTAGCTGTTGATCGATAAATTTATTCAGTTTATCGTTGGTTATATATAAGTGGATTTGTATACCTATAAGTAAAGGGATTGCAATGACTGCCGCCACTTTTGCTATAAATAATAAGGTATGCCTCATGGATGATTGGGATTTAATGGAAAGTTTTCTTGCTATTTGCTCAAATGCTACAGGTGAGGTAGCTTTTGTTTCATATTGCTCCCATACGTCGGACATTGCCTGCTTTAATTCTTCATCTGATAACTCTGTAACAGAATTTTTCAGTACCTTTCGTTCATCCGGAGTGATATTCTCATTGATGAACTTATTTAATAGATTATTTATATGCTTTTCCATGTAATGACTTTGTTGTTCTATAAGTTAATACGGGAGGAACTAAAAAGTCTACTATGGGAAAGTGTTTTTTTTCGGTATTATTCAAAAAAAATGGTGAAAAGAAGAAGAAAAGCACTGCCCACTTCTTTTCTTAGAATGCGGATTGCAGCTGAAAGTTGGTTGTAAATGGTCTGTTCACTGATATTTAGCTTCTCGGATATTTGTGGGGAAGTCATTCCCATCTCTTTGCTTAATTCAAAAATTTCTTTTTGACGACTCGTCAGTTTTTCTTTTGCTTTATTCAGCCGTTCTACAAACAGATCATAGTCTAGTTTCTGTTCGACTGAAAAAGGATTGCTGATTGGTAGGTTGTCGGAATAATCCAGATAACTTTCAAAGATGGGATTGTTGA
Organism: Bacteroides sp. 90-K9/2; assembly: GCF_047310725.1. Taxonomy (NCBI): domain Bacteria; kingdom Pseudomonadati; phylum Bacteroidota; class Bacteroidia; order Bacteroidales; family Bacteroidaceae; genus Bacteroides; species Bacteroides sp. 90-K9/2. Next base: position 121,859 of record NZ_JBCGVL010000008.1, read on the forward strand.
GACGTTTGCGGAACTCGTCTATAATTAGATTATGGGAAATTTTAAATAAATAAGATTTGAAAGATTGGGTGGGATCAATGCTTTCCCGGTTAGTCCATATTTTGATAAAAGTATCCTGAACAATGTCTTTGGATAACTCGTGAGAACGGGTCAATCCGAAAACAAATCCGTATAAATTACCGGCATACCTATTATATATAACTTTGAAGTCATTATAAGAGCCACACCGTAATCCTTCTATGTGCTTTTCAATCTTCATATCGATTACATTCCGTATTCTTAGAGACAAAGTTACTGAAATATTTCATAGAAATCTCTATCTTTGTTACTCGTTTTTTTGAGTTTGAATTTTAATTGGATATACAACAATGAAAATAGGAGATAAAGTACGCTTTCTTAGTGAGGTAGGCGGTGGAATCGTCACTGGATTCCAAGGAAAGGATTTTGTGTTGGTGGAAGATGCAGATGGATTTGATATTCCGATGCCGATACGTGAGTGTGTCGTGATTGAAACGGATGACTATAATTTGAAGCGTAAACCGACTTCTTCTGCTCCAAAACAAGAGGGAACTGCTAAACCGGTAAAACCGGAGATGCCCGTCATTCAACGCCAGCCGGAAGTGAAGGGAGGAGATACGCTGAATGTATTTCTGGCTTATGTGCCTGAAGATGCAAAGGCTATGATGACTACTCCTTTCGAGACTTATTTGGTAAATGATAGCAATTATTATTTGTATTACACTTATTTGAGTGCAGAAGGAAAAGCCTGGAAGAACCGTTCGCACGGGTTGGTGGAACCCAATACCAAATTGTTGCTGGAGGAGTTCACAAAAGATGTACTGAATGATATGGAGCGGGTGGCCGTTCAGTTGATCGCTTTCAAGGACGGTAAGCCTGCAGCTATCAAACCGGCTGTCAGTGTGGAAATACGGATTGATACCGTGAAGTTCTATAAACTTCATACCTTTAGCGATTCTGATTTCTTCGAAGAACCGGCGTTGATTTATGACATTGTGAAAGATGATATGCCTACCAAACAAGTATATGTTTCGGCAGAAGAACTTCAAGAGGCTTTGCTGCAGAAGAAGTCTGTAGATAAACCCAGATCACAACCTATTGTGAAACCGAACCATGCTCATGGTGGAAAGAGTGAGATTGTCGAAATAGATCTTCATATCGACTCTTTACTAGATGATACTCAAGGAATGGGTAATGCTGAAATACTGAACTATCAATTGGATAAATTTCGCGAAGTGATGGAGGTTTATAAGAACAAGCGTGAGCAGAAGATTGTCTTTATTCACGGCAAAGGGGATGGTGTACTTCGGAAAGCCGTTCTTGATGAATTGAAGCGCAAATATAGTAATTGCCGTTATCAGGATGCTTCTTTCCAGGAATATGGGTTTGGAGCTACGATGGTGACTATTAAATAATAGAATAAAAAAAGTGGAAGCCCAAACTGGCTTCCACCCTCTCTCTCTTTTGCATATTACTCATTTTACTTATTCAGTTCAATACCTTTATTCTGTAAAGTGATGTTCATCAATGCAGCATACTTGGCATACTGTTCAGCACTAAGAGTCTTTCTCATCAGCTTCAAGTTACCATAAACAGCGTTACGCAATTTAGCTTCTTTATCTTTCTTTGCTGTTGTGGCTCTTGACATCTGTTCGGAGAAATAATCGCAGATGTTTGCAACCTCTTCACTCTGAACTGAATTCAAGTTCAAATATTTACCTAATTTACTAACATTGATGTTACCTTCCCATTTTGCAGTTGTAGGTTGATTTCCGGCTGCAAATGTTGTAGCAGCAAGGCAGAGCGCTGCCACTAATGTTAATCCTAAACGTTTCATAATACCTACTTTTTTAATTGTTATACCTAAAAACTATTCCTAAAAACAAATCTAATACCTATTGAAAATTAGTCTAAGCGCTTAGTTTTTTCTTTTTACCTATGCAAATATAAGAATATGTTTTATAGCATAAAAATAAAGAAAAGGAAAAGATTCTATTTAGCTTCATTTCTTGATGTAAGTCAAGAGATGATATGCTTTTTGATACAAAAACGGTTCTTTATGAAACATATTTGTAATACGTGTGCGAAAACGATAGTGGAAATAATCAGCTTTTTAGGATTTATTCCTGTTAAAATGATATTGAGCAAAGGAACGTGACTAGGAAAGGAACACTGAAATCAACAACAAAACCATGGAAAATGGAAATGATTACAAATTCTTTTCCCGAATATCGGGTAATAATAGGAAGAGTGGTATCCATTGTAGTGGCTCCACCAACAGAAATAGGGGCTAGCTTTCCGAAATACTTCACTAATAATGGCGCACACAGCAAAGCGATGATTTCACGCATGATATTGGAAAGTAATGCAATAGTTCCCAATTCGGGCCCCTTGTATTCAGTAATGAAAATGCTGGAAAGTGAATAATAGCCAAATCCGGCTCCGACTGCCATACAGTCTAAAGGGCCTCGTTGGCTCATAAAGGCTCCTGCTACGGCGCAGCCTGCTAATGTGCCAATGATCGTCATGATGGGAAGGAATACAAGCCGCGGATTCAGGGAGCGAAAACTCTTCAGGGTATTCGGATCGTTACCAATACTGATACCTACGCAGAACATGAGTCCGCAGAGGGCATAGTAACTGAGCTTGCTGTCGGTGAAGTCGTATGGAATGAGATGATAAACTCCACAAAGAGTACCGATAATGAAGAAAGAGACGATAATCAAACTACCTTTCATGCTTTTGTCTCCTTTCCTCTATTCCATCTATATAATAGATACCATAATCCCCAGGCACATAACGTACTTCCTGCAACGGCAGCTACAGTGATGATAATAGCTTCCAGTCCGAGAGTATGCAAACCTTTGATAATAGATTCGTTACCTCCTACATCTATTCCGAGAAGAAAGAGGAGAATCCATATAAGAAGAGTAATTATCTTGTGTATCCATGATAGTCTTTTACTGCGTAACAAGTAGCCAAGAAGCATCCCTGTCAGCATAATTCCAATAATGATAAACATAGTTAGTGCCTGCTTTTTGGCTGCAAAGATAGTATTAAATGTATATCCCGACTAATCTCCTCCACGATTTCTTTCGTAGCCATTGACAAACATTCGGTCATATCATCCAGGCAAGCGGCATTGGCGGACGGTGAATCTTCGAATCTTTGCGCTTTTGTAGTTTGCTGATATTCTGTAGAGTAAGTTTTGTCAAGCAGACAATCTTCCTTTTGAGTGAGGCGGATAGAAATGGCAAGACTGGAAGTTGCCGGGCGAATTTTGTTATTGACAACCTCCAACATTTCTCCCTCAAACCAAGGGATGCTTGACTGGTTGAGTTTGATTCTGCCATACGTCTCATTCTTTCTGATTTTTACTTCCAGCCGATAGGCGGAATCGGGAATTATTTTCCCTTTCTGATTATCTATCAGATGGTAGCAGGTGCTACTGTTACATTCGGTAAGCAGTGCCTCCGTCAGAAATTCCCGATAGAGTTGGGTGAGCGAAGACTCTCCTAACCGGAGATGGAAAAGCTCACCTTCGTAGTTATATAACAGTAGCGGAATATATGCAGACTTTTTTCGTTTCACGCTGGTGTAATAATCCATGTTGGAGTAGTCGATGAAATCCAGATATACGGTTTGGTCTGCTTTCTCCTGATAGATAGGAGAAGTGAGCTCGTAATACAAGCTGGATTTTAAGGCTTGTATCTCTCTTAGCATACTCCGGCTGCTTCGGCAGGAACAGAACAGTGGGAGTAAGACAAATATGCATAATATACGATTGGTTACCATCGTTGTGGTGTTTCTATTTCTATTTTTTTGCTGACCTCTGTTGAGATTCCTATCATTCCGGTTCCTCCATGCACATTGCTGGGATATTTGATTGGTTCATCGATTGTCTCGTCATAAATGTCAGAGTCCACAAGGTTAAGCGCTTTCAGATAATAATATTCTACTTCCGTGATGCTTCTTAAGTGGATAATGATGTCCATTTGATGAAAAAATCCCTCTTCGCTGGCAGTTTCGACGTGTGTACTGTTATATACTGTCATTGTATAAGATGTGTTTTTAAACCGGGAGTCATCGAATACCCCATAGATATTCCTTGCCGTGTCAAATAATCCGTTATCCTCATCTTGTCCGGTAGACGGTTGCCCGTCTGTCAGCACAATGTCTTCGCGTCCGATGAATGAGTAACTGTGCTTTGTCCAAAAGATGTACTCGCCTTTTCCCTCTTCTTCATAATTATATTTCCGTAAAGTAGTTTGTTTGTCCATCACAATGCGATAATAATTAGTTTCATTGGGACGGTCTTTGAGGGTTATCCGGTAACGAAGATATTTTCTTATGTGACCATACTCCAACATTGGAACGGTAAGAGTGTCGATGTTTTCTATTTCGGCAGGACGTTGAGGAACCGTCACTTCTGCCCACGCATGATATTTCCCGTCATCAGTAAGTGCATCAATACGTACCACGTCACCGGGAGTAAATTTGCTTGTAATGTTGAAGCGGCATTGCGGATCTCCTTCCTGTTTCGGTGGAAGGGGACGCAGGCTTTCTGTCAGTTGTCCGTTGACGCGTACCTCTATCGTTGCATTTTGGATATGAGTTGTAGCGTCCTTTCCTGTGAAGTTGAGGAAAAGAAGATTTGCCTGGCTTTCAGCATTAATCAGTGCATTCATTACTAATTTGGGCGGATTGTCCTTGATGCTGAAAGGAAGCTCATTCTCACACGAAACGATTATTAATGTTGCAATCAGTACGGATAAATAGTGTATAAAAGTTTTCATTGTCGGTGTTTTCGTCAAATTTAGTGGCGAAGTGGTCTTTACCATTGTATATGCTTAAGAAGAGACGGCTACGGTCAGAAAACTTATGGTTGATTTTGGCATTCACGTCATAAAAATAATAGCTGTATTTTTCGTCGTCGGGCATGAATGGCTTGGCAAGTAAATCAAGATAGGAGCGTCGGGCAGAGATATTAAAGGATGTTCTCCCCTTCACAATAGGACCTTCCAGATTGAACTTGCTGGTCAATAATCCGATACTAAGCATACCGTGGTACTTTTGCATATCTCCATCATTAGTACGAACATCGATTACCGAAGAAAGCCGGCCACCAAAGCGTGCCGGAAAAGAACTTTTGAATAGCATCACTTTCTTGACTGCTTCGGGAGTAAAAACCGAGAAGAATCCGAACATGTGATCCACATTGTATACCGGAACTCCATCCAGCAAGATTAGGTTTTGGTCGGGACTACCGCCACGTATATACAATCCCGCAGAACCGTCTACACCTACCTGTACGCCAGGTATGAGCTGGATAGCTTTCATGACATCAGCTTCTCCCAGTATGCTCGGAGTACTTTTAATTTGTGTTATAGGGATTTCAATAGACCCCATCTGTGTAGCCATGGCTCCTGCTTCCGCTCGGTCCGAGACAACAACAACTTCCTGCAATTGCGTATTTCCTTGCATACGTATATTCATTAATGTATCCTGCGAGAGAATGAACTGACAAACTTCTGTGGCATAGCCTAAATAGGAAAAATGCAGGCTGGTCTCTCCTTCAGGTAGAGTGATGCTGTAAAAACCGTAAGGATTGGTGGTAGTTCCCTGATTCTGATGACTCTCAAAGATATTTGTTCCAATCAACGTCTCGGAGGACGTTCCGTCAGTGACATATCCGCTGATGGTAAACTTGCGGCTTACGTTTTTAGTTTTTTTCTTTTTTTGCAGCAGGATATAGCGGTCGGAGAACTGGTAACTGATTGTTTCATCCTTGAATACAATATCAAGTATCTCGTGCAGGGGCTTTTCTTTAACTTTCAGGTTGATTCTATGTTTGATATTGATTTCTTCGCTGTATATAAAGGAATAACCGGTTGAGTTTTCAATTATTTTGGTGAATTCCTTCAATGTCACATTTCGTAGTGTTAATGTAAGCCGGGCATTTGCGTTTTGTGCGTGTACCTGGGCGGTGATAAAGAGCACCATACCTATCAGAACAATGGTTCTGACAGGCAGGTGGCCTTGGTGAATAGTTTTCATTTTAAGTCTGGTTTAGTAGTAATAATAATCTGTTTATTGTTTAATGAGTAGTTGAAATAACCGGCGTTATGTAATACAGATAAAATAGTCTCCAGATCTTCTCCATTGCGGAATCGTGCTGTGATCCGGTAATTTTGCAAAGTTGTGTCGGCTATATGGATAGTCGTTCCGAATGAGTTGGACAGTTCGCGGGCAATTTCCTGCAAAGGCAGATCATCGAATATAAATTCTCCCTGTCGCCAGGAAATTTCGTCTTCTGCATTTGCTAGAACTTTACGAGTGAGTTTTTCTTCCACCTTATTATATATAGCAATCTCGTTAGGCTTCAAAATCATACGAACAGACTTGCTTTTATTGCTGACTGCTACCGAGCCGGACAATAACGTTGTCTTTACATCCGGATTGTCAGGATATGCATCTACATTGAAATGGGTTCCCAATACCTGAACGTCGATTGTTTCAGTCTGCACGATAAACGGATGTTCTTTCTTCTTGCTTACTTCAAAATAAGCCTCTCCATTGAGTTCCACTTCCCGCTTGTCCGATTTAAACTTTTCCGGATAAGAAAGTGAAGAATAATGGTTGAGTGTCACTGTACTGCCATCGGGAAGACAGACCGTGCGTGTCTCTGCCAAGGTGGAAATCGTTTGTATGGTGGTTGGTTGTATATATAAATAGGCTGTCCACGTCGATAGGCAAAGTAGAGCTGCTGCCGCTGCTGCCGAGAAGGTACGTATTAGCATCAGACGCCGGGTATGTGACTTCAGTCTTTTCTCCAGTTTCGGGTAACTGGCTGTTGCTGAAAACCGTCCTCGCGGTGAACGCGTGGAAGCGACGAGCTTGTACAGTATTTCTTCTAATTCCGTATCGGTAAATTTCATAGTTTTTTCCGTATTACTCTTGATCTGTTATTTTCGTATCAACAGAATGGTCAACTTACTGATTCCGCCTTCTTTCCATTGGGGAGTACAGGATAAAGTGATATTCTGCTTCTTCAATATCATCTGTTTAGGATAGATTTTTAGAATAGTCGTAGCCGACTTCTTACCCGCTTTGATGATTACTTTTTTTTCTGTCAGCTGTACGACTGCCGCTTGTCCTGCTAAAAGAGTGGGCGTAGCAAGTATTACCGTCCGGTCTTCTTTCGTTTTTTCCGTTGCAACAATTTTAATTTTCAACTCACATTCGGATTTACCGCTTTCACATTCTATTGTTTCCTTCGAATGTTCGAATCCTGCATAGTCCTTCGGGAAATTGTCGTTATCATTGTTGCATGAAAACAGGTACAGACAAACTGATAGAAAGGCAAAGATTCTAATGATTGCGTCATTTAGCTTTTTCATTTTTTCTGTCTTTTAGGTGATTGATTTATTTGTTGATAAAGACCGGAGGTTGACAGAAACTCCCTACGCTCCTTTTCTAAATAATTGTTAATCTATTTCTGCCCGGCTAATCATCTCTTTGAGTCGTGTGATTGCTTTCTGAAGTTGTGCGTCCACTGTATTCGTGCTGATACCTAATTCCTCCGCTACCTGTGCGTAACTCTGTTTTTCTTCACGGATGCGAATGAATACTTCCCTGCAACGCTCCGGAAGCCGGTCGAGTGCTTTTACGTAAAGAGCAAACAATTCTTCACTGATGAGTGATTCTTCCGGCGAATAGCTCTGTTCCTGTGGCTCCGGCAGAGAATCGGGATGAATGTAAGTGTGTTTTAATTCTTTTTCCAGATAATTGAGCGAAGCATTCTTGACGAGAATGAAACAATAATCTTCGATGTTTCTCACATCAAGTAGATTGCTACGTTGTTTCCATAGTTTCAGAAATACGTCGAGAACGATTTCCTGCGACCATTCTTCCTGTTTCACATAGTAGTAGGCAATGCGGAAGAGGCGGTCGTAAGTCATATTGTAAAAGTTCCGGAAAGCAGTTTGCGAATCCAGTTCTTTCATTTGCCGCAATAACTTTCTAACTTCTGATTCGGTCATCGGCTTGCTGTTTGTTTTGTTAATCTACCCAAAGTAAATCCCTCATTATACTGTCGGAGATGAAAATACCTTCACGAGTCAAGCGTAAGGCTCCGTCGTGTTCTTCCAGTTTCCCATTTTTCAGATAAGGCGCAGCCATTCTCTGGCAATACTCCCACATCTCATTGCCGAACATCTGTTTTAGCTTTTCTATAGGTGTTCCCCATACTGTACGTATGGTAGTGATTATAAATTCATTGTAGCGGGTCGTCTGGTCCAGATACTCTATTTCAAAAGCACGGCTGTCTTCCTCTATACCTTTTATATATGTATCGATGGAAGAAACATTCCATTCCCGTGTCATACCGTCAAAAGAATGTGCCGACGGTCCGCACCCCAGATAAGGTATTCCTTTCCAGTAAGAACTGTTGTGGCGGGAGTACTTGTCCGGACGGCAGAAATTCGAAATTTCATAATGTTCAAATCCCGCTTTCTGCAGATGCTCTATCAGTAACGTGAAAAAATCTAAACTGGAATCTTCGTCCACCTCCGATATCTGATGCTGTTTTAACATATTATATATAGGTGTATCTTCCTCGTAAATCAGATGATAAGCGGAAATGTGCTCCACGTTCAGACTGACAGCCTGACGAAGATCATTCTCCCATCGTTCTTTGGTTTCTCCCGGTAATCCGTAGATGAGATCGATGCTTATATTTTGAAAACCGGCTTCCCGACATCTGTGAACAGCTTCGATAGCTGTACGGGCATTGTGACGACGTTTCAATAGTTTGAGAGTGGGATCGTCAAAAGTCTGTATTCCCATGCTGATGCGATTGAAAGGGAGCGAAGAAAGCATTTTCAGATATTCACTTGTCAGATCGTCGGGATTGGCTTCCAATGTGATTTCCTGCCAATGGCTTAATCCGTAATGTGTCCGGATCGTATCAAATATCTGTTCGAAATCTTCTTTTTCCAATTGAGACGGGGTTCCGCCACCGAAATAAACGGTTTCTATATCTTCTCTTTTCAGGTAGTCTTTCCGCATGGCTAACTCCTGGCAAAGTGCTCGTACATAACGGGTTTTGAGCTCGCTACGGGTGGTTGAGTAGAAATCGCAGTAGATGCACCGTGTTTTACAAAAAGGAATATGAAGATAGATACCTGCCATAGTTGTGCCGTTTGAGTTTAGTGGCTGTAAAAGTAAGATTATTATCAGATATAACAAAAAATCTTATTGACTGAAATCATTCTTATGAGGCGTTGCATAGATAAGTTGTCTGACACCTGGGTGTCGGTATGCCTGAGACCCAGGTGCTGAACAATCCGTTTGTGCAGTCTAAATATTATATGCATATATACTATTGAATGGTGGTTCGTATAGAAATTAAATTATGAGCAAGCAAAAAATGTTTATGTTAAAGATGTGTTACATAACATTGTTTAGTAACACCGTCATAAGTGTTGCTTTTCCCCCAATTAATCCCTAATTTGCGCATCACAAAATTAATGGTATGTGAGAAACATACTGAGTAATTACTAAAATCTTATATATTATGAAAGTATATCAGACTAATGAAATCAAGAACATTGCCTTGTTGGGAAGTTCTGGCTCTGGGAAAACCACTCTCGTGGAAGCGATGCTTTTCGAGAGTGGTGTTATAAAACGTCGCGGATCTGTTGCTGCAAAGAATACTGTTAGCGATTATTTCCCTGTTGAACAAGAGTATGGTTACTCCGTTTTCTCCACCGTTCTCCATGTAGAATGGAATAATAAAAAACTTAATATTATTGACTGTCCGGGATCGGACGACTTCGTAGGCAGTACAGTAACTGCACTAAATGTGACCGACACAGCAATCATTCTTCTTAATGGCCAATACGGCGTCGAAGTCGGTACGCAAAATCACTTCCGTTATACAGAAAAGCTGAATAAACCTGTTATTTTTCTAGTCAACCAGCTTGATAATGAAAAATGCGATTATGATAATATCCTCGAACAGTTGAAAGAGGCTTATGGCTCTAAGGTTGTTCCTATTCAATATCCAATAGCTACCGGTCCGGGCTTTAATGCGCTGATCGACGTGCTGTTGATGAAGAAATATTCGTGGAAACCCGAAGGAGGGGCTCCGACCATCGAAGATATTCCGGCAGAAGAAATGGATAAGGCTATGGAGATGCACAAAGCATTGGTAGAAGCTGCTGCCGAGAATGATGAAAATCTGATGGAGAAATTTTTTGAACAAGATTCTCTTACAGAAGATGAAATGCGCGAAGGTATCCGTAAGGGATTGGTCGCCAGAGGTATGTTCCCTGTATTTTGCGTTTGTGGAGGTAAGGATATGGGCGTTCGCCGCTTGATGGAATTCTTGGGTAACGTTGTTCCTTTTGTTTCTGAAATGCCGAAGGTGCAGAATACCGAAGGTAAAGAGGTGGCTCCGGATAGTAACGGACCGGAATCTCTTTACTTCTTCAAGACCAGCGTGGAGCCGCATATCGGTGAAGTTTCCTATTTTAAGGTAATGAGCGGTAAAGTTCATGAAGGAGACGACTTGCTGAATGCCGACCGTGGTTCGAAGGAACGTATTGCGCAAATTTATGTGGTAGCCGGTGGTAACCGCGTCAAGGTGGAAGAGCTGCAAGCAGGTGATATCGGTGCTGCTGTGAAACTGAAAGATGTGAAAACCGGTAATACACTGAACGGTAAGGATTGCGACTATAAATTCAACTTTATCAAATATCCGAATTCTAAATATACTCGTGCCATCAAGCCGGTGAATGAAGCGGATGTGGAAAAGATGATGAGTATTCTGAACCGTATGCGTGAAGAAGATCCTACCTGGGTGATCGAACAGTCAAAGGAGTTGAAGCAGACTTTGGTACACGGACAGGGAGAATTCCATCTTCGTACATTGAAATGGCGTTTGGAAAACAACGAAAAACTTCCGGTGAAGTACGAAGAACCGAAGATTCCGTATCGTGAAACGATTACAAAAGCCGCTCGCGCTGACTATCGTCATAAGAAACAATCCGGTGGTGCCGGTCAGTTTGGTGAAGTTCACCTGATTGTAGAACCTTATAAAGAAGGTATGCCTGTGCCCGATACGTATAAGTTCAATGGACAGGAATTTAAGATTACCGTGAGAGGTACGGAAGAGATACCATTGGAATGGGGTGGTAAACTGGTGTTTATCAACAGTATTGTCGGTGGTTCTATCGATGCACGCTTCCTGCCTGCTATTATGAAAGGTATTATGTCTCGTATGGAGCAAGGTCCGTTGACGGGTTCGTATGCTCGTGACGTGCGTGTCATTGTTTACGATGGTAAGATGCATCCGGTAGATTCTAATGAAATCTCCTTTATGCTTGCCGGACGTAATGCCTTTAGTGAAGCCTTCAAGAATGCCGGTCCGAAAATTCTGGAACCGATTTATGATGTAGAAGTGTTTGTTCCGTCTGATAGGATGGGAGATGTAATGGGAGATCTTCAGGGACGTCGTGCCATGATTATGGGTATGAGTAGCGAAAAAGGTTTTGAGAAACTGGTTGCTAAAGTACCTTTGAAAGAAATGTCTTCTTACTCTACTGCTCTTAGCTCACTCACCGGCGGACGTGCTTCGTTTATTATGAAGTTCTCTAGTTATGAGCTTGTTCCGACAGATGTTCAGGATAAGTTGATGAAGGATTTTGAAGCTAAACAAATTGAAGAATAAAGATAAATGATAGTTGATAGATGATATGTGATAGTTGATGGAAAACTTATTATCATATTCGTTATTTACTATCTGTTGCTTATAGACTATCAACTTAAACGTTAAAACTGTTCCCTTTTTTAAGTAAAAGGGGACAGTTTTTGTTTAACTATGATTAATAAAGATGGAAAAACGCAAGGAAAAGATTTAATTTTTTATTAAATTTGCAAACCAAAGGAGGGCTTTTATTGTTGTAGTAATCAGAATACAACCTAAATAGCTCCTTACGGTTAATTTCCGGGAAGTTCCGGTTAAATCAAGTTAATGCATTAGGAGTGTTAATTAGGGAGTGTTAATTTTGTTGCTATGAAGAAGTCAACAATTTGGATATTAGGTATTGTAATGGGGCTTTCCTTCCTTAGTCTGCTGTATTTGCAGGTTAGTTATATCGAGGAAATGATGAAAACCCGTAAGGAACAGTTTGATTCGGCTGTACGCAATAGCCTGGATCAGGTTTCCAAGGATGTGGAATATGCAGAGACTAGACGTTGGTTGATCGAAGATATTTCAGAAGCGGAAAGAAAAGCACTGATTGCGAATAACGCTTCCATACAACAAGACAACTTGATTCAGCAAACGCAACGGTTCACGGTGAAGTCTAAGGATGGAAAGGTATATTCGGATTTTGAGCTGAAAGTGATGACCACTAAGCCCTCCGAGCTTCCAAAGGCTATGATTTCTCCTTACAGGGGAACAAAGACTATTCCGGAAACTTCGCGTTCATTAGTGGAAGCCATCAAGAACCGGTATATGTATCAACGGGCGTTACTCGATGAAGTGGCCTGGCAGATGATTTATCGGGGGAGTGACAAATCGATTGGAGACAGAGTACGGTTCAAAGAACTGGATGACTATCTGAAATCGAGCTTATATAATAATAGTATAGACTTGCCTTATCACTTTACGGTGATTGACAAAGACGGTAGGGAGGTCTATCGTTGTGCGGATTATGACGCAAAGGGAAGTGAAGACGCTTATCAGCAGGCATTGTTCAAGAATGATCCGCCTGCGAAAATGAGCATATTGAAAGTGCACTTTCCGGGTAAGAAAGATTATATCTTTGACTCAATCAGTTTCATGATTCCGTCGCTGATATTTACGCTGGTATTGTTAGTGACATTCATCTTTACGATTTATATCGTATTCCGGCAAAAGAAACTGACGGAAATGAAGAATGACTTTATCAATAATATGACGCACGAATTTAAAACACCGATATCTACCATTTCATTGGCAGCACAGATGTTGAAAGATCCCGCGGTAGGAAAATCACCGCAGATGTTCCAACATATATCGGGAGTGATTAATGATGAAACCAAGCGCTTGCGCTTCCAGGTGGAAAAGGTGCTCCAGATGTCGATGTTCGAACGTCAGAAGGCAACTTTGAAGATGAAGGAGATCGATACGAATGAATTGATTGCAGGTGTTGTCAATACCTTTGCTCTGAAAGTGGAACGATATAATGGTAAGATAACATCGAACCTTGAGGCTACCGATCCTGTTATATTTGCAGATGAGATGCATATTACAAATGTAATCTTTAATCTGATGGATAACGCGGTGAAATACAAGAAACCGGAAGAGGATCTGGAGCTGAAAGTGAGAACGTGGAATGAGTCGGGTAAGCTGATGATTTCGATACAGGATAACGGTATTGGTATCAAGAAGGAGAACCTGAAAAAAATATTTGAAAAGTTCTATCGTGTACATACGGGTAATCTGCACGATGTGAAGGGCTTTGGACTGGGATTGGCTTATGTGAGGAAGATTATATTGGATCATAAGGGAACCATCCGGGCGGAAAGTGACCTGAACGTGGGAACTAAATTTATTATTGCATTACCTTTATTAAAAAATAATTGATATGGACGAGAAACTGCGTATTTTATTATGCGAGGATGACGAAAATCTTGGCATGCTTTTAAGAGAATATCTACAGGCAAAAGGTTATTCTGCTGAGTTATATCCTGATGGAGAAGCCGGTTATAAGGCTTTCTTGAAGAATAAATATGACTTGTGCGTGTTCGACGTAATGATGCCTAAAAAAGACGGCTTCACACTGGCACAGGATGTCCGTGCAGCAAATGCTGAAATACCTATTATCTTCCTGACTGCTAAAACGCTGAAAGAAGATATCCTGGAAGGATTTAAAATCGGTGCGGATGATTATATCACTAAACCGTTTAGTATGGAAGAATTGACGTTCAGAATTGAAGCAATCTTGAGACGTGTTCGTGGAAAGAAGAACAAAGAAAGCAATATCTATAAGATTGGTAAGTTTACTTTCGATACACAGAAACAAATTCTGTCGTCAGAAGGCAAACAGACTAAACTGACTACCAAAGAATCTGAACTGCTCGGATTGCTTTGTGCACATGCAAATGAGATTTTGCAACGTGACTTTGCTTTGAAAACAATCTGGATCGACGATAACTATTTCAATGCCCGTAGTATGGACGTGTATATCACGAAACTGCGTAAGCATCTGAAAGAAGATGATTCTATCGAGATTATCAATATCCACGGAAAAGGCTATAAGCTGATTACCCCGGAAGTTGAATCTTAATAATCGCATTTGAGATGACTACAAATAAAAAATCCCGGAAACATTCGTTTCCGGGATTTTTTATTGATTTCTGCGAAATTAATCTGCGATTTTCTTATTAATAATAATATAAGAAATGAGTCCCAGTACTACAAGTACTACTGAAGTACCCAGGATGGCGTTGTTGTTTACATTTCCTGTAAAGGAACAAGCCAACAGGATGACTACTCCGGCCAAGATTAATATCAATCCTAAGTTCTTTAATAAGCCTTTCATGCGTGTGTATTTTAATAGATTATAATATTCCAGTCACAAATTAAAGCATAATTCTTTAACGGGCGAAATTATTTGGATAAAAATTCCATTATAAATGCACGATTTAGTGGATTTTATGATTTTAAGTTCTGTTCTTCTGCTTAATCTTTCGTATTATAGAATACCTTTTTCAGTACCTCCTGACCAATGCTCAATTCGTCGAGAGTGATGCCATGAAGAGCCTCTTTCAGAGTCTGGCCGGCAATAACGCGTGCTTTTTCTTCCAGTTCTTTTCCGTCTTTAGTCAGGTGGATTAAATTGGTACGGCGGTCTTTTTTATCGGAAATGCGCACAACGAGATGCTGCCGTTCCATATTGTCTATCAAACGGGTCATGCTGGGTTTGTCTTTAAAAGTTGCATTACACAACTCTTGTTGTGTGACACCGTCTTTTTCCCACAGAAAAATGAGTACCGTCCATTGTTCCGGACTGATTTCCAGTCCGTTCTGACGGAAGTTACGGTACAGTTTCCGGTTGATTGCCGCGGAAACTTTGCCATTTAGTATGGCGAATATAAGCCGGATATCGAAATTAAATTGCTCTATCATGAAATTATTGTTTAAACAACTTTGCAAAGGTAAGTCACTTCCCGGATAAATCCTATCTTCGGATACAAAAAAAGATTAAATATTTGTAGTTCAAAATAAAATGTCTAACTTTGCAACCGCATTTAAAATCAAATAATTTATTTATTTAATTAAACGAAGTATGAATCAATACGAAACCGTTTTCATTTTAACTCCCGTTTTGTCTGACGTTCAGATGAAGGAAGCGGTAGAAAAATTCAAAGGCGTTCTTCAAGCTGAAGGTGCTGAGATTATCAATGAAGAAAACTGGGGACTGAAGAAATTGGCTTACCCAATTCAGAAGAAGTCTACAGGTTTTTACCAACTGATTGAGTTCAATGCAGATCCTACTGTAATTGACAAGCTGGAACTTAATTTCCGTCGTGATGAACGCGTAATCCGTTTCTTGACTTTCAAGATGGATAAGTATGCTGCTGAATACGCTGCAAAAAGAAGAAGTGTTAAATCAAACAAAAAGGAGGATTAATCATGGCACAACAAGTTCAATCAGAAATCAGATATTTGACCCCGCCGTCAGTAGATGTTAAGAAGAAAAAATACTGCCGTTTCAAAAAGAGTGGTATTAGGTATATCGACTACAAAGATCCTGAATTCTTGAAGAAATTCTTGAATGAACAAGGAAAAATCCTTCCGCGTCGTATTACAGGTACTTCTTTGAAGTTCCAACGTCGTATCGCGCAGGCTGTGAAGAGAGCTCGTCACTTGGCATTGCTGCCTTATGTAACTGACATGATGAAATAAGAAGGAGGAAAAGTATGGAAATTATATTGAAAGAAGACGTAGTAAACTTGGGTTATAAGAACGATATCGTAAACGTGAAATCCGGATACGGTCGTAATTATCTGATCCCGACTGGAAAAGCTGTCATCGCTTCTCCTTCTGCAAAGAAAATGTTGGCTGAAGAACTGAAACAGCGCGCTCACAAACTTGAGAAAATCAAGAAAGATGCTGAGGCTATGGCTGCTAAGTTGGAAGGCGTTTCTTTGACTATTGCAACTAAAGTTAGCTCAACCGGTACTATCTTCGGTTCTGTTGGTAACATCCAGATTGCTGAGGCATTGTCTAAGCTGGGTCATGAAGTTGACAGAAAGATCATCGTTGTAAAAGACGCTGTGAAAGAAGTTGGTAGCTATAAGGCTATTGTTAAACTTCACAAGGAAGTTTCGGTAGAAATTCCTTTCGAAGTAGTTGCTGAATAAGAGCAAATTTACTTCATATACAAAAAGCGATTTGTTCTGAATGGATGAATCGCTTTTTTTTGTTATCTTTGCTATTACTATTATGAAATTCAACTGTTGTTTTCTGAAGAAGAGGTTTTTGCTTCTGCTGATTGCTTTGGGAATTGGCAGTGTCCTTTATGCGAATGATGAGTTGAAACTATTGACGGATTCTTTGCGTAGAGTGATAGATGAGAAACATGTCTATGTTCAAAAGAAAGAGGAGAGGATAAACCGGATAAAATGTATGTTGAAAAGTCCCGGTTTGACTCTTGAAGGGGAGTATAGAATCAATTTACGGTTATATAGCGAGTATAAAAAATTTCATATTGATTCTGCTATTCATTATGTCGATCGTAATATCGAGATTTCCCACCAGTTGAATAAACCTTATTTCACCAACCAGTCGTCTTTAAATCTTAGTCTTTTGTATTCGATGTGTGGCAGATTCCGCGAAGCTGAGATTATTTTGAAAAGTATAAAGACGTCAGAACTTCCAAAAGATTTATTAATAGACTATTATCAGACTTACTCCAGTTTCTGGGGGCATTACTCCATTTCTGTTGCCAACAATCTGTATGGAAAGCAACAATCTGCTTATCAGGATTCACTGTTTGCTCTCATAGATCATACTTCCTGGGATTACCGGATGTCACAAGCTTCTTATTATATCTGGCGTGATACCTTAAAATCGAAGGAAATTTTTAAGGAATTGTTGGATATCGAGGAGGTGGGAACGCCTAATTATGCCATGATTACTCATTCGTATTCCAGATTGTGTCATCATCAGAAGAAATATGATGAGGAAAAGAAATATCTGATGTTGTCGGCGATTGCCGATACCCGGAATGCAACGCGTGAAAATGCCTCTCTTCAATCTCTTGCGTTGATACAATACGAAGAGAAGAATCTGGCCGATGCTTTTAAATTTACACAGTCCGCTATTGATGATGTAATTTCTTCCGGTATTCATTTTCGTGCAATCGAAATCTATAAATTCAATTCGATTATCAATACTGCCTATCAGGCGGAACAGGCTAAATCGAGATCGCATCTGACTACTTTTCTTATTTCTACAAGTATTATCCTTTTTCTTTTGATTCTGCTCGTTGTTTTCATCTATATTCAGATGAAGAAAACGTTGAAAATAAAGCAGGCATTGGCGCAGAGTAATGAGGAACTTCTGCGGCTGAACAATAAACTGAATAGTATGAACAGCCAGCTGAATGACACCAATAATCAATTGTGTGAAATTAATGGCATAAAGGAATATTATATAGCTGAATTCTTCGATGTGTGCTTTAGCTATATCCACAAAATGGAAAAATATCAGAATATGCTGTATAAAATAGCTATTAATAAGTACTATGACGAGTTGATTAAGAAGCTGAAGTCGTCTGCGCTTATTGATGAAGAGCTTAGTGCACTGTATGCCCGTTTTGATAAGGTCTTTTTAGGTTTATATCCTACTTTTGTTTCTGATTTTAATGCTTTGTTGAAAGATGAAGAGAAGATTATTTTGAAGCCGGATGCTTTATTGAATAGGGAACTTCGTATTTATGCTTTATTACGTTTGGGTATTACGGATAGTGGGAAGATAGCGAACTTCCTTCGGTGCTCTACAAGTACGGTTTATAATTATCGTACGAAGATGAGAAATAAAGCTGCTGTCGACAGAGATGAATTTGAGAACGAAATTATGAAAATTAGTTCAACACAAGAGACATAATTGTTATTTTACTGCTGACCTCCTTTCCAAATCATCTACATTTTTTTGATATACTTAAAGTGTTAAGTAATTGATTAATAGTGTAAAACGTTAATTTACTATCTACATAAAGTAATGTAAGTCAAATAAGCCGTTATTTATTTGGCTAGATTTGCAATATCAGTTTTTTAATCATCAGCTTGATGGTGAAAATTGATACTTTATCTATTATTTGTACTTAAATTCACTATGTTTTATTATGAACACGCAATCTTCAGTAGACACGAGAATTAAAGTTGGAATTATCGGTTTTGGTAGAATGGGAAGATTCTATTGGGAAGCGATGACAAAAAGTGGGCGATGGAATATTGCTTATATTTGCGATACCGATCCGGAATCACGTCAATTGGCTAAGAAGTTATCTCCTGAATCTCTTATAGTAGAAGATAATCAAAAAATTTTTGAGGATGAAAGTGTACAGGTAGTCGGTCTTTTCACTTTGGCCGACTCACGGATGGAACAAATAGAAAAAGCTATTCGCTACGGCAAACACATTATTTCAGAAAAACCTATTTCAGATACCATGGAAAATGAGTGGAAGGTCGTGGAGATGACAGAAAACACCAACCTCATTTCTGCGGTAAACTTGTATCTGCGGAATTCCTGGTATCATAATCTGATGAAAGAGTATATCGAGCAGGGAGAAATCGGAGAACTGGCTATTATCCGTATTTGCCACATGACTCCCGGTTTGGCACCGGGCGAAGGTCATGAGTACGAGGGACCTGCTTTCCATGATTGTGGAATGCACTACGTCGATATTACCCGTTGGTATGCAGGCTGTGATTATAGAACATGGAATGCGCAGGGAGTGAATATGTGGAATTATAAAGATCCTTGGTGGGTACAATGTCACGGTACTTTCCAAAATGGCGTAGTCTTCGATATTACTCAGGGCTTTGTTTATGGACAATTATCTAAAGACCAGACACATAATTCGTATGTGGATATTATAGGTACCAAAGGAGTTGTGCGTATGACGCATGATTTCAATACCGCTGTTGTTGATCTGCACGGTGTCAATCAGACCATTCGTGTGGAGAAACCTTTCGGTGGCAAGAATATAGACGTGTTGTGTGACCTGTTTGCTGATTCGGTAGAAACCGGAAAGCGCAATTCCCGCTTACCGTCTATGCGCGATTCGGCCATTGCATCCGAATATGCGTGGACATTCTTGAAAGACACACGCAAACACGATTTGCCCGCTATTGGTAATTTGCGCACTCTGGAGCAAATACGCGAGCGAAGAAGAAACATGAAAAATGGATATGGATTGTTGCATGGCAACCTTCCAAAGATTATTAACCCTTAAATAAATAAAATCATGTCAAACATTTCGAGGAGAAAGTTTCTCAAAACGGGGGCTGCTGCTTTAGCAGGCATTACTATTGCTCCCAGTACTATTTTAGGTATGAGCCACGGGCATATTTCGCCTACTGACAAACTGAATCTTGCAGCCGTGGGTATTGGTGGTATGGGACATACCAATATTAATCACGTGAAGGGCACTGAAAATATTGTGGCTCTTTGTGATGTGGATTGGAAGTATGCAAAAGGTGTGTTCGACGAATTCCCCAAGGCTAAAAAATACTGGGACTATCGTAAGATGTATGAAGAAATGGGTAAATCTATCGATGGTGTGATTATTGCAACTGCCGACCATACTCATGCTATCATCACTGCTGATGCAATGACAATGGGAAAACACGTGTACTGTCAGAAGCCGTTGACCCACTCTGTTTATGAATCTCGTTTATTGACAAATTTAGCTGCTTCAACAGGTGTTGTTACTCAGATGGGTAATCAGGGTTCGTCAGACGAAGGTACGGATTTGGTATGCGAATGGATTTGGAATGGTGAAATCGGTGATATAACTAAGGTGGAATGTGCAACAGACCGTCCTATTTGGCCGCAAGGATTGAATGTTCCTGAAGGTGTAGACCGTATTCCTAGTACATTGAATTGGGATTTGTTTACAGGTCCTGCTAAAATGAATCCTTACAATGCTATTTATCATCCTTGGAACTGGCGTGGATGGTGGGATTACGGAACAGGTGCATTAGGTGATATGGCTTGCCATATTTTGCATCAGCCGTTTAGAGCATTGAAATTGCAATATCCTACCAAAGTGGAAGGATCATCTACTTTATTGTTGAATGCTTGTGCTCCGCAGGCACAGCATGTGAAAATGATTTTCCCTGCTCGTGAAAATATGCCGAAAGTAGCTATGCCTGAAGTGGAAGTACATTGGTACGATGGCGGTATGATGCCTGAACGTCCGAAAGGATTCCCGGAAGGAAAACAACTGATGCAGAGTGGTGGTGGTTTGACTATTTTCCACGGAACGAAAGATACTTTGATTTGCGGATGTTATGGACAGAATCCTTGGTTGCTTTCTGGTCGTAAACCAAATGCGCCAAAAGTTTGTCGTCGTGTTCCTAATGCTATGAACGGTGGGCACGAGATGGACTGGGTACGTGCATGTAAAGAAAATAAATCTAACCGTATCATGACTAAGTCTGATTTCTCAGAAGCCGGACCCATGAATGAAATGGTAGCGATGGGTGTATTGGCTATTCGTTTGCAAGCGCTGAATAAGACTCTTGAATGGGATGGAGCTAACATGTGCTTTACGAATATCGGTGATAACGAAACGATCCGTACCGTTATCAAAGACGGATTCAAGATTCATGATGGTCATCCGACATTTGATAAGACATGGACTGATCCGATTAATGCGAAACAGTTTGCTGCTGAATTAGTTAAACATACTTATCGTGACGGTTGGAGACTTCCTGATATGCCGAGATAAAAGTAAATTAAAAATTAAAAATTAAATAGTTGATATCATGAAAAAAGTATTTTATCCATTAGCTTGTTGTTGTCTTGCTGCAGGCGTTTTCGCTTCTTGCGGTGGTCAGAAGAAAGCAAATGCTCCGGAAGAGCAAAAAGTTGCGTTGTCTTACTCTAAATCATTGAAAGCACCGGAAACTGATAGTTTGAATCTGCCTGTTGACGAAAATGGTTATATCACAATCTTTGATGGTGAAACATTTAACGGATGGCGTGGTTATGGAAAAGACCGTGTTCCTACTAAATGGACAATCGAAGATGGCTGCATCAAATTCAACGGTTCTGGCGGCGGTGAAGCTCAAGACGGTGATGGTGGTGACTTGATCTTTGCTCATAAATTTAAAAACTTTGAGTTGGAATTGGAATGGAAGGTTGCTAAAGGTAGCAATTCGGGTATTTTGTATTTAGCTCAGGAAGTTACTTCTAAAGACAAAGATGGTAATGATGTGCTTGAACCTATTTATATTTCCGCACCTGAATATCAGATCCTGGATAATGCCAATCATCCGGATGCTAAATTGGGTAAAGATAACAATCGTCAGTCAGCTTCTTTGTATGACATGATTCCGGCAGTTCCTCAAAACTCTAAACCATTTGGCGAATGGAACAAGGCTAAGATTATGGTTTATAAAGGTACAGTGGTTCACGGACAAAACGATGAAAACGTACTTGAATATCATTTGTGGACAAAACAATGGACTGATATGTTGCAGGCAAGTAAGTTCAGCGAAGATAAATGGCCTTTGGCATTTGAATTGCTGAATAACTGTGGTGGAGAAAATCACGAAGGTTTCATCGGTTTGCAAGATCACGGTGATGATGTTTGGTTCCGCAACATCCGCGTGAAGGTTTTGGACTAATCGCATAAATAAGAAATAAGGCACGGATTACACGGATAACACGGTTTTTAACTATCGTTATTATATAACAACCGCGTAATTCCGTGTAATCCGTGCCTATTTTTTTCTATATAAATCTAATAATTGTAATTCCCTGATATCTATTATATGAAAACAAAAATTTATTTATGTGCGTTGGCTACTCTTTTCATGATTCCACAGGCAATGACCGCGCAAACTAAGAAGAAAGCTAAAAAAGAAGTAGCTATTCAACTCTATTCTGTCAGAGATATATTGAATAAGGTAGACAATAAAGATGGTAAGTGTGACCCCACTTATACTGCTCTTCTGAAGAAATTGGCAAACATGGGATATACCGGTGTTGAAGCTGCCAATTATAATAACGGTAAATTTTATGACCGGACTCCTCAACAATTTAAGAAAGATGTCGAATCGGCAGGATTAAAAGTCTTGTCTTCACACTGCACGCGTGGACTGTCGAAAGAAGAACTCGCCTCCGGTGACTATTCGAAATCACTTGAATGGTGGGATCAGTGTATTGCCGATCATAAAGCTGCCGGTATGAAATATATTGTAGCTCCGTGGATGGATGTACCTAAGACGCTCAAAGATTTAGAAACGTATTGTGCATATTATAATGAGATAGGCAAACGTTGTAAACAACAGGGTCTGTCGTTTGGGTATCATAATCACGCTCATGAATTTCAGAAAGTAGAAGATAAAGTGATGTATGATTATATGCTGGAACATACGAATCCTGAATATGTCTTCTTCCAGATGGACCTTTATTGGGTAGTTCGCGGACAAAACAGTCCTGTTGATTATTTTAATAAATATCCCGGTCGTTTCAAGATATTCCATGTGAAGGATCATAGAGAGATCGGACAAAGTGGAATGGTAGGTTTTGACGCTATCTTTAAGAATGCAAAAACTGCAGGTGTTAACTATCTCGTTGCTGAAATCGAGGGCTATAGTATGCCGGTAGAAGAGAGTGTGGAAGTAAGCTTGGATTATTTGTTGAATGCTCCTTTTGTGAAGAGTTCATACGCTAAATAACGTGTGAATAGCTAAAATAAAGGCATAAAAAAAGTCTGTGCATGCTTTCGCATGGCAGACTTTCAATTCTCTCTAAGCTGTTTCTGAATTATTCAGCTACAGTTTCAGTTGCAGTGCTATCAGCATTCAAAGAATCTGCTGCTGCGGCTGCTGCTTGTTCAGCTTCAAGAGCTGCTGCTTCTACTGCTGCGATTGAGTCAGCGATACGGATAGAATCTGCAGTTGCTTTTGCTGCGTCAGCTGCTTTGTTACCACATGATGCGAATGATACTGCTACGATAGCTACGGCCATCAAAACTAATTTTTTCATTTTCTTTGCTTTTTAAAAACGTAATACAATCAATTGCTTTATTAAAACGTTGCAAAGGTATGTACTTTTTCAATATGTTGTTCTCGAAACACCAACTTTTTTTATATATTTTTTTGTAACTAGCCACTTTTTCCCCACTTTCGTATGTTTAAAAACATGCTAATCGACAGCAATACTGTTATATAGGTATCTTTTTATGTTTCTTTTGGGAGTTTTTTCAAATTCCGTAGGATAAAGTTGGATTCTGCTGATTTTTTCATAAGCGGCTACATTGCTGTTCAGATTCTTAAGATTTTCATCCATGATTGTTTTCAGGTTATCCGGATTGTTTAATCCGAGAGAATCCAACGCTTCATAATCGGCATAAACGAGTGCTACTAATTTTTTGTTGCGTTCGATAACGAGACTTTCAAGAATGAAAGGTAGGTTATTCAGTTTTGTTTCCAACTCTTCGGGGAAGATGTTCTGTCCGTTTGAACTTAAGATCATGGTCTTGAGCCGTCCCCGGATGAAAATATTCCCGCTGTTGTCCATGCTACCGAGGTCACCCGTACGTAGCCAGCCGTCTTGTGTGAACACTTCCTCTGTTGCTTCCTGGTTCTTGTAATATCCTACCATCACGTTTTCTCCCCGGACTTGGATTTCTCCGGTTTCTGCTTCAGGGTTTTCCTTATAGATACGTGCTTCCATTATATCCAGAATCTTTCCGGAAGAGCCTTGTACAAATTCATCCCAAGGGGCATAGCTGATTAGTGGTCCACATTCCGTCATACCGTAACCGATAGTAAAAGGGAATTTAATTTTGTAGAAGAATTCTTCTACTTCTTTATCCATAGCGGCGCCACCGATAATGATTTCCTTAAACCGGCCTCCCAGTGCATCAATCAGTCTTTTGCGTATCTGGTTGTAGATCTGTGTGTCGAGCAGCGGGATATTGAGTGCCCACTTCATGCCTTTTTTATTAATGAGTGGTTGAATGATATTCTTATATATCTTTTCGATCACTAGCGGGACAGTAATAATAAGGTTGGGTTTCACTTCCTCAAAAGCCTTCATTATAATCTTGGGAGAAGGAGTTTTTCCAAGCAAAGTGACATGGGTGCCGACAGCAGTTGCTGTCAGAAAGTCGAACGCACAGCCGTATGCATGAGCGAGTGGGAGGAAAGAGAGTACCTTGTCTCCCTTTTTAAGAAGTTCGGTGCGGATACCGAAGGTAACATTTCCTGCCAGATTGTTCCCTGTCAGCATCACTCCTTTACTGAAACCGGTGGTTCCGGAAGTATAGTTTAATAGCATCACTTTGTCATTGGATAAAGTGGTATATTGAACATCTTCACGGGCAAATCCTTTCGGATACAAAGAATGCATTTCTTTATCGGTGTTTTTCAGAAACTTCTGTATGGTTTCTCCGTCACGCTGATAAAGACACCGGAAATCGGTCAGTGAGAATACGCCTCGCAGTCCCGTTAGTTTTTCCTCTTCCAGATTGTCCCAGATGCTGTCACTGGTGAACAGAAATACAGATTCGGAATGATTGACGATATGATGAACATCGTTGGGCGTAAAGTCTTGAAGGATGGGGACAATGATTGCTCCATACGTGATAGTTGCCATATAGGCGATGCACCAGTGAGCATTGTTTTTGCCGATAACTGAAATCTTATCCCCTCTGCGGAGGCTACAGTGTTTGAATAACAGATGTAAACGGGCGATTTTTTCAGCTACCTCCCCATAAGTATATTGGGTATCTTCTCCATAATCGGTGTAACAAGGTAGATCCCAATTTTCACGAAAACTATTTTCGTATAGTTTAATGAAATTCTCTTTAATCATTGCACGTTTTTTAGTGAATTGTGCAAAAATAGGAATAAACTTTCGTATCCAAAAGCGTTTTACTAATAATAATGTGTAACTTTGCAAAGTTAATGTGTTTATAACAGCTTATGATAGATACCACTGTATTTCAAAATAAGACAGCCGTTTATTATACTTTAGGCTGCAAATTAAATTTTTCAGAGACTTCAACTATCGGTAAAATTCTGCGTGAGGCAGGAGTCCGGACTGCGCGTAAAGGAGAGAAGGCAGATATCTGTGTGGTAAATACCTGTTCGGTGACGGAGATGGCGGATAAGAAATGCCGGCAAGCGATTCATCGTCTGGTAAAACAACACCCAGGTGCTTTTGTGGTAGTGACCGGATGTTATGCGCAATTGAAGCCCGGCGATGTGGCAAAGATAGATGGAGTGGACGTAGTGTTGGGAGCTGAACAGAAGGGAGAATTGCTTCAATATCTAGGTGACCTCCAAAAGCATGAAAAAGGAGAAGCTATCACTACGACGACCAAGGATATCCGTTCTTTTGCTCCCTCGTGTTCACGGGGAGACCGTACCCGTTTCTTTTTGAAGGTGCAGGATGGATGCGATTACTTTTGTTCTTATTGCACGATTCCTTTTGCCCGGGGGCGAAGTCGTAACGGGACTATTGCTTCCATGGTTGAACAGGCCCGTCAAGCAGCTGCCGAAGGAGGAAAAGAGATTGTTCTGACCGGAGTGAATATTGGAGATTTTGGTAAAACAACAGGGGAGAGTTTCTTTGATTTGGTAAAAGCGCTGGATCAGGTAGAGGGAATCGAACGTTATCGGATATCTTCTATAGAACCAAATCTGTTGACCGATGAGATCATTGAATTTGTGTCTCACTCCCGTAGTTTTATGCCTCATTTCCATATCCCTTTGCAGTCCGGTTGTGATGAGGTTTTGCAATTAATGCGCCGCCGTTATGACACAGCTCTTTTTGCTTCCAAAGTGAAGAAGATCAAAGAGGTGATGCCGGATGCTTTTATCGGTGTGGATGTGATTGTGGGAACCCGTGGAGAAACGCCGGAGTACTTCCAACAAGCTTATCAGTTTATTGAGAGTTTGAATGTGACCCAGTTGCATGTGTTTAGTTATTCCGAACGTCCCGGAACGCAGGCCCTAAAAATAGAATATGTGGTTTCCCCGGAAGAGAAACATCAGCGTAGTCAACGTTTATTGACACTGTCGGATCAAAAAACGCAGGCCTTTTATGCTCGTCATATTGGGCAGACAATGCCGGTGCTGATGGAAAAATCGAAGGCAGGTGCTCCGATGCATGGATTTACGGAGAACTATATACGTGTAGAGGTGGAAAGCGATGATTCGCTGGATAATAGGGTGGTCAATGTACGTTTGGGAGATTTTAATGAAGAGATGACAGCACTTAAAGGTACAATTCTGATATAAGTATGGGATCAAAACTTATCTACTGGTTGGTATATAGTGGGATGTGGTTGTTTTCGGCACTTCCGTTCCGGGTTTTGTATATGTTCTCGGATTTGAATTATCTGCTGATGTATCATATTGGGAAATATCGCCGGAAAGTAGTTCGGGGGAACCTGTTGAGATCATTTCCGGAAAAAACTGATGCCGAGAGATTGCAGATTGAACGCAAATTCTATCGCTATCTGTCGGATTATATGCTTGAGGATTTGAAATTGTTGCATATGTCTGCCGAAGAGCTTTGTGTGAGAATGATTTATAAGAATACGGAACAATATCTGGAACTGACAGAAAAGTACGGAGGCATTATTGTGATGATTCCTCATTATGCCAATTATGAATGGTTGATTGGCATGGGTGCGATCATGAAACCCGGAGATGTTCCCGTGCAGGTTTATAAACCGTTGAGAGATCAATATCTGGATAAACTTTTTAAGCGTATCCGCTCTCGTTTCGGAGGATATAATATTCCCAAACATTCTACTGCACGTGAAATTATTAAGTTGAAGCGTGATGGAAAAAAGATGGTAGTCGGTCTGATTACCGACCAATGGCCCAGCGGATTTGATAGATATTGGACTACTTTTTTAGGGCAGGAGACTGCTTTTCTGAATGGTGCCGAGCGTATTGCTAAAATGATGAATTTCCCTGTTTTCTATTGCGAACTTAGTAAGAGACGCAGAGGATATTGTGAAGCGGAATTCAAACTAATGACGGAGACGCCGAAAGAAACCAAGGAAGGAGAAATCACTGAAATGTTTGCTCACCGATTGGAGCAGACAATTCGTAGAGAACCGGCATACTGGTTGTGGTCTCATAAACGCTGGAAATTAACCAGAGAGGAAGCTGAACAACAGGAAGAATTGAACAAGAAGAAAGAACAGCAATGAAAGTTTCAGTTGTAATCTTGAATTGGAACGGATCTGATATGCTCCGTACTTTTCTTCCGTCTGTTGTCCGCTATTCGGAAGGAGAGGGGATGGAGGTTTGTGTGGCTGATAATGGCTCTACAGACGATTCTGTGACTTTACTTCAACAGGAATTTCCTTCTGTTAAGACGATTGTGCTCGATCAGAATTATGGTTTTGCAGACGGATACAATTTGGCATTACAGCAGGTAGATGCAGAATATGTAGTGCTTTTGAATTCGGATGTCGAGGTGACGGAGCATTGGCTGGAACCAATGGTTGCTTATCTGGATGCTCACCCGGAGGTGGCTGCCTGTCAGCCGAAGATACGGAGCCAGCGACAAAAAGAATATTTCGAATATGCCGGGGCAGCCGGTGGTTTTATTGATAAATATGGTTATCCTTTTTGTCGGGGGCGTATAATGGGCGTTGTGGAGAAGGATGAAGGTCAGTACGATACAGTGATTCCTGTTTTTTGGGCGACGGGAGCAGCCTTGTTTATCCGACGCGCTGATTATATGAATGCCGGAGGATTGGATGGGCGTTTTTTCGCACACATGGAGGAAATAGATTTGTGCTGGCGACTTCGTTCGCGAGGACGTGAGATTGTTTGTGTGCCTCAAAGTGTTGTCTATCATGTAGGGGGAGCTACTCTTAAAAAAGAGAATCCTCATAAGACTTTTCTTAATTTCCGTAATAATCTTGTCATGCTCTATAAGAATCTTCCACAGGAGGAGTTAAATAAAGTGATGCGTATCCGGGCCTGTCTCGATTATGTGGCAGTGTTTAACTTCTTGTTGCAAGGGCATTGGGACAATGCTCGTGCTGTCATGCGTGCACGAAAAGAGTACCAACAGCTACGTCCTTCATTTTCTTTATCCCGTGAAAAGAATATGAGAAAAAAAACTTTGAATCCGATACCTGAACGGACAAAAAGTAGTATCTTGTGGCAGTTTTATGTGAGAGGATGCAAAAGATTCTCTCAATTGTCGGATTTAAAAGGATAGCAAATGGAAGCAAAGGTTAGAAGAGGCATCGGGCTGGTAGCGCATGATGCGATGAAAAAAGATCTCATCGAATGGGTATTGTGGAATTCGGAACTGTTGATGGGAAATAAATTCTATTGTACAGGTACTACCGGTACTTTGATATTGGAAGCATTGAAAGAGAAGCACCCTGATGAAGAATGGGATTTTACGATTTTAAAATCAGGTCCGCTGGGTGGTGACCAACAGATGGGATCACGTATTGTGGATGGACAGATTGACTATCTGTTTTTCTTCACTGACCCTATGACACTGCAACCGCATGATACGGATGTGAAAGCATTAACCCGCTTGGCTGGTGTAGAAAATATTGTTTTTTGCTGTAATCGTTCTACGGCGGATCATATTATTTCCAGTCCGTTATTTATGGATCCTGACTACGAGCGCATTCATCCGGACTATTCCGGCTATACAAAGCGTTTCCAGGATAAACCTGTGGTGACGGAAGCTGTTGAATCAGTAAATAGAAGAAAAAAGAAGAGAAAATAAGCCGGTAGTTTACGGCTGTGAAAATAGGAGCAGATTTTGCTTAAAAAAGGAATGCAGATGATACGGATTACTTTATTAATATCGTATTATCTGCATTTCGTTATTTATGTTTCATTACCAACAATGTGATATCTTATTTCTTGCTGCAGTGTAGCTCAATTCCTGCGGACTCTATATCTGCTCCCATCGGTGGATTCCGTTTGGAAAGCCGGAGTTCTATTTCTTCAATACAGGGGAATTGGGCAAAGAGTTTTTGTATAATCCGTCCGCTCACGTGTTCCAGCAATTTTGAGGGAATAGCCATTTCATTTTTTATCACCTGATGTACTTCGGCGTAGTTGACGGTGTCGGTAACTTCGTCTGTCCGGGTAGCTTTGCTGATATCCACTTTCAGTTTCAGGTCAATGATATATTCATTTCCGATCAGATTTTCTTGCGGTGCAACTCCATGATAGGCGTAACAACGAATTTCTTTCAAAAGAATATAGCTACTGTTTATCTTCATATATTGTCTTTTTAGTGTGATCTTGTTTGACTTTTAACAGGTCTTTCTGTGCAACCATTTGTGGAATCACTTTTAGAAAGACGGGGGTGAGCAGAATGCAGATACTTAGTGTTATAAGCAAAAGTACACTTGCCTGTGCCCAACTATTGTGAATATAACGGCTGACCAATGGACCTAAAAAATGAAGTATCGGTCCATGAATACTTAAGGTGATGATCGAATATCGCCCTAAGTAAGAAATAACCTTTATTTCCTTTACTTTTTTGCAAAGTAACATAATCATAAATATTCCTGCAAATGCAGCGATATATACTTGAAAAATATTTCCCGTATAGTTGTTGGTGCGCATACCCAATGTGGTAGCGGTAAAGTACATGACTACCAGTGCCAATAGAACGAAAACCGGGATCAACTTGTCGAAACGATGACTGGGATACAGAAAAAAGTTATACCGCCGAATCCAGAAACCGGCTACATAGAAAGGGAGGGCGGTCATGGAAACATCTATATACAAAGGCAACTCTATCTGTAACTTTCCGAGATAAAATCCTGTGCAACCAATCAGGAGTGTGACAGCAAACATGATAGGCAGGTGTTTCTCACGCAGAAAGTGGATCAGATAAAACAGGATATTGCAGTTGAATAGTGCAAGTAGAAACCAAATCGGAGGATTGAACTTGATAAGGTCATGTCCATGAAACACTACCAAGAGCTCATTCCATGATACAGGCAGTTGAAATACCCCGGGTGCTATTTTCCAAACGATATATTTCATTAGAAATGCGCTTAGATAGAAGAAAAGAAAAGGGATAATCAACTTGTTTATTTTCCGTAGGATAAATCCGAACAAGCCTTCGTATGATTTGAAAAATACTCCGGAGATAAAGAAATAAAGCGGCATGCGAAAACAGGAGAGCATGGAATTGGTATCCAGCTGTTCGAAGGCTCCTCCAACGTGCGCTATTACTACAAGGATGATGCAGACTCCTTTGGTTAAGTCCACGAAATCAATACGTCTGCTTTGGTTGCCTTCCATTATCTCTTTTCAATTTCACTTTTCGGCGCAAAGATACTTCATAAATTGGAATAAAAAGAGTTAGTGCCTTTTATCTTATTTATTCGGATCTCTTCCTGTATTTTTTATCAGTTCACAAATCTTATCATTGAGTGTTTTTGCTTTCATCAACTGTTCCAATGTGAGGTGCATCCGGTATCGCCAATAATTTCGTGGATTTGATGGAATATTAATCCGTTCTTCCGCCACATTCGGATTTCTCCACTTCTCGTCTATTGATAACCAATCTTGGAAAGACAAGATGCAGAGAATAGAATTACTGTTGAGATGATTGCGTACAATTTCCTCGCACAACTCGGGAGTAGCAGTGGTTGGTGCAGTACCGTAGTGTCCTAACGTTGCATTATAGTAACGTTGGGTCTGTTGATAATCTTCTTCCCACCAGCCACGCAGGGTAGACATATCGTGGGTGGAGATTGTGCAGACAGACCGGTATGGATACTCATTCAAATGCCCGAATTCATACATTGGATTTTTAGGCATCCGCTGAATTTCCAAACTGAGAATACGGAGATCATTCATCACTGATGATACACAAGCAGGAATCATCCCCAGATCTTCTCCACAAACCAACATACGGGTGGATTGTGTCAGCTGGGGCAATTTCTTCATGGCCTGTTGAAACCAGAACTCATTGTGTCGGTGGTAATAATACTGGTCGTATAGTTTGTTAAAAGCATTCTTCTCCTCTTCGTTTAGCAATCGGAATACGAAATCTCGTTGTACGCCGATTCGAGGGTGGTATTTCCCTTCCTCTTTTTTGTCCGCAACAAATAAAACGTTGCTGATTAATGAATAAAGCCCTTCCCGAATCCAGATACTATCTTCATCATTTTTGCCGGCAAAGAATTGTTCTACTTCCCTTTGCGTCTCAAATCCCGGTTTCATCCGATAGGTACCGGAGTCGTCAACTAATTGGAGAAAGTCTTGTTTTACCAAGTTGGTATGGGGGCCGAACAACTGTCCAAGGAAAGATTCATGAATAGATGGGAGCAGGTATTCATCCCGGAACGTGAGGCCATAACTTTCGATTTCTTCCCGACTCATGGGGAGAGAAGGATCAAACTGACCTAACAATCCGTGTACGGCGTGCATCGGTATTTCCCAGATACGGAAAAAACCGAGGATATGATCGATCCGGTAGGCATCGAAGTATTCCGCCATTTTCTGAAAACGTTTCATCCACCAGCGGTAGCCGTCTTTTTCCATGACATCCCAGTTGTATGTAGGAAATCCCCAGTTTTGCCCGTTGATGGAGAAATCATCGGGTGGAGCACCTGCTTGTCCGTTGAGATTGAAGTAATGAGGTTCTGTCCAGGCTTCTACACTGTTGCGGCTGATACCGATTGGAATATCTCCTTTTAATACAACACCGTGTTGGCGGGCATATTCGGTTGCAGACAGTAATTGCAGGTGCAGGTGATACTGAATATAGTAATACAATGAGATATGAGGATAGTCTACGGTTTCCGGCTGGCACATTTTTTCTATATCTTCCGCATTATAAACAGAGTGTCGTGGCCATTTACGGAAATTGGGTGTTTTGTAGGCGTCGCGCAGATAACTGAAGACTGCATAGGGTTGCAACCATTCTTTGTTGGCTTCATAGAAGTCTTTGAAACCTTTGGAAGCTAAGACTTTTTTTCCTTCCTGTCGGAATAGTAAGTTGAAAAACTCCCATTTAGTCTGATTGACTGCTTCGTAGTCAATGGCAGGCAGACTGTTCAGTTCTTTTTGCTTTTTGTTGAATTTCGATGCGGCTTCTTTGTCTTTCAGAGTTCCCATTTGCTTGATATCCGCATACATTGGGTGGAAGGCATAAATGGAAATGCTGTTATAGGGGTAAGAGTCGGTCCATGTGTGAGTCATGGTGGTGTCATTGACCGGTAAAATCTGAATAACTTTCTGATGGGTGATTACTGCCCAGTCGATCATACGTCTCAAGTCACCAAAATCACCTACTCCAAAACTTTTCTCTGATTTTAAGGAGAATACAGGTATGGCGATTCCCGCACCTTTCCAGGCGGGAATGTCGAAATAGGCATACCGGTCGGAGATCACGAGCGTTTCGTTTGTCTTCAGTTCCGGGTCTGCCAGATAACGGTTGGGGTTCTTTTCCCAGCAGTCCGCTTTCTTTTCTTGTTTGTTGTAGAGGATGAATTTGTATTCCAGCGGGTATTTTAGTTTGCTGGCATCTAATTCTATCTGCCACTCCGGAAAATGGACGTCACTCATTAGAACCGCTTTCTCCGGGTCCCAGTGGCCTAATGATTTCTGGTTACCACAAATCGCCAGACAATAATCTTTATTGATATGTGGAGCATAGGCTTTGATTACCAGTCCCTTCTTATAACTTTGCGGGATACTTTCTCTCTCGGGATGTGCCAGTAAAGCTTCTGTAAAAGCTGAACTATAAAGGTACGACTGTTCCGGAATGTTTTTCCAGCAATCATTGATTCTGTATATCTTCTTGGAAGTGCCTGATAGGAAAATAGATCTTGGAAAACTGTCCCATTCCTTGCGGATAACTATTCCGTTTTGTTCTATCTGATAGTTATAATTGATAGCCATCCCTTCATGGGGGATTTCAAGCTCAACTTTTGCCGTCCAATAGATACCATCGGTGGTGTGTAAAGGAATTGATTCCGGAAATAAGCCGGAAATTCTTACTTCTTCTCCCCAATTGGTACGGTATTCAATATTAAATGATAGAATCATATATATTAGATTTTAATTGTACATATAAGACACTGCAAGTATAAGACATTTTTTTGAATAAAAAATAAAAGGAGCCGCATTGGACTCCTTTTAATCTTTTGTTTATATATTAATTAACATACGTAGGACTATTATCCACACCTGGAAGCACCGCAAGTTGTACAAATCAGACAGCCTTCCTGATAAACCAATGTCTCATTACCGCAGTTCGGGCATTTCTTACCTTTGGCTTCTGTTCCATCCTGAATATACTTCTTCAATGCACGTTCCACACCGTTTTTCCAAGTGTTGATACTTTCACTGTTTAATTGGAGAGAGCCAACCAGTTTGATAACCTGTTCAATCGGCATCCGGTAGCGAAGCACACCAGAAATCAATTTAGCATAGTTCCAATATTCTTTGTTGAACTTCTCTGACAATCCTTCAATGGTCGTCTTATATCCGCGTTTGTTCTCGAATTGGAAGTCGTAACGTTTGGTACCGTCTTCATCTACATTTTTGATGATACGTCCGCAAGTCACACTCTTAGGTAGCAAGATACCTTCATCATCATCTTGCAAACCTGTGAATATTTCATAAGGGTGTCCATCTAATAATCCGACAAAAGCCACCCATTTTTCTTTGTTGTTCTGGAAACGGACAACATCTGCTTCCAATATTCTCGGACGTACCTCTACAACCGTAGGCGGTTTGCAAGGAGGAAGGTCTTCTTTCTTTTCCTTATTTGATTTAGTGGAAATCAAAACTCCGGAGCGTGAACCGTCGCGATATACGGTACAGCCTTTACAGCCGGATTTCCATGCTTCTACATACAAACGGTTTACTAAATCCTCGTCTACATCATTCGGTAGATTGATCGTTACGCTGATGGAGTGGTCTACCCATTTCTGGATTCTTCCCTGCATCTTCACCTTCATCAACCAGTCGACATCGTTGGAAGTTGCTTTGTAATAAGGAGATTTAGCAACCAGTTCATCAATTTCTTCTTGGGAATAGCGTTTGGCCGGATCGTATCCGTTAGCTTCCATCCAGGTCACAAACTTGTGATGGAATACGATATATTCTTCGAATGCATCTCCTGTTTCGTCTACAAAATCTACATGTACATTCGTATCGTTCGGATTAACCTTTCTTCTGCGTTTGTAAACAGGCAGGAATACAGGTTCGATACCGGAAGTTGTCTGTGTCATCAAACTGGTAGTTCCGGTTGGAGCAATTGTCAGGCAGGCAATGTTACGGCGACCGTATTTCTTCATGTCCTCATACAGTTTCGGGTCAGCTGCTGCCAGGCGTTGGATGAACGGATTATTCTGTTCACGTTCGCTATTGTATATTTCGAAAGCACCACGTTCTTTGGCCATTTCCACTGAAGAACGGTATGCGCCGAGAGCTACTGTCTTGTGTACTTTTTCAGAGAATTCTGTCGCTTCTTCCGTTCCGTAACGCAATCCCAATGCAGCAAGCATATCACCTTCTGCAGTGATACCTACACCAGTACGGCGACCTTGTCCACTCTTCTTGTAGATTTTCTCCCAAAGTGTGCGTTCTGCATGTTTTACTTCTTCATTTTCCGGATCTTCGTCAATCTTGGTCATGATACGTTCGATTTTCTCGAGTTCGAGGTCGATGATATCATCCATGATACGTTGAGCAAGAGCCACGTGTTTCTGGAACAGGTCAAAATCAAAATAAGCATCCGGTTTGAACGGATTCACTACATAGGAATATAGATTGATAGCCAATAGACGGCATGAATCGTAAGGACATAGAGGAATTTCTCCGCATGGGTTGGTAGATACAGTTCTGTAACCCAGATCTGCATAGCAATCAGGCACGGACTCACGGATAATCGTATCCCAGAATAAAACTCCCGGTTCTGCCGATTTCCATGCATTATGAACGATTTTCTTCCACAAGGTAGAAGCGTTGATTTCTTTGGTAAATGTCGGGTTGGCAGAGTCAATAGGATATTGCTGTACATACGGCTTTTCATCTACGGCAGCTTGCATGAAAGCATCGTCCAGCTTGACAGAAACATTGGCTCCGGTTACTTTGCCTTCAGTCATCTTGGCGTCAATAAATGCTTCGGAATCCGGATGTTTGATGGATACACTCAACATCAGTGCACCACGACGTCCGTCTTGAGCTACCTCACGAGTAGAATTCGAATAACGCTCCATAAATGGAACAAGGCCGGTGGAAGTCAGTGCCGAGTTTTTAACGGGAGAGCCTTTCGGACGGATGTGTGATAAATCGTGACCTACACCACCGCGTCTTTTCATCAGTTGCACCTGTTCTTCGTCGATTTTGATAATAGCACCGTAAGAGTCGGCTGCGCCATCCACTCCGATAACAAAGCAATTGGATAGTGAAGCAACCTGATAGTCGTTACCGATTCCTGTCATCGGGCTACCTTGGGGGACGATGTACTTGAAGTGATCTAATAAATCATACAGTTCTTTTGCTGTCAACGCATTCGGATACTTTGATTCTACGCGTGCCACTTCATTTGCAATTCTCCAATGCATGTCTTCCGGGGATTTTTCATAGATATTACCGAAAGAATCCTTTACTGCGTATTTGTTTACCCAAACCCTTGCAGCAAGCTCGTCGCCTTGAAAATATCGTAAAGATTCTTCATAGGCTTCGTCGTAAGAATAAATTTGTTTTTCCACGATTCAATTTGTGTTAAATCTCGTTTTTAATAAGTAATATGTAGAAGTTTACTTATCGTTAACAAATGTAGCCGCAAAGCTAAGAATGTTTTTTCATCTATCAAAATAAAAATGAAATAATTTATTAACAGGTTGCAAGTTTTCCA
Organism: Bacteroides sp. 90-K9/2; assembly: GCF_047310725.1. Classification (NCBI taxonomy): domain Bacteria; kingdom Pseudomonadati; phylum Bacteroidota; class Bacteroidia; order Bacteroidales; family Bacteroidaceae; genus Bacteroides; species Bacteroides sp. 90-K9/2. The sequence continues at coordinate 158,022 of NZ_JBCGVL010000008.1, forward strand.
TTTGTTTATGCTAAGTATTTGATAAACAGTTGAAAGAGTTTTTTGTTCAAAGGTTAAAGTTCTCCAAAAAGAAAACTATTCTATTCTGCTAGTGTGGTAGAATATTTTTTTCTTTTTATATCTTTGCAAAAAAAAGATATGTTTGAAACCGTAAAGAACAGAAGAACTATTCGGAAATATCTGCCTAAAGATATAAATCCTGGTTTGTTAAATGATTTGCTCGAAACCTCTTTTCGTGCTTCTACGATGGGGGGAATGCAACTTTATAGTGTAATTGTGACTCGTGATGCAGAAATGAAGGAGAAACTCTCGCCTGCTCATTTCAATCAGCCTATGGTAAAAAATGCACCGGTCGTATTGACTTTTTGTGCTGATTTTCGTCGTTTCAGTAAATGGTGTGAACAGCGGAAAGCTGTGCCGGGCTATGATAATTTAATGTCTTTTATGAATGCCTCCATGGATACTTTGCTCGTTGCTCAGACTTTCTGTACACTGGCGGAAGAAGTAGGACTCGGCATTTGTTATTTGGGGACTACTACTTATAATCCTCAAATGATTATCGATACTCTCCAGCTTCCCAAACTGGTATTCCCTCTCACCACAATAACGGTAGGCTATCCGGATGGTATTCCCGCACAAGTAGACCGCTTGCCTTTGGAAGCTGCCGTGCACGATGAAAAATATCACGACTATACACCGGAAAAAATAGATAAACTTTACGCCTACAAAGAATCATTGCCGGAAAACAAGCAGTTTATCGAAGAAAATGAAAAAGAAACATTGGCTCAAGTCTTTACGGACGTGCGTTACACAAAGAAAGATAACGAATTTATGTCCGAAAATCTATTGAAAGTACTTCGCCGGCAAGGATTCTTTTAAGTATTAAGTATAAAGTATTAAGTATTATCCATGCGGACAAGCTTTATTATGTGGTTTCGCACCAAGGTAATACTTAATACTTTATACTTAATTTCAGTTTCTCTTCTTCAGTAACGACTCTATTTCCTGTACTTCTGCATGAAAGCTCTTGTCTACCTCCAATTGTCCTTTTACGGTTTTGCAGGCGTGAAGTACTGTTGCATGGTCTTTGTTACCGATGAACTTACCTATTTTAGAAGTTGAAAAGTCTGTGTGGTTTTTAGCTAGATACATGGCGATCTGTCGTGCTTGAACGACTTCTCTTTTTCTGGATTTTGTATGTATGGCAGACGGCTCCAGGTCGAAATGTTTGCATACCACTTTGAGAATATCATCAATAGTGACAGCTTTCGTTTCATTGTGAACCACGCCATGTACAATGTGTTGTGCTAAATCCAGGTCTATTTCCTTATTGAAAATAGTAGAACGGGCCATGATAGCGATGACGATACCTTCCAGATCACGTACACTTTCATTCACATTCTCGGCAATATAGTCAATCACTTCTGCCGGAAATTGTAACCCGTCACGGTGTATCTTGTTGCGTAGAATATTTTTGCGAAGTTCTACGGTCGGCTTTTCCAGCTCGGCTACCATACCCCATTTGAAACGGGTCAGGAGGCGTTCTTCGATACCCTGCAATAATACGGGAGCACGGTCCGAAGTCAATATGAGCTGTTTACCATTCTGATGTAAATGATTGAAGATATGGAAGAAATTGTTTTGAGTCTTGGTGACACCGGCAAACTCCTGAATATCGTCAATGATTAATACATCGATCGTCTGATAAAAATTAATAAAGTCGTTGGTCGTGTTATTTCGTACAGAATCCGTATATTGTACCTGGAACAAATGTGCCGAAACGTACAATACTCTTTTCTCTGGATAAATTTCTTTGATTTTTGTGCCTATTGCGTTTGCCAGGTGTGTCTTTCCCACTCCGGATGCTCCATAAAGGAATAACGGGTTGAAAGCGGTCCCTCCCGGTTTTTGCGCTACAGCTTCTGCTACACTTCTTGAAAGTTTATTGCTGTATCCTTCAATGAAGTTCTCAAAATTATAATTGGGATTCAAATGCGGGTCCAGATCTTGAACGGCAGGAGCCTGTAAGAAACTGGGAGCTTTGTTTCCTCCGATTATACTTTTAGGGGTAACAGCTGTAGAACGATTGCTTGCTTCGAGATTCACGGTTTGATTTGGAATCGAAGTCTTGTCCACCATGACGTTGTACATCAACTTGGTGCCTTCGCCAATGACCTTATATAATGTCTTGCGTATTAAATCCACAAATCTCTCTTCCAGAATTTCATAGAAAAACTGGCTCGGGATCTGTAAGATCAAAGTTTTGTCCTCATATTTCAACGGAACAATAGGGGCAAACCAAGTATTATATGTCGTCTCAGGAACATTGTCTTTAATTACGTCGAGACAGCGGTTCCAAAGTACGACATGATTTGATTCAATCATAGTAACTTTTAATACATTTATTAATTAAGCAAAACTTCTACGTTTGCAAAATTGGGAATCTTATTCGGAAAAAACAAATCTATTTTTTCTTGTTTTTTTCATGCGAACAATAATGTGTTTACTTTCAATGACTTATGTATTTGTTGTCGGACACAGTCTGCTTACCCTCTCTTGCAATTTTATAAGTATTTGTATATTAATGTTTTACGTGCTTGAAATTAGCAATTTTCTCATCTTTGTACGTTTGTACGGGAATATTATTTCGGTTTATAGATAGACATTTGAAGAGCAATCTACTTTCTTTTGAAAGCTCCTTGTTATTTAGATAAAATCTATATAACAAGAATTTGCTACTTATCTTTCTTGCCGAATAATGAGAAGTGAACGTATCGTTTCGGATGCTCTTTCAGGTCCTCTAATAAGCTGGCTGCATTTTCTGTTGTAGCGTTCAGATTATTGTATAAAGTCGGGTCGTTGAAGAGCAGACCGAGCGTGTTATCTTTGCTGTTTAATTTTTCTGTAAGTATTTTTACGTTAGCCAGTGTTTCGTCTATTTTTTTGAAAGTGGCTGCATAATCTATCTCTTTCAAATTTCCGCTGATGACCACAAAGTTGTCTCCGATGGTATTCAGTTTACTTGTGAGTTGGGGAATATCGTTGCTCATTAGTCCTTTCACCTGTGAACTGACTACTGCCAGGTTGGCGGTTGTTTTTTCTATTGAGTGCAGTGTAGCAGGAATGCTTTTGTCACCTAAGATATTGTTCAGGGAGATGAGGATAGAGTCCAGCTTAGGCAGCATCTCTTCCACTTTCGGTATCAGTTGTGCTGCGCTTTCCATCATTCCGTTGTTTAGTGTGCCGGGAATGGTATCTCCTATGGCATATTTTTCACGTGGGTTGTTTGCCAGGAGAATATTCATACGTACGCCTCCCATAAGTTCGGATACGAGTTCGGCGGTACTTCCTTTAGGAATTCGCAGCTCGGTGTCCAGTTCTACTTCAACAATCACATTTCCGGGTTTGACATAATCATAATAGATGTCACGTACAATACCTACACGGACACCGTCGGCAAATACCGGGCTTGATTTAGTGAGTCCGTTTACGTTTTCAAATTTGGCATAGAAATAGCTGGAAGGCTGAAACATGTGTATACCTTTCAGCCAGTTGATTCCATATATAAGCACACATAGTGCAACGATACCTGCAATACCTATTCTGACTTCTTTTGTAATGTACTTCATTTTATCTTTTTATTTATTTTTTCTTTTCTTGAATTCGGCAATCGCTTCATTGATGTTCATTTTCTCTCCATTTCGGAAAGCGATGATGAAGGCATCCTTGAATTGTGCCGTAATGGTGCGCTTCGTACGCAACACCTTGTTGTAATCGGCGGAGGATCCATACGTGTATTTGTATATTCCCCCTTCCTTATAATAATCTACGTCTTTCAGTCCTTTCAGCCGTTTGTCGTTTTTGGCGAGAGGCTTGGAAGAAGTGAGTATCTGTATCTTAAACGTAATTTCACTGTCATTGGTTGCGCTTTCTGCTACAATTGGGCGCTTCGGTGCTGTTTTTGCTGTTGCGGCAGGTTTGGTTTTTGCTTCGGCTAGTAATTCTTGCTGTTGAGGAGCTGTGTTTACGCTTTCAGTATCCTTTTGGGCAATTTTCGGGGCGTTGTCTTCTTCCTGCTCGGTTGGGATAATCGTTTTGCTGACTCCCGTAAGGCGTAACTCATGTTCTCGTTTGTAATTCAGGAAAGCCCGGTAAATACCTTTGGCCATACTTCCGGCCCCTTCTTCGGAATTCAGATAGCGTTCTTCTTCCGGAGTAGAAATAAATCCCAATTCTATTAGAATGCTTGGCATCGCACTTGCTTTTAAGACGAGGAATCCTGCTTGATGCACTCCCCGGTCTGCCCGTTTACAGGTTTGGCGGAACTGTTTTTGCATCAGCGAGGCCAAGTGTACGCTCTGTTCCATATATTTGTCCTGCATGAACTCAAATATAATATATGATTCGGCAGAGTTCGGATTGAAACCGGCATATCTTGTTTTATAATCACTTTCGTAGAGGATAACGGAGTTCTCCCGCTTGGCAACTTCCAGGTTAGCGTCTGATTTGGCCAAACCTAGCGTCCAGGTTGAAGCCCCTTTGGCTGTACGGTTGTTTGCCAGTGCGTTGGTGTGAATGGAAATAAAGAGATCCGCCTTTGCGTTGTTTGCAATTTCTGCCCGCCGGTCCAAAGGAATAAATACATCTTTGCTACGGGTGTAGATCACTTTGACGTCGTCGCAGTTTCTCTTGATTAGATTTCCCACTTTCAGGGCAACGTTCAGATTGATGTTTTTCTCTTTCGAGATTTTGCCTATAGCACCAGGGTCATGTCCACCATGTCCGGCATCGATAACTACTACGAAATCTTTCCCCCATAAGTGGTTGGTACATGAGGGTAGAAAAAGTAGCCAGAGGCAAATGAATATGTATAATATGTACGGTCTATTCAGTTTCATATCTATAATACGGTGCAAATGTAGTAGAAATTTGTAGAAAACTCATGATTTGCCATTAAGTTTTGTGTTTTTTTCGGTTTAATGATAGCTTTTTTCCCGAAATCTCCGTTACTTTGTGCTTCGAAGTTAAAATGTACGACGATGCTTAAGTTTTTGAAGAATTGGACGTTACCTATTGCTATGCTGGTAGGTGCTGTAGGTTATCCGCTGTTTATCAGTCTTTCTTTTCTGACTCCCTATCTTATTTTTACAATGTTGCTATTGACCTTCTGCAAGGTATCTCCTCGTGATTTGAAGCCTAAACCTCTCCATATGTGGTTGTTGTTGATTCAGATTGGCGGGGCGTTGGCTGCTTATCTTTTGCTTTATCGCTTTGATAAAATAGTAGCAGAGGGAGTGATGGTTTGTATAATTTGTCCGACGGCTACAGCTGCTGCGGTGATTACTTCCAAGTTGGGAGGGAGTGCAGCCAGTCTGACCACTTATACATTGATAGCAAATATTGGAGCGGCTATTGCTGTGCCTATTCTATTTCCTTTGGTGGAGGTGCATCCTGATGTCACTTTTTGGGAAGCGTTTTTTGTTATTTTGGGTAAGGTGTTTCCGTTGTTGATTTGTCCTTTTTTGGCTGCCTGGTTGTTGAGCAAGTGTTTGCCGAAAGTACATCAGAAGTTATTGGGTTATCATGAACTTGCTTTTTATTTGTGGGCTGTATCTTTAGCTATCGTAACTGCGCAAACATTGTATTCCTTGCTCAATGACCCGGCGGATGGTTTTACGGAAATCATGATTGCTGTCGGTGCACTGATTGCCTGTTGTTTGCAGTTCTTTTTGGGGAAGACAATCGGCTCGATTTATAATGACCGTATCAGTGGTGGGCAAGCACTTGGGCAAAAGAATACGATTCTGGCTATTTGGATGGCGCATACTTATTTGAATCCATTGTCTTCTGTGGCTCCCGGTTCGTATGTGTTATGGCAGAATATAATCAATTCGTGGCAGTTGTGGAAAAAGAGAAAGAAAGAGATAAAATAGTGAATAATTAGGGATTATATGATTACTATAAGGGTAGCTTTAAATACGGATATAGAGGAAATTCAGTCTCTATATCGAAACACAGTGTTAGTGATAAACAGGCGTGACTATTCACAGGCAGAGGTTGAAGATTGGGCATCGTGCGGAGATGATCTTTCTAAAATAGAGGATATGATAAAAACTCACTATTTTATTGTAGCTGTTAATCGGCAATCTGAAATCGTTGGTTTTTCATCTATCACACCTCAGGGCTATTTACATTCTATGTTTGTTCACAAGGATTTTCAAGGTAAGGGTATTGCCACGATGCTTTTGGAAGAAATAGAACGGTATGCAATTACAGCCGGCATTGTGCGGATTACATCCGAAGTGAGTTTAACAGCTCGTCCTTTCTTTGAAAAAAAAGGTTATGTAGTAGAGGGAGAACAAAAGCGCAAAGCGAATCAGCTTTCTCTTACTAATTTTAGAATGGCAAGGGAGGTGGCTAAAATTAAGTTATGATGGTCGTATTCCTGCTTGTGGTGTCTTTTGTGGGGGGCCATATATACGAGGGAAAAAAGACTTTGCAGAGGAGTCGAGCTAAATAGTTCTCGCTGTGAAAAATGCAAAACATTTATAATAAAAAGATTACAGATTGAGTTTAGTACGTTCCTTTGTTTATATATCCAAAACGGACTAAACTTCTTTGTCCTGACAGCAAGATAGGTGCTGGTGAAAAGAAAAAATACCTTTGTTTTCTTTTCGCCAGCATTATTTTTGTACTTTTGTCGCATATAACAAAGCGCAAATGGGTATAAATCAGAATTATAGAGAAGCAGTAAAGACCATAAAAGAAGCTATCCTACGCAGCCAGTACCGTGCAGCCGCATCGGTGAACAAGGAACAGCTATCTCTTTATTACGGCATCGGACGTTACGTGTCGGAAAATTCTCGTACAGGCTTCTGGGGGAAAGGTGCGATTGAACAAATATCTTCTCTGTTGCAAAAAGAATTGCCGGGGCTAAGGGGATTTTCAGCAACAAGCATAAGAAATATGCGTATTTTTTATGAGGAGTGGGATAAGGTTTTAAATCATCCGCCGTTGGCTGATGATTTGGTGTTGAATGAAAAATTGCTTCTTGTAGAAATTCATCAGCCACTGGCTGATGAATTTAACTGGTCAGACTTCCTTTCAATCGGCTTTAGTCATCATACCGAAATAATATCCAAAGCTAAGACTTTGGAAGCAAGGCTGTTTTATATACATGAGTGCGCCACTCGCTATTGGAGTAAGTACACTTTAAGGGATTACTTAAAAGCAGACCTGTACAGCCATCGGGGAACTTTGCCTAACAATTTCGCACAAACATTGCCTGATACTAAGCAAGCTTTAAAAGCTGTTTGTTCATTTAAAGATGAATACTTGCTTGATTTCATCAATGTGGAGGAACTGAATGAGCAAGAAGAGGATTTGGACGAAAAGATAGTGGAAAAGGCAATTGTTGCCAATGTGAAGAAGTTCATCATGACCTTTGGGCAAGATTTCAGTTTTATAGGCAATCAATATCGCATGGAGGTTGCAGGTGAAGAAATGTTCATTGATTTGCTCTTTTTCAATCGGGAGCTTAATTCCCTGGTCGCGGTCGAACTTAAATCCGGAAAATTCCGTACATCTTATTTGGGGCAGTTGAATACTTATCTATCCGCCTTAGATACATATATCAGAAAGTCGCATGAAAATCCCTCTATAGGAATAATTCTTTGCAGGGAAATGAATCAAACCTTTGTAGAGTTTGCAGTTCGTGATTATAACAAACCGATGGGAGTTGCTACATACCGTGCGTCCAAGGATATGCCGGAGCGACTTCGTAACGCTCTGCCGGACATTGAGGATTTGAAAAAGCTATTGTAAGGAAAAAGTCTTATTTATTTTTTGGGCAGGTAATTGCCTTTTTTGCACACGAAGCCCACCACTAAACGAATTTCTTCGTTTTTTTGTTATTATTTTGTTACCCACTGTTAGTAATAGGTGGGCTTTTATTTTGATAATCAGGTTTGTATGCTATTATATATAATGTGGCAGAATATTATTAATTCGTGGCAGTTGTGGAAAAAGAGAAAGAAAGAGACTGAGATTTCTGCATAATACTAAAAAAACTGGGATTGAAATTAAGGGCAAATGTGATGGAGCAAAAGATATTTGAAATAGAAGACTTAAAAGAACTGGAAGAATTTTTGCAATCCCAATCAGAAATAGAACAGTTGCGCGAACGCTTGTTTGCCGAGTTTCTGAAATATGCGGATTATAAAAATGCCGGAGAATGGAATAAAGCCGTTCGTCTTTGCGAGAGCCTGGCTATTATCGGCTGGGGAAATCACGAACCTGTCGAAGCATTGAGAGGGCAATTCTTTAATGGAAACCCCGCGACTTGTTTTCAAAATAAATTTGGAGAAACTCGTTTTGTCGATGCCATTTGGTCGAAAAGAGTCAACGGTTTTACTATGGAGCAGGGAAGAACAAGCTATTGTTCGAGTCCTGACGACCCGAATCAAAAGCAATCTGTGTCTTGGAAATATGAGATAAAGGAAGATATACAAGATATAAGACTTGAAAGCCAGCGAAACTGGATTCCTAAAAATCCGGTTTGGATAAGGAGGACAATTGATAACTGTTATGAAAACTCCAAAGCAGTAATCGAGAGTGTTGATAAAGAATTGAAACCGGAGTTGGATAGAAGGATGCGCCCAGAGATGTACGGACGTACTATTAATCGAATTATAATTAATTGTTCGTATAGCTATTATGATCATGACCATTGTAAAACAAACTATATCATTGCTGATGAAAAGTTGAAATTGAAACAAAAAGATTTCTATCGGACATTGCTCACTATGTTTACCAGACAAGAAATAGAGAAGAATGGATATTATCTTCGCAATCGTTTTGAATTTGGACCATTCAGGGCAGATACCGGGAAAATTAGAATCGGACTATGCCTTGAGAAAGAATTCAGTGAATTGAGTCATGCCAAACAGAAATCGAAGCTAAGCGAATATATTCTGCTTGCTCTGAACCATGTTACCAACAAGCTGAAAAAGAAGAAGCTGGATTATGACTTTGACTTGATGCTTGAAGATTTTAATTCAATACTGGCTGAGTGGAAAGCATGAAAGATATTATAGAGTTATTATGCTTTGATGATATTATAATAACATGGAAGTAATCTTTTGTGTCAGTTATATTTTAGAATTGGTTTTGTTATCTTTGCGCCGAAATATTGTAACATACAAGAAAACAAAACATGAAAAATAAAGCTGTTGTAGTTGTTGTTTTCTGCAAGAAAAATATGACGAACAAGGTCGGTCAATTGACAAGCGACCGGGATTTGAAATACTCTATAAAGATTTTCAGGACTACGAATATGATGCGAATGGCAACTGGATTGAAACAAAGAATTTCAAAGATTATGTTGATTCAGGCACAGGACTCGGGCATATACTGAAACCTTATGTGGAGCGTGTCTTTACTTATTACGAAGAATAAAAACTTTAAATAGTTAGAGTTAAGGATTACCTCTTAGAGTAGAAAACAACTATCATAACTCTCATTCTTTTTGCTAATATAGTTATTATCTGATGAATAAGAATGATAGATGTTTCTGAAATTTTGTATCTATCATATTTTCTTCATGAAATATGGGTATCTATCATTCTTATTCCACTGTTTTTGCTGTTTAATCTTTCATGGCATTAACCCGCACATAAATTTTATGACTGCCGCTTCCAATGGTGTCAAGTACTCCTTCCTTCACCCATCCGTTCAATTCATTCAGTGCTTTGTTCTTTAATAGTCCCGTTAGTTGCGTATACTCTTTGCGTCGTATCATCGGTCGTTCATCCAGAAATTTCTCCAGCCTGCGCCGGCGTTCTTCCACCGGAACTTCGGCGGAATGTGCAAATCCCGACTTCGCTTTTTCCACAAATCCGCGAACCTTCTTTCGGAAAGAAGATGATGGACGAAAATTTACATTATCGAAATAAATGGACTGTGCATGTATCTCTTTGGCATCCATCACCGGGCGTGCTTTTAACTTGGCTGAAAAATATCCAAGGTTCCCCAACTGGACGTGGTGTCCGCTGACTAAATATTCGGATATTTTATTTTCAATAGCTAGCTGAACTCCTTCAATGTCTGCCGGTGTAAAACTGGAAGCTTGAGCGATCTCTTTTACAATTTGTTGAAAGTCGATGGTTCCGTTCGATACGATGCGGGGATACAACGGCTGTTCGTCTTCGTCTTCTTTCGAAGACGGCTTTTTGCGAAAATCATATTTTGCGTACATGTCTTTTCTATTATGGGTTAATGTAGCTAAAATGCCTTTTGAAAGGCATTTTAAATCTTGTTTTGCAGCAAGATAACCTACAATTGCAGCTTGGATAATCAACTTGAATCAGTCGCTTTTCTTGGGCACACATTCATGGGCTGTAGAGCCCACAGATGTAAACTGTACAGCCCGCATAGGTGGGCTGTACGGCACACTTATGCGGGCTGAAGTCTTACTGCCTGCAAAGATACATTATCCTGCCTTTATTCGCAAATTTAGTAAGCATTATTTCTATAAAATAAAGTCGTGTGGCGTGGCAAATAAAAGCGGTGAAATTTGTTTGGGCGAAGAGCATGTTGTATCTTTGTATGGCTGTAGTGCAGCTTTCCTTTTACTGGAAATAATAATAAAAAAAGATGAGAATAACATTAGTCAGAGACGATGGCAAGGTAAAAACCTTACGGACGTTGAAAATGGAGCTCCTTTTGGAGCAGATGAAAACGGAAGTCAAGGCGCAGCCCGTCTCAAAGATGAGGGAAATATTGCGGTATACTCTTCCGGGAAATTCGATTGAAGAGGTGCGTAAAGTTCCCAAAGTGATGCCTGCCGCAGCTTTTGTCCGTAAAGAAGGGGTAATGACCCTGAATGAATATAACGGCATAGTGATGATGGAGGTCAATGATCTTTCGGGAAGAGCGGAAGCAGACGAAATAAAGGAACTGGTCAAAGAGTTTCCGCAAACATACCTTGCTTTCACCGGCTCTTCTGGCAAATCAGTAAAGATATGGGTACGGTTCACCTATCCGGACGACTGCTTGCCGACTTTACGCGAGCAAGCGGAACTTTTTCACGCGCATGCTTATCAGACGGCTGTGAAATATTATCAGCCACAACTTCCTTTTGATATCGAACTGAAAGAACCGTCGCTCGAGCAATATTGTCGGTTGACATACGATCCCGGACTTTATTTCAATCCGAAAGCAATGCCCATTTATATGAAGCAGCCCGTCAGTCTTCCGTCCGAAGCGACTTTTATCAAACGAACGCGAGAAACCGATTCTCCTTTGCAGCGAATGGCACCCGGATATGAAAATTATGAAGCATTATCAGTACTTTTCTCCGCTGCATTCAACAGGGCGCTCGAAGAACTGAACGGATATCGGGAGGGAGACGATCTGCAACCGTTACTGGTGTGTTTGGCAGAGCATTGTTTTCGGGCAGGTATTCCCGAAGAAGATACTGTGCGGTGGACAAGGGCGCATTATCGGCTCCCCTCGGATGAGTTGCTGATTCGCGAAACTGTGAAAAGTGTCTATCGTTCCGCAAAGGGATTCGGCAAGAAGAGTAGTCTGACGACCGAACAGCTCTTCGCCATGCAGATGGACGAGTTTATGAAGCGTCGTTATGAATTTCGATACAATACGCTGACCACGGAAGTGGAATATCGCGAACGAAATAGTTTTAATTTCTATTTTCGTCCGGTAGACAAGCGGGTGCTGGCGAGTATCACGATGAATGCCATGTATGAAGGGGTGAAAATGTGGGATAGGGACGTAATCCGCTATTTGGATTCCGATCATGTGCCTGTTTATCAGCCGGTGGAGGATTTTTTGTATCATCTGCCTCACTGGGATGGTAAAGACCGGATTTTGGAACTGGCTAACCGCGTTCCCTGTGATAATCCGCATTGGGCGCCGTTGTTCCGTCGGTGGTTTTTGAATATGGTTGCCCATTGGAGGGGAATGGATAAGAAACACGCCAACAGTACGTCACCTTTGCTGATTGGCCCGCAGGCATATCGGAAATCGACTTTTTGCAGAATGCTTCTTCCTCCTGCTTTACAGGCGTACTATACGGATAGCATTGATTTCAGTCGGAAGCGGGACGCGGAGTTGTATCTGAATCGCTTTCTACTTATTAATATGGATGAATTCGACCAGATTAGTCCTAGCCAGCAGGCTTTTCTGAAACATATTCTGCAAAAACCGGTGGTGAACACACGTCGTCCGAATGCTTCGGCGGTGGAAGAGCTTCGCCGGTATGCATCGTTCATTGCTACGAGCAATCATCGGGATCTGTTGACGGATACTTCCGGTAGTCGTCGTTTCATCGGTATTTATATGACGGGAGCTATAGATGTGTCGCGTCCTGTTGATTATGAACAGCTTTATGCACAGGCGTTGGAGTTGCTTTATCATAATGAACGTTATTGGTTTGACTCCGAAGAAGAGGCTATCATGACGGAAAACAACCGGGAGTTTGAACAATCACCTGCCATCGAACAATTATTTATGGTTTATTATCGCGGGGCGGAAGAAGAGGAGGAAGGAGAATGGCTGCTGGCTATCGACATTCTGCGGCGGATTCAGAAAGCGAGTAAGATGACATTTTCTGCCAGGCAGGCTTCTTATTTCGGGCGTATCTTGCAGCGGCTCGGAGTGAAATCTAAACGGAAAACGTATGGTACGTATTATCATGTTATACCTTTGGAGGTAGAATAATCAAGTATGATAGATACCTCGTTTTTGATGGTCTAAGTATGATAGATACCGGAAATAATAGTTGTCTATCATACTTATTCTTTTAATTATAAGTGGTTTATAAAAATGAATGAGAGTATGATATTAGTTTTTTTACTTATAGAGAAGATATTTTTTTCTAATCTCTTTGTAATCCTGTAACTCTTTTTGCCAACTATTCCGGATAGCCTCTTCCGATTCCCCTTTGAGGATAGCCTTGCGTACGCTGTCAGTTCCCATCAGCAAATCAAACCATCGGGCACGGGAGAAGAAGGCTGCGTTTTCACCGGATAAGCGATAAAAGTTCAAGAAGTAGCGAAGCGTAAATCCATTCACATCGGTTACATTCCGGAGATCTTCCCCATAACAGGTGATACCTTTGTGCATTGGATTTTTGTCAAAACCGGGTAAGGAGCGGGGAGTAAAAGTGAAACTTCCGTATTTCTTATTAGGTGCGCCCAATACCTGGAAAGGAAAAGTTGTTCCTCGTCCCACGCTGATACGGGTGGCTTCAAAAGGACAGAGTGAGGCGTACAATCGGATAGACTGGTCGTTCGGGAGGTTGGGTGACGGTTTGATGGGAAGTGAATAAGGTTCTCCATGTTTCCACCCGATCATTGGAATAACCTTTAATGAACAAGGATTTTTCTTGTTGGCAATCCATCCTTCTCCGTTTATCATCTGTGCCAGTTCGCCGATAGTACATCCGTGAAGTACAGGAATGGGAAGCATGCCGACAAAGCTCCGGTAGGCAGGTTTGAGTATCGGACCATCCACATAGTCGCACGGATTAGGGCGATCCAGTACAATCATTTCTTTCTTGTTCTCTGCGCAAGCTTCCATCACGTAATACATCGTGCTTATATAGGTATAAAAGCGTGCTCCTACATCCTGAATGTCGAATAAGATCACGTCAACATCTTTTAGTTGGGTGGCAGACGGCTTTTTGTTATCACCATAAAGCGATACGATAGGAATACCGGTGCGGGAATCTTTTCCGTCTTTCACCGTTTCACCCGCATCTGCATTACCTCGGAAACCATGTTCGGGGGCAAATACTTTGACGATTTGAATATTTCTTTTTAATAAGGTGTCGAGAAGATGAGTTTGCTTTGCCCCTACAACGGAAGTGTGGTTGACTACCATTCCGACGCGTTTTCCTTTCAACAACGGTAGGTATTGATCCATCTGTTCTGCTCCCGTGACAATTTGACTGTTTACACGCATTGGAAACAGCATAATGAACAGAAATATAAGAATGAAGAAAACTCTAGTTTGCATATCGGTGATTTTTTTTGTAATATTGCACAAAAATATTAATTTCTCGTCAAGAGAGCAAAAAATAAAGCACATGAATCCATACGAAATCATTGATAAATATTATCCGGAGAATACGCAGCAGAGACAAATATTAGTAATACACAGTTTGGCAGTGTCCGGAAAAGCAATGAAAATGCTGGATGCTCATCCCGAGCTACGTTTGAACCGGAGCTTTGTGAAAGAAGCTGCTCTGTTGCATGATATTGGTATTTTTCAGACCGATGCTCCAACCATTCAGTGTTTTGGTCCCAATCCTTATATCGCTCACGGATATTTGGGAGCAGAAATCTTGCGGGCGGAAGGTTTCCCCCAACACGCATTGGTGTGTGAACGTCATACGGGAGCCGGACTTTCGTTGGAAGATATCATTGCCCAGCAACTTCCCGTTCCTCATCGTGAGATGTTACCCGTCACTTTGGAAGAACAATTAATTTGTTTTGCGGATAAATTCTTTTCTAAAACCCATCTGGATGAAGAGAAAACAGTGGAGAAAGCCCGGCAAAGTATTGCAAAATATGGTGAAGAGGGTCTAAGTCGCTTTGATAGATGGTGTTCTCTCTTTTTATAGCACTAAAAAATAATTAAATAACGAAGATTCTGACTCATATTTGATGAAGTTTGCGTACTTTTGCCACTTCAAGCGTAAACTATTAGTTAATGGCGCCATTGAAAGCAAAAATACTTATATCATTCATACTGCTGATTGTCTTACTGATGCTTCCCGATGAGGCTACGTCTCAGCGTCGAAGAAGAGGAATGATTGCCTCCAATACCGCACAAACGGATTCCCTTCAGGGAAATGATTCGTTGAGAGCAGATACGGTAACGGTACGCATTGATTCCATCGCACCGGTAAAGAAGAAACAACCACTCGATGCACCGGTTGTTTATGAATCCAACGACTCCACTGTCTTTACTTTGGGAGGAGCTGCTACACTTTATGGTAGCGGAAAAGTTAATTATCAGAACATCGAACTCGCTGCGGAAGTTATTTCGATGAATCTGGATAGTAGTACTGTGCATGCATACGGTATCAAGGATACTACCGGAGTGGAAAAAGGTAAACCGGTATTTAAAGAAGGAGATACCTCCTATGATACGGAAACCATCCGATATAATTTCAAAACCAAGAAAGCGGGAATTACCGATATCGTCACCCAGCAGGGAGAAGGATATGTGACCGGAAGCAAGGCGAAGAAAGGAGCTAATGATGAAATTTTCATGGAGCATGGGCGTTATACAACCTGCGATCATCATGACCATCCTCACTTCTATATGCAGCTGACGAGAGCTAAAGTGCGTCCTAAAAAGAATGTGGTGACAGGACCTGCCTATCTGGTAGTGGAAGATGTGCCTTTGCCGTTGGCCGTACCGTTCTTTTTCTTCCCATTCTCCAGCAGTTATTCTTCCGGTTTCATTATGCCGACTTATATGGACGACTCCAGTCGTGGTTTCGGTCTGGCAGAAGGAGGATATTATTTTGCCATCAGTGATATTATGGACTTGAAGATGACGGGTGATATCTTCACGAAAGGCTCATGGAGATTATCCGGATTGACCAATTATAATAAACGCTATAAATATTCCGGTACGCTGCAAGCGGACTATCAGGTCACTAAGACGGGAGATAAAGGTATGCCGGACTATACAGTTGCTAAGGACTTTAAGGTAGTATGGAATCATCGCCAGGATGCTAAAGCCAGTCCGAACAGCACATTCTCCGCTAGTGTAAACTTCTCAACCAGTAGTTACGAACGTTCCAATATCAACAACCTTTATAATTCGCAGTTGTTGACTCAAAATACCAAAACATCAAGTATCAGTTATTCTCGTAGTTTCCCTGATATCGGTCTGACCTTATCCGGAACCACCAATATCGCACAGACGATGCGTGACTCTTCGGTTGCAGTCACTTTGCCTGACTTGAATATTACATTAAGCCGTCTGTTTCCGTTCAAACGCAAGAAGGCGGCAGGAGCTGAACGCTGGTACGAAAAGATTTCCATTAGTTATACGGGACGTCTGACAAACAGTATCCGTACAAATGATAATCATCTGTTTAAAGCCGGAATAAGTTCATGGGAAAATGCGATGAATCATAACATTCCTATCAGTGCTACTTTTACGTTATTCAAATATTTGCAGGTTTCTCCTTCGGTCAATTATACAGAGCGTTGGTATACTCGTAAGATTAATCAGCAATATAATGAGGTCGATCATAAGTTGGAGGCATTGCCGGGTGATACCCTGAACGGTTTCTACCGGGTATCCAATTACTCGGCAAGTTTGAGTTTGAGTACGAAAGTGTATGGTATGTACAAACCTCTTTTTGCTAAAAAGAAAGAGATACAGATTCGTCACGTAGTTACGCCGCAAGTAAGTCTTAGCGGTGCTCCGGGATTCAGCAAGTATTGGGAAGAGTATACCGATTATAATGGCAATACGCAATATTATTCTCCTTTCACCGGTCAACCTTATGGTGTACCTTCGCGGGAAGGATCGGGAACAGTCAGCTTCTCTATTTCTAATAACTTAGAGATGAAGTACTACGATGCAAAGAAAGATACACTTAAAAAGGTTAGTCTGATTGATGAATTGGGAGCAAGTATGTCTTATAATATGGCTGCCAAAGAGAGGCCTTGGAGTGATTTAAGCATGAACCTACGTTTGAAACTGACTAAGAATTATACGTTCAACATGAACGCATCGTTCGCTACGTATGCTTATACATTCGATAAAAGTGGTAATGTAGTAACCAGTAACCGTACAGAATGGTCGTATGGTCGTTTTGGACGTTTCCAGGGATATGGTTCTTCTTTCAATTATACCTTCAATAATGACACATGGAAGAAATGGTTCGGTCCGAAAGAGGGGGATGAAAAAGGGAAAGATAAGAATAAGTCGGAGGATAGCGATGATGAGGAATCCGATGGAACGGAAGGAGATGGCACTACGCCTAAGAAAGTAGAGAAAGCACAGGCTGACCCGGATGGTTATCAGGTATTTAAGATGCCTTGGTCATTGAGTCTTAGCTATTCGTTTAATATCCGTGAAGACAGATCGAAGCCTATCAACCGTTATTCCATGCGATATCCTTATACGTATACGCATAATATCAATGCAAACGGAAATATAAAGATTTCTAATAACTGGTCGCTCTCGTTCAACTCGGGCTATGATTTTCAAGCTAAAGAGATTACCCAGACTTCTTGTACAATATCCCGTGACTTGCACTGTTTCAACTTGTCCGCCAGTCTTTCTCCTTTCGGACGTTGGAAATATTACAATGTAACAATTCGTGCGAATGCAAGTATTCTGCAAGACTTGAAGTATGAGCAGAGAAGTCAGACGCAAAGTAACATTCAGTGGTACTAGGATAAATTGAGAGTTGAGAATTGAGAATTAAAAAATAAGAATAAAGTGCAGGGTATTAAATTCGGGTGCTTTAATGAGATTGAAAAAGGGACTGTCTGGCAAGTTGAAGACAGTCCCTTTTTTATGTTTGAGCCTCAATGTTTATTTACCAATTGATTTCCGTTTCTCCGTGTGCTTTCAGATAATCGTTTGTACGGCTGAAATGTTTGTTTCCAAAGAAGCCGTTGTAAGCAGAAAGAGGAGAGGGATGAGCGGAAGTGAGTACCAGGTGTTTGTTACGGTCGATAAACGCTCCTTTCTTTTGAGCGTATGATCCCCACAGGATAAATACCAGATTTTCTTTTTCTTCTGCCAAAGCACGGATTGCAGCATCAGTAAATGTTTCCCAGCCACGGTTCTGGTGTGAACCAGCTTGGTGAGCACGTACGGTCAGCGTAGCGTTGAGCAACAATACTCCCTGTTCTGCCCAGCGAGTCAGATTTCCCGTAGCAGGGGCATCAGTGCCAATGTCGGCTTTAATTTCTTTAAATATGTTCACTAATGAAGGAGGGAAAGGCACCCCGTCGTTTACAGAGAAACAAAGGCCATGTGCTTGTCCCGGTCCATGATAGGGATCCTGCCCTATAATCACAACTTTCACTTTATCAAAAGGACAAAGGTTGAAAGCATTGAAGATCAGTTTTCCCGGAGGGAAAATCTGATACTGGCTATATTCGCTTTTGACGAAATCGGTCAGCGTGCGAAAGTAGTCTTTGTCGAATTCTGGTTCTAAATGAGCTTTCCAGCTTTCTTCAATCTGTACGTTCATAGTCTATTATATAAGGTGTATATCAAGTTCTTCACATTCTTTGCGCATATCTTCGGGCCAGATACTGGCTTGTATTTCTCCGATGTGAGCTTTGCGAAGGTAGAACATACACAAGCGGGACTGTCCGATACCTCCTCCGATAGATAGAGGGAGAGTGTCATTCATCAATCGCTTGTGGAAATAAAGTTCCAGCCTTTTTTCTTCTTTTTCTTCTTTCAACTGACGTTGCAAAGCTTCTTTATCTACACGGATTCCCATGGATGACAATTCGATGGAGCGTTGCAGTACATCGTCCCACAGCAGAAGGTCGCCATTCAGTCCGGGCAGGTCGTTCAGTCCTTTGGTGGTGTAGTCATCGTAGTCTGGTGCACGTCCGTCGTGCTTCTTGCCATCACCAAGTTGACAGCCTATTCCTATGATAAACACAGCTCCGTATTTCTGACAGATGGCGTGCTCGCGGCATTTAGGCTCCAAGTTCGGATAAAGCTGGCGCAATTCCTCTGAATGAATGAAATGTAGCTTTTGTGGCAGGCAAGGTTTGATTTGCGGATACATTTCATATACCATATATTCTGTGCGGATCATAGCCGCATAAATACGGTTGACAATTTCCTTTAGGAAGTTCACAGTCCGGTCTTCATTGGTGATGACACGTTCCCAGTCCCATTGGTCTACGTAGAGAGAATGCAGGTTGCCCAGTTCTTCGTCCGATCGGATTGCATTCATATCCGTATAAATACCATATCCCGGTTCAATGTGATAGTCAGCTAAGGTCAACCTTTTCCATTTAGCCAATGAATGAACCACTTCGGCTTGCGCATCGCCCAGATCTTTGATCGGGAAAGAAACAGGTCGTTCTATTCCGTTCAAATCATCATTGATACCCATTCCTTTCAATACGAAAAGAGGGGCAGTCACACGTCTAAGGCGCAGTTCGGATGACAAGTTTAATTGGAAGAACTCTTTTATTTGCTTGATTCCCAGCTCGGTCTGTTTGAGGTCGAGTAGCGGCTTATAGTTCTTAGGTTTTATCAAGTAACTCATAGGTTTGTTAAATGTTAATTGTCGGCAAAGATAGGAATAAAATTGATATATGTAATGGGTATTGTCTAAAAGATTGTCAATTTGATAAAGTAAATGCTCTAAAGCATTTCAAAATAACAGTCTCCTAATATAGGGAAGTACCTTAAGAACTATAAAAAAAGGAGAATCATTAGGAAGATGAGAAGATTTTTTATACTTTTGTCCTCGCATTTAGAAAGAATGGCCCCGTAGCTTAGTGAATAGAGCGTCAGATTCCGGTTCTGAAGGTCGTGCGTTTGAATCGCACCGGGGTCACAGAAAAATCCCTTGATAATCAGTTGATTATTGAGGGATTTCTGTTTCTACTCCTGTGTGAATAAGGCTGGAAAACTAGCTTAAAGTCCATTGAAATGGATCGTTGTTGGCTGATTGTTGGTGTAAATGAAGACCTAACATGCTGACATTCAGGCTAGAAAATAGAAAGAGTAAAATGAAAAGCTTAGTACACATATCTGTATAACTTTTGAGGGCATTTCATTCTTAGTATTCTTTCTTTTATCTCGTAAGAGGTTCTGTTATTAGTCTTTCTTTGTATAAGAGTTACAAACTAATCGTCTATTTGGGTCATCCGGAAAATCCGGATTAGTTATTTGATTATAAAATTCCCAGTCTCTTTCAAGTCTTTGGGCTACATCTATATTGGCCGTATGGCAGATGTATTTTTTATTTGCTACATCCAGAATACCATAGGTAAGAATATCCTTTTCCTTTCCCTCCTTATTTTTATATACGCTTTTGACCAATAATATCTTATATTTTCCGTCTTCCCGAGTACAGTATTCTTTATTGGTTTCAAGAGTATATGTACCGGAGACATCTGTAAAATCATTGGAGGCCATTTCTACGATAATCTGTTTGGGCTCTCCTGTTTCCGGAGTGTCTGTTGAGTCATCGTTGCATGCGGATAGCAAGATGACGGATAAGAATAATAGTTTAAGTAATTTCATCTTTATATTTTATTTGTTTTTGATCCTTTTTTTTAGTCCAGTATATTCAATTGAGATTATTTATAGTGCAAATGTACAGTTTTTGTATGATATAAAAGCGGTAATGGATAAAATAAATATGTTTCATATTCTTGATATTTAGATTAATAATCCTTGGATAGTCAGTTGTGTATTTTACTTTGCATTTTCTCAAACACAGTTAGTTATTATTGTATGTAGTTGTATAATTTAGCCTAAATAGAAAGAAAAAGTTGATTTAAATAAAATATTTCTTGTGAGAAATGCTAACTTTGTAGATATGAAAAAGTAAAGAACGATATTCTGTAGTAGTATGTTCATAGCTTTCCAGATGTAGACATTTGACGATAAATTATATTAATCCCAATAAATATAAATAAGAATGGAAGAAGCTAGAAAAAAGAAATGGGCTAGTATTGCACTGGTTATCGGAGCTATTGGTTTTATCATTATTGTGATTTACTTTACAGTTATTTCAAGTCTCAACATGTAAAACAGATCATTATGGCATTGAAAAATTAAAGCTTGGACATTTCGTTTGAATCTGTCCAAGCTTATTTTTTATGATTCCGGATGATTGACCTGCCTTATGGTAACGCTTTCTCTTTAGCTTCTTGAAACCTGAAGTCCCTTATCAGAAAGAGTCATTTCTACAAAACGAGCACGGGAATTAGGGGCTTGTTCCGTTAGTATCCGTCGGATTTGTCCGGCTGCCTGCGGGTCTTTTGCTACCATATATAGATACCCCCCGCCACCTGCACCGGGGAGTTTGTATCCCAGGGTATAATCCTTGATTTTCTCAATAATGGCTGCTACTGCCGGTGGATTGGTTCCGCAATCTAATGCCTGATTCTGTATCCAGGTTTTGCCGACCAAACGACCGAAACTTTCGAAATTACTACGTAAAATAGCTTCACTCATATCCATTGCATGAGCTTTCATTTCGGCCAGCAAACTTAGATGCGGACCGGAATTGAGGAACATGGAACTGACAATCTCTGCCAAAATACTTTTAGCAGTACGAGTAATTCCCGTATAATATAACAGATGACAGTCGCGGTAATCAGGATGAACAAAGAGCTGATCGGGTAACCAGCGTACTAACGGATTCTGTTCGAAACCTGCTTCGGATTGAAGCAACTTAATACCGGAAAAGACACCGCCATATTGATCTTGCCAACCTCCCCCTGTGGTCAGGAGCTGTTCTAATACTAATGTGTAACTGCATATATCATTTTTATCCCAAGCCAGTCCGCAGAAATCATTGATTGCTCCGAGCACGGTAGATGCCAGTATGGAACTGGTTCCCAAGCCAGAGCCTGCGGGAATAGCAGCCAGTAGAGTAATTTCGATTCCTGAACCGAAATCTTCCAGCTGTTTAGCTAAAGAAGGATAAGATTCCGTAGAGAATGCCGGTGCAAAGCCCGCCAATGTAAGGGCGGCTTTCGGGATGGAGAATGGAGAACCTACCTTTTTATAATCTTGCAGTTCCTCGTAATTCCTTATCACTTCCATTGCACCCATGTCGATAGAGCGAAGAGTGATGTGATATTCCTTGCAAGGTTTCACATATACTTGTAGCGGCGGTTGGCCGTTCAGCTCGATAGCAAGATTTACAACACTTCCTCCTGAATAAAGAGAGTAGGGAGGTGTGTCTGTCCATCCTCCGGCCACATCAATACGCACAGGACTGCGTCCCCATACGATTTGGTCGGAATAAACATTGAGTATGGGATGACTTTTACGTTCGCTCATTATCCCCAATAAACCGTCGCGAAGCAGTTGAAAAGCTGCCTGTTCCTCTTTGGCACAATCCTTGTTTTCACGTAGTTTCATGATACGTGCACGAAGCATCCGGTTGTGTATCCGTAACATGGGGGCGGCATCTTCTTTCAATACGTCAGGCATATCTAAATTGAAACGTACAAATTCATTTGCGGCATCCAGCAAATCGAGTTGATAGAACACACTCTTCTCATAATTGGCTGCCAGTCCTTTCCAGTTCTCCTTGCGGAAAGCATTGCGCTGTTCGTAAAGACGCTTGAGGTTGGCGCTTGCGGATATTTCGTCTGCAGAAACTTTCTCTGCTTTCAACCAAAGTTTTTTCCCTTCTTCCAGTCGTGGTTCCGAGGTCATCCAGCGTACTAATATGCCTAAATCTTCCACAGAAGCTACTTTAGGGAAGATAGATGCCGATTGTAAATCATCTGTACGCCCTTTTATATCCTCCCAGGTAATTCCTCTATCTTCCATCCAACGGGTAAAAGGAATATTAAGATAAGTAGTCGTTATTTTGTCCAACGCTCCTTTGAATACATCATCCAATCCATACGGACGCGCAACAAACTCATTCTCACCGATAGGAATAATGTCGATGCAAACCCCATCCGGCAAATTGATGCTCCACTGATTTTCAGGAACTCCTGTAATAATCTGGCGGGAACCTAATTTCCATTCCTTTCCCACATGGCTATTCTCAATCCATAAATTGGCGTTGTCGGCAGAAAGAGAAATTTGTGTGATGGAATTCTGTATAAAGATAGCCGGATTCGGCTTTACTTTCCGGTGCATGATTCTTCTTTGGTCCCGTACCTTATCCTGTATGGCTAAAGTAGAAGAAATCAGTTCGTGACTTGTGCCGTAATGATAGAATTCTCCACCCGGCAACGGCAATATAGCTACGGACAACTGATTGATTTCTTCATCTTCCCTTTTAGGATGCTCTCCCAAAGCCAAACCATAGTCCGAGTATAAGTCATAATAAGTAATATCCTTCGTACCTTCTTTCAACGACCGTTTCATCAATACTTCTATGGCGCGGTCACTCAAAATCCAAATGCCGATATCCATCAGGAAAAGATGAGTTTTCGACAATCCTTCCAACTCTTCCAGAGAAGGTTTCTGCAACATGAAGTCGAGCACCTCCGGTTTTTTCCGGTCGGAAACAAACACACCATGATGAGTTGCCAATGACGGATTCACCCACAGCCCGTAGCATACTACGTCTGCGTTCGGAATATCCTGAAGCGGTTTTTCCGAACGGATATATACATCTCCGCTAGCAATCAGCGTATTCAGACCGGTCGGAGCCTGATTCATAATCCTTTCATAGAGCGGGAGCTGCAATGACAACAGATTCTGTCCCAGCTTTTGTCCTCTTTCCCAACTGAAGATCGGGATAGGAGTTAATATTTTGCCGGAAGGGCCGTAGCTGGGTAGCCGACGGCTTTGTCCGCCTGCATGAAGCAATATTCTTTTTTCATGTCCTATCCAGTTGCTGAAAGACTCTTGTGGAGCGAATGCCTGATGGCAAGCTTGCAATAACCATGTAGTTCCGCCGCCGGAGCCTAGTTTGCTCCCTATGGGGTCTGATGTACAAAACCAATCGGTATGGTTAACTTCTTCCAGTTCGTGGAAGCAATGGATCAAATTGGGTGGTAAAGATAATAACTTTTGCATAGTAGAATCTGCGTTGGCTTAGATAGAATCTAAGCGAATTAAACTCCCGTAAAAATACTATTTATATTCCTGCTTTTCAATATTTCTCTCCTGTTTTGAAGAATAAATTTTCTTTTCAGCTTTTAGATGTCATTTTCAGTCATCATGTCCCAGGTGTCATTAAGTGCCTGCATGGATGGAAATAATAAATCAGCCCCGGCATCCAGCAACACTTGCCCGTTCAAAGGGCCCGTATTGACTGCTATGGTGAAAATACCCGCGTTGTGTCCGGCTTCCACTCCTAACGGAGCATTTTCTACAACAACCGCTTCATCCGCTTTAATCCCTCCTTTTTTCAAAGCCATCAGATACGGCTCGGGATTGGGTTTGCCATATTTTACATCGAACGCTGTAACCATCAGTTCTTTGTGAAACATTCCCGGATAGTGGTGTTCCAGCCGTTCGAGCAGGGATAACTGACCGGAACCGGTGACCACCATCGGAATCAGACCGTCCTTCTTCACTTTTTGCAGCAACTCCCATGCACCGGGCATAGGCTTTGCTTCAGGATATGAATTGAACAAAACACTTTTCTCCTGATAGATACTTTCTATTTCCTCTTGTGTGGCTTCTCTACCCAATTCACGTTGAAAAACAATATTGATTGTTGAGGCTCCTGTCCGTCCTTCATGCATATATGCTTCTTCGCGACTAAGAGTGAGCCCATGAGATTTCATTACTTTATGCCAAGCCTCCGAATGATAAGGCATAGAGTCAAAAAGTACGCCGTCCATGTCAAACAGGACGGCTTTCAGTTTCTTTTTCATACTTTGTACGTTGCGGAATCTTTTTAAGATAATATTTTATTTTTCTATAATCATTTTCTTTAGATCGGACTGGGGGATAATCACATCATATTGTTTTCCGGAATCCTTACCGATATATCTGTAAGCAATGTTTTTATTGTTCTCCACACAGGTTTTTATGAATATCTGGGTGGCAGGATCGGACTGACTTGCCAGCGTTGACACAATACCCTCTTTCACTTCTGCTGCGTTTTCTTCAATCTGGCTGATAGGACACAACTTTTCGTCCACACTGCATATATAAACAACCGATTCACCTATGACTTCGATCTTTTCGACAATGACCTCTTCACTGGCCTGCATTGGAAATTGCAGATTCGCCATTTTCAGTTGCGCTTCAAGCTTTGTCTGTCCGCTTTGTGCCGGGTTGGCATTTGTATTGATCACCTCTTTCAATTCTTCGGCAGTAAGTTCGCAAACCGCTTGTTCGCCCGACTTATTCCCTACAAATATCATGTGTAATCCGGAATTACACTTAGCCATCAGCTTCAACATTTCCTTTACATCAGCAGCCGGATTCTGAAACATCATTTTGATAGATGATTTCATGCTTTCCGGATTATCTTTCAATATCTTAATATTGGTAATTTCCTCGTTCATGTTGAGAGTGTACACTACGTTATCTCCGTCGTAGATGATGCTGGTAATCTTGCCGACTTCCCCCATGTCCAGCGGGCACTGTTTGTTGGCTATCCCGATCACAGTTTTGAGTTTGGCTTCCTGACAACCGGTCATGACTATCATTAGCAATGATATGCTACATAGTAGCATGAGTCCATTGGACTTCTTTAATAAATTTTCTACCATTCTATTTGTTTTTTAAGTTTGATTCGCTTCATCTACAACTGTATACGAGGCAAAGATAACGATAAAAAATGAGAGATAAATTAGAAAAGGAAGATAGTTGTAAATGATGCTCTCAAGCGATTAACTATATAATTATTTGCTGTTTAGAGGAATATGTGTATTTTTGTAACGTTATAAACTCGACGATAGCATGAAAAAGAGAGTATTATTGTTGCTACCATTGTTTTTAGGTGCCTGCTCTGATAGTGGAGAAAGTCCTGTTATCAAGATAGAAAAGCTTTATGCAAAGATCGAATCGGACGGTGAAAATACCAGTTCCGGTGAAAAGGACTATGCGAATCAGAGGGAGGAGTTGCCGGCCTTGAAAGTGGGAGATGAAGTGAAAGCCTTTCTGCTTTTGGATGGAAATGGGGCAGAACTGAAAACCTTTAAACTTCAGAATGACGATGAAGTGGATACTAAACTCTTTTATGAGCAAACAGAAGTATCTACGGAGGGAAACTTGACGGATGTGGAGAAAGGACAGCTCCGTTTTAAGGATGGGGTGTCAAAGGCCAGAATTATGGTTATGGCGACCATTAAACAAGTCGATAAGAACGGTGATGTAAAATTAGAGTTCTATCTTTCTTCCAAAGCCGAATGTGAAGGAGCACAGGAAGAAATCGGCTTGAAGACGAAAGCCGAAGATGATAAATAAGAGTAATAATAAATAATGAACGGTGAACAAATCCATGCATATAGCATAGTTGTTCACCGTTCATTGTTTATAGTTTACCGTTTATAAAACGTTCTTGATTTATAGTTTTGCACGGATTGCTTTGGATTCCTCTTCATAACCCGGTTTGTCCAGCAAGGCAAACATATTCTTTTTGTATGCTTCCACACCCGGTTGGTTGAATGGGTTCACGCCCAGCAAATAACCGCTGATACCACAAGCCTTTTCGAAGAAATAGAGCAGACCACCGATGTTGTATTCGCTCAATTCCGGAAGTACGATGCGCATATTAGGTACACCACCGTCTACATGAGCCAGTTGTGTTCCCAGTTCGGCCATCTTGTTCACTTCGTCCACACGTTTGCCGGCTAAGAAATTCAAGCCGTCCAGATTAGCTTCGTCAGAAGGAACTTCCAGTTTGTGGTTAACCTTCTCTACTGAAATCACAGTTTCGAAGATAGAACGTTCGCCTTCCTGAATCCATTGACCCATAGAATGAAGATCTGTCGAGAAATCTACCGATGCAGGGAAGATACCCTTATTATCTTTTCCTTCCGATTCTCCGTAAAGCTGTTTCCACCATTCGCTTACATAGTGCAGTTTCGGGCAGAAGTTAACGAGGATTTCGATCTTCTTGCCATTTCTGTACAACTCATTGCGGGTAGCAGCGTAAATAGCAGCCGGGTTTTCAGCAAATGCAACGTCCGATCCGCATACTTTTTCCATATCGGCAGCACCGGCAACCAGTTTGTCGATATCGAATCCGGCTACTGCGATAGGCAGCAAACCAACCGGAGTCAGTACAGAGAAACGTCCGCCTACGTTGTCAGGGATGATAAATGTTTTATATCCTTCTTTGTCAGCTGTAACACGGGCAGCACCTTTCTTTGCATCCGTCACTGCAACGATTACTTTCTTTGCAGTTTCTTTGCCGCGCTGATCTTCGCATTGCTTTTTCAGTAAACGGAAAGCAAGAGCAGTTTCCGTAGTAGTTCCTGATTTAGAAATATTGATGATACCGAATTTCTTATCTTTCAGATATTCAGTCAGTTCATACAGATAATCTTCGCTGATATTGTGTCCTGCATAGATCATGACAGGAGCCGTTTTCTTTTCCTGTAGCCAAGTGAAGCTGTTAGACAAAGCTTCGATTACGGCACGGGCACCCAGATAGCTGCCACCGATGCCGGCAACGATTACTACTTCACAGTTATCTCTTAATACTTTTGCTGTAGCGTTCAGGTCGGCCAAGTGTTCTTTAGTGATAGAAGAAGGCAAATGCAACCATCCTAAAAAGTCATTACCTTTGCCTGTACCTTTTTCAAGCATTTCCTGTGCGGCTTTTACTTCAGCTTCGTAAGCAAAAACCTTTTCTTTGGAGATAAATCCAAATGTCTTTTCAATGTTTAAACTAATCATATCGTTCTTGTTTAAAGATTATCTAAAAGAGTCAGTCAGCAATTTAATCTCGATCATTGGTGAGATACGTTCGTACAGGATGTTGTACACGGCGTCCAGTATCGGCATATTGACATGATGATGCTTATTGATTTCTTTGATACATTTCGTACCATAGTAACCCTCTGCAATCATTTCCATTTCAATTTGCGCACTCTTCACGGAATACCCTTTACCTATCATCGTTCCGAAAGTCCGGTTACGGCTGAAGTTGGAGTAACCGGTCACCAATAAATCCCCCAGATAAACAGATTCATCCACGTTTCTGTTCAACGGATGCACCGTGTTCAGGAAACGGTTCATCTCCTGAATGGCGTTAGAGATCAATACAGCTTGGAAGTTATCGCCATATTTCAGTCCGCTACAGATACCGGCAGCAATGGCATACACGTTTTTGAGTACCGAACTGTATTCGATACCCGCCACGTCATCACTGACAGATGTTTTGATGAAGCTGCTTCCCAGACGGCGTGCGAAGATACGTGCTTTGTCTTTATCAGGGCAGGCGATAGTCAGGTAGGAGAGGCGTTCCAAAGCCACTTCTTCTGCGTGGCAGGGACCTGCAAGGACTGCTATGTTTTCTGGTGGCACACCATATTCTTTTGTGAAGTATTCCGATACAATAACGTTGTCATCGGGTACGATTCCTTTGATAGCGGTGATAATGAACTTATCCTTAATCTTCATTTTCAGTTTTTTCAGATGTGCTTTCAGATAAGGAGAGGGGGTGACAAAAATCAGTGTATCGGATTCTTTCACAATATCATTGATATTGGAACTGAAGTTGATACGCTTTGTGTCGAATTTCACCCCTGTCAAATAGGCCGGATTATGTCCTAATCGTTTGAAATCGGCAATGCGGTCGTCTCGTCGCATATACCAATTAATAGAATCTTCCTGCGCCAGACACATCTTTGCGATGGCTGTGGCCCAGCTTCCTCCGCCCATTATCGCTATCTTACCGGGTAGTTTCATTTGTTTAATTAAAAATTAAGAATGAAGAATGAAGAATTATGAATGAAAAGCCGAAACGATTCTCCATTCTTAATTCTTCATTCTTAATTTATTTAAGTTTATTTATCCACTCGGTCACGTCGTTTACGGACGGATTGGTCAGTTCTAATTTATATTTCTTGTTAATGCCACAGATATCCTGGTGTAGCTTCTGCGGATTGACATCTTTCATGTCGGCAACTGTGTTGTAACCGGCTTTTTGAATTACCGGAACCCAGTCTTCTGCGATTCCCAATTCCATGTATTTGGCAGCAGCGTCTTTTTTCACTACTTTTTCCGGGCGCATTTGCGGGAAGAACAATACTTCCTGAATGGTAGTCTGTCCGGTCATTAACATCACCAGACGGTCGATACCGATACCGATACCCGATGTAGGAGGCATACCATATTGTAAAGCGCGCAGGAAGTCCTGATCGATAATCATCGCTTCGTCGTCTCCCTTGTCGGCCAAACGCATTTGTTCTTTGAAACGTTCTTCCTGATCCAGCGGATCGTTCAATTCCGAGTAGGCATTAGCCAGCTCTTTACCGTTCACCATCAGTTCGAAACGTTCGGTCAGTCCCGGTTTAGAGCGGTGCATCTTGGTCAGAGGAGACATTTCAACCGGATAATCGGTGATGAAAGTCGGCTGGATATATGTGCCTTCGCAGAATTCTCCGAAGATTTCATCAATCAGCTTGCCTTTACCCATCGTCTCGTCGATTTCTTCCATCTTCAGTTCCTTGCAGACTTGGCGGATTTCCTCTTCGCTCTTGCCGTTCAGGTCATATCCAGTCTTCTCTTTGATGGCATCCAGAATAGGCAGACGGCGGTAAGGAGCTTTGAAGTTGATGGTTTTTCCGTCAACCACTGTTTCTGTGCTACCGTTCACTGCGATACAAATACGTTCCAACAACTTTTCGGTGAAATTCATCATCCAGTTGTAATCCTTATATTGTACGTAGAGCTCCATACAAGTGAACTCCGGGTTATGGGTTTTGTCCATACCCTCGTTACGGAAGTTTTTACCTATTTCATATACACCTTCAAAACCACCTACGATCAGTCTCTTCAGATAAAGTTCTGTTGCGATACGCAGGTAAAGATCCATATCCAGTGAGTTATGGTGAGTGATGAACGGGCGTGCGCTTGCTCCACCGGCAATAGATTGCAGGATGGGAGTTTCCACTTCCGTGTAACCGGCTTCGTCCAAAGCATTGCGCAATGTTTTCACCACAGTGGCACGTTTCAGGAATGTTTCTTTGATACCGTCGTTCACTACCAGGTCCACATAGCGTTGGCGATAACGGAGTTCGGGATCTTCAAAAGAGTCATAAGCTACCCCGTCTTTGTACTTAACGATAGGCAACGGTTTGATAGACTTTGCAAGTACAGTCAGTTTCTTAGCATGGATACTGATTTCACCCATCTGCGTGCGGAACACGAAACCTTCGATACCGATAAAGTCACCTAAGTCGAGCAGGCGTTTGAATACAGCGTTGTACAGTTCCTTGTCTTCTCCCGGGCAGATATCATCGCGGGTGATGTACACCTGAATGCGACCTTTAGAGTCTTGCAATTCAACGAA
The DNA here is from genome assembly GCF_047310725.1 of Bacteroides sp. 90-K9/2. Classification (NCBI taxonomy): domain Bacteria; kingdom Pseudomonadati; phylum Bacteroidota; class Bacteroidia; order Bacteroidales; family Bacteroidaceae; genus Bacteroides; species Bacteroides sp. 90-K9/2. Next base: position 188,194 of record NZ_JBCGVL010000008.1, read on the forward strand.
AGATGCTTTACCCATCACGCGGCGGCTCATGATACGACCGGCTACGGAAACTTGGCGTGGCTCCTCATCGTCTTTAAATTCAGCTTTAATATCTGTAGAGAAAGCATTGGTTACATACTCTGCTGCTGGGTACGGATCAATACCCATCGCACGAAGCTCATTCAGGCTGTTGCGTCGAATGATTTCCTGTTCACTTAGTTCTAATATATTCATTTCGTTACGTATTAACTCAATTTTGGAGGCAAAAATACGAAACTTTTCTCATATATCCTGTAATCCATCTCTTTTTTGTATCTTTGCCGCCTCAAACTAATAGGTATGACAGGACAAAAGACACCCACTGCGTTGGGTACGGAAAAGATTGGGAAGCTTTTAATGCAGTATGCCATTCCGGCAATTATCGCCATGACGGCGTCTTCTCTTTACAATATGGTAGATAGTATTTTCATCGGTCACGGGTGGGTGCGATGGCTATTTCCGGGTTGGCGTTAACTTTCCCGCTAATGAATCTTGCCGCGGCTTTCGGCTCACTGGTCGGTGTCGGTGCGGCTACATTGATTTCGGTGAAGCTGGGACAGAAAGATTATGATACCGCACAGCGGGTTTTGGGAAATGTGTTTGTATTAAACCTTATTATAGGTATTTCTTTTACGGTAATTGTTCTTCCTTTCCTCGATCCGATACTTTACTTTTTCGGGGGAAGCGATGAAACGGTGAAATATGCCCGTGAATTTATGCAGGTTATCTTGCTCGGAAATGTGGTTACTCATTTATATCTGGGACTGAATGCAGTGCTCCGTGCTTCGGGCCATCCGCAGAAAGCGATGATGGCAACAATAACGACAGTGATAATCAATATATTGCTTGCGCCATTGTTTATTTTTGTATTTGACTGGGGAATCCGTGGGGCGGCTACGGCTACGGTTTGTGCACAGTTGATCGCATTGGTCTGGCAGCTTCATTTGTTCTGCCGTAAAGACGAGCTGATACGGTTGAAAAAAGGTATTTTCCGTTTGAAACGGAAAATCGTGCTGGATTCATTGGCTATCGGTATGTCTCCCTTCCTGATGAATATGGCTTCTTGTTTTATTGTGATTCTGATTAATCAGGGATTGAAAGAATATGGAGGTGATTTGGCAATCGGTGCATTCGGTATTGTCAATCGCATCGTCTTTGTCTTTATTATGATTGTGTTGGGATTGAATCAGGGGATGCAGCCTATTGCGGGATATAATTTTGGTGCGAAGCTCTATCCCCGTGTGACGAAAGTGCTGAAAGCAACCATTTGCTGTGCTACTGTAGTGACGACGATTGGTTTCCTGATAGGTATGTTCATTCCGGAAATCGTATCTTCCATCTTTACTTCGGACGAAGAATTAATCAATATTGCTTCTAAAGGTTTTCGTATTGTGGTATTTTTCTACCCGATTGTTGGTTTTCAGATGGTAGCTTCCAACTTCTTCCAGAGTATCGGAATGGCAAGTAAAGCCATTTTCTTGTCGTTGACGCGGCAGATGTTATTTCTGGTTCCCTGTTTGTTGATTTTGCCTCATTATTATGGACAAATAGGCGTTTGGGCCAGTATGCCTGTGGCAGATTTGGCGGCTAGTCTTATATCCGGAGGTATGTTGTGGTGGCAGTTCCGGCAGTTTAAGAAAGTAGCTTAATACATAGGATAGTAAAAGCCGGTTATTGAAAAAATCACTCAATAACCGGCTTTTACTATTGATACATTGTTCACATTTAGTAAGCACCTGACAATTTATATAATTCGCTTCCTGCCAATAAGAAAGCACCTACGCCATATACATCTGTTGCATCGAATCCGGCAGCTTTGGGTGCGGCACCAACAGGTTGTATATATCCCAACTTTCCATCAGAATGAACAGCTTTTACCAATGATTGCCAACCTTTTTCAAGTACAGGTTTGTAGGTTCGTTGGGGCAGGTAGCCATTACGGATTCCCCAGGCAATGCCAAAACACATAAAGGCAGAGCAACTATTTTCGGGCATATTATACGAATCAGGATCTAGTAAGCTGGTACGCCAGTCCCCGTCTTTGCATTGAGTTTTACGAACTGCTTCCGCCATTTCAGTAAATAGCCGGATATAGTAGTCACGTGAAGAACAGTTGAGAGGCAAATTGTCAACAATAAGAGGAAGTCCGGCAAATACCCAACCGTTACCTCTTCCCCAGAATTGTTTACTACCATTTTTCTCACGGAGGGGAATTCGTTTATTATCTCTATAAAAAAGATGTTCTTTCTTGTCATATAGTGAGTCTACACACTCTCTATATTCACTGTCCATATAATTCAGAAAGATTTTATCTCCGGTTATCGTGTATAGAGCCGCATAAACCGGAGGCGCCATAAACAAGGCGTCCGACCATGACCAACGTTCCGTTGTTCCCACGGCATCTGTCTTTTGTAGCGGAGCTTTCGAAGGATGGGAAGCCACATAATAAGCGCGTTCCATTACCGGTTGTAGCATACGCTTATCATCAAATCTGCGATACATCTCGATGAAAGCCTGCCCTACACAAATGTCGTCGGCATGATATACACGGTTCCACATATCCCAGTTATGTCTTTCACCAATAGTGCGGATAAAATCATAGCAGGACTGATTTCCGGAGACTTTTCCCCATTCAGTCATTCCGCGATATAAAGCGCCGTTTGTCCAGTCTAGTGGATTATGTTTTACTTCGTTGTGATGGCTAATTTGCCACTCGGATACGGCATTACAAACTTTAGTAATATCTTCTTTTTCCATCTTTGATGAAAAAAGCTGTTGAGCATTCAGGGTGCAATTTATTGATACTAAAAATAAGGCAAGAATCTTTTTCATTTATCATCTATTTTATCGGGGTTCTATAATTTTATTGCTTTATCCAATTTTACATCCGGATTACCTGACCAAATCTTTTTCCCTGTCCATTCCGCATAAGGGGCACTCCAGAATTCATCAGTGGCGGGAAGTCCCAATGCTGTGAATACAGTAGAGCATAAATACAGGCTACCAGTAGAAATGTATCTTTCAGCGATTGAAGGTTGATGTCCGGCAAACCCTAAAGTCAGCCATCCATGTTCGTCGAAATTTCCTTTTATAGCCAGATGTCTTTTTATGACAGCTGTTAGTCCGCATCGGACTTGTGCTTTAGTAATGGTAGTTGGCAGCAAATCATTTAGGGCTGCCAGTGAAAGTACATGGAAAGTTCCAAAACGATATGCTATAGAGCGTCCGGTTACAGGATATGCTCCATCCGGAGAGATCATTCTTTCCTGTTGTTCCGCATATCGGGAGAAACGTTGCCGTTCTTTTCTATAGAAGTCGACTTCGCCTTTACTGTGTTTTTGCATGATTTCCAGAACGTCTAAAAGCATTGGATGAATGACAAAACTATTATAGTAGTCTATATGTAGATTTGCTCCGTCACCATACCAGGCATCGCCTTTGTACCATTCCTTGAATCGCATGACAGCATACTCAATAGGATGCATATTGCATTTACCTGTTAATTCCAGCAAAGTAGCTTCGACCATAGCAGAAAAGAGTAACCAGTTGCTTTCTACCGGTTTAATCTTACTTACCTGTTGTAAGGCGTTTAGGATATTCTTTTGGGTTTCAGATGATAGTTTACTCCATATTTGTTTCGGAGAACGCAATAGTCCCTGACAAAAGAATGCAGTATCTACCAGAGGTTGCCGAGTGACTGTAAAATTCAGATAATCCGGAGATTGGGGATTGAATCCGTGATTGATGGACTCAGTCATCAGGCGGATATATTTCTCACGTATTTGTCCTTCTTGTGTATTGTCCGGGCCGAGTTCCAGCCAAGGGGCCATTCCTACAAATAAGCGTCCTAAAGCTTCCAAATGAGTGGTACGCGCATTGGATGGATTAGGCATACCGGAGATAGTCTCTACAGGCATGTTCTTTTTTAGTTCTCCTTTACTCATATTATTTAATAATGGGTCTGCAATTTGAGATAACATGTTGACCCAATATGCCCTGTCTTCCTGTCCTGAAGTTGTTTGTGAATAACCTGTGAAGTTAAACATCAGAAAGGCAATAATCAAAATACTATATCTCATGATTTTATTTTATGGTTTAATAAACTTGTCTATTGGAAAATCTATACCGCCAAATGCTTTTATACTTGTCCATGGTTCAACCGGGTTGCACCAAAAAGGGTTATTGGCAGGGAGTCCTAAGGGCAGGAAACCTAATGCACATAGATAAACGCAAGGAGTAGACAGATAAATATCTCCTAGTTCTGGTTGTTCGCCACAAACTCCGATCGTCAGCCAACCTTCTTTATCGAAAGTTCCCGGCTGCTCAAAAAGACGCTTAAGCATGGCTGTCATGGCTCCACGTACTTGTCCGGGCTTCAATGATTCCGGGAGTTTTTCGAATAAAGCACATGCCCCCAACACTTGGAATGCTGCTGAACGGTAACTGACTGAACGGCCTAGTATCGGATAGCTGCCGTCGGGAGCTATCATGCGCTCTTGAATTTCGGCGTAACGAATAAATCGTATCCATTCTTCATTCAGAAATGACTGGAAAGATGGCCTCTGTTTTACTGTCACTTTCAGGATTTGCAGTAACAAAGGATGGATAACATAGCTATTATAATAATCTAAATGAAAATCTGCTCCATCTCCATAAACTCCATCTCCTTTATACCATTCTCTATGAGAAGTCAAGGCTCTTTCTACTGTCGGAAAATTCCATTCTCCGGAAAATTCTTTTAATCCGCACTCCACCATAGCAGAAAATAACAACCAATTATTATTTCCCGGTTTCATGGTGCGGGTCGATTTCCACTGTTCAATGAGTCTCTTGCGGGTGGTGTCATCCAGATTTCCCCATAACTGTGTAGGTGCTTGTAATAAACCCTGTATTAAGAATGCGCTGTTTACTAATATCTGACGGGTAGCTGTGCTGTTGAAATAATCATTTGATTTCGGGTTTACAGAGTTTGCCAGAGCCTTGCACGTCATTTTAATATATTTTTCACGTAGCTTGCCTTCTGGAGTATTGTCTGGTCCAAGTTCCAACCAAGGTGCTATTCCTGCGATGGTTCTGCCTACAGCCTCCATATGAGTGATAAACTCCCGACTGCTGGCTAAAGCTGATGACGAACGCCCGACAGGAATATTTTTTTTCAGTTGGTCTTTGCTAAGATTGCTTATCACCGGATCAGCTATTTTCACGAGTGTCTGAATCCAATATTGTCTGTCATCATTAAGCGTATCACGTACTTGTGCATATGGCATAGTAGAAGTTGATTGATACTTTTTCATCACTTCCTGCAGCTCTTTCACTTTGTCCGGATACTGTAGATGAAGATTATTCGATTCTCCGATATCCTGTTTTAGATTAAACAATTCGGGAACATCTCCTTTTTTAAACTTACTATTACCAGTTTTAGGCAAATAGACCCAATCACCTTTGCGTATACCGTGAACTTCACCACCTTTTACATAAACATATTCGTCACGTAATCGTAGAGAAGGATTTTTGAGAAAAGATGAAATATTTATACCATCAATCTTTTGTTTGAAGGATTGGCAACCTGCATAGTGCATGATTGTAGGGAAAAGGTCGATGCTGGCAATTATTGCGTCACTAGTTACACCGGTAGGTATACTCCCTTTCCAACGGATGATACAAGGAACTCTGACGCCTCCTTCATAATAAGAGAACTTACCGCCTCGTAACGGCTCAGCGGAACCTCCGTCTTCTTTGAAAGACAACCACGGTCCGTTATCCGATGCGAAAATAACTAAAGTGTTTTCTGCTAATTTCTTTTTGTCCAAGTAATCGAGTAAACGACCTACATTCCAATCAATTTCTTCTACAACATCACCGTAGAGTCCCCGTTTGCTTTTACCTTTAAATTGCTCGGAGGCAAATAACGGCACATGAGGCATTGATGGGGTGATATAGACGAAGAAAGGTTGCTCCGGATTATTTTCTATAAAATCTATGGCATGATCAAAATAACGTCGGGTGGTAGTAGACTGGTCGCAGGGATACTCAATAATTTTATCTCCTTCAAATAGTGGAGAAGCGTTGTTCAACCTTTTTTTTATATCTGCTCTACTGGAAGTCCTCACAAATTCTTGGTCTTCTTTAGCTTTTGACAGATTATAACCTTCCCTGAAAGTAACATTGGAGGCGAACTGCTGGGAGGGACCGATATACATATCATTGCTGTATGGGATGCCATAGTAGTAATCAAATCCTTGATCTGTAGGTAGATGCCCTTTCAAATCGCCTAAATGCCATTTACCGAAGCAACCGGTTGCATAGCCTTGCTCTTTCAACGCTTCGGCCAAAGTGATTTCCTCTGCAGGCATCCCTTCAGATTCGGGGAAAAATACCCCTTTTACTCCATTCCGTGTATTTAATCTGCCGGTCAGAAGTCCTGCACGCGAAGCACTTGATACGGAAGACGATACATAAAAGTCGGTCAACTTTATGCCTTCCTTTGCCATGCGGTCAATAGAGGGAGTCTGTATCAATGGCGAATCATAACAACCAAGGTCCTGGTAACCCTGATCGTCTGTAAAGATAATCACAACATTAGGTTTCTGCCGGGCTTGCAATAGCCCGGCAGAAAAGAGTAGAGGATAAATAAGCAGTCTTTTGTTCATATCTTTTTATTCAGAGATAACGATGCCTTCTGTAATTCCACTGTCATTATAGCTGTCAACGCGGTAATGATACTGTACGCCTTTGGTAAGGATATGGAGCAGTAAACCGGTTGTCTCTTTATCTTTGACCTGGATACATTGATTAAGAAAATCAGGCTGATAACCAAAACGAACAAGATAACCATCAGCATTGGATACTTTATTCCAGCTAAGCGAAGCATATCTTTCATCGTCTTTGTTTCTTTTTACTGACAGTTCTTTAACAATTTCCGGTTTGTCCGAATAGCCAAAACCGAACACACGCAAATCCAATAAGGCAAACTTGCCTTCTTTGGGAGTATGGACATTTTCTATTTTAACAAAAGAAGTTTCTATCGGTTTCGGAAATTCTACATATTCATGTGGTATGGCAACCATGTTCCTTGATTTATCCACTATTAGTTTCCAATCCCTTCCATTGTCGGATACGTACAGTTTATAAGCGTGATAATCCGTTTCTTTGGGAGCATCAGGGTTAATGTCTTGTTCTGCAAAGTTTATCTGAATGGAATTCATACGTACTTTTTTACCTAAGTTTATTACGAAATATTCACCTACTTTGCCACTTGTAGCCGACCACCAGGTGCGAACATTTTCATCCACTGCCTTTTCCGGTTCGAAACCCGGTAATGAAGAAGACGCTGTACTCTTTTTATGATATGATTGGAGCATCCAGCCAAAAGCGGAAATATCTTGAGGATTGAATTTCTTTTGCGGTAGTGATATGGGATAATCCCCTAATACAGTATGGGTTCTCATTCTTCCTTTATCATCAAAAGAAACAGGAAATAAACCAATTCTTCTTTCAAATTCGTCATGATTACCCACCCACATGGAGGTGACTTGCCACCAATTTTCGTATTTGTCTTTAAATACACAACTATGTCCGGCTCCTCCGATAAAACCACCGACTTTTAGAGATACAGGATTATAAGGTTGTTCTACAAAACCACCATTTACACTATCACTCTCCAGAACCACATCACAATACCAATTGCAGATAGTACCTGGAGTGGCATATTGCAGGTAATATTTATTTTTGTTCTTCACAATCCATGCACCTTCAGGACATGGTACTTTGGAAAAATTTCCCTGCCAGGCAGAGGCATCAATTTCATCATACAATTCTCTACGTCCAAAATGATAGCCTGATTTACACTGATTGATGTCTGTTACATATTCTCTCAAGACCTTTTTTGAGCCTTCTATTTCTTTGAATGTGGCAGGATCTACTTCGAAGAAAGTAGTAGATTGAGTTCCACCTAAACCATAATAGAAAAAGAAGCGTCCATTGTCAATAAATAAACAAGGATCGGCCATACGTCTTACTTCACCACATTTTTCCCATTTTCCATTTTCCGGATCGGATGAGCGAATGACATCTACCGTTTTCTTGGTACGGTCTCTGGTGAAATTAATGAAGTATACATAGTTTTCATCGGCTGCCACAGCGGGTGCCACATAATGATCGACATCAAGGGCGGATGTCTCTACTTCCGGATTGAAATATACATTTTTCCATGTAATTAAATCATCGGATACTCGATAGCCGCCAATGTCCATTGTGGTAAATAAATAGTATTTGTTTTTAAATAATACGATAACAGGGTCGGCTGCGGAACGGGCTTTCTTTTCTCTTATTTGAAAGTTTCCCCAACCATAATCCAGATTCATTGGATTACAAAAAGTCGTCTGTTTTTCAACAGCTTTGTTCTCCGAACAGGAAAACAAAGTTAGTGAAGCGAATAAAATAAATAGTATATTTTTCATGAGCATACTTCTTTCATTCTATTTTTTCAAGGCTTTATCCACATTCAAATCAACACCTGCCCAACCTTTTTTACAAGTCCAATCAGCAGAAGGAGAAGACCAAAACTCATCAGAATCCGGTAAACCAAGCGCGATAAATACGGCTGTACACAGATACAGACTACCTGTTGATATATATGTCTCACCGATATGAGGTTGATAACCGGCAAAACCTACTCGTAGCCAGCCTTCAGGGTTAAACGTTCCGGGCGCATTAATCTGACGATTGATTATAGCGGATAGAGCGGACCTTACTTGAGCAGGTTTTACTCTGTCCGGAAGTAATTTTCGATAAGCAACATCAGATAATGCATGAAATGCACCGAATCGATAAGCCAATGAACGGCCCACTATCGGGAATGTACCTTCAGGTGATATCAGTCTTTCTTGTTGTTCGGCATAGCGTGCATATCGTTCGACTTCAAGATCATAGGGTATGGAACTCTCTATACCGTTTTTCTTCATTATTTCCAGCACCTCGACCATCATAGGATGTATGACGAAGCTATTGTAATAATCCAGATGAAAATCAGCACCGTCACCATACCATCCGTCACCTTTATACCATTGTGCAAAACGATCGCAAGCGTACTTTACACGTTCATATTCCCATTCGCCGGTAAACTCTTTCAAGGCGGCCTCTACCATTGCTGCGAAAAACAGCCAATTGGTTTCAGAAGGTTTTATTGCTCTTGATGATTTAAGTTCCTTGATTACCCGTTCTTGAGTTGTCTTATCAAGCTTGTCCCATAATTGCGTGCGTGCTCTTAATAGGCCGTGAGCAAGGAAGGCGGCATCAACTAATGGCTGGCGTCCGTTATTGAAGTTTAGATAATCAGGAGATTGGGGATTTACTCCATTAGAAATAGATTTCAAGGCTAAATTAATATATTCGGCACGTAGTTTGCCTTCTATCGTATTGTCGGGTCCTAGTTCCAACCAAGTTGAGATACCGGTAATTAGCCTTCCTAAAGCTTCTAGGTGTGTGACTTCTTTTCTTTTTTGCATATCAGCGGCGATAGACTCAACAGGCATATTCTTTCGCAGTTCTCCTTTTGCCATATTCGTTAACAGCGGATAGGAAATTCGATGGAGCGAACTTAGCCAAAGAGAACGATCCGAATTTTCCGAGAAGGCTGTTATTGTTTCAACTACCGGACGATTTTCCAGTAGTTTTTTATATCTGATTAATGCCTCTATAAAATAGTAGTCTGCGTATGTCAGAGGAGCATCAATCTCGTATTGTTTTGCCATGAAACCTGTACTATGTTTGATAATGTAATGATTATTATCACCCACTTTCTTTGCGCGATAACCTGGAGAAGCTAACGACTTTATTTGTTGTTCACCTATCGCGAGGAATTGTTTGCTTAGTTCTCCTTCCACATAAGTGCTTAATTCCACATAGGCTGATGCCATGATAGCACCTGCAGAGGCATCACGGTCTTCTTTGGGAATATTGGGAGCATCAAAGTCCCAATAAGGAATCTTATCCTTGGGCAGGCGCGGATGATTCATAATGAACTTACCAATCTTAATAGCATGGTCCAAATATTCTTTTTTACCAGTCTGCCGATACATCATTGTAAAGCCATATAGTCCCCATGCTTGTCCACGTGACCAGGAGGATTGATCGTTTACCCCTTGATGCGTCACTTGATTCAATACTTTTCCCGTAATCGTGTCATAACTTACCACATGGTATGAACTTCCATCAGGGCGGAAATGATTAATCATTGTCCGGTCTGCATGCGACTTGGCCATATTATAGTAGGTGTTGTCTCCCGTTAGGGAAGAGGCTACATTGAGTAGTTCCAAATTCATCATATTATCAATGATAACAGAGAATTGCCATTTTTTGCTGTTCCAAGAACGGGTGCATCCCGTCACCGGATGAAAACGGGTAGACAAAGATTTTGCGGCAGTCTCTATTACTTCCCTGTATGTTTCATTATGAGTGAGGCGATAACCATTACCAAAACTGCAATTGATAATAAAACCAACATCATGGTTACTGGTTGTGTATTTCTGTTTTTCCACTCGTGAGGTCATCTCTTCTGCGGCGGCTCTTACTTGCGGGTCATTACTATACTCGTAACAGTACCAAAGGGAACCCGGATAAAAACCACTTGTCCACCAAGCAGATTCGCAAGTAATCATCTTGCCATCTTTCGCTGTTCTCGGAAGTATGCCTTTCTGATCTTTCATTTCATTGAACATGGACATTGACTGTTTGACCGAAAATTCAAGAGCTTCATCAACGACTTTCTTCATGTCTTTTGTTACTGCTCCTGCTGAATAGGTAAAACCGGTCAGCAGAGTCAGACCTATAATTAAAACTTTCTTTCCGTTATTCATTATCATCATTTTAAAGAATTGATACTTATGTCTTTTATTATGACCTATTCTAGTTGTCAAAGTATTCAATTAAATTATAGACATTGTAATTTACTTCCTGCATAAATTTGCTTAGGTAAGGATACATTTCATAATGATTATCATACACGCCTTTATTAGCCGGTTTCCCGCTGTTATCCGTCCCATCGTCATCCTGATATTTGAACCAGTGCCATCCCACACAGTTCTTTGCTTCAAGCAGCCCCAGTGTAAAATGCTGATAAGCATATGCACGGTCATTCTGGGTCGGAACCGTGAATCCGGCTCCTGATAAGTTATTCAAATCGGAATCCTGACCTTTTGTATAAAATTCGGTAACCAAAAACGGAGTATCTGCCCATTCTCCCCAATTTTTAACATAGGAGTCCAACTCCGGGCTCCAACGGCTATAGTAATTGATGGAAATGATGTCACAGTATTTGCCTGCAGCAGCCACTACATCCTTCATATATTTGGGAGTGCCATGCAGGCGTGTGCCCAGATACATCATGCCCGGGTCGGCTTCCTTAATGGCATCCTTCACTCCTTTATAATAAATCTCGGCTAGCCGGCCTGCAAATTCACTATTCAGGTTATCTGTCACACTTGTTGCCCCTTTTTCATCCATAAATTTCTTTGCCGCTAGATAGGCCACATTTGTTTTATCCGTAAGTGCCAGAAAACGGTCTAAAATTTTGGAGTTCTGTGATGAGAAGTTGATTTCATTGTCCGAGAAGAAGCCTAATACGTTGGCATCATTCAAATAAGGTGCCAAAGAGGTGTTTATATATGTTTTACAGAAATCTGCCCAGTCATCATAAAGTACCAGCCCCAATTCATTGTCCGATGTATTACCTGGATAGGCATGGCCATTTTGTGTTCTGAATTGTCCCAAAAATCCGAATGAAGGAGTCAACGTTAACGGAGAATTGGGAATGGCAGAGTTGTGAGTCTGAATCTTTCCGTATGTATCCGTACAAAAGGCTCCCGTACCATGGAAACCAATACTAGCCAATTCTGCTTGTGATGTTGCTATCCATTTGGCGTCAGTGCCAAAGCGCTTGTTCCATGCTTCCTTATTGCGTGCCGAAGAACCGTAACGCATGGAAGTGACGCTCCTCTCATAATGCGGATAGCCTTCAGGATCGATAATCCACCAACGGCCGTTTATTTTTTTTACGTAAAAACGCCCTGTGGCTTGTTGTTTGGCTCCTGAAGTGAAACTACCATACTTATTTGTTATGGCCTTGTAGTCACTTTCCGACTTGATAGCAGGTTTGTACTCTCCCATGTAAGCGACAATACGGGTATTACTCTCCGTCCATTTGGTCACTGGTGGAAACTCATTGGAATACTTAACTTTTATCGGACGATAAGGCTTACCTAAAAGTGAGGGGCTATAAGGCTGCATTTCTCCGGGAGTCGGTAGCCCTTCGATGATGTCATTATTACCTGTATCGTCATTAATGACAACATCCGGTGGCATAAAATTAGGATCTTTCACTACATAATCCGTACACGAAGCGAGTGCGATATTGCATATCAACAATGCTATGATATAGAATGAATTAACTTTCATGATTGTCTTCTTTAAAGGGTTTTATTTGGAAATTTTTCGGATACAACGTACATACCGTGCAGGCGATTTGGCATATTTGGCACCAGTTAAACCGGGGTTCCACTGTCCGAAACGCACATAGAATACTTTCGAAGCATCATCCGCTTCCGTACTGGTGAAATAGCTGTCACCAGCGGTATTGTCAGCTTTTTCGTTCATAACATCCCCTCCATTATCAGTGAGAATTTTATCCCAAGCTGCGCGAGCATCTTTTTCTTCCTGCTTAATAGCATCAGGTTTTACCCCGATACTTTGGGAAGGTCCGCCGTTGTATGCAGTAAAGACCGCTTCCATTTCATTTCTAGCAGGTAAATACCAGCCATCTTTACAATATTCCAGAATCGGAATATTAGCAGCTATGGCACTCTCTCTCATCTTTTGAGTATTAGCTTCACCATCTTCCTGATCTGTTAAACCTAATGCATCTATAAATCCTTCGTTAGCCCAATTTATGGCAGTGGCACTACGCTTTAAAGACAGAATTTTAGCATTGTTGCCCTCTACCCAAAATACGATACCGCCTTCAGCCAGTTCTGTATCACCATCCATCTTTACAAAATCTCCTATCTGGAAAGCAGGAGCTTCTGTCTGTCCTTTCTGTTGTCTTATGGTTATTGTCACTGTGGCTTGAGCATCACCGCTGCCAGCTGTTATCGTTACAATGGCTGTACGAACTTCGTCACCGTCATTCTTAGATAAAGCAGTAAATTTGATTTTATCTTCATTCTGTACAGCAGAAAGCCACGTATTACTGTTACCTTCAATGACATATGCAAATGACAGTTTATTTGTGCTAACTGTGACATCTGCTGTAGCCCCTTCTTCACTTGTCAGTTCTACCTGCGTTGGTGAAACAGATAAGGTAGCGGGCTCCTCGGGGAATTTATAGTCACCGATTGCTTTCATGGCACGTACAAAACGGCTCGTACCTGTCTTGGCACCAAAATCCATTCCATATTTCCCGAAACGTACATAGCGTGCTTTCTGGCCGTCTTCATTTTCCGTGCTCGACCAGTAACTTTCTCCGTTACCATTTTCAGCAGCTGCATTTATTACTGCCCCTCCGAGATCGGTTAATTTTTTATCAAATGTAGAACGGGAAGCTTTTTCTGCATCACTGATTTGATCTGGTGTAGCATTGGTAAATCCGTTATCGCGTGCTATGCCATTATAGATATCAAATAAATTCCCTAATTCTTCAGAGGCAGGCAGATACCATCCCTCTCCTAAATTTGTACATAGAGCAGCTGCGTCATTGGTACCGGCATCAGTATACAGAGCTGTATTTTCCATACCATTTACCATCGAGAAAGCATTGTGTAATTTAATGGATGCTTCAAACGGATTACCACCCCAACGCTCTAGTGAAATAGCCTTACCTACTTCTTGATTATCCGGATCAACCCAGAATATCATTCCGAGTCCGTCTTCTGTTAATTGTCCGACTTTTAATGTCTTTACTTCTGACTCGTCCTTCGCCAACTGCTTCACTGTCACTTCCATTGAAAAATCTCCGGCATTTAACTTGACGATGGCAGAGCGCACCTCACCGGTTTCATTAGTAGTAAGGGTTGTATAGATAATCCGTTGCTTGTTAGCATCTACCGAAAGCCAACTGGCATTATAATCTGCAGTAATTTCGTTCGCTGTAGTGGATATTACCACTGTTTTTGAGGAACCTTCGTTTTTATAGAGTTCAATCTCTGTTTCACTATGATTAAATTCCGGCATAATTCTTACTTCACCATACTCTTTACAGGAAGTCAATATCATACTCAGAATCAATGATATCAATGTTAGTCTTTTCATACTATGATTCTTTTACAGATTTATAAATTAAAATCAGTCTCTTTTTATTTCCATGGATCACTTTGCGGAAAGACATTTGTTCCCATCAAGTCAATCTGCGTTTGTGGAATAGGCCATGTTTCATGTTTGCCTATTACGAAGTTCTGGCGGCATTCGGCATAGTCTTTATCCAGATAGGGGTCTTCCAGTACAAGGTCGCCTCCATGTTGACGAACACGTTCGCCCAAGATGCCAAGGCGTTTCAATAGCGACCAGCGCACTCCTTCGAAGTGTAGTTCGCGGGCATATTCATCCAAGAGCATATTGAGGGTTAAAGGACCATTTTCATGAGTGTTACCTGCCCTTTCCCAAGTTTTGTTGTAGTATTCTATAGCTTTAGGACTGTCTCCACCATCACGGTGGAAATAAGCTTCACTACACATTAAGTAAGTTTCAGCCAAGCGATAAACAATCAGATCTTTGAAACTGCTGGTACGGTCAGGTTGCGTAGCATTGGTCCATTGGTCAAAGTGTTTTTTTGACATCGGGTGTAATCTTTCCATATAGCCGGCTGCTTTACCATATAAGTCTTTAGGGATTTCCTGCCCATAATTAGCCTTACTTTGGTCATTGTAGTAAAAAGTGTGGATGAAAAGATCCTTATAACGATTGTCTTTTTCTTGATCATATAGGCTGAATAAATAGGTGTTTGGATAAACACGTCCCCATCCATATCCCCCTTGGGCAGCTTCAAATGTACAATCGGGATTAGCTTGGGAGCGGGTCGTTGTAATGATGGCAGCACGATGTCCCATTAATGGAGTACCGGTTCCGCCTCCACCCATATTTTCAGAGAATTGATAAGACCATAAAACTTCGGCGGAACGCATGTCTGCACTGTTGAATACGTCCCCTGTTTTGGCCATCATAGAGTACATTGTTCCATCTCTAAATATATCCTCGCATTCTTCAATCGCCTTATCATAATCCTTCTCCCACATGGCAACCTGTGCTCTCACGTGCTTGGCAGTCGCTTTGGTAACACGGCCATAGTCATTATTGGGTATTCCCCAATCGAGTGCATTGATAGCATCATCCAAATCGTTTTTGACTTGAGTGAATATCTGTTCTGAAGTAACAGGGTGGAAATCACGTTCCAGATTATTTACTGTAGTAGGAATCGTATTCAGATAAAGACGTTCAAAACGTTTCCATAGTTCAAAATATGCACGTCCACGGAAAAATTTAGCTTCACCCCATGCGCGGGTAGTTACAGGATCGTCAAATCCCAGTTGCTCCGCTCCGGTAATAATCTCATTAGCTTTACCGATAATGAAATAATAGTGTTGCCAGAATGATTCCACATCACTATTATTGGGCATGAAATTCTGTAGTTTCGCAATGGCAGTACTTGTTCCTGCACGGAAAGCCATAATATCAGTGCTGTAATCACACATCGTCACAATATAGAGGTTGCTACCACCACTTCCGTCTCCTTTTGCGAGTTCTCTGTCCAAACTGTATAATCCTATCGCTGCACGATACAATCCGTCAGGGGAAGTGGTCAGATAATCTGTAGTAATATCCGTTTTTGATTTGAGGTTCAGAAAATCTTCACAAGAAGATAAGAACGCAATGGAAGATATTGCCAGAGCTGTTATATATAATTTATTTTTCATATTCTGTGGGATTTTATTAGAATGAAACATTAATTCCAAATACATACTGTTTTGATTCAGGATATGCACCCGGTGTCAACTCCGGACTATAAGACAAAAAGTCTGTAAATGTCAGAAGATTGGTTGCTGTAGCGTATACTCTAAGTTTTTGAAGTTGAAGTTTCTTTATCCAAGTTACGGGGAAGGTGTAACCCAGTTGCAAAGTGCGCAAGCGAATGTAAGAAGCGTCTTGAATCGCTAAAGAACCATGATAAGTCACATTTGTGTTATGACTAGGTCGCGGGAATTCATTAGAGGGGTTGAATGGAGTCCAATAATTTACCTTCACGCCATTTAGTTTCCCTTGTAAAGAACCGCCACTATTGGATTCGGAGAGATATCCATTTCTAATTTTACGACCGGATACACCATACCAATCCATATATAAATCAAAACCTTTCCATTTGAGAGTTGTATTTAGGGAAAGTGTGAAATCTGGATCTCTTGAGATAGGTGTACGGTCATCGGCATTTATTTTTCCATCGCCATTTACATCCTTTATTTTAACAGATCCCGGAGCGACATTATCCTCGCGTGTCAATGCTTTATCAGCTATACCATCGCCGTCAGTATCAATTGTCGGTTTCAATGTGTATTCCAATTTGCCGTAAGCATTTCTTTTTATATCGAAATCTTCATACTGGTAGATGCCATCCGGTAAATAGTCATAATAAACATTTATGGGTTTACCTACAAACCAGCTATTACCCGGTTGACTCAATGGCTTGCCGTTTTCATCGACTTGATTGTCAATTTTTACGATCTCATTAGCATACTGGCTGAAATTGGCTCCCAGACTCCATGTAAAACTCCTTGTACGGAAGACGTCGCCGTTGATACTGATATCAATGCCGTGTGATTTAGTTTCTCCCAAATTATCAAGCATTTGTTCATAGCCTAAAACTGAGTTTAATTCGCGCTTGACGATCAGATCTGTTGTTCTAGTATTATAGTACTCGATCGTACCTGACAAACGATTGTTGAAGAAACCAAAGTCAACACCAACATTGGCTGTACGTGATTGCTCCCACTTTAAATTGGGGTTTGAGAGTTCTTTTCCGGGGAGATACCCCATATAGGAGTTGTCACCAAACTCATAACGTTCCTGATCTGTCAAGCCAAGCGTTGTATAGTTACCAATTCCATTCTGGTTACCTACAATGCCATAACTCAAACGGAGTTTTAAATTATCAATCCAGGACACATTGCGCAGGAAACTTTCTTCGTTTGCACGCCATGCCAGAGCCACAGAAGGGAATGTACCCCATTTGTTGTTTTTTCCGAATCGGCTTGAACCATCCCGTCTGATAGCCACATTCATAATATATCTATCCATAAATATATAAGAAGCGCGGCCCATGAATGATACCAGATTATTTTCAGAGAATGTTCTAGTAGGTGTGCCGGAGAATTGGCCATTGGATATAAAATCCCAGTCCATATCTACAGGTAAGTCACTGGTCGAATATCCTAGTCCTTTAGTTTGAGAGTGGTCTACTGACTGTACGGCAGTAAGGGTCAGTTTATGTTGCTGTTTTTTGATTGGAACTTCATAAGTGAAGATGTTTTCTATCAGATAATTTCTCTGTTCATTATTTGTCAATTTGGCGGTAGCTCCTCCACCGGGATAATTGACACCTTTCACTTCTCCATCTTCTTGTTGTCTGTTATAGAAAGAAGTATTTAAACGATAATTAAACCCTTTGAAAGGTTTTAATTCCAGAAAAATATTGACGCGGTAACTGTTGTTCGTTATTTCGCGTGCATAATTTTGTGCTCTATAAAGCGGATTAACATCGTTGGCAGTGTCGATATATTTAGTATAACTACCATCCGCATTGTATACTTTAGCTAACGGAGTGCGGGTAATGAACTCCGTAAAATTTCCATCTTCACGTTCACTTTTGGATAATGCGTAGGAAGTATTCACACCAAAACTTGCCCATTTGTTTACTTTGTAGTCCACGTTCAGACGGAAAGCTGCTTTTTTATATCCCGAACCGGTAGTCACCATACCGTCTTGATCAAAGTAATTGAGACCTGCTGATACACGGAGTTTGTCAGTTCCGCCACGTACAGTTAAATCATGGTTTTGGTAAAGAGCATTCTTTAACATTAGATCTTCCCAGTTGACAAACTGACCGTTTGCCCAGACTTCACTCATAATTTCGTCACTCAAAGCTTCTGCAACAGAGATTTCGCGGGCGTCAATAATGCCTTTGTCGTTTGCCATTGCTTCACGTCGCAGCATCATATACTCTTGTGGAGAGTAAAAATCGAAGTTACGCCACAAGGACTGAATACCTACATAGCCGTTATAACTCACTTCCATTTTACCTTGCATACCACGTTTGGTAGTTACAAGAATTACACCGTCACTGGCACGTGCGCCATAAATGGCTTGAGAAGCTGCATCTTTCAGGATTTCGATAGACTCAATGCTTTCTGCGCTTAAAGTACTGAATTCCTCACTGCTTGATACAGAACCGTCAATAACGTACAACGGAGTATTTTGCGCACTGATAGAACGGTTTCCACGGATGGTAATGGTAGGAGCGGCCCCTGGTCTGCCGGATGAGCTTGTTACATTAACTCCCGCTACACGTCCACGGAGCATGTCACCCACATTTCCTGCCGGAAAACTTTTCATTTCATCAGTTTTGACGGAAGCAACGGAAGTAGCGATATCGCTTTTCTTTTGATAACCATAGCCTACTACCACAATTTCTTCCAGCAATTTGGAATCTTCGGACATGGTTACATCAATAACTTTCCGATTCCCGACTTTATGCTCCTGATCTGCATAACCTATATAAGAGAATACGAGTGTAGTATTAGAAGATACCTCGATGGAATATTTACCATTCATATCGGTAATCACACCGGTTGTACCTCCTTTCACATGAACGTTCACTCCAATCAATGGGCCTTGTGTATCAGACACAATACCTGTCACTCGTACATTTTGCGCATGTATGCCTACCATAATCATTAGAAATATAGCCAGCAAGATTGTTTTTAATTGATTGTTTTTCATTTATACATAAGATTTAATTATTGAATATGCTGAACAAAAGTCATCAAAAAAAGAAATATAACATAAAAGGATTGTACGAAAAGAAAGCAATATTATACGAATGCTTATTTCATGTCACCAAATAGATAATACAGGCTTATTATTAGATTCCTTCGTATCAAAATAGCAGCTTCTTTCATTGTCCGAGTCATCGCCCAATTGTCTGAGTTCCCTTATCAACGCAAAAGTGATCTCTTTCTGCTTGCACTTACGGACCAATCCGGTAACATCGAGCTGATGATATGAAGCATTTTTATCGACTACGATTTCTCCCGCTACATGTGAGGTGTTTCCTACCTGGGTTATGCGCATTTGTTCCCTATCTAAATTAGGAGCATTATTCCAATTTAAGGACATTTCATTCCAATCGCAGTTGGCTAGGGCGTAGACATGGAAACGATATGAATGCTTGTCCGACGAATTACCATAAATCTGCAGTAGTGCCGCATTTATATTATCTACTTTGGACAAGTCGAATTTGATGTAGCTGACCTGATTGTGATTAATCTGTGAAGCGTTCATTTCTACACTCATCTTTTTTATTTTGCCAAAGTTCTTTTCGCTATTACTGCCACTCTTTATAGTAGCGTCTGCTGTAGCAATCAAAGTGTAAGGCGTACTTTGGCAAGCAGGGATGGTAAGAAGCATCACACTTTGAGCCGGTAGTTCGAACGATAGTTGTCCGTTTTCAGAAATTTCTTTTGACCACACCACTTCGCCATAAGCATCCGCACTTACTTCTTCGGCAAATACCTTTGTACCGGTGGGGAGGTTTAATGATTTTAAATTCAAAGTCAGCGTGTTTGGCGAGAGTTTACGTTGTACAAGCCATATATAATATCGCATTTCTTCCGGGTTGTAAGAGGTTAATGCATCTACCTCATTATCGGGGACTGATTTCACCGTTTCTAATAGCGGCCGTTCGTCCTTAAAACCTTTTGCAAAAAGCCGGACTACCTGTCCCGTCCGCTGAATGCCACTGATGTCATAAGATTCCGGGATGTTTTTTACTGATTCTTCATCAAACAATTTTATCTCCCTCACCTTGATACTGCCCTTATCGGTAGCAATAAAACGAATTCTCGAACTTGTCACAGGAGTCTTAAATAGAAAGAATGATTGTGTGTAGCGGGCATTCTCTTCAATCGTTTCTTCAATGTCTTTCCAACCGGTACCCTCCCAATATTGCAACCGGAAATTCTTCACGCGGTCCGGACCTGTGTAGACTCCGTATTCCGAGCCTGTATAAATCACAGCTGCACCCAAAGAATAACTCTTTCCCAAATCTATTTCGAGGCATTTCTTTTCGTCTGTATTCACAGATGTCCACATGGAGACATCGGTCTTGTTGCCGTCGGTGATCACTTTCACTTGTGCAGGATGTGAAGAAGTCAAATCAATGACTTTCTTCCCCAATGCTACGTTATTGTAAGCATCTTCCACGATTCTCTTGCCTTGCCAGATAAAATGATGTCCCGATTTAATGCCACGCGGATAGGTGTTGCTGGTTGTGTTGGCAAATTTGAAGGCCCACATACCATACCCCTGGTTAAGGGTATTGTTTGTATATTCACCTGCCCATTCGGTAAATAGGGAAGGGGAGTCCATCGTCTCGTATTTGTCAATAAGATAGGCATTCATCCAACGCCCGGTTTCAGTATACACTATCGGAAGAGAGCGGTTTAAAGGATGATTATCTACTATGATCTTCCGTATGTCCGAAACCTTGGATACATATCCTGCTGCCGGAAGATTATAAGAGTGTGTCGAGAATATGTCCAGCAAGTCTCTGTCGGAAGGTAATCCCCGATAATCAATACGCAGGCTTTTCACAACCTCCGCCCACCAGTTAGCGTTGGAGCCTGCCGTAACAGGACTTACAAAACGTGATTTCAGATGTTTTCCATAGAGTTTGTTTACATCCTGTATAGCACAATATATAGCATCTGACACAACTTTCATGGCATCTACATATTGTGTGATTTTCATCGGACCGGAATGTCGGTGATTAGGTTCGTTCTGCATGGCGAACATTGTCACGTCACCCGTTTTGGCTGCATAAAATGCCAGGGCATAAAAACGTTGCCATTGTTTCCATTTATTGCTCCATGTATTGTCAAAGTCTGTTGAATTCATCTGTAGGACTACATCTATGTTCAAACGTTTCAATTCTAGTAAAGCATATTCAAATACCATTGAATTGGTTGAGAATTGTTGTTTGCGACATCTTTCCAAAATTGGTTTCCATTTGATGAAGTTATTTTTTTCGGGATTGCTTCGTAATTCATGTTTGTACGATTCAAACTCTTCTAGTGTATTCAGGTTCTTTTGATAATTCACAGCTTCTTCGGGTACATAATCATTCATAGATGTCCATACGCGTAAACTGTTTACATTGGAATATTCAAGCCAACCTGATATGTTGCTGCCGGGCATATAATATCCTTGATTGTAAGCCACGTATTTCATGGTATTTCCTACTACATTTTTATTGACTGTTACAAGCATGTCCTTAGGAAATTCTTTATGAACTCTGTCTGGCAGTTCATTCTGAATAACAGGAGCAATCATATTTTTCTTTTCTTTGCCATATACTTCAAACTCATTGATGGTAACAGGTTCCCCATCAGTAGAGATTAGTCGAAGCTGGAAAGTAGTAAGTTGTGGAGTAAATGTGAATTCTATTTTGTCCAGCCTGTTTTCTGTACATTCCGTATTGGGTAAGTCTGTCCAGTTTGCGTCGTCCCAATATTGAATCTTGAAATTCTTCATTGCCCAGAAGCCGGGAGCTTTTCCCTTCTCCTGTTCTGTCTTTTCCGATTCAGGGATTCCTGTGTGGATAACTACCCTGTCAATATCATAATATCTCTGCAAATTGACATCAAGAATATGCGGAGCACGGGCATTTGGGTCACTTATCCAGGAAGATTTACGTGAAATGACTCCGTCAGTCACATTTGATGCTGGAAACTCTTTTTGTTGTGAGGATGCTATTACCGGTTTATGTAATGCTACATTCACATTGTCGGCTGATATACTTGTAAAAGGTATAGTCATGGCTCCATAAACTAAAACCAAACATTTTCTAAGGTACATAAATCTTTTGTATTTTATGGTATGTATTTATTTTCCGGAGTAACAAGCATTATAGGTAGCTTCTGCATATCTGCGTCCCAGAATGATCTGGCTGTCTGCGCTGAAATGAGGGTCATTTTCATTAATCAGAGGAACTAATTCTTTGGATGACACGCAATAAGAATAAGGAATGTGTTTTGGAACCGTGCGTAACATTTCATTGAATGTTTCCGATGTTCCATTCTTTCTCCATTCTGCCAGTTCGCCTACAATAAATGGGAGTTTTTCATTATTTAGGTCTTTCCGTAAATTGGCTATCAGTTCTTGTAGTTTCGGCATATATGTTGCCGGGTCATTACTGTCGCTTTCTCCTTGATGCCAGATGATGGCTTTTAGTGTACCGAACTTCATCGCTTGACGTATACGTGACAGGGTTTCATCATAATAATTATCTTTTGCTCCCTTCATCCATGAGTTGATTGAACTGCCTCCACGGGCATTGACTACCAGTCCTAGTGGACGTCCGGTTCTTTCTGTGATTGATTTTGCAAATGAATAGGCAGGTCCTACTCCTTGTAAACCCAATCGTTTGCGGATCGTAGAATATTTATTCAGAGGATTGCGTGCCGGTTCCATACTGCCGGTGGGAGTAAGCAGATATGTGTTTTTAATATAACCTTTATAGTTATCTGTGATATATCCTCTTCCGGCCATATTGGACTGACCGATGAAAAGAAACAAATCAAGGTCAGGAATTTTTGGTTCAGGATTAATATGGACACCTTCTGTCATCAACTGATATTTGTCTGTACGGAAAGGAACTGCCGGAAAACCCTCTTCATTAAATAAGTTCATATCGGCACTATTCACCCAGAGGTAACGGACATCTACGGGATTTGTCACCAGATTATTTTTCACTTTTACTTGATTTTTGCCTACGATTATTGCTTCAGCGGGATAAAACTTGCCGTCTTTACCCGCAACAGTGAAGCCTGAAAGTGTTGCTGCTTTGTCTTTGCTAACGAGTCCTGTACCGGTATTGGCAAAATCAAGTAGCAAAGAGCCATCGGCAGTTTTCGTCATCTTCTTGAACTCCGGTCCTTGGCAAACCACTTTTTTACCGTAAACTTTTCCTAGTGCTAATTGAGACAACCGCCAGCCTACCGTGTCTTTCACTATGGGATGAATATCTTTCGGATTACCCTGATCGAAAGCGACAACCATTGCTGTATTTTTTACATGGAGTGAGGTGAGGTATTGCGCTTCACGTAGTTCATACCAATAGCGTGTTTTCGTTTCGAATCTGGGTAACTGAATAAAGAGAAAAGGAATATCTCCCTGTCCCCAAGCAGTTCTCCATTCCTTTATCATGGCAGGGAACAGTTTGCGGTACTGCGCTCCGCGGGCTGTGTTCGACTCTCCCTGATAAAAGAGGAAACCTTTCAATGTGTAAGGGATAACAGTGTTTAGCATTGTCTCGGACAACCCTATCGGCCTATGGAAATTCTTTCTTCCCATAGGTTCTACCGGTTTGTCTATATATTTCTTTTGTTCTTCGCTCAGCTGGTGATATTCTGTCAGGCTTGAAACATAACGGTTGTATAATTTCTCGTACCCGTCCGGTCCGTAAGAATTCACCATACTGTCATAATGCTGTACTATCGGCTGGAAGTCTTTGTCCGACATCAGCAGTGTCCTGCTTGTCCAGGCCTCCACCGTGGTTCCTCCTACCGGAGTCTGAATGATACCGATAGGAACATTCAACTCTTTATGTATGTTTCTGGAAAAATAATAAGCGATAGCAGAAAACTCCGGTGCTGTCTGCGGTGAACATACCCTCCATGATGCTTTGGACACTTCCTGTTCCGGGTAGAATTTTCTCGGTACTTTATAATAACGTATTTGTGGATAGTCTGCCAAACTAATTTCCGTTTGAGCATCTTTTACCCTGCGTAAAGCGAATTCCATGTTCGACTGACCACCCGCCAACCATACGTCACCTATTAAAACATCCTGAAAACTAACCTTATTATTACCGTTTATAACTTCTAATTTATAGGGTCCTCCGGCTTCTCCGGTCTTCAATGTCACTTGCCATTTTCCCTGAATGGCTTTTACTTTCTGAAGCTGCCCTGCAAACCGGACCTCAACCAGTGAGCCGTTTTGAGCTTCTCCCCATATCTTTATTATGGCATTTCGCTGCAACACCATATGGTCCGTAAAGACATCTGCTACCGTAAATCCGTCTGTTGCAAAAGTCAGTATTGCTATCAGAGATAAATACAAAGAGAATAATATGCGTTTCATAGTTTGCCTGATTAAAATTCATTGGCAAATATCCTGCTTTTGTACATTATAAGATATAAAAATCGTTCTTTTAAGAAGTAACATCGTACGGAAGTTAACTTTTCGATTTGCTTATTATCGTCTTTAACAATATGGTACGCCTGTCTCCTTTCAGCATCACCTTCATACTGTCTTTTAAATGAGAGATATTTGTTCTGATAACCAACTGCTGTTTAGGTTGAATAACATACTCTTTCCATTCTCCTTCTGCAACCGAAAGACTGATATTAAGAGGTTCTTCTACCGGGTTCTCCAATACGGTAATCATAGTCTTCGCTTTTCGGGGAAGTGCCAGATAAAAGTAACCTTCTCCAATAGTGGACGACTTATCGATTATAGGGCTTCCACCACGCGAGAATTTGAATGGGGCCATCGGGCGTCTGCCATAAGGAACGTATTGTACTCCCGGTTTCGAATTCCAGCCTCCGTAGGAACCTGCATACTGATAGCCATATTCGTCAATCTGCACTTTATACTTAGGCAGTTCTTCCTGTCCCTTAGGAATGATAGGAACCGTGTTTACCATCAGGCCGTTGCAGGGAGCATTGACGATTCCTCGTTCGGAGGCATAGTCTCCCCAGATAATGGAATCGTTTACGGCTACATATCGTTCGTGCTTCTTATCGACAGCCATGTATTGAATCATGTTGGACAAAAGTTTGTCAGCTACTGGATCTGTTCCGCAGTGGTCTATCAAGTCAAATCCGGATAAAAGGATGGAACCTTTACCTATAAATATTTCGGATAATGCCGTAGCAGCCAGAGCACGGCTATAATTGGCAAGAACAGCTACATCCTTCATGGAGGGTGATTGCAGGTCATAACCGGCTTTTACAGGGTAGATGGCCGGAAAACCATTCTTCGACTCATCATAGGATGTATAGTCAGACCATAGCCTGAACATACGGGGATTTAATCCTTTGAAAATCGGATGATAGGGACGTTCCAGGTTAATATTCATTCCGTCTTTATATGCCAGAGAAGGTGACAGATAGACCGGGTCGTTATTACTGTGCTGCAGAAATTCAATCTTTATAGGTGACCAGGATTGGTTGAAGTCTGTTTTATCCTGCTCCAGACAAATTATGCGGCCACCCTTATTGATATATGCTTTCAGTTCTCCGGTCTGCCTGTCAAGATTATCATTCCATGAGTTTTTGCCGATGACAAGCGTGGAGTTTTGGGTGAGTTCTGTTATTGAACGTACTGGTTTCACCGAATATCCGTTTCTTTTCAAACAATTCAAAGTCTGTTGTTCCGGTGTGGTGTCATATACGGAAATCGTAGCTGTTGCATCAACTGCGCTGTTCCAGTCCTTTCCGGCTATAAATAATTCGCTTTCATTATATGACACTTTTTTGCCTTTGGAATAAATCTCTCCTTTTAATAAATAATCTCCCGTAAGCAAATTGGGGGGGATATTGATAGTCAGAGGCAATTTACCGGTTCCGTAATAAGGTACAAACGGAAATTCATTTTCTCCCGATATCACTTTCCTGCCTTCCTGTTCAATCCACCAATGCAGGCGGACATCACTCAATGCATTGCAGTAATCGTCATCATTTACCACATGAGCCACCACTGAAAGTTTGTTTCCTGCATATATCTGTGATTGCCAGTTTTCCCAGCTCAATAATATGGGCTGATAACTAAGTTGATATTGTCCGGCAACCGGTTTTGGCTTCATTTCGGCAAAAGATTTCACTCCATCCCAATTATGAAATACAATTGTGAAGGGCATGGTGCCTGCCAGACAATCGTTTTGGCTTCTCAAACGCCGGAATAGTTCCGTGGCATTTTTCAGGACAAACGCCTGATAGGCCATGGCTGCTTCTGCCTGTTCCGTATCAGGCAAATGCCCTGTCCAGCATTTTTGAGAACCGGGTTGTTTGGTTCTTGAACAGAGGTTAAAGCGTCCGTCTATACCGGTATAATTGCCAACACATTCCGTAAAGGTGATCGGCTGTACTTTGCCCGGATTCTGCCACATATCCTTATCGCGCATATTCAGGTAAGTAAGAAAAGAGTTGTAATACCATCCCCAATATCTGTGCACGTCATAAATGTCTGCAGATTTCCCCAGACCATAGCCTGCATTACATATATACAGGCGGGTATTATCCCATTTTTTGAGTTCCTGATACATTCGGGTGAGAAAATCTCTGTATAAATCACCCGCCTTTCCTTCGTAAGGCATTTCGTTGGATAAGATATAAATCACAACAGAAGGATGGGAGGCGAACGGGCCTAAATCTATTTCCTTATAAGTTTTGAGCGATAGTTCAAAATCTTTCGGAGGAGCTGTTTGGGTTGCATGTTTGGGGCGACCGTACCGGCCGGCGAATATCATCATTCCTTCTTCGTCGCATACGTCCATCCAATTTTGGTTATCAGGGATACGGATGATATTTATATGGAGGCTTTTCATATATCGCACATAGTCACGGGCAAACTCTTTACTTTGTTCCAATTGTTTCGGTATGCCGCGTTCCGGTGGATTTATGGCATTGCCTCTCAGGTAGATCGGGTTGTCATTTAAATAGAAGATGCCGTTATGCATCTCGAACTTTCTGAATCCGATTTTCTTCTGAAAAGTCTGCTCCCCGGCTTTTAGTGTCAGATCATAGAGTACAGGTGAAACCGGACTCCACAATTTAGGAGTCAGTTGGCCTGTCTCCAGTACTACTGTCGTATCGGTTTTATGAGTAAAGAGATATTCTTTGGAAAAGCTGCATAGTTTCTCTTTATTCTGTGAACCGACAATGGTAGCATCAAATAATAACCGTTCAGCTGCCTCTGCTGATAATGCTACTTCTATCTTGACACTCTTATCAGAGGTGACAGGAGTTATTCTTTGAATATTGGCTGCTGTCAATAATAATGGGAATAACAGGCCAAAAGCACCTAATAGCTTTGTTTTCATAGTATGATTATTGTATTTAAAATGGATAATAAATTTATTCCACGTATTGATAAATTCAGATAAAGCACCGCTAATCTGGAAAGTGCTTATTCGGGAGTCTTTTTTTCTTCTCCTTTCTGGAACTGTGCCGGTGTCATTCCAAACAATTCCCTGAATCGTTTAATGAAATAGCTTGGAGAGTTGAAACCTACTTCATAAGCTATTTCTGAAATTGTTTTAGTGTCAGACTGGATCAGCAGCATTTGTGCTTTTTTCAGTCTGACGTTCAAAATAAAATCATTCGGTGTCTGTCCTGTTATTCCTTTCAGTTTCAGGAATAACTTAGTGCGTCCGATGTTTAAAGCCTGTGCAAACATATTCACGTCAAAATCGGGATTATCGATGTTCTGTTCGATACAGGTCACACATTGTTCCATAAATTGCTGGTCTGCCCCATTGGTTGCCAGAATATCTATATTATTATCCATTTGTTTAGCATATTTTTTCTGTAACAGCTTTCTGCCGTTCACCAGGTTATTACAACGCATAAACAAATGTTTCACATTAAAAGGTTTGGTGATATAGTCATCCGCCCCCATTTTTAACCCTTGTATAGTAAATTCTTCCGCAGTCTGTGCTGTGAGCAGTATTACAGGAATGTGTGACGTTTCAAAATTACTCTTAATCATCCGGCACATTTCTATACCGGACATTTTGGGCATCATGATGTCACTAAGCACAATATCGGGTTGCACTTCTTTGGTTTTTTCAAAACCTTCTTCACCGTCTTGTGCTTCATAAACCGAATATACTTTGGAGAATAACCGTACTAGCAGTTCTCTTAACTCTTCGTTATCTTCGACAATCAGTATTTTATTCGACGGTTCTTCCTTACTGTCGGAGTTGTCGTCATCCGGCAGTTCCTCCGGCATCTTTTCATCATCCATCTTCAGTAACGAGATGCAGTATGAATCAATATCAGGAGTCTCTATCTTCTGTGAAGCCGATATGTGGCTGTCTCCCAAAGGCAACTCGACGACAAATGTCGTTCCTTTTCCCTCCCGGCTTCGGGCGCCGATTTTACCTTGGTGAGCTTCGATAATACTTTTTGCAAGAGCCAGCCCGATGCCCGTACCTTTCTGGTTATCCAAGCTGTCGACTTGATAGAAGCGGTCGAATATCTTGTCCAGATTTTCCTCGGCAATGCCGATTCCCGTATCTGAAATAAGTATCATAACGCTGTTTTCATACTCTTGTACTGACAACGAAACCGTACCTCCGAGAGGTGTATATTTAAAGGCATTGGACAA
This sequence comes from Bacteroides sp. 90-K9/2, assembly GCF_047310725.1. Classification (NCBI taxonomy): domain Bacteria; kingdom Pseudomonadati; phylum Bacteroidota; class Bacteroidia; order Bacteroidales; family Bacteroidaceae; genus Bacteroides; species Bacteroides sp. 90-K9/2. The sequence continues at coordinate 216,919 of NZ_JBCGVL010000008.1, forward strand.
TAAATTATAAATAACCTTTTCCAGTTGCACCACATCAAACCATACATCTAATGAACGGTCTTTGTTGAAGTATTCGAAAATAATCTGTTTGCCTCTGGCATATTCCTTGAAGGATAGATAAATTTCATCCAGAAACGAATAGATATTCTGTTTGCTATATTTAAACTTTTCGAATCCCTGCTCTTGTTTCCTGAAGTCAAGCAATTCGGTTATCAAACGTTTCATGCGCAGTGTGTTTCTATGGATGCCTATCAGTCTGCCATATACTAGCGGTTGAATATCATTCCGTTCCATCAACATTTCCAGCTGACTCACAATCAGAGTAAGCGGAGTACGGAATTCATGTGATATATTAGTGAAAAATCGGAGTTTGGACTGGTTCAATTCTTCTATCTGCTTTTTTTCTTTCTTCTCATATTCAAGTGAGGCCCTCAATTTCAACTTGGAAGAGTAGAAACTCACTATTATATAGAGAGAAATAATCATGATAACGACATAAGAGCAGTACGCCCATGTCGATTTATAGAAAGGCGGTTTTACAATAATGTCTATTTCTTTGCAAATGCTTTCCCTTCCGGAATATTCTTCGGAGCTTTTTATCATTAGCTTGTAGTTACCCGGATTCAGGTTCGTATAAGTGATACCTTTGCGATAACCGGCACTCATCCATTCTTTATCAAAGCCCTCCAGTTTATAGTAAATCCGATTTCTTAGTACTGATACATAATTTGATAATGAGAAATTAACAGTGAGTATGGAATGGTTGTGGTTCAGAGTGATTTGCGGTTGATATAAGATAGACTCGGAAAGGATACCGGAACCATCATTAGGCAATATGAGTTTATTGTTCACCTCCAATGAAGTAAAGTTCAGTTGATAAGGTTTAACGTAAGAATTCAGTTCCTTTTCAAAGAAAGATATCATCATCTTAGGACCGGATAGGAAGATCTCATTATCATGGGCAACAAACAATCCGTAAGGATTCAACGCTGTCATCGGGAAACCATTTTGTTTGTTATAGTTATAAAACCGCTCGTTTTCCATGTCAAAACGAGAAAAGCCCTGGTTGCTTGCTATCAGAAGGTAACCGGAAAGAGATTCGTTTATATCCAGGATATAATCGTTAATCAAGTCTGAATTTTGTGAGTTAAACGACTTGAATGTATTAGTATCAGGTTGGTATAGAAATATCCCGTCTCCGGAAGAACCTGCCCATATGTTTCCTTTTTTATCTTCAAAGAGTACATTTATAAGGTTGCTTCCTATGACTCTTCCTGAGGTGTTGGGAACAAAGTATTCATCCCGTTTATGGGTTTCAATATTATACTTTACCAGCCCCCGGTAATAGGAAAACCATAGATTGTCATGCTTGTCGAGATGCATATCGATGATCTGCCTGTTGTTGAGTTTGCTGTCCATTAATAGTTTGGTACATTCTCCGGTTTGCGGATTAAATAAACCGATACCGTCGTGGGTGGCCAGCAACAAGTTTCCTTTATACGGAATAATTTTCCGGACTATATCGTTAATCAATGTATTCTCCTTGCCGGGAATATGTCTGTAGTTGGTGAATTTCTGTGTTTTCAAATCCAGCTTGTCCAATCCTCCCTTTAGCGTTCCTATCCATAGGAGCTGGTTCTTCTCATCCAGATATAGAGCTTGGATTGCATTGGATGTAAGAGAATTACTATTATTACTATGTTTATATTCGATGAAGTTTTTTGTTTTTCTATCGAGATAATTCACTCCTCCGCCTTCTGTTGCGATCCAAATGCCGCCTTTGGAGTCTTCTTTCATTCTTCCGGCGAAAGGAGAAGTCAATTTTCCTTTCTGCGATTCATCCGGATAATAATAGGTATAGATTTCATAATCCGGATTAAATAGGTTGATTCCTCCATAGTAGGTACCTATCCAGAAGGTCCCCTGCTGATCTTTCATCATACAAATGATAGAAGAGTTGCTTAGGCTATAAGGCTTGTTGTCTTCACTGTAATGAGTAATATTGGTGGAGACATCCAGCTTGTCCAGCCCTTTAAAAGTGCCTATCCAATAATTCCCCCAGCTGTCTTCCATAATGCAACGGATATAATTACTGGAAAGCCTGTTTTTATAAGGTCCGTCCTTGTAGTTGGTTTGTACACCGTTTCTGTCTAGCCGGAAAAGTCCGTCATCCTTAGTCCCTATCCAGATGTTTTTCTTGGAATCTTCATAAATACAGGTTATATCTTTATCGGGAAGATAATTAAGCCATTTCTTGTTGCTGTCTATCATGTACAAGCCTTTATTCATGGTTCCTACATACAGGTTGCCTTCATGATCTTCAGTGACGCATGATATGCGCACATCGTCCAGATTGTAATAATATTCCAGTTTATCTTCCGCACAATTATATGTAAATAATGAGTCTCTGGTACAAACCCATAAACGTGTGTTGCCATACGTGATAGCCTGAACATTATTATTGCGGATAGTATGGAAAACATTTTTCCTGATATCATATTTCACCACTGCATACTTGCAACGGATATAGATGTGGCCGTTTTTATCACCACAGATAGTGCCTATATTATTATTGTACAAACTGTTCTTATCGTTCTCTATCGGACGGAAAACATGGAAGTCAGTGCCGTTATATCGGTTCAGGCCATCTTTGGTTCCTATCCAGATGATACCGAATTCATCTTGATAAATAGATGTTACTGTAGGTTGTGAAATACCATTTTCTACTCCGAGCGCTTGAAAGTGAATATTTTGTCCAAACGAAAGAGTAGAAATAAATAATAAAAGAAATGGGATATACTTCTTATACATACAATGGACTCCTTTAATACAAAACAAACTTATGAATTATTTTTGGAGTATACCAAGTAAAACGGCTTGTTTAACTAATGCAATCTTCCTGAAATAATCGGTTGGCAACAAAGGTAATTGCAGGCAGTTATTATCAATATAAGAATAGGACGATTATATATCAATATTGTACGCGGCTGGTGAATTCTCAACGATACTCATCCCTATGAGAAAAAATACTCATACCTATGAGAATATATTCCCATTAGTATGAGTATTTTTTCTCATAGGGGTGAGTATTATCCCTTGTCAGAATATTCGGAAACGCCACTTTATAGCCTTTCTGATAAAGTTTTTACCAATCGAATAAATCGATATATTGGTCGAATTCGGGTTTGTTTTCGATGCCATGCTTTAGAAAGACAGCGACAATCTGCTTTTGTTCGTCAGGATGTAGCATTCGTTCTTTGTTGCGGATGCGGTAAAACATGCTGCGCCCCATCAAAGAATATAATTCTTTGCGGATGGTGACAGCCGTAGAATAGGGGAGGTTGTCCAATATGTGGTCTATTCCGCATGCGAAGCGTGAAGTGCAGTATGGTTTGAAAAAGTTGCAGTTGTCTTCGTTTCCTATTATGTGGTTGGGATTGACTGTCCGGAAATCAGAAACGTTTTGCGGTATACAGAGCGTAGCTTGATAGCGTAGGCATTTATTACGGCGCGGACATTTGCTGTGGGTGCAGTATAAATAATTCTTTGGGACGTCGTTAAAGTCAATTTTTGGGTTCATGATTTTTATATCTTATCAATGATACAAATATAGGTGTTTTTTATCCTGTAGACAAGATAAAAATGCTATTGTTTTATCTTGTGAATGGGATGAGGCGATAAATAGTCAATTCTATATGAATAAGATAACTTCGTAATAACTTGCACTTCCTGATTTATACAATTACTTTTGTAGCGTATAAACCAAAAGAAAGGAGTTGTATAAGTATGGCAAGACCAATTAAGGAAACTCCGATACTTTTCGGAGAAGATGCTCGGCGATTTGAAGAACGGATGAAAGAGAAGCGTAGTGAAACGTCGGAGCAGCGGGAAAAAAGGTTGAAAGACTATGAACTGGCAATGAAAATCTTTAAAAAATAAAATATGAATCGTCAGTTGATAGAGGAAGCGTATGAGATGCATAAATTAAATATTTCAGAAAAAATAAAATCGTTCGATTGTGGAGATACCGATCTGAATGATTTTATTTTAAATGAATCTTTTCTTTATCGGGAAGCTTTGTTAGCTGTAAGTTACGTATTTGAAAATAAAATGGTGTACCTTTTATGCTATATATGAAACGAAAACTTTTTATTGAAGTCTGTCTTTTTGTATACATACGCTTGATCTAATCTTTTTCTTATCAACCAATCATATAATAAATAATAAATCTTATCTTTGTATATTATATGATAGATTACGATTATGACAAAGAGTACGATGGGAACTAAACTTCCCCGTAAGTTGATTTCGAAAATGCAGATTGTAGGCGAACAAATAAAATTGGCTCGTTTGAGACGGAATTTGAGTATTGCGCAGGTAGCAGAACGCGCTACTTGTTCGGAACTTACGGTCTCACGGGTGGAAAAGGGGTTGCCTACTGTTTCTATCTTCTAAAAAACGAACTTTAATTCCACCTCCTTTTCCCCGACGGTAAATTCCACTTTCGCTCCATTAATGAGCGGCAGGTTATGAGTTACGTGCTCTGCCGGAAAATTGAAGCAGGCCGGATAGTCGTACTCTTTCACAAGATCAGCCAGCGCAGCATATAAATCTTTGCCTAGCGAACCATCTTCTTCATATTTGGTGAATTGATTCTTGACTATCTTCATGTTGTTTTGTTACTTGAGTGATTCTTCTGCAAAAATACACGAAAAAAATGATGCCGGATATGTTTCCTTATTAAAACTGGATTGCATAAACTTTAAAACGACTCAAATGAATGGTCGTTGGACTGATTTATACATAGAAAAAGTAACAATCGGGCTGTTATTGTCCGCTTCTGTGCGGACAGTTGTCCGATAATGAACATCGTGTAAATTTGAATATCTGTTGATTATCAGAGATTTATTGTTTTGGCACGCCGATTGACTATATATAAGCGAAAGCGGTTGCGAAACAACAACCACTATAAACGAATAATAATAATAATAATAAAATAACGATTATGAAAACAAATTTATTCTCAAAAGCAGTTGTGATGGTAGCAGTAGTAATGGCAAGTGTAATGAACTTCTCTGCAAGTGCAATGAACCCTACAGAATTTGTAACCAATAATGAAATGACTGGTGAAGTAATAACCGCTAAGAACATCTATCGTAATGAAGACGGTCACTTGTATCGCCACCTCCGCTATACTTATACTTACGATAACGAAAATCGTGTGATAAGCAAAGAAGCCGCCAAGTGGGATAGTGTAAAGGAAGTTTGGACTCCTTACTTCAAAATGAATGTGGAATACAGTGCCAATGAAGTGACTGTGGACTATGCCCGTTGGAATGATAGAAGCAAGACTTATAACAGTAATGTAGAAAAGGCGGTTTATGCGTTGAATGATAACAATGCAACTCTGTTGCTGGCAAGTACAAAATAAAACAGAATGATAGGTAATAGTGAAAGCCGGTTATTGACACTGATTCAATAACCGGCTTTTTTTAATACAATATTCTGTCTTTGATTTTCACTAAACATTTGCGGCTTTCTTTTGTTGTTTTCCGAAAAGTATTTGTACCTTTGTCATTGGAACGTAGTATGCCTTTGTGGTATGCGATTGTGCGTTTCCTCGGCTAACAGGAAATTGTAACGGATTTTTTAACTCACGCCGGGAAGACGCCTGTACTTCTATGACTTCTCATAGGGTACGGGCTGTCTGCCCGTGTGCGTTGGGTAGCCGTTACTACCTCCTGTTAGCGGGATTGTGACAGCTCCGTACTTTTTTATAATAAAAGGTACGGAACTAGTTAATATTATTAATCTAGTTCCGTTTTTTTATGGCAAATTGGCTCACAACAAAACAGATGTCCGAAAGACACGACATCCAAGAGGCTATTTTAAAGAATTGGGCAAATCTTGGATACATTACGAGTTCCCGAATCAACGATCAGTTGTTTTTGGATGATGAGAGTTTGGATGCTTATCTGGAAGCTCACAAAAGACTTGGTTTAGAAGCAGATTACCTTTCTAAAATCGTAGAAGAAAAGAAATTGGAACGTGACTTTATCATTTCCAGATACGATGATCTACTATATGTATTGAGAACACAGAAGACCTGTAAACCGCTATATGAAATAATCATTCGTGAACTGGCAGCATTGATTCTTCACCCTGTTGCCCGCAATATTTTCTATTCTATTTCTACAGGAGAATCAGTAGAAAAAGTGGCTGGTCGGCATCGAATTACCTATCAAAAGACATTGCAAATTTATAACTCTATACTTAAAGGATTGAAACTGAAGAAAGATATATTGGCTACTTATCGAAAACGTGCTATCAATGCTCGTTTTTTATCTTTGGCAGACAATAATAAGAATATAAATGTTGAGCAGGAAGAGTGGATACTTCAATTACCTGTTTGCAAAGTAGCTGATACCCGGTTGGGTAATGTTTTGTATAATCAAGATGTTCGAACGGTAAAAGATTTACTGGAAATCGTATCGGGAAGAGGTTGGAAAAGTCTGTTAAGAATAGAAGGAGTAGGAAAAACTTCCTACTATCATTTATTATCCAAACTTCAGATGATAGGTGTTGTGGATGAAAGTCTGGACAGGATTCTTGCCGGGCGCTCTATTGGTAAGTTTAATAATAAATGATAGATGATGGATAAAGCATAATGCAAAGAAATGGAATGCAAAAAGACTATTTTAAAAGAAGATAAGAGTTCCGGTCTTTAAAATAGTCTTTCTATGTTGTGTATGTATGAACATACTCTTCATCTTTCCGCCTCTATTGTATAAGTAAAACTGTCTGCGCGGTAGTATCCGATGTTGTATTCAATCGGCATTCCGTTCACATCATAAACAAATCTTTTCCTTATTAATATAGGATCACTGGATTTTATTTCCAGCTTTTCTGCGATAAATTCCCCTGCAAGTCTGGCTGAAATCTCCTCTTTGCTGGTTTTTACCACTATATTATATTGAGTTTCCAGCATTTCGTATAATGGGCGTGTGTAGTCTTCTTCTCCAGTCAATGGAATGTTAGGGTTGAAATAAGAGATAAAGTAGACAAACGGGTATTCCTTTTTTCCTCTGACGCGCTCCATTACTACGCAGCGGGCATCAGGATTAGAACCTAAATTAAAGAATGTGCCAATTTCTTCAGTCGGACGTTTCAAGCTGATATGTAGTTCGAAATTACGTATTTCGATACCTAACATCTTCATTTCCTGCGAGAAACTAAGCCAGTTCTTTACTCCGCCTACGATACCTTTCTTTACCACCTTCGTTCCGTATCCTTTCTTTCGTACCAGAAGTCCCTCAAACACGAGTTTGTTGATAGCTTGTCTTAATGTGTTCCTTGAAATGTGTAATTGTTCAGACAATTCGACTTCGTTAGGAAATAGCTTTCCGTTTTTGTACTCTTCAGATTCTATGAGTCTTCTAAGTATCTCTTCTGCTTGAATATGAAGAGGTTTATCACTGCTATGGTCTATTTTCATATCTATCCGGATTGGTTTATTTTCAGCAAATATAAGATTTATCAAAAAATAATCCAAGTTTTGTTTGAAATAAAAATAAAATCTATATATTTGCACAATCTAAAGTATGTATGAACATATAAAATTAAAAACAACTATAATATGAGAAAAGCTAATTATGATAAATTTCCTTCTACGAAGTTGACGGGGATGCTTGTTCAGGGTTGGGATGCTATCATTTCTGTGTTAAAAAATCAAATGGATGCAAGAAAAGTGCTGGCAGTGGATTTATATACTGGAGTATATGAAGAAGAAGTGCTGGATGCTTTTTCAAAAGAATTCTCCGGAAAGGTGATGAATGTGCGTGATTTGATGAAACCGGAACAAGAGATCCAAACTTTGACGGAACGCTTCATGACAGAAGATGTGTTGTTTGGCTATGTGACCAATTTGAAACTGGAAGATTATTTGGATGCGGATAAATTGGCTGCTGCTCAAAAGCAAATTAGTGAAGCGGAGGATACTATTGTAATAATAGGTACGGGAGCTGCCATGGTGGCTCCGCAGGATGCGATGATTGTATATGCGGATATGGCACGTTGGGAAATTCAACAACGTTTCCGTCGGCATGAGGTAAAAGCTTTAGGGATAGACAATCGGAAAGATGCCGTTTCTTTGCAATACAAGAGAGGCTATTTCAATGATTGGAGAGTATGTGATAGGTATAAGGAAAGATTGTTTGACAGGGTAGAATTCTGGATTGACACCCATGTGGCCGGAACACCGAAGATGATTGATAAGGATACTTTCTTTAAAGGGGTAGAGGCAACGGTGAACACGCCGTTCCGGGTAGTTCCTTTCTTCGATCCGGCTCCCTGGGGTGGTCAATGGATGAAAGATGTTTGCGATTTGGATCGTGAACGCGAAAATTTTGGTTGGTGCTTTGACTGTGTGCCCGAAGAAAACAGCCTCTATTTTGAGGTGAACGGAGTGCGCTTCGAACTTCCTTCGGTCGATTTGGTGTTGCTGAAAAGTAAAGAGTTGCTTGGCGAACCGGTGGAAGCCCGTTTTGGAAAAGACTTCCCCATCCGTTTCGACTTTTTGGATACGATAGGTGGAGGTAATTTGAGTTTGCAGGTGCATCCTACCACTCAATTTATCCGTGATAGTTTCGGTATGTATTATACACAGGATGAAAGCTACTACATGGTAGACGCGGAAGAAGATGCCGTAGTTTATCTGGGAGTGAAAACGGGTGTTGATAAAGAAGCGATGATCGCTGATTTGCGTAAGGCACAAAAAGGTGAATTGGTGTTCGACGCAGAAAAGTATGTCAACAAGATTCCGACAAAGAAACACGATCACTTTCTGATTCCGGGAGGAACGATTCATTGTTCCGGTGCGAATAGCATGGTGCTTGAAATCAGTTCGACTCCGAACCTCTTTACTTTCAAACTATGGGACTGGCAACGTCTGGGGCTGGATGGAAAACCACGCCCAATCAATGTGGAACGTGGTAAATGCGTAATCAACTGGAATCGGGATACGGAATATGTAAATGAACATCTTCGCAATCAGTTTAAGGAAGTGGCTTCCGGAGATGGGTGGATGGAGGAACGTACCGGATTGCATCCGAATGAATTTATCGAAACCCGCCGTCACCGTTTCTCGTCACCGGTGCTGCATCACACAAACGACAGTGTAAATGTGCTGAATTTGCTGGAGGGAGAAGAGGCCGTCGTTGAGAGTCCTACTCACGCCTTTGAACCTTTCGTGGTGCATTATGCGGAAACATTTATCATTCCTGCTGCGGTGAAAGAGTACACCATTGCCCCGTATGGTAAATCGGCAGGAAAAGAATGTGTAACGATAAAAGCCTACGTACGCTTTTAATAATGAAATAATTCAATTATCTAATATCTTGAAAACTATGTATGAACATGATGAACGAATCGTAATGACGCTTGATGCGGGAGGCACTAATTTTGTGTTTTCAGCCATACAGGGCTGTCGCGAAATAGTGGAACCTATTTGCCTTCCGGCAGCGTCCGACGACTTAGAACGTTGCTTGTCTGTTCTTGTAGAAGGCTTCCTGGAAGTTGAAAAACGATTGCCTAAACTTCCGGTAGCTATCAGTTTTGCTTTCCCCGGGCCTGCTGACTATGAGCATGGAATTATTGGTGACTTGCCTAACTTCCCGGCTTTCAGGGGAGGAGTGGCACTCGGACCTTATTTGAAAGAGCAATTTGGTATTCCGGTTTTTATTAATAATGACGGTAATTTGTTCGCCTATGGTGAAGCTTTGGCAGGCACTTTACCCGAAGTAAATAAGCGTCTGAAAGAAGCAGGCAGTAGTAAGGTATATAAAAATCTGCTCGGAATAACACTGGGTACGGGATTTGGTGCCGGAGTGGTGATTGACAACCGGTTACTGACCGGAGATAACGGTTGCGGTGGCGACGTCTGGATTATGCGGAACAAGAAATATCCTGAAATGATTGCGGAAGAAAGTGTTAGCATCAGGGCTGTCAGACGAGTATATCAGGAACTGACAGGAAAGGATGCTTCTCCTTTGACTCCCAAAGATATTTTTGATATTGCCGAAGGAACGGCAGAGGGAGACCGGCAGGCTGCTGTCCGGAGTTTCAATGAATTGGGAGAAATGGCGGGTGATGCCATTATCCGTGCATTGAATATTGTAGACGGTCTGGTGGTGATTGGCGGAGGAGTGGCCGGAGCGGCTAAATACATACTTCCGGGAATCATGAATGAAATGAATCGACAGATTGGCACTTTTGCAGGAGCTTCTTTCCCTTGTTTGCAGATGGAAGTGTTCAATCTGGCTGAAAAAGAATCATGGGATAAATTCTTGGAAGAAAAGGACAAGATGGTGAAAATCCCATTTTCAGAGAGGCAGGTGCAGTATGCCTGTCATAAGAAAATAGGTATTGCTGTTTCTTCTCTGGGGGCAAGCAGGGCGGTCGCTTTGGGAGCTTATTCTTTTGCTTTGTCCCAACTTAATATCTTATAATACATGATAACTCTTCTATTAATTCAAATATAAAATATTATGAAACAATCTAATCTATTGAACGCGCAATTTGCCCGCCGACTTTTCAGAACGGCGTTTTCGAGTTGGCAATTATTGGCTGTTATGTTGATTGTTTGTATGAATGTGACTATTGGTTCCCAACTGTATGCGCAATCTAATACAATCACAGTGAAAGGTAAAGTAATGGCAGACGGGGAACCCGTGATTGGGGCTACCGTACTGGTGAAAGGGGTATCTACGGGTACAGCTACGGATATGGACGGAAATTTCACACTGAATGTTACTTCAAAAGTGGTATTGGTAGTTTCCTCAATAGGATATGAAACACAGGAAGTTCCGGTGAACGGTCGTAAATTGATTAATGTGGTGCTGAAGTCGGACGTGGTTGCGTTGAAAGATGTGGTAGTAGTGGGCTACGGCGTACAGAAGAAAGTGAATCTGACAGGAGCTGTTTCTTCTCTTTCAACGGACGAATTGGAAGGAAAACCTATTGCCAACGTTTTGGAGGCTATGCAGGGAACTACTCCCGGTTTGGTTATCCAGCAGGGAACTTCTACACCGGGTAGTGTACCTTCTATAAACATCCGCGGATTGAATACGATGAATAATAATGATCCGTTGGTGATAATTGATGGAATTGAAGGATCGCTGGCTAATTTGAATCCGGCAGATATTGAACAAGTTTCTATTTTGAAAGATGCTTCTTCTACAGCGATTTACGGTTCACGCGCTTCCAATGGTGTAGTGCTTGTAACTACAAAGAAAGGAAAAGCCGGTAAGGTAGAAATCTCTTATGATTTTATGTATGGTGTTCAGCAACCTACCTCACTGCCTAAAATTGCGGATTCATGGGTATACGCGGAATTATATAATGAAGCGGCTGTTAATTCGGGAAGATCGGCAAAATTCACTCCCGAACAGATTGCACAATATCGAAATGGCGGTCCGAACGTGAATTGGGTGAAAGAACTGTATAACCGCAATTCTCCTCAAAGCTCACACAGCGTTTCAATGACAGGAGGAAATGACCAGCTGTCTTATATGGCTTCTCTGGGATATTTAGATCAGAGCAGTATGTTCAAGGGACCGGATTATGGCTACAAACGCTACAATGCCCGTTTGAATGTAAGCCATAAGGTGACGAAGAATTTTACGTTGAATCTGACTTCACAGTTTGCCCGTAATGACATTAAAGAACATGCTTACTGGACGGAATGGATTATCGAGCAGGCAAACCGTATGCCGCCGATTTATCCGATTAAAAATGAAGATGGCAGTTATAATTATCCTGCCGGAAGTAACTCAAACGGTTTGCAACGTTTGGAAGAAGGTGGTTATCGCCAGAATGTAAACGACGAATTGTTGGGAACTATACAAGCCGAATGGGAAGTATATAAAGGATTGAAACTGATAGGAAGTGCTGGTGGACGCGTGTGGAATAATAAATTGCATGAAAACCGGAAAGCTTTTGAAGGTACGGGAGATTCGGAAAACAAGTTGACCGAACAATTCTACCGCTCTAAGAATATTACTACCAATCTGATGGTGACTTATAATACGAAGATAGGAAAGCACTCTATCGGTGGATTACTGGGTTATGCTTATGAGGGTTTCTCTGAAAAACAATTCTCTACCAGTCGCTTGACGGAAGATTCTAAATACGACATTTTTGTAGGTGATTTGAGTGGTGATAAGGTAAGCAATACTGGCTCGGCAAGTGACTGGGCTATCTATTCCGGTTTTGCAAGAGCCACTTACAATTATGATGAGAAATATTTGCTGGAATTTAATATCCGTAATGACTACTCTTCTTATTTTGCTAAAGGAAACCGTTCGGGAGTCTTCCCTTCTTTCTCTGCAGGATGGCGTATTTCGGAAGAAAATTTTTGGTCTGTATTGAAACCGTATGTTCCTTCTCTGAAAATCAGAGGTTCTTGGGGATTGGTAGGTAATAACCGTATTGGTGCTTATCAATATATGCAGACGGTGTCTGTAAAGAACGGTATCAGTTTCGGCGACAAGCTGGCGCAGACGGCTGAATTTGCTTCTGCAAATCCCGACCTGAAGTGGGAAACTACCCGTATGGCTAATATCGGTTTTGAATTGGGATTATTGAATAATGATTTGAATATTACTTTTGACTGCTTTAATAACCGTACAAAAGATATTTTGGTGAATTTACCGGTTCCCGGACTGTTTGGTAATGGTGCGCCGATTCAGAATGCTGGTAAGGTAGAGACAAGAGGATGGGAGCTGTCTGTGAATTATCGCCTGAAAACCGGTCCGGTTGTGCATAACTTTGCCGGAAATATTTCAGATAGCTTTAATGAAGTAATAGATACGCGCGGCACGGAGATTATCGGTGGTTCCGATGTGCAGACCATTATTAAGGAAGGTTATCCTTTGTATTCTTATTATGCATATCGTTCAGACGGATTTTTCCAGAATGAGGAAGAATGTCAGAAAGGACCCCATTTGGAAGGTATTACACCGAAACCGGGAGATATCCGCTATCTGGATAAAAATGGCGATGGTGTGATTAAACCGGATGATGACCGTTTTATCGTAGGCAATGATTTTCCGAGATATACTTTCGGCTTTACTTATGGGCTGGAATATAAAGGATTTGATTTCTCTATGATGTGGCAAGGAGTGGGAAGACGTAATAAGTGGATGCGTGGTGAATCTGTTGAGGCTTTCCATAATAATAATGAAGGTCCGGTAATGGATTTCCATCAGGATCGTTGGACTCCGAATAATCCGGATGCTACTTATCCCCGTCTGACAATGGGAGCGGAATCTGCTAATAATGCTGCAAAATCAGATTTCTGGATTCAGGACGCTAAATATTTGCGTCTGAAAAATGCGCAGATCGGATATACTTTCCCGCAGCAATGGATGAAAAAACTCTATGTCAAGAATTTGAGAATTTTTGTCAGCGTGCAGAACCCGTTGACTTTCACAAAGATGAAAGGCGGATGGGACCCGGAATATACCGGAGACGGCAGTGGTCGTGCTTATCCTGTGGCAAGAGTATATTCATTTGGACTTAATGTTAAATTTTAAACTGTACCGTGATGAAAACAACTATAAAGAATTTGATTTTATCTGCTGTTTTGGTAGTGGGCGGTGCCTCTTGTGTTGACTTGGATACGGCACCGTATGACAGAGAAACGGACTTGACCTATTGGGAAGAAGATCCTGAAGCAGCTGTCAAGGCGTTGAATACTTGCTATACATATTTGGGAAATATGGACGAACAGCTTTACAGTGAAGCTATGACGGACAATGCATACACCAAACAACCCAATGATTTTACACAAAACATTGGCAATGGCTCATATTCTACAGCAGACTCTTATGTGAAAAAGGTATGGGACGGACGTTATACGGGTATCCGTATGTGTAATGAACTATTGGAGAATATTGATCGTGTACCGGATTTGGACACGGATTTGAAGAAACGTTATATCGGTGAGGCTAAAGTACTCCGTGCTTATAATTATTATGAATTGTATACGAAGTTCGGAGATGTGCCTTATACAACGAAAGTGCTTTCTATTAAGGAAAGTATGTCTATCGCACGTACTGACAGAGCTACTGTCATTGCTAATATGCTGGCGGATTTGGATGAAGTGATTAACGGTAATTATTTGCCGACTTCTTATGATGCGGATAATAAAGGACGGATCACCCGTTGGGCAGCAATGGCTATCAAAGCTAAAATCTATCTATTCGAAGGTAACTGGATGCAAGTGAAAAATATCACGTCTACCATTATGACGGAGGGTGGATTTAAGCTCTTTGGCAGTTATGCAGGACTGTTTGAAATTGCCAATGAATATAATTCAGAAGTAATTCTGGATGCACAGTATCGTCCGACCAGTCGTGAACATCAGATGATGTATGCTTTCCTGCCACCTTCATTGGGGGGATATTCCCAGCTTTCTCCTTTGCAGGAATTGGTAGACAGCTATATCATGTTGGATGGAAAGACAATCAAAGAAACAGGAACATCGTTTGATGAGACTCATCCGTATGCTAATCGTGACCCGCGTTTGAAAGCAACAGTGATGTATACCGGAAACTCATATACGTTGGTTGACGGAACAGAAGTCGAAATCAACTGTGAGAAAGGGGAAGGTAAAGATGGATACGGTGTAGGTTCGGATTGTTCGGCTACCGGTTATTATATCAAGAAATACTGGGATAATACGTATCGTGCTACTCTTTATTCCGGTTTGAATCCGATTTTGATTCGTTATGCTGATATTCTATTGATGAATGCGGAAGCGTTGGCAGAGTTAGGTGAACTGGATAAGACGGCTTGGGATGCAACTATTAAACCAATTCGTGATAGAGCCGGATTTACACTTGCTTCAGCAGTGGAATTCCCGGAAGGAGCTTCTAAAGATAAACTGATTGAGATTGTACGGAATGAACGTCGTTCGGAACTGGCATTGGAGGGGCATCGTCATAAGGATATTATCCGTTGGAGAATTGCGGATGATGTATTGAACGGATGGTGTCACGGATTGAAGACGAATGAAGTGGTAGGCACGGATAACGGATACGTTCGGGTTGAAAACAGAGCCTTTAATGCAAATAGACATTATTTGTGGCCTATACCACAGGCTGAACGTGACTTGAATGGTAATTTGGTGCAGAATCCGAATTGGTAATTGGTTTAACGACTCAAAAAGGAACGATTATGAAAAAGATATTATTAATATGTTCAGTATTTCTGGCAATGGTATCCTGTCAGGAAGATTATGAATTGAATGCGGATTTTACAGTCCCTACAGAATTGAATTCCCCTGCCTCTATCCAGTTGGATGTGTCATCTTCAGTGCCTGTTGTGCTGTCGTGGTCCGGAGGTGGTGCGACAGACGGCGGAATTGTATTGTACGAGGTTTTGTTTGACAAGGCAGACGGAGACTTTTCAAAACCGCTGGCTACAATGAAAAGTGATTTGGGAGCTAATCCAAGTTTGTCGATTACTCATGCGGCTATTAATATAATAGCGAGAAATGCAGGTATTTATCCCCAAGAAACAGGAGACATTAAATGGACAGTTACTGCCTCGAAAGGGGGAGTGGTGAAAAGAACAGACAAGGTGGCTACTATCACAGTAACTCGTGGAGAGGGAATTGACAATATCCCGGCGGAATTGTATTTGTATGGTTCGGCTACGGAGAATGGTGGACGAGGCGGAATTCCGTTCCGTTGTGTAGAAGAGGGAGTTTTCCAGATTTATACAAAATTGTCTGCAGGAAATATATCATTCAAGTCTGCTATTACAGGTGAAGCATTCAGCTATTATATTGATGATAGTTCGAAGTTAAGAGAAGGGGATGGAGAAACGGTAGTAACTGCTTCTGAAGAAGTAACTCGTCTGACTGTGAACTTTAATACAATGGCCATGACAATAGAAAAAATCGGTTCTTCTGTCCGTTGTGTCTGGGGAGCGACATTTGCTGATATAGCTGTACTGCAATATGTTGGTAATGGTAAATTTGTAGGAGAGGGCGATATTCGTTTTTATGATCCGGCAAAACCGGAAACTAATCCTCCTTTTGGTTGGATAGAGGAACGTTATTACTTTTTGGCTCAAGTGAATGATGGAACTATGTGTTGGGGTAGAGGTGATGGCGTGAGTGCCGAACGTCCGGTAGGTGGAGAACCCTCTTCTTTCTATGCTTTGTACGAGTTCCAATGGAGTCAATGGGAACACCTTTGGAAAATGAAAGGTAGTCTGGATTATACGCACGCGACTATTACTATCGATACGAATGCGGATGGATTGATGATACATACATTTACTAATGTGACTCCGATTAATTAATAAAACTAAGTTATGAAAAAGATAAAGACTATTTTAGCTATTCTTCCGGCGCTATTATTCTCCTGTGCCGGAGATGACGTAGAGAAATATATTCCGCCTACACCGATCACTCCATCAGAACCCGGAGAGGAAGTCGTTTATCATAAACGCGCTAAAGAGCAGTTTGATTTGATTAATCAGTGCTACCGGATCAATAGCGGAGCGACAGAAGGATTGTATAATGAAAATTATCCCAAGAAAGATGGTGATAACTCGGCTTCTTTTTTATGGCCGTATGACGGACTGGTATCAGGAGTCGCAGCTTTGCATGCTTTAGGTTATGATGTGAATTATGAAACTATGGTTGATCGCTTTGAAGTTTATTATTCAACTTCCGATGGAACTGTGGGTGGTTATGGTTCTCAAACTAATGGTACTACTGGTAGTGGAACGCGTTTTTATGATGATAACTCTATTGTAGGGATTGAATTGGTAGAGGCTTTTAATTTGTTAAATAATCAAGACTATTTGACAAAGGCAAAAAGAATCGTAGCATTTTTGCAAGAAGGTGAAGATGATACATTTGGAGGAGGTCTTTGGTGGAATGAGGATCAGAAGGGACAGCAGGGAGTTGGTGATTCTAATAAGCCTACGTGTGCCAATGGATATGCAACACTATTCTTACTTGAATATTATTCAGTATGTCCCCAAGAAGAAAAAGCAGATGTTTTGGCTTTGGCAAAACGTTTATATGCTTGGACGTTGAATAATCTGCGTGATCCGGAAGATGGTTGCTACTGGAATGATAAACAAGCAGACGGATCTATTAATAAAACAAAATGGACTTACAATACTGGTGTAATGATTTCTAATGGAGTCCGTTTGTACAAGATAACGGGTGAACAGACCTATCTGGATAGTGCCATTGCTTCTTCTGATGGTGCATATAATTATTTTGTACGTCCGCTTAACGGACTGGCTCTGGCTTATCCCGATCATGACCCGTGGTTTACAACCAAATTGATTCGTGCATTTATTGATATTGAACCTTATTACAAAAATGCAGGTAATTATATTAAAACATTCATCAACTTCTTGGATTATGCATACGAGAATGCTCGTTTGTCAAGCGGACTGTTTTATGAAGATTGGACCGGAACAGACCCGAAACGGGCTGAACAGTTGTTGATGCAGGATGCTGCACTAGAATCTCTGGGAATTATAGCTTTGTATAAAGGAGAAACTGTGACGGAAGAATAGTGTATGAATGGTAAAATTAGAAATATAGTTTTATTTGTATCAGCGGTATCCATGCTATTCTCTTGTGCAGGAGAGCCCCAAGTGACTCCGAACAAAGATAAGGCGGAAGAAATGTTTCAACGTGTCTGGGAACTCTATCGGGTTCCCAAATACGGTCTCTTCTCTGAATATTATCCCGGTAGTCATCGTCCTGATCTGACTTATTTTAATGATTCTACCCGACAGGCACAAGAGGTTTCTTACCTGTGGCCTATGAGTGGTGTCTTTTCTTCAGCAGTATTGATGGCTGCCATCGAACCGGAGAAATATACAGTTTATGTTGATTCGATGGTGATGGCGATGGAACATTATTATGATACAACACGCGTTCCTTTCGGTTATCAGGCTTACCCTGTTCAATTTGGGAAGGTAGACCGTTATTATGACGATAATGGTTTGGTAGGTATTGATTACATTGATTCTTATCTGGTAACTAAAAATCCTCATTATCTGGAGAAGGCGAAACAGGTATTGACCTTTATTTTAAGTGGTTGGGATGAGAACTTTGAAGGGGCTGTTTCCTGGCTGGAAGGAGTGAAGGATCAGAAACCAGCCTGCTCTAATGGAAAAGCGATGGTGTTGGCTTTAAAACTGTATGAAGCGACTAAAGACAATTACTATCTGGAGGTAGGAAAGAAATTCTATCATTGGATTGATAAATATCTGAAAGATCCTGAAAGGGGAGTGGTCTGGAACTCATGGCTTACGACGACTTCGGCTGTATGCCCGGATTTGTATACTTACAATACAGGTACTTTGCTGCAAGCAGCTGTAGCTTTATATAATTATACAGGTGAACAGGCGTATCTGGATAATGCTAAATTTTTAGCAGAGGGAAGTTACAAAGTGTTCTTTAAATACACGGAAGAAGGTATTCCCTATATTGCCGATTTGCCTTGGTTTAATTTGGTCTTGTTCAGAGGATATCACGATCTGTACAATGCTACGGGAGATCCAAAATATGTGGATACAATGATAAAAGGGTTGGATTATGCTTGGGATCATGCCCGCGATCAGGCCGGATTGATGTATCATGACTGGACAGGGCGGACTGATGAAAAACGCCGGCCGAAATGGTTGTTGGATGCTTCGTGTGTGCCTGAATATTATGCACGTGTGGCGATGATTAAAGGAGAAGTTAAAACAGAAAAAATAAATAAATGATGAAATTGAAATGGATAGGTAGCCTGTTGATTCTGGCAGGTATCGTAGGGTGCAAAACACCTGATCGTCCCAATCTGGTAGAGTATGTGAATCCGAATATTGGTACGGTTCATAGTCGGTGGTTTTTCTATACTCCGGCTGCCGAACCTTTCGGTTTAGCTAAGCTGGGTGCATCTACAAACGGCACGTACGGAAATAATCAAGGTTGGGAGGCTGTAGGTTATGAGGACGGTCATACTTCTATTGATGGTTTTCCCTGCCTGCACGAGTTTCAGATAGGAGGAATTTCACTGATGCCTGTTACGGGAGAAGTGAAAACAAACTCCGGAAAGCTGGAAGAACCGGATAAAGGTTTCCGTTCCCGCTTTGATAAGAAAGATGAAACTGCACGTCCGGGATATTATTCTGTGTTATTAAAGGATTATCAGGTAAAGGCTGAACTTACTGCTACGGCTCGTGTCGGATTCCAACGTTATACATTCCCGGAATCGGAGAATGCTCATATATTGTTTAATATCGGCAATCGCCAGGGAGAAAGTGGAGCTGTGCGTGATGCGTACATCAAACAGGTAGATGGAAATACTATCGAAGGGTATGTAATTACAGAACCGGAATATGTGAAGAAGTATCAGGCGGGTGCTTCGGTTACCATGTATTTTTATGCTAAATTGGACCGTGTGCCGGAATCTGTCGAAGTTTTCTATCAAGATAGTGCTTTGATGGCTCGTAATGAAATAAAAGGGCCGGGTGCTATCATGTGCCTGAATTATAAAACAAAGAAAGACGAGATAGTCAATGTAAAAATAGGTTTATCTTATACTTCCATAGAAAATGCGAAAGTGAATTTGGAATCGGAGGCGAAAGACTTGACTTTTGATGAGGCTATGAAAGCGACTACGGATAAATGGAATGAGTCTTTGAGCCGTATCTTGGTTTCCGGAGGTACGGAAGATAGTAAAATCAAATTCTATACCGGGTTGTATCATGCATTATTGGGTAGAGGGCTTGCCAGCGATGTCAACGGAGCTTATCCTAAAAATGACGGTACCATCGGTCAGATACCTTTGACTAAGGATGGTAAACCGGAATATAATCACTATAATACGGATGCGGTTTGGGGAGCTTATTGGAATCTGACTTCTCTTTGGGCATTGGCATATCCAGAATACTATAATGACTTTGTAAACAGTCAGTTGCTGGTGTATAAGGATGCCGGTTGGCTAGGGGATGGTATTGCTACCAGCAAGTATGTTTCCGGAGTGGGAACCAATATGGTGAGCATCACTTTAGCGGGTGCTTATAATAGTGGAATTCGTAACTTTGATGTGGAAACAGCTTATCAGGCAGCCTTGAAGAATGAATTAGGCTGGGAAGGCCGCATTGAAGGGGCAGGTAAGATGGATGTGAAACAGTTTGTAGAAAGAGGGTATGTGCCTTATGAGAACAGTGTTCATTTCGGTACACATCCGGAAGGTTCGAGCTTCTCCGTATCTCACACATTGGAATACAGTTTTAGTGCTTATGCAGTGGCTCAATGGGCCAAAGCTTTGGGGCGTACGGAAGATTATAAGCGTTTGATGGAACTTTCTGCAGGTTGGGAAAAGTTGTTTGATGATTCGCTGAAGATGATTCGTCCGAGAGTACCCAATGGTGAGTTTATTGATGACTTTAATCCATTGGAATCATGGAGAGGTTTTCAGGAAGGAAATGCGATGCAATATACTTTCTTTGTACCGCAGAATCCGGCTCGTTTGATTGAAAAAGTCGGAAAAGATGAGTTTAACAACCGGTTGGATTCTATCTTCACAGAAGCCCGTAAGTCGATCTTTGGTGGTGGAAAAGTAGTAAATGCTTTCTCAGGTTTACAGAGCCCTTATAATCATGGAAACCAGCCCAGTCTTCATATTTCATGGTTGTTTAATTTCTCCGGTAAACCTTACTTGACGCAGAAATGGACGCGTTTGATCTGTGATGAGTTTTATGGAACAAATGGAGAACATGGTTATGGTTACGGTCAGGATGAAGACCAGGGACAGTTAGGAGCCTGGTATGTGATGGCAGCAATGGGATTGTTCGATGTACAGGGTGGTTCTTGTGAACGGCCGACTTTCCAGATGGGTAGTCCATTGTTTGATAAGATTGAAATCAAACTGAGTCCGGTGAATGCAACAGGAAAAAAGTTTGTAATTGAAACGACGGGTAATACACCGGACGCATATTATGTACAGTCGGCTACGCTGAATGGCAAGCCATTGGAACAGTGTTGGTTGTACCGGGATGAACTCTATAAAGGTGGGACATTGAAACTCACAATGGGAAATCAACCGAATGAGAAATGGGGAGTGGAAAATCCGCCTCATTGTTCTGAATAAACAGCTTATTTTCCTCGGTGTCGATGTTGCTTGACGGGACACCGGGGATTTTACATTTTATAATATAGTGGGTTAAACATGAAAACACAAAAATCTATATATGCCACCCTTCCCGTTCTTTTCGGGTTCTTTGTTATGGGCTTCTGTGATATAGTCGGCATTTCTTCCGATTATGTTCAACGTACTTTCAATTGGTCTCCTGCGATGACCGGATTTGTTCCTTCGTTAGTTTTTATCTGGTTCCTGTTTTTGGGTATTCCTATTGGAAATCAGATGAACAAATGGGGGCGTAAGAATACGGTCTTGCTTAGTATGGGAATAACGGTGGTAGGTATGCTTCTGCCTTTGGTTATTTATGATAGCATGACTTGTATGATTGCGTATGCGTTGTTAGGTATAGGTAACGCTATTCTGCAAGTTTCACTGAATCCGTTACTGAGTAATGTAGTAACTGGTCAACGATTATTAACCAGTAGTCTGACGACAGGACAGGTAATCAAAGCAGTATCTTCTCTTGTCGGACCGGAGATTGTATTGCTGGCTGTAGCGCACTTTGGAGACGACAAATGGTATTATTGCTTCCCTATATTAGGGTTCATCACGTTATTATCCGCTGTTTGGCTGATGGCTACTCCTGTTAAACGGGAAGATTCTAGTGCCGCGACCCAACAACTTTCTATCAGTGATACTTTTTCTCTTTTGAAAGATAAAACGATTCTGCTGTTATTTTTGGGTATCTTCTTTATTGTCGGTGTAGATGTTGCTACCAATTTTATCAGCTCCAAACTGATGGCGGAACGATTTGACTGGACGGCAGAACAAGTGAAGTTTGCTCCACAGGTTTATTTCTTAAGCCGTACGGTAGGTGCTTTGCTGGGTGCTTTCTTGTTAGCCCGTATTGCTGAAATGAAATATTTCCGTGTGAATATTGTTGCCTGTATGATCTCTTTGCTTATTCTGGCCTTTGTGAAAGATGATATGATAAATCTGATTTGTATCGGTGCTGTCGGTTTTTTTGCTTCATCGGTATTCTCTATCATTTATTCGATGGCTTTACAGGCAAGGCCGGAAAAAGCAAACCAGATTTCAGGGCTGATGATTACTGCTGTTGCCGGAGGTGGAGTGGTTACTCCAGTGATTGGATTTGCGATTGGAACAGTAGGTATTATTGGAGGCGTTTTTGTCACTTTAGCTTGTGTGGGTTATTTGACTTATTGTGCTTTTGGGGTGAAGACCGCGAAAGCATAGTATTATTGCGGAGAAGATGCTATCTTCGCCCGAATCCTACTTAGCGACTGCGGAGTTATCCACAAGTAAGACGCAATATGTTTTAAAGGTACATATTGCAATAATTCCGGAGTCTCTTTGATAAGGTTGAGATAGCGTTCTTTAGCCCGCGGGCTTCCCGAACTGATAAGCCAGTTCTCCTGTTGAAGAAACTGATGATCCATGAGGCGGAGCCCCAAATTAGCGAGTCCGATGGATGAGGCGAATAGCTGATTCAGAGCTGTTCGGGAAATACAATAGGCCACACTGTCACACATGACCTCAATATTTATTAATGAGTAGGCATTATCTACATAACCCCAGACGGAGAAAGCAGCTTCTCCGTCTGAAGCAAACCAGATGGTAGTGTCCACTCCGTCTTTATGATAATAGGCTCGCCATATTCCTGTCTTGATAAAATAAAGATTACAGTTTTTTGTCCCCTCGCGTACTATTAAATCTCTCTTTTTGAAATGTACCTCTTCCATACAGTTCAGTAGAGACTGTACATCGGTTTTTGATACCTTGTATCTATCGCAAAGTTTTTCAATGAATGTTCTCATATTGCAAAGATACTTATCGTCGGTAGACAATGAAACGATCTTTCAAATAAATTCCGAAAATATAGAAAGTGGTTAATAACTCTGCCAATGGTACGGCTAGCCAGATACCCGGTGTACCTAATACCGGAGGGAGCGCAAAGAATCCGATCAACATAAACACTACTCCCCGGAGAAGAGTGATAATTGTTGCCCGCTGACCTCTTTCGACACTCTGGTAATAACCAATGCCAATCATGTTGACGGCAAAGAAGATGAATCCTGCTCCAAAATAAGGAAGCCCGTTTACTGCTATGTCGAATGCAGCGTAACTGCGGTCAATAAATAATGAAACGATGTCTTGGCAGCATAGTACGGTAAGAATGAAAAAGCTGATACCGCAGATTAAAGCGGTCCGAATGGCGAGATGCAGTGTCTTTCGTACACGTTCGGGCTGTCCGGCTCCGAAGTTATAACTGATAATCGGTTGTGCGGATTGTGCAATGGCATTATAGACCATGAAGATGATAGGGAAGAAGTAACAGGCAATACTGAATGCTGCCACTCCGTCTTCACCGAGATGGTGGATGAAAACGTAGTTCCCCAGAAACATCATACAGGCAATGGAGGCTTCACTGATAAAAGCAGAACTTCCCAGTTTAATCATATAGCCGATGTTGCGAAGAGTCAGTAACAGACTTTTGATACTTAATTTTATCCGGCATAGATGGAGGGTACGAGAGAAACGGAGGAGGTAAATCAGTGTCATCAGCCCTCCTACAACAGTCCCCAGACTGGTGGCAAAAGCTGCTCCCATCATTCCCCAACCAAATTCGAAGATAAATATATAATCCAGTATGATATTGAGTATGGCTGCAACCGCATTACACATCATGGCATAGGTGGGCGAACCATCCAGGCGGATGCAGAACATTCCTATATTTAATACTTCGTAGAATACGAGAAAAGGGATGTACCATGCCATATATTCTATGGCTAACGGTAATAACCGGTCCGAACTACCCAATAATCTGGCTAATGGCTCTATAAAATAAAGACACAGAGCAGACAGGATAAGTATGAGCAATGCGGAAAAAGCAATTGCCTGAGTGATATTAATACTTGCCACTTTGCGTTTTCCCTGAGATAAATGAATGGAAGCCACCACCGAAGCTCCCACTCCGAACATCAGTCCAATCCCTGCTGCAATCATAAAAAGCGGTGCAGTGATATTTACTGCTGCCAGTGCGTCACTGCCAATTCCTTTTCCTACAAATATACCGTCCGTAATAACGAACAGAGCCGAGAATACCATCCCAAGTACTGTAGGAATTAGTAACTTACGGAACAACGTGGAGATGTTCATACTGCCGAAATCAATACTATCTTTCATAATTTTCTACCTTTGTTGTTGAAAATGGCGACAAAGGTAGGGTTATGAGAGGAGATAAAAATTACCATTTGGTAATTTTTATCTCTATATTTAATAGGGAAAAGAATCTCTTATGTATATTCTATCAATTATTTGAGCATGTTGAAATCCTTTATTCCAAAAACTTCAGTGGATATTTCACCCAACCAACCGCTTTTACTATTAACACCCACTTGTACTTTGATAAAATCAACGTACTTCAGGTTTGCATCCTTACCGTCGAAAGTTACAGCATGGGATATCTTGAAATGATTGTCAGACGGTCCGGCATTATAGTTGTCATCATCTGTCAGACGATCAATGGCGCTGAAATTATCAGCATATCCCCATTCATAACTATCATTTACCCAATAAGTACCATTACCGGATTGATCGTAATTACGCTCTTTCAGGCGAGTACCTCGCAAAGTATATTGTTTCTCCTTTACCCAGGCGGGATAATAATAATCTTGCCGGTGAAAAGCGCCCAGATAATCAATAGACCCACTTTGACCATGATTGTCTGTCCATGGGGTGGGAAGCTGAATACCGGTTGGTTTATGATAGGTGACGGCATAATCCTGCCAGGTTTCGGCTTTCCCATATTCGGATCCGCGCAATTCATACCAAGTGTCATTAGGTAACCCATCACCATTTTCGTCCTGCATTACCCATACAATTCCCGGTTCTGACGAACCATCAAAAGCATTTCCTGTAATAGCGATGTTGTAATCTCCATCATTCACGATGCTATGATCGAATCCAACGATGATGTATCCACCGAATCCGCCTAGGGAAACATAAGCCGTCTGATTGATTCGTTCTTCTGCATAGGTACAGGCTTCTGCCATAGTTGTTGTGGTATGGTTCTCATTGATGAATTGACCAGGAGCCGGTAAATATTCATATACTTTGTTCATTGACGCAGAACTTGTGGCGCTAATCTTGCGCTGGTATGTTCCTGCCGGAGGGCAAACATTGATTTTTAATGTTTGCGTAGCGAGTATATATGAGTTCCTCATTTCTACCTTTACCGTGTGTTCTCCCTGCTGTTCGGATGTAAATAGATAAGTATCATTTTCTCCGGATTGCACTTGTTCATTGTCCACAGTCCATGTATAGACTGCATCCAGTGCATTATTCACGTCAACCGGTCTGATACGGATAGTTCTGCCGACTGACATGTTATATTCCGTTTGCAGGAATGTCCAGCTGAAATCTACTTGATCCGGTGAACAAACTTCTACTTTGAAAGTTACTTCGTCATCGCCATCTTCATTGTGAGTAGCAAAACGAACCTGATATTCGCCAAGTTCGGTTGTGGGGAGAGTACAGGTTAATTCGCTCGAAATATCTTCATCGTTTATTTGCCAAGAGTAACTGGTTTCCAGAAAAGAATCTACTATGGGTGTAATGGTTAGTTCAGACCCTTGAAGCACTTTGAAACCTTTGTCGGCATCCGCAATAGAGATAGTCGGTACATCAAGTTGAAAGACATCGATACGTATCTCTTTTTCAGTTGTCCCTCCGGCATTGGTGGCAGAAATCAGAATGAAATACCTGCCTGCTTCATCGGCTGAAAATGTCAGGGTGGAAGCGGTACAGATACTCTTTCCATCTATTGTCCAGCTAAAGGTCGTTTCCGAATCGGTATTTTCATAAACAGGAGCGATGGTTATCTCCCGACCAATTTTTGTTTTATAGATGGGGGATTCTTCTTTCAGGGTAATGACAGGAGCGGAAAGAAGAGGAGAGTCCTCCTCTTCTTTCACGCATGATACTAATGCTAACAGAACAAATAAAAGAAGTATAATATGTTTCATTAGAATCTCACTGCTACGTCATCATAACAGAAATAAGCCGGTTGGCTAAAACCGTAACCATTATCATTGCTCCCTGTGACATTGAAATCAATCTTTACTACCTTGCCCAGAGCTGATAAATCCCATTTGCTCCATTCCAGAATGTTACCGGCTTTTCCTACCAGATAAAATTCAGGTTTAGTTTTAACTTCGTTACCGTCTTCATCATAACCGATAGCGACCAGTTTTACCCAGTCATCTTCCCCGGCAGGTGCAGTCAGTCCGTTGCCATTGGCTACACAATTGGCGAGATAAGTTGTCATTGTCACGTACATATGATCTACTACACGAGCCACTCCATCTCCAAAGTAAATGTAGGGTAAGTTTTCGGAAGCATAACCGGAGTTATCTGTATAGCCATAATGTACACAGAAATTCTTAGAACCGTTATGACCTCCATTTCCTGTTGCTGGATCTTTGTAATAAACCGACAACTGGTATTGAAAACCTCCATGAGTCAAATCCATATCTACATAGTTGGATATAGCGTGTCCACCTCCCCAATAACAGGTAGTGCCCCAATTCGTTGGGAATTCATGCTGGAGTAATGTATTGTTTTCATCATACCAATTATAGTCTGAAGGACCCATTCCTGATTGTCCATAAAGTAACGGACCGCCATATTGAGGATTGTCAATTAATGAAGACCAGTCGCTTTTGCCTATATAATTGCCTGTACCTTTATAATCAGAGTCTTCAAAAGATAACCCTTTTAAAGTATATGCAGAAGCATAAACGAATAATCGCTGAATTTTTGTTAGTCCTTGTTTATTAAATAACTGGATTTTAATGACAGCTTCATTTTCTGATACGGAAGCAGGGGCGGTAATGGAAAGTTTGGTATAGCTCATTTTTACTATCCATCCTTCCGGTGCATGGACGATGAAGTCTGCGACGTTGGTGAGTTGTAATTCAAATGATTTGGTTTGGTTAAATGTGAAATATTCAACGCTTCCCATATCAGTGACTTTCATAACCGAATTAGTTGTTTTAGGCAGCATGAACGAAGTGTTTTTTTCATCTGCCAAAGTAATGATAACAACGTCATTCTCCGTGTCATCTACTACCGACTTGAAGAAAGAATCTCCGTCCTTTCCTGTTGCTTTTACCGGTTTGCCATCTGCTCCATTCATGCGTTTGGCTCCTTCACCTGTATCAATCGTCCAATAACCGTCGCTGTCAACTCCCATGACAGGAGTTACACCTGTTACTCTCAATTTGTGTTCTGCATCCGGTAGCCATTCTGTAGTACCGTTGGTAGTAATGGTCCAGTAATATATTCCGTCTTCGTCAGCTTTCACTCCAATCACAGAAGCTGAATGGAAA